>CBFHTT010000030.1:0-234836 GCA_965658675.1 Limisphaerales bacterium
ACCACCCGGATGTCTCCATCCACATTCACAACCCGTGAATCATCACTCATGGTCACCGTGCCCGTCTCGGCCTCAACATTGATCGTGCCGGTTCCGCCCGTGATCACATCGGCCGCCGTGGTCAACTCAACACCCACCTGCCCAATGATCGTGATATGACGACCACTGGCGCTGCTGATGTCCGCATTGCCCTGGATATCCGTGCCCTCGGTCTCAAGTCGGATATTGCCCGAACCGGCAACAGAAACCGGTGCGTCGATAGTCAGAGAACTGCTTTTCACCACCATCACAAATCCTCCAGTGCCAGAGATCAATGATGTTCCTAAGGCAACGACTCTTAGTCCGTCAATTTCCTCCATGAATACGCCCGCAACGGTGTTCTCGGCGACAAGGGTGATGTCATTGATTGACGTTTCGATCGGTGAAACACCTGTTCCAAAATCACCGTTGACGTAGAGATTGAAAAGATCCGCCATCACGTCGACATCTGAATCAGAATCCAAGACAGTTCCTCCAGCTGAGAGGTAAATATCACCACTTCCGGCCTTGAGATTCAGCGAGGACAACCCTGTTTGCTCATCGATCCACTGGCTTCCATTTGAATCTGATGAATCGACAGTCAGATCGTTCACCTCGGTTTCGATGCGGTTCGATACCTGACCGAAGGCACCACCGATCATTCCGGTGAAGGTATCCGCAGAAATATCCAACTGGGCGTCCGTATCATGGACATAGCCACCTGTGGTAAGAATGATGTTGCCACCCAATGAAGTCAGGGAAATCGCATTGAGCTCGTCCTGCTCCCGAATCGTCGTGTCGCCACCTGTGTTGGAGAGCGTTGTGAGATCATCAACCACGGTATCGACGTTGATCGTGGTTTGAGCCGTAATGACTGCCACCTGACCGGAGATGATGGCATTCGTTGTTGTGATCGAACCACCTGCTTTAACGTGCACAGTTCCTACCGACGTTGTCACAAGGCCAGACATCAAAGGAGCAGCTGGTGCCGGGAAGAGCGATACTGCACCGCTTAGGGCTACTCGATTGACTTGAACACCGGCAATACCGGTGATTATCAAGTCATCGGTCTCATCCAAATAGATACCCTGATTTCCAGCACGTGAAGCGATTCTGACGACCTCGATCTCCATTGGATCAACAAGGCTCCCGATGCCCATGGCAGCAACCATTCGAAGTTCATCTGCAATGACATCCGGTTGTGATTCTCCCCCATCAACAATTCCAGCGTTCGTGATCATTGAAACACGACCTGTGCCCGCATGGACTGCTCCCAACAAAATACCAGATTCCGTTTCGATATTGATGTTAGAATTCTCAACCTCAATTCGCGCTGTGTCGTGCATACTTAATGCACCGTTCTCGGCAAAGACATCCACCGTTCCGTTCATATTGGTATCCACAATCACAGCCGCCCCGATGAGCGTATCACGATTCGACAGGAGGGAGATGGATCCGCTTGTGGATACAACCGATGCCTGAAGATCGATGTCCTTATCTTGATTCAGGCCTGATGACTGCGTCTGTAAAAGAATGTTTCCTGAGGCACTTCTGACACCGACACCGTCGGCAGTGGCCGTTCCGTCTGTGACGGTCACCATGCCGTTCAAAGTAACCAGAACGACCGGACCGCTTCCAGTTGTCACGACATCGCTGAGATTGGAGTCAGAAACTGGAACCGTCGTCACACCGTCAATTTCGACCCGAGAAACCGTGATTGCACCCGTATCACCGATGGTCAGGCCGTCATTCTCCTGCATAAACACACCGCCACTACCTGCATCACCAGCGAAGGTGGCAGCTGCAGTTTCCATATGATCGCCAGACGTTCCAAAGCCTCCTCCAACATCCACCCGCAGCACACTGGCATCGACATCCAGATGATTATCACCGCCATCGGTTATGGAATTCACAGCGATCAGGCTTACCGCAGAGGCGCTCACCCCGCCAACGACAATCGCGTCGGAAGAACGATAGCGAATGTGGCCGCCGACCGTCTGGCTCAAGGCTCCGTTGGTCATCGTGATCGATCCGAAGAAGGTTTCGACATCAATGGTTCCTCCCGTGGTGCTAATATCGCCAACTGCAGATTGGTTCAAATGACGGTTTCCAATAAGTGTCAAAGAACCTGTTCCTGAAGTGATTGGGGCATTTACAATGAGGTCCTTATCATTCGTTCCGAAGGTTAGTGCTTCGATACGAATGGAGCCAGCCCCGTTGGCAGAGATCGATTCATTGACTGTAAGAGAACCATTCAAAGTAACCACCACTACAGGCCCATTGGCGTTCGTCGTGGCCAGACCAGCCATGGCTGAGTCAACCTGCTGTTCGCCGCTCGGCGCGCTTCCTGTCAGCGTTACCCGGGCCACAGAAACCGATGAAACAGCTCCCACTTCCAATGCATCTGTTTCACTGAGGAATATACCGCCTCCAGCTGCTCTAACCGCAATCTTTTCAAGTGTAGTATCCAAGGCATTAACGCCTGTCCCTACCTGAATACCCGCCTGCAATCTAGCTGATCCACCGATCAGGTCTACCCCGATATCGCCTGCATCCGAGATACTTCCGCCAATTGCCTTGACTCCAATAAGACCGCTTCCAGCGTTAACGGAAGCAAGTGAGACATTCATCGCCGCCTCTAGTCGAATTGTCCCACCGACGCTTGAAGCCACACTACCATCAGTCATAACTATTGAGCCAGTGAGTGCGCCAAGATCGATGGTGCCGCCAGATGTGATACGAGCCGCTGAAGTCAAAGCCACATTTCGATCTGCAATGACTGAGATACTCCTGGATCCAGTAGAGACCGTAGCATTCAGATGTACATCCTTGTCTGAGGCTACGGATCCAGCGGTCAGGCGCAAATTACCACTACCTGCAGCAATCACGTCATCGTTAATCGTCAAATGCCCGTCCGTAGTTCCAAGGACAAGGTGGCCAAAACCGGCGCTTCGCACTCCTGAAATAGAATTATCAGTCAGATCATTTCCAGAAGGCGATAAACCATCGATCCCAACCGAACGCACCACAACATCGGCTATCGTTCCGATCTCAAGATCTGTCGCATCCGTCAAAAAGAAACCTCCATCACCGGCGCGACCTGCAATCCGGACCAATTCTGTATCCAAATGAGCAACACCTTGACCAACTCCTCCGTTAATTGCAGTAACACGTAAGCCACTTGCCGTCACATCGACACTGCTGTCGCCGCCATCGAGAATTGATCCCGACGTAGATTGCAAAGATACCAATCCCGCTCCGGCCATCACACCACCCAACGTGATATCGGCTGACGCTGATACCCTCACGTTACCACCTCCGGTTGCAATATCAGCCGACATCATACCGTTATCGCTCATCAGCAAGGCGCCTGCTGAAACAGCGATTTCGACAGTTCCTGAGCCTGAGGTGACAACTTCAGCCTCTGGCATCATCGTCAATGCGGTTACAGCATGGAGACTGATGTTTCCAGCAGCAGAGCGGATTCCGGAATTCATTGTCAAGTCAGCCCCTGTGCCCTGAGCCTCAATCAAGATATTTCCTTGGTCTGCCGTAATCGCAAACCCTGCCGCGAAGGTTCCCTCGTTAAGAATGATCCCTCCATTCAACGTCACCAAGACCACATGACCCGAAGCGCCACTGATAACCCCTCCGACAGGAGCCGACTCTCCAACTGGCAGAACCAATACCGAAGTAGTTGCATTGGCAGCCACACGATCAATGGTAAGCGGATTGATCGCACTGACATTCAGTGAGTCTGTCTCTGTGACATAGATACCAGCCCCCACATCTGCAGCAACATTCTCTACGGTAATGTCAAAGTGACTGGAGCCAGTCCCAACGGACCCAGCTGCCATAAGTCGCAAGTCCGTAGCTACAATATCTATCAAGAGATCACCATTATCAAAAATACTGCCCGATGCGGAGGTCAATTGAACCCGTGCTGCAGCAACACCACTTATATTAACATCACTCAAAGCCACAACGCGCGCGCTTCCGAAACCAGCATCTATCAGTGCTCCGTTTGTCATGGTGAATGCCCCGCCCGTCGTATCAATATCCACGGTGCCTCCCATTGTTGAAACGTGACCTGAGACGCCGTGGCGAATATCACCAGAGGCCAAAATCGAAATGTAACCAGTCGTTGTTTGTGTCGGCGCATCAAGAACGAGATTCCCAGCCTTGGCTTCGTATCGAATATTACCAGAGCCATGAGCGACGATAGTTTGAGCAGCGGTCAACAATCCTGAATCCACACTTAGAACAATATCTCCGTTACCTGCCGAAGTCTCAAGGCCACTCAAAAGTCCTGTGTCCTGATCATTGAGAACGCTGCCATCGACCTGCACTCTAGAAACGCTCACCTGAGCAACTGTGCCAACTGTCAGTGTATCGCTATCACCAACAAAGACACCGCCACCCTTCGCCGCAACTGTCAAAGAGGTCACATTGATGTCCAAATGATCTCCCTCTGCTCCTACGCCAACCTCCGCTGTCATCCTGAGTTCAGAGGCAATGACATCTCGATCAGCATCTCCGTTATCTAGAATGCTTCCCGTCTGCGTTATCAGAGAAACGGCCCCTCCGACCGCATGGACTCCACCCAACAGCAGATCCCCACTTACAACCGCTCTAACATTCCCTCCCGCGGTTGTGACTAGCGCACCATCGAACATTGTCCAATGCCCTCCAGCAGCTTCTATATAGACGGTACCAGCGCCTCCGGTTTGGATATCACCACCTGCAACTTGAACAACGTTCAATACTGCCTCAATCGTGATATGTCCGCTGGTCGAGGTGACTAAATCATTCAATGAAAGTGAAGCAGCTGCCTTTAACAGAATATTTCCAACACCATGCGCTGATACGGCTTCATCGATGGTCAATGCGCCAGTAGCTGTTCTAACGACAATCGATCCATTACCAGCCGTTGTCGTTACACCTACAAGATCGGCAGACAACATCGATGGAACATTACCCAGACTGCCGTTCTCAGCTACGCGATTCACCGAAACCTCGCTAACACTTCCGACAATCAACGTATCTGTATCCAAGACAAAGACCCCATCTGCAGCCGCCTGAGCAGCAACGCGTGTAACATCAACTTCAAGGGTATCGTTGGCTCCTATGCCCAAGCCCGAAGTCATCCTCAGGGAGGTTGCTGTAACTTCCAGTCCTGAGTCTCCGCCATCAATAATGGAGCCACCAGCATTGATCATTACAGTGCCAGTTCCTACGCCAACTTCTCCCAACGTAATATCAGTACCGGCAGCAAGTCTTACAGCCCCTCCTGTAGTAACAATCCGTGCAGTATCGGGGCTGGTGGTCGAACCATTATCCAACATCGCAATGCTGCCTGTCAGCGCTTCAACTTCGATCGTTCCGCTAGTGGTATCGACATCGCCAGCAATTTCCAGGCGGACGTTGCGTCCACCTATTAAACTGATGTTACCACCCTGGGTCCGCACGATTCCATCGATCTTCAAGTCTGAGTTAACACCACGAGCCTCCAATCGAATATCCCCTGTACTCTTTGTGAAAACCGTCTGATCTACTGTCAGGTTTCCTGCCAATGCCAAAACAATAAGATCATGGGCACCGGAATCAATCAGTGCGCCCGTCTGGATGGAGTCACTCTGCAACGAGCTAGAACCAGCAGTTGAGATACGATAGGTAACGATCGGACCAACGGAACCAACAACCAGGGCATCCACATCAGACAGGAAGATAGGTCCGTTAGTCACGCGGATAGCTACCGTCTGCACTGAGGTATCGAATTGATCAGTCGAGAGCCCGAAACCGCTTTCTGACTTCACACGCAGACTCGTTGCGTTGACCTCTACATGGGTATTCCCGTTATCTCGGATGCTTCCGTTCGTGCTGATTAGGCTGACGGCACCGGTTGGTGAATCGATGTTTGAAACAAGTATGTTACCGGCAGACTTGTAACGAACTGAACCACCAGAGGCTCGAGTGCGAACACCATCAACCATGGTGATTCCTCCATTGAACGCCTCCGCATCCACCGTTCCTCCACCTGTAGTGACATTTCCTCCTGCAGCCTGTAGCAGATCTTGATTAGCGAGCAGACTGATCCGCCCGGTACCAGATGAAACAGAGGCATTTAGAACCAAATCTTTATCATTCGTGCCTGTGGTTCCAGCAGAGAGAAGGACAACGCCGGTTCCGTCTGCAGATACTGGTTGGTCAACGGTCATCGTGCCGTTCAACGTCCGAACCACGATCTTGCCACTGGAAAGATTGGTTACCACTCCGTTGAGCGCCGCTGCATCAGTCTCAGCTGCAACTGCCCCGCTGCTTGCCACGCGGTTCACTAAGACAACTGCTACCTGACCTATGACAAGCGCATCACTCTCAGTCACAAACACACCGCCCAATCCCGAGACTGTAGCCAAAGTTCCAACTGCCGTTTCAAGGTGATTCGCACCTGTGCCAATACCAATCTGCGCATCGATTCTCACTCCTGCTGCCTGGATATCCAAATCCGTTTCTCCTCCATCGACAACCGCTCCTAGATCCGACCAGACAACTACCAGACCTCCTCCAGCATTGATGTGTCCCAGTGTAATGTCTTGAGAAGCTTTCAATCGGATGTTACCGCCAGCTGAAACAACCCGAGTGCTGTTTGATGAAGCATCCTTCATCAGGATCGCACCATTGATCGCTTCAATATCAATGGTTCCAATTCCTGCCGTACTAACATCGCCAGCAGTTTCAAAGACAAGCCCACCATTTGCTATCAGTGAGATGTGTCCAGCATTTGAGGTAATCCCCGATTCCAGCAGTATCAATTTGTCATTCGCGCCGGTTGTCTGCGACTTGATCAGAATGTTTCCTGAATCGTTCAGAACGCTGTCACGAATGGTGATACCACCATTGAGAGTCTGGAGCACCACGTCTCCCGCACCTGTTGCTGAAAGATCTGATTGAGAGGCTGATTCCAATCCAGCAAGAACGAGGTTCTGTGTGGTTCCGTCCAACAAGACCTCCTGCACGGCAATTGCAGCAACGGTATCGACGATAACTTCGCCACTTTCCTGCACAAAGACACCAGCTGATCCAGCCGAAACCGTCAACGTAGAAACATCAATCTCGATCAGGTTACTGTCCGTGCCAACTCCATTAGTAGCGGTCATTCTGAGCGTTGATGCCAACACCTCAAGATGTCCATCTCCACCATCCAGAACAGAGCCAGATGTTACAACCGCCACCGATCCTCCATCCGCTAAAAGACTGGCCAGGGTGATATCCCCTAAAGCGATATACCGAATTGCCCCAGCCATCACCGAGGTGGTAGTCGTGTTGGCCATGGTGATAGCGCCATTGAGGGAGCTAACATTCACCGTGCCTCCACCTGTCTGGATAGAACCTCCAGCCATTTGTGAAACCGTCCCGTCTGCCACCAAATTGATATGTCCGGTCGCTGAAGAGATCACTGCATTCAAAGTGACGCTGCCGGATCCCGCGAGGGCATCCAAACGGACACTTCCAGATCCGTGAGCATTCACAACCGCATTCACATTGATATCTCCCGCAACCGCACTAAGGACAATCGATCCATTACTGGCGCTGACCAACCCAGTCAGGGTCTCATCCTCACGATTGGTTGAATTCCCATCCTGATTCAGGAAGTCGACCATCACGCTCACTGCCCCAACGGAGACACCATTCGCCTCGTTCAGGAAGAACGACTGGGCCTCTCCGGCAACCGTGCCCACTGAAATCTCCAAGGCATCCGTTCCTGCACCGATGGTTCCTGCAGCTTTCAGTCGAAGATCAGAAGCCGTAACATTCAAGACAGCTGCATCTGCATCAAGCACACTTCCTGTATCTGCAACCAAACTCACCCTGCCTGCTCCTGCATTGATGGTCCGGATGTTCAAGTCCGTCATCGCGAAGTAACGGATATTTCCTCCGTCACTGCTTGTCTCGCCATCCGTACCCATGGTGATTACTCCACCCAAGGCGCGCAGATGAACCGATCCGGCATTGCTGTAAATCTCTTCGTTCTGAGCGATACTTCCAGCTGCCTCCAGAAGAATGTCGCTACCGAGAGCCCTTACTCCGCTCTGCGAGGCCTCAATAGTGATATTGCCCGTGTTCGTGAACAGGGAGATATCACCCATTACCGCGAGCAAACGGTGAACTCTCACGTTGTCAGACTCTGAGATCACGATGTTTCCATTGGCAATTGAACGAACGTCCAGGGTTGCTACCGCGGTATTTAGTTCCACTCCACCTGCTGCAGTGACCGTCAGTGACGGAGTTGTCAGGATCGCGGTCCCCGGTGTGGTAACCGAACCGTAAAGGGTATTCATCACGATACTGTCAGCCACCGCATGATTGCCACTCACACGAATGGACGTCGCATGGTAAACAGCTTGGTTAAGCGAAGCCCCCTGTCCGATCTCAATTTCACCGACAAATCCCAGATCACTGACATCCGGCGTGCCGTTTAACACAAATGGCAGCGACGCTCCTGCAACAGCTGTCACTAGCTCCCCGTGGGTATGTCTGAGGCCCTGAGGGGAATCAACAAGACGCGCCTTGATAGTAATCACTTTGTTCGCCATGTCGTGGTTGAAATCGATCGTGGCTACATCCGCATGAAGGATGGCTATCGAATATCCATTGCTGGCCGCCCCATTGGAAACGGCAGTAAAGAGAAGATCATTATTGATGCCTGACAAGGCCACCGTGCCAGAAGCTGAAGCGACATCAGACCCTCCAGAAGAAGCATTCGAAATCACTGTTACATAGACACCCATCCCGCCGGTATTGTCCAAGCCAGCAGTAGCAGCAAATGGCTGACTACCCGCGGTGTACTCGACGTTGGTGGAGTTCATCTTGGTGTGATTGTTCACCGCATCCACAATGGTCGCAGCAGTTGTGTTCGTGAGACTAACGTTTATTTCGAGGATCTTGCGCGGATCCAGAGCATTCAGCGGATTGGCCGCGTCGTAATAGCGCACTTCAGCCTCATCCATCGTAAACGTTCCGTCATCAATGATGCGGATGATCACGTCATTCCAAGTGCTACCTGCTGTTGTTGCGGTAAACGTCAGGTCGTTATCGTCGCCAGGGGAACGTATTTCAATGGAGGCAGCCGCACTGTCCACTCCTCCCGAGGTCACCACAGTAAGGGCTGTCTCACTCTCAGCCACAGCCGGATCGGATGCTGATTCCCAACCAAAAATCACTTCAGCAAATTCAGCACTGATGGCGTTAAGATCTTCAGTGCTGACATCCAACACCGTAGTGCTCACGCCTGCAGCCGTTCCAAGTTTGATCGGGGTAGTGGCGCTCCGTGGGCGCAATATTAATTTACTGGTGTCGGTGCCATTGCTGGTAACGGATCCGACACCACCCTTGAAGTTGATCTCATCAGCCGTGAGAAGCACATCAAACCCGCTGTTGACCGAGACGGTTGAATCAAAGTTAAGTTCACGAGTGTTCACGTCATAGGACTGAGCGGTCACTCCATTCTTAAATGTGGTCGAGGTCTTACCAGCAAGCTGTCTCAATTGGCCACCTATTGCGGTAGTGCCATTGAAGATCAAATCGTCCACACCCTTGAATTCCAGATCGCCTTGAGTGGTGAGATTGCGTTTGAAGGTGATGTCACCAGATGCATTGGCCGTTTCAAGGGTTGCTGCCGGATCATTGCGATAACTCGCTGAGTCAAGAGCACCATTGTTCGCTGTCGCATTCGATAAAATCCGCGCATTGATATCGGAAACACCCAACACCTTCGTGCTTTCATTCCATGAAGCCACCAGGCCAAGTGCGTCAAAGGTGGTGTTGGCGTTGAGTCGTGAGACGAGTGAAGATCCATCTCCGGCGATTACTCCAGTCAACGCGAAGGAACGTGTGATACCGTCCACGTCCAACGTCAAGGTCATGGCTGCAAGAATATCAGCCTCATCCATGATGAGATCGGCAAATGAGACGCGTTCAATGTCCACGTTCCCTTCGAAGACAATGTTCGCTTCGCTGTGCAGATTCATGGTCCCCACTGTGACGTCGCCTACCGGACCTCCGACCATTAGAGCATCCCCCAGAAGCACAGCACCGGTGGTGTTAATGATCCTAAACTCACCTCGGACATTAACGCTGCCGTGAATTGTCACTTCACCTGCAGAGACGATTGTCAGATTCTCCAATGGTTCTACGCCACCGACGTCGCCCTTGATCACGACATTTCCAGTGCCGGCGATAATCGTCAAATTCTCGGCCAAACCGGCACCATCTGCCAATCCATCTAGGCGGCCTTCAATGGTGATGTCACCACCCAGAGGTCCCGTGCTGATGATTACGCTCTTTCCTGCATCCACCTGAACCGCATCATTGAAGAGTTTATCATCACCGTTTGTGAAGACATCAGAGGCCAAGGTAGTTGTTGAGAAAGAACCAACAAACTTGATCCTCGCGTCACCGATCGTGCTGAACACACCCACCACATGGATACCTCCCGGTGTCTTCGGCGCGCGAACAGTGACTGAGTCACGATAAGCATAGGTTCCAATCTCAATTTTGTGACGACCATCGGCACGTCCAATCGTGATGCCATCATACTGCTGATCGGCAGCCCCAGCGAACCCGTTGATTATGTGATTCAACTCATTGTTCGTCAGATGGAAGATCGCGGTCTCCAGACCTGGATAAGCCCCCTGTCCCATGCCGATTCTCTCGAACTGGCTTAGAGGCTGTAGCACCAGAGTTCCTCGCTTGTCATCAGAACCACCCGTTTCGCCCAGATACCAACTCCGGATGTCATCCTCGATGTTTATCCGATCCGTGGTCAGAACAATGTCACCACCACCTGCTTCAATGCCCGGATCAGTGCTCAGAGAATTTTTGATTTCTAGAAGCCCTGTCAGATTCAGGAGCGTGACATCACCGCCCAGTGTCTTGATACCCCAATCGGAATCTGCATAGCCAGGAATGGATACGTCACCCACTTGTGTACCATCGAGTTCAACCAGGAATGTACCAGCGGCGTTGCTTCCAACGCCACGCGTGATGACCTCAAGCACATCTGTGTTTACAAACACAGGGGACTCGAAAAGCCCAACACCACCATCGTGGACCATGCGGAGATTATTGGCCTCAATCACAATCAAGTTACCTGCCCCATCGCCTGTAGCGTCAGCTTGTGAAACCAGTAACGGATTCGTTAAATCAAGCAACATGTTATCACTCTTCACCGATGCCTTGAGGTTCAATGATGCCGAACGAACGATCAGATCTCCTTCCAGGCTGACCTCTTCATCGACAGTCAATGTGCCGCCATCGAGAAGCAATTCCATATCCGTGAATCCGGATATCCTGACACTGCCGTCCGATCCTCTGACAAAACGCCCATCTGCGAGGGTCAGAGTGTCTCCATCCAGGTCGACACGGAATTTCCTTTCGGAGGTTCCCGCTGAATCAGTGAGATAGTGTTCAATCCGATTGCCAATGTGGGTTACCACATTCCCGGCACCAGCAGTTGTTCCTACCGTAAGATCAACAACTAAATCCTGATTACCCAATCCTGAGAGATCCAAGGTATCCGAACCCTGATTGTTAAATTCAACGATTTGATCCATTCCATATCCTGGCAGTAGTACATAGCGATCATCTCCAGTGCCACCGGTCAACACATCCGGGGCGGAGGTGCTCTTCAACGTATCATTGCCCTTTCCACCATACAGTTTATTGCCAGAGGCCGAGATGCCGCCCTGAAGGATATCATTGCCTGTTCCACCATACGCCGTGACTGGAATATTCACGGCGGCATCAATCTCCAAAACATCATTTCCAAGACCTCCGTCAAAGAAGATGTGACCAACGTCCACGAGGAGATGATTTTCCGTCCTATCGACACTACCGTTGATCAGGTACTCGACCACCAAATTGCCTCCACTGACACTCAACCTGAAATGTTCGCTGATATCCGCCGTTCCGGCAGCGTCAAGACGGCGTGATGCACTACCACCCGCACTTAGAATCAATGTCTTATCTGGCAACTCAACCTGTTCGCCTGAAGTTGTCTCTACTTGCGAGTTACCCGATGTTACATGCCCCAGGTTCTGCGTTATAGCAGGTGTTGTGTTGTTGAGGCTGAGGAACGTTAGAGAACCCATGCCACTGACAACATCGAAGTAGCTCGAATCGGCAAACGTATTGTTGTCCATAGTCAGCGACTTCAATGAATCGCTGATTTGAACATCAGCAAGTTTACTGATGTTGGAATTACCACTAGCTGGCGTATTGTTATCGAAGGCTAGGTATTGAAGATTCCGCATTCCTACGGATGCACCGGTCACCGGGTCGATTGCTGGAACCAACTCATTCAGATTCTCCAGTTTGTTGCCATTTAGGTTGAGGAACTCGAGATTGGACGCGAAACGAAGACCGCGAAGATCATCAATATTCAAACCTGAGGCATCGAGCTTCAATAGCGTAAAGAGAGTACTGGCGTAGACCTTGTCATGAGCGATCAACTGTGAAGGTTCATCCAATGTCACAGGAAGCCCAGCGGCACGGGCCAGTGCGCCCAACAATTGATCATCAATCACCAAAACCTCTGGGTCGAGCGGTCGAGGTTGAATCACCGAGAATTCAGCCTGATTAGGAAGTCCGTAGAGTTCGGCATTGTCCCGGTCTCGCATTTCATAGAGTTCCGCAATGAAATAATCGACACCGCTTTCGCCGAAGATTCTATCCCGATCTGCATTACCGATAAGGATATCCTCACCTTCACCACCGTGAATCACATCTCGATCACTCTCCGGATGGGTGGCACCTGCAAGCGGCGCCCAAGTCTCGATCTCGAATGAAAGGTTACCGGTCAACGAATTCAATCTGCGCAATGTGGTGCCGTCATTCAGATATAGATCCCCAGACACATCAACTAATCCGTTCAAGGCTCCACTGTAGAACAGATCAACTTTGTCGCTGGTTGCCTGCACTTTGGTTATCTGGGCAGAGCCCGTTTCGAAGAACAACGTATTACCTGAAACTGTTAACCCTCTGAGGATGTCGTTCGAGGACAACGCATCTGTATTATCCGTCGCATAAAGAAGTTTAGCCGTATACTGCTCGGTATTGTCATAGATCCGCCAGAGTTGTGCTTCCCCTGCAATCTTCACAGAAACAAATAACACACCATCAATACGCACTTGTCTTTCTGTAGTCCGGGAACCAATTGTCGCGTATGTCGAATCTTCGATTGCAACCATGTCCTCAATCGGTCCATTGAAGCTTCGAAGATAATGCGTCAACTGACCAGATTCCGATTCATACGACACCCAGAGATCCACGCCATCAGATGTATCCATAGGGGTTCTATCAATCGCCAGGTAGAGTCGATCTCCGACAGTCTGCATCAGATCAACCCTACCCGGAAGGCTGCTGACTTGAATGAATGTCAATACCCCTTGGTCGTCCGTGCTTGTTCTCCAGAGACTAGGTGCTGATTCGTTGTTGGACACGAAATACAGATCCGTTCCCACCTGCTGATAAACATCCGTGATACCAGGCAAAGACGTAGCTACCTGCCATGCCTGATCCCCTCTCGCGGTCCATAGTGAGGAACTGCCTCCCTGTCTTACCGTGAAGAAGATGCTTCCGCGGGCAATAGTGATATTACCACCACCACTGTCTTCAAGCGTCAAAAGGCCAACCTCATCAGTCTGCGGAGTTACGTACACCACTCCAGCCCCGGCATTGAGCACCTCGACCGACTTGTCTAACTCGGCTGAGAAATCCGCCTGACTGAAGAGCCCCGCAACAATTTCAGTCGCCTTTGTGACGCCGCCCTCAATGTCGATGGTAAGCACCGATCCATTGACCGAAGCAGAGGCAGTTCCATTGTTCACTTTACCAGTATCAACCACCTGAACCATGGTCAGATTCAGGTCAGCTCCCTTTAAACGATTTCCAGAGAACTTCAGATCATTATCCAGACCAGGCAATCGAAGGTTCAATGTCGGAGCCACACCAAGGACACCGCCGGAAGAAATCGAATCTGAGGTCCCTAGGTCAGTGATATCCACCACACCTGAGCCGTCATTACCCGCCATAAAGAACGAACTCCAATCGCTGAGATCACCAACAGCGGAAACAATATCAGCCGCGCTCACCTCGCCGCTCACAAAGACCTCCAGAACCCGTCCCTCGCTGTCATAGCTCGCGAGCACCTTGTCGTGGGTTAACTCAAGGGACCTTCCATTGTTGGTCGCTCCGTTTCCAACAAAGTGAATAACTAGGTCGTTGTTCGCCCCACTGGCGCTAAGTTCGAAACGAGAGGCGGTATTTTCATCACCGCCGGCAGACACAGGTCTCAATAGAGAAAGTTCGGATTTCGAAATTAATCCCGTTCCATCATTGCCTGACTCTAATGCCGCCGTCCAACCCGGCAGCGCATTCACTGCAGTTACAATGTCCCCTGCAGTAACCGAATCGGCATTGAAGGTCAGTCGCAACGTGGTGCCGTCGTAGTCGACACCAACGTCCCTACGAATCCAATTCAACGACACGCCATCCCATGCAGGGCCATCTTCAGCAGCACGGATAACGAAGTCATTTTCAATTCCACTGGGGGCAATATCGAAAGATGAATAGACTGCGTTTACGCCACCTGAAAGCACACCGGTCACTAATCCTGCCCCAGGCAACAACGATCCACTTCCTCCGGAAACCAGGAATCCGAAGAGTTTCGAAACCTCATTGGCTATGGTCGCCGTCGTGGTCATAGAACGATCCACATTCACGGTCAGAACGCCATCATTGTATGAGGCCACAGCAGTGTCGGAAGTGAGTGTTCCGTCATCAATGATACGAATACGGAACTGAGATTCGACCGTAAGTAGATCTGCTTCTCCAGGGAGGTTGTTCCCGGTCAACGCCGTTCCATCCAGATCAAACAGGTCAACACGTTCTGTTCCGGAGGTAGTGCCGTCAGAGCGCCAGAGTTGAACAGCCCCTACGCGTTGGACAGTGAAGTAGAGTACACCGTTTGCAGCGCCGATCAAATCAGGCGTATCTGTATTGGTAGGCAAGGACGTGACCAGTTGACCGGAAACATTCTCCTGATCTCCGCCTGCTGTTACCGGTGTCTTCCACAGCTCCACACGGTTGGTCAGAGCATTGTCCACAAGGTAGAACAGAAAACCGTTGATGGATGCCACAGGATCGGACACCTGTGTACCATCAAAGAATTGACTCAGCATTGGAGTAAACACATCCGATCCATCACTCCAAGACAGAACGCCACCCTCGGTGAGATAGAGACGTGAACCGATCTCGATCAAGTTGTCCGGATTGGAAACAGCTTCAACCAAGGAATCCGTCAGGCCGGTGTTGACCACCCTAAGATCGAACTCAGAGACAGCCTTGAGTTCACCCAACGCATTGATCGCATCCAAAAGCTCTTTCAGCGAAGTCGTGCCGTCACTTCTGACATCAATTCTCAATACGTAATCGGTGGCCCCGCCCGATTTGTCGAGGGCTACAGTGGCTGCCATTCCCGCCGCCACCGTGTTGGTGACATTGACATCCAAGCCATTGAAGTCAGCGGTCTTTGCGATGGAGGTCAGCGTGATCGTCTGACCATCAAGGACAAACGATCCTGTGGCTTGTGAAGTTGTTGAACCGCTGGAAAGTTCATCCGCAAGTGTCGTGGCAGTAGAAACAGGCTCGTCCACCAAGTAGAACAAGGAACCTTCCACCTCGGTCAAACCAAACGGAGTCAATGCCATGTTCAAGGCGGTAACCCGCTTCGCGGCACCGTTCCGAATGGTCCAGATATCCCTGCTTCCGCCCGACTCACTAACAAAGAACAAAGAGCCATCAACATCCTTGAGGTTCTCAACACTACCAACGCCCAGCCCGGCGCCCCTCAAAACCTCAACCGCTCTGGAACCAGCAACACGATACAGTGCATCCGTGGTAGCAAAGTATAGCTCGCCACCCGAAGCCACAGCAGCATCGCCCATTGGGATCTGTCGCCCGTCCGGAAGCAACACATTGTCAGATCCCTGATCTCCATACGGATCGTGGATTCGCAGGAAGTAAGTTCCTCCTTCCAATGATCGCATGTCGATCAGCGAAGCATCCTCCACAATTCTACGACCTGCTTCAGAATAGAGATCTGCCAAGATCCCATCGCGACGTCCTGTCACCACTTCAAGAATACTTCCCGAATCAGGATCACTACTGAGACTCTCGAAAGAGAAGTCCTCAGCAGCCTTTGTGACCCTCAACGAGATTCGAGTATAACCGGCCTCAAAGGCGGATTTGACTGCATCAGTCAAATCCACATACGAAGCCCCAGCCTGAGAAACACCAGACTGAAGAACGGCAGTGCTGTAATCACCCACCGTGACAACGCCATCTCCCTCAGCCGCCAAGACGGCCCAGTTAAACGAAGGCAGGCTACCCTCGGTTAGCGTGTCCAGCTGATCCGCAAAGGTCTCGTTGGTCATCACATTCACAGGAGGAGCGAAACGCCAGAGTTCACCATTGAAACCGGTAAACGTGCCATACGTGGCGAGCGCAGCCAGATTCCTGACGTTGCTGATCTGAGAATTGTCCGCCGAGTTCTGCACCATGAAACGATTGGTTCCTGTGCCATTGGTTCCCCAAAGCCGATTCACAGGATAAAGCTGCCCTTCCACCTCGAACGTGCTTCTGCCGTCGCCTGTGGTGTAATAAACGCGGCCACCAACACTAACCATCTCAAGGATCTGTCCGGCGTGAGATGTCACGGCTGCAGTGCCAACCATGCTTGTGGTCGTGTTGTAAGCCCAGAGCTTGGTGTTCGAACCGCCGCGTGCTGAATAGATGAACAACGTGCCCGCAAGTCCACCCACCTCACCCACACCACCCATAACTGCACTCGTGTGATCCTTCACCAAGGCGATCGAGGCCCCATTGTAAACGTAGAGCGAACGCCCACCGCTGGAGAAGAAGAGCCTTGTTCCCGCAACGGTGAAATGATCAAGGGCCGAAAGAGTGATTCCCATACCCGGATCGACAAGGCCAGCCTCGTTACCGCCCGCCGAATTCATCTCCCAAATCTGATTGTCACCCAGGGAGAAGAGAAGCTTCCCATCCCGCGTGACCAAATTACCCGGTGATGTCACTGCTGCCTGGGACTGAACACCATCCAGTTGCACCAACATAGCGCCACTGACCTTGTAGGCGTTTCTTGCAGCTGAGCTTGCACCGTCCACAAGATAGAGAGTGCCACCGACGTTGGTCAGATTGGTCTGAGCATTGTCACCCTTAGCAATCGTGAGAGCGGCAACCTGTGTCGCATTGCTGTCGCTCTGTCCCATGCTGAAGAGACGCAAGGTGTTGTCCGTCGTGGTCGCCACGAAGTAGAGCGTCGTTCCAATCACCGTCAGATGTTCAAAATCAGCCTGAGGCAGGGCCACCGCCTGAGGGGTCGCATCACCCGGTGCCATCTTATAGAGCGTTTCATCCGAGTTGTTACCCAGGAAGAAGAGCGTATTACCCACAGCCCGCGTAAGCGTGGGGCGATACTCATCGGCACCAGCAATCGCAAACTCCTGAAGACCAAAGGCAAAGGTGCCCTGACCTTGCGCCACGGTTCCGACATCCCGATCGGTCGTGGATGCGCTAAACTTAACCATGGCGTCCAAATTCACAAAGTTGACGACGTCAACCGCCTTGGCTGTCTCGGTAATGGTGATGGTAAGCGCCCCCCCGCTGTCTGGATTCGCACCATAGGCCAATGCCAACGCTGATCCGCGAACATAGCGAATAGTCCAATTGGTCACCGTGGCGGACTTCGCAGTGAAAAGAATGTCGTTTCCTTCACCGTCAGCCACCAGCAGCGCTTTCTCGAAGACGGGAGATGCACCCGGAGTCACTGAAACACTGGAAGGATGCGCAGCGGTGTTCCCAGTCAGGACGGAGACCGTCACGTCCTTCGAGCCTGAGTTCGTGTCGGTGATGAGGTTGGCAATCTGCGCCCGTGTGGTCACTCCATTACGAATGGTAACAATCAGAGTGTTACCACTCCAAGTCGCAGAATCCATTGCGGCGCCAGTATCGCGAAACTCAATCGAGTAGCTATTAGCAGCGATTCCAGGCGTCGTTGCTGTGACTACGAAATTAGTAGAGGGTCCGACCACCGTGAAGGTCTTGCTTGCCGCGACCGCATCAGTCGATGAAGCGGAATCATCATCACTCGCAAGACTGATACCCGTCGCTCCAGAGGCCACCACGGTGAATTGTGATATCCCCATAGCACCGTCAACTGCGGTCTCGATCGCGTTCAAGGTTGTAGAACCGTTATTGATCAGAACCAAGAGAACTTTGTTGGTGGCATCATACTGAGCAATGGCGGTGGTGTCGGTGATCGCTTCGACATCGACGACCTTCACTCGGACATCATTCCAGCTGGTCCCTGTAGCTGCCGCGGAGAAAACAACGTTTGTTCCACCGATACTTACGGTCGCTCGTGCAACACCGTCCGTCCCTGCTGAATTGCTGGCGCCTGTTGCCAAGGTCGAATTACTCCCACTCACCTCGACTTCCAAGGCGGTCAAAGTCACATTTGGTGATGTGATATCAAATGGGCTGACATCATCGCCGTCACTTCCAGCTGGGTTATTGTTGTTCACCTTGTCGATCAGCTGAGCAAGAGTCTGCGATCCATTCCTCGGAAGATCGATGGTCAATGTCGTGCCAGTGCCAGGATAAACTACATCGATATCAGTGGCGCTGGCGGTATTCCGCTCACGTAGATTGATGGTATTGGAGTTGTAGGCAGAAGAATTGGAGGAAGCGGTGAAGGTGAGGTTCACAGACGTCCGAATGTCCACATTAGAAACTGTGCCCGTGGATTTCGCGCTTTGACCACCTCCCGAGCTGGCAGGACTGGTCTTGTTCAACGTACCAGTCACATCGATCTCAAACGCACGTTGGGTGGCATTCAAACTAGAGATGTTCAACACGAATGGACTCATGTTGTCGTCGCCCATGGCCGTTGACAGCGTATCCAGTTTATCCTTCAGAATCTGAATCGTGGTCGTGCCATTGCTAGGTAGGGTGATGGTCAACTTATTCATCGGCCCGTCGTAGCTCACATCGATATCGGTTGCAGAATCAGTAGTGGCCTCGACCAGTTCAATGACCGTTCCATTATATGTCGCTCCATCTGCCCTTGTTTCGAACAGAAGGTTCAACGCCCCCACAAGATCGACACTGTTCAACGTGGCTACGGATGGAGCAGGCGTGGCGCCATCCGAAGTAAGAGCAGAACTGGTGTTGTCCAAAGTAACCACTCCCGTCGAAGATGTTGTTGAGGTTCCAAAGTCTGACAACGCCTCCACCTGGGTCGTGATGTTGGCGACTGTTGTGACCCCATCATTGATAAAGATCTTTAGGAGCTTGTTGGATGAGTCGTAACTAGCCCTCGCGCTGGCATCGGCAATTGTCGATGTGTCGATCACCAGCACTCTGGCAGTGTCCAGCTGAGTTCCATCGGCAGCCGCATTGAATGTGATGCTCTTTGAATTCGCAAAAGTCACCGTTAAACTGGAACGTTGGCCGTTCTCCAATGTCTGGGTTGCAGTATAGACCGTACCTCCGGTTCCTGCTGTGGCATCGAAGATATCCTTGGTATCCGTATCGGCGTTGATCCAAGAAACGATGTCCGCAATGTTCGTGACACCATTGTGAATCTTCAACGTAAGTGTCGTTCCACTCAGAGAGACATTGCTTCCATCCGTGTTCATGGAATCCACCGTAGCCGCTGAACGAACGACAACCGTCAGACTGTTGTAGGCGTCAGTGGGCACGTCTGTCGTCAGATCAAACGTCCGTCCTCCCAAATTGACAGTGATATCAGCCGCCGTACCGGTGCTGGCCTGAACGTCGGTCTGTACTGATGGCAACATCGCCCCAGGCAGATAACGGAAGAGTTCCTGATCTCCGTTGTGTGTTCCCTTGGCACTGAAGAAGAGGAACTCTCCCACACCTCTCAACCAGTTGGGCTGATAGACGAGAGCACCTTCGAAGGAAACCTTGGTGACGGATCCCAATGAGAGTCCTGACTTGGGCATTTGGAAGATCTCACGAGCGGGAGCCCCCGCAGTATCGTTACCACCGTCGTGGGCAACGAAATATAGGACGTTATCGAGGACGGTATAATTGTTAGCGCTGCTGTCACTGCCTCCGCTTCTGATATCATACTCCGTGACCTGACCACTGCTGTTCACGGCATAGAGTTCCACACCCTTGCTTCCACCCTCCTCTTCAGCAGCAGTGATGAAGAATCCGTTGAAGGACGTATTGGCGCCAATCGAAATAAGTTTATTCGTATTGAAACGAATCACCTGACCGGTAGAGCCTGTCACCATCACCAGCTGCTTATCCGTTCCTGCTGTGACAAACAGCTTGGTTCCTACTGGACGCTTGATGTTTACCCCAGAGAGTGCCGCGCCTGTGGATGTCACTGGTCCCACGTGGGTGCCATTGGTGTAGAACAGCACATCCGTTCCTTCAGTGCTGTCGCCCACGAAGTAGAGGTTTCCACCTGCCACGCGGACATCATCAACTGCGGTCACTCCGGAGATCACCTCGGCATTACCAGTGTCATCCAGCTTGGTTCGGAACAGGACTGTTTCGCCACCGCGATCTCCGACGTAATAGAGATAATCTGTGCCGCCGACTCGATAGCTGACCATTTCATCTACCGGTCCAGCGTCTGTTGTAGGTTGGAACACCCTGGTCGCGCTGGTTCCGTTCAATCTCAGAAGCGCGGGAGATCCAGTGCCGCCAACCTGCCCAACTGCGTAGGCCGTGCCATTAGAATCGATGAGCTCAGTGACGTTCGAGATTTGATTCCCGCCCACCGTCAACGCCACAAAGGAGCTTTCCACAATCACCCCGAGGTTGCCTCCATCCGGCAGTGCCACGTAGGTGGTCCCTCCTGCGGTGATGATCTTGTCATAGCCTCCTGAAAGGTTTCCAACCGTGGACGCCGTGGTGCCAGAAATCGTCCACAAGACATCATTCACGGAGAACAAGACCGAACCGCTGTCATCAACAGTGAGCCCCTGTGGTCGACTGTTGAATGTGGCTACACGTTCGGTTGTTCCAACGGTTCCAGACGATGTCCAGATCTCCCAAGTCTCGCCAACCTTGGCGATGAAATAGGTTCGAGTGGCGTTACTGACGGATTCCTCGATCGCCGGAACCTCCTTGGTGATCAGAGAAGCACTCCTCAATTTCAGCAACACCTGGTCGATCAATGCCGGATCCGAATGCTCGATCAGGAAGTTGGCCAGATCAAACTCCATGATCCCGGCATTGCTGCTGTCAATGGTCAGCGTATCACCTGCCATCTGCACGGATGACATATCCACCGTATCGGAGATACCGGACAGACGCACCACCTGCCCATCCTGAGCCGCTGGATTGAGTCGGATATAGTCCCCGGCTGAACCATCGCCAAGGATCGAGAATCGATACCACTGTTCGCTCTCGCCCGAATGGATCACATAACGATCTTCATCAGCAAAACCATCACCATTGAGATCGACATCAGAGAAGATAAACGGTCTGCCCGTGCCCAGATTCACCAGGAAGTCACCACTGCCTGTAATCGTGCGATTGGTCAATATGTCGAAGATGGACGGCAGATCAACCTGTGGATAATCCCCATACATGACAGCGATACGTCCAGCATCCGTCGCAACGCTGCCGACGAAGGCATCCGCATCACGACTGCCTACTGCCAGATCATCAATCCGGTCTCCATTCAGATCGATTCCCGGCACGTTCGGCAAGGTACCAAATCGGTCAAACTCGCCAGCGCCGTTCACACGAAGATCCGCAGCACTCAGCAGGACATTGTCACTCAGCCTGCTGAAAGCGGAATGGAACAGATAGATTGTCCCCCTATTTCCTGAGTCCACCACAATCTCACCACCTCCAAGGAGTCGCGTCTTCTTCACAAACGATGTTTGAGAGATTACCAGATCCCATTGACCGTCGGCATTGAAGTCTCCTCCGGTCGCCTGCATCAGACCCTCGAACGCATTGCCAGCCAGTGCGGAATCTCCAACCCGTGAGAATGTCAGGCGGGCAGCATTCAGCACGTTCCCCGGAGCATTGATACCATCAGCAGCCCGGAGCTCGAGACCACCCAGAATCAAGAGCATGGCACCCTTGGCTGTTTCGTCCTCGCGGGAACGCCCGATCAGCAGATCATCGAAACCATCCTGATTTACATCCCCTATGGCGTAGGAACCTGCCAGATACAGTCCGCCCCATGCAGCCTCCGCGTGATCCATCAACCGGATCAACGGGGTCGCACTATCCCGTCCCGGAACCACCCATACATAGCCGGTCTTATCGGTGGAGACAGCTCCAACGTCGGTTCGGAATCCCTTCTGAGTGAAGACCAAATCATCCCGACCATCGCCATCAAGATCTCCACCATTAATCACGGTTAGACCTTCAGGCACAGCCCGCGTCCAAAGCTTGTATCCGGTGACATTACCTTCCTCGGTGCTTCCTGGTGTGCCCTTAATAATCACCCTCCAGGTTCCCCCAAGAATTTCGTCGGAGAAACGGTTACCGAACTCATACATCGCCGTTCCACCCGTTAACATACCATCGTCCTCCGACAAAATCTCTGTTGTACCCGACTCCACGTGAAGAAGGCTGACAATCACTCCCGCCGGAGATGTGATGCCTGTGAAATTGATTTCGAGGCTTCCGTCAGTCAACAAACCAGGCATCAGAGGCAATGAAATGTCCAAGCGGTTCTCGGTGCGCACCTTCAACGTCCAGCCGTTCAACGTGCCAGTCTCAGTTCCAGTCGGATCGAAGATCCCCAAGACCCAATCACCAGACGGATTTTGTCCATTGAGGCGCTCATCAGCCGCAACCCAATCATTACCTGACACATAGTTGAGCGGCACCGAAACCCCATTAGGTGCTGTCAATGTCAGAACCAAGTCACTCTTGGTTCCGTGGGTTACATCGGCCGTCACTGACACGTCACTTACAATTTCACCCAATGGCCCCGGAGAAACCGTTTGCGTATCCGTTAACGGCTCATCGGTCCGAATCCTCACCTCCCAGTTCACCAACTGGATGCCTGATGCTGAACCGCCGTTGTAGGCAACGATCAACTTCCAAGCCCCTTCAAGCGAAGATCCCAGACGACCATCGAAGATCGAAAGCGGATCAACTGCATTTGTGTTTGTCCCAGCTGCAACGGCATCATCATTCACCGTAAATGTCACCTGACTGCTGCTCGCATTTGAACCGAACTGCGCACCCTCAATCAGTTTGATCCGTGTCCCATCTGGTGATTCCAGATAGAACTGATGATTGGCAAGTTCGTCATAGTTCCAAGCGCCAGCAATGGAGTCATCGAGCGTGACGTGCACGTCGACGTCCGTCACAAATCCATCGAGGTCCCCAGTTGCCGCACTGGTGCTCTCTAGGTTGCTGACAATGTTCAGATCGACCCGATTCAACGTTCCGTCATCCACAGACGGATAAACATCACTGACGTCCAAAGTCCAATTGCCATTGAGTGCGCTGCCACTCAGCCCATCGAAGGTGCTCAGCGGCTCCAACGGACGATACGATCTAGTAAACGGCGCACTGCCTACGGTGATGGAGTCGGCAGCCTGATCATCAAGCACCGTGTTGGTGAAGTTATCCAAATAGCTTCCAACATACTGAAAGAGTAGAACTGAACGTCCAACAAGTGGACCAACTCCATCTGGGTCTGGTGAGGTTAATCGAAGTCTGACATCCCAATCGTAGGTATGGGTGATGTTCACCAGCACGTTAAGATCGGACAAGGAACCGGTCAGTCCAGACACAGGGATTGTCTGAGAGTGATTGGTCGGGCCAAAGGCCGCAGAAGGAGTGACACTAAATGTGCTCAAACCTGCAGGGATGGTGAGTCCTGTCCCGGTCGCTCCCACAGGAACACTGAACATAGTTCCAACCACCGCGACCTCAGACACACCACCAGCGCGCACAGCAGCAACGGTTGCTTCCGCCAAGACCGTAAAGAGGTCCAGATCTGACACCTTCCCGATTGGCGCCTCTGACTTCAGAAGTCCCGTGCCAACGTTGGCACCAAAGCCCCCAACTCCGGCTGCGTCGTAAACACGCCCATAGACGCCCTGTCCATCCGCGAGATCGGAGACCACGATCAGCTCGCTCATCGGCTTGTTGTTGGCCGGATTGACACTACCGGTGTGATGACTCCAAAGCACGATGGCTGCCCCCGGATTGCTCAATGCATCTGATACACCAGAAAGATCAATCTCCTTGGCAAATTGGGTATCCAATCCAGCGCGATCAACCAACCTCGGCAGCATCTGAGCAGCCCCACCACGCACCACGATCAGATAAAGATTCCCACCGTTGTTTCTCAAGAAGGCGAGATCACCTGTTCCATCACCATCAAGATCGCCAGCATTCGTGGCAGGACGCCCAAAGTGGTCGGCATCAAACACATGATCGGCCAGCGGTGTAACCTCATCCAGACCGCTCAGATCCACCGGGCCGAAGAAGAGATAAGAGTCGCCATTACCCACCATGATGAAATCATCATGTCCATCACCGTTGAAATCTCCCACCGGAATTACTTGCGACAGCTGATCATTCTGAAGATCTCCTTCCACGGTCACGGAACCATTGGAATTCTGGGTTGTTCCACCTCCAGTGATATCAATGCCACCATAACTACCAGAGGCTGGATCGCTCAGAACTGGAGTGGCCAAATCGAAGCGATAGATCCGAGGAAGCTCTGGCACGACATTGCTTGGAGGCAGCTCGAAAGCGGGTGATTTTTGTCCATCAAAGACATAGACCTGATTGCCCAATAGTTCTGCGATACCCACGTCGTTGTGACCGTCTCCATTGACGTCACCCAATCCACCCACCTGCCCCTTCGGCAGCACAGGATTCAGATTCTCTGAGTAGACAGGTTGTGAAAGCTCGAAAACCAGAGACGGAGCCAGCTTATTGCCGGAGAAGAGACCAGAGCCGCCATAGTAGACCCGACCCACCGTGTGGGCCAACTTGCTACCGTCGAGTAGGAGGCGATGGGTAAATTCCGTTCCAAGCGCACCCAGATCAGCGATCCCGTCGCGATTCACATCACCCACGGATAGGAACACACTTGGTTCAGAGATTTCAATCGGTGTGCCCCAAGCGCCGCCCTCAAGGACATAGGCCCCTGCTGAGCCACGGACCACCAAGTCATCATTACCATCCACGTCCAGATCACCTGGTGAGAACAGACTCATCCCCCCCTTATCAGAAGCCAGCGTTTGAACGACTTGCGGTCCCCCTTTCGGCACACCACCCTCATAACCCTGCACCAAGACCTGGCGGGTTCCTCCGACCAAAATCGCAATGTCGTTGCCTTCCTTACTGTCAAATTCTCCTCCAGCAACACCGGTGACGGTCCCCGACGTGGTAAGCGTCGTATGAGCACCCATGCCTAGCAGAATCACAGTTCTCACCTGGATGTCATCAATCACCCAACCTTCAAAGTTGTTGACAACGTTGTCCACGGAATCGAAGCGGAACTTGATCTGGAGGTTTGCACTCGTGTACGCACTCAAATCCAGATTGATCAGAGAGAACGTCCCTGCCCCATCCGGCAAGGCGACACCGGTGCCAAAGTTACTCGCGACCACGTGCCAATCATTGTCGTCGTCGCCGTCGTCATTGTTAAGGTAGACCTCCACCGATGCACGGTCATAGGTAGCAAAACGCTCAGTGGTCAGTTTGCTATTAAACGAAAGCTCAATACCCACAGCCGAGCTGGCGTCGAAACTCTCCGACACGAAATCGCCCACCACTCGGCTTCCATTGCTGTAAGTTCTGCTAAGGTCGATGCCAAAGTATCCCACTCCACCACGCCCGAAGATCTCGGAACGATGCCAGAGATTATTGGCGTTATCATCCACACTCGTAAGTGCAATCGTGTTGCTGGAGAAGTCTTCCTGAATCTGCACCCCAGTGTTGCCGGAGCCATAGAAGACATAGACCGAATTACCACGGGCAATCAACAGATCGTCCGTTCCAGCTGTGTCTCCATCAATGTTTCCACCATTGGCGAGCAGGACATCCGCAGGATCATTCGAAAGAACGGAAACCTGTGCCTGCGCCACCAGATCCACAAAGCTTTCCCAAGCCTCCTTCGGCGCGAGACTCGATTGCTCAACGTAGAACCCGAAGATCGTCGGTTCATCGCCGTCGAGTCCTACGCGGACCTCATCCACCGAGCCACTGGTCACATCAATCAACAGTTTACCGTCGTTGTTCACACCAACAGTCACGGGTGAGCTTCCACTGTAGGCCGTTCCGAGACCGGTATTCAGGACGGCAGCAAGACCAGATGCTGTCAGATTCCCGGTTGGGTAGGCCACGGTCACCAGTGTCGATGTTCCATCTACGATAAACTCAAGTGTCCTTGAACCGGTGGAAGCCACCCAAGCCGAGACGTTCACATCATTGATGGCGGTGATCGTTTTGCCTGTGTTTCCAAGCAGCGTGTAGATCGACTGACTGGCCGCAGGTCCATTCACAGTAAAGACAATGTCAGCAGCGCCGTCGCCGTTGTAGTCACCCGGCTCATTGAGAATGGTCTGATACCCGTTGGCCGCGGCCTGAGACAACGGAGCTGGCAGGATCAAGGTCACGGCTTCTGTGCCAAGGTGAAAGCCCTGATGGGTATCGAGTTTGCCGTTACCATTGAAATCCTCACCCAGGTTGAGCACGCCGTCCTCGTTCAAATCCTCAGAGGTGACACCGCCGAAGAACACGCGGGCCAAGGTTGGACCATTGGCAGTAAGATCTTCCGCGATCGATGCAATGAAGTCTGCAAACCCATCACCATTGATGTCACCTAATGGATAGACAACTGGCCGGAAACCTGCCTCTTCAGCATCAATGGTTGTGCTAGCGTCTTCCTGAGTAAGATCATGTGCCTGACCGACCTCATCGCTGAACACAATCTTATAGTTACCCATTGATGGAATCCTACCAACCGTGCTCTGACCATCCACAAAGCCAAGAACCTTGGCTCCAGTTGTTTCATCCAGATCGATGGTTAGTTCGCCAGCACTGGTAAGCATCAAATTGATTCGTCCTGTGGTATCAGCAAAAGCCAAGACATTGCCCTTAAGTCCTCCGATTCCATCGATTGCTGCATTGATATCAACAACAAGGTCATCCAATGAAGAATTCATATTGTCATCAGTTATGGTCAAAACATGATCAACACCATTCAATGTTAGTGTAAATCGGGCAACATTCGGACGGGCCGGTGCAGGAAGCGAAGTATCATTGATTCGACCATCCGAAGGACCTACGTCGCGGGCCTGCAAACGTTGGGCTTCTATATTCACAACCAAGAGAATGTAGTAGTCAGGGGCACCAGTGAAACGCTCTGAAGGAAGAATAGATAGTGCCTCACCCGGATCGGTATCTTCCGCGGCAAAGAGCATTACGCTACCGGCCTTCACGGCATCCTGTGAGTTCAGAATCTGATTCACATTCAAATCTTCGAACACGACATCAATCATGTCCGTGGTCAACACTGTGTTTTGGTTATCACCGTGTGCCAGCTGTGGCAGCGGATTGCGGATGATATAATAGTCACGGATATCACCTTCGCTGAGAGTCAGCCCAGTGATCTCCAACCCGGCATTGATGGCCGGAAGGAACGCGGCAAAGTTCACATCATTATTATTCCCCTCGGAGCCATTACGATTCACGAATTCGTAATCGTCAGGAGGAGTGGTGCTATTACCAGCGATCAGATCGTTACCCGAACCACCATCCAACAAATCATCACCTGGTCCACCTGCGAGGAAGTCACTGCCTTCGCCACCATAGAGCGAATCGTCGTAGTTGCCTCCATAGAGCCTATCGCTTCCTGATCCGCCGTAGATCTCCAATTGGGAAATCTTTCCACCCTGCTCATCATCGCCTGGTTTGATTCCCCATTCTTCATTCTGATTCCGGAATTTAAACTCGGCCTGACCGTAGAACACATCGTTACCAGACCGCAGCTCGATCACCGTGCGTTCAACACCGTTCACCTGATAATAAGCGTAGGCCTGAGAATAGACGAGACGGGCCACTGATACTTGTCCATCTGCAAGTCCTATCGCCGTGCCTCCGGAAGTAATTGAGATGGTCTCATCACCCGCTATGCGTGTGGTGACAAAAACGATTCGTCCCGCATCCGATCCTACCGCAATGCGATCAGTGAGATCTTCCATCCCTCCACCCGTTCTTACGGCCTCACGGAGTGCCTCCAGAATGTCCGCGGCGAGATCGCGAACCGAGTTATTAACCGCTGCACTTTGCCCCGCAGCTGAGAAACCTAGTTCAGTCAAGTCAGCGTCATTCCCTCCAGGAAGCAATCCTACGGAAATTGTGTCACCTTGAATGGCTCCTGTTACAGATAGGCGCAATTTGTCCCCTACTGCAGAGGCTGCAATCGCACCATTCAAGACACTACCAGCAATCTGTTGATTGATTGAGGCTGCATAGTCGGTTGCGCTATCTGCTCCGGCCGTGCCAGTAAGAGTAACATCCAGTTCAGCTCCCGAGCCAACTGAAATACGGACCGTCCGGGACACACCATCAGCCAGGTCCATGACATCATTTGCAGCCAGCAGAATTCCATCACCCAAACTCTTCAGGACGTTGATCGTGTATTCTGTAGAACCTAATTCGAATACGAGGCTTACATTCGAAGCCAATCGGCCAGTGTTCACGTCTGGCGATTGGGCTGCAACAAGTGAAGCCCCTGGAATGGTTTCCTCCACCCATTCTTGATTGGCCGTATCCCATAGCAATGTAGTAAACTCATAGCGATGAAGTATTCTGTTGTAGCGAACCGAAGCAATGTCAGGAATTGGACGGCTCAAATTGTCCAGATCTCCACCTTGATACAAGACACGGTCAATTCCATCGCCACCGAACATCCTATCAACAGTCGTTGGAATGAAAGTTTGGGTTGGATCATTATTCAATGTTGGTAGGTAGTCCGTGAGCAACTGGAAGGTATCATCACCAGGGCCGCCAAAGAGAAGATCACTCTTCTGACGATCCAGACCTCCTGTAATCACGTCATTGCCCGGGCCTCCAAAGATCCAATCCTCACCACTCCCACCCTGCAATCGATCATGACCGGAACCACCTAGAATAACGTCCTTGCGCACCGTGTTGTTTGTGGCGGCCATATTGATCGTCCGGGTGCTTCCATTCTCATCGAGAACAAAGTTCAGGCTGTAGATCGTAGGCACCTCATTCGGCGAATTAATCCGAAGCACATAGGTCGTATGCGGTGTTAGGCCGGAGAGTGAGATGGAACCGGCGGATTGTCCGTTGAGGTTCAAAATTGTATGTCCGTTTCCGCCGATACGTGGGTAGAGTTCATACGAGCGTCCGCTTTCATATACGGATGCTTCAAATGGAACAGCTACGTCATTGGCACCGTTGATGGCCGCAATAATCTGCAATGCGGTCGATACACCATCCTCGATAGTTAGCGTCAATGTGCGTTGCCCGTCATAACGCCCAATTGTACCTCCAGCCACATCGGCCCAAATGTCTTCGCCTTCGTCATAGACTCCATTGGCTGGACCATCATCGTTAAAGTAAATTCCCGTATTGGCCCCGGCTAGGCCATCAGCAGTATCCCAGCTTCCATCTCCTCCGTTATAGATCTGAAGCTCTCCATCATCGTAATTGCCATCACCATTTTGATCCTTCCAAATCTCCTCGCCTTGGTCGTAGGCGTTGTTGCCGTTGGTATCGCGGTAACGCAAACCAGTATTGATCCCCATCTTGGCTTCGTTCGTATCCCAACTGCCATCACCTCCATCAAATACTTGCAGGTCTAGCACACCATCATAAACCACCGTTTCACTTCCAGCAGTTCCTCCACCTAGAATTTCCAAAACCACACCATTGTAGTCTGTCGAAGGAGTGAGAGCCCTTACCACAAAGCCATTCAAGCTACCTTTAGGATTCACAATGCCCAGTGCCGGATTTGTTCCATCAGCACCATTTAGTCCAAGACCATCAGCCAAATTGGCAATCAATACCGATCCCGTGCCTCTTTCGTAGAGCACGACACGAACAGGCTGCGCAATGCCATCTGAATCATTGGCAGAATTGATAGCCGATTGGATCTGCGCTGCCGTGCTGACTCCGTCGGCTATCGTGACAGCCAGAGTCTTGGCATCCGTATCAAACACAACCGATTCAGATCCGGCAGTGCCTCCATCAACAAAGAGAACAGTCACGTCATTGGCCGAGGTTCCAAGCGCTGAGCCCTTGAACAGCATACCATTATTCACGCCGATCGGATCCGCGATCGCAGAAGCGTAGGTTGCATCGTTACCTGAATTGAGACTGATCGTCGCCGGGAGGTTGGCAATGGTGATCGCCCCGGCTCCACTATGCGTAGACATCTGACGCACCCTTAGGAGGTAGGTTCCTTGTTCAAGATCTTTCAACAAGAGTGTGGCAGCTATTGCATTGTCCGTCGCGGCAACAAGAGGATTGGAATCCAATGAGACAACCGAACCGTCGGTCTTCAATATCGAGATCTCCAGACGATCATCAAATCCCGTCTGAAGAACGCTGACCTTGTCACTCGCAACACCCTTAGAACTCATCTCAAACTGGAAGTAATCCTCATCCGCAGCATTATGCAGATTTAGATGAGTGATTCGTCCAAGATCTCGGATGTCTGGAAGGACGTATGCATTGTCAAAGGCGTTATTTCCACTGCCACTAAGATCAGGACCATCTGGATTTACAGCTACCGGCACAAAGGTTCCCAACGAATTGATCTGATCGAGATCGAAAATTGCCAGCCCCAGGCCATCTAACTGAGACGCACTCATCAGTTCTACCCGAGGATTACCAGTTGGGATTTCCCCAAGTTGGAATACAAAGAAATCTACGTCAGTAGCGCTATCCATGGTAAGGCCGGAAAGCTGAGTGTTTCCGGAGATGACATAGACAGCATTTGCAGTCTGAGCATCAGCAAAATGAAGAGTCAATTCAGTTGCATTATTGGAAGGAATATGGATCCGGAGGCTTGGATTGGACACAGCAGTGGAAGTCATTAACCGGAGCCTGTCATCTACACGTCCTGCTTTTACCAAGCCTTCCAGTCCAGCCCGGGCAATAGCAGCATTAAAGTCCACCACCAGATCATCAATGCTTTCATTGGCCAGACCATCAGATCCATTCGTAGCAGAAGCAGGCACAGTGATTTGAACAGCATTTCCGCTATTTAGAACCAGATCAAACTGAACATCGGTTGCCAACTGCCCGTCCAGAGGTGCATCATCAGAGGCGGTCAGGATCGCCTGTCCTCCAACATCCTCATTCTTGAATCCCATCAACGCGAGTGACCCGGTCACATCTGCTGTATTCGCCTTGATCTCGATGGCATTCACATTGGCGTTTCCTTCCGGAACAAAGGCCAAGCGCCCGCCCATCGCGACAGCCTTGATACTGGAGGAAAGGTCTGCTGAATGAAGGGCGGCATTGATGTCCGAAATCAAATGAGCGAGCGTCGTGTTATTACCCAGACCATTTACTCCAGTATAATCCAGGGTAAGCGCAAAGGCATCGTCAGAACCATTTAGAAGCAGGTTAAACTTCATCAGCCCGCCTGAATCTAGTCCCAGCTTAAAGTCAGTCACATCTGAGCGACCTATTAGTGCGGCGCGCCCCAGTGGCGTCGCAAACTCTGCTATATCATTGCGATGTGGACGTTCGGCAATATCGGACAAAATCGCGTTACCCGAAGTAAACTGCACGATGTCATCACCTGGCCCAGCATCCACCCAAACGGTCTTCTGAACAGTCGGACCAACATTGATCTGATCGTTTCCTCCAAGTGCATCAACAATGATGGCAATAAAGTCTCCTTCTGGCGGCAGTAAGTTTCCTTCCATCTGTTGTTGTTTATACTCCAGACGAGCAGCCGCCATGTCATTACCACTGTCCACCGGTTCTCCCATCTTTGCTTGATCTCTCAGTGCACTGAAATCTGTATATGCATCTACAGGATTCCAAATCGGGTTTCCATTGGCGTCGGTCGCATTGAAATTGAGTTTCAGTTGGGCCGCAAAAGTGAAGTTCCCATTGTTGTTGGTGAGACGAGTGATTAAGTGCAGATCCTGGAAGAGCCCGGGCTCGGTCACGAAGTCTACATTGATCACATCGTCCGCATTCGTTGCGCGGTAGTACCAAACCTTCTCACTCTCCTTCGCATACTGTTTCCAGTCGTCACCGCCAAGTCCGCCATCCAGCGAATCAAAGGTAGAACCATCTGCTCGATACAACGTATCGTCGCCTCCATTGCCATACATGAAGTCCAAACCAGTTCCACCGAATAGTGAGTCTGCATTCGGACTGCCCAGAATTCGGTTTAATCCTGTATCAACCTCTTTGTATTCGCCATTGCCATCATGATTGTAGAGCTGTCCGGTGTCCTCATCGATGTAGACACCAAACTGAGAAATCACTTTGATTGCCACAGTGATTGAGCGGAACACGATTCTTCCGCCGGCATTTTCTGCAAGCACCTGATCAGCCAAAACAGAGGACTTCAACTTGGTGTTCAACTGGGCAATGAGATCATCAAGGCTGTTATTGGTGGAGGTCTCCAGCTTGCTTACCGAAATGGTAGCCGTGGTATTATTGTTTCGGAGAGTAATCGATGCACCAGCTACATTACTGATCCTTCCATTCACTGGTGCCGTTCCTGTTGCCTGAAGAACTCCATTGATTGCCACTGTTCCCTGATTGAATTTCCACTCGGTATTCGCTGCATTACCTACAGGAATATTTGCAATACTCAGAGTGGTCCCAAGTGTTGAAAGCGAAATACGATTCAGAAGATCGCCTCCGCTATCCGTGGCCCGGCGCGCCTCAACCATGTCTTGGAGGCCAGCATCATTCAATGCCCTCTGAACGTCGGCTACAAGATCTTCAACAGAACTATTTGGATCATCAGCAACGTTTGCTGAACCATCTGTATCCTTCTTCAAGACCACGACATCTACCAGCTTACCTCCAACTGCAATCGCGAAATGTGCATCTCCAGAAAGAATGCCATCAGAAGGCACATCAGCAGTTGAAACAACTGTCGCCTTACGGATCGAATCAGTGACCGAAGCGGACAGACCATCTTCTAATTTAAGATCGGTGACAGAAGGATCATTGATTCCTCCGATGTTCGGATCAATCGGCCACGAGTAAAGTCGGTTCGTGCCCTGACCACCGATAAGGTCGTCATTGCCAGAACCACCAAACAGCCAATCATCATCCACTGTAAGTCCTTGTCCGGGGCCCCCGTCGCCAAACAGACGGTCATCTCCATCGAAGCCGTAAATTGTATCACTTCCGAATCCACCATCAAGGCGATCACGACCAGAAGAACCAAGGAGTGTATCGTTGCCTGGGCCACCATCAATTACACCAGCCCAATCGAAACTGCGTTCGCTCAAAACAGTCATGTCTACAGCGGCTGCTCCTGGAATGAAGCCTAGGGTATCGTTGCCCCTGAGCCCTGAAATCCGGAACTGCTCGACAGCGGGATCTCCGTCAGCATCACGCCATTGCGTGACAGCTGCATAGTGAACAGGCGCGCTGGTCTGAATTCCACGCTCTGGCCATTGATCGAACTGGATATCCGTCACTCCACCGAGATAGAAATCCACTACCAGATAACCTTCTGCCGACTGAGTCCCGCCAACGCCTATTCCGAGCTGCGTCTGAGCATATGTATTTGCAGCAAGTATACTAAGTTCAGCATCAACGCCTTGGCCACGTGTCAGGAACACCAAGCGTTGACCTCGTTTGACCACCTCAACCTTTGAATGGCGAACTCCGTCATATTCGTAAGTAAAGAAAGGACTACCAGCTTTAGCCAGCTCCAGATTCAAAGTATCAACTACTTGATCAATACCGCCATTCAGCGTGGCGTTAATCGTTAGTTCAGTGCTACCTAGCTTAACCTTGAAGTTTGCTACACCGGTAACCAGTCCAGTATTTGCAATATCCACAGTTCCAAGAACAGCCGATTCCTCAGACAATAAGATCGTATCCCTGTTGTCTGTGCCCTCAACCAACAGAATATCCGTTGCGTTGTCGTCAACGACATCGCCCTGGAACTGATTTCCAAAATGCCCGTCAAAAACGTCACCAAATGATCGATAGTTGGGATCAGTATCAAGAACGATCATATCGATGTTCTCGCCACCATAGAGCTTGTCGTTTCCGTCCTGTCCTTGCAGCCAGTCCGAATTTGCACCACCCCAAAGCTCGTCATTCCCTCCACCGCCAAGTAGTTGATCTTCGCCGCTGCCACCAAAGATTTTGTCGTCTCCACCTAATGTATCTGCACGAGGATTGACGGCGTAGGTTCTAGTGTAGAGCCAGTCGCCATGCAGGAATTCAGCACCACTGTCGCCGAACAGAAGATCACGACGAATACCACCATACAACCAGTCAGAACCCGAACCGCCATGGAGCTCAGAACCACCGATTAGAGTTTCAGCCTGAAGGTCCGCCTCAGAAGACGATCCAGTTGTGTGAGAATAAGCATAGAGGAAGTCAATACCGTCACCTCCAAAGAGACGTTCACCCAAAAGAGATTCTGCACCTCCATCACCGAACATGCGGTCGCTTCCACCATTTCCATACATCTGATCACGCCCTGCATGGTCGAACGCAATTTCTTCGCCATCTAGAACACCGAGAAACTTGTCACCAGCCGTATTGAAAGCCCCCTGCAGGTTAAAATCACCCCGCATGATGTCATCGTTGTCACCTCCAAGCATCACATCATTACCACCGCCTCCGAGCAGATAGTCATTGTGAACACCTCCATCCAGGTAGTCGTCGCCTAGCCCTCCATAAAGTCCATCGACTTCGCCTCCTCCAAACAACCAATCACTACCATCCCCACCAAGCAGAACGTCACGCCCATCGTTGTTCTCACCTTGAACGCTTTCTCCATTTAAAACCTTTGGAGTAAGAAGTTCGGGCACAAAACCACTTGGTTGAGCAGCTTCAGCAGCGGTCCAACCAGGAGGTAGATCATGAACCAACGCTCTAGAGGCTTCATCTGTGAAACGGAATTTTGATTCAGCGACTACAGCATTGCCTCCCCAAATTACGTCCATGCCTGCCTCCCCTTGAAGAAGATCATTTCCTCGCCCACCCACCAAGAGATCATTAGCAGGACCGCCAAGAATGATGTCGTTGCCGTAGCCTCCAACCAGATTATCGTCACCACCACGATTTCCGATTGTGGTGATACCAGCAAACGCAGCAGTTACCGTAAAGGTCGTCTGATCCAGAACAACCACCGACGGATAAGACGCCAAATCAGCCAAGACCAAGGCAGCATTATCGCCAATCAGAACATCAATGCTCTCTTCTGAATTGTCGCCACCGATTATCGAATCACTTCCTTCACCGCCAACAATAATGTCAGCGCCGGTGGTCACTGAGCTGTTGAAGGTCGGATCATACTCCGAGGCGTAGTTCCGTGCGGTTCCATCATCAATGAAATCATCGCCACCGCTCTGAGGTCCATTCTCAACCCACGCTCCCGCACCCGCATTCCATGTTCCATAAGCACTGCGCACCGCGACAATCTCTCGAATCGCATTCCGCTCAATCCGGGCTACATCACCAAAGAGAATATCATCACCTCCAAGACCCGTGATGACATCACCGCCTAGTCCCGGAGCATCACTCCCACCAGATCCTCCAATGATTACATCATTATTGGAGCTACCAGTGATCATGTCGCTTCCCCCATGTTCAGGATCGATGGACCACAGATCAAAAGTCGAAGTCGGCACCGCGCCGTTATCACCGAAGATCCGATGAGGAATGTCCTCAAGTCCGGCATCAATTACATCATCTCCCGTACCACCAAAAATCAGATCATCTCCTAGCGCAGCTGAAGCCGTGGCAAAAGCGATTGGGGCATCAGATCGGAACGGTTTCGATGCGTCATAGGACATGTAGTCGATCCGATCATTGCCACCTACCAAAGCTTGGTGCGTTCGATACTCAATGATCTCACCTGCAGAGTTGCGATCAAGATAACCACCATCGCCGAAGATTACATCGTCTCCGGCGTTTCCGAAGAGATCATCATCACCGACGCCTCCCATGATCACGTCTGGCCCAGCACTTCCAAAAATGCGGTCAGGTCCACCAAGACCGATTACCCCATCCAGATCATTGGTGTAGATGTCATTCAGATCGGTCGGCGATACCACCGCATCTGGACGGATCAAAGCCGTACCACCAGCCACCACACCTTGATCACCGATCAACACATCACCATGACTTCCGGAACCACCATGAAGATCATCATTTCCGAAACCTCCCACGAGCACATCAGCGCCCTCTGAGCGGCTTGCTACTCCATCGGCTCCATCCAGATCATCGTTGCCTCCCATATCCCTATCGGTCGATTCAACGCGAGAAACACTAAGATCGGCACTTCGCCAGACATAGCCGTTGTCGCCCAGCACCACGTCGTCACCCTGGTTGCCCCAAAGCTGATCGTGACCTGAACCACCCAGTATCACGTCGTTGCCCCAGCCTCCATCCAACTGATCATCGCCCGAAACACTTGTAGAACGCGTACTGATATCAAAATTTCGAGCGGCGTCATTTACGTTGAACCAGACAATTCCATTGTCACCCAGAAGAATATCGGTGGATGTGTCAGCTACACCGCCGAAGGCAATATCATTGCCTGCACCACCAATAATCAGGTCCGCACCTGCAGCTCCAGTCTGGTCAATCAGGTCGTCACCACCTATTGCATCATCCTTGGATTCAATCTGAGTCACCCTAGCTGAGAGATCTCGTGTGATATAACCACCGTCACCAAGGATCACGTCATCTCCTTCCCCACCGGAGAGACCACCGTTGAGATTGTCATTTCCCGCACCACCAAGAATGAAGTCATTGCCGAGACCGCCAAAAATAACGTCAGAACCACCGCTGTTTGGTTCCGTCGTGAAGAGATCGAAACGATCGATAGCTGCGGCGTCTGTATCATCTAGAATCACCGTTCCATTATCTCCGAAGAGAATGTCGGGCGAAGCATCGGAAGCCCCACCAAAGAGACGGTCATTACCACTGCCTCCCAGGAGAATATCCGGCCCTGAATTGTCGGTTTCATCGAGACGGTCATCACCATCACCAAGGTGATCTACAGCAGCCACACGAACTACCTCGTTGCCAATCAATTTCACGGTTCCACCATCACCAAGGAGAATATCCTGTCCGGAACCGCCAGTTACCTGATCATTACCAAAGCCACCAAACACCACATCATTTCCACCCTGACCATGGAGGACATCTACATCACCTACGCTGTCATTCATGGACTGCAGGAACAGACGCGCATAATTTGATTCACGATGGATTAAAGCCTCATCCCCAAAGAGAACATCATCACCTTCGTGTCCGGTGATCGTGTCTCGTCCAGTGTCTCCCACTAGAACATCTTCTCCAAATCCTCCCTTGATAACATCGTTGCCTTCGTCGCCAAAGATGGTCACACCCACTAACGCGGCTGAAGCGTCGAGCGTGTCATGGCCTTCATGGCCCTCAATCACCAGATAGCGAGGCAACTGATGGGTCACCGTAATCGTGTCGTTTCCTTCCCAACCATTCACTCGTGTGATCTCCCTCACGGATGGATTATTGAGAGTGCTCAGTATCTCGATTCCGTCGTCTGCCAGGCCTCCGTAAATAGTCACAGCACTATCGAAGCTCTGGCTGCCCGCATTATAGCTGCTCGTATAGTTCCCACCGGTGGCACGGTAGTGAATATCAGCCGGTGAAAGGCCTACTATCTTGTCACTTCTAATCACAACATCAGGGTTTGCAATTGGCTCGTGGGCATCACTCACGAAGAGGCGATTGAAGCCCCCACCCTGCGCATCCACATGGAGTTCACCTAGAATGTCTGAAACCGAATGATAATCATTGTGAACGGTGATGGTGTCATTACCACCACCCGTGAAGAGGTAGGTATTCATTGGGTCACCTGCCAAGCCGGTGCTCTTGACTCGGATAGCATTGTCCCCGCTTCCTGTTCGAAGGGTGATCTCATTAGCGCCCTTGAAAAGAATATCACCCTCAAAGGAAGAACCTGAATATCTTACATAGTCATCTGGTTGTTGCGTCGGATCACGATCTGTAAAGAACACCTGTTCAGCACCAAAGTATCGGCGTGCCTCATTTCCAAGATAACGTTTCTGTTCACCTCCTGCGAACGTCTCGACGACAAAGTCATCGACACTAAAAGGACCGTTACCTGTCACACCGTCAGCGAACTTGAAGATGGGCTCTCCTCGTTTGTGGTAGATCTGTCGTCCTCGCGAATCAAGAGTTGAGGTGTAAAGATCTACATTTCCTTCCTCATCCAGCTTCAAAGCACCCTTCGAATCCACCTTCGGTTGCCCGATCTGAACAGGTTCAGCACCAAAGTATACCATCTGATCACCAGCGGAGTGTTTCGCTAGAACTGCGATACTGAGCTTCACAGTAACCTTATTGGTAAATGATGCAGCCGCATTCAAGATCACTCGGTCATTCGCATAATCAACTGTGAATTGATTACCAGGAAGCTGATAAATCGAAGGCCCATCGAAGACAACCACACCAACAAAATCACCCGACTTCAAATCGCGAGCAAAATCAGGCAACGAAGAAAGACTGAGGACTGAGTTATTTTCAACGGCTGTGAAAGTGGGTGCCTCGTACGTTGTGCCCAATTCCACCTGCTGCCCACGATCATTCAAAAGATCAAATACCAGATCCCGGCGATTATGAATCACTGCCTGCCCTCCAACGCGGAGGAAAGGACTGCCATCACCGTTGGTGACAGGCGTTCCGTTTTCTTCCAAGGCCTGCTCGCCGCCAAGATAGCGGACAATACTACCAGTCTGATGCAATACACGATCCCCTGCATAATGATACATCTTGTCTCCAGCCTCATGAAGCAGGTCATTGCCAAAGAGATCCACCAACACTTCCTTGGTATACAGATCCCGCACCTTCTCCCCGCCCTTATATGTCATTTGCTCGCCCGTGAAAGGATCCACGACGGCCTCACCTCCAACATAGTGTTGGGCAACCGGAGCATTCAAAGGACCGCTCTGCACCGGAGCCAAACCAACATGATAAACAATCGTTCCACCTGTTCCTCCCGAAAGGACAGGAACAGCAATCTTATAATTCTCAAGTATACCGGTCGTATCTGAACTGTTAGCAGAATCGACCACTTCAATCGTGTCATTGTAAACCCTGCCACCTGAATCTGTAGTATGCGTTACGTAGGTGTCTTCTACTTTGGTCCAAACAGTTTCCTGCATTTGTTGAACCGGAATGAGCGAAGGCAAGAAACCCGAGTAGGTTACACTGCGACTATCACCCAAAGCGATCGATTCGTTGTCTGGCGCACCACCGATTTTCTCAAGTCCTGAACCATCAGTATTCACAACGATCGTTGGGTAGACGAATGCTCCTGGGGCCGAATGAATAACACCCAATGCATCGAGATCGAATCCTCCTGCGGCGTTGTTGGTTCCCGTCACTCGAATGTAGCGAACACTGTCGAAGCTGGATGCTCCTATGTTGTATGAACGCCCAAAGCGGCTATCCGTAATTTGCTGATCTCCAAAGATCCGAATTAGGGAAGACCCACTGGATGTAATGTCTTCCCAATCATCCACTCCATTATTTCCGACCTCTACCTTTATCCGATCAAACTCGGGACCACCTGGCCCTTCATAGATATTGAAATCACCATCGATGCTGACGGTGTGGAACCCAGTGAAGAATCGTCCCCAGAAAGTGCTGAAGAAGTTCGGAACGTTAACACTGACAGAACCGTCTCTTACGAGGAAAGCGTCACTTTCAAGCACCCTGTTCCCATCCTTATCAATGAAGACATACTCACCGTTCTCAAAATCCGAAATGATCGACTTGATCGGATTACTCACCGGATACAATTGAGACGACGGAACTGTCTGGCGAGAAATACCAGGACCGGACCATTGCAACCTGGCAACAGCTGCGCCTCCATTCTCATACATCTCCATGGTGATTCGATACAATTGGCCCGCTTGCAAATGAACAACATTTGAACTGTTCAATGTGTTACCGTGGTCGCTCCAGTTACTGAGGATCGGCTGGTCATTGAGCCATATGCGAACACCGTCATCCGAATAGGTATGGAACTGGTAGTTGCCAGTGGTCGGTGCCTGAACCAATCCTGACCATCGTATCGAGAAGGTATCTGGACTGATGGCATCGTGTGGCTGGCCTCCGCCCCAATTGAAGTTAACCACCGGATCAACACGGGGCTCAGCATTACCACTGAAATCAATCGTGTCGAAATATTCACCCAAAAGACCATAGCCTGTGTTATTCATGAAAATTTCATGACCAGCATCATTAATGAAGACCGGTTGAGCAGGTTCACCCGTAGTCGGGTGAACAAAGATCTCGGAGGTTTTCACTATCACCGGTATGGCACTGGATGAATCCGTGGTCTCGTTACCATCAGAATCAAAGTACAGACGATTCCCTTGGGCATCGCGTTTCTGAACGCCATATTTCTGAACTCCCTTCTCGTGAACCGGGTTCTCGACCACTTCACCAAATGTATTAACCACGGCTACGCGAAGTCCGACATTACCATCGCCATTCTCAAATATCACAGGTTCAAGGCTTGGATTACTGTAGACTACACGCTCGCCATCAGCACCAGCATAGCTTTGGTCCTTTTTCTCTGATTCCCAGAATATCTCAGGTGAATTGGCAAGAAGTTGGTCGAACCCTTCCTGACTAGCGCTCACTGGAACGCTCCGTTCATCGATGTGAAGGTCGCCATCGAAGAGCAGACGTGCTCCAATTGTGTTCAAAGAGTTTCCGTTATGAACTTCAACGTGGTCGTCGCCTGCTCCACCCAGAATTGTGGTGTGTCCACTGATCTCTTCAACTCGAACAATATCATCACCACCACCAGCGATAACCAAGATCTCAACTGGGTTTAGTTCGATCGGAGTCGCGTCCGGAGTACGAGCCAAGGTGACGTCGTCATCATCGTCAGGAAGGCGCAATTCAATCTTCTCTACTCCATCAACTTCGATACCATGATAGGTCACCGTATCTTGCGCCTGACGTCCATTCCCGGGATCCACAAATTGCCCAAATCCTTCAATGCTACGATAAGTATCCCAGAGTAACGCATCCGTTTCATCACGATCCTGCTTGAAGATCGGGTTACCGTTCTGATCCTCTCCGTCCTGAATCATTCTAGGTGTCGTCCGAACGGTCACGAAACCAGGCGCGGACGGCCCATCCTGATTGTGAACGATCAGAAGATCTCCGTCGGTCTCAAATTGGTCTCCTCCAAGAATCGTAATCCGTCCGCGTATCGGAGCCAACGTACGATTAGCTGGTGCCTTGAGTGCGAACAGAGGCGGATCCACCTCGATCGTTGGTGGTTGTAGCAATGCAGTCCGTGCCTTGAGAGATCCTACTTCATAAGGAACGGAGAAGTTCTGAACTGTTACAACGATCTTGGTGCGTGGAATAAACCAACTCCATGTTAGGCGTGACTGAATCGATAGCACCGCATCATCGATGTTGTAGTTACCTGCTCTGAAGAATGGCAGTGACCTTCGCATGGCATTCTCCCAAGCATTGATCTTATCAGTCAAAACCCGTTTCGCGAGATCCGCAGCCTGAGCTCCATTATCGAAGAAAGCGAAGAGTGAATCCCAGAAACTGAGAGTAAACTCAAAGCGGAAACCATTCATACTCCACTCAAAATCATCCCAGACCACTTCAGGAGGCAATGTCACCTGAACCGCAGGCGGCGTGTAGGTGTAAGGAGGTGGATCGAACACAATCGGTGGATGATCTCCTCCAATATGAATCTTATCATCCCCTGAACCACCAACGACCGTCGTTTCGAATTGATCACTAGTGCTGAGAATATAGATATCATCACCACCACCAGCACCGTCGATCTCAATACGCTCAATGTTACTGAAATTCACGATTCGACCTGCACCTGCGATGTAGATATCAGTAACAACAAAGACATCACCGATCGGTGTCCCGACGATCACAATCGTATCAATACCCGGGCCACCATTGATCTCAACGGGAGCATTCTGCAAATAGTCATACCGGTTCGCACCAGCTCCACCAAACAGAGCCGCTAAGTTTGTCACATCATCCGGGTTGTCTGCATCTTCACGCAACACCAGGAATGTCTTCAATAGGAAGCGATCGTTGCCGGCTCCTCCGTGAAGGAACAGTTTCGCTTTGTTGTGATTCGCTTCGAATCGATCATTCTGATCTGAGCCTAGAACAAAGAGGGCAGCAGAATTTCCATTGGTCATGTTCTCCGTGTCCGCCACTGGCACTCCCTCAGGAAACTCCAAAGTCCGATTTCCTGGATCAGGTATCAGCGGAACTGTACCGATCACAATCTCATCATCTCCACTTCCCAGATTAATGCTCGTTACCCGAGCTGTGTCATTGCTCAAGACACGGTCGTTGCCTGCAAAAGTATTCACAGCCAATAACTCTAGATTGCGGAAACTCAAAACATCGCGCGTATTACTGTCGACTGGTCCGAGAGTAACCATTCCTGTTCGGAAGCTACCCGCTCCTGCTGCATCTAATGTCACGGTGTCAGCAAAGTTGGTTCCATTTACAACCAAATGGTCGACTCCCGAGCCAAGCCCAGAATCAACGATATTGATTCTACCACCATTGGCTCCGGTCAGATTTACGATGTATAGTTCTGGCACGATGTCGGCCTCATTTCTGCCGTTGTCCAGTGTCACGGATCCCGTCCATGGTGCCACCATCAATACGGTCGAACCAACGGAGATCCGACCATCAACATCACCGACCACGAGCGTATTGTTATCGTCGCCTCCCATGATCTCGGCTTCCTCAAAAATGTGTCCAAGATTCTCTACGATGGCTCCTCCTATGAATCGGTCTGCTCCATCTGGCACACCCAGGCCAGCGCCTGGATCATCCTCCTTAAAGGATTGTGCCAGTTCTTGCTCTGTTGGAAGCCCGCCAATGACTCCCCCCGCACTCAGATTGGCATCATTGAATTCCAGCTGGAATACAGACACCGGTCTTTGTGAACTCTCCAAGAAAGTAACTTTCCAGGTGTGAGGTGCCGTGTTTGGCTTGGTCACTGAAACCTGCCCAATATTGATTTGTGATGAGAGAGCATTGAGAGCGGATTGAACCGTAGACGCCGAAGCGTTGAAGGCGATGGCTGAGGTTGTTGCCGAACTAGTTCCATTCGTATAGGTCAGAGTGAAGTTTCCACCAGCTCCCGAATGACTGATACGCTGTATCTCCGGAGTGACTTCATCACTTTCGACCACTGTAGTAATTGCAACTCCAGTTCCGGCATTGCTTAGTCCTGAGGAATCCGACGTGATGGCATGAGGTGCAGGATAAGGTCTTCCCGTAGGAGCAATGAACTGGACATCCCATACGTAAGGAGAGGCACTTCGTTGGAAAACACGAACCTTCTCGATGGAGCTTAGAGAATTCAGTTTTTCCTCCAACTGGGCCGCATTAGCATCAAAATCAATCAGTGATGTAGTCTGCCCGTTATAGGTCAGCCTGAATGATCCACCATCGCCATTGTGTTCAATCTTCTGGATTACAAGACGGTCAACGCCTTCGTTCATAGTAACAACCCGTCCAACCCCATCGCCCACAATCGTGCCAACAACAAACGTGTCGTCGAAGAGGGCAACGTCTTCATCAAAAGATTCAACCAGAACATCATACCCACCTTCGTCAACAAACTGATCCAGTCCGAAACTACCAGTTACACGATCATCTCCAAGTCCACTGTCCAACAGATCGTTGAAAGGAGAACCTATCACTCGATCATTACCGGCCCCTGCGTAAAAGCGAATGGCGATAAGATCCCTAACCCGAATATCGTCCGAATCATTGATTTCAACATTAAGGGGTGCAGCGTTAACAAAATCGTTTCCGCCCTCGGCACGGACAGACAGGACATCTCCTTCAGCTCTGACACTATTGATGATATTGATCTGGTAGTGGCCTTCACGGTCCAATCGCAGTTCGTCAAATTCACGCGAGACTCCATTCGGATTCTCTGGCGACAGCACGAAACGATCGGCCGAATCATTACCATAGACTGTAACAGCGTCGGCCGCTTCGTCTGCGGCAAATGCGAGGTTGGCAACCTCGAGACCATCCTCATCTAGAATGATACCATTGTTAGACATCTTGTTGCCGAGATTGACCGTCAACGATTGTACACCACGATTGGATATATCACGGACCATGACCGAGTCAGCACCAGCTCGCATGTCGAAGGTGAATGTCTCAATTCCATGAGTTACAAAATTGCTACCATCGAGCACCAGGTCAATTTGCCGATTACCAGCCCCTTGCATAGCTTCAAGGCTATTGGCCTGATCGGTTCCACTAAGAATCACGAAATCTTGTTCGCCTGACCCGTTATCTCCAAACACTGTTGTTCCAGCATCACCTGCTGCCAACCTCACAAGATCTCTACCTGTGCCCAGATAAATCGTATTGGCGCCACCTCCACCATGTATGATGTCGTCCCCTGAGTCGCCATGAATGATCTCGTCAGCGCCACTACCGAAAATTTGGTCATCACCTGCTCCACCACGAATCACTACGGCGCCTTCGCCACCGTGTTTGATGTAGTCCACACCGTCACCACCGTCTATGGAGACAGTGTTATTGCTGGTGCTTTCGATGAAGTCGTCACCTGCCCCACCAGTAATCGTGGCAAGACCAGTTCCATTATTAACGATAACATCATCTCCAGAGCCACCATGAATGGTTATCGGCAACTTCACTGATGGATCAATGTAGATCTGGTCATTACCACTTCCCAGATCCGCCAAAACACTCGTAGAATTATCGTAGGTTCTCCGACGTCCCAACGAATTGACAATGATTGTTCCTTGGTTGGAATCCCCGCTGATCTGCTCGACATAGACTACCTCATCAGCGGCTCCGTCAGCCAGATTACGATAGTTACCCCGAACGTCTCCCATATTGAGAACCAACGGACCTCCAGTTTCAGCATCCCATGTTCTTGCAGTCACCCTTGAAGAACCAGGCTGGCCTGCAAGGTATACCGGCTTCGGCAGCTCGACGTAGCCAATGTTGAATCGCGCTGTAGCGCTGAAGGTAAAGAACAGGAACTTGATCTTGAAACGGACGGACAACTTGATCGGTTGTCGCCCTGCTCCCTCAACATCCACCGTAGCCCCCAGTGAAACACTCGCCAAGGTGAAGCCAAAGGCATAGGCCTTCACTCGTGCGGATAGGCCAAGGTGGAATTTGTAGTATGGATTACCTGTTGCATCCTTCTGATTGATGCTGGTTACAGTGAAGTTGAATCCACCTTCCAGACCGAATGACCGGCTTCCGAGAAGAACATTACCACTTAGAGACACCGAGAAATTCCCTTCTGAATCCACCCAGCCGTTTCCAGCAATCATGAAGACTCCAAAGAAATCGATATTGGCGCTAAAGCTAAATCTCCAGTAACCCGGATCAATCACTTTCATTCCATTCGACAAGGTTCGTCGACCCACCTCAATGGTGAAGCTCGCGTCGAACTTCAGAACCTTAAGGAGCTCAACTTTACCTGTGAGCGACAAGAGAAAACCAGGCAAGACACCGTTCCGAGTAATCCCTGTTGTATTGATCTCCAACATACCGCTGGCTTCGATCACGAATATGTCTGCATCAGCGAGCACGCTCACGTTCAACGCCAGAACCATTCCGGCATTATCATCGGTATAGACGGCCGCCACCCCGTTAGCTGAGAAAGTCAGCCCACCCAGATTGAAGCTGACATCGAACATCAATTGGAAGCTGGTTCGATTGATCCGGATATCGACACTACCACTGGCCGATGCAAACCCTAGGAACTCAACACCACCCATTACGAAGATGCGCAAACCATCTCCAACGGTCACAGTATCTCCATTCAACAGCTCAAACGTCTGAGAGCTTCCTGTAGTATTGAATTCGACCAAGGCTGTTCCTGTTATCTTCAGCCCAATGTCACCGCCGATTCCCGCATCCAAGGAAAGCGAGATACTGGTAACTAATCCCTGATCATCAATCCTCAATAGGCCAACAACCTTTATCTCACCTATTGGATCAAGATTGAGCCGAGCAAATGCCTGAACCTCCAACTTGTTCGGTCGAATCTCTAAGAGGAAATATCCTTCCAAGGTCAAAGTATCAGCGATAACCAAACTACCGCGGATAATAAGCAAAAAGCCCGACTTGATCGTTACGGTTTCAACAACAAGATTATCGTTCGCATCGCGTTTGAAACCATTGAAATTGCCATCCGCATCCTTATCGACTCCAAAGGTCTGGATGTCCATGTCTGTACCAAAGGTATTCAGTTCTAGAAGGAACTCGCCGTTGATCGCCACCCCTGGAATTCCGTTTACTCCCAGAGTGAGATGAACGCGCCCTACAACCCCAGTGTTTTCCCCGAGGAAGGCGATCAAATTAATCGTTCCTGTGACTGACCCGAGATGGGCGATTTCTCCACTAACAGCACCAGTAATGCTGAATCGACCGCCTGCCCCACCCGCGGCAGCTCCCGGCCCAACTGCCACTTCAATCTTGAGGAAACCAGTCAACGTCAACACCCCACCCAAAGTCAGCTCTGCTTCAATCACTACTGAGAAATAGACCTCCCCCAGAGCTCCCATGTTCTCGCTGCCATCCAGAAGAGGCGCAGCCCGGTAGATACGTATCACCGTTGGATCATCAGGTCCCAACAAAGGCAGGAAGGATTCAGGTATCGTAAAGTTATAATCCTGAAGAGTGGTGTTGAACATGATGGTTACGGACCCACTAGCCGAAAACAGTTCAACATCAGGCAGACCTATGTCGGCGCCCGCTCCAACCTTCAAATAGCCAGCTACACCGGCGTTCTCTCCCTCGCCCTCCCCAGTGACAATCACAAGCAGGCCGGTAACCTCTCCGTAGGTGATTTGTGCGCTTCCGATTCCAAAAGACAACTCAGCGGTCACGAACAGCTCAAACCGCTCCGGATTGATCTTCAGGAAGACACCGCCGTTCAAACGGAACATATCAGTAGTCGTTCCCGGTGGTCTAATTCGCAACTGCGCAATTAACTCCAACTGGAACGTTTGCGGCTGCAGTTCAAATGTACGTGTAACATCGGCGCCTTCAGGTCCCAGTCCTTTGAGCGTCAACGTTTCCGTTTTCAGAAACGAAGTGGTATTTATCTGCAGAGTCCCCTTCGCAAACATGAAGACACCGAACTGCTCGAGGAAATCGAAATTAGTTTCGAGCGTCATGACACCCCAGAACTGAGGTGAATCACTCAAAGTGTTACTGGTATCAAGAATGAAGCGCCCTGCAGTTGCCCCTACCGAACCAAGCTTGTAGACACTCAGCTGCCCATTGAAGTCCAACTTGAATACTTTACGCGCAAAATCGAGTTCAAGAATCACCTCAGCATAAAGTTCGATTAGAGGTTCATCTAGCAGCCCTGCCGTATTGAGAATCACCCCACCAGAGATCTCGATAAAGAAACTCTTTGCCTCTGTGATTATCTTCACCTGATCGGTCGAAGCTTCGCCCAAGTTTCCAGCATCGTCTGACCATGAACCCTCAATGAAGTTGACTGATAAAACACCTACATCAACAAGACCAGTAAAGCTGTAGCGGAACGTATTGGTTCCTGCTAGATCACCTGGTTGAGTCGGAACTCCGTTTAGGAGAATGTTTTCACCACCAGCTCCGGTCAAAGTGAACTCCTGTTCCGCATCCATGATTGTGGATAGATCGAGTCCGTAACCATTGGCAGGAGTGAACATTACATCGATGTATTGCCGGGCTTCGAGGTCCTCACGATTTGCCACTTCTCCATGGGTAGGATCAGCCAGCGCAGCCTGAGGTCTCTCCAACGTGAAACTATCATTGAACCCAAGATTGGTCTTACCGGCACTATCAGTGACAGTCCCTTGATTGACAGTCACCGTATAGGTTCCAACGCTAAGAGAGGCAGTAAAGCTGTATCTCCAAGCGTCTGTGCCAAGAACTCTAATCGGCATACCAAGGGCGATCTCGTTTCCGTCACTATCTTCGAGCGTAATCTCGTCACCATCAATTGATGTGGGATCAAGGACATTACTGTCGGTCGCTGCAAATTGAACCTCTACGTAGCCATTGTTGTTTACTGTATTCAGACCATCAGTTCCTCCGACCAAAGGAGAGACAATGTCAGCGGTCACTCCTTGAATCCTCACCTTTTGAGAAAAGGCGGCATTGCCGCTAGCCATTCCACTCGAGTCTCTGAAACTGTCTGCAGCAAAGGAGACCTCCAGATCACCTTCGCCAAACCCAGAAGTGCCAGAGACATAATATCTGTAAAGATTTACTCCTAACTGGCTGGGCCTACCATCGACCATCATCCCATTGGCTCCTACTCCTGAGAACAAGAATTCAGGGTTCGCATCTAGGACACTGGCTGAGTCGATTGTATTTCCTGCGGTCGGGATGAATTCAACATCAACGTAACTACGATCATTGGTACTACCTAGATTACCAAGCGGCAGACTATCGCCGCCTTGAGAGCCTCCATTTTCACTACCGGACGGAGTCGTTGTGAACGACCAACTATCAGTTAGGTAAATCAACGACACGTCACCAGTCATCGCGAACTCTCCAGCAAGCCAATACCTAAAGACTTTCTTACCATTGCTATCAGGCAATTGAATCGGAGCTTCACTCTCTGAAATACTCACTGAGCCCAATCCTAATCCTACGAGCTCAAATTCAGGCGTCAGGTCGGTAATGCTGCCAACATCGATTGTCAGTCCCGATGGAGCTTCGAACATGACATCAATATAGTTCCGATTGTTAAGGCGATTAACATCAATCGTTCCCCCTCCGACCGGATTCACCAGTTCAGCGGCAGCCGCATGGACAGTAAACTCTGATGTGCTTTCAGAATTGGAGGAGCCCGTAACAGTCGTTCCATCCTCCATGGTTTTGTTTTCGTTCTTAAATGTTCCTCCTATAAACCGACCTTCAATCGTTCCTTTCGAGTATGAGAACCCTGATTGAGTGATGAAATATCTGTATCTCTTAACATCCTTCGCCTCGATCATAGTTATGAGCGCATCTTGACTGGACGCCGTGAGCAATGTCGCTGTCGGGATGCCAGCCGAGTCAACGCCAACGTCAACAGGGACAGGGACACCATCGTGAGAAACATTCTGACCGTTCACTACGAAGAAAAGTTCTCCCTCGCTATCAAGGATTGATGCGGGATCAAGATTGGTTCCCGGAGGTGATGAATATATTACGTCGAAATACGGTTTATCGGTGTATGTAACCCCTGCAACTGTGGTTCCCGAACCGACATTTCCCTGTAGAACTGCAACGTCTACAAAATCGTCTTCATCAACCAACTTTGCAGTAGGACTTGTCGTCACCACGTTGTCGGGCAGCGAATCAACAACAGTAAATTCTACTTCTTCTCCCTGTGCATTCTTAAAGCCCATCTTGAGTCGCCCGTGCACGGTCAAGATCTCAACCTGATCAGGAATATCAGCTAGGAACAGAATGGTAACTTCACCCTCAGAAACATTTGATAGATCTGCGTAGAGTTTCCCACTCAAGCTTACAGCGTCTGCTGCGAAGTTAAGTTTACCGACAATCAGAATCTTACCATCAGTAGAGAACTTCACGATCACTTCGCCATTGAAGACATTCTGAGAGGTGTAGATTGAGAATATCTTGGCGGAACCAGTTACTGTCATTGGTGCAGTAAAGGCTGCTCCAAATCCACCTGTTGCAGGATTAGCCTTAATCCGATTGAACTGAGTCACTACCTGATCTTGAACAATCCCAAGCCACTGCTCGGAAGTAAGACTTGAAGGTGAATTGAACTCTGAACCTCTCAATTTGAATGGATCATCAATGGAAGGTAACGCCTTGAAGAACTCAACACCTGCTCCGAAATCGTTGATTGCTAGACCGCTTTGAGGCTCCAGAACAATCCCACCCGGAACGGAGCCACCGATATAGACACCCAATGGGCCCAGCTCAGAAAGAGCAAAACGAATTTCAAAACCTCCTGCACCCAACGTTTCGAACGCTCCAGCTACGCCCGCGAAAAAGACCCTATCAGCTACAACTGTGGTCGTGTCGAATGGGCTGATTCTATTTCCGTCTGCATCTAGTTTGAGAATTCCTCCAATCAAAGAGGCATCAAGAGTACCGCCGAATACATTGCCTCTTACTTTCACACCGATTGATGCGATATCAATAATCGGAAACTCTCCTTCCAGCAGCAGACTAGGCTGAATCTTGATTCCTTCTATTGTTCCCGTGAACTCCAACCCCTTTTCAAGTCCTTCGAGTGCTACAATACTGGCACTCAAAGAGATAATCATATCTCCAGGATCATTGTTGAAGTCTTTCCATTCCAATCCAATTTTGCGGATGTTGATCGGCAACCACTTAGGCCATTTGAAATTCTTCCCTTCAGCACCACCCAACTGAAGCGTCACAGAGAAACCTGGCTTTGCAAAGAAGGTGCCATCACCCAAGAACGCAAAGTTCCTGCCTTCTCCTCCCATCTCGAATGAACCGATCTTCAAACTCGCTGAAACCTGAGCAAAGGAAACCATTTCTTCCGTTGCTCCAGCGCCTGTATCCAACATGAAATCAACGGCACTTACCGCAAGGAAGCTGTTGATCGAAACATCCAATGTATCGATCTTGAATTTGAACGAATCCACCTTTCCATCTTTGAACTGGAGGTCTGCTCGGATTGCCTCGGTGTTATCGGATCCATCGTCATTCTTATCATTCGAAGCCATTCGATCTGTAACCTTGGCGGTGAAACTGCCCCCTGGGAACAGAGTAGCACCGCCACTGGCCACGAAGATAGAGCCATTGAAAACAACCGGAGACTCCGAATTGAAATTCACTTCGAAATTCGTCACACCCACACGGATATCCTTGAATTCAAGAACCGAACCAAACTTAATCTTGGCCGTACTGCTCTTCCCGTCCGTTCGTGTGGCAGTGTCCGCTACACCTACGCATCCGTAGCATAGTTCAGCTTCGCCAATACTGAATCCATTCTTTCTAACAACGAGTCCAGGCAACAGCGCATCGTTTGAATTGTCAGGAGTGGCATCATAGGGGCGAATCGAACCGCTTAGAGCAAACTTCGGAAACTCAATACTCGCACTTTGGATCTTTACCAACTCTTGATCATCAGGCCCGGCTGGGTCGTATTTCACTTCGATCCCTGAACCAGTGATCTTGAAGACATCAGGCAACTCGACTTCCAGACCAGCGACGCGCAGACCAAACTTACCAGGGACGTCTATGCGAACATCTCCACTTAACAAACCAAACACATCAACACCGAGATCAAATGTCCCAAGAATACCGACCAGATCTGCTCTAATTCCGCTACTGCTCTGTTGATCTGACATTCCTCCCGTATTTCCAGATCCACCGAATGACAACGAAGCGCGGTTCACACCAAGACCGATTGTCAGATAGAGCAATCCGTCTTTAAACGAAACATCTTCAAGGCTGATCGTGGGGCCCTGTAAGCTAAGAGGCCCAAGATTGATGGCGTTGGTAGCCGAAGCAGCACCGGCAGCGTTCGCCTCAACCGTGAACGAAACGCTCTTCCCAACATTTCCAGCAGCTGGAGTCGTCACTCCATCAGTGGTTGTTGCATTTGTTTGGAAGGAATTGGAGCGGAAATTGACCTGGATTGTTCCAGCGCGGAAGAGATCAGTCGCATTGGTCGTATCACGATCCTTGAAATAGTAACGATAGGTGGTCCCCGATTTAAGCACCGGTGGTGAGACCAGATCAGGTGTACCATTAGTCTTCAATTTGATGTCTGCCAAGCCCGTCCCTGTCAGCACAAACTCGTCACCATTAATGGTGAGCGGATCGATAGTCGCTCCTCCCACTGCCATGAAGTTGACGTCGATGTAACGTTGTCCGTTCATCGAACCAACTGAAATCGATTCTCCACTATTTGGTGTAGCAAGCGTTGCTGTGGGAGCAGGAGGAGGCAGGACGCCTTGCAAATTCGGCGACACCAAGAAGAACGATTCAGTCTCTGCGAGGTTGTTTGTTCCTCCAGAATCGCTCCAGGATCCAGGACGGAAGGCTACTACAAGCTCACCATCCGTAGGAATGCTTCCGGTAAACCGATAGCGATAAACCGTCGGACTCACAAACTCTGGCTTACCATTGAAGGTCACCCCTGTGATCGCAGCACCGTTCAACAAAACATCGAATTCTGGAGAACTATCGAGAATCGATCCGGAATTTAGGCCAGCACTGTTAGGGTCGTTGAACTGAACGTCAATATAGCGATCCTGGTTGAGCTGAGATCGATTGACGACTTTGCCTGCAAACGGATCCCTCAGGTCCGCTGTTGGGAATTCAGGTGTTACAGTAGGTGTAGCCAACGTGGCTCCGATACCGAAAACAGAGAATCCATTGATTTTGATCTTCTGAAGCTTGAAGCCCTCAGCGCCACCAATTGTGAAGGAAACAGCTGCTGCAATACTGAAGATCTCTTCAGTCCCATTTTTGATGCTGAAGGAAGCATTAGAGAAGGCAACCTGCACGACACCACTTGGTGCCTTGGTAATATTGAACGCCCCACCCACCTGGAAGACATCACCCGCGCTGACCATAATGTTACCAGAGAAGCTGTAGAACTCACCGGCTGAGCCAAAGGCAACATTCACAATTGATCCCCCTGAATCATTTGGCACTGTCAACATTCTGTTGACCACCTGCCCCGATGTATTTGCTCTTATTACCGCCCGCCCTGTAACTGTGAGACCATCTAGCCCAACCAGTGCTACGTCACCCTCTGCATAGAGAGCAAATCCAGTATTAAACCTTACCAATCCTATTCTCGCATTGGTCAGAACAACACCAACAGCATCTGGGTTTATGACGCCCTTGGAGATCTCATAAGGACCTTGGCCAACAAACAGCGTGATTCCATCGCCCGCAAACGAATCTCCTGTAAAGGAGACATTTCCATGAACTGATACAAAATCTCCAATCTTGATCTCGAGATCCTGAGCAAAGAAGGAGAACCCAGTCTCACCAATACTGAAACGCACCACTAATTGTTCGTCCCCAATTGTAAGTGTCTCATCAATCGCGGTTGTTCCAGGGGTGGTATTGATTCGGAGTCCCAGTGTCCCTCCCGCTTGGAAAGCTCCTAGTGACAACTTTGACTCCCCTGCCAATGTCCCGGCAATACCGTTCGAGAAGATGATCAAGGCGCCGGATGCACTTCCGATTGAACCGCTATCGTTGCTGTATGTCAGATTGGCAATTCCTATTTTCGTAATCTTCTCTGAGACGCCGCTCACCATACGAGTGCCCTGTTCGAAGACGAAATCACCACTCAATGTATGTGTTCCCCCCGCGGTGACTACGAGATTGGTATCAAGTGCCGACACCCTCACAAAAGGACCAGAAGGCAGCTTCAATTTGACCTCATTTCCACCCACGGTGATAGATTCATCAACGGCTACGCCGAGACTGTTAATCTCGATCCTTAAGTCACTATTTAGGCTGAACGATGTTCCGCCTCCAAGATTCACAGTTGCATTGAACGGCACTGTCAAACCTCCAGCAATTCCATTTGCGGTAATAAGCATCGAACCACTAATTCCGGTGATATCCAGAATAGTTATACCTCCAGAGGTAAGTTGTAACCCAACCTGATCTACACCGACACGAATTACTTTGGCACCTGCCTTGGTCTGCGTTTGTTCGAGTGCGAATCCCCCGGTCAATGTCTGCCCAAGCACCGTCAAGTCGATGTTACTGCCTTCGACTCTGACGAAAGGTCCCTTCGGCAGTTCGAGTTCAATCATTGAACCTCCAACCATAAAGGCCTCATCAACAGCCTTCATCGTGTTGTTTATGGCCAGTCCAAAATCACCTGAGAAACTCACCCCTTCGATACCATTCACAGCCACGGTTCCCATCACCTTTCCGGCGAGTCCGTCAGAAGTAATCAAAAGTGATCCTGATCCATTTGTAAGGGTCACAAAATCCGTTGTACCGTCTCCCAGTCCCAACGACACATTATTCGCAGCCACCCGAATCACACTGCGTGACTGCATATTCATCGGGTTCATCGGATCAGGAGTTTCACTAGTGATTTTTTCGAACGCAAAGTCGCCTGAAATGCTCTGTCCAAGAATACCCAGCTGCACATTCGTTCCCGCAACTCTAACATATGGACCACCCGGTAGATTCAGGGAAACGGTTTCATCACCAATCATGAACTCCTCCGCGACCGCACTCGTACGGTTATTGACGGCGACTTCGAACATCCCACTGAAAGTCACTCCGGGGATGTTAACTGCCACAGTTGCCTCCAATGAGCCCGCGATACCCTGATCATTAACAATCAATGCCCCAGAGCCGTTGCTGACTGTAACAAAATCATTGCTACCATCGCCCAACCTCAAAGAGACATTGCTGGCTGCGACTTTAAGCGAAAGCACATCGTCTGCAGTTCCTGGAAGTCTATCAGGCCCAAACGTGCTGATTCGCTCAAAACTGAAATCTCCACTTAAGGTCTGACCTGCGATAGTCAGGTTTGCGTTCTTCCCTTCAACCTTCAGATAAGGGCCGCCAGGCAGCACAAGATCAATCACCTGACCACCTGCACTAAACCGCTCATTCACTGGCTGAAGACCGTTGTTAATCGAAACGCTAAATATTCCGCTAAACGAAACACCAGGAACATTAACCGCCACGGTGCCAGCCAAGCTGCCAGCCAAACCTCCTGCGCGAATCAATAGAGCGCCGGAGCCATTACTGATTGTAACAAAATCTTTCGACCCGTTTCCGATACCAAAGGAAACATCACTGGCGGCAATACGGATGATTTTTCCTCCTGTGGCAGATTGCGAGTTAACCTGTTCAAACGAAAAGTTTCCGCTCAGCGATAAACCTAGAATCGTGAGGTTTACCTGGTTTGCTTCAACCCTGACAAACGGCCCGGCAGGCAGCTCTAGATTCAGTGCCTCTCCACCCACACTAAATGTTTCGGATACGGCAGTGGATCGATTATTGATTTTCAGACGAATACTTGCAGAAAGAGACACTCCTTCAATATTCAAGAGCGAAAGGTCCGCTCCAAGATCACCAGCAATACCAGCGGCATCCATGAACAAAACCCCAGATCCGTTCTGAACAACCACGTATGGTGTTGTGCCATCACTAAGCTCCAATCCTGCATTATTGAAACCAACCTTTATGACTCTGGTGCCATCAGACTTTGTCATCTGCTCAAACGCAACGTCTCCAGTCAAACGCTGCCCTGCAACCGAGAGCTCCACGTTGGTTCCTTCAACGCGAAGGTAAGGTCCAGCAGGCTGATTCAGAATCACAGATTGGGCCCCAACAGTAAGCGTCTCATTCACAGGGGCAGTCATGTTATTGATTGCGAGGGACAAGTCTCCGCTGAGTGAAACGCCCGGAACATTCAAGGCGACTGTTCCTTGAAGTGACCCAGCAACCCCGCCACCAACGCCTGATTTCAATAGCAATGCGCCAGATGCGTTACTGAAAGTGAGAAGATTTGAATCACCACCAAGTCTAAGATTTACATTAGTTGCAACGATCCGAACCACAGAACCTCCGGAATTATCTGTCGCTTTTTCAAATGAAAAGTCCCCTGTCAATGTCTGACCCAACACGTTCAAACCGACGTTGAGTCCTGTTATTTTGAGATATGGACCAGACGGAAGATTCACTACCAGTGTTTCACCTCCCACCATGACAGACTCATTTACAGGTAGAGTGCGGTTATTGATCGCGACCTTGAAGTCTCCCATGAATGAAATACCAGCAGGTAGATTCAATGACACCGACGCAGACAACTCACCAGCTAGACCGGAGGAATCCAATAAGAGCACGCCTTTACCATTGGAAACCACGACTACATCAGCGACGTTCAGAGACACATTCGATGCGGCGATTCTAGTTATGCGCTCTCCAAATTGATTGGAAGCTGATTCGAAAAAGAAACTTCCACTAAGTGTCTGGCCAAGGATCGAAAGCTGAAGATCATCACCACCGATTCGGAGATACGGGCCAGCCGGCAAAGTCAGAGCAATAGTCGAACCTCCAAAGGTGAATGCCTCATTGACTGCTTGATTTGTGTTATTGATCGATAGCTTGAGAGAACCCGAGAATGAAACAGAACCGAAGTCAATAGACGCACCAAGAGAGATCTCACCAGCAATCCCATTTGCGTTAATAATCAAAATTCCACTCGGTATCGTCAGATTCAAACCTCCAATCTCAATAGAAGCGTTACTCACTGCAACAGTCACAATACGTTCACCAGTCGGCCCTGTTCTCTGCTCGAAAGCAAAGTCCCCTGCGAGACTTTGGCCAGCCACAGTCAAAGTGAGATCAATTCCCTCAACCCGGACATATGGACCAGCTGGAAGATTCAACGTCAACGACTCTCCACCAACCATAAATGTTTCGGTAACCGCCTGATTTGTGTTGTTGATAGACAGTGATAGATCTCCGCTCAAAGAGACGCCAGGGATACTCACAGCCAATGTTCCTGAAACCTTTCCAGCGAGCCCTTGAGAGTTAATCAGGAGCGTACCTTGCCCCTCACTGAGAGTAACAAAGTTGGTAACACCATCACCTAGCGCAACAGTCACGTTGTTAACTGCAACTTTCACGACGTTGCTCGGTGTTGCACCTCCAGTTGTTGTGCTTTCAAAGGCAAAGTCTCCAGTCAATGTCTGCCCAGCCAAGTTAAGACGAATAGATTCACCTTCTACTCGAATATATGGACCAGCAGGAAGACTCAATGTCTGAGTCTGATTGTTGATTGTAAACCCTTCTGTTACTGCCTGACTGGTATTGTTGATTGCTAGTGAGAAGTCGCCTTCAAGTTCCACTGCACCTCCTGGAATGTTGAAACCAATCTGTCCACCAACCCGGCCAGCTAAGCCGTTTTCGGAAATCACGAAGAAACCGGATCCATTGCTTAATGTCACTACGCCACCCAGACTGAAGTTGACGTTCGTCGCAGCGATCTTCACTCGACTTGGCGGAGTCCCGGCATCACCAACGGCCATACCTTGATACTGCTCCAAACTGAAATTACCACTAAGAGTCTGACCAAGCACGGTCAGTTGCACTCCGACACCTTCCACCTTCAAGTAAGGTCCAGCAGGAAGGGTTACGGATGAGCCACCTAGCATAACTGGAGGTAATACAACACTGGTGGCAGCGGTGTTCACCATCACTCTAAATTGACCGCTGAATGATGCAGCACCTCCAGGAATGTTGATTCCAATAGCTGCTGACAGATCACCAGCTATTCCTCCTGAGGTCAGGCGTAGAACTCCTGTTCCATTGGTCACATTCACTATTGGCGTTTCACCTCCACCCAATGCAATCGTAACATCACTTGCAGCTATGGTCAGAACCCGATTGACGCCTACTCCCTCTTGTGTGAATGAGAAGGTTCCCTTCAGCACCTGTCCAAGAATATCCAGATCCAATGTCCCCACAAATTCAAGCGCTTCATTTGCTACATCGACTACAACGTCAGTGGCGGGACCGCCATCAGCAGATTCGATTGTGATCGTTCGATTAACATCCATTCCCGTGTTGTTCACACGAATTTCTGCAGTTCCTGAAATAGTCACATCCGGCACGCCCAACAACATCACTTCACCAGACGCATAAAGTGCGTAAAGAGCCGAGCCAGTAGTCTCATCTTTGATCAAACCAAAGGTGGCATTGCTTAGCATAACTCCCTTGGCAGCAGGATTGATGCTTCCATCATCCAAGCGTGAAGGACCATCGCCCATAAAGATCGTTGCGTTGGTGGCAGCAAGTTCATCCCCGTTGAAAGTGAAATCACCCTCAATCTCAACAAAGTCTGCAATGTTTAGATTTACCGATCCAAAAAAGCTGAACACATCAGAACCATCAGCAAAGAAGACTTTCTTATCTACCCCATTGACCGTGATAGTCTCGTCTACTGCCAACCCGGTTTTGTTAATCTTCAAACCGAACGATCCTCCAACACCCGGACCGAATGATGCCTTTCCATTGAGCACACCTGCTATGCCACCGGAGCCCACAACTGAACTATCGGGCGGCAACAAAACAAGGGCACCGCTTCCATCTGTTAGTCCCTGTCCGTCAAACGTGACTGAAATATTGTTTAGACCTATTCGAGTTACTTTCTTGAGACCGTTGTCACCATCATCACTGACCTTCTGGTCAAAAACGATATCACCCGCAACCACAGGCCCCTCGGAACCACCAATCTGCAAGCCCCCGTTTGCTACAGCAACACTTAGAAAACTACCGGCAGGGAGATTCAAGGCTACTGTCTGCCCCCCCGCTTCAAAAGTCTGGCTGACCGATCCTGGTCGCGTGTTAATTTGGAGGCGGAAGGAAGGCACTTCTGCATCGGAAGTATCTGGATCAATCAGTGCAACTCCCGGCAGGTTCAATGTTACTCCGCTCAAACTGATATCAGCTGCCAATCCGCTTGAATCAAGAAGCAGCGCTCCCTCTCCATTATCAATTCTCACAAACTCAGTACCTCCTGCTGCAATAACGACCTTAAGCTGAGTCACCACCACTGAGACCACAGACTCATCATCCGCAGTTCCCATAACGCCATCAACGCCGGCTTGAGTGCTTTGTTCCATAACAAATGCACCTGAAAGTTCCTGTCCCAAAACCTTCAATTTCACGGGATTCGTTGTTCCGCCTTGAATACGTATGAAAGGTCCAGCAGCCAAACTCAAGATCTTGGTCTCGCCACCAAGCTCTGTAGACTCATTGACCTCAGAACTGGTGCGATTTATTTCAACCTTAAAATCTCCTTCAAACTCTATCCCTGGAACATCGACACTCACATCACCTGAAAGCTCCCCGGCTATTCCTCCATTCTTGATCAAAAAGAAACCACTACCGTTGCTCAGCCTTACCATCGGATTCTCCCCGCCCAATCCGAGTTCAATCTTGGAAGCAACGACGATAATCACGGTCTCATCATCCATGGTATTGAGTATTCCATCGGTGCCTGCAGCCTTGCTCTGTTCAATGGCAAAATCGCCTTTCAATTCCACTCCACCAATACTCAAGGTCATATCCTCGCCTTTAACCTTCAGATATGGGCCTGCAGGAAGTTCAATTCGGGTTTCAGCATTGGCTACTGTGAACACCTCATCAACGGCGTTGCCAGTGTTGTTGATCTGAACTTCAAGCGATCCACTCAGGCTTACTCCTGGAATAGCTACATTCACATCTCCTGAAATGACACCTACTAATCCTGCATTACTCATCAGGAGATAACCACTACCATTACTAACATTCACGATCTGATTGGAGCCATCACCAATAGAAAGTGAAACATTCTTCGCTGCCACACGAGTAAAGAACTGCCCCGATGGATTGGTATAACGTTCGAAGGTAAAATCTCCACTCAACGTCTGTCCAGCAACCGACAGGTCAGCTCCAATACCAGTCAACCGAACGAAAGAACCGGCAGGAAGATCTATCATGATGGTCGCACCATTAACATTCATGGCCTCCGCTACAGGGACGGCTCGGTTATTGATTTCGAGTTTAAATAGACCATCGAAAGAAACATTAGGCACGTCTACTTCCACCGTCCCCTGCACTGTTCCTGCCAATCCAGCAGTCGTAATGAGGAAGAGGCCAGAACCTTGCGTCAACTCCACCAACGCTGCTGAACCAGGAGATCCACCAAGCGACAAACTAACATTGGAGGCGCCAACGCGGACAACTTCCTGCCCAGCAGAATCAATCATCTGTTCAAAGACAAAGTCTCCCATCAATTGCTGACCAATCACACTCAGAGTAACGTCTTCACCTGCTACCCTTATGAATGGTCCAGCTTCCAAGACCAACGGACCTACCAATCCTGGCAGGATCTCATTAACAGCCGCCATCGTGTTATTCACTTCGACCGTGAAACTCCCATTGAACCCAAGACTTGGCACGTTGACAGCGACTGTCCCACTCAATCTCCCTGCTATTCCTGATCCGTTAAGAATAAAGGCACCTTGCCCATTGGTCAGGGAAATCACTGGTGAATTTCCTCCTAGGCTAAGAGAGACCTGAGTGGCTACCACCTTCACCAGCTTCGTACCATCAGTCTTTGTTGATTCCTCAAAAACGAAGTTCCCGCTGAGACTTTGTCCAAGAACATTCAAATTGATGTCGTTACCTGCTACCCGAATGAACGGACCGGCAGGGACATCAACAACTAGGGTCTTTGTTCCAATCTTGATGGATTCGTTGACAGCTACTTGAGTGTTGTTGATCTCGAGCTTCAAAGCGCCACTGAGTGAAACACCTGGTATCATGACCGCAACCGAACCTTCCAATGATCCAGCAAGTCCGTCTGTTGATACCAATAGCGATCCCTGCCCTTGACTGATTTCAATAAGAGGATTGCTTCCATCTCCCAAAGCAATACTGACATTGTTGATGCCCAATCGGACAACCTGTTGAGGTATTGGTCCAGCCTTAGTTGCTTGCTCGAATGCAAAATCGCCGATTATCGATTGCCCTAAGATATTCAAACTTACGCCAATTCCCTCAACCCTCACGTAGGGGCCAGCTTCGAGCATCAGAGAACTAGCTAATCCATTGAGACTGATACTTTCATTGACTGTGCTCCCCGTCGTATTCACTGCAATTCCGAAAGTGCCAGAGAACGACACACCTGGAATTTGAATGGATACATCCGCAGCCAGAGAACCAGCCAAACCGGTTGAATCCAGAACAAAGAATCCTTCCCCACCCGTTGCGCTTACGAAGCTGTTACCGCCATCGCCCAACGACAATGACACATCTTTAGCCACGACGATTGTTTTGGAACTACCGTTCCCGTCTGTTGTCTGCTCAAATGCAAAACTGCCAGCCAAAGTCTGACCAGCAACGATCAATGACACAGACTCACCTTCAACTCTCAAATATGGACCAGCCGGCAGTGATATGGATACCGGGTCATCTCCAAGGGATACACTTTCTGACATGGCCATGCCAGTTTGGTTGATCTTCAGTGTAAAACTTCCTCCGAAACTGACGCCAGGAACTGCCACCTGAATCGTGCCACTCACAGAGCCAGCCAAACCTGCTGAAGTCATTAGAAGCAACCCTGAACCACTACTCAAAGTTACCAATCCATCACCAAGTTCAAGACTCACATTGTCGGCTGCTATCAGCATCCGGCGATTTGCTCCGACACCAGTCTGAGAAAAGCCGAAGTCACCGGACAATTTTTGCCCCATGACATTCAATTGCGCATTCAAGGCCTTGAATTCAGCAATTGCTTCTCCGTTTTCAAATTCCACATTCACCTCTCCGCCTGCGTTTCCAGGGATGGTCAATGTTTCCATGACTGATAGTCCTGAATTGTTAAATCTAACATTGGCACTACCTGAGATCGATAGACCACTGATTCCGCTAAGTTCGACACTTCCCGTTGCGCTTAAGGCCATAGTTCCATCGGCAAATTTCACCAGTCCGACGGTGGCATCCTTAAGAAAGACTCCTGTTGCAGTAGGGTTGATTTCCCCATCAGGCAACCTGGCTGGTCCCTGTCCAAGGAAGATTAGCAGATTCGTTCCCGCAAACACCTGCCGATCACCCTGATTCGTAAAGCTCACGCTACCTTCAATGGTGACAAAATCGCCAATCTTGAAGGACAACTCTTCAGCATAAATTTGAATAATATCGGTTTCAGTCTCACCAAATCGAACAAGGATATCATTGCCAGCTACCGAAATCGTTTCGTCAACAACCACCCCTGTCTTGTTGAAACGGAAACCCAGCCGGCCCTCCAAGGAAACGGGGCCTCCAACCTGAATATCACCGGAAAGAACACCTGCGATTCCGGTATCCAAAATCACAAATCCACCTTCTCCATTTGTCAGTCCCTGTCCATCAAACGTGAGCGAGGCATTCGCAACACCGACCTTTGTCGCCAATGAACCATTAGCCAGTGTGGTTTGTTCAAATGCAAAGCTTCCAGAAATAGTAACTGAAGTCCCTAGAGTGAGAGCAGCACCTGACACTTCCAGTTTCACATATGGCCCTGCCATAACACTCACATTGACTAGGACTCCATTGACGTCGATTGATTCGTCAACGACTTGACCTATTGTATTGATCAAAAGATCAATCTTGCTGGCAGTCAGTTGGAAAGTTGGATCGCCAAGATCAAACACAACTGCAGCTGCCGGATCTGTCGTAGCCCCCAATGACAACGACGCAGCAACGCCTGCCTCCGTCAACACCAGTATGCCCTCACCATTGTTAACCTGAATCGCACCATTCCCGATGTTAAGGCTAAGCCCACTTACACCTACTTTAACAACCTTGGATCCAGTGGTCGTAGTCATCTGCTCCATAACCACATTGGCGTTAAGGGTCTGTCCCGCAAGGTTCAAATGTATATCATTCCCGACAATTCTTAGATAAGGAGCCAAAGGATCGGTAGTATCGATTTCCACTTCAAAACCACCACTCATTGAGACTTGAGGCACATCCAACTTCAAATCACCTGCGAACTTACCAGAAATCCCCTGATCTGTGACTGTCAGTGTTCCTGCGCCATCTGTTAGCGAAACGAAGTCCTTATTCCCGTCTCCGAGACCGACATGCACATTTACCAGGCTCATCTTTAACTGGGTCGTACCTCCCGATGTTTCTTGAACAAAATCAAAGTCACCACGAAGAGTCTGTCCCGCAATCTCAACATCAATCGCCCGTCCGGAAACGCGAACAAAGTTACCTCCTGTCATGGAAATGGTCTGAGTACTGTTACCGACCAGTATGGTTTCATTAATAGCAACGCCGGTGTTATTGATCTCGAGCGCTAATGAACCCGATACCGCTACAGAAGGAATATTCAGGTTAACTTGCCCCTCCAAGGACCCTGCAATTCCTGTGGGTGTTATGATCATAGCGCCCTGAATTTGAGTCAGCTCTACGAGGGAATTAATACCATCACCTAAAGAAACTGAACCTTCGTTCACACCGACACGGACAACTTCTACTCCAGAAGCATTCGTAACCTGCTCGAATGAGAAATCTCCACCAAGATTTTGATTCATCACTGATAGGGACACCCCATTACCGGTAATCTTCAGATAGGGGCCTCCTAGTAGATTCAGCTGCTTGGTCATTCCCCCAACACTGATCGATTCAGTCACCTGCGTTGCCAGCGTATTTACCGACACTCCAAATGTTCCAGACAAAGAGATCCCCAATGACGGCTTGGTCAGAATCGAACCAGAGAACTCTCCAGCCACTCCACCTTGCATCAAGAAGAGGGAACCATTGCCATCTGTTAAAGATACAAGCGGATCATCGCCTCCCAATTTCAATGAGACATTAGACAGCCCGATCCTTGTGATACTGGCCCCGCTGGAATCGGTGAGATTTTCAATTGTAAAGTCACCACTCAAACGCTGCCCCAACACCATGAGTTCTACTCCTTCACCCATTACCTTCAGATAAGGACCTACAGGAAGGCTCAAACCAAGATCTGCGTGATCCACTGCTTGACTGGTCTGATTGATCATGACGCCAAACTGTCCACTCAGGCTTACGCCTGGCACATTCAATCCGACACCAACCTGAATCTCGGCTACCACCCCAAGATCTGTAAACAGCATCGAGCCAAAACCATCATGGATACTTACGAACCCACCCAAATCGAACGAAACATTTGACACCTGAATCCGGGTAGCTCCTGCAAAGGGTCCACTTATTTCCTTACCAAAATCAAAATCTCCATTAAGAGTGATATCTCCAAGTCTGAGATCAAGATCCGAACCAGTAAAGCTGCTGACGAGATCAGCTGTATCGAAACGGACGGTGATTTCCTTTCCAGGGCCCTCCGTCGATGGAATACGGAGGGTTTTATCAATCGTGGTGCCTGAGTTATTGAACAGCACGCGTGCCTTGCCACTAATAGAAACACCAGCAAGACCAAGAACGCCTATATCACCTGAAGCATTGAGCGAGAAAGTTCCATCCGCATGTCGAACCACGCCTAACGTGGCATCTTTCAATAGAACACCAAGCGCGTCAGGATTCATTTCACCTGACGGCAACACAGCCGGACCTCTACCTAGGAAGACCATCAGGTCACTTCCTGCAAACACATCAACTCCACCAGAACTCGTGAAACTAACGCTTCCTTCAATAGTGACGAAGTCCCCGATTCGAAGCGAAAGATCTTCTGCAAAGAAGGCCAATACATCTGTTTCATTCTCGTTGAAGTAAATCGAGATCGTGCGTTCTCCGATTTGAATGCTTTCGTCGACTGCGATTCCAGTCTTATTGATTCGAAGCCCGAGCTTACCGGATGCTGCCGCTGGCCCAGCACTAACATCCAAATCACCAGAGACAAGACCTGCAATACCTGCCGATGTAATAACAATCCCTCCCGTTCCGTTATTAAGTCCCTGACCATCGAATGCGACAGCGGCATTATTGATTCCAATCAGCGTTCTGCCCTCCTGCTGTTCAAAGGCGAAGTCCCCAGACATCTCAACTCCTCCCGATCCGCCGATCTGAAGTGTTGCCCCCAATACCGTCACCTTCAGATAAGGTCCAGCTGCCAGTTCAATTGCCACGGTCTGTCCCCCAACAGTGATCGTTTCATTCACACTCGCCGAGGTTTGATTGATCTCCAAAGCCACGGTTCCACTATTCAATGTCACCCCTGGCAACGTAAACATGGGACTAACTATCAAGGATCCTACAAGCCCCTCAGAATTCAGAATGAATCCGCCACGACCATTCGTGACTGAAACAAACGTATTTGAGGTATCGCCTAATGAGAGTGTGACGTTGGTAGCAGCAACTTTGACCATTTGATCTACGCCGCTACCTGATTGTTCGAAAATGAAATTACCACCCAGTCGTTGTCCCAGTACATTCAATCTAACATTGTTTCCAACTACCTGAACCCTCTCGCTTCCTGTGTGTGTATTGATTTCAATTTTGAACATACCGCTCACCGAAACCTCTGGCACGTTGACAGATACATTCGCTGTAAGGCTTCCAGATAGCCCCATCGGCGTTACAACCAAAACACCACTACCCTGAGAAACATTTACGAAGTCATTATTACCGTCACCAAGTCTCAAAGCAGCATTGGCAAACGTAAACTCCGTGGTGACCATTCCTCCGCTCTCCTTTCTTTCTACGCCAAAATCACCACTGATCTGCTGACCAAATACGTCTAATGTCACGCCCGTTCCCTCAACCTTCAAATATGGTCCAGCAGGAAGATCGAGATTCAACGATTCTTCTGAGATTGCAGTGCCCGCATTATTGATCTGAAGCCTGAACGTTCCTCCAGCTGACACATTCGGGATATCAACATTCAACGTTCCCCATAATTCAGCAACCATTCCGTCCGGAGTTAAAAGTAGATCACCTCCAGCGTTTTTCAGCCGTACAGCCCCATTTCCAAGATCCAACGCAACATTGCTGGCTGACACCCGAGTCAGTCCGTCGTTCAAGCCACCTTCTACCGTTCCAAAACTAAAGTCGCCCACTAGAGTTTGTCCCAGTACATTCAGTGAAGCTCCTTTGGCTTCAAAAGATGCTGTAGGGGCGTCGCTGTCGAAACGGACATTCACGGTTCCGCCGTCACTCGGAATGGTAACATTCTCGTTTACGATCCTACCGGTATTATTCACCCGAACCGTAGCCGTACCACTCAGGCTGATACCGGTCACTCCAATGATAGCGACATCTCCTGTGGCATACACTGCCTGTGTCCCATCAGCGAATTTGACGATCCCAACGGTTGCGTTACTCAAGACCACACCACTTGCGGCTGGGTTAACACTTTCATCCGGTAGTTTGTAAGGGCCCTTACCAAGGAAAATCAGTAAATCAGTTCCAGCAAACACTTCCTTGTCTCCATTGCTGGTGAAACTGACACTGCCTTCTATCGTAATAAAGTCTCCCACCATGAATGAAAGGCCGCTTACAAAGAATTCAAAGACATCACCTTCATCAGCCCCAAACTGAACTGAAACGTTCGATCCCGATACTGTGAGTGTCTCGTCCACGGCTCCACCCGTCTTGTTGAATCGAAGTCCGATCTCGCCACTGACGTTGGCGCCTCCGGCTGACACATCAATATCACCACTAAACACACCTGCCACACCATTCGATTTGATCAGGAAGGCTCCCTTTCCGTTCTTCAATCCTTGCCCTTCGAAGGAAACCGAAAGATCGCTTACTCCAACTTTGACGAACTGAGATCCATCACCAGCGCTGGATTCCTCAAAAGCAAAGTCTCCAATAATTGCCGGGCCTCCGTTTCCGCCAATTCTCAATGTGCCTTCACCTACTTCCACCCGAACATAGGGCCCTGAAGGAACATCAATCGAGACGTTTTCTCCTCCAACAAGTAGCGTTTCGTTCACTGGCGAGCCCCCGGTGTTCAAAGAAAGATTGATCTGTGTTGCTGTTACTGTAACTCCCGGAATCGTGAACCCGGCGCTAGCAGAAAGACTACCCGCTATCCCGTTACCATCCACAATCAACAAACCGCTCCCACCGGCCAGGGCAATGAAGGTATTCGAACCGTCACCCAGTGATGCAGAGAGTCTGTTGACAGCCACACGAACAACCTGATCTCCGCCCATAGTCGTCGATTGCTCGAAAACAACATCACCACGTAGAGCCTGTCCAGCAATTGTCATATCGACATTTTCACCGGTGACCCGAAGGGATCGGTTACTGGTATCCGTGCGGCTCAGGAAAACATCAACAGTGAACAAACCACTCATTGAGAAGCCCGCGATATTGGTTACTACAGAAGCATTCAAGGCACCAACGGTCTCTGTCCCGTTCATCCGCAGAAAACCACTCATATCCGTGACCGACACCAAACTACTACTTCCATCACCCAGATTTAGCGAAGCGCTGTCAAAGGTCAGATCCACAACCTCCTCACCGTTTATCATTCGTTGTTCAAAACTGACATTCCCCATTATGGAAACGCCGGCAACAGCAATTGAAACGCCGGAGCCTGTAATCTTTAGATAAGGTCCTGCTGCAAGTGTTAACGTTTGATCTACACCCTGCAGGGTAAAGGTCTCATCAACAGATGCGTTCGTTCGGTTGATCTCTACCTCCAAGGTCGTGGCCAATGAAACACCAGGAACATTCAATGACAAATCACCAGACAGGCGTCCCGCAAAACCATCTCGGGTGATGATCATCAATCCTTGTCCCGAACTCAAAGTTGCAAAATCCGTAGTCCCATCACCCAACCCAATAGCAACATTCGCAGCGGTGATTCGGCTAATACGACTAGCATCTGCACGTGTTGCCTGCTCGATACTGAAATCACCGGTCAACGTCTGACCAGCAATGTTCAAATGGACATTGTTTCCCGCAATTTTGAAATATGGACCAGAAGGAAGACTGATAGAAATATTCTCGGAACCGATCACCATCGTTTCATTCACCGCTGCCCCTGTGGTATTGATCATCAAATCAAATGAACCGGCGAATGATGCCCCCACACTACTTGCAGCGGTAACGGTTGCAGACATGCTCCCGGCGATTCCTACATTAGTCATCAAAAAGCTGCCATTGACATCAGTGACGGACAAGACGTTCGTCGCACCATCGCCGAAGTTTATCAGACCATTTGAAACCACCACACGGAATTCCTCTCCACCGCCCTGCAAACTCACACGTTCTATCAGAAAGTTACCGCTGATTCTCTGTCCCATCACCTCCAAAAAGACGTCTGTTCCGCTTAATTGAAAATAATCGCCTGCTGGCATTGCTGGTAACCCTTGAGCACCATCTGCAATTGCATCTTGAAGGCTGTTGAGTCTCAACCTGAAGTTTCCTCCAGCTGCCACGTTTGCCACATTAAGCCCAACCGTTACACTAAGATCGCCGGCCACCCCCGTATCACTCAATACCAAAGTTCCAGCTCCTTCGGTCAAGGTAAGCGCGCCACTGCCGAGATTCACCGAAGCTTCTGAAGCCGTAATCTTGAAGCCCCCTGAGAACTCGCCTGATTGGATCCGTTCGAAGGTATAGTCGCCACTAACTGTCTGATTAAGAACATTGAGATCGGCGTTTTCGACTGCCACCGAAGCTGACAATGCATCCGTTGAGAAGATCACATCCACTTGAGAACTATCAGCCGGAATCGGAATAGTCTCATTCACTACTCTCCCTGAATTATTAAACCCAATCGTTGTAGTGGCTGAAAGACTAACTCCGTTAATACCCATGATCTCGACCATTCCGGTTGCCGTTAGAGCCATGGTGCCATCCTCAAATCTTACAAGCCCCACTCTAGCATTTGAAATCAGAAGTCCTGCAGCTGCAGGATTATCGCCTCCGGTTGGCAATTTCAACGGGCCTTGCCCAACAAACAACGTCAGATCCTTACCACCAAACACCTCAAATCCATTCTGACTTGAGAAACTCACACTACCCTCAATTGTAAGGAAATCCCCAACATTGAACGAGACACTGGATAGGAAGAACTCAAGGATATCTCCTTCGCCCGAATTGAATGAAATCTCATAGGTCTTGTCCCCAACAGTCACGTTCTCATTCAAGGCACCACCCGTCTTGTTAACTCTCAGCCCAATACTCCCTGATACGCTTGCCGAACCGACGGAAACATCAATATCACCTGAAAGAATCCCGGCAATACCATCAGGTGTAATCACCAAAGCTCCTTGTCCATTGGTCATACCTTGACCACCGAAAGCCAACGACGCATCAGCTACAGCCAATTTCACAATCTTCGTTCCATCTCCCAATTCTGACTGTTCAAAACCAAAATCACCTGAAATCTGCACTGCATCGGCTCCAACTTGGAGTGCCGCACCTAGAACCTCTACGCGGATATAGGGGCCTGCTGGCACTTCCAGCACCTGCTGTGACTGCCCTACAGTAAAGGTCTCGGACAATGCCATCATCCCGCTATTGATCTGAACATTTATAGCCCCCCCCACAACCGATGCACCCGGAAGACTGAATTTGGCAGATCCATTCAAAGTTCCCGCAATTCCCTGATTGTTAATCAACAACAAGCCAGCGCCGTCTGAGACCTCAACATAAGGATTCGAGTTGTCACCAAGTATCAGAGACATGTTCGTCACAGCGGCCTTCACAAAAACCTGTCCCTGGCTATTCAGCGAACGTTCAAAAAGAATATCACTATTGAAGCTCAAGCCTCCATCAAACGTAAGACTAGCATTCATTGCCTCAACCCTGACCCACCGTTCCAATGCACTACCACGACTGTTCTTAACTTTGACGGTGAAGGTATCAGCCGTGGCAGTCACTCCTGGCACGGTAACGGCAATCACTCCTGTCAATGATCCCGAGAGCTCGGTCTTGTTGATCTTCAGCATGCCTACAGCATCAGATACAACCAATAAGTCACTGTCGTCAGTTCCGAGCTTAAGCCCCCCATTCTCAACCGATACATTGATCTCGACTTCGCCATTAACCACACGACGAACAAATGCATAGTCTCCAGTCAACGTCTGTCCAGCGACAATTAATGAAAGGCCTGCCCCTTCAAGTCTTAAATAAGGTCCTGCTTCAACATTCAATGACTTAGACACCCCGTTTATCTCAAAGGTCTCCATAACTCCCGCCTGCGAAGTATTGATCACCAATGTCAGCTGCGAGCTGAATTCAACACTAGGGACATTCAAAGCCGCCATTCCTGTAACTTCCGCCGCGACCCCAGATTGTGTTAAGAGGAACAGTCCTTCACCGCTATCCAAGGTAAGAAAATCTGTTGTAGCCGTACCAATCGTAAGTGAGACATTCTCCGCTGCGATTCGTGTGATCCTCGAACTATCGCCACGCTCAACACGTTCGATAGTGAAATCACCGCGGACAGATTGGCCTAGAACATTCAACAATACCTGTGATCCTTCTAATCGAAAATATGGACCTGCGGGGACATCGATCGTGATCGCCTGCCCCCCCACCAGAAAGGTCTCACGAATTGCGGCGGTGTTAGTGTTCACCGCTATCTTGAAGGCGCCAGAAAAGACAAGACCGAGATCTTGATCTGTCGTCACACCAGCATCCAACTGGCCGGCCAAACCATCCTTCGTTAAGAGCATGGCTCCTTGAATCCCAGTCACCATGACAAGGTCTTTAGAACCGTCTCCAAAATTCATTGCTCCATCTAAGACTCCAATCCGAACGATCTTCGCTCCTTCGGTATCGTCCATTTGCTCAAATACAAAATCCCCAGTAACAGTCTGATTCAACACAGATAATGAAGCTCCCAATGCTTCCACTCTAACATAGGGACCAGCAGGCACCATGATGTCGCTTCCTCCTACTTTGAAAATGGCGTCTGAAACTCCACTATTGATTACAACCCTGTAGTTTCCACCAAGACTTACTTCTGAACCGAGGGCCAATGAAACGGTCCCTGAAAGATCTGCAGCTACGCCCTCATCACTGAGCAAGAAGGCGCCAGAAACATCTTTCATAGCAAGAATCGGTGATGAACTTTCGCCCAGTGAAAAGCTCCCTTGATCAACCGTGGCCAAGACTTCCCTGCCTGTTGAAGTAGGTCGACTCTCAAAAACAAAATCTCCGCTCAATCGTTGCCCTAGAACATCTAGATAGGCCCCGGAAGCTTCAATTCGAATGTAGGGTCCAGTCGGAAGATTCAACCCTGTAGCGGTGTCATTAACTGCCATATCGGTTTGATTGATCTTCAACCGATAGGTTCCCCCGAGTGCAACCCCAGGCAATGAAACCGTCATCTTGGCTCCAAGATCCCCGACAACTCCACTTTGTGCAAATACCATAGACCCCTCGACTTCCTGTAGCATCAAAACATCTCCGAACCCGAGAGAAACATCCAAAGCACTTATCTGAATATCATTCGCAAACGAGCCACTAGCGAGTCTACCAAAACGAAAATCTCCATTTAGATTCAGGTCGCCTAGTTTAAGATCAAGATCGGAACCACCCAAATCCGCAACCTGGTCAGGTGTCACAAAACTAACATCAATTGTCGTGGATGGACCATCGCTGTTTGGAATCGTCAGGGTTTTCGATACAACTTCATTGGAATTATTGAACCGCAACTCCGCTAAGCCGGAGAGTTGAACACCGCCCAAGCCAACCACACTTATCAAACCACTCGCCGTAACTGCATACTGACCTTCGGCGAACTTAACTACTCCCACTGTGGCGTTGGAAAGCATGATTCCAACTGCAGTCGGATTGAGATCCCCATTGGGGAGACGCGCTGGTCCATCACCGAGGAAGACGAACAAATCACTACCCGAGAAGATCTGGACGGCCCCATCCTGAGTAAATGAAACACTACCTTCGATCGTGACAAAATCTCCCAACATTAGAGACAAATCCTCACCATAGATTTGAACGAAACTGCCTCCACCACTTGCAACCTCTGAATCAGAGAACTGGATATTCACGGTGCTACCGTTAAACGAAATCATTTCATCAATACTCGTGTTCAAGGTATTGATACGAAAACCGAGTCTTCCCTCCACAGCTCCTACTCCTACACTCACATCCACATCCCCTGAAAGCACGCCCGCAATTCCCGCGCTCGTGATAATGAATCCTCCTTCACCATTCATGAGGCCCTGCCCATCGTAGGTAAGACTGACATTGGAAACAGCGATGCGGGTCTCGGTCTTAACACCCTCGGTGATCTGCTCGAAAAGAAAATCACCCTCAATCGATACTGTTCCTCCGATATCAAGAGTTCCACCCAATACTTCCAAACTAAAGTATGGGCCGGCTCGAACATCGATGGTCAACGTTGACACACCAAGCGAAACAGTCTCTAGGACATCGGTGGTTCCAGTATTGACCTTCAATCTCACTGAGCCTCCAGAAATCGTCACCCCGGGAACTTGGAAACCCGGCATCAAAGAAAAATCTGCAGCCAAAGATCCATCCGAAATCAGGAAAACTCCATTACCGCCACTGACTGTAACGAAATCATTGGTTCCATCGCCAAATCCCAACTCAAGATTACTGACGGCCATAGTCACGACGCTAGTCCCTGATTGCGTCAATCTTGATTCTATCGCGAGATCGCCCTTCAACTCCACCCCCACGGTGGTGAACATGACATCAGTTCCTTCAATACGAACGAATGAATCTGCACCCTGCGTGTTGTCGATTGCTACCGACAAAACACCGCTGATATCCAAACCTGAAACGTTAACAGTGAGCGAGCCCTGAAAGGAACCAACGATACCCATGCTGTTCATCGTCAGCATTCCATTACCAGCATCGATACCTACCCAGGTTTCGGTCTCAGTACCTAGACTGATCGCCAAATTCGTACCGCTTACTTTCAATTCTGTAGACGGGCCAGACCCAGTCTTCTCGAAAGCAAAATCCCCTGATATCCGTTGCCCCAACACTTCCAAGTAGACGCCTTCACCGATCATTCGCGAAACAGAAGCATCCAGATTCAACAAACTCGTAACACCGGCAAATGTAACGCTTCGGTTCACCGAATTCGTGTGTGTATTTTGCTGCACAGAGAACTCACCTGAAAACTGCACAGTTGGAATTCCTACCAATGCCGCTTCCCCTCTAACATCAAATGCATAACCTCCAGAGGTAACCAAAGCGATGAATGTGGCATTCTCTATTCTGGCACCAATATCGTCCATCGGATCTGGATTCCCTTTGTCGTCGCCAACAAATACCGAAACAGATTTTCCGGCTATGATTACCTCAGTCTCATCATCTGCGGTATCAACAATGCCATCGACTCCAGCGAACACACGTTGCTCAACCACGAAGTCTCCATGCAGATCGCCTGCAGGTGTTTCAAGAGTTACATTCTCACCAATCACCCGCTGAACTCCGCCATCCAAATCCAAGATGACACTAGTTCCGGCAACCTGAATCGTTCTCATGACTTTAACGTTGGTCTGGTTTAGCTCGAGTGAGAAATCGCCTTCAAATGACAGATCAGGAACATTGACCACGCTTGCGTTACCACTTGCGGCCATCACCAATTGCCCGTCCGTTTTGATCAGCATTCCGAGCTGTGCTCCGGATACCAAGACTCCGAGATCATCGGATGGATCTACATTTCCCTTTCGATCGCCAACAAAGAAAGAGACATTATTGGCTGCTACCAACACTTCATTGGTCGAACCAATTTTCTCAAAAGCAAAATCTCCTTCCAAAGTCGCAACGGGAGTCGCCAGCTCAATTCCCTGTCCTTCGAATCGAATCACATCCTCCTCACCAGGTTCGAATTCCAACATCAGCAGGTCCCCAGCAACAGCAATTGTCTCATTCAATGTTCCTGAGGTGGTGTTCACACGTGCGGCAACTCTACCTTTGAGAGAAAACTCATTCCCTCCAACCAATGACACATCCCCCTCTGCGTTCAATGCATAGCCAACGTCTTTGACAACCATCATCGCCAATTGGGCATTGTCGATACGTATACCTGCAACATTCTCAACTCCAAGAGAGGCACTGACATCCGACGCCCCAATCAGAAGACTCTCTCGTCCCATTGAATCCGTTCCCTTCTCGACAGCGAAATGCCCTTCCAAGGACGCAAAGGAATCAATCTCCAAAACCCCTTCTCCGGCCACACGCAGAAAATCAGTTTCTGAAAATTCCAGCATTGTACCACCAAAATCTTCATTCACTAGGTTTCCAGTCCGATTGAATTGCAATTCAAGACTTCCTGAAAATGAAACATTAGAAACTCCAATTAGCGAAGCAGAGCCGTTCATACGGCCCGCCATGCCGTAATTGGTAATCAAGAGCAATCCACTCGAATTAGTGACATTGAATTCAGCACTACCTGCAGTCAGAGATACATCCACTTGGCTCGCGGCAACCTTCACCACTTTGTCCCCACTAGAATCGATTGCAGATTCAAAGGCGAAATTACCACTTCCAGAAACAGCATTGCCCAAAGAAAGCGAAACATCGGTCGCTTCAATTCGAAGATATGGGCCAGCCGGAAGATCTAGAGAAGCACGGTCTCGATGAACTACTGCACCAACAAGAAGATCCGACGTTAACGGATCCTTAAGAGTTATGGTTCCCGTATCACCATCAATCGAAATTATCTCTACAAACTCGGTTGTCTCCTTTACCGAAACATCATCGGCATGATCCCTCTCGAGCGCTTCAGTAATCGTTAGGGTCTTCGTACCGGAATCGACGGCCTGAATGATTCGAACCTCGGTGTTCTCCCCACTACCAATCACTATGCTTTCACCAATCTGAAAGCCGGTAACATCATCCAAAATCAACTGGGTTCCAGAGGCGGAAACCGAACCACTAAGGGCACTGGTTGAAGCCTCTGCATTCAGCAGTAGTCGGTCACCTTCTTTCCACCCACGAGCATTGGCCACCATGATCGTGGTCGCTCCAGCCACAGCAGCCTGTGTAAGAGTAGAGGAAACGAGGAATGCAAACTGCCGATTCATTGCTACTCCAGTGCGGTTGATTTGGAGCGTCACCCAACCTCCTGTGAGATTTACGCCGGGAGCACTAAAACTTACTTTCCCAGAAGCATCACCAGCGAGGCCACTGGAACGAATCACAAAAAGGCCACTTACCTCGCTCAGCTCCAAAATCGGAGTCGACGTCTCTCCGATTTCCAAAGAGCCGTTGGCTATTGCGATTGTGGTTTCCACCTGAGGCAAATCCCCCAAAGTCAAACGTCGTTCAATCGCAAACTGTCCCATCAGCACCTGATCACCAACCGTCAACGTTGCCGGAGTGTTGATATCAATTTCGGAAATATCGACACGGACATAGGGCCCCGCTGAAAGACCAAGTAATTCCGAGCCTGAAGTATTGATCTGAAGCGTCACCAATCCAGTGAAACTAACTCCAGCACCTGCCGCCACCTGAAGTTGGATCGACAATGTGCCCGCAATCCCTGCTGACGTGATTAACAACAATCCAGAACCATTGCTGGCCTTGATTGTACCTTCTCCAAAATCAACCTCTACATTGTCAACTGTGACTCGAACGACATCGGAGTCATCTCCGTTTCCAAAGATACCGTCGGGTCCCGCATCACTGTGTTCAAAAACAAAATCACCCGACAGGTCCTGTCCTGCCATCCTAACTGTGACGTCATTGCCAGCGACTCGCGTAAAGGTTCCGGCATCAAGGTTCAATAAACGAGGTAGTCCACCTACGTTCACCGTCTCGTTCACTGCGGCGCCTGTTCGATTAATTGCCAATAGGAAAGAACCGCTCGCGCTGATATCCAGTGAAGAACTAAATGACAATTGCATTGCCGCTGAACCAGCCAATCCTGAGCTCGTGAGAATAAACAGCCCACTGCCGTTACTACCCTTCAAGAGTCCACCTCCGAAATCAAAACTGACTTTTTCCAAAGCCAACGTCACGAGAACATTGTTATCTCCGGGGGTTGTCAGGTCTCCATCGATTCCTCCAGAAGCTCTGCGTTCGAACTCGAAATCACCACTGAGCCTCTGCCCTGAGACATCAAGCATCACATCCCTTCCTGCAAGTCGAAGATAGGGACCAAATGCAAGTTTGTGGGATACGATTTCAACATCGGTCGAGTTCGCGAAATCAACTTCAAGTGCCTTGTCGAAGCTAATTGTGTTTGTATCACGATCTACGGAGACAACGTCTCTTACCTCTTTTACTTCGGCCACAGCAGCACCAGACATATACTCAGCGGCTAGAGCACTCTTGAGCGTAATGCGATTGGTTCCGACATCGATCGAAAGAATCTGTGCACGTTCCTTTGTTTCACCATTTCCGATTTCAATCCATTCATCTGCTGCAAAACCCGTAACATCATTCAAATCCAACGCGGTTGCCCCTGAGGCAGCAGTCACGGTCAAATCTGATACAGCCGCTGACGAATTGATTGCAATAACATCGCCAGGTCGTATTCCTGACGCATTGCCTACCTTGATCTGAATCGCTCCATTGTTCACCGAATCGGAGAGATTCACCACAGATCCAATTGGCAATGAAACTTCTGCAGCAATCGAATTGATGACCAACTCAAATCCACCGATGAGCGAAAAGCCCGGTGTATTAACCATTACCGACCCACCTGAACCTGCCCTTGCCAAACCGGCCATACCGGAATCATTAAGAACGAATGCGCCTTCGTAATTGCGAACCTCGATTAAAGGGGATCCAGCCGGCCCAATGTCAGCATTTACGCCACTGCCTGATGCAACAATAACTTCATCGCTGCCGCCACCTTTCCGGAATAGGAAATTGCCAGAAACAGATTGAGAAATCAGGGAAACATCAACTTGCCCATCCACAACGGCTTCACCTGATTTGATCGTCACGTCGTCCGCATTACCCTGCGCTCCAATGGCCACGCCCGTCGCTCGATTGAAAATCTGATCAACCATCAGATTACTGAAGCGGACCTCCACAGTACCAGTAATAACCACGCCCGGAATTCCAACCACCGAAACTGTTCCCATGGCATAGAGAGCATAAAGTGTCTCTGCTCCAGAAGTATCCCGCACAACACCTACATTAGCATTCTCTATGACCAAACCAGTGGCTGCTGGGTTCATGGTCATATCAGGTAGAAAGAGCGGCCCATTTCCGAGGAAAATTCGAATTCCTGAACCCGTGAAATTGTTTCCACTGAACGATACAGAACTACCCTCAATGCTCACAAAATTACCAAAACTGAGTTTCAGGTCGGCGCCAAAGAACTCTATTACATCTGCAACTGTAGCGAACTGAATATCGAATGCCTGATCACCAAACATCAGCATCTCAGATACAGCGAGTCCTGATTGATTGATGCGAAGACCAAAACTTCCACCCAACTCCACACCAGGCACAGCAACGCTTGCCTTCCCTGAAACGACTCCTGCAATACCCCCAGATCCTGGAACGCCATCGTCCTCTCCCAATATGACAAACGCGCCTTCGCCATCAGTAACCCCTTGCCCTGAGTGGGTCAGAGAAAAGTTCTTAACTCCAAAACGAACGACTTGACTGCCATCCAGTCGATTCTCCTGTTCAAAGAAAAAATCTCCCTGCGCCGTTGGCCCTGAAGCAATCTCTGCTGCTGCTCCTTCAACCACAATTCTTAGGAACGGCCCCGCCTCTAACAATAAACTACTAGGCCCATTTCCTCCGGCTACAAAGTTGGATTCTATCGGCTGATCCGTCTGGTTGATCTCTAAACTGACAATCCCTCCAGTTACATTAAGGCCAGGTATAGAAAGACTAACCGTCCCGGATCCAGAGGCAGCAAGGCCCAATGGGGTCAGGAGGAAATATCCCTGCCCAGAAACCAACGATACAAACTCATTTGTCCCATCCCCCAATGCCAAACTCATATCGTTAACAGCAACCGCTACAACGCTCTGCCCTTCTGAATTCACAGTCTGTTCGACAATCAAATCCCCAGTGATGGAGACGCCAGCAACACCCACTGCAATATCATCGCCGATCACTCTGATAAAGGGACTGATTGGGGAAGTCGTATCAAATTCAACGCTCAACCCCGCACCCAAGGTGAGGCCTGGAACATGGCTGTTTACCGTTCCTGACATACTTCCTTTGGTGCCCTCACCACTGACAACGAGATTGAGCGTGCCGTTGGTCACCGTAAGCAAATCAGTCTGACCGTTGCCAAACGCCAAGGTTATGGATGAACCGGCGACATCAATCACCTGGTCGCTGTCAACCGCGCGACGCTCAAGACTGAAGTTCCCCTCAAGAGACTGTCCCAATAACGCGATACCTCCGTTAGAAACGTCCAGTTTTACATAGCCACCACCCGCTCCACTCACCAGATTCACCATCTGGCCATCTACAGTGATAGCTTGCCCTGATGATGTTGTATTAACCTCAAGAGAAACGGTGCCAGACAGAGAGAATCCGTCCGTAAAGTCACTTCCCAACAGAGTGCCGTTGTGAACAGCTCCATAGAGGCCATCATTGCTGAACTCAAAGCCAAAATCTGCCCCTATAAGACCAGTCACACGATTTGTTCCAGCCATCAGCTCGAATCCCAAACCGCTTCCAGTCAGCGAGACCATCCCTCCATCGCTCTGAAAATGCATAACATTCACTGAGAGCGTATTATCAAGGATGGTGAGTTGCCCATTGAGAACGCTGAATCGGACATAATCTCCACCGCCAACACCAGAAGCGATCGTCACAATCTCATTTCCGATGGAGACTGATCCCTCCGACCCGGTAGTATTCACCAAGAGATCCGCTACACCAGTCACGGACACTCCAGATATCGCAGGTCCGGAAACCACGCCACCCTTGGTGCCACCACGAACACCTTGTTCAGAAAATTCAAACCCTAGTTCGGCATCGGCTAGTGAAAGGATTCGGGTCCCGCCAGCAGCCAGTTCAAACCCAAGATTACTGCCGGTCACTGATACTTTCTCAGCACTTCTTTCAAAGACCAAAGTTTCAGCAGTTAACTCATTATCCAAAACCGTCAGCGCGGCATTCTCAACTGTAAGATTAAGATATCCTTCTTCATCCGAAGCTGCAGGAACAATCACACTGGAGCCTTTCAAGATGACTGCCCTCGAAACAGCGGAAGTATTGAGAGACACACCCACGGTTCCTGACAACGTGATCTCCCCTCCAAAATCTGGACCGACAATGGAGGCATTATCAAGAACACCAACAACTCCTGAATCGCTGAACCGGAAAGCAAGATCAGCGCCTTGAACACCAACCACTCGCTTAGAACCGGCCTTCAGCTCCACCGATGCATTCTCCGCTTCTAGATCAACACCAAAATCTCGATAGGTGAAATCAAGCCGATCAGCAGATATCGAACTACCCAACGCGGTTAACGATCCTGTCAACTGCACCTGAAGGAAACGATCGCCAGGCTCAGCGGCAGGAATAGAGAGAGCGCCCACAGTCTGATCAACGACCGTTGTATTAATAAGAACCTTAACTCCGCCATTAAGCGTTACCTGCTCAATCTCTGGGCCTAGAACAGAACCAACCCCGGATGCATCTACCAATCCGAAGACACCATCTTCGGTGAACGTAAATTCAAAGTCTGCATCCTCGACGCCAACGATACGCTTAGCAGCAGCGTTAAGTGCAAAATCCAATCGTTCACCTGAAACATCCAACTGCGCCTTCCCTGCTACCTCACGCTGGATAATCTCTATTCTTTCAATACTAAATTCGCTACCTGCTACTCGGATAATCACATTCTGTCCCGTGACCTTGAGACTTTCACCTGCCGCCAAATCCAGTTCTACTTCAACGGGCAACAGAGTGGATTGGCCTGGGTTCATTGGATCGGGAACTACCCTATTCGCTCCGGTTCGGATCCGCTCAGAACGTGATGTGCTAGTGGTGTTTGCAGAAACGGCCAACACTCCACTCACCTCGACATCATCAAACCCAACCACTTGAGACTGACCTCCTGCGGAAAATGCATAGGTAGCGTCATCAAAGATGACCATACCTAGAAAGGCATCGGTCACTTGTATCCCTCGACCATTTGTATTCAAAAAGGCACTGACACTCGACGCCCCAACGCGGATCAACTCACCTGCTATCCCGCTTTTTTCAATTGCAAAGCTGCCGGAGATGCGAAGTGAATCCTGAATATTGAGAGAGACCGTAGTACCCTCAAATCGGCGAATGTTTGACTCGGACAAGCCGAACAGAAGAGACCTGTTTCCTGAAGTGGTCGAGATCGTTTCAGAAACGATATGGCCGGTGCTATTAACAGCTGCCGAAAGAAGACCAGAAGCACTGATTCCTGAGATTCCATCTATTCTCGCCTCACCACTCGCACGAAATGCAAAACCGCCGTCTGCAAAAACAGAAAGCAACAACTCGCCGCTAGTTATGGAAACCCCTTTATTAGCCTCTCCCATGAAGGCAGTGACTCCTTCTGCTGAGACAAGAACTTTTGATTGATCTCCTGAGCCCCGCTGTTCGATTGCATACTCACCACCCGTCAATCCGGCAAAACCAGCGACATCAAGGGAGAGGGTTCCACCAATTCTTCGGATCTGATCAGGAGTAGAAAACAGAATATCTTTCGAACCACTCCCCACTGAAACTGATTCACTGACGACGGCACCAGTATTATTGACCTTAACTGAGATCATTCCACCAGCAGTCAGGTCAGCTAGCCCCTCAACGCTGGCATTTCCGGAAGCATCCAAGGCAAATGTTCGTTCATCAGGGAGAATCATCATCCCAAGTGAACCTCCTGACAATCGAAGCCCAACGCTGTCCGTACCGAGGGACGCCGCCACATTCTCAGCCCCAACAAGGATCTTCGTGGTCAATCCGTCGAAACTTCTTTCAAAACCAAAATCACCGGAAAGAGTGATCAAGTTCTCGATGTTCAGGTCATACTGCCCGAAGACACCCAATACGCGTGAACCATCGACAAAACCAAGTGAAACATTTCCCTGGCTAGTGGCAATTGTTTCACTAACTGCGGCCCCCGTGGAATTTGAACGAACGTTCGCACTCCCTGAAAGCGAAACACCTGACAAGCCTACCATTTCAGCCTGTCCAGAGGCATCCAAAGCAAGGCCGGAATCGTTCATGATGAACGCTCCATTCAACTCGGATACACGAATTCCTGTTTGAGTCTCAGGAGTAGAACCTGTCCCTAGAACGCCGGAGCCATTTTGAACCGCTCCCCGAAGAACGACGCCGGCATTACCATTCGCCCGCTCGAAGGAAACGTCTCCAGAAAGCGTCATGAAAGAATCAATAGAGACATTCAACAGCCCAGATGCCCTCACAATCTGATGTTGGTCCGCCCCAGTAAAGGAAACACTGATTGGGGAATCCTGACCTGGAACCGAAATTTCAGTGACATCAGCGCCAGTGGTATTGACCTCAACAGAAATACTGCTCGCAGACAATCCGACTCCCGGCACACCAGAAAGAACAACCGATCCAGCATTCGCCTTTCCTGCCAGTCCCGTTTCTTCAAACACAAAAGCCCCACTTCCGTCACTCACAGTCAACGCAGCATCCCCAGCTTCCAACCTAAGACTCATTCCGGTACCAAGCATGGTTACCTTGGGCTGGCCTGCGATCACTTCTTTTCGAATGACATATCGATCAGCTGCAATTTGGTTACCAAGAGCTGCAAGAGTTCCTGCTTCGACCGTTGCCTGATAGAAAGGCCCTGCTCCAATGGTCTGGGTACCGACTTCAACTGCTTCACCAGTTGAATTCATTACAAACCTATAAATGCCAGAAAGCGTGACATCAGTGAGATCAGGACCGTTCTTAAGATTTAGCGTAAGGCTACCGGCCACTCCCGATTCAGTTACAAGAAGATTGCCTGCACCATCCAGCTCAATAATGCGTGTGCTCCCAGCATGTATACTCAAACTACTAACAGTAGCAGCCAATGTATTCTGCTCACCGGTCATATTCAGGTTTAGTCCACCTGAGAATGAAAACGCATTACCAATGGAAGCCTGAACGCCCTGCATGGAGAGGCGAGCCAGATTGGTCGAGGCAGGAAGACTCGAGAACCCAAAGGCCACTCCCCCTACCGTCAAATTCGTTCCTGTAAAATCTTGTCCGGTTTCGTTCAGCCAGACGTTTACGGAAGACGCGCTCAGATTGGCAAACCCTCCCCCAGAGAAGAAAAGAGTCCCGCTAGCTTCAAGCGCGCGGCGCCCCGCTGCATCCACAATCAGTCCAAAATTAGCATCGTTCAGCCCCGCTGATACTCCGCCCGTCTCCATGGTCACAGTCACATTTTGCCCCGTGACCTTTAATTCATTGTTCTCTCGCTCGACTCCAAACGTTCCAGAAACCGTTGCAAAACCGACAACCTTCAAACTGGCTGAAGTTCCAGCAATGGAAGCTGAAGGAGCAACGGAGTCAAAGATGTCTCCATCCACAACAGACAGCTTCGTTGCCCCACTGAGTGTTAATCCGCTGCCCATTACGTTAGCTGAAATCGGCAATTGAAAATCCAGACTTCCTCCTGGAGTAATCGAGATAAGATTCAAGAAAGAAGCATCGAGGACCTGGGAAAAGAGTACTCGGTTCCCTGCTCCACTCACAGCTGCTGAAGCACTTGCCATCATCGAGACAGCCCCTTGGCTAACGCTCACACCACCCAGCCCTTCAAACCCTAGCAAGGCAGCTATATCCGAAGCAGTGAACGATGCTGAAATGGCAAGTTCGTGGATGTCCACAAAAACACTGTCCCCTCCAATTCCACCAGAGGCATCTGCGATAAAACCTCCGAAATCTATATGAAACTCAAGATCAACCTCAGCAGAGGCAGTCAGATCGACATGAAACGATCCGCCTAAGGGGCCTCCAGCCTCGCCAAGATCCACTGTCACACGGTCACCACCAGTTAGGGAATACTTCACTCCAACAACTAGATCATCACCATTCAGTGCCAGTTCGAACTCAGGGTTATCAAAATCGTTGTCACCATCGGGGTCGGCCAGATTGAGCGCATCCTCAATCAACTCTTCCAAAGCGGGAAGATCCAGCCCTGTTGTATCACCAATTGCTGGAAGTGAATCTGAAATCGTCTTCAAGACATCCAAACCGACATAGTGATTAACCGACTTTCCAATAAGTGGGATATCCTCATTCAAGTAGGGATCCGTCTCAGCCTTCAGCTCGTCCACAAAATCCACAAATTTCTGATACGCTGCCAACGCGTACTCTGCAGGATTGATCACGCCCCATCCAATCAACCTCACAGCAGACGCCGCCTTTCCTGCATGAAGGCCAGTGGAAACCAGAGAGGCATCTGGCAGAGTTCCAGTCAGTGCTTCGATAATCTTTTGTTGAGGAAACAGCAGGTAGACCAGCTCAGAATGACCTGGTGAGGCACCTGCATCGGCTTCGGTGATTTCGATTAGTTCCAATTCAGGATTTGGATCTGCAAGAAAGAGTCCAGCCGCAGATATGGTTGGGACAGTCCCATCTCCCCCCGCTCCTGAATTAACATCCTCATACCAAGTTTCACCCGATTCAGGGAGTGAACCAAGATATTCACGAAAGCTGATTTGTTCATTTGCCTTACCCGAATCCAGCTGGGGACCGACGTGGGTATCGATGGAATCCAAGGTGTCTACCTCGTCGGAATAGACAATCACTGTCTTTGTCCCTCCAGTTCTGTCAACGAAGGCGTTCGCGTCAGCCCCTCCATTCAAATCGACGAGAAGCGTATTCGTCCGTCCTCCAGAAAGCATTTCAAGGATGTCATCCCCATTGGTGTCGATAACATCAAAGGTCGGCAGGAGATTATCTATTGTCCGAATATAACGATTAACAAACTCGACGTCAGACGGAATGGAAGCAGCACTGATGATACCGTCCGGTCCTTGGATATCATGACCAGCCTGAAGGAGCTCGTATGCCTCTCTCACAGTGGCAGCCAGAACACGTCCAACTGACCGAGATGCCCAGTTGTCCAATCCTAGATTAAAAGAGGTAGAGACTCCCTGATTCGGAACCCCTACCTGAATCAGCGTATCGATCTCAGGTAGATTGTCACCATAGGCATCACTCTGAATGTAGGCTCGGGAAACCAACCCACCAGTACCGTGTGTGATCACGTCAACGGAATCAGGAGCAGCCCCGGTCAAGGTTGTCCATTCTTGAACAGCCTTATTCAACCAGAAGCCCAAATAATCGACTCCGCTTTCAAAAGTAGTATCACTGATCGAGGCACCTGTATGGGAAGTCAGGTGACCGTCGGCCACACCGTCTTCAACAGCTACCGGCATTCGCCAATCCCATGCCGCACCAAAAACGGAGACACCTTCGACATAACCAACGTTGCTTAAAGTTTGAAAAAGGTCGTCGTACCCATTTGCCAAAGGCTCAACCTCCAGCTTGTCCGGATGTATCCCTCGATTGAGATACCATTCCTGCAAACCGGTCTCCGTTCGATCAAATGGAAGAGTCCCTCCAAATCCCGGAACAACAAGCACCGGCCGGTCAACTGATGACTCAACCACAGTCAATGAAATCCCCGTTGCTGACTTCACCGGCTTGAGTGCCAAATCATTTCCAAGATTGATCCCTTCATAAGAAGCGAAATCTCCGATCACAGAACCGAACGTGAGAACCTGAAACGAATCTCCAACCGAAGGTACAAATCCATTGATCAAATCGATCTCAAGCGTGCCATTCAAATCGGCCTCACCAGTGATATTGATCTGGTCATAGCCATCATCAATATTTGTGGAGCCAGCGCCAGGTGTCAGACCTCCGATTTCAATCAAGGTAGTACCTGAAAATCCCTGAGTGAATGAAAGCAGATTTTGAACCCCTGGAGAATTACCCGGACTCACAAGTCCATTATTGATGACCTGATTATCGACCTCACCTGACCCGGTGAGGACATCGCCTTCTTCCAGCACAATCTCGTCACTCTCAATCAACGAGTCATCCAGTTGAATGACTGAACCATCTCCTACCACTTCCTCAAATAAGTCATTCAAGGGAACATCACCGAAGAGATTCGTGCCTCCATCGATTTGCTCAGGGGAATCATACGAAGAAAACTCTGCCTCTTCTACCTGTAGATCACCTCCGGGTGAAACAGCAGGAGCGAGGGCAGATAGACCATCGGCAGAGAGGAGCACACGTTGCTCCAACATCTCTAGCTCAAATCTATTTTTTGTTTCCCCAGACACAGTTTACACTTTCTACACAGAACAAAGGTGCAGCTTCCTTGGGATCTCCTACTTGTGGCTGGAACGACTACCGTAAGTTGGGTTGGCTAATCCACTCAAACAACATCAAAGCTTCACACGCGGTGAAGGTTTTAGGACTGATTGAATGTTAAGGCAATCTAAATTTACCGAATTCTATTCCGGTTTTCAGAACACCCCTAAAAACAGGCAGTTGGGCGGCTCATTTGAAAGACCACTTCGCCTGCCTCAATTGAGCGCTCCCTCCCGACCGGGGCGTTTCATACCAGATTGTAATCAGTTCACTGGGAGCCAGTTCAACAGTCGTTGGATACCCCAGATCACTTCCAATACCATCTTCCGTAATGGTCAGTGGTTCAGACCAAGAACGCCCCTCATCACCACTCACCCTGGTTCGAATTCCAAAGGGCTTCCTGCGATAACCGTAACTCATCAAGAGCCTCCCATCTGTCAACTTGATAAGATGAGACGGCAGTCCCCAGACACCAATTGAGTGAGGCACTGTCCACGTCTTTCCTCCATCATTCGATTCGCTCTGAAGAGTCTCTCCTTTGTTCTTAGGATTATGATTTCGAAGGTGAACAACGAGTCGCTGAGAATTGCATTCCACCATGTAGAGTTCGTGATAGTTACTGGCCTGATCCCCCTCTCGAACTGGAAGGTCTGCCTGCCATCTCCATGTCCTGCCGTCGTCATTCGAAACCGAGAAACCAACACGCCGTTCTCCTGTCCATAGTTCCTTTCCGGGATAGAGCAATCGACCATCACTCAATTGAACAGGACCATGTGGACTATTCGCCAGCGTAGGAATTCTTTCGGACCAATTGACTCCACCATCTTCTGAACGAATCAGCCATTGACCAAGCTCCTTGTTTCGAGCCTCTTTTCCAACCCGTTCGTGAGCCTCCTTCCAGCCTTTTGGAAGCGTTCCGTTCTTCTCCATTTTCTCAAGGTAAGGTTGATAAGCCAGAGACGTAAATGTAGTGACCAAAATCGCACCACTCTTGGTGATACAAACTCCAGCGTCTCTGTCATCTATTGGACCATCCAGAATCACCCTCGGCCAACTCCACGTTTCCCCGCCATCCTTCGATCGCATCAGTTCCACTCTTCCGAAGGGACAGACATGTTTTTGCCGCCCGCCTGAATAGACCAATATCAGTTCACCACCCTTTCGTTGAGCAAGGGTGGACCATCCGTGGTAAAGATGTGATTGGTGGCTGATCGTCTTGACCTGCGAAACTAGCACGTCAGCCGCAAGCGCAAGATCTAGGGAAGTGAAAATTAGGACAGAAACTACAGACTCCCAAAACGTTCTTCTGCTGATCAACATTCAGGGAGTCTCTCTCCACCCAGCGAAACCACAACTCTATTCTCTTACCCATTCGCGTTCGCTGATCACCTTTGAAATTCGAAGTTTGAATTCATCGCAGAAGGAAGACTTGCCCCTTTGCTTCGCTTCACAATGCATCGAGTGATTTCTCCAATTCTCAATCGCCTCGAGCGATTCCCAATACGAGACTGTAATCCCAAATCCATCGTCGTTTCGACACGACTCCACCCCAATGAAGCCCGATTGCTCAGAGGCCAATTCGATCATCCGCTCAGCCATCATTCCATACTCATCTCCATGCTCTTTCGAGCGAACGGATGAAAAGATGACTGCGTAATACTCGTTCACTTAGTTCGATGATTCATCCGTATCGGGAGTCTCCTGCTCCAACCCATGCATGTGCTCGGCGGTGTCTCCGCCAGTCAGCACTTTATAGAGACACAAAATAAACACGCCTGTCACAATTCCAACAGACGCCAACATGATAATCCATCCACTGGTAGTCATTTCTCCATTCCTTCCGTTTTCGATTCCAAGTGATCCTTACTCCCCGCAACAAGAATGCTGAGGAACAGAATAACGACACCGATCAATATCACACTCAGCCTTGCAGCCTCGTTGGGCTCGTGACCTTCCCAACCGATCAGGTCCTTTACATAGCCAGCCGGCCCTTCTCCGGTGAAAGAGAAGCTCTGCAAATCAAATCCGAGCACATTCTGCAAAGTAAACATTCCAAAGATGATCAACAGATAAGTCGGAGAGACATACTTGATCACCCATTTCATGAATTTGGGCAGTTTCAATTCAGCTCCCTTCTCCATTTCCTTGAATCCCTTGTCCACCCCCATCACCCAGGCAAACAGGATGACCTGAATGGTTGCCAAGACAAACAAGCAGAACGTGCCGACCCAGAAATCGATCGTATCAAGTGCTTTGACTCCCTTACTCACATAGACAATGAAAATGCATCCCATCGAAGTCACGAGCCCCAACAAAGCCACAGATTGTTTCCTATTGATCGGGAGCACTTCTTCTAGGAAAGCGATTCCCGGCTGAAGCATGGATAGCGAACTGGTGACCGCTGCAAGAAACAATAGGAAGAAGAAGATGGCTCCGAAGATATTTCCTGCGGGCATCTGAGAGAACACAAGGGGCAACACGTTGAACCCGAGTCCAAAGGTTCCCATCCCTGCAACTCCCGCGGCTCCAAGGAAAACATACGCTGCGGGAATACTGATAAGTCCGCCAAGTGTAACCTCACAGAACTCATTGGCGCTGCTCGCACTCAAGCCGCTCAAGACAATATCGTCCTTCTCCGACAAGTAACTCGCATATGTAATGATCACACCAAAGCCGACCGAAAGTGAGAAAAAGATCTGACCAGCAGCAGCCAACCATAAAAGCGGATTGGCCAATTGGCTGAACATCGACTTCTCGACAACCCTCAACTCTTCTGATCCGGCCGCCGCCCTCCTTTGTGAGGCGATGACATCAGCCCCAACCAAGACTTGCTTGTCCACCCATACGTCAGGCGAGTCCCCCTGCTCCTGCAAGACCACTTGCGTCGGATTCCACATGTAACCTAGACCATTCACGATATTTTGATCCGGCTTGGCTGGGTCAGGAGTCCCCAAGGTCAATACTCGCACCAAAATCACCACAGCAAGCAACACCAAGGCAGGCATGGCGTACTTGCAGAACCATTCAATGCCCTTTGAAAGACCTCGAAAAATCAGAACAAAATTAAGAAGAAATACGATCAGTAGATAAATCCCTACTTGATCCATGTTTAGACCAACAGCGCTACCGTCAGCATTGGCGCCAACAAATCGCTCAAAGAATCCCCCATAGAGAGGAACAAGTTCGCTGACCGCCATTCCCTCCTCCCCTAGATTGAGCCCTCCGGTCACAAAATTGACAGCATACCCAAGACACCATGCCTCGATATAAACGTAATACATGTAAATGATCACAGGGATGATCACTCCCAATACCCCCAAATACTTACCCGCTGGATGCCCCGAGACAAATCCGAGGATACCAGGCGAAGAGTTTAGTCCTCTCTGACCACCATACCTACCGAGGGTCCACTCAACCCAACAGATCGGAATTCCGATCAACAACAGTGAAATGAAATAGGCAGTCATGAAGGCTCCGCCTCCGTATTGCGCTGCCTGACCGGGAAAACGTAGAAAATTTCCTAATCCGACCGCACTTCCCGCCACCGCAAGGATGACACCTAGTCGAGAATTCCATTTCTCTTTCTTTTGGGGGGACGACATGCGTCGAGTTCTATCGTCCTCCTTGTTCTCCATCCAGTCTTAAATATTTTCCAACTTTCTCAAAAGTTTCTCTTGCGACTGAGTCTCAGTAACAATAAGGTCACCTCGCCTTTTGAGAACCAGTCTCAACAAAAGCAATTCAATGCATACAACCAACCATTCTTATCTGAGGTTCATCAGTTCTATTGCAGCCGTCTCTGCGCTGCTCTTCGGAGTCTCCCAATCCTTCGCACAAGACAACGGCGAAGCCCCAATCGTTCTTCTCCCTGAGGTCACCGTCATTGGTTCTGAAGAAGAGAACCTAAAGCTCCCTGGTTCGGGTGCCTATATCGACGTAGAACAACTTCGAAAGAACAACATCACAGACGTCAATCGCGCACTAAGAGCAGTGCCTGGTGTTTATGTTCGCGAAGAAGATGGATACGGCCTTTTCCCAAACATCAGTCTACGAGGCGTATCTACCGAACGAAGTAAGGCTGTCACCATGATGGAAGACGGGATCCTCACCGCGCCCGCCCCCTACTCCGCCCCTTCCGCATATTATAGTCCCAACATTGGGCGCATGAGTGGGCTCGAGATTCTCAAGGGCTCCAGCCAGGTCAAGTACGGCCCGCATACCACCGGTGGCGCCATCAACTACCTCTCGACACCTGTCCCAGCTGATGACGAGACCTACCTGAAACTATCATACGGCAGCAACAACGACGTCCTCGCACATCTTTATCATGGCAACACCGTTCAAACAGAGAAGGCCGGCAACTTCGGTTATCTGCTGGAAGGCTATCTTCACTACAACGATGGATTCCGCACGATTGATCCAACCCCTGATTTTCAAGAATCAGACAAGACAGGATTCCTGAGAATGGAACCTATGGGCAAATTCTTCTGGGAGCTCCCGTTAGAAACCTATCATCGCATCGAATTGAAATATGGTTACACCGATCTCGTCGCCGACGAAACCTACCTTGGTCAGAACTCCGCAGACTTTCGCAATGACCCTTCCCGACGCTACGCAGCATCACGCTTCGACAATATCGAAACAACCGGAAGAAGAGCCTCCGCACGGCACATCATGAAACCAACGGAGAACATCCGTGTCGCAACCACGGCATACTATCAATATTTCAAGCGCAACTGGGAGAAACTTCATCAACTTCGCGGGCCCAACGTCGCACTATCGACAGCTCTTCTGGACACGACCGCAGGCGGCGGATTGGCTGTTCTCAAAGGACAGGCAGTAGGCACCCTCCGCGTGAGAAACAATAACCGCACATACAATCTCTATGGCATCCAAAATGAAACCAGTGTGAAATTCGACATTGCACAAACCGAGCATGAGGCCTCCGTTGGTATTCGTTATCACATCGATGAAGTAGACCGTTTCCAGTGGAACGTCGATTACTCACAAGCTGCCAATGGAACCATTACAGCGGTTGCCCCAGGAGCTATGGGAGCTGCAGGAGATCGTGGTCAGAATTCCGAAGCACTCGCATTCTTCCTTCAAGATGAAATTAAATATGGTAAGCTTACGGTTACCCCAGGTGGTCGCTACGAGATCATCGATCAATCCTACGTGCAGGACATGCGCCGGTTAGATGGCGGCGGAACACCTGCTTCCGGTGAGGGACGAATCGATGCTCTCGCAGGAGGACTCAGCATCGCCTACGAACTTCAGCCAACGTGGAATGCTTTCTTCGGTGTCTTCCGAGGATTTACCATCCCTGGCCCGCGCTCATCAATTCGCGCAAATCCAGATCTCGAAGAGGAAACCTCACTGAGTTTCGAATTGGGCACACGCTATAACAATAACAACGGACTTCAGGCCGAACTCGTTTTCTTCAAGACAGATTTCAACAATCTGGTGGTTGGAGGAAACCTCGGCGGAGGCGGCGCAACAACCACTGAGAACGTCGGTAATGTCGACGTGGTAGGCGTCGAAATGATGGTCAGCTATGATGCAGGTCGCGCCAATGACTGGGTGGTCAACACTCCTGCGAGATTGGCTGTTACACTAACCGACGCACAACTCGATGGAAACGCCCGCAACACGGATCCAGAATCCCTCTTCGAAGGTGGTCGTGATGGCTCCAAGGTTCCTTACATTCCCGAGTATCAAATCAACGGCGAAGTTGGTGTCGAATACGAACAATTTGGTCTCTACTTCAACGGCACCTATGTCCCTCAGACCTATACAACGGCAAGCAACAGTCGCGATCCCATTCGATCAAATGGCGTTGGCGGAACGGTCGCAGACATCCGGGTTGGCAAGACTGACAACTACTTCCTTCTGGATCTGATGGCTCGCTATCAAGTCAACGAGAACACCACCGTTTTCGGAGGTCTGAAAAACTTATTCAATCGCGAATACATCGCCACGCTGCATCCGATCGGTCCCCGCACTGGTCTCCCCCGCTACTTCAATGTGGGTGTTGAGATGAAATTCTAGTCTCTCGCAAATCGAGTTCCTCCCAAACAAAAAGGCCGGACTGCTTGATACAGTCCGGCCTTTTTTTTATAAAACATTGTGAGGCCATCACTGCCCGCTCCCTGCCTTTTCCTGCATCATCACCACCTGCAGGGGAATTCTCGACATGATCGTTCCGTCAACCGCGATATCGATTGAGTACTGCCCGATCTTCTCGAACTTCAGTCCCTGTAGATTCAAAACAAGATTGCTGGAGCTGAAAAAGCGATTTGGTGGCATTCGGATATCCATGGAAGGTTCGATGTTCGGTAGCAGGCTCTTTCCGTCCTCATCGATCAGATTTACCGTCAGCTTATGTTTCCCTTCGTCAACGTCATTAAAAACGATTCTCATCGCGATCGAACAATGCGGATGAACGGCCGGCAATTGACGGACCGCAATCGTATCGAAGGATCCTAAAATGCATAACTTGCCACTATAGTCTGCAGCTGAGTCACATAAGGTAGCCACCTGAATATCCATGCGTGATCTTTTACCTTCTCTGGAATGGAAAGGTCTATCCTCAAAGTTACTAATTATGAAGCAGCCCCGCCCTTGCTCCCTCTGGACTCCTCTCTTAACCTATGCCGCAATGAAATCCACTTTGATTATTCTCCTAACGGTTCTACTCACAATAACCCTCTCCGGAAGTCTTTCCGCAGCTGACAAGCCGGCCAAGAAAAAGCAATCGCCCAAACTTCGCCACATAGTCAGTTTTAAATTCAAGGACGACGCTCCTGAGCAACAAATCAAAAAGGTCATTCGTGAATTCAGGGCGTTGAAGACCAAGATCCCTGGAATCCTCGCCTTTGAAACAGGAACCAACAACAGCCCTGAAGGACTCAACAAGGGATTCACCCACTGTTTCATCGTTACCTTTGAAAGTGAAGCAGCTCGAGAGGCCTACCTGCCGCACCCTGAGCACAAGAAATTCGTAGAAATCCTGAAGCCCGTGATGGAAGACGTCTTCGTGATCGACTACTGGATCAATGACCGAAGTCCGAAATAACGTCAGCTATACTTGACCAAGACAGGCGCGAGATTCTTCGCAGTCGTCTTCGGCCATGCTGAACGTTGCGTCATGATCGCATCCTTCAAAGCCGAGTGGCATGGCCATTCGGCTTTTTTTGGAATCTGAGGCAGCACTTCTCTGATGATCTCCTTCGCCTTGCTGGCGTTCTTCATCAGATTTGAAATGACCATTTCAACGGTGACGTGGGCTTCATCTGTTTTCCAACAATCGTAGTCAGTCACCATCGCGAGGGTGGCATAGGCGATCTCAGCCTCTCTTGCGCACTTGGCTTCTCCTAGGTTCGTCATTCCAATCACATCGAATCCCATCTTCTTGTTGTTCAGGCTTTCTGCACGGGTGCTGAACGCAGGGCCCTCCATATTGACGTATGTACCACCATCGTGTGCCTTTGCTTTACACTTCTTGGCACTCTTCAAAAGAAGCTTTCGCAACTCTTCACAGATAGGATCAGCAAATGCCACATGCGCAACAATTCCGTTTCCAAACAACGTATGCCCGGCCGAATTCTTCGTTCGATCAAAGAACTGATCGATCACCACGATGTCACATGGCTTGTATTTGGCCTGTAAGGAGCCAACAGCACTGACGCTAATGATGAATTCGACTCCCAACTTCTTCATCGCCCAAATATTGGCCCGATGATTCAATTCACTAGGGAGCACTCTATGCCCTCTTGCATGCCGTGGAAGAAAGACCACGTCCCGTCCACAGAGCCTTCCTGTGAGAACTTCATCAGAAGGGTCACCAAAAGGAGTCTTCACTTTGACCCACTTTTTCGAAGTCAGGCCCTCGATATTATACAGTCCGCTCCCGCCTATGATCCCTATCTTGGCTACCGCTGGTTGGGCTTTGGACGCTGTTTTCTTACGTGGTGAAGCTTTCTTTTTGACCGGCATGCACGTGAGAATGAATTCAAGAAGGGTTCCGATACAGCAAAAAACACACAGGCGCAGTGCTTGATTTTGAAGCTCAGCCCAGTGAACATCGTTTGAACACGCAGGCCATTGTAAACGTAAGTCAGCGAAACCATGCGGTCCTTGATCCGAAACCATTTCATCATCCTTCTCTCTCTCATCAGCGCATTGCTGATGACATCCTGTGCGACCAAACGCGAAGTCGTGACAGATGAGGACGAAACATTCGATCAACGCTCCGGCGAAGCTTCCCATTCCCCAACAACCGGTTCCTCAAAAGGAGCCTCTCACCTTTCTTCACCTAAAAAGGACAAGAAGGTCAAATATAGTGAGGAATTCGAAGACGACATCCGTGAAATCTTCAATCTCGCCTCAGACGCAAAGTGGGAGGAGGCCGATGAATTGGCTCAATCTCTTTATTCAAGGAGTCCCGATGATCCAGCGTTGGAACGTCTTCAAAGCTGGGTCTCCAAACAACGAATTCAGCAGCGCTCCAGAGCTCTTGAAGATCGGATCAGAGAAATCGATTCAGCAAATTCAATCTTCAATCCGGACCTTACCGATCTACTGACGGAACATAAGGACCGGGGGCTCCCTCCAAGAAAGGATCTCCGAGATGCGGTCCAGAAAATCGACTCCTCCCTCTACGTTCCTGAATCATTTGGAAAGACCATCACGAAATCAGGGGTCATGCATGATGTCCAATCACCCAAGGGCAAGATGGCCTCAATTCTGGATAAGACCATTTCAGTGCAGCTCGATGATGTTTCGCTTGCGGATATCATCTTCAATATTGGAGAGGCAGAGGGAATCAATTTCGTAGCCGACAAGACTTTGCCAGCCTTCGCTCAGAAGCTTTCCATTCACATGGATGATGTTCGCTTTCAAGAGTTTTTGGATTATGTCTCACGGAATCTAAAGGTCCACTTTCAGGTCGGTGAAGATCTGATCTGGGTCATTGACTCCGCCAATCCGGAAAACGCTACACTGATTGAAGAGACACGCTTTTTCAAACTGAGCAAGGGGTTCGTATTGCCAGCCCAATACGGAGTCAGTGAGGTCGACCGCACATCCGTCACAGCCAAAGGCGTCACCACGGTCACTGAGAAACAGAAGATCGAGAAGTTCGTTCAGGACGGAGCCCCGGATAATCCCTACATTGAAGAAGCAATTGAGAACTTTTTTGAAGGCTCGAAATACATGATCGATTACGAGCGCAATCTGATCGTTGCTCGTGGTACGCCAGCTCAACTAAAAGTGATGGATGATATCATCCGTGAATTCGACAAACCGATTCAGCAGGTTTTTATCGAAGCACGATTTGTGACTGTCACCGAAGCGGTCTTCCAACAATTGGGTGCGTCATGGGAAACAGGCCGTGGACCAGGACGTTCCTCCGTATCTGATTTCACTGATCTGCTGGATCCCGATGTCGCTGTGGGGCTCGGATTGGAGGAATCATTTGCTGGAATTCTCAATCGCGAAAACCTGTCAGTCACCCTGACCGCTTTGGAGCAAAGCGGTGAAAGTCAGACTCTCAGTGCACCTCGACTTACCTTGATCAACAACCGCCCTGCGAAGATCAGCGACGGTCGCGTTCAGTATTATTATGAGGAATACTCCGTCAGCCAACAGATCACAGACCGGGCAACGGCAAGTCAATTGATTCCCAAAGGCAAACCGATCAGCGTAACCGCAGGCGTAGCCTTGGACGTTGTGGCCAGCATTGGCGCTGACGGGAAGAACATCCTCTTGGCACTGCATCCAGAAGTGAATCAAGACGTCAAACTCGTGACCTTTGCGACAGTAACAGACCGTAACGCTCAGGGTGATGTCATTTCCACTTTTGACATTCGTCTTCCTGAATCCAGAACGCAGGAATTAGCCACACGTGTCATTGTCGAATCAGGACAAACAGTTGTCATGGGCGGAGTCTTGGAACGCGAACAACTGACCTATGTTGAGTCCGTGCCACTGTTGGGCAAGATACCTCTCCTGGGAGCGGCCTTCAGGAAACGCACACAAAAAGACAGCCCGCGTTATCTGTTGATTTTCGTAACTGCGACCCTTCTTTCCGAAAGCGGCGAATTCATCGTCATCGAAGATCCTGCTGAGACCGAATAAGATGGGCGTTCTCGCATCCATCCCTTCCCTACTGAAAAAGCCGCTCTTCACCGGTGAGAGGGTCATTGCTGTGGATGTAGGCAGCCACTCTATGCGAGCGGCCCTCGTTCAGGTCCAGAAAGGCAAGGCGAGGATAATTCACTCCATTTCCATCGTCCCTGAAGAAGAAGGACTCAAAACCGCTTCTCAAAAAAGGGCTCGGCTCCTCGAAGCAGTGCAAGGGCTCGGTGACTTTCCAATTGTTGTCTGCCTCCCTCAGAATGCTGCACTTTCTCAGATCCTAGACGTTGCTTCCTACTCCTCAATCAACGAGCAGTCCGCGATTCAAGAGCGAGTAGAGGAATTGGGAGGACTCAGTGGCAGCCGCATGGTCACGGCCCATGCGCGACTAACACCCTTCGAATCTTATCTGGCACCATGTTGGGTCTCGTTTTGTCAGGAAGAAGAAGCCCTTTCAAGAATCACAACTCTTGGACTTGAGCCCGAAGACCTATGCGGCCTTGTCACTCAGGCAGACGCTCTGATAGCAGCTGCCATCTCCTCGGAGATTCCCGAATCGTTCATACTCTGTGATATCGGGCACAATGAAACGACCGTCGTTCTATTTCAGGAATCACAGGGTGTCTACACTGCCACTCTACCTATTGGTGGATCTCATTTCTCCAAGTCGCTGGCCTCTGGCCTCAAGATAACCCTTCACGAAGCTGAGGATCTCAAGCGACAACGAGGAATTGTTGATCGAAGCAAGGAAAGTCTCCTTTCCGTTTCTGCCGACTGGGAGAAGAGCCTTGAGCGCATCATCAAGGATTGGGCTACCGATCACCCGGCCTTCAACAAAATTGAGCCTCAGGCCCTTCCGGTAGTTCTTACCGGCAACGGCGCACTCTTGGGAGGCTGGCCTGAGCATCTGAAGTCTTCACTAGGAACGGATATTAGCGTCATCGCTGAGCACGAAGGCATGCCCGCCCTTACTGGGGCGGCACTGCACGCCACATCCCAAAAGGAACAAAACACACTTCTCCTTCCCGATCAGGTCGCCAGTGCCATCGATAAGGAAACTTCATGGCATTGGCTACAGGCAATGTGCCTGCTTCTATTGTTGGCAGCGTCCATCGCCATGGCTGCAACTTCCTCGTTCCTAAATGAACAGATTGAAAAAGATATTGCAGCTCAAGAACTGACCTATTCAGTCGTAACTCGAATAAGAAATGCAGAAGAAGCCAGACGAGAAGTTCTGAATGACCATCATTTCTATCAACCTCTACTGGCTGCACAACATCAGACAGTCGACTATCTGGATGCTTTGAATCACTTGGAAAACAAGGCTATCAACCCGGCATGGTGGTATGTCCAAATAAGTGATCAACAATCCTATTTCAGTCATACAAACACCACCGAGATTGTTCAAAGCGGCGAACCTATAATTGATTCCACCGCTGCCTATGGTCTGGTTGCTGAAGTCTGCATGGTGAAGGAAGAGGACAACATGAGGGAAGATCTATCCATCCTCGTAAGCACCATGGGCAACATCACTGGGGTCTTCCGAGTCGATACAATTAGCGATCATCTCAATCACACCAAAGCACTTTCAACCGTCCTTCAAACAAACCGCCACTTTGCCCTATCCATAGAACTCTTTCCTCATGCCTACCATGTAGCACCAAGCGATAGAAATCCATCGCCAGATTCGACGTTGGTACCGCAAGCAAATGCATCTCTAAGCAGGGAGGAGAATCCATGACCGCCCCCCTCCGTCCACTTAACAACACCCAGCGAGTGCAGCTCTCACTTGTCTTGTTTGGATTGTCACTGGCCTTTGCATGGATGTTTCTAATGCGTCCACTGATCAAAGATAGATCCGAACTTAGGAGGACACTGAATCTTTCAATGGATACGGTCACTGAAATGACAGGGAGCCAAGCGTGGACCCTGAATGAAATCACTTCAGATCTGACCCACGCCACCTTTGAAAAGAATCAATTCGACAGCACAATAGGATTTCTTGAAAACCGGATTCAATTCGGACCACAAGTCAAAGCCCGCCTCAATGAGCCCTTCCAATTGATCGATTTTGAGATCAGCCGTCATTATCAAATTGAAGAACTGATTGATCATGCCAAGAAGAACAAAACCTCAATCAAGCCCAACCTCCTACTCCATTTCCCCGATTACGAAGTTCGTATAGATCCACCTTCTCTACTCTGGGTTCATCTTGAAGCGGCCCGACAGATCGTGGCGACAGCTTCTTCTGCTGGAGTTTCTAGTATTGAATCTCTCGACAGCCTTCCCGCTGAACCTTTCTCGGAAGACGGAGGTCGCAGGCTGGTTCGATTTCCGATCAGGATCATTATCAAGGGAGCCATGACTGATGTCCGAGAATTCCTCTCAGCCATTCCCCTGCGAAGCAATGAGTTTAAATCGATTGGTCTCATCCCTCTTACAGAAGATAAGCCTTCATTATTTGTTCGGGAGTTTGATCTCATCAAATCATCCCCTATCGCACCATCCGAGGTTCAGTTGACCGCCACCATTGATGCTTTTGCAATCCATTCCTCATTGGATAGGGAACCAAAAGCGATTGATGCAAACTAGCCATGTTCCGCGAAATCGCCGACAGCAAGACAACTGCAATCAGCCTGATTCTTCTGGCTGTGGCCCTTCTTGTGGTTTCGATTCACAGTCGCACCCTCGACCCTATTGATCTCCCGACCGGAGATCTTCCAGAAGAAGACGCACCCCAGATGCAGCTCAATACTACGGAGACAGTGATCAGCATGACCTCCAAGTCCGTTGCTTGGACTCAGGGCGATAACCCATTCTACACCGACTATTTCAAGCCAGCAAAGAAGCCAACACCTGCAGCGCCAAAAGACAAAGTAATCAAGTTTCTGTTCCAAGGCTTTTTCAAGACTTCTTCCGGATTGCCAAAAGCATTTATTAGTAAAGATGGTGAAACCTTTACATCACCGATTGGAGCACCAATCGGTGATGGATTTCACCTATCGCAAATCACATCAGCATCAGCTACCGCAACCAACGCCCACGACGAGGTTTTGCTTCTTCCCTTCAGGCAGGCCGTCGAATTGGTAATCCCGGCAGAGAAATGAGTAATCAAGAACAGGACAAAGGGATCGCTTGGCGGATGCAGGAAACCGGACTCCTGACGCCTCAGCAATATGAGTTGGTCTTGAAGCGTTCTGAGAATCACTCAATTCCCGAACATCAGGCCGCTTCCGACCTTTCCTTTGTAACGCAGGAGAAGGCATGGAAGGAGCTTGCAACACACAAGGGACTAACCTTTGTTGATCTGGAGAGAACAGATTTCACTTCCGACATCCTGTCCTCCGTACCTGTAAAGTTCGTTCTACATTACAGAATGATCCCGTTGGCCAATGAAGACGGGCGATTGCAAATTGCATTTGATGCACCTCCCTCGCGCAACACGTTGGGTAGCCTGCAGCTTCTCCTTGGAACCAGCATCGAACCAATGCTGGCAACGCCGGACGCAATTGCCTCAATTATTAGAAAGAATTTCGGCCTTGGCGTAGAGAACGTTCAAAAACTTGGAGAAGACACTGAGTATGATGACGCAGGCGGCGAAGCAGTCTTCAATCTCAGCGAAGAGAACGGTTCAAATGATGAGGCGATCAACGCTACGATTGCCACGTTCGTGGATCAGATCCTCAATGAAGCATTAAGGATGCGTGCCACTGATATTCACATCGAGCCATATCAATCCAGCACCAGACTCCGTTACAGAGTCGACGGAATCATGCAAACGATTCCAGTCCCCCCGAATGTAAGACAATTACACAGCGCCATCATTTCGAGGATCAAAGTGATGGCTGGTCTCAACATCGCAGAAAAGAGACTTCCCCACGACGGAAGAATCGCGATGAAGACAGACAGTGAGGAGTATGATCTGCGTGTCTCTGTCGTTCCTACCAAACATGGCGAAGCTGTCTGTCTCCGAATCCTGGGAAGGCAAAGTCTATTCATGGAGCTTTCCCACTTGGGGCTGGAACCAGAGCAGGAAAAAATATTCGCCCAACTGACCTGCCTTCCTCAGGGCATGATTCTCGTGACCGGACCGACAGGTAGCGGAAAGACGACAACTCTCTACGCCGGGTTGGCCAAAGCAAATGATTCGGTCAGAAAAACAATAACGATCGAAGATCCAGTCGAGTATCAGCTTCATGGAGCGACACAGATTCAAATCCATCCAGAAATCGGGTTAAGCTTTGCTCGCGGCCTGAGATCCATACTTCGTCACGATCCAGACATCGTATTGGTCGGCGAGATACGCGATGCAGAAACCGCAGAGATCGCTGTAAGAGCAGCACAGACTGGACATCTTGTCTTCTCCACCCTGCATACCAACGACAGTGCCAGCGCTGTAACCAGACTTCTTGAAATGGGTATAGATCCATTCTTGGTTTCATCATCCCTCGTATGCAGCGTCGCCCAACGACTGATTCGACGAATCTGCCCCAAGTGTTCAGCCCCGGATGACGATGCTCCGGAGAAACTAAAGAAGGAACTCTGCTCTCTTTTCGACATTGATCCTTTCGAATTCACCCCAAAGAAGGGAACGGGGTGCGAAAATTGCAATCACACCGGCTATCAGGGGCGTGTCGCAATCTACGAGTTCTTCCTCATGGATGACGATATTGCAGACATGATCGAACCAGGAGTGAAGACGGGCGCCCTCAGACGCGCAGCACAAGATCACGGGCAGTGGGATCTCCGTCGAAGTGCCTTCCGAAAAGTAGTGAAAGGCGTCACCTCATTCGAAGAGGCTGATCGGGTCACCAGGCGAGTCGAGGTAGTAAAGTAGGTAAAACCCATCATCAGCCTCGTGGCGTGTCTTCTGAAACATGCTTCGCCTTGAACAGGTAACGTAGTGATTCAATCCCCTAATCAGGCTTGTATTCCTTCACCTCGATCGTCCCAGACTTCGGCATCGACAACCTCAATACCGCTTCAGCCTTTTTCGTTCTTCCAACGAGAAACCTCGAGAGTTCCTTCACGACACTTTCTTCAAGACATCGCTGCAATGGTCTTGCCCCCAGGCGATTATCGAATCCATTGACCACCAACCAATCAACAATATCCTCCGTCCATTCAAGCGCCAGTCCGCGCCCTGCCAAGCCGTCTCGCTTGCCAAGCCCTTCCAATTCCAACTCCGCAATCCTCCGGATGCTCGCCTCATCAAAAGAGCCAAAGGGAACTACTTGATCAATTCGGTTATAGAACTCGGGTCGAAAGAACTTGAGCACTTCAGATTCATAATCGATACCGTCCGCCCCATTAAAACCGATCGCCCCTCCCTGTTTAACCCCGATATTGGAAGTCATCACAATGATTGCACTTCGGAAGGAGGTATATCTACCAGCAGCGTCTGACATTCTACCCTCATCAAATACATTGAGAAAAAGATCAAACACCTCAGGTGCAGCCTTCTCAATCTCATCCAGCAATACGACCTGAAACGGTTGAGAGCGAATGCTTGTGACGAACTTGCTCGGGTTACCCTGCGAATCCATCGTCAGTCTTCTCACTGCTCCCGGAAATCCATACTCACTCATGTCCAACCGCAACAATCGATTGCTGATGTCTCCTGCTCCAAAAAGATACTCAGCCAGGTATCGCGCCAAAGCAGTCTTACCAACACCGGTGGGGCCACAGAAAAGAAGAACGGAAACAGGCCTCTTCGGGTCATTCATACCAGCCTTAAGTCTCGTTACAACTTCTGACGCAGCCTGGCACGCTCCTGTTTGTCCTACGATCCGAGAGGTGAACGATTCATACACCTTATCGAACACAAGAGGTACATCGTCTTTGAGCAACCATTCCTTCAGCCCAGTTTCTCTGACAAAGGCGGTATGGACTTTGGATTGATCCACTCTTTTCGCACGTTCGTTTGCTGTCCGCTCGAAGAGACGTTCCACGAACTTCACACTGCCACCTGGAAAGCTTTTGTAGGGATAGAAACGGGAGTGCAATCGAATCACCGTATCGGCTACTGAATTCTCAGCTTCTACCTTCCAAACATGTTCCTGCACACGGATAACCCGTCGCATCAACGACCTCATCCGATCTTGTGATAATGGCTGAACACGCACCAACTGAAAGGCATCCAAAAACTCAGGCAACAGTCGCCGGCATGTCTCGACCTCATCGGGCGTGGCTTCCACGATGATTCTTGCTTCACTTCTGATTAGATAGGGCATCAAGAACATCGCAACCCCGTCGCGAGGATCCCTCCCTCCCGTCTTAATCAAATCAATCAGGCTATCGCAGATCAGCCATGCCGAGGCGTCCTGCAACTCGTTCAGAACACTTTCCAACCGGGCCTCCCACTGCCCAAGATAGGGAGCTCCTGCAATGAGACGCTGTGCATTCGTTCTCCAGAAGAGCGCTGGCTTATCGCCATCAAATTCATCCTTGGTTTCATCCTTCGTTTTGCTGATCCGCTTCACAGCTTCCATCAGAATCGTGCTCTTTCCACTTCCTGATTCACCAACAATACACAGATTCACGGGGCCTTCGTTCAGGCGATCCACCATTGTATTCACATCCCCCTCCCTTTCAAACGCGGGAGACGATTTCTTACGCCCCCTTCCTTTCTCAGGCAAAGGCTCAGCTACTTCTTTGAGATTATTGAACTCAGGCTTATCCAACCAACCAGCCAACGTCCTCTTCTTGGAAATCGATTTTCTGAACGGAAGCATCCTCAGTTCAGGCTCTTGAATCATTTCGTAACGTCCCAACTCATCAGGGCTCTTCCCCTTCAGGTTTTGCGCTACGTAGTGCCTCGCCAACCTCTCTAAGTCTTCACGCTGGTGATAGGTAAAAAACGTATCAATGATAGGAATTGCGGCTCCCAGCATATTCCCGCCAATTGCTCCATAGATCACCGGGAACCGAATACGCATGGTCTCTGGACACGGAGCAACGCGGTTGTCTTCCGATCGATACTCTGGCCTGACGTCCACGGCGATATACTTCAGACTCGCATCGTCAAAGGAACACTCAGGCGTCCATCCATACTCATTGAGATGCCACTCAAGATAAGCCTTAAGCTGCGTCGTTACTTCGCGTTCGCTTCTGCCGGCAGCCCACTGAAATTCCCACTCCTCAGCCAAAACCCCCTGCCAGTGTCCCATTGAACTCTGCCAGATCAGCATCGGATAATTTTCTTTCTCAGAAATCGACATCAGCTTTGTTTGAATTCCTCGGGTGCATCCAAGAGAGACAACACCAGTTCTCGTAGCGTATCTCCATCGAGTCCTTCCCCTACAACGGCTCCCGTCCTGAGATCAGAACTTGGTCCATCGTTATGGTAAATACGGATTACTTCATTCCCCCAATGCAATTCGTCATCATTCTCAGCGCTCCCCTTGATCACGGTCTCCAACTCTGTCTCATCTATGAACAGACGCGCTTCAAGCTGAATGACTTCCATCTCGCCATTTGTTGAAAAGGCCAAGTGTACACCTGATTCTATCTCGCCAAGCAACCTTGCCGCGACACCCTCCAGAACGAGAACAGGAAGTCGTTCACCTGGCTTCAGTCCCAAGGCAATATCCAGCATCGTCTGATCCACCTCTTCAGTTATCCAACGGCCTGCGTGATAGATCTTGGCTTTCACTCCCCAGAAAAAGTCGAACATCCTGAACTGCAACGGCAAGAGGAAGGTGACATAGAATGTAGGGTCACCCGCGATCCTCGGATCAAACCAAAGTGTCTGAGAATCCACCTCAGTGCCTACCATCGAATCTAAAAATGCCAATTCACGAACCATGAGTGCGAGTTGATTCTCCAATCCGGCTTCCTGATCCTGATCGTCCTCAAGCTCCTCCAGCCCCCTCTTCAGGCGCTCGACCGATAGCAGCTGATTCACATCCCAAACTGGAAATGGACTGGCACCGCTACGTCTCTTTCTGAACACCCTCATTCGAGGCCCGCGGGTAGGCCATTTCCACTGACGTCCGGAATCCAATACATCAAAGAGAGTATCAAGAATTCTCCTCGTTCGAGTGAGCTGCTCTCCGCAGGTGAAATAGTGCTCCTCTTCCGGCGAAACCTTATCCAAGGAAACTGCTCCTTGAGGAGCTCGGCTTTGCAGCTTCGTCTTCAACCGCCGCCAAGCCATATCCGCCAAATCGACAATCTCTCTGGCGCTTCGCTCTTCAATCAGATCAGGCAGTGCTACTTTTCTTGTCGCCAACTCAAGGACCTGAGCATTTGCTTCAATCTTTCCATTGCGCTCTTGGAGTTCGATCACCGTGGGAGCTCCACCCGGCGATTCACTCAAGCGTCTTGCCAACGGATGCGCTATCTCCTGCTCCACCACACGTTTCAACGCACGGGCGCCAAGGCGTGGCTGATACCCTCGTTCCACCAGTCGATCAACAGCTCCGTGAGATATCTCCAACGCACACTTGCGCTGCCTGAGGCCCTCTCGCCTGAACAGGTCTTGAATCAGCCGATGAGCAATCACTTGAAGCTGTTCTTTGGCCAATCCGTCGAATGGAGCAATTCTGTCCAATCGGTTAAAAAACTCCGGCCGAAAGAACTTCTCAGCGGCGCTGACATAGAACGACGCATCGCCAAGATCATCGGTAAAGAAACCCATTTGCTGGCCTGCCTCTCTGACCCCAAGGTTCGAAGTCATAACGATAATACAGTTCGTGAAGTCTGCCGTTCTCCCTAGAGCATCGGTGAGCCGCCCTTCACCAAGGACTGACAGGAGCATATCGAAAACCTCTGGATGCGCCTTTTCGATTTCATCCAAGAGCAGAACGCAAAACGGCTGCCGCCTGATCGCAGAAGTCAACTGACCTTCTGGCTCCCCTATTGTTCCTACCAACCGTGCAGCAGCGCCCCATTCCGAGAACTCGTTCATATCAAATCGAACCAATCTCTCTTCAGAACCGAAGAGAAATGCTGCGGCTGCTTTGGCTGTTTCAGTTTTCCCCACACCGGTCGGGCCAAGAAAGAGCAACGAACCAAATGGTCTCCCCGGATCATTGAGACGGGCACGCGACAGAGTAATAATCTCCGCCAAAGCCTGTACTGCCTTGTCTTGTCCGATCACTTGAGACGACAGGCGCCTCAGGACTTGCGGCAAGGCCATGCGTCTTTCCGAATCGACAAAATCAAGAGACAAACCACTCGAAGCACGAAACTCCTCCAACGCCTTATCCCTTGTGATTTTTCCACCAGGAAACTTCATTCCCAACCTATGAAGAAAATCCGCAGCTTTCCCGGGAAATGCCTGTTCCTTGGCATAGCGTCGCTTGATATCGAGGACCTGCTTTAATACATCCAATCCAAACCGGCAGCGTTGAGTTCCCTCAATCTGCCTCTGAACCTCAATCAAGATCCGGGTATTCGTCACCTCATCTGGTTCTTCGACCCTGATGACGTGAAACATATCCGCAAACGCACGATCTCGTTCCTGCAACACCCTAAAGGCTTCGGGAGAAATCTCGCCTAATAGCCTGATTCGTCTCTTCTCCAAGTGCGGTTTCAAGACATGTCCCATACTCAGGTCTGATTGAGCAGAAACACCAGCGAGAAACAATCCCACCAAGTCATCGAAATAAAGGATGTGATCCTTGGCCTCAGCTTCATCGATGATCGAAAGAAGGCGTTCCTCCCACTGTCCAACATACATCATGCCAGATACGAGCCTCTGCGGAGACAGCAGCCACATCTTCTTCCCGCCTTCCCCCTTCTCTGCCTGGAGATTTCGAAAAAGCGTTTCGTGTATCACAGCTGTCTTGCCGCACTTGGGTCGCCCCAAGATCAGGACAGGACGTCTGTCTTCGCTAAGCAGCGACTGAGACAATGACTCGACTTCCTTCTCCCTCAAAATGGCTCGATTGAGATCCTGAGGGTAGAGCGAGTTAAGTTCGCGACCAGTTCGGGAAAGCTCCTGAGCCCCACTCATCTTTTCACCCTCCTCTGTAAGACTGAAGGCGTTCAGCTTCTCCTTTGGAAGATCCATAGGGATATCGACATCCAAATCCAATAAGCTTACGCGAGCCTCGCCATTCAGATTGAATGCAACGGGATCAAACACCTCTTCTTCGTTCTTTGTCCGATCCCTGTAGTACGAAGTGACCACCTTGGCTGCACTTTCCCTCAAATCCTCACCTCGATCCACCATGAACCAAGAGCCTTCAAGGGCCGGAAACATGGCCACCCGACGATCCAATGCCTGAAATGAAATCAGTAATAGCCGGACATCATGGGTCGCCCGCTTGATCACCACACGGGTTTCGAAGACTTCATCATCGATCTGCGGACAAAAAGACCATTGTGCCAAAGCATCCTGCCGACGCATCTGCGCACACTCCCGTATCCCTTTTCGAACATCCACTGAAAGCCTTTGCAAGGCCCTCGAAAGCCTGGCGCCCTTTCTGATCGGTCCCTCATAGAGAAAGAGTGGTCGAATCGAATACTCATCCTCTCCGCGATTCGATCGCCTGACCTCGACATAGATGGGAATGGAGAATTGCATCTTTTACGCCTCTCCTTTCGTCTCTGTTATTTGTTCTAGTTGACGATTCAGTTCTTTCTTACATGCCTCTGCAATCACCTCTGAATACTCCTCATCATCAGCTCGGAATCTCCCAAGAACAGGATCGTCGACAATCCCTTTTCTTTCGTCATAACGCCGTACAGTTCCATCATTCAGATAAGTGTCCGCCTTCTCCACAATCTTCTTCAGCGCACTTTCTTCGCCTAAATCCACACCATGTAACACGCGACATCTCGTCCTTTGGTTCAGAGACTGAAACTCGTGTAGGCGAGCCTCTTGCACCAATAACACTTGGATCAGGTCGCCTGTGATATTGAGGACAACCGCATCACATCCTTTTTTTACTTCAGTGAGAGTCACCCCTTTCTTGAGATCGATGGACTGCTCTCCGCTTTCCTCTTCATCAACCAAAACAACCGCATCCATCTTTACCCGGCCTTTTAACTTTTGTACCAATGAGCGATAGAATCGAATCATCCTATGAAGCGTAGCCTCATCACCTGAGATCAGAACAAGAGAAACTTCATCGGGCAGTTCCACTCGACTCCCCAACAATACACGAGCAATCTTGAAAAGGGTCTGCAGCAACCTTTCTTTCTCCTTGGTTGTCTTCGCTGCATCCACCTCTTTTCCCATATGGATTCCTCCAATTACATCATCCTCCAACGAACAAACATCGCTGAAGAACAACTCCAGTTCCTTCAGAGTTTCCTCAAACTTCGGAAGTTGCTTCAGCTTTTCTTTGTCCTCATCAGATACAAATCCTTTCTTATCCAGCCTTCTTTTCAGGGAGTTCAAAAAAGAAATAGAATCTTCAAGTGCCTTGGCTGCTGAGGATCGACAGAGAGCCTGTGCTTTCCACCGAAGGGCAGCCACTTCTTCAGCGATCACAGCGGTTGGACTGCAGCTGGCAATGTTCGAAAGATTTCGCCCACTATCATCCTTGGCTAATCCGACACGCAGCCGAATGTTATCTTCACGTAAATCGGCGTGAACAGAAAGCACATGCGATTCCGTCCGTCCGTTCAACTCGGCAGCAAGGGGAGCCAACAATTTTTGCTCAATCATCCGCTTGAGTGGACGTGCCCCATATCTAGGGTCCAGCCCCTTAAATGCAAGCCATGCCACCACTTCATCCGTGTAATCTAGCTGCAGCTTGCGCATCACGACTCCATCACGTCGCTGTACTCGATTCAACTCCTTGCGAGTAACCGCAAGAGCTGTTTCGCCACTCAAAGGGGCAAAAGGAATCACTCTGTCGATTCGGTTGAAAATTTCAGGTCGCAAGAAGCGCTTCACCTCTCCTTCAAAATGCTCACGGGCGTTATCAGGGCTCATCGACGAATCACCAAAGCCCTCTATACTTTTTCCGAAACTATCCGCACCCAGATTGGAAGTCATGACCACAACAGCATTTCGAAAATCAGCCAATCGCCCACGCCCGTCAGTCAGCCGCCCCTCGCCGAGAATTTGAAGCAATAGATCAAAAAACGAAGAATCAGCTTTCTCGAACTCATCCAGCAACACCACACTGAACGGCTGCTCTCTCAACTTGGCTGTCAGCAATCCCTCCCCGCTATTGACCGCTGTTCCGATCAGCCGATTCACTGCAACCGGATCTGAAAACTCACTCATATCAAATCTTACGATCCGATTCTCATTCCCAAACAAATACCGAGCGATCTGCTTGGCCAATTCAGTCTTCCCCACCCCTGTTGGACCAATGAAAAGGAATGAAGCAAATGGTTTGTCTGGCCGTGACAGTTGGGTCTTGATCGACGCCACAACGTCAATCACCCGATCGACGGCCTCTCCTTGTCCCATAACATTCGACTCAAAGTCTTGCTTTGCATCATCCAAATCCAGCGCCACTTCGTCATCCAAGATAAAGCGCGGCAATCCAGTCTCATCAGAGAAGGCCTTGGTCACATCACTCTCGTCCAGTTTCAACGCGACCTTGGCCTTATTCTTGGCTCCTTTCTTCGGCTTCTTCTCAGCTAATGATCGATTGTTCAGGAGGTTATCCAAGAACCTCATCGGTCTACCTGGACTCGCAGAATACGTGGCAAAGCGCCTATGCAATCGAGTAATTTGCTCGAGAGTTTCCGCGTCCATCTTGATGCCTGTCTTGGAGCGTTGTTTGACACGCAACTCCAAGATGAATTTCAGCTTCTCATCATTAGGTTCCTTGAGATCAATACGATGGAACGCATTTAGCAAGGCTGGTTGAGTGCGTTCCAGCAATGCCACTTCGTCCTCTGTCAACTCAGCCACAGCCAAGACATCGCCGCGACTGATATGAGGACGAAAGAACGCGGCAATGTTCATGGCATTATGAACACTCGCCCCAACGTTCCCTAACTCGAAGAGATTTCCCAAATGAACAATCGCGCGCTTCTTGGACAGTTCTGAACAAAACTTGCCGCAGTGCTCCTGCCAGACCCCAAAGCCTGTCTTGCCGGCTATCAAGCGAGATCCAGACGTTTCATAGAACTCATATTCCCCAAGACCACGTTTCTTCCTTTGACGGGACAACTCCCTGTACAACGTGGTTTTGCCCACTCCGGAAGGACCTACAAGAACGACGCTGTTCGGGAATCTCCCCCCCAGGAGTTCAGCCAACTTCGCAACGTCCTCATCCAACAACAATCCACCTTGAATACCCTTTTCCGCCAGTTTGTCAGCGGATTCATCCAACGCAGGTTTCTGGTCCTTCTTTTCATCCCCCAACAAATTTCCTTCTTCGATCGGTGTCCTGACAGACGCCTTGATCATTGCCTCAGCAAACTCAACCCTCTGCACTCGCTCAAGGTGAACCAGCCGTTCCATTGAAGAAAACGCCTCAAGCCGTTGGAGAGCAAAGCGTATATGCCCGGGCAGAACGACTTTCATTCGCTCCTCATCCGTCGCTCCCACTTCGATTCCAAGAGCAGGCACGCGAGCCATCAACAGCTTCTCGGATCGTCGCCATAGAATCACGTCCAACGTCAGAAATACAGGCTTTCGCCATTGCTCTGAACCACTGTCGGGACGCACCTCTATTGTAACCTTGTCCAGGAGATAATCCGTAGGAGAAGCAAACCGCTCCAGCATCCCAGGACCATTTCCCTCCAACTCTTCACGTACACGCTTCATCAGCCCTTTGACAGCACTCTCCAAATCACCATCAAGAACAGAAATATCCGGTGTCCCCAAACATTCAGCCAAGACCTCCCCCCCTTCCAGATAGGTCAATGACGCTTTCAACTGAAATTCTATCTCAAGCATGTCTTAGTTCTTACCAAAATAGGGAAACAAGCGATCTATGGAGGATTCCAAATCCTTCAATCGATCATGGTTTCGAATCTGCGCGAGCACCATTCCCAATCGTTCCCTGGCACCCGGAGATTCAAAATTTGCAGTGTGAAACGAATTTGGATAAACCAACATGGACACCAACCGAAGACTCATATCGATCAGTTGAACATCCTCTGACAAAACAGCCGCCTCAAGACGCATGATGGCAATTCGTGTATCGGCTCTTGTCGCGAGCAATAGATCACAGAGTTTAACAGCCTCCATTCCCGCTTTGCTTATCCCCTTTTGCAGCCTCCACTTTATTCTCAGATTCAAAGCTGAGGGATAGTGAACCGACTCGCCCGGCACATCGCTCAATAGTTGTTCCAGTTCTTCAAGGGCCTTAAACCTACCTGCTCGTGAAAACAGACTCCCAATCAGAAGCGCTCTGATTCTCGGATCATCTCCATCTGCAAACAATCCTTCAGCATGCGTGATCGCCAGATCCGGATTCCCTATTCCTGCTTGGGACAATTGCGCCAGCCTGTAGTAAAAGCCTGCCTCCCAGTTATCAGGTATCGCATCGAAGACAACCTTACTTGCTTCGGCCATCAGTTGCAGATTCCCATTCGCGGAAGCATTAACCGCATGAGCCATCTGTTGTCCTCCGCTAGAATTGAATGAATCCAATATCGATCGCGCACGATCCTTCTCTTCAGAAATCATCATCGCATCTATCAACCGGCCCGCCTGAATTGAATCGAGCATCTGGAGAATATTCCTACCTCGCTCCGTCTTGAACACATCCCATTCTTCCAACTGTTTTCTCGTCTCGTCCTTCTCAATCGCATCAGCCTGTAAGTAGGGAGCATCGAAAGAGAATCGATTATCATTATCCGTCACCACTTCTCCTCCAGAAGCAAACTCGCGCAATGCCTGATCATCCATCAACAATGCTCTCAAAAGAAACATTGGGGACCTCACACCTGCCAGCTCCACTTCCGTTCGATAGCGCTCAAAGCCTTCTGGATTTCCTATCAAATCCACCTCAGGTTCAACCTCTTTCTCCGAAGCAACGAACAGCATCATTTCAGCGTATGGGCGATAGAGCCTCACGTTTGGAAACACATCAGCGAGCGTAGCAGCGAGGTTCTTCATCATCTGCTCATTCGCCAATGAGACATCCATCCATTGAACATAGACACCACCGTCGTCCAATCGCAGTTTCACCAGTTCGAAAAAATCCTTCGTATACAAGTGACTTGAACCACCAGCCCAAGGATGACCCGGCTGTGAAATAATTCCTTGATACCTCTTTTCGCAGAGAGCCAACCCTGTCCTTGCATCGTTCCGATAGACATTGATCCTCTCATCCGAAAATGGATCCCTTAGGCGCCGCTCTGAAACACTACGATTCGCTTGGAGCACTTCGTCCTCTAACTCGTATACATCCACGCTTTCGACAAACTTCGGAATGAACTCCAATGCAACACCGCCGCCAAAACCTATAACGAGCATGTCCTTCACATCTTTACCTGCGATTGCAGGCAGGAATCCTAACCATGGAGTCGTCCGGTCCATTCGTGCAGGCAATCCCTTGCTTGTAATCCCCGCTTGCGGCAGACCATCGATTCTTACATTCACAATAGTACGACGTTCCCAGAGCGTCACAGTAGATGATCGCCCGACTCGATAATAAATCATCTCTTCTATCTGATCCGGTTTAACGATCAGACTGCTTCGCAAGACAGATTCATGCGGTTTGGGGTGAAAGACAATCAAAGGAATCACGAAGACCCATGCCCTTTTCAACATTTCGGAACGAGGCAGATCAATCAGACAGAATAGCGCACACGCACCAAGGATCAGATTCCCAACCACCATCCATTTGACCGTTCCTTCATATCCGATCCAAGGCATCAGTAACCAAGCGCCTGCGGTCGCTCCAATAATCGCACCAACCGTGTTCCATGCGTAAACGCGCCCAGTCACTTTCCCTGCGTCCTTCACATCCCCAGCAAGGATTCTCACAGCCAGAGGAAAGGTCATACCAATGAACAACGATGACGGCAAAAGAATGATCAATGAGATCCATGGCATCACTCCCATCGCTGAAATACCTTCGGCAACCAGCCACGAACGAAGGTCGGTACTGGCACCGACAAGATGGTAAGCCAACCAAGACATGGTGCCCGCAAGCATTTGAACCAACCAAAATTGTTTCACCGCTTCATCCCGGCGCAACGCCACCTTTCCTCCAAGCCAACCGCCAAGCGCAATACCGGACAGAAATGCAGCCAACATCACAGCGAATGCAAAGGTTGTAATGCCAAGCACGTGACTCAAGAGCCGGGTCCATAGGATCTCGTAGACGAAGGAGATGGCTCCGGAAACCAACATGATCGGAAGTATCCATCGTGCACGCCCATCCAATCGTCCTTGCTCTGGAGCAAGCGACTCATTCTCTTCTCCAACCTGATCAAACTCTTCAGTTCGTTTGGCCATTTGAATGGCAATGATACACACGAGAAAATTGATACAGGAACCAAACAGGAGACTCTTGGTCAAGCCCATGGCCGGCAACAAGACGAACGCACTCAAGAGAGTTCCGACAACACCTCCAAACGTGTTCATCCCATATAGAATTCCAATTCTGGGACCAATTTCCTTTTCTTCAAATACCGCCCCCTTTGCCAAGACAGGCAATGTGGCCCCCATAAACATTGTCGGAAAAATCAATGCGATGAATCCGCTACCGAGACAAAAGAAAGCGAGGCCCAAACCAGACGCACTCACAGGTTCAGCCTGTCCCCCTTGAACAGCCAGCCATGCAGACCGGCACAGTTTCAAAACCCATGGCACAGCAAACGCAGTAATTCCTGCACCGAGTTCAAGAATGGCAAAGGTAAGTAGTGGACGCGTGACCTTCTTTATCAGTTTTGAAGCAGCCCATGCTCCTGCTGCCAGCCCGCCCATATAGGCACCGAGCAAGGACCCCAAAGCCATTTCACTGGCCCCAAACGAAACGGAAAAGTAGCGAAACCAGACGACCTGGTGAATCAACGCAGCAAACCCCGAAAGGAAGAAACAGGCTGCAACTTTGCCAAAGCTTGGAAACATGCGAAGAGACTCACGAACGCGCCATTTGTAGGTCAACTGTATTCAACAGCCTCCCCTGCCGTTCTGCTGAAAAAACACTACTAAGCGGCCTAGCGATTACTTGTTACCCAAAATCTCGTCGACGTAGTCGAAGGTGGACAAAATCTCAGGCTTACCATCGATGATAGCCACATCATGTTCAAAATGCGCAGATGGCTTTCCGTCGGCAGATACCACAGTCCACTTATCCTTCAACTGCTTCACCTTGCGTGTGCCCATGTTGATCATCGGCTCGATTGCGAGAACCATTCCATCCTTGATTTCAGGTCCGTCTGTGACGCGCCCATAATTGGGAATCTGAGGAGCTTCGTGAAGTTTTCTCCCTACACCGTGGCCAACATACTCTTCAACCACGCCAAATCCGTATTTCTCAGCGTGAGTCTGAATTGCATTGCCTATGGCGCCGATGCGGTTACCTACCATCGCCTGTTCGATACCGAGTTCAAGGCATCGCCGCGTGACGCGAAGAAGTTTCTCAGTCTTGGACTCCAACTGTCCAATGGGATAGGTGAATGCATGATCTCCATACCAACCATCTTTCAGGACTCCACAATCGACAGAAATCACATCTCCTTCTTTCAACGGGACATCCTTGGGAATGCCGTGAATCACCTGCTCGTTAACCGAGATGCACAAGGAATTGGGAAACCCATAGAGTCCTTTGAATGCGGGAGTGGCGTCATGGCTCCTAATGAACTCCTCAGCCAACGTATCGAGATGCAACGGCGTTACGCCGGGCTTCACCTCTTTTGCCACCATCCCCAAAGTCTTTGAAACCAGCTGGGCGCTGATGCGCATCAACTCAATCTCTTCTCGTGTCTTTAAATGAATCTTTTTTCCCATGTCGTCATCGTCGGGTTCCTCAGTTGAATGAGGGTCCCAGTCAAAATGATATCCGCCTGCTTCCGTCATTGGTTCAGGAAACCGAAAACTCAATCCCCACCGGGCAATGATCTGAACCAATAATCTCGGGCCGGATAAAAGCGTTCTTCACCCGCGGACGCAACACTTCGGATACGCCAAAGTAATCAATACGCCATCCTACGTTTCTCTTTCGCGCACCGGCGCGATAGCTCCACCAAGAATAATGCCCCGGCCCTTCTTCAAATTCTCTGAAGGTGTCCACAAAACCTGCATCCAGAAGAGCACTGAACGCATCACGCTCTTCTATGGTAAAACCAGCGTTCTTCGCATTCGTCTTTGGATTGGCCAGATCGATCTCCTTATGGGCCACGTTCAAGTCACCGCAGAACACCACCGGCTTTTTCTTTTCCAGCTTCTTGAGATGTTTACGAAAGGCTATATCCCATTCCTGAGTTCGATAATCCAAACGCGCCAGTTCACGTTGAGAATTTGGCGTGTAAACCGTCACCAAGTAGTAATCATCATATTCTGCATTGATCACCCGGCCTTCGGTATCGAGTTCCTCAATTCCCATGCCGTTGGTTACAGAAATCGGAGCTATCTTTGAAAAGATCGCCGTGCCCGAATACCCTTTTTTTTGGGCACTGTTCCAAAACTGCTGGTAATCCGCGGGCCATTCCACCTCAGCAACCTGATCGACTTCCGCTTTTACTTCTTGAAAGCAAATCACATCAGGCTGTTCTGATTCCAGATAGTCCAAGAGGCCGTGGCGTAAAGCGGCTCTGATACCGTTTACGTTCCAGGAAATGAGTTTCAGCGTTTTACTACGTTTCGCCATGGGCGGTGCATTCTCCGCAGTTGAAGGTCAGGAGCAAGTTCAATGCTCAGACATTGAAATCAGGGCCAAGATAGATGTCACGGGCTTGAGGATCATTCGCCAAGAAATCAGCGTCACCCTCGACGAGCACCTTACCGCTATGAACGATGTAGCCTCGATCCACCAGCTTGAGCATCTCCCTGACATTATGGTCCGTAATCAACACTGCGATACCACGATCCTTCAACCGTCTTACGATCTTTTGGACATCATGAATGGCGATGGGATCAATACCACTGAATGGCTCATCAAGCAGAAGCAACTTGGGGTCAGTGACCAGGGACCGCGTAATCTCCAATCGGCGTTTCTCTCCACCACTCAACGCATAAGCTCTACTCTTCGCCAAATCCGTAAGTCCGAGTTCATTCAGCAGATACTTCAACCGAGTCTTACGCTCTTTCCCCGAACCCTCGCAGGTCTCGAGAATCGACATGATATTCTGCTCAACCGTCATTTTACGGAAAACAGATGGCTCTTGCGTCAAATACCCGATTCCCAGTCGAGCTCGCTCATGGATAGGTTTCTTGGCAATAGCGTGCCCATCAAAGACCACTTCACCGGCATCTGGTCGCACCACTCCTACCACCATGTTGAAGGTCGTCGTTTTCCCAGCCCCGTTTGGGCCTAACAATCCAACAATCTCTCCTGGATTGACGGTGATGGAAATCCCATCGACCACAGTGCGCTTTCCGTAGCGCTTAACCAATTCCTGTGTTTGAAGAAGGCTCATTCTTCTTCTTTCTGAAGCACCTTGGGATCGATCTCCATTCTGATGTTTCCCTTGGCTTTCAGTTTGTAAGATATCCGGTCAAAAAAGATCGTGTCGCCCCACATCTTTCCCTGCGTTGTTTCCATGGAAGCGTCCCCCGTCAGTTCCACCCGGTCCTTATCCACGAGGAATACAGCCTGTTCACCCGAAGCAATCCCGCTTCCCTTTTCATGGGTAAGAAATATCTTCACCTTTCCTGTAGCAGTGATGGTTTTAACCTCTTGGGTATCTCCCTCAATCTGAAGGGTCAGAACCTCGCAGCGGATTTCCATCGCAGGTTTATCCTCTACAATCACGTTTCCTGTATACACGGCGTAGCCACTGTTGAGATCGATCTCGACCTGATCAGATCGAATCACGACGGCCTCGCTCTTCGTAGTATCCTGTGCCTGGCCAGCACCTGCAAAAGTAACTGCCAGCAAGGCAGCAAGTATCCATGATTTCATTTCTTATTTTTGAGTTTGAGAAGTTTCTTACTGATCACCGTCTGCACCTGATTGGAGATGACCAACTTGTTCTGTTTCTGATCAAATCTGAACCCGACACCTGACAATTGAATGCTACCATCTGACGAAGTGCCTAGAACACTCTCTGAAGATTCAATTACCTTTTCCTGAGCGTCAAAGGTGGATGAAGTAGATTTGACTGTGAACGAGGTAATTCCAAATTCTTCAGCAAGTCTTGGATCGTAGGTTTCAACCGTAAGGCCTTCGATCAATACCTTGCTACCAGATTGCTGTGTGGCGCGATCCCCTTGAACACGAGATTTCAGATTTCCTTTCGAGTCATATTCAGGCACGCGGAAGTTCTTGATCACCGTCTGCGCTGAAACCAGAAGAACCGAGATCAGAAACGCACAGATCACCCATCTGAATTGCGATGACCTTTTGAAACTTGGGTTTAGAATTTTCACGCTGAACATGTTTCCACGATGCCTTGCCACTTATCTTGGGCCTTGAGAATCAATTCTGCTGCTTCACGAACAGCTCCACTACCACCGTTGTAGCGCGATACATAATCGGATGCCGCTTTCGCTTCGTCCAGACCATCTGCCACAGAAAAACCAATACCAGCCCTCTTCAGTGCCCCTAGATCATAGAGATCGTCCCCCATGAAACTGACTTCATCCCAAGTCAAACCAGTTGATTCCAAAATGGCTTCAATGGCTTCGACTTTGCTTCCAGGCTTATGGTGAAGGAAATCAATCTTGAGTTCCTTGCCTCGAACTTCCGTGGCTCCTGAGGTTCTGTGTGAAATCCAACCGACGGGAATCCCTTCCTGCTGTAGGAGCTTCATTCCCAGTCCATCGCGTATGTGAAACCGCTTGGTCTCTCCTGACTCCCCGACATCAATCGTCGCATCGGTAAGGACACCGTCAACGTCACAGAGAAACAACTTCACCCGGCGAAGCTTTTCCAGCAGATCAGGATGAAGTATTTCCTCAATCATGGATTAACTGCTTCACGAACACGGACCAAGGTCTTGAGCATGTCTCCAAGCTGATCCAGCGGGACCATATTAGGTCCGTCGCTCAGGGCGACTGACGGATCAGGGTGAGTCTCCACAAAGACTCCATCAGCACCTGCAGCAACCGCAGCTCGAGCCAAAACAGGGGCAAATTCGCCCTGACCTCCAGAACGGTCGCCACCAGCACCTGGTTGTTGCACTGAATGCGTGGCATCAAAAATCACCGGATACCCAAAGCGTTTCATCGTCGGTATCGAACGCATATCAGAAACGAGGTTATTGTAACCAAAGGTTGTTCCGCGCTCAGTAAGCATGAGCTTGCTTCCTCCCTCAGTCTCAGCCTTTTCAACCACTTGTCCCATTTCATGGGGAGATAAAAATTGTCCCTTTTTCACGTTGACGATCTTGCCTGTTCTGACCGCCGTCAAAACCAGATCGGTCTGCCTGCAAAGGAAGGCAGGAATTTGAAGAATATCGACATATTTTCCCGCAAGCTCAGCTTGTTCTTCCGTATGAATATCAGTCACTACAGGAACTCCCAATGCTTCCCGCACGCGTCCTAAAATCTCAAGCCCCTCCTTAATTCCAGGTCCGCGAAAGGACTTGGAAGAAGTTCGATTGGCTTTGTCGTAACTCGCTTTGAAAACATACAGAGCCCCAATCTCTTCACAGATCGCTTTGACAGCCTGACCTATCGAAAGGCAAAGCTCTTCACTCTCAATGACACAGGGGCCAGCCAACACCACAAACCGTTTTTCCAAACGGATATCCTTCCAAGTTGATTCAAGATCCAGCACAGGCGGGTGTTTCTATCAGCGCAACGGCAAGGAATCAATCGCGAGGGTGCTTGGGAAGAGGGACGCGCCTGAGGAACGCCTTCATAGATTCCACATGAAACTCCACCCGAGTCTCCATCTCGAAGTCTGATGGCGATTCAATCGTGTATGCCAAGCGGGTGGAATGCTCCACCAAATACAGCGATTCAGGCCAAACAGGCCGATTCTCTGGCGGAATGTCAGGAATGATTAATCCGCGATCCGCCGGGCGGCCATCAATCAGAGCATGCTCATCGACCGGACAGACCGATTCCAAGGACTGAATGATTTCCCTAGCTTGAGAGACCTGGTCACCGAAATTCAGCTCATACATGTAAAAGCCGGTCGCTTCCCAATCCTCATGGAGAGACAAAGCCATTTCAAACGAAGGCAATGTCTTGAGCAGTTCTTGATGTGCCCTGACAACCGGATTTGCGGACAGCGTGCGATATTCCCGGTTGAGATCAACTCCGTCTCCATCCTCTCTGGTATTACGTCGAAAGCCTTCTGGATTCAAACAGGGTAACAATACGATTCCGATTCCTGATGGAAAGAGATCCTCCTCAAGCATTCTAAGCAAAGCCAAAAGAGGCGCAGGTTCATCCCCGTGCATCCCTGCAGAAATATAGATAACCGAGGAGCCCTCTTCTCCTTCACGCCGATACCAAGGCAGATCTTCTCTGCCTGGAACCGTCAGACAACGGGGCGCCCATCCACTTTGCTCCGCCCCAATTGCAATCCGCCTGAGCAGATCGTCTACATCGACCACGTCACCTGAATATCTACCGTTATTCAGACCTCGCGGCGAAGGTTTCATCACGACTAGGCGCTCACAGTTTCCTCTGCCACTTCCTTGGTCTGGCAACCACCATCTCCGCATCCGCAACCATCTTCCTGATCGTCAAAATCGTGTTTATCCCAGTTGGGGTCTAATCCGAGATCACGAATCATTTGTAGATCTTTCTCCACTGGCTCATTCAGAGTGGTGAGATAATTTCCAACCATGAGTGCACTCGCGCCGGCAGTGAAGATCATGCTCTGCGAATCACGAAGATTCTTGGTACGACCACCCGCAATCATAATCTCTTTTCTTGGAAGAACGAAACGGAAGCAGGCAATGGTTTTGAGAATCTCCAATGGCTCCAATGGAGGAGCCTCAGCCATTGGTGTGCCCTTGATAGGGTTCAGAATATTGATGGGCACAACGTTTGCCCCCACATCCCGAAGAGTCATGGCGAGATCACAACGGTCTTCTCTGGACTCACCCATTCCAATAATGCCGCCTGAGCAAATCTTGATTCCGGCATTCTTCAAATACTCAATTGTCTGCAGTCTTTCCTCAAAACTGTGCGAGCTACAAATGGAGGGATAGTAGGACTTGGACGTCTCCAGATTGTGTCCGTAACACTCAAGCCCGGCATCCTTGAGCCGATTGGCCACCTCTTGGCTTTCAATGATTCCCAATGATGCATCAGGACGTGTCTTTCCATCCTTGGCCATTTCAGAAATCCGGTCACATACCTCATCCAGCATGGGGCCTTCCTTGAGTCCCTTCCAAGCGGCGACAAGGCCGACCGCGGTCACGCTGTTTTCTTTGGCTTCTTCCGCTGCCTCTTTTACCGGCTCCGGATCTACGAACCCATATCGAGGTGTCTCGGTCTGAAAAGAGGCCGATTGCGCACAAAAGCTGCAATTCTCAGAGCAGGCCCCTGCCTTCGCATTCACGATCGAACACAAGTGAACCTTGTTCCCTTTATAGTGCTCACGAATGCGATTTGCCCACCCGATCAGGTCATGAATGTCACTGGATGACTCCAGATTGAACAAAAACAGGGCGTCATCGCGGTCGATCAGCCCTCCGGAAAGGACCTTTTTACCGAGATCAGAAATACGATCGTGAGTGCTCGCGTCAAAAGAAAGCGCTGACATGGTTGACAGCGTAGGCAGCGGACTCCACCGGGTGCAAGAACGGAGTCTATAGAAAACAAAAAGGCCGCAGAGAGCCCCCATCGGGTTCCTCTGCGGCGAATTGATTAAATTGGCAGATCAGACTGCTGCGAGTTCTTCGCTGACGTCAGTTTCTTCAATCAACTTTACCAAGTCATCCACATCATAACGTCCCGTGAAGTCGTAAAAGGTTTCGTTGTCATTACGATTGGACTGATAGGCCTTAAGCGTCTTTTCCATTAGGGGTTTCAGATCATCATACGCCACTGCCTTGAACAACTGACGTCCGACCTTCGCATGCTTACCAAATCCTCCTCCGATAAACATGTGGTAGCCTTCAACAGATTCGCCGTCTTTCTTGGCGGTAGCTCCCAGCAGACCGATATCACCCATATAGTGCTGGGCACACGAATGAGCGCAGCCTGTAAAGTGAATATTGAGGGGCTGATCCAGCTCAACCCTAGGCTCCAGGTATTCAGCAAGTCCGGCAGCATGTCCTTTGGTGTTGGCGGCAGCGAACTTGCAGTACGAATTTCCAGTGCAGGCAATCAAACCGCTCTTCAAGTGAGATTGTCTCCAATCAAGCCCCATACCTACGATGGCCTTCTTGACCGTCTCGACATAGGCATCAGGTAGATTCGGAATGATCAAGTTCTGCCAGACTGTCAGCCTGACTTCACCTGAACCGTAATTGTCAGCAACTTCAGCAATACGCTTCATCTGCTTCGGCGTGATCTGCCCAACAGGCAGGGACACCCCGACGTAATTCATACCATCCTGCTTTTGAGGAAAGACACCTACATGGGAATGAGGCACCTCCGGCAACTCTTCTTCCTGCTGCAATGCGTGTTGGCCCTTTTCATCCAGCGGTGCTGAATAGAGCTTTCTTCCAAGAAGCTTCTCCACCTCATCCAGATACTCGGCAAGGGTCCAGTTCTCCAACAGATGTTTCAAGCGCGCCTTCTTACGATTGGCTCTGTTTCCGTTGGCGATGAATACCCGCAAAATCGAATCAACAACCTCGATAATCTCCTCCTGCTTCACAAGAACTCCGATATCCTGAGCAAACGCCAGATGACCGGTAGCACCTCCGAGCTTGATGCGAAAATAGATTCCACTCGGGAGATCCTCTTGATCGCTCACGACCTTGACTGCCTTGATCCCGATATCATTGGTATCCTCGACGGCACCGATCAATCCTCCGCCATCAAGTGCAATATTGAACTTCCGAGGAAGGTCATAGAAATCCCGGGTATTGATAATGTGTTGTGACAACTGCCGAACAAACGGATTCACATCGATCAACTCATAAGGATCAACACCAGCAGTCGGGTTCGAAGTAAGATTGCGGATATTGTCACCTCCAGCACCACGACTATGGAGGCCAACGCTTTGAATGCGCTCAAGCAGTTCCGGAGCGTCCTTTGGAGCAATCAGGCGCAACTGAAAATTGGAACGGGTTGTCACCTGAACATAGCCAGTTGTGATCTCCTCTGAAATTGCGGCCAACTCTCGAAGCTGAAAGGTCTTCACCACGCCACCCGGAATTCGGAGGCGACACATGAACCCATCCTTATTAGGCGAAAGATAAAAGAGACCGTACCATTTGAAGCGAAAGAGATTCTCTTTGTCCGGCGCTTCGTTGCGGGATGCCCGATCCACAAGCAGTGGATGCGAGTCCAAAGGATGCATTTTTTGTTTAACCTGTTCTTCGAAAATAAGGTCGTCCAGATCCACAACAGGTTGCCCGGCGGCTGGGGCTGCCGGGTCAGCCATAATGTCAGAAAATTGAACGCCTCTATTCTGCAGCCCTGCAAACAATCCTTCCAAATAGGAAGTCTGTTCCGGGTTCAAAGGTGATCCTTTGACCTGATCGAATGGTATGGGAGGTAACGATGACATGATTATAAAAAAAATCGGATTGGCTTGGTCTCAGTAGACGTCGCGCTGGTAGCGTTTCTCAGCTTTCAATTTGTTCACGTATTCCTTTGCTTCTTCTGCACTTCTGTCGCCAGCAGTCTCAATGACTTTGTGAAGCGCAGCATCCACGTCTTTGGCCATGCGACTCGCATCACCACAGACATAGACTCCGCCACCTTCTTCAAGCCACGCAAAGAGCTCAGTGGCATTCTCAATCATCTTGTCCTGAACATAAATTTTCTCATCCTGATCGCGCGAGAATGCCAGATCCAAACGGGTCAAAACCCCATCTTCCAAATAGGCATTCAACTCGTCCTCATACAGGTAGTCCAACTTGGCACGACGATCGCCAAAGAAGAGCCAGTTCTTTCCTGTGGCCTTGGTTGCCTTGCGCTCTTCCAGAAAGGCCCGAAAGGGAGCAATACCGGTTCCGGGACCAACCATAATCATTGGAGCATTGGCATCAGCAGGAACACCAAATCCATGTGATTGCTGAACATAAACACCTACAGGCGTATCTTCACCAACGCGGTCAGCTAGGAAAGTAGAACAAACACCCTTCCTCGAGCGTCCGTGGGCTTCATACCTCACCGCAGCCACAGTCAAGTGCACCTCATCTGGATGAGCCTTGAGACTGGATGAAATCGAATAGAGCCTCGGCTGCAGCTTCTTCAGGAAACCAACGAACTCTTCAGGTGTGAACGACGCATTCGGATTCTCTGAGATAAGATCTATCAGCTCCCTACCCCAGAGATAGTCGCCGAACTCCTTCTTGTTGTCGGGCTCCAACAACTTCGCCAGATCTGCATTTCCGGCACGCTTAGCGATCTCCTCAATGAGTGGCTTCGGTGGCTTGGTAATATCGTAGGAGGTGATAAAGGCCTCACGGACCAGGATCTTGTTTCCGTCTGCTCCCTCAACCAACTCTTCACCGGTAAACTTCAAAACATCCAAGATCTCATCCACAACTTCCAGGCAGTTCTGAGGAACGACACCCAAGGCATCACCCACTTCGTAGGTTAACCCTGAGTCTTTCAAACTGATCTCAAAGTGGCGCGTGTCCTTGTCGCTCTCAGGAGCATTCAAACGTCGATTGGTTATCAGCTTTGCTGGAAAGGGATTCTTTTTGGAATAACCACTCTCTTCCTCGGCTTCATTTGAAGAATCGCCTTCGACAACGGCTCCTCCGGTGAACTCTTTCGCAGCTTCCCCAAAAGCGTCCCATGCCTTCCCTATCCAAGCATCGGCATCGTCGTCGTAGTCAACATCACAGTCCGCACGATCCAAGAGCCGCGTCGCTCCTAGTTCAGCCATCCGATCATCAAACTTTTTGCCGGCACCGCAGAATTCACTGTAATTGGAATCTCCCAGTGCAAGAACGCCATAACTAACGCCTTCCAGCTTAGGTGTACCTTCGGCGCTCAAAAATTCCCAGAAGGACAACGCATTATCAGGCGGATCACCTTCGCCCCAAGTACTGGTCACAATCATGACAAACTTCTCGTTCGCCAAATCTGCATTCCCGACTTCATTCAATTCCTTAACCCGTGGATCAAAACCTTTGCCGGCTGCGGCCTTACCCAACTTCTTTGCAATCCCCTCAGCCGAGCCAGATTGACTACCAAATGCGATTAGCAAAGGTGCTTTTGGTAATTCTTGCGGAGCATCGCCAGCTGGAAGTCCTTGGCCGGACTCGGCATTTGCGAACATCCCAGCAAGATATCCATTGAGCCAGGCACGTTGTTCAGGCGTAAAAGGTGAAGCCTGCGGAATGTAAGGAATTTGCTGCATCGGTCTTACTTCATTTCGTTGGTAATCCGTCTTGGATCATCCGAACGACGCCCCTTAAGCAAACCCGATGCCTTCCATGCCAAAACCGATTAAGACATTTTCTGAATTGTTTCCGTAAAATGCATGAATTTCATTCATGCCTTAGAAAAATCCTTAAACCTGAACCAAAACCCTCGTTTTTGGCTTTCTCAGCCCAAAAAAATTACTACCAACAACCGGGCCAGCTGATCTCCCTTCTCATTCTGAGCAATCCCTTTTTGATGCTCTCCCTGAACACAGTGAACAAAAATCGCCACCTGAACCGATCTGGACACCTGAGGTTTTCCTTTTTGGCAACTGACACTATCATCATCTCATGAGCGAAGACACTTGGCAGAATCAGTTTAAGACTATCTACGATGCAGCCCTTTCTCGCTATTCAGCAGGCCGCCAGACACCAGTCTCCATGTTTGAGGTGGAGGAGGTCGCATTCCTTAGCAGTATCGGTTGCACGACACAGGAGCTCTTTGACTATGTTGAAGACTACATCCATTCCTCAGACCCTTCCTATCAAGATGTCTTGGAAGTCACGGCAATCCGAAGAGACTTCTTTATCAATCAACTTGGAGGAAAACCAGCAACCGAGATTGTCCAGACTCACCAACTCCCCGCTAAATCAGCCTCGGTCGAAGGTATCCGCTGGCTTCCCCGAATCATCGCCAAAGCCAAAGCCAAGTTACAGGGACAACTTTCAGAAGACCTCATGTACGGCTGTGGTGGTGACCGACCGTTCCTAAGAAGCGTCAACATCACACTTCCTGAGTTTCTAGCAAAAGTCAGGGATTCAAAAAGCGATCAGGAAGTCGTCGATTTCGTTAAAAATAGATCGGCAAGATAGAACGCTCCATTTCATCGGCCTTTCTGCCGAGCAGTTCGGTTTACTTTTGAACTCGCCTTTCAAAAGGTGAGGCACCTAACGTCTCCCCGAGAGCCGATGTCATTTGAACCCAATTTGTCATTCGACCTACCGACTCATGAACCTGTCCCCAAGAAGGTCTATGAAGAGTCGCTGGGTGAACTTCGCCACCGCCTGGTTGAAGCTCAGTTTCAGATCCGTAAAACAGGTCACCCTGTGGTGATCATTGTCTCGGGTGTTGATGGAGCTGGCAAAGGTGAGTTTGTCCAACGCCTCAATGAGTGGATGGACCCAAGAGGCATCTCCACCTACGCCTTTGGAAATGAGTCCCCAGAAGAACTGGAACAACCATTTTACTGGCGGTATTTCCGGAACATGCCGCCAAGGGGACAAATCGGAATCTTTTTCGGAGGTTGGTATGCACACCCGATTCTCGAATCAGTCCATAAGGATCTGGATAAAAAGCAGCTGCTTAATCGAGCCGAGGAAATGAAGCGATTTGAAGCCATGCTTCACGCTGACGGAACGCAGATCATCAAAATCTGGCAACACCTCTCCAAGGACGGACAGAACCAGCGCCTGACAGAGTTGGAAAAGAACCCTCGCTTTCACTGGCGTGTGCTTCCTGACAACTGGAAACAGCACAAGCTATATGAGAACTACATGGAAGCAGCCAAGACCTGCCTGAGTGAGACCCACACGGCTGAGGCCCCATGGCATATCGTTGACGCCACCCATCCTAGGACGCGAGATCTGCAATCTGCCGACATCATTCTCAACTCACTGAATCAGCTTCAAACAACCCCACATCCAGTAGGAGGGGTCGCTCCCAATCCCCAACCTGAGAAAGTTGCTTCCCGGCATTTTCTTGGAACAGACTTTCTTGCAGAAACCGATCTTTCGCTCGCTCTCGAAAAGTCCGAATACAAGAAACAACTGGCAGAACTTCAAGGAAAGCTCGGCAAACTTGCGTGGAAGGCACACGAGCTCAAAATCCCTGTCGTGTTGGCCTTTGAAGGATGGGACGCCTCAGGAAAAGGAGGCTGTATCCGACGCTTACTGGAAGGATTGGATGCGCGGCTATACAAAACTGTTTCAGTCGCTGCACCAACTCAGGAGGAAATCGCTCAACACTACCTGTGGCGCTTTTGGAGGAATCTTCCCCGCCCTGGCTTGATGACGGTGTTCGACCGTTCTTGGTATGGAAGAGTCCTTGTAGAAAGGATCGAGGGTTACGCTCGCCCAGAGGAATGGCAACGCGCCTATTCCGAGATCAATGACTTTGAGCGCCAACTCACTGAACACGGTGCTGTTCTAGCCAAGTTCTGGCTTCACCTATCGCCAGAAGAGCAGCTGCAACGTTTTGAAGCCCGTGAGCAAATCCCTTTCAAGCGTCACAAGATCACTGATGATGATTGGCGGAACCGTGCCAAGTGGAACATTTACGAAGCAGGCGTCAATGACATGATCAGCGCATGTAATCCTCCGAACGCTCCGTGGACAATCGTTTCAGCGAACAACAAGAAGCACGCACGAATCGCGGTCCTCAAAACCTTCTACAAGGCGCTCAAGGACGCGGTTGAGGCAAAGGAGAACAAGAAGAAGAAAAAGGATTAAGACTGATCCCTGTACTCCAATCCTTACAGATTCGGATTGTCCAGATATTGCCCCGGAGGCAACTCATCGTAGCCATCGAAATGCTCAGGCCTCAAAGGCTCACTGATGACATTCTCTTCACCAAGCCACTTTCCCAAATCGACCATCTTGCACCGCTCTGAACAGAACGGACCATACTTATCAAGAAACCAGTCACCCGATTTCTTGCATACTGGACATTTGATTTTCCCCTTCATCTACTGATCGCTGTGTGATGAATCCATGATCTTCTTCATCCGTTCGAAGATCTCAGAGTTCTTTTCTGCCAAATTTATCGTCTCGCCTGGATCCGCTTTCAAGTCATAGAGCTCTTTCAAATATTCCTTAGCCTTCCGAGGCTTGGAATAGATTGCTTTCCACTTGCCCTTGATGACAGCGGTTGCCCCACCTCTTTCATTGAACTCCCAATACAGGTGCGTATGCCTACCCTGCTTTCCTTTACCTGTGAATGTAGGCACCAGTGAGATGCCATCAGTCTCTGGCGAATCCACCCCGGCGATCTCGCAAAGCGTAGGCATGATATCCTGAAAGGCGGACACATGAGCGGAGGTGCTTCCTGCAGCAACTACTCCCGGCCACCTGACCAAGAAAGGCGTTCTAATTCCTCCCTCAGTCAAATCCCTCTTGATACCGCGAAGATCCCCGTTTGAATCAAAGAAGTCCGAAAGATGCCCACCTTCTTGATGAGGTCCATTATCACTGGCAAACATCACGATTGTGTTATCATCAATCCCAAGCTGCTTGAGTTTCAAGAAGATCTTCCCCATGTCCTGATCAATGATCTCGATCATGCGGGCAAAGCCCTTTTCCTGATCAGGCCAGTCTTTGGATGCAAACTGCCCATGACTGGGAACTTCCATGCCATCCCGTTTAACCCTGTCCTCTCGCCCTGCTTCGTTGTTGGTATGCGGAATGTTTAAAGCATAGTAGGCGAAGAAAGGCTCCTTGCTTGAACCTTCCAGAAAGTGAATCAACTCATTGAAGATTAGTGTCGGCGCATAATCCTTCTTAACCTCAGAAACACCGAATCCTTCACGTTCGGGGCGTTCTTCTCCCTGCCTTTTCCAATCCGGATAAAGCCGATTCCGTGTTGGCACCTTCTTCCCGTTCTTAACCATGAACTCAGGAAAAAAATTGTGCGCGTGAAACATATTCACATACCCATAGAACTCATCGAAACCATGAATCGCCGGATCGTTGATAAGAGGCGGATTTCCAATTCCCCATTTACCAAAACACCCAGTTTTGTATCCAGCCTTCTTCAGCATGGTCGCCACGGTCTTATCATCAGGTAGCAACGCACCTGGTCCGTTTCCTCTCACTCGGCAATGTCCAGTATGCAATCCGGTCATCAACACACAACGCGAAGGAGCACAAACCGTCGAACCAGAATAGTGACGAGTAAACTTCATTCCCTCCGCTGCCATCCTGTCCAAATTCGGAGTCTTTAGCGTCTTCTGCCCATAGCAGGACAAATCTCCAAAGCCCAAGTCATCAGCGAGAACGTAAATAATGTTGGGTCGAGCAGCAGCGTGTGAGGCCACCACAAATCCAAGGACGAACAAAATTGAAAGCAGGAACGATGATCGTTTCATAAAAGTATTAGGAAAACAGAAGTCGGCGTTTGAGATAGAAGAACTTTCGTCTGATTACTGGAGATTTTCAGTCACCCTCCAGCAACGATACGAACAATCTCCAGACGATCTCCGTCAGTAACTTCCTTCTCTGAAAACTCCGACGGAGCGACCGCAATTTCATTCAGTTCCACCACCACGCTTTTCGGCAACAACCCTTGTTGCTCAAGAAACTTGTCCAACTTACAAGGCACGACCACTTGGGTCTCCTTTCCATTGGCTAACACTATGGCAGTCGGCATGCCCGCTTCATAGCCAATCCACATTCACCCCGTCAATCATTCCCCCCTAATCTTCCAAACACTAAACAACGTCGCCTGCTGACGATAGATCATTCGCTCCTTATAAATGTCTCATTACAAGACATTTTCAACTTTACAGCTCCTAAGAACACAACGACTCTAGCAAAAGCACTTGCAGTGCCCCATCGGCCAAACTATGCAGGCGCACCCCTCCTGAACTAATCAGGCACTATGAATCTACGGTTCCGAGACCCAATGCAGGAAAAGACGCACGAGATCAGCGACGATGATCTTCCTGTAGCCCCCAAGAAAGTTCTCATCCTCGATGACGATGAGAATTTGACAGGCTTGTTGCGCGAATTCCTTGAAGCCAACGACTATCAGGTAGCGACAGTGACTACTGGAGTTGATGGTATCAAAAAGGTTATTAACGAAAATTTTGACGTTATTGTATGCGACATGATGATGCCCCACATGCCTGGGGATATGTTCTACAAAGCAGTTGAGCGGACCAAGCCCAGTCTCTGCCCAAGATTCATTTTCATGACCGGCCACAAAGGCAACAACAAGATCGATGAGTTCATTCGATCAGTGAAAGGTCTCATGCTCTGGAAACCATTTGAGATGCATATGCTTCTCGACGCCATCGCCGGTGTCATCAAGAAGACGCAGGACTGAGCAATTACTCTTTAGAATCTTTAAAAGGAAAGGGCCTGAATGATCACTCATTCAGGCCCTTTTCGATAAAGCTAGCTGCTTGGTCTACTCAAAGTCATAAACGACGACTTTCTTGCAGACCTTCTTAAAAACGTTCTCGATAAACTCGATATGGCGAGGGTGCACCTGATACTCATCCTGCGCTTCCTTTGTCGGGAACTGCGTGTTCAGCGCTACCTGATATGATTTATCAACCACCTCGCGCTCACTGGGAAACATACGTCCGATATGGAAAGCCTGAACACCAGGAATATCCCTAAGATACTCATTGGCTCCATCCACCAAACGATCAACTGCATCCGACTGATCCGGATCCGTGTAGAAAATAACAACGTGTGAAAACATGTGGCCGCACTTCCTAATCCCCTCCGCAAAACCATGCAAGAACGGAAGTCAGACTAAAGAACCGTGACTCCGTTCGTCAACCTCCCTCTAACTCATTGATCAACACAACGCCGAGAAGACGATTTCCTACTTTGAAAAGTTCTTGGGAGCAGACATTGATGCCTACAAGATTCACCTAATCTCATTAGGGTCTTCGAAATATCACGGGATATGGACCCTCTCGTTCACCCTTATCAACGACGAGGTTACGATTCCCGTTCTGGTTAATATGAAAGGGGAGATCCTTCCCTACAGAAGGGTCAAACCTCGCCGCCCTGATTTTGAGGAATAAGGCAAAACGGTCAGCATTCGAAGCTGAATAGAATTGAACAAATTCTACCCCCAACCATAGATCGTCATCCTACTTCCCAGCAGTCCAACCGCCGTCGATGATGAACTCGGTTCCAGTGACGAAGCCGCTTTCGTCTGCTGCCAGGTAGAGTGCGGCGTAGGCTATTTCGTCTGGAGTGCCCATTCGTCCCTGTGCTTGAGTTGAAGCCATCTCGCGATAGGCGGCTTCGGGATCCGGGTATTCTGAGAGGCGTTTTTTAACGAAGGGTGTTTCTACACGGCCTGGGCAGATGCAATTGACACGGACACCGTCGGTTGCGTGATCGATGGCCATGGCTTTGGTCAGTCCGGCTACGGCAAACTTGGTGGCACAATAGGCCAGTCGGTCTTTGACTCCGACCACGCCACCAATGGATGCCATATTGACGATGGCTCCGGATTTCCGTTCGACCATCTGTTCTATGAACACTTTGGTCACATTGAAGGTTCCCCGGACGTTAACGGAATACATGCGATCAAGATCTTCTCCCTTGGTTGTAACCATGGTTCCGACATGACCAATCCCGGCATTGTTCACCAATACGTTCAGCTCACCGATGGTCTTGGCTGCAGAGGCACAGTTTGTTTCGGAACTGACATCCAGTTCGATGAACGTGGCGGAACCATCTTCACCAGCATTGATTTCGTCAGCCACACGCTGACCTTCCACAGTGTTAATGTCGGCCACCCACACCTTGGCTCCAGCCTTGGCAAATACTTTGGCAATAGATTCGCCGATTCCTGATCCCGCGCCGGTGACCAACGCTGTTTTGTCCTTCAATGAAAACATGATGCTTAGATTATTTCTTATGTCTGTGCTGTTACAGTAAATCAATTGGTAAGGTTGTCCGATATCTTGATGAGTTTTCCACCTTTTATGCGGATGGGCTGATAATCAGTGACGCTTCCATGGGTAATGATGGAATCTGAAACGCGCACCATTTCACATCCATCCAAGAGGACACCAGCTCCTTCATTATCTTTTAAGATGCATCCAGTGACATTGACTTCCTTGCAGTCTTGCAAGACGAGTCCTGCCTCATGGCCGATACTGCCCTGAATCAATTCGCCCTGGAGGACAATCGCTTCACAGTCTTTGATCAGCACTCCGTTTCGGGTGTCTCTTCCATCCCCATAGTTATACCTAGGACTGCGGTCTTGAACATTTCCGGAAACAACCACCTGACTGCATTGCTCCAGAATGAGGTTCCGTTCGTAGCCCTTCCACATGGTGTTCCCACTGATGGTTACGCCACGGGCCTCTTTCAAGTGAATGTTTACCTGCACATCGCTGAGGACGTTTCCGGTAATGGTGATGTTTCCATCACGGTGCCGATCAACTTCGCGCTCTTTCGCGCGCAGATCGGAACCACAGAGAATTCGAATATTGGCCGATCCCGGAGCATTGTGAGTGTGCTGAATGGTACAGCCGGTAATCGCAATTTCTCCAACAGAACCGTCTGCGCAGTCTATCAGAACATTGGCTGTCGGGTCCGTATCTTCGCTGTGGTTTCCCTCGATATCGCAATTTCCAATGTGGATATTACGAACATCACCACCCCGGGCGACGATACCTCCCTGATCATTATAGCTGACATGCGTGTCACCAATGTTGATTTGGTGAAGATTGATCGCATCGAGAAAGATCCCGACTCCAGAGTTCTCGTAGATATGGCAACTGTTGATAATTACATTTCTATTGCGGACCGGAAGGTGAATCCCGTGCTTCACTTTTCGAATGTGAAGGCGAGAAAGGATGATCCCCATGGTTTCAGTAACTTCGATTCCGCATGCCTCTGGATGCGAACCTGTAATCCCAAAGCCATCAACCGTGGGCATACGCTCTCTATCCCAAACACCGGGTTCAACAGTCGCCGGTGAGGCAGTCCCCTTGTGAGTGCCTTTGATCCGAAAGGCTGGGCCCGCAGCAGCCATCTCAATGATCACTCCGCTACTTCCCTGAATACTGGTCTGGCCAACCTTTGATAGATCAATCTCCACAGTCTTTTCGAAACGATATCGCCCAGGCGGAAGCTCAATGATGCCAGAAGCGGTATCTACAGCTGCTTGAACTGCTTTCGAATCATCAGCCTGATCAGAGCCATCGGCTCCAAACTTGGTGACATTCACGGCGCTCAAATTCAACGCAAACACCACCAGCGCAAGGGGAAGGAGACGAAGGAACATGCGAAGGAGATAAAGGATTTCCCCCAGCCCTGCAAGCGTCTCTAAGAACCAGTTGCAAAAGTCCATTGACGCTCCTTTCCTGTTTTCCGAAGGTTCGCGCCGCTTATGGCAAAAATCACGAGAGCACTGCTGTCTGTTTCGGATAAATCGGGACTGATCGACTTCGCAAAAACACTGGCTGAGGCCGGCGTAGAACTTATTTCCACTGGCGGGACCGCCAAGGCACTCCGCGACGCCGGAATGACTGTTCAGGACCTCAGCGACTACACTGGATTCCCTGAGATGCTGGATGGTCGCGTGAAGACCCTCCATCCCAAGGTTCACGGCGGACTTCTTTATCGTCGCAGCGAGGAATCGCATCGAGCGGCTGTCAAAGAACACGGCATTGGAGACATCGATCTCGTTGTTGTGAACCTCTATCCATTTGAAGCAACCGTCGCCAAGCCCGACGTGACTCTTGAGGACGCCATTGAGAACATCGATATCGGTGGCCCTTCCATGTTGCGTAGTGCCGCGAAGAACCATGAGAGCGTCACGGTCATTACTGATCCAGCCGACTACGCACGAGTCGCTGAACTTGTTTGCTCTACAGGCGAAACCACTCTCGGGCTACGCCGCGAACTAGCCGTAAAGGTCTATGCTCGCACAGCAGAATACGATTCCGCCATCGCCACACATCTCGAAAAGGTCATGGGACTCAACGGCGAGGACGAGCAGCCAGCCTCAATCCGCGTGATCAGTCCTAAAGCACAGGCGCTGCGCTACGGAGAGAACCCTCATCAGAAGGCGGCTGTCTATGGAGATCTCCACGAGTATTTCGATCAACTCCATGGAAAGGCGCTTTCATACAACAACATCCTCGATCTAACGGCTGCCGCTGCTTTGATTTCTGAATTTGAAGGTGAAGATCCCACACTCGCCATTCTCAAACACACCAATCCTTGTGGTCTCGGTCAGGCTAGGTCGCTCAAGGATGCATGGGACAAAGCATTCGCCACTGACAATCAGGCACCGTTTGGAGGCATCATCGCAGTCAATAAACCTCTCGATGTTGCATGCGCGAGCGAGATTTCAGGTATCTTCAGCGAGGTAATCATTGCACCTGAATTCACGCTTGAAGCACTAGAGATTCTCCAGAAGAAGAAGAACCTCCGACTTCTCAAAACCACCAAGCCATTGAGCGACGCTCCTGCGTTGGATATTCGCAGCGTTGGTGCCAATTCGTTCCTGTGTCAGGAACGCGACCTCAAGGTTACTACAGCCGCCGATCTCAAGATCGTCACTGAACGTCAACCAACTGAAGATGAATTGAAGGCCATGCTCTTTGGTTGGAAGGTTGTTAAGCACGTGAAGTCCAACGCCATCGTCTACACTGGAGCCGACCGCACGCTGGGTGTAGGGGCGGGTCAGATGAGCCGCGTGGATTCAAGTCGCATTGCAGTCTGGAAGGCAGGCGAAGCAAAACTCTCACTCGAAGGAAGCGTGGTTTGCTCCGACGCGTTCTTCCCGTTTCCTGATGGATTGATTGCAGCAGCTGAAGCCGGAGCCACAGCAGCCATTCAGCCCGGCGGTTCCGTCCGCGATGAGGAAGTCATCAAGGCAGCAAATGAACGCGGTGTTGCCATGGCCTTCACAGGCGCGCGACACTTTCGCCACTAAGAAAGAACTGCGTTCTTAGGAATATTTCAAAAGGCCCGGTGATCAATCGATCACCGGGCCTTTTTTGAATGACGAAATACCCAAACACCTAGATACCCAGCAAGCAGGTCTAGGCACTGTCTTGAATCAGCGATAAAAGCTCATTGGCACATGCCTTGGAAAATCGAGGAGAGTTTACGTGGTCATCTATCTCTACAACCTTCACTCCCTCATTCAGGTGATCGCGTATGGAGTCGAATAATGCCTTGTCTGCATCGGCATCGTAGAATGGCTGCCCTTCTCTGCTGATGATGCTGATTCCCTCCAAGGGAAGAAGCACAGTTACCGGCCCTTTGTAAGCATTGATCTTCTCAGCGAGAATGCGGCCTAGCTCAGCACTCTCTTCAGGATTCGTTCTTACCAAGGTTACCTGCGGATTGTGTATGTAGATGTTCCGGTCCTCATACTTCTGGGGGAGCGTTTCACGCTCTCCAAAATTGGCCATGTCCAGACACCCTGGTGTCACAATTGTCGGAACTTCAGATTTCCCCGCCGCATCCAGACGCTCAGGACCGGCCGAGAGGATTCCGCCCAACAATTCATCCGCCCATTCCGTCGTAGTGATATCGAGCACACCTGCGACCATCCCGCTTTCTATCAAGGATTCCATAGTTCTTCCGCCCGCTCCGGTGGAGTGAAAAACAAGCACTTCATAACCCGCTTCGTTCAATACCTCCCGGGCCATTTCCACACACTCCGTTGTATTGCCGAACATGCTGGCAACAATGATGGTACGTTCCGCCTTCTCCTCAACCCGAACATTCACCATTCCACAGATAGCCCCAGCAGCTCTTTGAAAAATGGTTCTTGAGATCTGATTCAGGCCAACCACATCCACAATACTGGGAAACATCACAATGTCCTTCGTCCCCACATAATGGGCTGTGGGTCCGCTGGCCATCGTACTCACCATCAGTTTAGGGAAACCAATTGGCAAAGAGCGCATTCCTGCTGTTGCAATGGCAGTTCCACCTCCGCCTCCAAGGGCTATGACTCCATCGATCCTTCCTTCACAGACAAGCTTGAGCAAACAGACTGGAAGCGCGTCTACCATGACTCCAACACGCTTCCCCCGATCCTCCTCATCAGGAAGGTTCATTTCGGCAACTGACAGAATCTCTTCGCGCGATACGTCGGGCTCTACCTGAGGTTCATTCAATGTTCCAACGTCCATCAACAACGCATCGTGGCCCTGCTCTCTGATGCATGCCGCAACAAAGGCATGTTCATGCCCCTTCGAATCCAACGTGCCCAAGACCGCGATCGTAGCCATTGTCGTTCCTTACTTGCTCCGATTAACCGGGATGGACTTGAACTCCTGAGTCAGCGTGGTCAATGACTCCTCTACGGCCATTCGCTCCAGACTGGATGCACCCACAAACCCGACGGCATCAGTCCGTTCATTGATAAAGGCCGCATCGTCGGGAGTTGCTATTGGCCCCCCATGTGAAAGATAGATCACGTCATCACGCACCGTCTTTCCTGCGTCAATGATTGCCTGAGTCGCAACAGCCGCATCGTCTAATGACATGGCCGCGTCCGTCACGCCGATGGAACCACCAACAGTGCAGCCCACATGTGCGATAATCACATCTGCCCCCGCTTCAGCCATGTCTTTGGCTTCCTCAGGAGACGCGACATAGACAATCGAAAAGATATCCATCTTTCGTGAAAGAGCCACGGTCTCGACCTCTTTATGAACCCCCATTCCCGTTTCCTCCAACTGCTGACGGAAATCTCCATCGATAATGCTGTGGGTTGGGAAATTGTTCATTCCCGAAAAGCCCATCGCTTTTACCTGTTGAAGCCAATGCCACATGCGACGTCTCGGGTCCGTGCAATGGACGCCACAGATGACAGGGATCTCTTTCACCACCGGCAGCACCTCGTATTCACCAATTTCCATTGCAGTCCCATTGGCATCCCCATAGCCCATGATCCCGGCAATGGATCCGTGACCCATCATGCGATACCTACCAGAGTTATAGATGATAATGAGATCGGCACCGCCCTTCTCAATGAACTTGGCGCTGATTCCTGTGCCCGCACCTGCTGCAATAATCGGTTCTCCCTTTGAAAGGGTATCGCGAAGCCGCTCTATAACTTCGTCTCGAGTGTAGGGGTTCCCAACCCCGGTCCATGGATTTGGCATGATGTTATTAGGCTATCGGACCGGGCCGGTTCATACCATGCCACAAATCCACATTGGCATTCTAAGAATACAAAAAGAGGCTGCTGCCGACATGCGACAACAGCCTCTTCGAAATTAGTGTGAATCGCAGTCTTATGCTCCGCAGGATTTGCAACCAGTCGAGAACACAGCAAAGGCAATCAGTGCGACATTTAGGATTAGGAACGTAAGTTTTGGTGAGATTGTTTTCATCGTCTATTCGGTTTCGTTTTGGGAATTAAGCCTTTCTTGGGCCTCCATGACAAGAGGCAAGTGATCGTACCGAACATCATTCACTTCATCTGCGCTTCCATGACAGCGTGAAGTTTCTTCAGTCTCTCGACCACGTCCGGATTCGTTTTGGCTACATCAGTCTGCTCACCGGGATCGGTCCGAAGATTGAAAAGCATCATTGGCTTGGGGGCATCTCCGGTGAGCAACCCCGGATACTCGCTCGGATGGCTCTGTTCCTTCTGGGCAAGAATGGTCTTCCCATCGGGCGCTCTTGGATCGATCCATTCAGCGCCTGATTTCATAGTTGGTCGGTATCCCGGCTTGTAGACATGGAGTTTCCAATCCCCACTTCGAATCGTCGCTAATCTGGCCCCCGAAATACTGAACAGCGCCTCATGAGGTGTTACTTCACTCTGCCCCTTTAGCAGCCCCATGATATTTTTGCCGTCGTATTTCCGATCCTTTGGAAGAGCAATGTTTGCAGCCTTCAGAGAGGTGACGAAAAGATCCATTGTGCTGGCCATCTGATCAGATTCTACGCCACCCGGAATCACACCCGGCCAACGAGCAATCAGAGGAACCCTGATACCTCCCTCAAAAGGACTGGCCTTCATAGCCCTAAGTCCACCCGTGCTGCCTCCATACCACGGGCCGTTGTCACTTGAGAAGAACACAAGGGTGTCTCGATCCAGATCAAGATCCTTCAACGTTTTCAGCAATCGGCCAACCTCGGCATCCAGTTCCTGAATGACATCACCATACAGACCGGCTCCCGACTTCTCATAATATTCTTTGGATGCTGCCAGAGGCTTATGCGGCATCGCGTGTGGTAGATAGAGAAAGAAGCTTTCATCCTTATGACGTTCAATAAAATCAACAGCACGATCCGTATAGCGCTTCGTTAGCAATCGTTGATCGACAGGATGCTCCACCACCTCCATGCCTTCAACCAACTGCACCGGGCGCATGTCGTTACTGTAGAGAATGCCGAGATACTCATCGAACCCATGCTTAACAGGATAGAACTCAGGCTTATGTCCGAGATGCCATTTTCCATAACAAGCCGTGTGATATCCCGCAGCCTTGAACGCCTCCGCCAGTGTCATTTCACTCTGCGGAAGCCCCACTTCATCTACTCCGGAATCCGGAGCAGGATTGCGTAGAACACCACTCCTAAATTGATAACGTCCAGTCAGCAGAGCCGCTCGTGATGGCGCGCAATAAGGAGCTGTGCTGTAGAAATGAGTCAGCCTGGCTCCTTCCTTTGCCATCTGATCCAGATGAGGCGTCTTGAAAGACGGATGGCCGTAGCAGGCAAGATCACCATATCCCAAATCATCAGCATAGATGATGATCACATTTGGACGCTTCGCCCCTAACGCCGAAAAGCCGACGGCAAGCGACAACACCAATAAAGCAAAGAGCGATTTCATTTCGATCGCCCAGCGACAGGCCCAGCACCACCGCCCCATCGTTCTCCCAAGAAACGCATTGAAAGCAGCACCACTAGGAAACAAGGGACCGAGGCAAAACTCGCAGCAAGGATCATCACTGTCGCGATAGTCGGCTCTAACACGGCAGCTGACACTTCACCGCCAGCTGCAATCTCATCAAGTCCGGCCTTCAACGCATCACGGGTGCCGCTCATTCGAATCTGCTGAAACCCAATCATAAAGAGCGCAAAGCCAGTAATGAACGAGATTCCTCCAGCAATCTTGCCTGCCACATTTCTTAGGCCCTGCTTGAATTGAACCAACAAATAGGCGGGGCCCAAAATCGCACTGAAGAAACCAACCATTTTCAGTAATGAATACATGGCATCCAGATTCTCGTTTCTAAGATCTGCTCCAGAGATTTGCTTGGCCAGGTCCAAGGCGATCGTGACGGAAAAGACACTGCCTATCGCACTCGACACCACCGCTATGATGGTTCCCGTCAACAAGGCTGCATGGATCTGTTTATGTTCTTTTGGTTTCATTATTGATTGGAGCCCTCAGGTTTCTGCCATGGCACCTGTCCGCCACGTTGAATCTGCGCCCTCATGGCTGCACTGAGTTCCTTGAAGATCTTCGGTGCCTTCTTCGACATCTCTTTCGTCTCCTTCGGATCGTTCTTCAAATTGTAAAGTTCATACGGTTCAAAAGGACTGTTCTGCAGAAGCTTCCAATCTCCACGGATCACCGCATCAATGGTCTTTCCTTGAAAACGGTGATTCCCTTCACGACGGGTAAAGTGAAGATCGCGCTGATACTGCGGCTGACCTTTTCCAAGCAACGTCGGAAGAAAGGTCTTCCCGTCCAAGTCTTCTGAAAGAGGCGCACCAGCCACTTCCAGTGCCGTTGCGAAAATATCCATACTCATCGTGATGTGTTCCGTCCGAGTCCCTGCCTTGATATGACCTGGCCACTTGGCGAAGAACGGCACTCGCAGGCCACCTTCATACATACTCTGTTTCCCATCACGCAATTCTCCGTTGTTGGCACCTACATTCAGTTGACCACCGTTATCAGAGGTAAAGATAATCAGAGTCTCATCCTCCTGCCCGGAATCTTTGAGTGCGGCGAGCACCTTCCCTATTCCGTGATCCATGTGCTCAATCAGGGCCACCAGTTTGGCTCGCTTTGGATCAATTCCCTTTTCGCGCTTCAAGACCTTTTGATGCCAGTCCTCGGGCGGTTGGATCGGTGTGTGTGGAGCATTGTAGGCAAGGTAGAGAAAGAACGGTTTCTTCTCGTCGGCTCTCCCCTTGATGTAATCGACTGCCCAATCAGTGAAAAGGTCGGTTGCATGTCCCTTTGGGTGAATCAACTTACGGTTGCGATACATGTAGTCAAAGCCTTGGCGTTTGTGATGATAGTAGTCATCCATCATGTCTCCCAGAAACCCATGAAAGAAATCGAACCCGCGTCCGATGGGCGTGTTTGGTTCCTCCAATCCGAGGTGCCACTTGCCAATGATGGCGGTATGATAACCTGCCTTCTTCAATGGCACTGGTATCAAGTCCTTGTCCGGTGACAGCCAGCCCCAACTATCCTCTGGGCGCGTCCGGATCACACCCGGAACACCAACATATTCCTGATAACGCCCGGTCAACAAAGCAGCACGAGTCGGAGAGCACACCGGACAATTGGCATAGGCATTGTCGAAACGCATTCCTTCGGCCGCGAGCCTATCCAAATGTGGTGACCTGAGATCTTTTGCCCCCTGCACGCTTAAATCGCCGTATCCCAGATCATCGGCGAGAATCACCAAGACATTCGGAGCGGCTTGAGCACTGAGCATATACGTCGTGAAGACAGAGAGAATCAACAAACGGAGCATCCGGAGAGGATGACGAAGGAGGAAGGGAATCTCAAACCATTATGCTTCATGCTTGATTTCAGCAGTCTTCATAAAGGAAAACCCCACATGGCCACTGTCCGTAAACGCCCTGCCCACTTCTACGAGAATCTCAATGAGTCTCTCCGCCAGCTCATTCGCCGTGGGAAGTATCAACCGGGCGATCAGTTTCTAACGGAGCGTCAGGTCAGTGAGCAGTTCGAAACCAGCCGTCCCACTGCCAACAAGGCGTTAGCCAGCCTCGTCTCTGAAGGTTTGTTGGAGTTTCGAAAGGGAGTTGGCACCTTTGTTCAAGCTGGGGTGCTCGACTATGATCTCCGCCGGTTAGTCAGTTTCACGGAGAAGGCTCATGCGTCAGGAAAAACACCTGAGACACAGGTCCTCAAGTTCCAAAAGAATCCGTCATCCATTCCCCACTCTGTTCTAACCGCACTTCAAATTGAGAAAGGCGAGCCCGTTTTCTACATGGAACGACTTCGTCTCGCTGATGCCACTCCAGTGATCTACGAACGCAGATACGTCATTGCAAAACATTGTCCCTCCATATCCAAAGCCCAGATCAAAGGATCACTCTACAAGCTCTGGACTGAGGAACGCGGTCTCAAGATTTCTGGCGCAGAGGAAGTTATCCGTGCAGTGAATCTCAAGAGCGATGAAGCTTCCATTCTCCAGCTCCCACAACGAACCGCTTGTCTACAGGTAGAGTCCACAGGCTACATCGGGCAGAATCAGCCTCTCTGGTGGGAGGACACACTTTACCGATCTGACACCTATGAATTCAAAAATCGACTTGGTGGAGTGCATTCTACCAAACCTGCAGTAGGACGCCTGACCCGTCGGTAGCATTGGGCGCAGCCTATTTTTTCTTCAGAAGGCGCCAGACACGAATCGCCTCTGTTACGCCCCATGCCTGGGCATCACATCCGCGTTGAGTATGTGGCGCATCCCCATCCAGCACTTCCGGAATCTGACCAACGCATCCTTCTTCAAGCAAGTGAGCCATGCTGCCCAAATAATGTTGAGCTGCCTCGACAGCCGCATCTGACCATTCATAGGCTACAACCATGGCTTCGCAGAATGATGGGAAAGGCCACGTCCATGCCGTGCCATTGTGATAGGCAGGTTTTCTACGGGTATCTTCATCACCTTCGTATCTGCCCCAATAAGGCCAATGTGGATCATTGAGCAGGCTGCCTCCTCCATTCACATGCACAGGCAATGCCTGATCAACAGGCAATGGAGCCAAGGAACGAATGGCTCCTGGAACAATCAGATACCGCTGTGCCGCCTCAACCGTTCGGCGAGCCCGATGACCATCGATCAGTTCCAGACTTATCGCAAAAAGACAGTTTGAGCGCAGCGCATCTTCAACCAATGCATCACCGGCTGGAACGCCTTTTAACGCCTGAAGACAATCCGCATACCATCCCTTGTCATCCAACCAAAAGAGTTTCTCGAACGCGTCCTTGGCCAAAAGAGCGCGGTTCTTCCACGACTTTTTCTTATGGGGATTCACACCCAATCGCTCCAACTGATTCAGCAATCGCACCCACATCACCTGAATCTCGACGGGGTACCCCTCACGCGGAGTTCCTGCAGGGAAATTGGTATCCATCCATGTGAAATGACTCGGGCTCCAAACCAGTCCACTTTCCTCATCTACTCCGATTCCATTACGCGTTCCTTTCAGGTAGCCGACGCCAATGTTCTGCAACACCTGAAGGACTGTCTTTCCTTTCGCAACTTCCGTTGCATAAAACGCTTTCTGCTCATTACCTGACAATTCCCTCGCATACTCCTCACAGACGATGCCGTACCAAAGCGGCGCATCAGACGTATCGCGATTGGTGGCATCCTCCCCGTGAATCGTATTCGGCAGCGTGCCTCCCTCTTCAAATCGGCCGAAGGCAATAAGAAGATCCAAGACTTCATGACGCATTCCCGCAGCCAAGAGACCACGTGCCGCAATCAAGGAATCCCGCCCCCAATCCAAGAACCATGGATACCCGGCAATGACGGTCTTAACATCATCCCGTTTCACCACGTAGTCGTTCAACGCTCTCAGAAGTGAATCTTCAAATGGATCGCTTCCGCCACCAGCATCCAACTCCAATGGCTTTCCGGTTTCGAAGACACCTTCAACAGATTCTATTGGCTCCGTTGTCACAATCATCTGCGCCTCATGATCTGTGGGTAGCGAAATCTCAAACCAACCTGGGCTGAAAGCATCGCCAGAAGGTTCATGACCACGAGTCTGCTCAACGAAATGCTGCAAATCGCAAGACCATTCCGGCGCTGGATGATAGTCCCCTTCACTGGCGGCAACGGTCAAAACACGTCCGGTTTCAGGAGAGAAACGAAAGCCAATCCCCTTCGATAATTCACTCAGAGATTGCTCGAAATGACTCTCCAATCCCTCATCCTTTTTCGTCTGTGAATGAAAGCTGCGATCTTCAACATCGATTCTAGCAACCACAGACACCTTACAGTTGGGAGGCAGCGACTTGAACTTTGGTTTCAGCACCGGACTCCTGCGAATCCGAAAGCGCGTGGTGTTCTCGCCCGGCTCCATCCATGCTTCAAGCACGATCTCCACGATCCGTCCATCACCGGCATTGGCATCGAATGTCCATCGAGAAAAAGGGCCGGGTTCAAAGTGTCTCAAGTTCTCCCCATTCAGCGCAGAAATGAAGCCATCGGCATTGACCCATAACCTTATCCGCTTGGCCATGATATGACGGTCCACCGGCACGTCTGGATGTAGATTTGCACCAAGCACGCAATCATACTTTGAGCGCACCAATCCCAGATCAACACAGATGCGAGCCATGCCACCAATACCATTGGTCATCAATGCCATGCTTTCAGAAGGATGCACCAATGCAGACAGCCCAGGTGCTGCTTTAGGCCCTCCTTTCATGAACAACAGTTCACCTTTGCTCCGACGATCAGAATTGGCGAATCGCTGCAGATCGATGGTTGTCTTTCCTCGAAAGTGTCTCGGCGAGAAAGCAGCCACATGACGTCCACCTGCAAAGATGGATGTCTCACGCAACAATGCACCCGGCCCGTCTTCCACGCTCACATTGAATGGAACCTCATCCTCCACCATCAGCCAATGGTCATGTGGCACGGGTGTAATTCGCTTGAGATCCAATCGGCTCCAACGCGTCACCTTGGGAAGACCCGTATGACCAATAGCCTTGCAGAGACCGTCAATCAAATCCTCACGAGCCGCACTACCATCCACCTCGTGCAACGCCCCCAGGAAATTCTCCGGAGCAGCGTCAACGAGTTGATCGATCCCCTTCCACTCACAGCGCCCCAGATTCAACAACGATAGTTCTTCTCTCGCCATTCTGAGCCCCCAGGCAGCACGCGCTCGTGCTTCTCTATACCGAGTGCCTTTATAAGTCAGATCGATTGATTCACCAAAACAGCAGCACCCTAGTGGAGCCAACTCCAACTCAGCATGTTCCTGGTCGACAACATGCCAATGAAGATCCTGATCAAGCAGCTCCTTGGTGTAATCGAATTCAAAGCTCTCCTTCGAAATCGTGACGGTCCGGTGCTCCGCTTGATCTGTATTTGCAATCACCAGAATCGATTCTCCAGACGCGGCTGTCCGCTTCAATATCAAGACATCCGAATACTCATCAGATAGAATTTCCAGCTCCGCTCCATCAAAGAAACACGGGTGATTTGCTATCAACCGATTGAGCACATGGAGTTCGTGCAGGATGTTTTCATCACTACCCCAGTTCAGGCCGCGACTCGAATGGACATTCACCCGCTCTGGCGCCAACCATTCAACGCCGCAGGTAAATCCAAATCCGCCCCCAACGCTCGTCAAAGCGCAAAGACGATTCCGATGTAGCGACCAATCACGCCCCTGCATCGCAAGCCTGAGATTATCATGCGTCTCACTGTAATGGATCAGTGTACCCGCTTCCTCACTCTTAGGTAGAGCATGACCCAGATACCGATAAACTTCTTCACCTGAATAGTTCTGAAACAGCTCTGAGTATGCCCATTGCATCCCACCATGAGTCAGCAGATTGGCAGTATCCTCCCAACCGCCCCCAAGTCCCTCCAATAGAAACAATGCGTTGGGAAACTCTTCCCTGACACGAGCCGTAATAAAGCGCCAGACATGCATGGGCACCATATAACCAGCGTCACAACGAAATCCATCCACGCCACGCCTCAGCCAGATCAGAAACACCTCGGCCAATTCATGCCATAGCTCGGGATGATCCTGATCCAATTCCACCAGATCCTCCCAGACCGTTCCCCATGCACCTGGAGATTCGAATTCACCATTCTCAGTTCGTTTGAACCATTCCGGATGCTCCTCCTGCAAGGTCGATCCCCATCCGGTATGATTGATCACGACATCAAGAATGATCTTCATCCCATACTCGTGGGCCGCATCGGCAAGCTCGCAAAACTGTTCTACTCCTGTGGTTCTCTTATCGAACTCTACAAGAGCGGGATCAATATCCACGAGATCCTGACAGGCATAGGGACTACCGAACCGTCCAAAGCGCGCAAACGTAGTCGGCACTGGATTCAGCGGCAGCAGATGCAGATAGCGACAACCCAACGTCGTAGAGATATGCGGGAGCTCTTTCGCCAAATCACGTAGAGTGCCTGACGGCGGGATCACCGAGTAGCCCTGATCATCAAGTTCCTTCAGTAAAGCATCTCTTCCATCATCCACGGTTTCCTTCGCGTGTTTGGTCGGACCAAACATTCTTGGAAAAGCACAGTAGATGGTATTACCGGAACGGAACTCATCAGGATGCACCGAAGTCCCCACATTGTCCCCTCCAGGCCAATGTTGAAAACCCTTCTCATCCAAAGCATAGGCCTTGCTCTGAAACCAACCCGGTTCCACGACCGGCAACTCCAGCACCCAACGGTCTTTTTCCCAGCGCATGGGTATGTCCCGCCATGATGCCCCGGCAACCGGTGCATCGCGAAACCCGGCATGAAGCGTCTCCTTTCGAAGCAAGGCATCGCGCCCTAGATTGGTTCTCAGTCGCGCCTCCCATCCTGGCAGCGCCTTTCCTTCTACCGGAATCAGTTCAAACCGAATCCAATCCCCCACATAAAGCACGCGGCTTGTCCCCGCGTTTGGTGTCATTTCTAATTGCACGCTCATACAAAGTCGCCTCCCACAGGAGGCGTGGAAACGCTACCGATCACATCGGGAATAACAAAGGAATCAATCCTCCAAACTTTTCATGAAAAAGAAAAATGCTGGGACTTCGAGAGGAGCACCCCTGGTCAACCCCTCCAGAAGACCACGGACTCTCAAAATCCCAGCAAATCGAAAAATTCGTTCAGCAAGTGCCGATATCCAACAAGGACAAGAGCACCTGATAAACCAAACAAAGATCTAAAACCACAGATTTTTTTTACAAGATTTCTTGTTTGTTTCGATAACAAATCTCAATGACGCAAACATAACAGGAACGGCAACTTTTCTTTGCCTTTTTGATATCCATCCCAATACACCGGACTCTTTTTCAACAATTTGTTTCATTTCGGTCATCAAACATTTTTTTTGAGCCATTCCTGCGCACTTCCCCTAAGACCGCACTCCTGCTAATTTCAACCCATGAAATCCGCTTCTCTTCGCTTCCAGCACGAAGACCCTTGGAGGATCTTTCGAATCATGGCTGAGTTCGTTGATTCGTTCGACACCCTTTCTCAACTCGGTCCTGCCATAACCGTCTTCGGTTCTGCTCGCACCAAACCCAAAGATCCCTACTACAAGGCATCCGTAGAACTGTCCAAACGCCTCGCCAAAGAGAATCTCGCAGTCATTACAGGCGGTGGTCCTGGTATCATGGAGGCTGCCAACAAAGGCGCCAAGCAGGGCAAAGGAAAATCAGTCGGTCTGAACATCGAACTTCCTCATGAACAATGCGGAAACAAATGGGCCAACATCCCAATCAACTTTCGCTACTTTTTCGCCCGCAAAGTCAGCTTCGTAAAATACAGCATGGGCTTTGTCTACATGCCCGGTGGTTTCGGAACTCTGGATGAATTCTTCGAAGTCCTCACACTCGTTCAGACCAACAAAATCACACATTTCCCGCTCATCCTTTTCGGCACAGACTATTGGACTGGTCTTATCGAGTGGATGAAATCCACGCTCGATGAGGGAGGGTTTATCAGTAAAGGCGATCTCGATCTGTTCACAATCACCGACGACATTGATGAAGCAATCGAACAGATCTTGGCCTACAAGCGCCGTGTTGGCCCACCGGACACCGTGCCACTGGCATTCTCCTAACCCCCAAATACTCTTCAGCTAGCTATTCCCTGTCTTGCTCCTCAAGCATGCAGGGAATAGCCTTTTGCCCATGCCGACCAATCGCATTGGCCTCACACGAGCCAAGAAAGTCTTTGATACCGAGATCGCATCCCTGCGATCTGTAAAGGCTCTCTTGGACAATCAGTTTCCGAGAGCCGTCGAAGCGATCAAGTCCACCATCGAAAGCCGAGGGAAAGTGGTCATTGCCGGCGTTGGAAAATCAGGCAACATCGCAAAAAAAATTGCCGCCACATTCACCAGCACCGGTACTCCGAGTGTGGTCCTTCATACCGTAAACGCACTCCATGGCGATCTCGGATTGGTCAACGACGGAGACATTGTTTTACTCTTGTCCTATTCAGGAGAATCGGAAGAACTTCTCACTCTCGCCCAAGCGTTAAATGCCTTTTCAGTTCAGACCATCACAATCAGCGGAAACCCAAAATCCAGCATCGCGAAGCAGTCTGATATCCATCTGAATGTCAAAGTTCCCAAGGAAGCCTGTCCGTTCAATCTGGCTCCCACCTCCAGCACGACGGCCACCTTGGTCATGGGTGATGCTCTCGCCATGGCAGTCTTGGAAGCACGCGGTTTCAGGGAAGAAGACTACGCACGCTTCCACCCAAGTGGATCCATTGGAAAGGCTCTCTTACTCCGTGCTGCAGACATCATGCGCGATGGGGATAGAAACGCAGTGGCCCCTTCAACAATGACGGTCAAAGACGCGCTTCTCATTATGTCTGAAGCACGATCAGGAAGTATCAGCATCGTCACAGCCAAAGGAAAACTCACCGGTGTCTTTACTGATGGGGATCTTCGGCGCCTGATCGCTGACAATGTCGAGCAACTGAACAAAAAGCTCTCATCCGTCATGACGAAGAACCCGATCACCATTTCTTCAGATGCCCTTGCAGTTGAAGCCCTCAAGATCTTCAACGAGCGTAACATTGATGATCTCATTGTCGTGAATGACAAAGGTGCCCCCATCGGCATGATCGACACTCAGGATCTCCCAAAACTCAAACTCCTCTGACTAATGAAGCGAATCATTCTTTGCATTGTTGCTTTCATTCTCATTGCCAACGTCCATGCCGACCAGACGGCCCGGTCATTGAGCACGTCCATCACCAGGAAGATCGATGTCCAATACATGCTACACCTACCCAAGGGCTACGACGCCGAAGGAGATAAGGAATGGCCACTGATCCTCTTTCTCCATGGAGCAGGAGAACGCGGTGACAATCTCGAAAAGGTGACCGTTCACGGACCTCCCAAACTCGCCAAGAAAGGTAAAGAACTCGGATTCATCATCGTGTCCCCTCAGTGCCCAACCAATCAAAGCTGGGATCGAGACACACTCCTCACACTCTTGGATGAAGTTGAAAAGAAACACAGGGTGGACAGCCGACGCATCTACCTCACCGGTCTCAGCATGGGAGGATTTGGAACATGGGATCTCGGATTGAAGCATGCCAAACGCTTTGCTGCCATTGCTCCCATTTGCGGAGGAGGAGTTACCATCGATCTCCTGATGAGCCGCCGGAAGAAAGATCACCCAATGAACAAACTCCCTATCTGGGCGTTTCACGGAGCAAAGGACACCGTCGTTCTTCCCTCCGAATCAGAGCGATTGGTCAACGTGCTGAAGAAGAACAATCCCAGAGTAAAACTGACAATCTACCCTGAAGCCAATCACGATTCATGGACAGCAACGTATGACAATCCAGAGCTGTATAAATGGTTCCTGAGTCATACACGAAAGTAGCAGGCAGCCTACTCCTCCACTCTTCAAAAGAAAAAGCAGGAAGGCATTCTCAGCCAACCTGCTTTTTTGATTCCTAACGAAAGTTTCTATTAAGCCTCGACAGGAGCAGGCTCCACCCATTTGTCGTGCTCCTTGATCAGGTCGACCAAACTGTCAACGGCTTCCTCTTCTGGAATATTGAACTTCACCGGTGTCTTGCCGACGTAGAGATTGATCTTCTTGGGAGCTCCGCCCACATAACCAAAGTCAGCATCTGCCATTTCACCAGGGCCATTGACGATGCAACCCATGATCGCGATCTTCACACCCTTGAGATGTTCTGTTCGTGCCTTGATCCGTGCAGTGACCTCCTGAAGATCAAAGAGCGTGCGACCACAGCTAGGACATGCGACATAGTCTGTCTTGAATGAACGACAGCCAGCTGCCTGAAGAATATTGAAAGCGAGTCTGAGAGACTGCCCCGCACCTGTTTCACCGCGCACCAGAATCGCATCACCAATCCCGTCACAAAGTAACGAACCAATAACGACGGAGGCCCGGAGCAATGCTGCTTCAGGAGTGAATGGTGTTTCAGGGAAACTCAGGAGGTCTTTTAGGAGAATCGGATTCCGGAGCCCAGCCTTCTTCAACTTGGAGGCCAAGAGGCGGAACGCAGTAATCACAGGCAATGAGCAGTCATCTGCTACGGTGACGAACTGGTCTGGACCATCAACGGAAACATCCTCCAGCGGATTGAGCTGCTTGATTGGAAGTTGTTCGTAGATCCCTTCTGGTCGCACGTCATCTCCAGGCTTGATGCGCGGTGCCAACTTATCCCATGCGGCCTGAGTAACGATGACTCGGACAAGTTCCTCTCCACCCGCCTTGATTCCTTCAGGCAACTCAACGGGGTCTGTCGCATAGCGCTCAAACTCAAATGGGTTGAACGACAATCCCTCAGATGCGGAAACGTCCGTAGTTGTGTTTACCAACTCCGGAATCTGCGCAAGAAGATCACGGCAGACACGAATCTCATTCGGCGAATCCTCTGTGAGGGAAACCCGGATGGTATCTCCTATGCCATCACAGAGGAGTGACCCAATTCCGATGGCGCTCTTGATTCGACCGTCTTCACCTTCACCTGCTTCGGTAACTCCGAGGTGCAATGGATAATTCCAGTCATCACCCTCTTCCTTCAAACGAGCGGTCAACAAGCGATAACATTCAATCATCACCTTTGGATTACTCGACTTCATGGAAAAGCAGAAATTGTGATACCCTGCCTTACGGGCGATCCGGGCAAACTCCAAGGCACTCTCAACCATTCCCAAAGGCGTATCACCATATCGATTCATGATACGATCACTCAGTGAACCGTGATTGGTACCGATGCGCATGGCTCGATTGAGCTCCTTCGACTTCTCAACAAGAGGGGTAAACTCTTCGTCGATTCGTGACAGTTCCTCGTCGTATTGATCATCCGTGTACTCACGGACTTGAAACTTCTTCTTATCCGCGTAGTTGCCTGGATTCACACGAACCTTTTCCACCCACTTCACTGCTTCCATTGCCGCATCCGGCTTGAAATGGATATCAGCTACGATCGGCACCTTGCTGCCTTTGGCCCGCAGCTCGTTGACAATGTTCTCGAGATTGGCGGCCGCCTTCACCGTAGGCGCAGTGACTCGGACCATTTCACATTCAACCTCGACCAAGGCCAATGTATCGCGCACGCATGCTTCCGTGTCCTTGGTATCACAGGTAAGCATGGATTGTTTCACCACCGGGCGCTCGCCGCCAATGATCACGCCACCGTCGGCAGGATCGCCTACGACGACCTCTCTGGAAACCCGTTTGGAATATGAGAATGGATTCTCGCAGTATTGCATCTTTAGAAATTCAGTTCGGACTGGAAAAACTTATTCAGGACTGTCCGCCTCTTCAATACGGACCTCATTTTGGAACATGGATTTGAACATACCCATTCTACGCACATCGTTGGACAAAACGTAGAGCATCAGCGAAATCAACATCACGAAGCAAACCATGAACGACACCTCCACTATCTTGCCTTTCATTGGCTTACGGGTGATCCATTCAATCAGTGAGAATGTGATATGACCACCATCCAAAACAGGAATTGGAAGTAGATTCAAGATCGCCAGATTGATGTTCAATAGCACCAAAAAACCCAAAGCCAACCGGATATCCGTAGCGAGGTAATATGAAAGATTGGCAAAGATTCCGACAGGACCTGACAAATCTGAAATACCAACGCCCGTCTTCTTCGGTTGCGACAATGCCCCAATGGTCATCAACGTCTGACGGGTCACCTTCCCAACTGTCTCCCAGGGAAGTGGCCCTGGTTTCCTGACCCTGAATGTCCCTCCGTTCAGAAAAGCAATTCCTATGCGTGCACGATCTTCACCAGGGAAAACCTCAGGCGTCATCAAGGCTGAAACGCGTTCATTGCCGCGCATCCCGATCAATTCCGTTTCTTCTCCCTTCCTTGAGTTGACCAGTTCGATGAGCTGTTGACGGCTTTCCACTTCTTCCCCGTTGAATTCCAAAATCTTGTCCTTCGATTGAAGCCCTGCGCGAGAAGCTGGTGAATCTTCCTGAACTTGACCAACCACTGGTATATCACGCATGTAGAGATTGATCTGCTTGATCCCATTTTCTTCCTCTCCGATCGTCTCTAATTGATAGATCTTAAAATCGTCCCCTCTTTTTATACCCACTGGTATGATCCTCTTGGGTGCCAATGCAACATAGGTCATGATGTCTTCCCATGTATCGACAGGCCTACCATCAATTTCTGTAATGACATCACCTTCCTTAATTCCCATCTTCTCTTCTGCTGAACCCTTCTCTACTACACCAACTTCTGATGGGTTTACTCGTTCAGGGATGCCGGTGAAATAGATAAGAGTGCCCACAGCAAAGGCAAAAACCACGTTCATAAACGGGCCAGCAAGTGATACAAGAATCTTGTCCCTTGGAGTAATCGCAGGGAGCGGATTGTCACCATAGTCACCTTCCAACACTTCCGAGGTCTGAAGCTGAGGAAGCTTTACGAATCCCCCGGCAGGGATCCAGCGAAGAGACCAATCGATACCATCAACTTTGAAGGAACAGATCTTGGGTCCAAATCCGATGGCAAACTCATCCACCTGTAACCCCAGTTTCCGGGCAACCCAATAGTGACCATATTCATGAAGGAAAATGGAGGCGCCGAAAAACAGCAGAACGAGGAATATTACCAAGAGATAGGTGAGCACAACATTCAGTCTTTCAAATTGGAAATAGCCTCTCCCGCGGCCTCTCTGGCCCAGGCGTCAGCCCGAAGGATCTGATCCAGATCAGGTTGAGGGAAAAGCATATGGCGCTCCATCGTTTCTTCAACGACACGGGCAATATCGAGAAACCCGATTGTCTTGGCACAGAAGGCGTCCACTGCTTCTTCGTTTGCCGCATTCATCACGGCCGGAAGCGTGCCGCCTACGTCCCCTGCTTTTCTTGCAAGGCGCAGCGCTGGAAACTTGTCTTCATCAGGCTCCTCGAAACTTAGTGTGCCATAGGTCGGCAGGCTGGTCTGAACCCGGTCACTCGCCTTCCGCGCAGGGTAGGTCAAAGCGTATTGGATCGGCAGACACATGTCTGGGGTTGAGAGTTGGGCAATCATGGACCCGTCTACGAACTCCACCATGGAATGGACCACGCTCTGAGGGTGGACGACCACTCCAACGCGATCCATCTCGATACCAAACAACCACCGAGCCTCGATCATTTCGAGCCCCTTATTGAACATCGTAGCCGAATCAATAGTGATCTTGCTCCCCATATTCCAAGTTGGGTGTGTAAGCGCGCCTTCGAGGGTCACGTCCTTGAGGTCCTCTTTGGGCGTCTGTCTGAATGGACCACCAGAAGCAGTAAGAATCATTTTTCTGACTGAATCGCGCGGCTTGCCATCCAGGCACTGAAAGATAGCTGAGTGTTCCGAATCCACCGCCAATACGTTCACTCCGTATTTCTCGGCCTCTGACATGACAATAGAGCCAGCCATCACAAGAATTTCCTTGGATGCCACAGCAATGTCCTTACCAGCACGAATGGCAGCCAACGCAGGTTGAAGCCCGGCCGTTCCTACAATGGCAATGAGAACAATTTCGGCTGATTCCATCGTCGCAAGTTCGACAAGTCCCTCAGCGCCGGTGCTGACCGTAGTATCAGATGGCACATCTGCCTTGAGGTCACCAACCAGGCTCTCGTCATAGATGCATGCCTGTTCCGGCTTGAACTGATTCACCTGCTCGGCAAGCAGCTTCACGTTGCGACCTGCAGCCAACCCTACGAGACGAATCTCGTCAGGCAGGTCCTCAGCAACCTTAATGGTGCTGGTCCCAATCGAACCCGTGCTTCCTAATAGAACGACGTTTTTCATCTAGAATTTCGGTTCATGCTCAATGGCCGAGCACGTGACGCATATACAGATACATAAGCGGTGCATTGAACAATAGACTGTCCAAGAGATCGATAACTCCGCCAATTCCCGGCAAGTAACGACCTGAATCCTTCACACCAGAGCCCCGCTTTAACGCAGATGCAACAAGATCTCCAACCACTGCAGCAATACTCAGAATGATTCCGAGAATAAAGGCATGACGAACATCCATTCCTGGCAGTTTCTCTCCCAAGAGGTTGAACGTCACCAGGCTGACACCGGTGGAAATCGCAATCGCCCCGACAAAGCCTTCCCAAGTTTTACCTGGGCTCACACTGGGGATCATCTTGTGTTTACCAATAAGCGATCCAGTAACGTATGCTCCAACGTCACTGAACTTGGTCACCAAGATGAAATAGAGAACGTAGTAACGTCCATTGCTGTCGATGTTCGGAAAGTAATTGATCTTCTGGATAAAATTCAACAGCCAGATGACATACATCAAACCAAACAAGGTCACCGCTGTTGCTGCAAAACTTGGCTTCTCCGAATGATCCCGTATCTGAATCAAGGCCAACCCAAGAACGACAATGACCATGATAGCCGATTCGAAATCAGCGGCCTTTGCTGGAGCATTCCCCACATTCACACCCAATTCAAAAGCGAGATAGAAGAACGTCGCCCAGACCATCAAGAGCCCACCAACGATTCCCACGGGGCGATAAGCCTTCAGCCCCCGTTTCTCCGCCATGTCATAGAACTCAACCAGACCGATCGCTGCCAGAACAGTCATGATCGTCAGGAAGAAATAATCCGCCATCGTTTCGTTCTGGGAAAAGATGGCTCCAAGAACGATAGACCACAAAACAAGCGTGCTGCAGAGTCTGCGAACAAACGTCCGTCCTTTGGACTCCTTGACTGCTGGCTGAGGGGTTGATTCAGGCGTGCTCATGGATTTTCTATTTGGCAACCAGCCCGAAGCGGCGGTGGCGCTGGGTGAATTCCTCAAGCGCTGCGTAGAACTCAGGCTTTCTGAAATCGGGCCAAAGCGTTGGAGTGACTACAATCTCCGCATAGGAAATCTGCCAAAGAAGGAAATTGGAAACACGCATCTCGCCACTGGTACGAATCACCAGATCGGGATCAGGTATACCTCCAGTATAAAGATGTTGTGAGATAGTGGCTTCGTTGATGACGTCCGTCTCAAGCTCACCTTCCCTAACCTTCTCCGCAATATTACGGACTGCATCAACAATCTCTGTACGACCGCCGTAGCTCAGTGCCAGGTTAAGAGTCAGACCATTGTTCTTGGACAAAGCTGTCTGAGTCTTCTTGAGCTGTTTCTGAACACCTTCAGGCAAACGCCAGATCTGACCGATCGCCTCCAATTGAACATTATTCTTGTTCAGTTCTCCGATTTCATTCTTCAGGAAATGAGCCAGATACTTCATCAACGTATCCACCTCTGCCTTGGGCCGATTCCAGTTCTCCACTGAAAACGCATACAGGGTGAGATACTTGATTCCAAGTTCCCCACAGGCTCGGACGATTGCGCGGACAGATTCCACACCTCGCCTATGCCCCTCGACACGCGGCAATTTACGCTCCTTCGCCCAACGCCCATTTCCATCCATGATGACAGCAACATGCCCCGGGAGACGATCCCGGGCCTGCGCACTCAATTGGACGGAAGGGCTGCTCATGGAGAGCGGAGTTCTTAAAGAAGGATCGTTTGCTCGCGACCTGGACCAATGGAAGCGATTTTCAATTCGCCACCAGTCAGTTCAGTGATAGCGAGGAGGTAAACGCGAGCGGCCTTTGGAAGCTCTTTCCACTTACGACAGTTCTCAGTGGATTTCTTCCATCCCTTGAACTTTTTGTAAACAGGCACACAACGTTCGAGATCTTCAGCATCAGGAGGGAAAAAGGTGATCCGTTTTCCATCGAGTTTGTATGCCACGCAAACCTTGATCTCATCGAGATTGTCGAGACCATCAAGATTGGTGATCGCCAGATCATCGATGCCATTGACCATGAACGCATGCTTGGTCGCGACGGCATCAAACCAACCGCAACGGCGTTCCCGTCCAGTGGTGGCTCCGAACTCACGGCCCATGCCATGTAGCATGTCGGAAATGGCATCATCTTCAGTTGGGAAAGGTCCACCGCCAACGCGAGTGGTGTAAGCCTTCATCACGCCCATTACGCGATCGATCTTATTGGGAGCCACGCCAGAACCGGTGCAAGCGCCACCTGAAATGGTATTTGAAGAAGTAACGAACGGATAGGTTCCGTGATCGATATCAAGGAATGTTCCCTGCGCGCCTTCGAAGAGCATGCTCTTATCCGCGGTCAAAGCCTTGTGAAGCAGAAGCGTGGTGTTCACGACGTAGGGCTTCAACTTCTCACCAGCGGCCACATATTCATCATAGACCTTCTTGAAGGACAGCGGCTTGATGCCGTGCTCTTTGAGAATCACATTATTCTCCTTGATCTTGGCTCGGAGCTTCTTGGCGAAGACCTCTGGTCGAACCAGATCCAACATGCGAATTCCGGTGCGGGAAGCTTTGTCGGAATAGGTAGGACCTATCCCTCGTTTCGTGGTTCCAATCTTTTTCTTTCCCTTCTGGCTCTCACGGATGCCGTCCAATTCACGATGATATGGCAACACAAGGTGACTGAGTTCAGAAATCATCAGACGGCCCTTGGTCTTGATACCCAGCTTTTCGAGTCCCTCGATCTCACCGAGAAGACTGACCGCATCAATCACAACGCCATTAGCGATGACGCACTTTTTGCCAGGACGGAGAATCCCAGAAGGGACAAGATGCAGAACATATTTCTTTCCCTTCACGTAGACCGTGTGCCCTGCGTTGTTGCCGCCTTGCGAGCGCACAACGAGGTCCACCTGATCAGTCAGGAAATCAATAATCTTGCCCTTGCCTTCATCTCCCCATTGGGCTCCAATCAGAATCGTATTTGCCATGGTAATTCAAATTGAGTGACGACAATAAAAATCCCCGAAGTAAGTTTCGGGGAGCGCCACAAACATCTACGGGCGGAGGCTAGGAATCCCCCTCTCTTGTGTCAACGAGATTGGGGAACAAGAGCACCCTTCTTTCCCGCATTTCCTCGTCATTCCGGACGTTCCAGCTAATCCATCTAGCCAATCAACTCAAAGAATGCTATCAGCCTGTCTATGAAAAACCGCGCTTTACTATTTGCAGCTCTATCACTGTGTCTTGTCTTTATCGGTTGCTCCAAACGGGATTCACCGGGAAACGCTCAGGAAGCCAAACAGGACAGCAAACCCGCCCCACTGGATCCAAACGAGGCTGTCGACATCAGCAATCCTGCCATGGCGCCAGTCGGCTATTTGGAAGGCGTCGCAAAGAGCAAGAAGAGTGCGGAAGGCAAAATAGCCTTGGCCAGCCTGACTCAGGCAATCAATCAATTTACCACCGTAGAAGGCAGCAAACCCAAGAGCTTTGATGACCTGATTCAAAAAGGCTACCTGACCAAGGTCCCTACACCACCCTATGGAATGAAGTTCACCTATGATCCAGCGACCGGAAAACCGGATGTGGTGATGGCTCGCTAGATCGACCTCACAGTTTTATACCAGAAAGGGCCGCTCCGTTTACGGAAGCGGCCCTTTCCATCTAGTATTCCTAGAAAACGGGATCAGAACTGAACCATCTTCGTGAGCTGCTTCACGCGCTGGTTGATACCAGCCTTGGTTGACAGTGTGGTCTTCTTCAACCCAAATCCTTCACAACAGAACGAAGCTGTTACTGATCCGTGAATCATCGCCTTTGGCAGCAGACTATCGATGCTTCCCTTGTTGCTGGCGAGATAACCCATAAGACCACCGAGGAATGAATCACCTGCACCAGTCGGATCCACGACTTTCTCCAACGGGAACGCAGGTGCCATAAACAATCCTTTTGGCCCAGAAAGAATGGATCCATGTTCACCCTTCTTGATAATCACATACTTTGGCCCCATACGATGAAGCTTCTTCAGTGCTGAAAGAATGTTGTCCGACTCCGTCAGCTGATGTGCCTCACTATCATTCAAAACAAACAAATCTATCCGCTTGAGAAGGTTCTTAAGGTCCTTGAGCGCAATATTGATCCAAAGATCCATGGTGTCGGCAGCCACAAACTTGGCTGACTGAATCTGATCGAGAACATGATGTTGAAGATCAGGTCCTATGTTTGCCAACAGAACATAAGGAGTCTTCTGATAACTCCTCGGCAAGGTTGGATGAAAGGTCTCAAACACCCCAAGCTCAGTGTTGAGAGTGTGGCGATTGTTCATGTTCGCCTCATACTCCCCAGCCCAATGAAAAGTCTTTCCCGGAACGATCTGCAAACCGTCGAGATTGATCTTATGCTTGTTGTAGAGATTGATGTACTTCTTCGGAAAATCATCTCCCACAATGCCCACCATCTTCACTGGTGTGAAAAAGCTGGCGGCTACGGCGGCGTGGCTTGCTGAACCACCAAGTAACTTGGGGTTCTCTGCCTTCTGGGTCTTGATCGAGTCGAGTGCTGTGGAGCCTACAATGAGAACGGGCATGAGATAGTATCTGTATTTGTTTGGTTGTGCCTACGAAGCGGCGGAAACTAATTTCGATTTGAAGTCCTGACAAGCACGAGAGATGTCATCTGCGTTCAAGATTGCTGAAACGATACAGATTCCGCTCGCTCCTGCTTCAACGACCGGTGCCAAGGTTTCCGAATTGATCCCCCCAATTGCGAACCAAGGCACTTTCACTGATTCAAATGCCCATTTGACATAATCCACTGTCACTGGTTTGGCAGTGGGCTTGGTATCAGTAGCGAATACAGGGCCGATGGCAACGTAATCAGCGCCGGCATCAATCGCACGCTGAGCTTGATCTGGAGCATGGGTACTCAGACCAATCAGAGGTCGAAAGCTGCCGGATGACTCCAATTGTTCAACGTGTGTTAGTCCTCTTTCATCGAAGAAATCCTCCTGCCCCATGTGACAGAAGTCAGCACCAAGCTCACAGGCTACATCGTAGAAGTCATTGATCACCAACGGAACATTGTGCTCTCTGGTAATCTTAAGAATCTCCTCTCCCTCACTCCGAACCCAATCTGCATTATTGTCTTTGGCTCGTAGCTGGATGATATCAGAACCACCTTTGCACAAAGCCAATGCAACTTCGGAGACCGATCGCCCGTTTAAATAGGCGGTATCAACAAAGGTGTAGAGTTGGGGACTTGAAGATCCTGACATTAGGAGTGGCCTTACTAGGCTTTCTCCTCGATCAGTTCACGGCGTGCACCACTCAGGAGCTGCTCAACAAAATTCGTTGAGTAAACGCCACGACGGAAGTTGGGATCCTGAAGGATGGCTTCCTGAAAGGAGATGGTGGTCGGAATACCGTCAATGATGTACTCGCTTAGTGCGCGCGACATCCTGTCCATCGCCTCTCTCCGATCGCGACCAGTAGTGATCAACTTCGCAATCATAGAGTCGTAATGAGGTGGAATGGAATATCCGCCATAGGCATGTGTGTCCAATCGAACACACCGACCACCTGGAGGGTAATACATCTGGATTCGACCAGGGCCTGGACGGAAATTATCAAAAGGATCTTCAGCGTTGATACGACACTCGATCGCATGACCATTGATCTTGATGTCACTCTGCGACTCGCGAATCGTCTCACCGAGCGCGATCATGATTTGGTACTTCACCAGATCAATACCAGTCACCTCTTCAGTGATCGGATGCTCTACCTGGATACGCTTGTTGACCTCGAGGAAGTAATAGTTCCCCTTGTCATCAACGATGAACTCAACCGTTCCAGCATTGGTGTACTTCGCCAATTCACCAATCTTTACGGCAGCCTTGCCCATCTTCTTACGCAAATCCTTGCGCTTCTCAAACATGGGTGAAGGAGCTTCCTCAATCAGCTTCTGGTTGCGGCGTTGGATCGAACAATCACGTTCGCCCAAGTGAATCACCTTTCCTTTGTGGTCACCAAGAATCTGAAACTCGATGTGACGAGGGTTCTCAATGAACTTCTCGATGTAGACACCAGAATTACCAAACGCTTTCTCAGCTTCAGTCCTGGCTGCGTAGTAGGACTTCACGAGTGACACGTCATTGTGAGCAACGCGCATGCCACGGCCTCCACCACCTGCTGTAGCCTTGATCATCACCGGATAACCAATTCTACCAGCAACTTTTTTGGCTTCGTTCTCATCCTCGACCAGTCCATCGGATCCGGGAGGAATTGGAACACCAGCCTTGAGCGCCAAATCACGACTCAAGGTCTTATCCTCCATGACGTTCATGGAATAGGACGAAGGACCAATGAATCGGATATTACAGCTTTCGCAAACGTCAGCGAAATCGGCATTCTCCGAAAGGAATCCATAACCAGGATGAATGGCATCCACATCAGTGATTTCTGCTGCACTGATCAGGCGATCCACCCTGAGGTAACTCTCGTTACTTGGAGACTCACCGATACAGACAGCTTCATCAGCCAATTGAACATGCATCGAATTAGCGTCCGCCTTCGAAAAGACAGCCACGGTCTTGATGTTCAATTCTTTGCAAGCGCGGATGATGCGAACAGCAATCTCACCACGATTGGCTACAAGTACTTTCTCAAACATGGAAAAGGATCGGGAAAAAATCGGAAAGGATACCGTTGAAAGAATCTCTTACAACGGGCGGTAACGGAACAGTGGTTGACCAAACTCAACCGGCTTTCCGTTTTCGATGAGGATCTCAGTGACCACACCTTTGACATCGGCCTTGATCTCGTTCATCACCTTCATTGCCTCAATGATGGCAACCACCATATCAGGGGAAATTTCTGTTCCCACCTCGATATAGTTCGGGGCCTCAGGCGAAGGCGCTCTGTAAAAAGTGCCAATCATAGGAGCTGTTACCTCTGGACCAGTCTCAGCTGGAGCCAGAGCAGCGGCAGGAGCGGCAGCTGGAGCGGGCGCTACCGGAGCAGCAACTGGTTGGGCAGCAACAAGCTGAACTGCGCCACCATTGTCATCGTTAGATCCGTCTCCGGAGCTTCGACGCAACTTGATTTTGCAATCTTCCTTTTCGAGTTCGAACTCCGAGATGGAGTTCTTTTTCATCAGATCAATGATAGCTTTAATGTCTTTAATATCCACAGCGAAGGTTCGGCGTTGTGGTTGGAAAACCGGGTTATTGTTTTTTCAGAGTCACCTGATAAGCAAAAGAGCAGTGACCGAAATAAGACACTGCTCTAAACTGCGAAACTCAACGGGGAGAAACCTTAGTGCCCTCCCAAACAGAGGTCAAGCCTCCATTTTTACCATAATACCGTTACCGTTTTTAGTGCGTTTTCGTGTCATTTCAACGCCATTTAGAGCTCAAAACGACCTATTCTGAATTCTTTAACAGTAACGCTGCTTGGAGAGCCAATTTATATGAATTAGCCCCAAAACCAGAAATAACACCTTGGCAAACAGCGGCTATTTTCGATTCATGGCGAAACGATTCACGGGCATGGACATTCGATAGATGAATCTCGATCACCTGCGCCCCCGAGCCAGCGATAGCATCCCGGATGGCAATTGAAGTGTGAGTGTATGCAGCCGCATTGAGCACCACTGGCGAACCAGCCTTCCCTGCCTCTTGGATCCATGTAACGAGCTCCCCTTCGAGATTACTCTGCCTGAACTCAACTTCAGCCCCGTCCGCTGACGTGCGGAGGCTCGCCTCGATATCTGAAAGCGTCAGACTGCCATAGACATCGGGCTCACGCGTGCCTAGAAGGTTCAGATTCGGACCATTGAGAAAGAGGATCTTCATCGCGGGCGAACTCTAGTTAACAGGCGTTCAACTGTCACCGGATAAAATCGTTTGGCAAACCTTCATAAATCCCTTGCTCGCAGTCTCTTCAGATTTCACGATCAGCACCTAATTCGAAACCGCCATGAATCCTGATAAAACTTTTTCCAGAAGAAGCGCTCTCAAGACCGTTGCTGCAACCAGCGCTCTCACAGCCACCGGACTCCAAGCCGCAAAGGAAGACAAACCCTTCCGCATCAAAAACGGCCGCATCCGCCAATCCATCATGGGCTGGACATTCAATCCCATGCCGACAATGGAGTTAGCCAAGCTGTGTAAAGAGATTGGACTTGAGGCAATGGAGGGAGTGAACTCCAAATATTATAAGGACATTCTGGATCTCGGTTTGAAGATTTCATTGGTTAGTAGCCACGGATTTAAAAAGGGCCCCATCAACAAAAAGAACCACACAGAGATCATCGCCACCTTGAAGAAGCAGATCGATCTTGCGAAAGAGGTTGGAGCACCTGGTGTCATCACGTTCACGGGCATGAGCGAACCCGATATCTCAGCCGAAGAAGGCGCCAAGAATTGTGTCGATTGCTGGAAGGCCGTCATTCCCTATGCAGAGAAACAAGGAATCAACCTCGTCTTGGAGCATCTCAATTCCCGAGATGATTCGCACCCGATGAAGGGACATCCCGGTTATTTCGGAGACGACGTGGACTTCTGTGTAGAGCTCATCAAGCAAGTAGACTCGCCTCGAATGACCCTCCTATTTGATGTCTACCACGTTCAAATCATGAATGGAGATGTCATTCGTCGCATAAACAAATACAAGGACTACATCAGCCACTATCATACCGCTGGAAACCCTGGTCGCGCCGAGCTCGATGAGAATCAGGAGATTAACTACCCCGCTATCATGCGCGCCATCCTAGAAACAGGCTACAAGGGCTACGTTGCTCAGGAATTCATCCCCACTTGGGACGATAAGGCCGCAGCACTCCGGCACGCGGCTGAAGTCTGCGATGTTTGATCCGCTGTCCGCACAACTCTGAATGAGCGCTTCCGAACCCAACGATTCGACCGACAAGGCAGAAGAACCCATTATCGAGGTCGAGAACCTCGTAAGGGTCTTCAATGGAAGAGCTGTCCTCAATGGAATCAGCTTTAAGGTCTATCGCGGTGACACCTTTATTATCATGGGTGGCTCTGGTTGCGGAAAAAGCACATTGCTGAGGCACATCATCGGCTCGCTCAAACCAACATCTGGAACCATCAAGATCTTCGGTGAAGACATCACCCAGATGGATGTCCATCAGCTGGCGAAGATTCGTCGACGCTTCGGGATGCTTTTCCAATCCGGAGCGCTACTTCAGTCGATGACTGTGGGTGAAAACGTTGCCCTCCCAATTCTTGAACATGCCGATGTCGATCCCTCCATCGTGGACCTGATGATCAAGATGAAGCTGGAGCTCGTAGGTCTGACTGGTTTCGAAAACCTCAAGCCCTCAGAAATCAGCGGGGGGATGAAAAAAAGAGTAGCTCTCGCTCGAGCACTAGCTTTGGATCCTGAACTCCTTTTCTCAGATGAACCTACATCCGGCCTCGATCCAGTCATGACAGCCGTGGTTGATGAGCTGACCAAAGATCTTACCAAGAAGATGGGAATGACTGCAGTGGTGGTCACTCACGACATGACCAGTGCATTCAGGATTGCAAATAAGATGATCATGCTCGGCACGGGAGACAACCAAGGCAAGATCATCGCAGAAGGAACACCGGAGGAAATCCGCAATCACTCCAATCCAATGCTCCAGCAATTCATCCAAGGTATTCCCGATGGACCAATTCCCCTACGTCTTTCCAAAGGCGATTACATAAAGATTCTTCTCGGAGAAGAGGAACCAGTCATTTAGTTCGCACAACCATCGACCAGTATTAACGATGAAGAAGAGAAATTACTCAGAATACGTCATACCGCTTTCGGTGATCCTTTGTAGCGCCGTTCTATTGAGCGCCATGGTGGTCGCCATCACTGGTTACAATCCTGGAGGCCATCAACGCACGCTGGATATTGATTTCAAAGACATCACCGGCATCAAACTTCATTCCGATGTCCGCTACGCAGGTGCACCAGCTGGCGCCGTAGTGGGCATTCGATATCTTGATGAACGAGAACAGAAGGTTTCGCCTAGCCCCGATGCCCGCGTAAGAGTGACAATCAATATCTATGAAGGCGTACCTTCCATCCCTTCAGACATCACTGCGGCCGTCGCCGCTGAAACCATGCTGGGAGAAAAGTTGATTCTACTCTCAGGAGGCACCTATGAAGCGCCTCCGTTAAATCCCGGCACCGTGATTGCAGGTACAGAAGCGGGCTCTATTGACGATCTTGCGCGCTCTGCAAAGGCAGCGATCGACAACGTCAATGACATCATGGAGAAGCTCAAAGAGGATTATCCTTTGCTGATCCCAAAGCTTACCGAGATCATGGAAAAAGGAAGCAGCCTTGCAGGTAATGCTGATGGCGCTATCACCGAACTTCGCGGGCACATGACCAACATCGTCGAACGCGTATCCGGACTGACTGTCAAAGTCGACGGTATACTCGGTCAGGCCAGCAATCTTGTATCCAACGCAGACGGCGCGATCACCAACGTCCACAACGTGACGGTTGATTTCAAAGCCGACTACAAGGACTTGATGTCCAAGTTGAAGGACGTTCTAGAGACCGCCAATGAAGCAATGGAGAAAGGCAAAGGCGTTCTGGCCCGGGCGGACGGCGTCCTCGATGAGAATGACGATGAGATCAAGCAACTGATCCAAGAACTAAGAGTCGTATCTCAGAATCTGAAAGTCGTCAGCACCTACGCCAAAGCCACATTTGCCACACTGGGAGAAAAGCCATCCCGGATTATCTGGGGGAGCAAACCCAAGAATCTTCCAACCGAAGAAGAGATTCTCAACAGCACCAATCCAGTGCCAATCAAGATCGATAATGAGTAAGAGCGCGGAGACTCGGCTGGAAGAGCAGATCACCCAATACAAGATCCTGCTCGATACTGCCCGTTCCTTCTCCACCGCCATGGATCTCGATTCCCTTGTGGATGAGATTCTCGACCGGTCCAGAGAGGTGGCAGACGCCAGAGCGTGCACCCTCCTGCTCCCTGATTCTGATACAGGAGAGTTGATCCTCTACAGCACGGATCAACGTATCGCTGATCTACGCGTTCCATTGCGAGTCCCTGAAGGACAGGGCATCTCCGGCTGGGTCTTTCAAAATAGAAAACCCGTCAACATTCCCGACGTCACCAAAGATCCACGTCACTATACTTCAATCGGGAAGAAGATTGATTTCGTGGCCACATCAATGATCTGCATCCCACTGATGAATGGCTCTGATTGCCTCGGGGTCATGCAGGCATTAAATCCTCTTCATGCGGATACCTTCACCGATCAGCAGTTCGAAATTTTCCAAGCCTTTGGCAGTCTAATTGTAAATGCACTGCTCCGCCTCCAAGCAGAAGAGCAAAAGATAGAACGAGCCCAAGCGGATCAGGAATTGCAAATGGCTCAAGAGATCCAAAAATCTTTTCTCCCTCCAGCCCATTTAGAATTCCCTTCGGGAGCCCTACATACCCGCTACTTCCCTGCACGCACCGTCAGCGGCGACTTTTATTTCGCTCATCAAGTGGGACCGGAAAGACTATTGATCGGATTGGCAGACGTGAGCGGCAAGGGGCTCCCTGCGGCGCTGACCATGGCCCGAGCCACCGCTACGATCAAAGCATTCGCACCTCAAGCCACCGCTGATCTGGGTGATTGGGTCACGCGCCTTAATTCTCACCTCTCCCAAGACCTGAACGCTGGACAATTCATCGGACTTACGTTTCTGCTGATCGATTCTGACAGCAGCAAAATTCAAGTTTGCGCCGCCGGTCAATATCCTCCCTTTCGATTCATTTCTGATGAATGGAAAAAAGAGATCGTCCCTGCTCATCTGCCAATCGGCATCCTACCTGATTTCCAATATCAGGCGACAACGATTCCTGTTTCCCCTGGTGAGTTGTGGGTACTGATCTCTGATGGTTTTACGGAGGCCCGCAATGAATCAGGCGATGACTACACCGATGAGGCATTCCTTGAAAGCCTCCCTCGACATTGTCCTGCGTCCAAGACGATCGATTCTGCTGTCAACTCATGGCGCGAGTTTGTTGGCAATGCCGCCCAGCACGACGATTCATCAATCATCCTTGTCGATTGGCGCGGCCTTCCTCCTCCCGAACGATTTGAAACCACGTGTTGCCTCGACACTCTCTGCGATTGTCGCAACTGGGTTGAACACTGGGCCGCGCATGCTGGATTCAATGACATCGAAACCGGCCAGATTGTCATGGGATGTGACGAAGCCGCGTCCAATGTACTCAGGCACGCATACAAAGGAGAACCTGGACCACTGCATCTATCAGCCTCTCTTGAGAACGACCTGCTTACCTACCGACTCGCTGACCACGCAGGCAAAGTCGATTGTCAGGAAATCCGTGGGCGTCAGATAGACGACATCAAACCAGGCGGACTAGGAACGGTGGTCATTCAGAGTGTCTTTCAAGAAGTCCACTACCAGTCCAATGATGAGGGAACAGTCCTTACACTTTCCAAGCAACTTCCGGTGGATGATATCCCAACAAATGAATGATGAATCTCCTTTTTGACATAGGAAATACACATACCCATGTCGGGCTCGCCTCAGCAAAGAAGGTCTCGAAAGATTTTGTTTTCCCAACCTGCGAATGGAAGGAGCCTTCGACCACGCAATTGATTCTGGAGTTCGTTGGAACCCGCACTCTGAACAACGTGGCCTTTGCCTCTGTCTCTCCCAAAGCCGATCGCCACGTCAAGAAACTGGCTAGCAAGGTCTTCAAGATTCCTCACATCCAGTTGACCTCCGAAACATTGGAAGGCACTGGCATTCAGGTCGACTACCCCAACCCGGCGAGCATTGGTGCTGATCGGCTGGCCAATGCCATTGCTGCAAGGAGTCTCTATCCTGGACCAGTCGTCGTGGTTGATTTCGGAACAGCTGTCACATTCGATGTGGTCAACAAGGATTCACAATATGTTGGCGGTATCATCACTCCAGGTTTGAGCGCAATGACCGAATACCTGCACGAAAAAACAGCCCTTCTCCCTCGTATCGAGATCAAGGACACCAAGAGAGTCATCGGAAAGAGCACGACGGAAGCGATGTTGATCGGCGCGGTTCATGGTTACAGGGGGATGATTCGCGAGCTCATCACAGAGCTGCGCCAAGAGCTCAAGTCCAAGGTTCTCCCGGTAATCGCCACTGGTGGCTATGCCCGATTGATGGCAAAGGGACTTCCTGAGATCAAAAAGGTAGTCCCTCAATTGACCTTGGACGGTCTACGTATCTTGGCCTCCACAAAGGATTAACCACATCCTTGGGCCGTTGCTCCCCCCTCCATCAGCGAAAAACAGATTCGGCTCCTTCTTGACGCTCTGATGGTCGGTCCATACAGTCTCCGCCCTTTGTCTCCGGTGACCGGACAATGATTCCCATTATTTTACCGGTGCCTAGAACAAGACTGACTAACACTTATGAATTCAACGATTCAAGACCTCGGCCCCTGCAAAAAAATGGTTCGCATCACAGTTGATGCTGAACAGGTAAACGCAGAGTTCGACAAGGTGACCAGCCTCTACGCAAAGCACGCCAAGCTCCCCGGGTTCCGCCCTGGTAAGACGCCCAAGGCGGTGGTTCGCAAGAATTACGCAGAGGACATCAAAGAGGAAACCAAGCGCAACCTAGTAAACGAAGGCTACAAACAAGCCCTTGATGAGCACTCCTTCAAGGTTGTCGGCCAACCAGATCTGGAAGAGATTGAGTTCTCAACCGAAACAGGTTTCTCATTTGCTCTAACCATGGAGCTCGAGCCTGATTTCGAACTTCCTGACTACAAAGGCCTCAAAGCCAAGGTGGAACGCGTGGAAGTTTCTGAAGATCAGATCGATGAGGCATTGAACCGCCTTTGCGAGAACCGTCCAATCTTCGACCCCGTCAAAGGTGAGATCAAGAAGGACGCCTGGGTTCAGGTCAAATTCCGAGGGACAATCGATGACACTCCTATCGAAAACATCGATAAGAAGAACAAACAGATCGGCAGCCAAAAAGAAGCATGGACTCAGGCTGGCGGGATGGGCGTTGTTCCCGGACTTGCCGATGCACTTATCGGACACTCAAAGGGAGATAAAATCACCCACGAAACAACGTTCCCAGAAGACTTCATATCCAGCAAACTTCGCGGTCAGACTGCTGTCTACCGTGTTGAGGTTCTTGATGTCGCAGAACGCCGCGTTCCCGAGATGAACGACGAAATGGCCCGTCTCTACGGAGCCGAGAGCCTTGAGGGACTTCGCGACGGCGTCAAAAAGGACATCGAAAACGAAGGACAGCACAATCAAAAGCAGGTTGTTCGCAATCAGCTGATTCAAGACCTCCTCACACGGGTGAGTTTCGAACTTCCTGAAGACGTGCTGAACAATGAGACCAAGCGTTCCGTTTACGACATGGTTCAAAACGGAGCCAAACAGGGACTTTCTGAGGACCAAATGAACGAGCAGAAGGATGCAATCTTTCAGGCAGCCCAAGAAGGTGCCAAGCAACGTCTCAAAGGTAACTTCGTCCTTTCTCGAATTGCAGAGAAAGAGAGCATTACAGCCACCAACGAAGAACTCAGCCGCTACATCTCCATGATGGCATATCAGCAGGGAACCAAGCCTGAGCTTCTGGTTCGCCGCCTGCGTGAGAACAACCAGATTGCCGAGGTCTCAGAGCAGATCGTCGTCGGCAAGGTTCTCGACCTTCTTCAGCTCCACGCTGAAATCGAAGAAGTCGCACCGGGAAGCCTCGCCCCTGCTCCTGAAGAATCCCCTGAAGAGGGCCCCGCTCCAGAAGAAGCAGCAGCTGAAGAATCTGCCAAAGCAGCTGCGGAGGCAGGAGATGAAGCAGACGAAGAAAAGAAGTAATCTCTTCTTATAGTATCGTTTTACAAGAGCTGGACGGTTTAACCGTTCAGCTTTTTTTGTATCTCCGCGTGGAGTTCCGGACAGGCGGCTATCGCAGATTCGCTCGCTTTTGCTACGTTTCCGTCCCACCCCGTAATCACTCCGCCTGCCCCTTCAATCACCGGGATAAGTGGGAGCAGGTCCCAGGGATTCAAGATCGGATCCACCATTGCATCCGCAAATCCACATGCCACCAGCAAATATCCATAGCAATCCCCCCAGGTTCTCGAAACCTTCACTTCGCTCCTAAGTTGGTGAAAGAGTTCTCCGTTCTGATACTTCTCTACATTGCCTACATCTGTCGTCAGCAGGGTTGATTCTGCAATTGATCGCCCGGACCTGACGGTCGCAGGTTTTCCGTTCAACGTGGTCGTCTTGCCATCACCTATACAAAGCTGTTTTAGAACGGGTTGATTGATACAACCCAGCTTCGGCTCGCCATTCTCCAGCAGCCCTATCAGCGTCCCAAACAGTGGACAACCGGCGGTGAATGAGATGGTCCCGTCTATGGGATCTAATACCCAGACGAACTCGGCATCCTCCCGAACATTCCCATACTCCTCGCCAATGATCCCATGGTCAGGATAGCGGGATTCAATCAATTCCCGCATAACACGCTCTGCTTCACGATCAGCAAATGTCACCGGCGATTCATCCGCCTTTGACACAACCTCAAGAGATGGATCTCCAAAGTTGGGTACAATGATTTCCGAACTGAGCTGAGCAAGCTCCTCGATAAATGCTTTCAATTCCTTCGTGTCAGGCATGAGGGCCAAGCTTGACGGGACTTCCCCATGGATTCCAAGCATCAACCACCGGCGGGTACGTCAAAACGCCCCTTCAACCAATCCTCTCCCCCCTCGATCAAGACGTCAGGAGTCGATGTCCCTGCCGTGATGCCGATCGTATCCCCATTACGAAACCACATCTCCTGAAGATCAGCAGCGCTAAGGACATGATGCACCCGCCCACAGAATCGTTGCGAGGTCAGCATCAATTGATGTGTGTTGTTGCTATTGGCTCCTCCTATAACGATCACCACGTCGCAGCTCCTCGCCAAATCCACCACCGCCTGCTGACGTTGTTTGGTAGGCCTACAAACCGTATCGACGAACTTTACCTCTGCTCTGGGGAACTGACGCCTGATGAGACCAACCATTCGTTCGACTTTCTCCAAAGGCTGCGTTGTCTGTGCGGCGATTCCGTATTTTGGTCGCGCCGGCAGTCCCTCTATCTCGTCTTCATCCAATATCACGCTCGATTCCCGGAGATCGCCAGTGAGCCCATTGATTTCGACATGGCCCTTACGTCCTATAACAACCGGATAGTAACCGGCGGCCTGCAGATCCAACACAGCGCCATGAGCATGTTTAACCAACGGGCAGGTTGCCTCCGTGACGTTGAAGCCTTCAGCACGAACCGATTGGATTCGGCTCTCGGATGCCCCATGGGCGGTGATAATAACCTCAGGGGTCTCGAGAGCGTTTGGATCGCGCTCGAACTGCACCCCTTGAGCCTCCAGATCCTCTAGGACAGTCGCATTGTGAACGAGATCACCAAGCACCGTCACCTTTGCTTTGCTTGCACGCTTTTCAACCAGATCAATTGCATCTCTGACCCCGAAACACATTCCCATGTGTGAAGCCTTTTTGATCGTTACTTGCGCCTGTAATTCAAGGGTTTCCATCAGTTATCTCTTTCCTTATCGGCCATTTGACCTGTTTTCTTTTCCAAAAATCCTATTCACTTTGCATTTCAAAGTCTTAAACAACAATTCTTCATCATGCGTTCAAAACAAAGGTCTACTTATTCTCCTTCAGAATGGTTTCCAACAATTGAAGGTAATCCCGAAATGCCTTTTTCCCATCCTCAGTGAGGAGACAGAGGCTCAAAGGGCGATTGTCCTTCCGAGTCTTGGCAACCGCTACATATCCGGCATTCTGTAGCGCTTTGATATGCGTGATCAGATTTCCATCCGTCATGCCCAACGTGTTCTTAAGGTCAGTAAACGAAACCTGTTCCGTAGCTGCGAGAATCGAAACGATACCCAATCGCCCCTTCTCGTGAATGATCTTATCAATCTTTTGAAAGTTCTCAGGATTCAAGATCAGCCCTTTCTGGAAGTTTCCTTCTTCTCGGTCATGAACAGATAAATACCGTAGACGAGATGCAACAAACCGAAAAAGCCACCCATCAAATAGTGCCCCAACTCAATCTCTCCCATATCAAATCTCTCCAGCATGCCCCCTCCTGCAAGGATCAATACCAAGCCTGAGATAAGCGAAATCCAGCCAAACAGCTTCATTCCCCTCGGCATAAAAAAGCCTGCTGCATGAACAGCACATCCATAAAAGACCATCCAGATTGCCACCATGAACACAGCACCTTCTCCCGGATCAACCAATCCGTATGCCAATCCAAAAAACGCTCCACTGGCAAATCCGGGCAACATTGCCTGAACAACCTTCTTCGCTGGAGGTGACCAAACCATCTCCTGACTCTTGAACGCCTGCCGCCGGACCAAAAACAAACAACAAATCAATCCCAACAGGGCAACTGATAACCAATAGAAAGCAAAGGTTCTGCCATCTGTCTGCTCCCAGAAACAGGACACCACAGAGGCTGCAATCCCCAACCCTCCAGCGGTAGTCATCAATGGTGCCAACGCACGCCGATAAAGTGCCGCATTCTCCATTAGGGATCGGATCGTGGCTAGATTCTGCTCAGCCCAGTCGTTGTTCATTTAGTCACTTTGCTTTTCAAAGCTTAAAGGTCAAGACCCAAAATCAAACAACGCTTTTCCTCGAGTTGCCTGTCCTCTTGGCTCCCATTCAGTTTCAAACTTCCGCGACGAAGGTTTCTTAACCACTTGAAAAGAAGGTCCTTAGGAAGACTTCTTAAGACATTCTTTTTCTAAAGAACTCCTCCAAAGAACCGATGATATCTATGGCGCAAAGAAGCCTCGTAAGATTAGCACTCGCAGTAATCACCACAAAAAGGACTCGAAAGACTGTCTCTTTCTACCGTAAACCCGATGTTCGAAACCGAGCCAAAGCAGAAAAAGAAGAACAAGAAGCAAGGTGGGCTTCTCGCTTCTCTGCTGTCCCTCAAAAGTGGCCGAAAAAAGGTCAAGACCACAAAGGCAAAGCAAGACACCGATTTCATCAATCAAGCTGACGACCACAGTTCGCTTGACGACGAAATCATTAGGTTGGCCCCCAATCCCATTTCAATCATTGATCAAGAGCTCCGGTGGGTGTCGTGCAACATGGCAGCTGAGAAGCTTCTAAACAGAGAACAGGATCGACTACAAAATCAGCTCTTCACTGATTCTTTGTTGCCTGAAGACCAAGAGCTTTTCATAAGTACTCTGTCCAAACTCGAAAACGGACGGATTACACTCAGACTCTCAGTGATCGCCTTTGGTGCCGTCACACCTTCGGTTGTCGAAGCCACTGTCAGACGCAGCAGTCAAGGCAGTCACTATTTGATCTATATGACGGACGTCACTGAGTCTCAGAGCGTCGAAGATCATCTTTTGGTCCAGATTTCAGCGATGAATACGCTGAAAAGCGGGATCATGATCGTAGATGCAAAATCTCCGAATCTCCCACTGATTTTCGTCAATAAAGGTTTTCAGAACATCACCGGCTATCGGGAGGAAGACGTCCTTTGCAGGAACCCTCGCTTCCTACATGGGCCAAGCACCTGCGAGAAACAACTGGCATTGATCAGAGAATGTATTCAGGAGGGACAGGCCTACCAGGGCGAAATCCTCAACTACACCAAATCTGGGAATCAGTTTTGGAACGACTTGAATCTGATCCCTTATCGAAACTCCGAAAGAGAACTCACTCACTTTGTCGCAGTGATGAACGACGTCACTGAAGAGAAACAATTGAGAAGCCGGTTGAAGCACACAACAAATCAACTTCTCAAAAGCAACGGACAACTGGATGAGTTCGTCTATATCGCCAGTCACGATCTTCAAGAACCACTGCGCTCGATCTCAAGTTTCCTTCAGCTATTGGAACGTAAATACGGTTCGGTCATCGACGACAAGGGTAAGGAGTTTATCCAATATTCCCTGGAAGGCACACGGAGAATGAAAGAACTGATCGGTGATCTTCTCACGCTTTCACGGGCAGGTACCCAAGAAATAAACCTCGAACCAGTCCCCATCACAGAAGTGATCAACGAGATCAAAGATGATTTCTCATACCAGCTACAAGATTCGAACGGTCAGATAACCCATTCACCATTGCCTGAACTTCTGACCGATCGAGCACAAATCGCTCAGCTCTTTCACAACCTAGTCTCCAACGCCATCAAGTTCTGTGAAGGCCGACCTCCCCGAGTGCATATCACCGCTTCACGGGACAAGGACGTCTGGACTTTTTCAATCACGGACAACGGAATCGGAATCAAAGAATCAGACTTCGAAAAGATCATGAAGGCATTCCAACGTCTCTATCCCAGAAGTCGTTTTGATGGAAGCGGCATCGGATTGACAGTCTGTCGAAAGATAGTAGAACGACAAAACGGTCGTTTGTGGTTGCAGTCTACCCTTGGCACCGGCTCTAAATTTTCGTTCAGCATCCCTGAGATCACATCATGAGCTCAATTCAGACTTCAAACTTCAATATTCTTCTGGTTGAGGACAATCCATCCGATCAGATGATCGCGAGGGAGACCTTGGAGGACCTGAGCTACAATGGAGGGCTTCATGCTGTAGACGATGGCGAACAGGCATTACAGTTTCTTAAAAAATCAGGAAGTTACTCTGAATCGCCCCGCCCTGATCTCATCCTTCTCGATCTCAATATTCCTCGTCTGAACGGAAAAGAAGTTCTCAAAAAACTCAAGACAGACGATGAGCTTCGTTCGATTCCGATTATCGTTCTCACAACCTCTACCCACCCCAAGGACATCGACGACTGCTACCAAATGAACGCCAACTGCTATCTGGTTAAGCCAGTTGAGTTGGATGATTTCGGGAAGCTCTTCTCATCCCTAAAAACCTTCTGGATCGAATCAGCAAGACTTCCCGCCAAGACGGAGTCATTCAATGCATAGCCCTGTTCAGGTCATCAAGGTGCTACAACTGGAGGATAATCCAGCTGATTCCATTCTCGCTGCTGAGTATCTCAATCCGGGGATCTGGACTGGCCTGAAATTCGATCTACGGCAGGTCGAAACGCTGGAAGCAGCGAAGCATGCGTATCAACAGTTCCTACCAGATATCGTCTTGTCAGATCTTCACCTTGGCGGAACCAACGGCGTTACGACGGTAAACGCTTTAATGGAGTTTATTGGCGATACCCCCTTGGTCGTTCTTACAGGAACCGAGGACGTTGATGTAGGTTTGGAGGCACTTCAAGCAGGCGCATCAGACTACGTCATCAAGGGAGAACATCTGGCCAACACACTGCCTTTAAGCATTCGTTTCGTATTGGAACGACACGAATTACAATCGCGTCAAACAAACCTGGAGCATCAACTTCTTGAGAATCAAAAACTTGAGAGTCTCGGTGTCATGGCTGGAGGGATCGCTCATGATTTCAATAACATCCTCGCCTCCATTATGGGAAGCGCGGGTTTGGCCAAAACAGAGCTGACTGGAGAGGCACACGTTCACCAGCATCTTGATAGCATTCTCGAGTCTGTGATGCGTGCATCTGATCTCTGCAAGCAGATGCTGGATTACTCAGGAGCCGGGCAGATGAGGAAGCAACAGATTTCTCCATCTCCTTTTCTTCTCAACGTTTGTTCGGGCTACGAGAAAAAGGCCACAACGGAATCCTACTCCTTTGAATATTCTGTGCCCGATCACCTTCCGGCAATCGTCGGTGACCAAGCTCAATTTCTTCAACTATTCAAGCACCTGCACGAAAATGCCGTCGAAGCGGTGACTGATAGTGCTGACGGGATTGTATCCATCAAGGCGTGGACCAACCCGCATTCTTCTTCTCCATGCGAAACGACCTTCTTGGGAGGGCTCACCATTGAAGTTTCAGACACCGGAAGTGGTATTTCAAAGGAGGTATTGCCAAAGGTCTTCGAACCCTTTTATTCGACCAAGTTTCAAGGAAGGGGGCTTGGCCTTCCTGCTGCTCAGGGGATTGTCAGAGGACTCAAAGGTAAGATTCAAATCGACTCTGAAGAGGGAAAAGGAACAACGGTCACCATCAGGATACCTCCTTCCAAGGGAGAAACAGTCTCCCCAAAGGACTCTCCTGCACCTGTCCATGGAACTGAACCGGTGATAAAGACCGCCGGCTATGTTCTTCTGGTGGATGACGACGATCATCTCCGTGCCATCTGCAAACGGGCTCTTGAAAATTGGAAGCACTCTGTCATTCAAGCCACGTCAGGTGAAGAAGGAATCGCAAGATTTGAGGAGAACAAGGGCACCATCTCGTTCGTTCTTCTGGATGTCACAATGCCGGGGATGTTAGGCGATGAAGTATTTGTAGAACTCCGCAAACAAGCTCCAAACCTCCCAATCATTTTCATGAGCGGTTTCAATCCCACGGATTCCGTGAAGGAAGCCATCGGCCAAGGGCGCGCTGATTTCCTGGCCAAGCCGTTCAGGTTGAGCGCTCTCAAGGAGACGATCGAGCAAGTCACCTGCTAGGCAAAAAAAATCCCCCGCTCTCACTGGAGAACGGAGGATTACTTCAAATGATTGCTGACAGTTCGATTATTCGAACTTCACACCCTGATCAACCCAAGCGCGAATCAAAGCGATCTCATCCTTGGTCAGAGAGTATTTCTCCTTCGGAGGCATTTCGAGATCTTCAACCAAACGTGCCACGTAGTGGACGAATGGGCTCTTTGCTGAATTGCCTACGATAATGGCAACCTCGTCGCTTGAGCCACCTTTGATAGCTTCATCACGCACGTCCACGCGATACTTGCTCTTCTGCTTGTCTGGGCCGTGGCAATCAATGCACTTGTCCTCGAGGATAGGCTTGATGTCTTTGGAGAAGCTGACCTTCTTGGTGGCAGCAGCAGGAAGTTTGCTGGCATCTCCAAGCTCAGCAAGCAATGCCCCGCCTGAGAGGCTCAGGCCTAATACGGATGCGAGAATGACTTTCGATACTTTCATAATCTAAATTTGGTTCAAAAACTGTTCGTACTTAAGAGGATGACGAGGCAAGGGTCAAAATAATTCAATTGTCGTTTTGATTAAGGCAAGACTTGAACAGAAAAGCTTCCGTCAAAGGGAATAGCTTCATTAAAGCTACTATAGAGTGTGCCTTTGAAACTCCCGCCTGCAGGTGATGTATAAACAAGACTAAATCTACCGAAGGTGACTGGACCGCTCGTTCCATTGAATTGAATGGCCCCTTGAAAATACCCCGAAAGCAAGGCTCGGTAGGCTTCCTGCTGCCATGTAAAAGCAGTCAATGTAAATGACTGTCCTGGAGCTACTGAAGTTGCATAAAGTCCTGACCCACTACCAGTAAACGCAACAGACCACCTAAAACCACTTTGGGTATCCATATTGATCTGGGTTCCAACCGGATGATAAGGCGTTTGAATCTCAATCGGATAAACCACCTTTCCTACGCTAAAGAATTCCATATCACTCCCTGGAGTGATGGTCTTGGGTGTATCGGTAGGTTCGTAAGTAAAGAACTCTGTACCAAAGGAAGACCAATTTTGAAGATCAGGGGACGAATAAAGAAAGAAGGCAGTGTCGTCAGTCTGATCGTAGGAAAGTGAAAAATTGGCACCATTCTTCGTCAACGTTGCTCCTGCGTCCAAGACCTGAGGAAGCCCGTGGGCATCCACATCGAACGATTGAGCAGCCGTTCCATTTCGAATGATCGTGATGGATTCAATGACATCATCCTCTGCCACATTATCCAGCTGAGCCAAATCAGCAGACTGCACGTTCCCGAAAACGGAGTGAACATCATCCAACCAAGAAGTGGCGGCAAGAGTCACGAAGAACTGACTACCATTGGAATGAAGCCCGCTATTGGCCATAGAAAGAACCCCCTTCCCGCTATGTCTAAGACTAGGATCAAACTCATCCTCGAAGGTATATCCTGGGCCATCTGATCCATCTCCTTTTGGCGAACCGCCTTGCAGCACAAAATTGGCAACCATCCGATGAAATGTAAGCCCGTCGTAGTAAGCTTTCTTCTTCAGTCCTCCGTTTATCTGATCCACCCATGCCCGAGAGCCTTCCGCCAGCCCCACAAAATTCGCCACTGTCTTGGGCGCATTCACGTAATCCAAAGACGCAACAAACTCGGCCACCAATGCATCGCTACGGGTCACACGGAACTTGGCATAGATGCCATTAGAAGATGGCACCGTGGCACCAAAAGCGGCGCCGATCTGAGTCAAAAAGGTTACGACTCCAATGATTAATCGAAGAATACGACGAGACATCATTTGAAAAACGATGGAAATCTAGCGAAATACAACTATCAATCAAGCCTCATCCGCCTTACCCCAAGTCCAGTTCTCTCTTCGATGGGCTTAAACGATATCTTTCCATCAACGGCGGTAACCCCTTCAAAAGGATCATTGGAAACAAGAAGGTTCCCATCAATGTCCAAGAAATCTGTCAACGAGCTCAAATGTGCCGCAGCCGAGATCAACACACTCGTTTCAATCATACAGCCAATCATCGTTTTGAGTCCCTTCTGCCGCGCCAGTGTCAGTGCCTTCTTTGCCTCCCACACTCCGCCTGTCTTGACCAACTTGGCATTTACCGAGTCAAAAGCCCTAGCACATTGATCCACATCTGAACTATTGTGAAAGGATTCATCACCCATCAATGGCAAGGGGCTTCGCTCCTTGAGCCAGACCTGATCAGCCAGTGGGATCGAAGCTGGCATCGGCTGTTCCACAAATTCCACGTTGGGATCCTCAGCCAGCCAATTGATGTTCTTCAGGGCTTCCTCTTTCGTGGTCCATGCTTCATTTCCATCGACTCTCACCGTTTTCGATGGAGCCGCACTCCTGAGTGCAGCCAAATGTTCCCTATCGTTGGGATGCCCCAGTTTCAGTTTTAAAATCGGATAATTGGATGCCTCTTTCACCTTCTCGATGATTCGATCAGGGGAATCGATTCCAATACTGAAGGACGTCACATGTTTGTCTTCCTCAAAGCCAAGTCCCAAATAGTCGTAAAGTGGTTGGCTTGCCTTTTGTCCCGCGCCATCGAGCAAGGCGATATCTAGCCCGCAAACGGCGGCCATCTGTCCCGCTCCATTGATCTGCAACCGATCTAGAAAAGGCCCCGGCTCCTCAAAGGTAGCATCTGAGAGATCCAGATTCTGGAGAAACGCTCTGACTGTCTCCAAATCTTCCCCGTAACGCTTACTGGGTGCACATTCTCCGATTCCGATGACTCCGTCGCTATCCTCCAGCTCTACCATTAGCACCTCCTCATCCGTGGCTCCGCCAGTATTTAGAGCACGGGCGATTGTCCACCTATGGCGCAGAGTCAGTCTTTCAGTGTAGAGTCGCAGTTTCATAAACCATTCACATTGAGGTCCTTTGGAATGCGCAAGATAAGCATCACTTTCAGGCCATTGCCAGCCCACTTCCGCACTCAATTGCTTCCGATGCTTCCGTAAATCTCCACCCGGGGCCACCTTGACACACTTTCAGCCCAACCTATAGTTCGCGCCTGAATGTCGAGGCTATCTGACACCAGCGACCTGTTGCCCCCATTTTCTGAAGAGAAGTTTCATGCCCTGAAGGCTTTCCAGCCTAATGGACGTGGACCCTGGAATGACGTATCCGACGAAGATTGGAACGATTGGAAATGGCAGATGAAAAACCGTGTGTTTCGCGCGGAGCAACTCTTGGAGCTATTTCCCACTCTCACAAAAGAAGAAAAGGCAGGTGTCCAACTCACCAAGAACAAGTTGGCCATGGGCATTACCCCCCATTACTTCAGCTTGATAGACCAGAACGATCCAAACTGCCCCATCAGGCGTCAGGTCATCCCCAGGATCGAAGAAACCCATACTCAGAACTGGGAAATGGCAGATCCTTGTGGTGAGGACTCGCATTCCCCTGTTTCTGGTTTGGTTCACCGTTATCCAGATCGCGTCCTCTTCCTGGTTACCGACAGATGCGCCAGTTACTGCCGCTACTGCACCCGCAGTCGATTGGTGAGCAATGCCAGCGGATACGACTTCCACCCAGAGTTCGATGCTCAGTTGGACTACATTCGTAAGACTCCCTCCATCCGCGACGTACTGCTCAGTGGTGGCGATCCACTCTTACTTTCAGACAACAAACTAGACACCCTCCTTGGAAAGCTCCGTGACATTCCTCATGTTGAGTTTCTGAGAATCGGATCACGCATCCCCCTGTTTCTTCCACAGAGAATCACTCCTGAACTCTGCAAGATTCTGGCAAAGTATCACCCACTCTTCATCAGCGTTCACGCAAACCACCCGAGAGAACTGACAGAGGAAGTTCGGGATGGCCTCGCCCGGCTCGCTGATGCAGGCATTCCCTTGGGCAATCAATCCGTTCTGCTCAAGGACGTGAATGATGACACAAGCACCATGCGTGCATTGGTACAGAAACTGTTGATGTGCCGGGTGAAGCCTTACTATTTGTATCAGTGCGATCTCATTGCCGGATCTGACCATCTCAGGACCAGCGTCCGAAAAGGAGTCGCCTTGATGGATCAGCTTCGCGGACATACGACCGGATACGCCATTCCTCAATACGTGATTGATGCTCCAGGTGGAGGAGGCAAAACGCCCATCAATCCAGAGTATGTCCTCAGTCACAATTCAGACCGGGTGGTCATCAGAAATTTTGAAGGACGTATCTTTGAGTATCCCGAAGCTCCAGATGGCACACCGCTTCACGGTCCCCCAAGCGAGATCGAGCATCCTGAGTTTGCCTGAGCCTCCAGCTACCCATGCCCAGAGAATCCAAGAAGGCTCTCCTTGAGCGCACACAGTCCATTGTGAACGGACTCAAGGAAACTTACCCAGACGCCCATTGTGAACTAGATTATCGCAATCCTCTAGAACTGCTAATCGCTACCATTCTCAGTGCCCAGTGCACGGATAAGCAGGTCAATATCGTTACCAAGGATCTCTTCAAGAAATATCGGAAGGCTGCTGACTACGCCGACGCCCCGTTACCAGAATTGGAGAACAGCATCCGGCGAATAGGACTCTTTCGTAGCAAGGCGAAGAACATCAAAGCCTGCTGCAACACACTCGTTGACGAACACGGAGGCAAGGTTCCACCAGACATAGACGCATTGGTCAAACTCGGTGGAGTCGGCAGAAAGACTGCAAATGTGGTATTGGGTAACGCCTTCAACATTAATCACGGAGTGGTTGTGGACACACATGTCAAAAGACTCTGCTCCCTGTTGCGGCTTACCAAGGGGACCACTCCAGAACGAATTGAGAAGGATCTGATGACGATCGTCCCTCAGGAAGACTGGACACTGTTCAGCCACTGGATCATCTGGCACGGGCGCCGTCGTTGTCCGGCCAGGCGCCCACAATGCAACGAATGCGAGATCAATCACCTTTGCCCATCATCGCAGGCCTGAAATGAGTGAACACTGGACATTGATCCGCCATGGAGAGCACGCCCCTGCCTATAACATGGCTTTCGACGAAAGCATGCTTCTTGCCGCAAATGATCTAGGGCAGCCGATCTTCCGCTTCTATTCTTGGACAGAGCCAGCCGCCACCTTTGGTTATTTCCAAAAGTATCAGGAGATAGAAAACACCACTCCGTTGCGACCGTTGATCAGACGTGCTACAGGAGGCGGTCTAGTCCCCCATGATCACGACTGGACCTACAGCGTGGCTTTCCCTTCCGGACACCCTTGGCACAGGCTCAAAGCTGAGGACAGTTACCAAAAGATTCATCAATGGGTGGCTGATGCATTGACCGCTGCAGGGATGCCATCTGAGTTGGCGCCTTGCTGCATCCACAATGGCCCCGGCCAGTGTTTTCTTGGCGCTGAGAAATATGACGTTCTCTACAAGGGACTAAAGATTGCAGGGGCGGCACAACGGAGAAACCGAAATGGACTTCTCATTCAAGGCTCAGTTCAACCTGGCCCAGAACCCACCATTCCTCGAGAGAAATGGGAAGAAGCCATTCTAGCATCCCCTCCCGATGTCTTGGAATGGACGCAGGACGAATCAGATACGCTGCACGCTTCAACAACCGAACTCGCAAAAAGTAAATACAACACGGACGCGTATAATCGGAAACGATGAGCATCCGCTATTGCCCTGATTTCACCTGATTGGTCTCGGATCTCAGCTTGAGACCTCTCGCCCAAGGAAGCACACTCGCTCCATGCTTCGCTCCATCCTTACCATGGCATGTGTCCTGATCGCCGCATCTCCCATTCAGGCAGCAGAACGGCCAAATGTTCTCTTCATCTCAGTGGACGACATCAACGACTGGATCGGCGTCTTCGGAGGCCATTCACAGGCCAAGACCCCACACCTTGATAAGTTCGCAAGATCAGGAGCGGTCACTTTCCTAAACGCACATTGCGCTGGCCCAGTCTGCGGACCATCACGTTCGGCACTCCTCTCGGGCTTCATGCCTCATCGAACCGGGCTTTATGGCAACAAGCAGAACATGCTCGATTCGCCGATCGTTCAGAAGAACACCACTTTGCCTGAATACTTTTCCAAGAACGGCTACCACACGTTGTCACGAGGTAAGATCTTTCACCGTCACGTCACTAAGAATGGAAGCGATCCCGGGCATTGGGCTTTCGATGAATGGCATCCGGGAGAAGGAGGATCAGGAGTCGATCGCAACAGGCTCACATCCCGAGACAAGAATCTGATCAACGGAAAACCCGGTCCGGCATCAAAGAACACAAAGCGATCCGGCAGTGAGTTTTCTTGGGGGCCGACAAAAGGAGGGCTTGAGGAAACGAAAGACTACAAGACTGCTGCATGGGCTGCGGCTCAACTTCACAAATCCCATGACAAACCGTTCTTCATGGCGGTTGGCCTTTCAAAACCTCATCTCCCTTTCTATGTGCCTCAGGAGTTCTTTGACCTGTATCCGCTCGAACAGTTCAAAGCTCCGGTCGTTCCTGAGGACGATCTCGCCGACATTCTGGATTCAAATGGCAGGCAAACCTTTTCCCCATCTGCAGACTACAGGTGGTTGAAGGAAAATGGATTACTCAAAGACGCCGCCCGAGCCTATATGGCAGCCTGTTCTTTTGCTGACGCCTGCCTCGGTGTCGTTTTCGACGCTCTGGAGAAGAGTCCTCATCTGGACAATACCATTGTGGTATTCTGGGGAGATCACGGCTGGCATCTGGGAGAAAAGCTTCGTTTCAGAAAAGCATCAGGTTGGCATGAGTCCACTCGTGTGCCTCTTATCGTTAGGCTTCCGGGTTCGAAACATTCCTCTCAATCAAGACGACTGGTAAACCTGATCGATCTTTACCCTACCCTCATTGATCTCTGTGAACTCCCCAGTAAGCCACTTGATGGCAGAAGCTTTAAGTCACTGCTAGCTGACCCAATGGCCTCATGGAATGCCTCGACGACTACGATCTTTGGTAATGGAAACGCATCCATTCACGATGAGCGATGGCACTACATCCATTACAGGAATGGAACACGTGAGCTCTATGATCTCAAACAAGACCCAATGGAATGGACCAATCTAGCCAGATCGGATGCAGCGGAGAGCAAGAAGGCCCTAGCCAAGCTGTCAGCCTTGGTGCCGAAAACCTTTGCCCCAACAATTGACAGTGAGGGCACAGCCTCAAAAAAGGGAGGCTTGGATCAGACGATCAAACCGAGGCGAAACCTTTCAATCCTCAAATAGCCGACCGCTAGGCTCCTTGCCCACAGCGCCGCATCTCACTAGAGTGCGCCGCTCATGAGCGAATTTGACCCAGCAGACGAATCCGTCCGCGAAGCCTCCTCTTTCGTTCCTCCTTTACTGGAGGAACTGGAAAAAGTCCTTGTCGGGCAGAAGTATCTCGTTGAGCGCCTTCTCATCGGCCTACTGACCAACGGACATGTCCTCCTTGAAGGCGTGCCAGGTTTGGCAAAAACCCTCGCAGTTAAGAGCCTTGCCTCCTGTCTCAATGTTCGGTTCTCAAGGATTCAGTTCACTCCAGATATGCTTCCTGCAGATGTCTCAGGCACGCAGGTCTTTCACATGGAGGAACGCCGCTATTCAATTCGTAAGGGCCCAGTCTTTGCCAACCTCGTATTGGCAGATGAGATCAATCGTGCACCCGCCAAAGTTCAGAGTGCTCTCCTAGAAGCCATGCAGGAACGCCAGGTGACACTGGGAGATGAGACTCTCAAACTGGAGGAACCTTTCCTCGTGCTGGCAACACAGAACCCTGTGGAACACGAGGGTACTTACCCTCTGCCAGAGGCTCAATTGGATCGCTTCCTTCTCAAGATCCGAATCGACTACCCAAACAAAAAAGAAGAGCGATTGATCCTTGATCGCATGGCACGCACGTCAGAGCTGCCTCAACTTGTGGCCGTTGCCTCAAGAGAACAGATCCTTGAGGCTAGGAACGTTATCAACGACATCCACGTGGACGACCGGATCAAGGACTACATCGTCGACCTGATCTGTGCCACACGTGATCCCAAAGAATACAAGATCGACGCAGCACACCTCATCGAACTGGGCGCTTCACCCCGTGGAACCATTTCACTGACGCTTGCTTCAAAGGCTCACGCTTTCCTCAACGGTCGCGGTTACGTCACACCTCAGGATGTAAAGAGCGTGGCCATGGATGTTTTGAGGCATCGCGTCGCCGTGACGTTCGAGGCGGAGGCTCGCAATCTTGGAACCGACGATGTGATTTCAAAGATTCTAGATGAAGTTCCTGTCCCCTGATTCCTAGGTGAAATCCGAAGAGGACATTCTGGCAGAGGTAAAGCGGATCGAGATTCTCTCGAGAAGAGCCGTTCGTGATCTCCTCTTAGGCCAATACCGAAGCGCCTTCAAAGGGAGAGGTGTCCTCTTCGATGAAGTCCGGGAGTATCAGCCGGGTGACGAAGTGCGCTTCATTGATTGGAACGTCACAGCCAGAATGAATGCTCCCTATGTGAAACAATTCACAGAAGAGCGCGAGATGTCCGTGCTCATTGGCGTCGATGTCAGCGGCTCGATGCAATTTGGATCCGCGGGTAAATCCAAACGGACCGTTGCTACGGAGATTGCAGCCATGCTTGGTTTCAGCGCCATTGCCAATCAAGACAAGGTAGGTCTCTTTTTGTTCGACGGAGCGGTGGAAGGCCATGTCCCTTTGAAGAAAGGAAGAAAACATTGCCTCAGGATTGTTCGCGACCTGATCGCCCCACCTCCCGTCAGTAAGAAAGGTGACGGAACGGCCGCCGCATTGGAACATCTTCACCACGCACATCTCCAACGCTCAGTGGTGATCATCATCTCCGACTTTATCGAGCTCCAACAATCGCCAGAGACTTACCATTCAGCTCTGCAGCAAGCACACAATCGGCATGATCTCTGTCTGATTCAGGTTGTTGATCCACGAGAAAAGGAACTCCCTGAAAATGGCATCGTCATTCTCCAAGATGCTGAAAGTGGCGAAACCAGAGAAGTTGATTGTGGCGATGCCAAGAGCAGAACCGACTTCAAGAAGAGTCGGAGCGAAAAGCAGGAAGCAATGGAGTTTTCACTACGGACCACAGGGGTGGATCACGTAACAGTGGAAACCACTGACGAAGCATCGTTAACACTTTCTCAGTTTTTCAAAAAGCGTTCCATGATCAGACACGCTCCTCTGATTGTCGTGTTCCTCGGATTGCTTTTCTCATTGTTCACCGGAGAACTTCATGCAGCTGAATCCAACCCACTTCTCGAAGAGATAGAGAAAGAACTGGCAGACATTCCACTAGAAGAACTGGAACTGGAGCCAGCTATTCCTCTAGATGACGAAGACGCATCAGGCCCACTGAAGTGGTTGGCTTGGGCCAGCGTTTTGGCCCCCGCCATTTTCTGCGTTTACTTGGCAATGCACCGCTACGTGAGCCCACGTCTCATCGCTCCCAGCGAACGCAACACCGATCCCTATTCTTCAGCAATCGCTTCACTCAATGCGCTCGCACACGAGTCCGATCTGACTCCTTTCGAAAGAATGGAGAATCTCGCCACCATTCTCAGAGAGTTTCTTCATGAGGCATTCTCCATAAGTTCTGATACCAAAGCACTGGCCGAGTTGTCTGATCTTCTGAAACAGCACGATCGCATCACTGATCCCGCCGACTGGAGCAGGCTCCTCCTTGGCATAGACAATCTTCGATTCAAATCTCCGCCTTCTTCGAATCCCGAAATGATCGATCAAGCAATCGCGTTGATCAACGAGTCTCGTGAAGTCGGGCAGAAAGCATGAGTTTCGCTGACCCTCAAATTCTATGGCTCTTGATTGCAGTCCTGCCTCTTCTGATCTGGCAGGGTCGCAAGGGGGCAAGAGGCAGTATTCTCTACTCCAGCACTCAGCTAGTTGAAGATGTCTCACGCCCTACCCACTCGCGCTTCGGGCAGGCTTCCCAATTCCTTCCCATACTTGCTCTGATTTGCTTTATCTTCGGCTTGGCTCGCCCCCAAAAGGAAACGGGAGAAAGGCAAATTCAGGCAAGCGGTGTTGAAATCGTTGCAGCATTCGATCTCTCCAGCAGCATGCTTGCAGAAGACTTTGAGACTAATAACGTCCCGGCCAATCGATTGACGGTTGCCAGAAACGTCTTGAAGGAATTCATCGAAAACCGTCCAGCAGATCGCATAGGGCTAGTCGCCTTTGCTGCAGAAGCATTCATAGCCTCCCCCATCACACTGGACCACCCTTTCATCCAGGGAAATCTACAACGTCTCTCACCTCACTCGATTCAGGATGGAACTGCGATTGGTTCAGCGATTATTGCTTCTGTGGATCGTCTCAGAAACAGAGACGCCAAGAGCAGAATCGTCATCCTCATGACCGATGGAGTCAACAATCAGGGGCAGGTTCCTCCCGAGACCGCGGCCGAGGTCGCAGCTACACTGGGAGTAAAGATCTACACAATTGCCGTCGGCACTCATGGTCAGGCAAAAACCCCAGTCCGCGGGCCCTTTGGCCGAACTCAGTATCGAATGATGGATGTGGAGATCGATGAAGCATCGCTCAAAGAGATCGCATCAAAAACTGGTGGCCGATACTTCAGAGCTGACAGCACAGAGACACTCCAAACCATCTATGGAGAAATCGACCGACTGGAGAAAACAGAATTCGAATCCAACGCTTTGATCCTCAAGGAAGAGCTCTTTCATTGGTTTGTTATTCCAGGTGCAGCATTGCTCCTTCTCTTCGCAATGGGTTCCTTCACTTGGGCCAGGAGGCTACCGTGAGTATAGGAAAGACGCTGACCTTCAATTGCCTAAGGGCGCTCGCTCGAACCATTCCACCTGAGCCCCTTGCCAATCTATTGAGCGCCGCAGCCGGATTCGTTGCTTCAAAGGCATCGAGAACGCCCGTGTTAACGAAGGACGAGGTCACATCGATTGCCAGGTTCCTTTCTGTCCATCCGCCCCCGCCTGAACAATTAGAGCGCGAGGAATGCCTTTACCAGATGGATCGAATGGCAGCTTGCTGGCCCGAACTCTACAGAGAGAAACGCTGGTCTGCCCGCTGTGATTTCTCCCACGCCCAAAGCATTAAGAATCTTAGCCAAGAGAAAGGCCCATTCATTTTGGTCACGCTACATTACGGGCCGGTTTTCCTCCTCCGATATTGGCTCAGAGAACTTGGGCTTCCTGTCGCTGGCCTCGTCGGTGAAGGCACTGCGCTTAGATCTCCCTTTCGGCGGCTCAAAGACAAAGCCTACGGAGGTGATGCGCCTCATGTCTTCTCCTCCCAGACGGATCTCAGACGGACCTCATCCTGGCTCAAGGATGGGGGTAGTCTCCTCGTTCCCATCGACATTCAAGAGAAGAAGAATATCGTTTTTTCCAACAAGGACAACTTCCTCAAATTGGCGTCTGGATTTCATCGTTGGGCAACCAAATATAAGGCTCCAATCATCCCGGTCCTCATCCACACGACAGCCCCATTCAAGTGGGAGATTCATTCAGGCACCAAGTTCACTACCCACATTCAATCTCCTGAATCTCCAGAAGAAGATCTGGCTTCAATCATGAACTTCTTCCTCCCTCAGCTGGCAAAGACTCCCGAACAGATTCGCCGAGAATTCCTTGATTGCATTGTGGATGGCAACCCGAAGAATCCCGCCCCTCAATGATGCAGGACATCATCCACAAACTACTAAAAGACGATCCCATCGTGATCACTGGCATGGGTGCCAATGGCGGAGGACAAGCCAGTCTAGATGAATTGTGGCATGAGGTTCTTTCTGGTTCATCGAATATCACTTGGGAGTCTCCCGAGGCAGATCCTCCCCATCGCTATCCAGCCTGCAAACTACCTCTTGGCCTTCTTGATAAATCCGTTCTCCGGTCCTTTCGCAAACTCGATCCATGCGTTCAGTTTGCCGGACCAGCAGCGCAACAGGCGTGGGATCAAGCGCAGTTGAATCAGAGCGATATCTCAAGCGAACAAATCGGCATCTATGTCGGGACTTCCCGAGGGCCGGTCAACAAATGGGCTGAGGCCCGTTCTCAACTGAATGGCTCTCGCTTCTATCCAAGTCTCGCAGCGGCCAGCACCATTGCCAGCCTGAGTGGCGCACTGGCTCAGTATTTTCATGTCACAGGCCCTGCCATCACATCTTCAGCAGCCTGTGCATCAGCAGCATTCTCCATTGCTCAAGCCGCTCAGGAGTTACTACTTGGCAACGTCTCCATCGTATTGGCAGGAGGCGCTGAAGCACCTTTGGAGGCATCCGTGGCCAGATGCCTTAAGGAAGCAGGCGTTGTGGCCGATGGCGATGATCCAAAGACTCTCTGCAGACCATTTTCGGAAAACCGCAGCGGTCTTATTCTGGGAGAGGGAGCCGCCTTCTTGATTCTGGAAAGGAAGAGTCACGCAGAGGCCCGAGGAGCCGCCCCGATAGCTTATCTGAAAGGATGGGCCACCGGAAGTGACACCGCCGGCCGGGTTGGTCTCTCGGAGGGAGGCAATCACCTCTCACGTGTCATCAAACACTCGCTCATCAGATCAGGACTAGAGACATCTGATATCGGTTGGATCAATGCCCATGGCACGGGGACTCATCTCAACGATCTCGCCGAGAGTAACGCATTGGTCGAAACAGGATTAAACTCCTGTCCTGTCTCATCCACCAAACCCATCACCGGGCATTGCGTCGGAGCCACTCCTGCAATCGAGGCTGCTATAACGATGAAAGCCATCAACGAGGCCATCATTCCGTTTACCGCCAATACTGAGGAATGCGATCCATCACTCGAAGTGAACCTAGTGACCCGCGAGACTCAACCTATGAGACAATCCAATGTCTTGAGTCTCTCGTGTGGATTCTGGGGTAGTCAGGCCTCATTGGTTTTTTCAAAGGAGGCATGAGCCATGGACCTCTTTGATTGGTTTCAGAACAGGCCGAGTTCAAAGCAACCAGAGGTCGAGCTATCCAATGGGGACATCCACCCCGTTCTCTACAAGAAGAATGCTCGAGCAAAACGTTATATCCTCAGAGTCGACCTCGAAGGAAATGTGGTTGTCACGGTTCCCAGATATGGAACCCAAAAAGAGGCCTTGGATTTCGCTCGCTCTAAAGCAGATTGGATCGAAGCTCAGCTCTCTGAGGATCGCAGGTTGCCTGAACCCGCAGCGTGGCAAGTCGGATCAATGATATTGTTCCGTGGCGTTGAAGTTCCTCTCGAAGGAATCGGACCAGATCCACATCATTCCATCCAACTGGGCGACCTGATTATTCCATGCCCAAGAAAAGATTGGCCAGAGAACCTACGTCCAACGATTGAAGCGGCAATGGCAAAGAAGGCTGCTCAGGAACTGTTTTCCAGAACCGAAGAACTGGCCAAACTTCATGGTTATCGAATCAACCGGATCGTGGTCAAGAATCAGAAAACGCGCTGGGGATCCTGCTCCATCAAGCGAAACATCAATCTAAACTGGCGACTCATCCAGACTCCTGCTTTCGTCATGGACTACATCATCCTTCATGAGCTGAGCCACCTTAAGCACATGAATCACTCGACAAGGTTCTGGGCTGAAGTGGAACGAGTCTGCCCTGATTATCGAAAAGCCGAGGCATGGCTCAAAAGCCACTCAGGGATGCTTCGAGAATAGATCCTAGACTTCCAGAGTCTCACCCGGGGCAGCAACCTTCACCTGAATCTTCGGGTGCTTCTTTTCAATCTGCTCCTTGAACCAAGCCACAGAATCTTTCTCTCCATGGGTCAACACAACGACCTTGGGATCCACCCTATCCACGAGATCCAGAAGCTCATCCCTGTTTGCATGGGCTGTAAGATCAAATTCCTTCAGATCGCACCGGCGGGTTACCTCACCGGCTGACCCGCTGAACACGAATGTTTCACCATGTTCAGCTGCGCGTAGTTTACCGGCAGGAGAAGCAGGGTCTGCATAACCGACGAAGAAGATACTCTGATCCTCTTCTCCGATCATTCGGGCAGCGATGTCATGTGCCGTAGTGCCATCCGTCATCATCCCCGCAGTGATGACAAACAATCGACCTCCCCTGAGTTTCATCCGTTCAGCTCCATTCTTATCAAGAACGATCAGGTTCAACGCCTCACGTAGCTGAAGGTTCGTGTGATTACGATTCGCACGATGTGCCTGCAGGTCATAGATCTCTGTAAACACCTTGCCCAAGCCACCAATGTAGACAGGTTGGCGACGTAGCTTTCCGGTGTTCATCATGAGGGCCAACGTGGCGAGAATCTCCTGAGTGCGTCCCAAGGCAAAAGTGGGAATCAGAACACATCCGTTACCCTCGATCCCCTTCTGAACCGACTCTGCGAAACGTTCCATTTCCTTTTCCCGCGTAAAATCCTTAGGCACATCAACCGTGCCACGGGTTGTTTCCATGATCAGGACATCCGCCTTTACATCATCGAACCTGGCACCTCGAAGAAGGGTTTGGTCACTGAAACAGACATCCCCTGTGTAAAACACTGTTTCCTTCTCCCCTCGCACCATAACGCCGGCTGATCCCAGCGCATGACCAGCATCAAAGAACTCCAATGTAGGCGATTCCTTCTTCTTCCGATCAAAGGACGCCCATTCAATTTCCTGATTATAACGGAAGCCCTGGAACAATGGAGCCATCTCATCCAGCTCCTGATGCGTGTAGAGAGGATATTCCTCGATCCCCTGCTCATCCTTCTGTCGCTGCATCACATTCACTGAATTATGAAGCACGCGTTCGACGATGAAATAGCTGAGTTCGGACATGAGGACATGCGCCTCAGGAAAGTGCTTCATCGCCACCGGAAGGGATCCCACGTGGTCATGATGACAGTGAGTCAACGCTATGGCGTCCAGGGGTTTATCCGTGATCTTGTCGAAAAGAGGAACGCCCTCCATGCCATCACGTTTTGGGTGGGTACCGGCATCCATCAAAAGACGGTAGCCATCGATCTCTAGATGCCATGCACTGGCACCAATTTCTGAATCAGGGTTAAGATTTGTGATTCTCACAATGAGTGTTTCTCGATGCTTTCCATGGGAAAACAACAGTTCGCAGACGTTGCCCAACAAGGCATCCGTAAAAAATTACCACTTGGATTTTGAATAATTCGCCGGGTGGGATGTCTTATCTTTTAAGTAAGTTGGTTTGGTTGTTAAGACGAAAGCGGGAAGTGGGTTACAACACCTGCTTCCCGCTTTCCTATTTTCTGCAGCCCGTGCTGGCCAGAAAAATCGTGGGAATAATGCAGTTCTCAATTTGCTTGCCCCTCTCCTGACTCTCCTTCACAAAAGCCCGCATTGATGAACACCAACTCCATCAAACTAGGAATCCTTGGCTCTGGCACAGGTTCAAACATGGCCGCCATCGCCCGGGAATGTGCCTCCGGATTGATCCCTGCCGAAATCAGTGTGGTGATCTCTGACGTCGAAGGCGCAGGGATTTTGGACAAGGCTGAAACGGCTGATATCCCTCATCAATACATCGATCCCGGCAAATTTCGCACCAAATTGGACGAAGAGGCTGAAGCGGCCTACACGAAGGCGCTTGTGGATGCGGAGGTCGATTTGGTGGTCCTATGTGGCTTCATGCGGATTCTCAAAGGCGACATCCTCAGGCAGTTTGAAGGGCGCGTAGTGAACATCCATCCATCCCTTCTGCCGTCTTTCCCTGGTTTGGATGCATGGAAACAGGCGCTCGACTATGGAGTCCAGGTGACCGGGTGCACGGTTCATTTTGTAGATCAAGGTATCGATACCGGCCCAATTCTCGCTCAGACACCAGTGATGGTCGAAGAAGGCGACAACGCCGCCTCATTGCACTCCAGAATCCACGAAGCCGAATGGAAACTCTATCCAGCCACAGTCAAGAAACTGGCTGAACGCTACTTCGAAACAGGCAAATTCGCCTGATTCATGCGCTTTCTCCGCAAATTCCTTAAATAATCAAAGAAAAGGATCGCCATGCCCATCAAGCATTGGCACCCTCCGCAGCTTTTTCGGGCCTAAAGCCCGGAAACGTGGTTCTTGACCACCCTAGATCATTCATGAGCAAAACCAAAAAACTGATGTTCGGCCTGCCCAAGGGCAGCCTCCAGGACGCAACCGTCGAAAAGATGGGAAAAGCTGGCTGGAACATCCGTGTCAGCAGCCGCTCGTATGTTCCCTACGTGGACGACGAAGAGCTGGAGATGCGCTTGATCCGTGCCCAGGAAATCAGCCGTTACGTAGAACACGGCTACCTCGACTGCGGCATCACCGGCCATGACTGGGTGGTAGAGAATGGATCAAAGGTACATGAGGTGGGTGAATTCCTATTCAGCAAGGCCACTCGCCAACCAGCACGCTGGGTGTTGGCTGTGCCTGAGGAATCCAAGATCAAGAGCGTCAAAGACCTCCAGGGCAAACGAATCGCCACTGAGGTTGTAGGACTCACCAAGAAGTATCTCCGCAAGAACAAGGTGAAAGCCGAAGTGGAGTTCTCATGGGGCGCCACCGAGATCAAGGCACGCGAACTCGTCGATGCCATTGTTGAGATCACAGAAACAGGGTCATCAATCCGGGCAAACAATCTTCGTATTGTTGACACCCTGATGACCTCCACCCCCCGCTTGATTGCCAACAAGGAAGCGTGGGCAAATCCTTTCAAACGTCAGAAGATTGAAAAGATCGCCATGCTCCTCAAAGGGGCCATCGATGCTGAAGCCAAGGTAGGTCTGAAGCTCAACATCGAGGAAAAGAATCTGGCAAAGTTATTGAAAAGTTTACCGGCATTGCGTAATCCCACCGTCTCTCAACTGTCAACCGACGGCTGGGTAGCAGTGGAAACGATTATCGACGAACACATCGTCCGGGAAATCATTCCTCAATTGAAGTCGGCGGGTGCCGAAGGAATCATTGAGTATCCACTGAACAAAGTCGTCTACTGAACACACAAAGATCGTAACCAATTATGGGTTCCCTGAAGAAACGCAGAAAGTCGAAGATCAACAAGCACAAGCGTCGTAAGCAGCTTCGTGCTAATCGCCACAAAAAGCGCACCTGGCAGAAGTAATTCCTTCGGGGATACTTTGCGTCTGGTGCAATATGCCGTCTGAAATTTCGAACAGACGGACAACAATTTGGGTCGAAGCGCTATGTTTCGCTTCCTACAAGCCAACCTAGGCACCAGTCTTTTAGGCACAAAGCCGGCCGCCCTCAAAGCGGCCGCGCTCTTTTTTTGCCTACTTCCCTCCACGGAAGCGCGCCCTCCTGCCCTTGAGCCAAACCTGACCACAGAGTTGGTCAAGGAGGGCTCTGACCTCCTCCTCACCGAAAGCCAGACCCTCAAATCTGAGGCTATGGCACATTTCTCAGCCGGGCTTTCCCATCAACTCAATGGCCGTGCCGAACAGGCATTCGAAGAATTCTACAAGGCAGGACTCGCTGATCCTTCGAACGACAAACTTATCCTCGATGTTTCAAGGCGTTTGATTCAGCAAAAGGATCTGGATCGCGCCGCAACATTACTCGACAAGGCAGCAGAACGATCTGATGCCTCAATCGAGATCCTGATGATCCAGGGCTTCATCGCAAATCTCCAAGGTAAGAGCGACAAAGCAATCAAGGCGAACCGCAAGGCTCTTGAACTAAGCCCAGACGAGCTTCTCCCTTATCAAAACCTCATTCGAGCGCTGATCGCCACCGGAGCAACCGATGAGATCAAAGAATTGATCAAGAAGGTCAGAGACCAGCACAGCGACAACGCTGCATTCCTATCATCATTCGTTCACAACCTTCTGGAGCTACCAGCGCAGGAACAGGTCAAAATCAAAGACCTTGGCGAGCTCGTTACTCCGCTTCTCAATCAGGCTGAGCAGCTTAAACCTGAAACACCAGTCAGAGAGCTCATCGCCTTCAACCTTCGTCGCTTGGGCGAATACGAAGAGGCCATCGCCATTTATGAAGACCTGATCAAAGATGATCCCAAAGGCGCCAGCCTGAAGGTCCGACTTGCTGAAGCACTCTACCAGAAAGGCGATCTTGAAAAGGCGGCAAAGTATTTCAGTGAGTATGTCGTCGACCGACCCAACGCAGTTCAAGTCTATCTCACTCTTTCCCAGATCTACATCCAGCTGAAGAAGTATGAGCAGGCTGAAGAGGCCTATGAAAAAGCCATCCTTTTCAAACCCGATTTCGAGGGCGTCTACTACGAACTGGCCCGCCTGAAGACGTACTTGGACAAGCCCAACGAAGCACTGGAAGTCATCGAGAAAGCTCGCGACAAGTTCAAGGTGTCCTTCCTTATGGAATATACCGCGGCCCTCGCATGGCGGAGACAGGATGAAATGACCAAGGCTCTCGAGTTCTACACCAAGGCAGAACTGATCGCCAAGACATCCGATCCGGAGCAACTCGATGAAGAGTTCTATCATGAATTGGGATCCGCCCACGAACGCAACAAGGACTACGAACTGGCTGAGAAATATTTCCGCATCTGCCTCAAGAAGGACCCAGATCACGCAGAGACACTCAACTATCTGGGCTACATGTGGGCAGAGCGTGGCGAGAACTTGAAAGAGGCAAAGGAAATGATTTCCAAGGCATTGAAGCTCCAGCCAAAAAACGCTGCCTTCCTCGACAGCATGGCATGGGTTCTCTACCAACTTGGAGATGCGAAAGCCGCACTGCCTTATCAGATCAAGGCAATGGAGAATTTGGAAGAGCCGGACCCGATCCTCTATGAGCATCTCGGGGATATCTACTCCAAGCTCAAGAAGAAGAGAAAGGCCGCCGAGTATTGGAAGAAGTCACTGAAGCTCGAAGAGAGCGAGTCATTGAAGAAGAAGCTCAATGCACTCGAAGCTGGCTCCAAACCAAAGGACTCGCCCGAAAAGGAATAGGCGCCCCTATGGCTCACCATTTCAAAAAGCACTACACCAGAGTGGAAGCTCAATCCCTTCTTCCTGATGTCAGCAAATGGATCGAGCAACTGGTAATCAAGAGAAAGCAGGCCGTTCAATACGACGACATGTTACTTAAGCGGATCGAGAAAGACCCATCAGATCATGGGGGCTCAGATGTAGAATCTTGGATCCGTGCGTTATCTGAGATCAAACAACTGGTTCATCAGTTCGAATCTCGTGAAATACAGATCAAAGACCTCGAACGCGGCCTGATTGATTTCCCGGCCTTTGTTGGAGGAAAGGAAGTGTTTCTTTGTTGGGAGATGGGTGAGGACAAGATCGAATACTGGCACAGCATCGATTCCGGATTCTCTTCTCGCGAACCACTTTGATCGCATGGATCTCTATTCAGCTTTCAAAGCATCAAACCTTCTTCCCCTAAACGGGAATCTCATCATCGCATGCTCAGGCGGCGTTGATTCAATGGTCCTTCTGAATCTAACCTCCCGCCTGACGAAGGAATACCCCGACCTTTCACCCATCGTCGCCCATTTCAATCACTCTCTTCGCGGAGAAGAAAGCGATAGCGATGAAAGCCTTGTCAAAGAAGCTGCAGCCGAGCTCGGTCTCCCCTTCAAGGGAACGCGCATCGACATTCACAAGGCAGCAAAGGAACGGAAAGAATCTATCGAGCTGACAGCCAGGGTTTTGAGGCATGACTTCCTTGCTGATATTGCAAAGGAGCACAAGGCATTCGCGGTTGCTCTGGCTCACCATCAAGACGATCAGGTAGAAACACTCTTGATGAGACTGGTTCGAGGCACCGGAGGAAATGGACTGGAAGGAATCAAGCCAGCTAGCCCGTCACCATCATCTGCAGAAATCACACTCATCCGCCCTCTACTCTCATTCTCAAAGGCAGAGATCGAATCTCACGCCAGATCAAATACCATCCGATTCAATACAGACTCCAGCAACAACGATACTGAGATCGACAGAAACTGGGTTCGAAAGAAGATCATTCCAACGTTGGACAAACTGGGAAACGGCCGCTTTCCGAACACGTTTCTCCGGTCAATGCAGATCTCCTCCGACGAAAGTAATTTCGTAAAAGGCGAAGCAACTCATTGGTTGGCCAAAGGTTTCAACAGCGGCTTTCAGAAATTACCCATCGCACTTAGGCGACAGATCGTCTTCCTCCAGCTACAGGACCTCAACGTTTCTCCCAGAGCGCAACTGATCGACGCATTGCTTGAGGAAACAGAAAGCACTGTCGTCTTTCCAGAAAACAAGGTGATATCGCTCGACGACTATGGGGAATGTCGGCTTATCGAACAGAACCAATCCAGTCTCCCAACACCAATCGACTTTGACCCATTCACCTCTTCAACTGGTGTCAGTCCGTGGGGGCAGAGTCAGCTCCGATGGAGAATGATTGAACCTGCAGAGGCACAGCAATCCGTACGCGAAAAGAAACAAGGAGCACATCCATCAAGTGAGTGGCTTTCCATCGATAACGCCTCCCCTCCATTTCAAATTCGCACATGGAAAGATGGGGATCGCTACAGCCCGCTTGGTCTCAAAGGAACGACAAAGCTGAAGGATGCCTTCATCAGTCGAAAGATTCCCAATGACGCCAAGCGTCATGCGGCCATCCTGATTGACGCAAAGAACACCATTCTTTGGGTTCAGCATCTACTCCCCTCTCAAGAGGCTGCTGTTACCAGCGGCTCTGAGAAGATTCTCAAGTTAGATATCGAATCCCATTCTGAAGACCAACTTTAGAACGGAAGGAAGTGAGGCCGGAAACGCAACAGATTCCATTGTTTCTCCAAGTTCGCCCAATCATTCCATCCCAAAGATTCCAAAATCTTTATCCGCTTGTCGTAGAGTTTTCTCGATGGCTTGGAGGTTCCCATGTGCTTCTCAAGCAGCTCCAATGCTTTACCATACCTCCCTGCTCGCCGCTCATTGCGAATCTTCAGCAGAACATATTTGGAATCAGAGACATCTACCCAGCGCTGCAATTCCTCATAGTTATCTTCAAAGGCATTCTCCTTCAGCGTTGGAGGTTTCGTTTTTGTGTCTTCTTTCGTGGACTCAGCCTGTTTCTTCTTATCCCTCCGGCTCTTCTTTGACTTGGCTGATTCCTCATTGCTCTTTTCATCACTCGATTTCTTGGTCTCCGCAATCATCGTTTCGGCATAAGCAATCGCCCGGCCCTTACGATAAAGAAGATCAGCCAATGTATCTCGCTCCTTCTCCAATTCCTTTCTCTGTTTGGCACCCTTTTCATCTCCCTCTGGCACCCTGAGCACAAGTCCCTCCTTGAGCGCATCACGATCGATCATGCCAATGAGTGAATCTACGCCTGATATGATCTTCCCAAGATGCTTCTTCCGCAATGCATCCGTATCCAATCGCTTCAACCCGGCGAGATGCAAGGGCATGTGCTTCGGCCATTCCTTTCTCAATTCGGCATACAACTTTGCAAAACGTTTGTCGTGTTTGGAGGAACTCCACTTGTTGAGCTGCCCAATCTTCAAATCGCGAATCGATTCAGCCAATTTCTCTTCATCTGTTTTCTCGTCCTTCTCTTCTGAAGACGCGCTAACTGACGACGTCTTTCCATCATCCACAGGAACTGTCATGAGCGCCCGCCAACCACCAGGACGCGCCTCAGCCCCCAATAGCCCTGAATCACTTGCACAGAGTTTCATGGAACCAACAAGCACGTCACCTTCCTGTGCCCACTTTGCGTAACTCTTTCGCTCAGGAAGATTGAAGAAGACCACGGTCTGTTCGCCCTTTCTCAAGTTTCTGGAAGTAAGCTTCCTGTTTCCCAAGAGCGCATCTGTCTCAGTTGCATGCGCAGATAGACTGATGCTCTTTTCCAATTCCATATCCAACAACATGGGGAGCTGCTTCAACTGCTCCAACCTACTCCTACTGACGTGGCGAACATGCAACTGAAGCGTGTAGCTCCCCTTCTTCAGACTCACGCTCTTTCCACTACCTCCGTAAGCTATCAGCTTCTTGTTTGCATCATAAAGAGCCCACAGCTTGGACTCCCATTCGTCATTGAGATCAAACCGAGGCTTTACCTTCTTTTTCGAATCAAATGAAATTTTGTAGGTATTGACCGCTTCAAGAATCAGTCGCTGATCCGAAAGCATGTCACGATCCTTGTCCAATGAGCGAATCTCTTGGCCCGTTGGTTTGATCGACCGCCTGACCGTCTTGAAACTCACACTCGGCAGAAACTTTTCGTCGCGAAGCTCCGACTGAACATTCAACTTGGCTGTCGATTCATTCCCATTGGCAGCAAAGACTTCATTCCCAGGAGTCAGCCCACGAAAATGAAGCTCCAGTTCATACTCAGCCAGCCCGTCAGTGGACCAATACTGACCCAGCACCAGTTCCATCATTCGTCCTCCGGCGACCTTGGTACTGACCAGTTTTTCCTGCCCTCCGGCTAGCGTGATATAGGAACGACTTTCAGAGCTCCTGAATGAAACACCTGGCACAGATTGCAACGAGTGCAGAACAACTCTCCTCGGGTTTTCAAATCCCTTCGCCCTTACCCACATATCCACCCATTGCGCGCCCTCTGGAACGTGTACAAAATGACGGGCCAATTCTCCGGTGTCCAATTGAAACTCCTTCTTGAAAACCAGATCTGAATCACGTTTCTCATCCACCACGACAGTCACAGGAAGTCGAAAAACAACACCTCGTTCCTCCTCTCCAGCAATCACGCCTTTTACTTCCGCATAGTGAGCACCTGGCGCGAGTCCTTCCGTATGCACTTCTACATCAAAGCTACGCCCACCATACATGAGGGCCAGATGAGAGGGAGCCTTCACCCACGCCTGAGAACATTCCAATTCGAAATGCATTTCAAAGTCGACCTTGGCCTTGCTCGATGCGTCTTCATGAAACTTCGCCTCAACCTTGGCCTTGCGACGCACGATCGCTGTGTGTTCATAATTCTCCCTAAGGTAAATCCCTCGGGCCCCATCGCGATCCGAGACTGAAACCTCGAAGCGGAGATCATCATCCTTGTGATGCTTATTCTCGACGAGGTAATCGTAGGCGCGATCAATCTGAATCAGACCACGACCTTGGGCAAACACCTCCACATCTTCCAACACACGACACGTGTTGCCTACAGCTCTCTTAACACGTTGTGGCGTGTAGGCGATTCCTTCGGATTTCAGTCCGGACAATAAGAGAGCAATTCCACCACAGGCATTCGGAGAAGACATGGATGTTCCATTCATCAACATGTTCCGTTGTAGCGTCCAGTTGGATACAGAAGCCACAGCCCCTCCAGGGGCACAGAAATCGACGCCAAGATCACCATCAAACGTCGGGCCTCGTGAACTCCATGTGTAATTATTTTCCGACAACTCCTTCAGCAACGAATACTGCGCAGACATCATTCCAGGAGATACGTAAGCTCCAATTCCAAAGATCGCCGAAGTCGTTCCGCCTGGAGAGCCAACGGTGGAAAGCGCCGGCCCGTTATTACCGGCACTGGCGACGAAGATAACACCGTGCTTATCGACTATCTCAGAGTATAGATCCACGACACGGCCGGAATTCGGAACCGCCGTCGCACCGCCATAGGACATATTGATCAGGTCGCAATTGTTGTCGCGCACGGCAATCAAGCCCCGAACGCTCCCTGTCCCCATGGATGATGATCCCATTCGCGTGTCACCGATCTTTACTGCCACAATCTGCGCTCCGGGAGCGACTCCATTAAGCTCAGGCTGATCAGGAACATGAGCTGCAACGATGCTGGCGACGTGCGTCCCGTGAGCGCCACAATCGGCCACGATGGAAAGCAACTTCCCATCCTCATAAATGTTCACTGCAAAGTTCAACAGATCGAATTCACCAAACGTCGACCACTGCCCTTCGAGTCGGTAATTGGTCATCAGCTTCTCGTCATCAAGATCGCCATCTTCATCCGTATCCACAACGGCTCTCCAGACCATTCCGTCATGAAACACCACACAGTCAAAAACAGGCCCCGGATCATTGTAGGATTTTTGCAAAGCAGCCAACTGCTTCACCCTCGCGTCCAATTCTTCGCGCTCCTTCTTCTGCCCCTTGTTTGGCTTCGGATGCTGTTGATCAAATGAATCAAACTTCTGCCTTACCTCCATGGTCAAAACTCGCTGCTTCTTGTCCCATTTCTTCTTACGATCTGCTTTCACTCGCGAAACCAACTTGGCGGGGAACAACTCGTAGGCAGGCTTCATACCGATGTAGAAATCTCCGGTAGGATTGTTCCAGTCCTTTCCTGTCTTCAGCATCCTTCCGGTCAGTCCCTCTATCACTCCATCCTTGGCCGTCACCTTCTTCGATGTCTTAACATCGCCACTACCAGAGGCATCAACCATATCCACAATCTTGGGGCGCCCATCAGAAGTCGTCTGTAATCCGGCAGCGCCAGGATCGACTCCAGTGTCAAAGATCGCGACCACAACACCACGTCCGTCATATTCAGGATGCTTGGAAAGAAACCTCTCTGCACCTGTTTCTGATTTGGGTATCAGATCCGAATAAGGGAAATCCGACGCGATCGCTGCGTTAAGAATCGAGAGGAGGGCGACGAGAATAATGGCCAGTCGTGGGAAGTAGGTCTTGCGCATGATATTGCTGAGGTGAATGGGAGGAGTCTTAATCAACCTTCCCCACCACGCAAATAGGAATAACCGTCAAAAATTCCTATTCAAGTGCTCAACGAGTATTCTGCTTATTGATCACGACAACGGGAAATGTTCAATAGGAACAGAATGCGACCGCCACCCGTTACAAAACCAGGTTCTCAACGCCGTGCCCGGTTTGCTAGATTCCCTGCCTTTTCTCCGTTACCTTTGCCTTTCCCAATACATTTCCAACGACATGCTTCCGCTTCGCACCATCCTAATAGCAGCAATCACAGCGATTCTTCTCTCATCCGCGATTTACTGTTCCAGCGCTGATTCAGAGAAGCTACCCAATATTATCCTGATCATCACGGACGACCAGAGTTGGGATTCTCTTGGATTCATGGGAGGCAAGGTCCACACGCCTCGTATTGATCAGATGGCTAAAGACGGAATGTTTCTATCTGATTTCAACGTGACCTCCACAGTATGTTCTCCTTCTCGCTACAGCTTTCTGACGGGACGATTCGCAGGCCGGTGCCAGGGCGAACGCTTTCTGAAGGAACATCCGCCCGGAGATCAGACTCAGGTTGAGAACATTGGGGAAGTGGAAGCAGATCTCTGGAACCTTCCAAAGGTTCTTCAGAAGCACGGCTACAAAACAGGCTTTGTCGGCAAATCCCATGTCGTGCGTCACGACATGTTGATACATAGAAAACGATCCAAGAACTCAATCCTTGAAACCTATCCTCAAGACTCAGATCCACGAGATTCAGCGGTGAACGCCAAGATGAGAAGAAATCACCAAAAGTGGTGTAAGGAAGTGAAGAAGATGGGATTCGACTTCGCGGACGGAGTCTATGGGGCCAATCTCAAGGAACTACAATGTGATGCCCTGAACGTTCACAATCTCGACTGGACTGTATCGAAGGCCTTTAAGTTTCTATACCAAGCCAAAGACGATCCATTCTTCCTCTACTTTTCGACAACCCTTCACCACGGCCCCGCTCCATGGGTTAACAAATTTTCACTGACTGCAGATCCTCGAATGACAGGCGAAGGCTTCGTTGCAGATGGTTTCAATGTCCTTCCCTCACGACAAAGCGTACTCAAACGCAATCGCGAGGCAGGCTTCAAAGACAAAGACGCTTACGCTCTTTGGCTTGATGACGGCGTGGGTGCCATTCTCGACAAGGTAAAATCGCTTGGGCTGGAAGAGGACACACTCATCATGTTTGTCCCGGATCACGGCTCCTTCCGTCATGGTAAGGCGACGCTCTATGACTACGGTATGCGCGTCCCTCTCATCGCTCAGTGGAAAGGCGCCATCGAAGCAGGCTCCATCTACGATGGCCTCACCGCCAACATCGACTTGGCCCCAACCGTCATGGACCTCTGCGGGATCAAGCCACCGAAGGATTTCACCTTTGATGGACTCAGCTTTAAGAAGGCCCTCTTTGGTGATCAATCGCCTGTTAGAGACGTTCTCTTCGGTGAGCTTGGTCACTCACGCGCCGTGAAAACGAAGGAATGGAAATACATTGCCGTTCGCTATCCAGCATCCCTTCAGAAGAAGATCAATCAAGGTCAGAACTTCAGAGGTTTCAAAGGAGACAAGCTCCCTGCACCCTATCTCACCCGCAACGGCCATCTGGGTCACTATGCGTCGGTAGCGAACCCTCACTACTTCACTGCAGACCAACTCTTCAAACTGAGCGACGACAAAGAAGAAAACATCAACCTGACCGGTCAACATCCTGATATCGAAGCAGACCTTAAGGAGAAGCTACGGAAAGAACTCTACAAATTCGAGAACCGCCCCTTTGGTGAATTCACAGAGTGATCGGGACTGTAATAAAACTCATCTCCGCAGTCTTTCCTCAGCGCCCCTGCGGGAGGGCTTCTACTCAGGAATGGGAGCAAAGAGAAATCTAAGTCCGGGCTCCGAGGTCATGTTTCCTTTTCCATAATGAGCCACCCCGGCGGCAACTGCGAAGGACTGTGACTTTGTGATGGATTGGCCGTAGGTGTGTTGGAGGTATTTGTAGAAGATGGTCATTCGTTCCAATCGTTGGCGGCCCTGGAGCATGGCGGCGTTCGTTTTGGAGAGACTGCTATTGTTGGGATCGTTGTCTCGCTCGCCGCAGATGTAAAAGACATGTTTCCTCGCGTAGTCTTTTAGCAACTTCTTCAAATCTCTTCCCCGAATATAACTGTAGGGATCCTCCATGCCATAACCCCACTTATTGTAGGCAGGAGCCCACTCCCTCACTTTCTGTGATGGGATGGCAAATCGGTAGCTTGTTCCAGGGACCCAGCGTTCTGCTGTTGGATAGGCAAAAGAAGAAGGTGCACAAACCACATAGCGCACATCGACTCCCTCCGGAGGCTGAAACTTACCCACCAAGGCATACCGCTGAACCAATTGCCCTCCAGCCGAATGCCCCACCAGAACAACATCCTTCAGATTGGGATACAGCTTCTTGTCTGCCATCTGTTGCAACCACTGGTCAAGCACATCAAAGGCGCTCAAACGAACGCCTTTTGCCGCTGGCCCATTCAATGCCAAGGACGAGCCTCGATATGGGCTGACCTTCCAATGAACCATTCCGGCAGGAATCTTCTCCTTGATGTGTTTCTTTTCAAAAAATTGAGGAGCCACGATGACCGTCTCCTTTCCGGCCCCTGAAACTTTGGCAACAGCAGCTTCGGCGTTCCCGTAGTATTGAATCGCATCAAACCCAGAGCTGTGAATAGAGAAGAAGATTCGCGTGATCTCAGTGTTCCTTTGATCCAAAGGATGGCTCCCTTTGCATGGAAGCCAAGCTCCAGGATGTTTGGGTCCGATCAAATACTTCTGTGGGGCGATCTTTGCACCAAAGGCAGATACCGCGAAGCAGCAAGATAGCAGCAGCGCTAGAACGATAGATCTACTGGAATTCACAAACCTCTGATGAACTTCAAACGACTCACTTGCAATTGAATTCTTTTGCGAAGACACATGGAACGTCAAAGCCCCTATTGATCAAGCCGCATGACACGATAGAATGAAGCGTCCGTCCCTCCATCGAAGGGAACCATCATGCCGTGCTTCACTTTTTCTGCTCTGAAGGGCATACCCTCGTCCACAAATGATGATCCCAAGGAACTTGTGCGTTGGAGTTGATAGAACAAACCTCGCTTACTGGACCATTCGAGTTCTTGATTTCCTCCCATCTGATCGACTTGAATTGTCAACTCTGGCTGCTCATTGAGAATGCTTCCGTCGAAATATCTGGTGGCAAGATTCCATGCTTCTTTCCCACATAATGATCCTACAATTCGCCCGGGGCCATCGTCTACGGGAACGTGAATTCCTCCGTATATTCGCGAAAGCCCTGCTTCGTCAGCCGCGTCGAAATATGTGGCCCATTGGAGATGCACATCCACGCTGGGCCCTTGTTCGAATTGAAGAAAGTTATTCATTGGAGCAATGAACTCCCCCATCCCCCCAGGAAAATAAGGACTGCCTGTCATACTGCTCAGCACCTCCGCTGCGGCGCGACTGAACCCACTATGCCCAGATACATATCCAGCAAAAGCTGGCGTCACGAAAGTGTCCCGTTGATAGGGCAGCCAGTCAATCGCCCTGATCCATTTTACTCCGGTAAACTCTGTTTCAGGATCACCAGGTTCACCTCCCCATGCCTTGATGAGAATGTTTCCCGCGTTGGCTCCCGGGGTTCCTTGATGACGTCCTTCGGCGGAAAGTGACTCTGTCGTCGCCAGTTCGATCAAGCCATCAACCAGAGGCAGACCGTGCGGGTCATAGAAACTCTTGAAACTATCCGAAGACTGCCCCTCCCCCCCCATATAGCGGATACTGCTGATCGGGCGGACATAGTCATAATGTTCCTTACAGCCCCAGACAGATACTGCGACATCGTGCACGGCCGCATTCAAAGCAAAGTAAAGCTTCACATCCCACTCCAACTCATCCAGCACGGGACCATTCCCTTCGAAGCTTCTTTCGAAATCTTCGTGATCTGCCACCTCGTTGGCCAAGGCATTCCAATGCCCTGGAGGCGTCTCCGAATCAGGTCCATCAGCCCAAAATTCAGCCACCACTCGCCCGTAGTCGCCATGCGGAATCACATTTGAGGCGTAAGGCATTTTGGTGACAGGATTAACCGTGTGGCCCGTCCCGTTGTTTAGACCTAGCGTGTTATTACCTCGAGCTCCCGGAGACACGTCAATCATCACTCCACTCGAAGGATCTAGGAGTCCACTCTTCGCAATCACCTCCACATTCCCGTCTTTAAACAACTGGTCCGTACCTGCCCCCAAAGCTGGAGGAGCGCCCGGGTCATAGTAGACTGCCTGTCCATCGTTCAGGGCCATGGCAAAGGGCCGCACCTTCCCCCAATGCGATGCAACGAAGGTCTGAACAGATGCAGCAATCAATCCATTCTGCGTTACACGAACATCAAATGCCAGAGGCTGCCACCGGTTCGGGTCGCTAATGGATGTTCCTGAAAACGCCAGAATCAGAGGATCGTTCACAGGCGAATAATTTGGGTCAGCATAATCGCCCATTTCATTCGACAAGTCACTCGCGGCAAATGCTAGAACCGCCTCAGCTACGCGATTTCCTACGGCAGATGGAGCCCCCCCTGTAGTTCCAGTTTCCGATGGATCAAACCCAAGAAGCATCATTTGATCAGACAACGACTGGAGTGAAGCCGACGCATTCACAGACAGCGCATACCTGTGAGTCAATACTCTGTAGGCTGCGTAGCTGATTGCTTCACGTCGCGCATCAGCCACATTGGCCGCCGTCGCAGTCTCTCGGTGAATGTAGCCCACACCTACTGGGTCATAGGCAGCCCACGCATCCCACATCGCGACTGAGGTATGAAAGAGGTTCCGCGCGTGAACAGGTGGATTAGGAAAATCGATCCGAATGGCAGCCAGATTCTGCTCGTTCCAGATTCTAGCTATCGATTCAGCTTTGAGCCCCAAGGAGGACAACGCCAAAACAACAAACAGACTCCACTTCAAGAAAAAGGGTTTCGATGAACTAAATCTCTTCATCAACAAAGCCTCAACATCAGGCGCCAAGAGGTTTCACCAAAGGCCCTTCTATGTCGACCCTGAGTCGCGCTCTTTGCGCTGCACTTTCGTAGCAGCCCCGGCGGCGCCTCGATTAAGGCAACGTCTCTACGAGACTTGGGGATGTCGTATGCCCAACGACAAGGTAACATTCCTGTAAAGATCCAGTTCGAGCTTCGGGCGCCTCTATCGCTCCCTGAACAATGGACTATCAACTACGGCAGCAATAGTATCCACCACCCGATAATCACGCTTTGCAGACCGTTTCAGTATCTTTTCGATCTCGGCAAAGTCGCCTTCCTCAGGCTCTGCTCCATTTGCATAAGTCAGTAATTTGGAAATGAAGCACCTCACAAAACGATCGCGATTGGCATCTGTCATCAACTGCTTTCGATAACCAACAATATCCTGATACTCGGCCCCGTTCCTGAACTTGGCACTGGCATCGATTGGGATCGTCACAGGATCTGCCTTTCTGCGATTCTTTGCCTTGGCAGGAACCGCATCCATCGGCTCAGGTGCCACATAGACCGATCTCCAGGCGCCGGTTGGATCAAAGTTCTCAAAGGCATATCCAAAGGGATCAATGCTCTTGTGGCAGGCTGCGCAATTCGGATCAGATTGATGAGCGTTGAGGATTTCTTTGATCGTCTTGGCCTGCCGCACATCTGGTTCGGTGATCACCACATCCGGCGGAGGTGGTGAAGGATGAATCCCAAGCAGATTCTCCATCACATAAATGGCACGGTGAATCGGAGAGGTGGACAAACTATCCGCCGTAGCCGTCAGAAAGGCACTCATTCCCAGAATCCCTCCACGCCTTCCATCCTTGAAGGTGTATTTCCTGAACCGAGAGTCAGGAGCCACATCTTCAACTCCATAGACCCGCGCAAGGTCTGCATTGATGAAACTGTAGTCAGCAGAAAGAAACTCAGTCACAGGGATGTTCTCATTCACCGCGTGGCGAAAGAAGTGGAGTGCCTCATTCACCATATCCTCACTCACTCGTTTTCGATGATAGAATCGATACTGGTCAGGATCAGGTGCCATGAAGTTGATGTCATTCAATTCCAACCACGCAGTCGGAAATGCCTTCAAGAAGGGGTTGGCTTCTTCACGGTCAAGCGCAGCTTGTATTTCAGCCCGAACGGAATTGAAATTGCCTAGTGCTCCATTGGCTGCTTTGGCACGAAGATCCCGATCTGGAATAGTGCTTCCAAGAAAGTAGCTCAGCTTGCTGGCAAAACGATCCGGCTCACTCACTTCATCCGTATTCAGCAACAAAAAGGCAGGTGAAACCAAAATCGAAACGATACCTTCCTTAAGTGCCTCAACGTCACTCAAAGCGTCCGCCTTGGCATTTGCCAGATCCACAAATCGTTGCAGCTCACCATCTGAGACTTCACGACGAAAGGCTCGTTCCGCAATCGGTCTCAGAATCGCTGCTGCATCAGACACCTTCGGATCCTTCCCGATCAACGCCACCTGTCTCTCTGGCGGCCAACTTTTAAAGAACGGCCCTTCCACCGTCGCCCCGTAAACCACCGGCCGAGGTCCCTGCCAATGATTGACCCAATGATGCCAACTCTCGGGCTTTCTCCGGATTCTGGCATTCATACCCTTTGAGATCCCTGCCACAACCTTCCTGTATTCCACAGGGTCATGTTTCTTCAAATACTCTCCGCCAATCGCATACTGAAACTTGAAGTTACCATTGCTTCGCTCCCTCAGCCCATCGGTCGGATGATGAAGTCTCAGTCTGCTCCCTGCTGCCACCCACTCTTCCAATTCGATTACGAATTGATCTTCATCCGGCAAATCAAACACCTTTTCTCGATCCCCCAGATGCACACTCATTCGAATCGGGTCCCCATGATAGACTCCAGTTTTCGAAGATTCATAGACAAAGCGATCTTTCCCAGTGCAGCGGATCGATATCTTATAATGCCCGGTTGCAGGCATCGTCTTCAGTCCCTCGAAATAGGCAAAGGATCTGGGATCACGGAAGTCGAACCACTGCCTCGTTCCTCGACGTTCAGCTCTCTTGGTATTCTGACTTGTGCTTGCCTCCAGAATCTCTCGACTGCTGAAATCATACCGTTTCGCTTCCGGCTTATCGCCTGAGAGAATCGTCACATCTACAATTTTTCGGACGGCTTCAATGTATTGCTCCAGATGAAACTTGCTGAACCCAAGCGTTTCACCATGGGTATCAAAACCGTCATGCAGTGCATCCCCAATCAGATTTGCCGTCGGATGATGTGTCCCAACATCTTCAATCATCAGAACATCGCGAACGCTGTTGGCAAACTCACGATTGTTCAATCGGCGGGGCAGCAATCGTTGCGGCTTGTGCGCCAACGTTTCATAGACCTCCAACCTGTCCTTGAAATAGTTGATCAGACTGGATCGTTCTTTGGACGAAAGCTCACCTTCGTCCAAAGGCGGCATTTCCTTTGCTGTTACCAGATCCAGCGCATCCAGCCACCCTTGCAGACTTTCAGCATCAGGCGTTTCACCCAGTGCACTAAGCTTGAACTTCCCCTTAGCCTTCTGATCGTTGTGACACTTGGAGCAATGCTCTTTCAACAACGCAGGAGATGCGCTGATGATATTCATTCCACCAGAGATCAGAAATCCGACTAGCAGCAGAATGGATGACTTATGCATGACGAAGATCAAAGGTTCCGGTGCTGGTGTTGAAAGCATCACGCTCGATACCAAAACGCTGCATCAATGTGACGTAGAGATTGCAGAGCGGCATATTGTTCCCGTCGCTACCACGTGCATCCACATGGCCTCGGTGTTTAAATCCACCGCCTGCAACCATGATAGGAAGGTTGCGATTGGAGTGCGTTCCGCCATACCCCATTCCACTTCCGAAAAGCACAATCGTGTGATCCAACATGGACCCATCGGCATTGGGTTCCTTGACGGAATCCAACTTCTGGAGACAACGAGACAAGCGGGCTATCTGAAACTTCTCAATGGCCACCAGCTCAGCAGTTACATTGTCCATCTTTCCATTATGCGTGCATCCGTGATAACTCCGGTTTACGCCATCAATGTCCGTGTATTTCAATTCGGATGGAAACTCCACACTCGCCACACGGGTCAAATCCGTCTCAAAGGCGTAGGTGATCATATCAAAAATCGCATCGTATCGATTCTCAATGGTCACCTCTGAATGAGCAAAGTGGCCTGAGATATCAAAACTGGGTTTATCCTTATCCAACCAGTTGTTTCGATTCGCGAATACACCTTCCAATTCCCTCACTGAAGTCTGGAACTGATCAATCCTCTCGCGATCCGAACGACTCGCCCCCTTCAGCACGGCATCAAACTGCCCACCAACGGTATCAAGGATACTTCCGTTTCGCTCCAGCATCTTACGTCGGGCCTGCTTCTCACCCTCTGTCAGATTCAGAAACAGATGGTCGAAAAGCTTCTGGGGATCAGTATATGGGAATTTCTCCACTCCATTAGCCGTCCAGCTCATCCGGATTCCTGCTTCCAGAGCAGCCCCGATTGAAGGATACCTCACCTGCGCTCCCGTGTGCCGGGCAAAAAGTTGATCCAGCGACATGTTCTTCTCTGGATAAGCCTGGGCATCCAAAGGTAGCACGCCACTCAGAAACGAGATCTCTCGGCCATGGCCACTGACCATTCCATGATCCGTGTGCGACAGCACCGTCAGACGATCTTTGACCCAATCAAGCGAACTCAGTGTTGGAGAAAGCTTCGCGTCCCTACCAAACTCCTTCGGAAAGAAATGTTCAGGATGTGCTCCAAACGGATTTCCAACAACCAAGAACCTAGTAGGCGCTCCTTGTTGACTGGCGGCTTGGGATTCCAGAAGAGGCAATGCCAATGCCCCTCCAAGTCCCTTGAGGAATGTTCGTCTATCGGCGTTCATCATCGTTGCTGGTATTGGATTTAGAAATGGTTATGGGATCCTACCCTATTTGTCACTTGCATGCTGAGGCTGTGTATCCTCTGGAAAGATCAGTTCGATCACCGGGCCACTAAACTCGGGATGAGAGTCATTTGCGAAGGCATGAACGAGTCCCTTTCTGTTGGCCTCTGTTGTCTCCCGCAGCAACAGAAACGAAACTACTCCTGTGGTATCTGTCTTCATAAACTCAGTGATCAGATCTGACTTAAACCAATTCACACCCTTTGCTCTGCTCCTTGGCACCTCGAAAGTTCCCAACCTGACACAATCCTCAACCTTCGGGGCATCCTCCCATTGGAGACCATTCTTCCATTTCTCAAAGGACTCATCCTTCACCCCGTAAACAGCAAAGACGTTTCTAACGGGAAGATTCGCAGCAAACCCGATCCCACTCTGTACCAGATTAAATTTGATACGCGCCTTCTCCAGCTTGGAAATTTCCACGCCCTTGAGATCGAAATTAAAGATCGCCTGACGGTCAAACTCACCATCCCCATCCTCTGTCTTGAGATAAAGGAAATCAGGATGCAACAACTCAGGATCATTGTTCCTTACAAAGGATGTTGCGCGCCCCTCATTCCGAATTCGAAGCCGATTCGCATGTAACTTCCATCCACCCTTCTTCTTGCCCGCACCTTTCAACTCAGTGGGAGTCACTACAGAAACCTCATCCTCCTTCAGCCAAACCTCCTGCCCGGTCTTTGGATGATGAACTGAGATTTCACCGGACAAGACAGTGAAGGAAGCGTTGGCGCTGTATTCATCCACTCTCACTGCAAACTGAGTTCCATGATCCACAGCATAGCCAGATGGGGACTCCATGATGAATCCGATGGCGGGTTCAGGAACATCAATAACTGCAGTGCCAGCGTGCATACGACCCAACATCGGCGTCTTCAGCTCAAGCTTCGCTGGTGCTTCCAAAACAACGGTCACACCTGAATGGAACTGAATCGTGGCCACTCCAGTCTTTAGTTCGAGTAATCCAGGCATGAGCTCCGAGCCCGGCGTCGTAGGCAACGCGCTTTCCCAGGCTGCATCTTCATTTGAGACCAACGTTGCTACAGTTCTGGGTTGGAGATTTTGAAGTATCAAAAAGAGCCCAAGCACAAGAATCGCAGCCACAGCATAGGACCATCTTGGAATGTTTCTGGTTCGTTCCGAAGCGGCGTGCAATTCCTCAACTGTCAGCGAATCACCAAGCATCGCCAGATCCGCATGCTGAGTGGATAAATCCCAAAACAATCGTCGCGCATCCTTGTCGTCAACAAGACAGAACTCCAACTCACGGACCTCTACTTCGGATATCGTTTCATTGAGACGTTTCTCAATGAGTTCGGCCAATCTCTGTTCCTGATCTTGATTCATGATTTGATAGCTGGAGAGTCCATACACTTGCGGAGTGCCAATCGAATACGGCTCAACACCCGATACGTAGCCTCCACTGTCCGCTCAACCCGGGCTGCTACGTCTTCCACTGATGAATCGCGAAAATACCTCAGAACCAAAATCTCTCTATGTGCAGGCTGAAGTCTGGTTATACAGGTCTTGAGTTTCTGGCTCTGTTCAACTCCCTGGTCCGACACTGGCTCGTAATCCTCAGCCAGCAATTCATAGCATTCATCCGTAAACCAGAGTCGTTGATTCTCCCTGCCCTTCTTCTTTCGCCAATTCATCACCCGATTGAGAGCCGTCTTACGTGCCCATGCCCCGAAATTGCTCCCTGCCTCATATCGATCCATGGATCGCCATAACGCCATTTTGGTATCCTGAAGAATGTCCTGAGCGTCTGCTGAAGAAGGCACAAGACTCATCACATACGCAGTCAGCCCTTGATCATGCTTGCTGAGAAGCTCAATGAACTCCTCCATACGATCTGAATTGGGTGCTGACTGATCAGGCATTATGAGAGTTACAGTGTTCCACCGACCTCAGTTCGGACACCCAATCTGACTTTTTTTACGATTCTGCGTAAAAAGGCACTAACCGACTAGGAATCGGACCGCTTCTTTTCGACGCGTCGAGCCAATCGCGCTGCCTGAATGACCCTGAGCTTGGTGGTACCCCTGGCGATCAATTCGTGCTCATCGTGAGCCTCCAGTTGAAACGACACCTGTGTGCCTTCCGTGGAAATCACCTTCGCCTTGCAGATCACTTTTTCCCCCAACGGGGTCGCGGCCAGATGTTGCACGTTCACAACCGTTCCCACGGTACTTTCTCCCTTTTCCAGAAACGGAACCACCGCATTCCGCGCGGCATGTTCCAGAAACCAGATCAACCATGGGGTGCAAAGAATCTGGGGCATTTCCCCTTCAATGAAATCGATCAGATGCTGTTCGCTCACCACGAACACCTCTTCACCCACCAAGCCAGTCCTGAGTCCTTTGTTCATTTCAAGCTTTGACGTGGAAGTAGGTATGAATGTGCGGGTAGCCTCTGAAATACCAGACCATGTCCGGTCCCTCGATCTGCCATGTGTCCCAGACACGATCATTGCCGATGTCATACTTCCCGTCGTAGTAGGAGACGTGAAGCCTGTCCATCATTCCACTCTGCTTGATCCCTTTGAGCGTGGCTTCCACATCATCCTTCCTGAACATCTCCATCATACGGCGCATCGTATCAATCAACTTGTCCTGTTGATCCTCACTCAGATCGGCACAACTCAATCCGGGCCAACCAGCCTTTTTCTTCTCAATAGGTCTCTGGCCACGCTCACTGCGAGGCTCACGACTCAGTAATGCCTTTCCCTGCTGCTTGCCATCCAACGCCTGCACAAACTCATTAAAGATCAGTCCCTGATACCAATAGGGATTCCCTTCGTGGTTCTTGCCCTCTCTGAACTTGGTCTTGAAATGACCGTAGAAAATCGGAGCCCCGCCAAAACCCTTTCCTTCGTCAGTATGCGCGTTGCAACGCCGGGTCACATGGTGCCCCGTGTAAATAAATTCAAACCCCTTGTCCTCAGGAGTGCCAAAGAACCCAACTGACGGCGAATTCTTAGCCTCGCCATACTGATCAGTCTTTACCTGTTCGTTCACCACATCCCGATACTCCTCGGTGTGAAACGAATCAAAGATCGTCTGGATCAACTCCTGTTGCTCTGGCTTGAAGGCGTTGTTGATCCTGTGCTCCTTGTGCACGTACCACCAGTTGCTGATCATCTGTCGCCTCTTGTCATTCACCGGCAATACGATCTTCTCCAACTGCTCATCACTGAGGCTCTTGTAGAGTTGTGTGGCTAGAGAATCGGACTTGGCTGGGGCTGCCTGAAGGAGCCCATTGAGAGGTGCCAATGCAGCCACTGCGCCCGTAGCTCCCAGGCCACGTAGAAGATCCCGACGACTAAGATGATTCATATCACGAAAGGGGTTCGAACAAGTTACCAAAGGAATGAACGTAACCTACGCCGAAAAAAGTTTCACTCAACCTGAAAGATTCCCTCAAAAGACGCGTAATTTGAAGAGATTCAGCAGCTAAGAATACCCTCTCAATTCCAATCCCATGATCGCCCCTGCATCAGCAATCACCAAGTTCATCTTGTCATACCAGAGCACCCCTACCCTCGAACCTGATGAAGCAGTCCCTACGGATCAATTTAACAAATGCCGTAGAATCATACGCAGTGGCCTTGCATTTGTGACTTTGACAATTGCCGGTACCATTTACCAGGTGGCCACCAACGATCCTTGGGCACTTATCTTGGCCTTCCTTCTGATGTGTCTTTTCTCCTTCTTCACCGGCGCATATGCCGTTGGCAACACACTCCTCAAACCGCGAAAAATATGGTGGCCATTCGAAATGATAGCCTGGTTGATCTGGGCACCTTTTCTGTGGACGGCCAGTTTTGTGGTTTGGGGCAGACTTATGAATCAGTTCAACTAGTCTTCACGCCAACACATCCTTGATCACGTGCCCGTGAACGGCGGTCAGGCGAAAGTTGAAGCCTTTGTATTTATAGGTCAGTCGCTTGTGATTGATCCCAAGCAAATGGAGCACAGTGGCGTGGAAGTCGTGCACGTGAAATGGATCTTTGACGGCCCCAAATCCGAAATCATCCGTTTCACCATAACTGGCCCCAGCCTTCACACCGCCACCAGCCATCCAGAGTGCGCCACTCTTCGTATGGTGATCCCGCCCCGTGCCACCTTGTGACATCGGAGTCCTTCCAAACTCACCTCCCCAGATGATCAATGTATCATCCAGCATCCCCCGCTGTTTCAGATCGGCGATCAGAGCTGCTGCACCTTGATCTACGTCCTTTGCTCTCGACTGAACGCCTTTGATCACGCCGCCATGATGATCCCAGCCTGTATGATAAAGCTGGATAAATCTCACGCCTCGCTCGGCCATTCGACGGGCCATCAGGCAGTTCGATGCGAAACTACCATTCGGCTTGTCGCCCACTCCGTACAGCTTGCGCGTGTCTGCTGATTCCCCCGCGAAGTCTGCCAAATCAGGAACACTCGTTTGCATCTGAAAGGCCAGCTCATACTGATTGATGCGCGTCAGAATCTCTGGGTCCTGAGTAGTATCGTGATGAAGCTTATTGAGTGCCTTTACGGATTCGATTGTATCTCGTTGCGATGTCTTACCCACACCAGATGGCGAGGAAAGGTAGTTCAAGGGTTGTTCACTTCCATACAGCTCCACTCCCTGATATTTCCCAGGAAGAAAACCATTATGCCAGGCGGTAGTCGGGATAGGCTGCCCAAGCGGGCCCGAACGCATCACTACGAATCCAGGAAGGTTCTGAGACTCCGATCCCAATCCATAAGACAGCCAAGATCCCATGCTTGGACGCCCGGCGATACTGGTTCCAGTATTCATGAAGGTATGCGCCGGATCGTGATTCACCTGATCCGTCTGCAGGGTCTTCACAATGCACAACTCATCCGCGACCTTTCTCAGATGAGGAAACACCTTGGAGATCGAATGCCCCGAGGCACCGCTGGCCTTGAAATCCATGTCGCTCCCGAAACACTTGAGCGCCTCATATTGGAGAAAGGCCAGTTTCACACCTTCAGTCAATGACTTGGGGATTGGCTTTCCATGAAGTTCTCGCAATTTGGGCTTTTCATCAAATGTCTCAAACTGACTGGGCCCACCCGCCATATACAGATAGATGACCCGCTTGGCCTTGGGCGCGAAATTGGGAAAATCGTTTCCAAGCGCCGCCCCTTGTCCCATGAGACTTCCGAGAGCCGCAGCACCAAGCCCTGTAGCTGACTGGGAAAAGAAGTGCCGACGTGTTGTATGTAGCATGGATGGATTCATGGGCGTGTCAGGAATTCATGAAGATTGAGAACAGTGCGGGCAACGATCGTCCAGGCTGCCCGCTCTGGCGAGTTGGCATCAGATGCAGGTAACGACTGCCCAACGGAGACGAGTTTCAAAGCCGATTTGAGATCTGATTCGTAGTGCGTTCGTTGACGGGTCAACAATCCACTCAGCAACTCCAGTTCTGGCTGAGTGGGTTCTCGCTGCAATGTTAGTCCAAACAGTCTTTCCAATCCCTTCAGGTCATCCCCGTCGGCTTCATGAATCACCTTGTCTGCCAGAAGCCTCGCCGCTTCAACAAAGATAGGGTCATTCAGCAGAGCCAATGCCTGCCCAGGTGTGTTGGTGATGTTTCGCTTGGCTGTGCATTCCTGTCGTGTCGGCGCATCAAATGCCAACATCATTGGATGAATGTTCTGCCTCTTCCAAAACGTGTATAGACTCCGGGAATACTGCACCTTCTCGTCGCTGGTATCCCAGTTCATGTGACGACTGCCAAACATCACTTTGTCTGAGTGCGTCCAATATGGGTCTGGCTGATAAGGAAAGAAACTTTCAGTCGGCACCTCCGTTGTCTTTTTCAAACTTCCTGAAACCTGAAGCGACAGATCACGGATTCCCTCAGCAGTCATTCTGAAACGTCCCTGCCTTGCATGAAGACGATTCTCCATATCTTTCGCCAGCAACTCAGGCGAAGCCTTCGAACTCAATCGATATGCCTCAGTCGAGGTCAACAAACGCACCATGTGATTCCGGTCCCAACCGCTTTCTATGAACTCCACAGCAAGCCAATCCAGCAGCGCCACACTCGAGGGCCACTCCCCCTGAGTCCCCGCATCTTCCAATGTATCGCTCAAGCCCCGACCAAAGAACTGATGCCACAGACGATTGACAAACACACGCGATACGAGCGCTTTGTTCTCAGAGAACATCCAACGCGCCAAATCAAGTCGGGTCGCCAATCCTTTCGTATTTAGCTTTCCAAGAAACTCAGGGACGGCTGGCTCAACGATTGGCCCGGTCTTGTCGAGATAATCACCGCGATTCAGCAGACGCGTCACCTTTCGATCACCTGTCTTGCGCGAGACCAAGACCGGCATGGCTTGTGATCTCTTCTGATGCAACTCCGACTCCAAGGATCTCAGACGCCCCATCAACTTGGGTTGCGTCGCCTCCTGCCATGCAGCCAAGGCGACTGCCTTCTTGTCTGCATCACGATACGCTTCCTTTGCAAGCACAGCCTTCGGCACAAACTCCAAGCGACTCTGAAACACCTGCCGATTGAATGGCGTTTCCCACCAACGCCGGATTCCCGTCTCACCCAAATCAAGTGCAACAGCCTTGTGCGTCTTGATCTCTGCTCCGCTGGCGCCCCAAGAAACACGCCCTCCTGTATGAAGCCATGCCATACCTACGGCCTCAAAGTTCTGCCCGCCCACAGGCTTGAGCAATTGATCAAACGGAACACGGAATCTCACCCAACCATTCTCCTTAGGCAGATCCCCCAGACGCTTCACTCGTTTCGGATCACTCCACGAATGTTTCTTGTCGAGGGCTCCAGATGAATCCTTACCCCAATAATAGGTTTCGTAGTTCGCAGTCTTCCAGCCTAGTCGGCCGTAATCACCATGTGAGATCTGAATTCCAATCATCTCCGGCCGGGCATCAGCATCGATCCAGACATCAACAAACCACGCCTCGGTTTTCGGGTCAGACTGCAACGCCTTTTGATGAAGATAACCGGACATCAATTCGGCTGCATGATGCCGAACGAATTCCCCCTCTTTACCTCGCGTTTCACGAACGAGTCCCCGCTTTGTCTCATAGGTATCAAACTGCCCCTCCAAAATACGCATCGCAGGCAACTCCCCGGGGATCCAGATATAGTCCCGAGAGGGATTCTTATCACCAAGCACCACGCGCGTTGACTTGGACCAGTCGTCGAAACCATCTGATTTCAGAGAATAGATCTGCTTCTTCAGAGCAGCTATTTCCGCAGAAAGTTCCTGGTCACGTATCCGAGTGTTGGCATCACCATGCACATAGTGAAGCGGCTCACGTCTGTCGCCGGGGGTGTATACACCAGCCTCTACGAGATCATCAAAGAAGGCGCCTAGACTGTAATAATCCTTCGCAGACAGTGGATCAAACTTGTGATCATGGCACTCTGCACATCCGGTCGTCATTCCCAACCATACCGTTCCAAGCGCGCGGATATGTTCCCCCTTCAACTTATAGAGTTGTTCCTCTTCGATCGCGCCGGCCTCACAATTCGTATTCAGGATCCGATTGTATCCCGAAGCAATCAGCTGATCATCCGTAGGTTCGGGCAAGAGATCGCCTGCAAGCTGCTCAATGGAGAATTGATCAAAAGGTGTATTCTTCTCAAACGCTTCAACAATCCACGCGCGATACGCTCCTGAAGCGATTGGTTCATCACTAACAAAACCACTGGTATCCGCCCACCTTACAAGATCAAGCCAACGCAATGCCTGATGCTCAGCAAAGCTCAACTCGCCCATCCAGCGATCACGAAACGTTGCAAGATGTTTGGCTGTCGGCGATTTCTCAAATGCTCTCACATCATCAATGGAAGGCGCCAAGCCTCGGAGATCAAAGCTCAACCTCCTGAGCTGTTCACGCGGAGACGCAACTACCACTGGTGGCACTCCATTCTCGGACCATCCCTTTTTCAGCAAGGCATCTATTGCAGCAGCGCCGTCAACACCACCCGGAACACTTGAACGAGCCAAAGCCGACCACGCCCAATGTTCCTGATATTGCGCACCTTGATTGATCCATTCCCGAAGGCGTGTTTTCTCCTGTTCCGTCAGGCTCTGTTCGGTTTCAGGAGGCGGCATCAGATCGTCGCGATCATGAGTCGAGATCCGTTTCAGTAACTCAGATTCGGAGGCTTTCCCTAGAACAATGGCCCTATAACCTCCCAGATCCTCAGTAGCCCCTTCAAAGGTATCCAGTCGCAATCCTGCCTTCCTGTTCTTTTCGTCGAATCCGTGACAGTAAAAGCAATTCTCACTCAGGATAGGACGAATATCCCGATTGAACTCAAGACGCGGCTCTGCACCACCTGCATTCAGGAAGCACATGAACATCAGAGAGACTATACTATAAAAACGGTTCATACGGTTGATAGAGACCCTAGCTTTTCCTGCTTTCATGTCTTGTAACCCCCCAATGCGCTCTTGGTATGATCCGACCATGCCTTTGGCACTCAATATTAAGTTCTTCGAACGCCACCCGAGATCTCAGGAGTTCATGGCTTTGTTTGAACACCTTCCCGGAATCGTCTTTTACGCAAAGGATCTTCAGAGTCGGTTTGTCGCTGCGAACTCAGCCATGCTCGCGACCAAGAAGTTATTGTCGCCAGAAGAGCTGCTCGGGAGGACAGATCGCGACTATCATCCCCCCGCCCTCGCAGAAGCCTATATCGAGGAAGACCGCATGATCATGAAAAGCGGTGAGGCCCTCGCCAATCAATCGTGGTTCATCATTGATCAGAACGGACGCCCAGGATGGTTTCGCTCAAGCAAGACCCCTCTTTTCTCAGGCGAAGGAAAGGTCATTGGTCTCGCGGGTGTGAGGTATGCCATCACCACGCCCGAAGATCGTGCTGACTTGTTTCAAAACCTCGCCTCCGTAGCTCAGTATCTCGAAAAACACTTCGCCGATCAGATCACAGCAGAGCAACTAGCAGACATGGCCGGTCTCTCTGTCACCCATTTCAACCGCAGGTTCTCAGCCACCTTTCGCATGTCGCCCAATCGCTTTCTCATGTCCATCCGGATCGAGAAAGCCCGCTATCTCCTGACCATGACGACCAAGGAGATCATCGATATCGCAACTGAGACAGGGTTCTATGATCAGAGTCACTTCACCAGACACTTTCGCAAGATCACAGGAATCACACCCAAGGCATATCGCCTGCAATACGCAGCAACCTGAATACGGATCTACAACCGCTGAATTGGCGCCCCCGAAATCCGTTGACCTTTTGACATAGGCTTCGGACGGTTTTCCCAATGAGTGCCATCCGTGAGAAAATGGAATCAGCCGGAGTCAGCGAGGTCGCAATCCGTGCCTTTGAACACAACGCAGCCCTTCTAAAGAGTGGTGCGGAAATGATGATTCCAGAATCCAGCATTCGCCCGGTAGAATCACTCCCTAGACTTGAAGAACTCCCAGAGGCAGATGACACAAAGAAGCAGGATCTGCTAAAATCCGTTGTTCTGCTGAAGCTCAATGGCGGGCTAGGAACTGGCATGGGTCTTCAAAAGGCAAAGTCTCTACTGGAAGTCAGGGATGGTATGAATTTCCTGGATCTGACAGCAAAGCAGATACAGGCACTCCGCGAGAAAACAGGTATGTCACTCCGTTTCCTCCTCATGAACAGTTTCTCCACCAGTGACGACACCAGAGAGTTCTTAAAACGTTATCCTGAACTAGGAGAGCCCGATTCATTGGAGTTCGTCCAGAGTCAGGCACCAAAACTAGATGCAACGACTCTCGATCCGGTTTCGTGGTCCTCGAATCCAGAACTCGAATGGTGCCCTCCCGGTCACGGAGATCTTTATCCATCCATCCTGAGTTCAGGAAAGCTGGAGGAACTCATCGAATCAGGCGCCCGCTATGTCTTTGTCTCCAACTCTGACAATCTCGGAGCAACATTGGATCTCAATCTTCTTGCCTACTTTGCCGAGTCAGACGCGCCCTTTATCATGGAGGTCACTCGGCGGACCGGAGCAGATCGCAAGGGAGGACATCTTGCTTTGGATGCCAACTCCAACGGACTTCTCCTTCGCGAATCCGCACAATGCCCGGACGCAGACATCGCAAGTTTTCAGGACATCGACACCCATCGCTTTTTCAATACCAACAATCTCTGGATCAAGTTGGAGGATCTACGCGACGCACTCGACACAAACAATGGCTTTCTCCCTTTGGCTGTCATCCGCAACCAAAAGAACGTCGACCCACGTGATAAGAACAGCCCAAAGGTGGTGCAGTTGGAAACAGCTATGGGTGCCGCTATCTCCTGTTTCAAGAACGCAGGCGCCGTAGAAGTTCCCCGCTCACGGTTTGCACCAGTCAAGACCACCGCAGATCTCTTTACCTTGCGCTCAGATGCCTATGTGTTGACTGACGACTACCGGCTGGAACTGGCCCCTGAGCGAAACGGTATTCCACCCGTCGTGAAATTGAATCCAGATCACTACAAGCTCGTGGATCAACTCGAAGCTGCCATTCAAAACGGCGTACCCTCACTCATCAACTGCGAAAGTGTCGAAGTCACAGCGCCTCACGTCTTTGACGCATCCTCACCAATTGAGGGAGCGGTCAAGATAGGAGACTAGCAGACCTTCCTCATTCTCAACGGCGCGCCGCGAAGACCAATTCTCTACAAGAGTCCGTGCGGAGATAACGTGACCAGAGGGGGATTACGCCCTAACTTCTGGAATCCAACCAACATCGTCATGAAACAGTTTCTGATTCTTCTATCACTCCTGCTCGTCTCCAGTGCTGAGGCAAAGAAGCCCAACGTCGTGATGTTCTTCATCGATGACATGGGCTACGCCGATCCAAGCTGCTTCGGCAACCCTTCCATGAAGACACCGAACATCGATCGTCTCGCCGATGAAGGAATCAAACTCACCAACTTCTACGTGAATTCGCCCATCTGCTCGGCTTCACGCGTTGCCCTGACGACCGGGCAATATCAGCAGCGCTATCGCATTCATTCGTTCTTCGCCACACGCCGGTCCAATCGCGAACGCAATATGCCCGATTGGCTCGATCCCAAAGCCCCATCCCTCGCCAAGCTGCTCAAGAAAGAAGGTTACAACACCGCACACTTTGGAAAATGGCATATGGGCGGCGGCCGCGATGTCGGTGATGCCCCGCTCCCTCAAGCCTACGGTTTTGATGAATCACTGGTTTCGTTCGAGGGCCTTGGAAATCGCATCCTCTGGCAGAAAACCGGCAATCAGAAAGATAGTTGGAACCACGGACGAGGCGAGATCCTTGACCTTCCCAAGCACAAGACAACCGAGACCTACGTGGACAAGGCGCTCGACTTCATGGAGCGGCACAAGGACGAACCATTCTACCTCCGTGTCTTCCCCAACGATGTGCACGACGCCCACCTGCCATCCGAAGCGCAGTTAAACAAATGGAAGGACAAGTCAGACAATCCTCCCGATATCCCTTTCTTCGCCGTCCTTGACGAAATGGACAGACAAATAGGCCGCGTTCTCAACAAGCTCGACGACCTTCAACTCGCTGAAGATACGATCGTCATCTTCACAAGCGACAACGGCCCGACTGACTGGCCTCGCTACTACAAGCAACAGACAACGCCTCCCGGATTCACTGGACCATTCTTCGGTCGTAAATGGAGTCTTTTCGAAGGCGGCATTCGCATGCCCTTTATCGCTCGCTGGCCAGGAAAGATCCCAGCAGGTGCCACAAACGAAGACACTATCATGGCTGCTATTGACCTACTTCCCTCCATCGCATCAATGGTCGGAGCAAAGCCATCAACCGGCGATGGCCATGATATGTCCCCTGCCCTTCTTGGAAAAACGATCAAACGGCCCGCTCCCATCTTCTGGGAGTACGGAGTCCACGGCAGCATCAAGCCAGGGAACAAGAAACACATCAGCCCTCAGTTGGCGATGCGTCATGGAAATTGGAAACTCCTCTGCAATCCCGACGGAAGCCAAACCATGCTCTTCAACCTCAAGCGAGACATCGGCGAACAGAAGAACCTCGCCACCAATCAGAAGAAACGCGTCTCAAACATGAAGGAGCAACTCCTGAACTGGTGGAGGGAAATGAACGCCTATTACGAAGAAGCGGCGAAGTAGCGAAAGATAGAAGGCTACCAGTTGATGAAGATTTCTATAGAGCCCTCCAAGTATTCGACCCAACTTGCAGTTTGTGGCATTTTGCCACAAATTGAATTGCATGAGCAGATCGATCCGGATCAGCAGTGAATTGGCAGCAATGGCAGAAGAGGCAGCTGTCGAGGCACATCGCTCACCTCCTCAACAGATCGAGCATTGGGCTCAGATTGGTAGAGTCATCGAGAAAGCACTATCCTATCCCGCAGAAACAGCCATCAAACGAGTTGGAAGACCTGAATTGGACTCAGCACTGAAAGCCGCACTGACTCCAGCCGGCATCAAGAAGTCACAAGAGAACATCAGGCGACGATCAGGAAAAATCGTTTCCGCTGATTAATAGTTTACCATGGCCGCCCCTCTTCTTGTCATGCTGGCTTGCCCAAACGGCGCAGGAAAGACCTCCTTCTTCGAAGCTCATTTATCGCAACTAGATCTTCCGTTTCTGAATGCAGATCACATCGATGTGGCCTGAGAAAAGTGGACAGGAGATTCTCTTAACCGGAGAATCCAGAAATGGAAATCTGTCTCGTTCTTTGGAGAGATCAAGCCAATACCTTTACTCTCTACAGCATTCGACCAAGGATCAGCTCAATTCGGCCACCTAAGAACCCACTTAATTCGAAATCATGCTATCTCTCCGATGCTTCCGCTTGTGTCTGATTGCCTATGCAATCCTGACTGCCGGACTTGCTCAGGCCGCCACGCCGAACTTCCTGATCTTCATGGCGGATGACATGACTTACACCGATCTGGGTTGTTATGGAAACAAGGACGTGCGAACGCCCCATCTTGATGCGTTTGCAGAACAAGGAATCAAGTTCACCAAGTGCTTCAATCCGGCCCCCATGTGCTCACCATTACGACAAAGCCTCTACACAGGCATCTATCCAGTGCGCAATGGTGCCCATCCCAATCACAGTCAGGTTCACCACGGAATCAAGAGTCTGCCTCACCATCTGAACGCACTCGGCTACCGGACAGCCATCTTGGGAAAACGTCATGAGGCGCCCGACTCAGCCTTCCCTTTCGAATCACTTGGAGGCCGGCATCACGACAACGGAAAGGGGCTCGATCTCGATCTATCCAAAGCGGAACAGTTCTTCAGCGACGCTGCATCGACAGAAAAGCCTTTCTGCCTCGTCGTCTGTTCCAACCAACCACACACACCTTGGAATCGCGGCGATGCCACGGCCTATGACACTTCCTCATTCACCATCCCTCCCTACATGGTGGACACCAAGGAAACTCGCGATGGACTCGCCGACTACTATGCTGAGATCACCTACATGGACGCGCAGTTCGGGCGCTGTATCGATGCGCTGAACAAAGGCGGTCTGTCCAAAAACACCGTCGTCATCTTTCTCAGCGAGCAAGGCTCCAACTTTCCCTTCTGTAAATGGACCTGCTACGGCACCGGCATTCGATCAGCGATGCTGTTACGTTGGCCCGGATCCAAGGTCAAATCACCAGTGACCGATCGATTGACCAGCTATGTGGATATCGTCCCGACACTGGTAGAGCTGGCTGGTGGTCATCCCGAAGAACTGGACTTTGACGGAAACTCCTTTGCTCGATGGCTCACCGGCAAGAAACAACCTGCGGCCAAGCACGCCTTCGCAGTCCAAACCTCACGCGGCATCTTTCATGGACCGGAAGCCTACGGTATTCGATCAGCGACCGACGGTCGTTATCTGCTCATCAAAAATTTGAATTACGAATCGAAGTTCATGAACGGCGTCACCAAACGGAGTGACATCTACCAGTCGTGGAAGATATCACCCAACCGATATCGGCAATATCAAGAACGCCCGGAATTTGAACTCTTCAATCTGGATGAAGATCCATGGAATCTATCCAACCTTGCAGAATCCCAATCACACACACAGATCAAGGAACGGCTACACCAAGCCATGACTGATTGGATGCAGAGCCAAGGTGACCAAGGAACAAAGACCGAACTCAATGCCACTACCCGACAGATCAAAAGGACAAAACCTTAGCAAGCGCGAAGAGCTATTAAGACGCGCCCGCGCTGCTTCAGCAAACTGACTTCCACTACTCTACCTTTCCTATCGGCCTGGAGTTCTTCTCAAGATCGTTCATGAAATCTCTCATTCCAATGGTCAACTCTCTGATCTTCTCTGGATGAGAAGCGGAGACGTCTCGGGTCTCTCCAACATCCTCTCGCAAATTGAATAGCGCCCCAGCCGCTGCACCAACGCGATCCGTCTTACCCACCTTGTCGGACTTTCCTCCTCCCGGCTTCTGGCTCTTGATCAACAATTTCCAATCTCCTGATCGGATTGTTGCCCCGGGAACAATGAAGGTATCATGAATCGGTTCAGTCACTTTTCTTCCCTCCATGTATGGAAGAATGCTTTTCCCATCAATCACCCTGTCCGTCGGAGCTAGAACACCTGCGAGTTCGCAGAAAGTAGGCAACATATCGACGATGCCTGTGATTTGATCATTCGACGTCCCCGGAGGGATCACACCCGGCCACTTCATGATGCAGGGCACGCGGATTCCGCCTTCAAAGTTGGTCCACTTCCCATCCCTGAGCGGCCCAGAACTCCCGTAGCCTTCGACATTCAATTGCGGGCCATTATCTGACGCGAATACAACCAAGGTTTTGCTCGAGAGCCCATGCTCATCCAAGGTCCCCAACAGCTCACCAACCTGCCAATCAATCTCCTGCACAACATCACCATATGTTCCGTGTTTGGAACTCCCCTTGAATCGATCCATCGGCTTCCACTTGGTATGAGGTAGAGGAGATGAGTAAAACAGAAAGAACGGCCGATCTTTGTTCTCTTCAATAAATTCCTTCCCTGCCTTGAGCAGCTTTGGAGAATGCACTCCGTCCGTCTTCCCTGCCTTCTTCAAGGGCTCTTCAATCTCGTGATTACGAAAGATCGCTGTTGCGCGCTTGTCACCATAATCCATGAACCCATAGAAACTATCGAAGCCATGATTCAAGGGATTGAATTCGGCCCAATCACCCAAATGCCATTTCCCCACGATCCCAGTCGCATATCCCGCCTCTTTCAATTTCTCGGCAATCGTAATCTCATCTTCATGAATCCCGATCTTCTCCCGTCGATAAATGACGTTGTCAGTTCCGGCACGATGAGCATGCGATCCTGTCATAAACGCCAACCGTGTTGGAGAACAACGGTTATGAACATAGAAGCTATCAAACTTCATACCCTCCTCCCTGATTGAATCAATATTGGGAGTCTTGATTGTCTCTGATCCGTAGCATCCCAAATCTCCATACCCTTGATCATCGGTCAAAATGAACAGAATGTTGGGCCTTCTGGGAGTCGATTCCTCAGCCTGCACCACGCAGAATGCAGTCAGAATAAGTATGACGCCAATTGATCTCAAAACATCAAAAAGCGGAATTGTGGTTACCTTTTTCATTTCTTGGACTTCTTCTTCTCTTTTCCGCCTGCCTTCTTGGCATACCCAGAGTATTCGGGCCGTTTGAACAACAGTTCAAAGTGCGGTTCATATTCCTTCATCTGATACCAGAATGCGCTTCGTGATTCCTGGATCACCCTCCCCTCTGGATAGTCCTTTCCCGCTGCACTCGCTTCCACTGAGTCCACCATAGCGAGGGCCTCTGCTTTCATCTTCGCAAATCGCTTGGGCTCTTCTACGGAAACATCCTCACTTTCTGAGGGATCGTTCTTCAGATTGTAGAGCTTCCACTCGGATTCCTTCCGCAAGCTTGTGCTCACGAGTTTGTAGTCTCCATCTATCAACGCCGTATATCTCAAAAAGCGAAATGGAATCCCCTTCTTGCGGGTTATTGTCCCTCCATCGATCAGAGGAACAAGGCTCTCTCCATCGCGAACTGACAACTGAGAATCCTCTGGCAGATCTAGGAGATCCACAATCGTCGGCATGATATCCATTGTGGAAGCAGCTGCATCTGTCACGGCTGGTTTGATACGTCCTGGCCATTCGATGATTCCTGGCACGCGAATTCCACCTTCGTAGATACTTCCTTTGTGGCCTCGAAGGTTACCGACCGAATCAGGATCAAGATTCAAGCCTCCATTGTCACTGCAGTACCAAACCAAAGTATCTTCTTCGATTCCCATTTCACGAAGGCCGGATCGCAGCAGTCCAATACTCCGATCAATCCCTACAATTTCACCCAGATGATGACTCAACTTCTCGTCGGAATGTTCCACCTTATCTTCCTCTACAGCTTTCTGTGGGTTGTGAGGTGATCCATACCAAACGACGGCGAGAAAGGGTGTCTCAGATTTCGCCTGCTGTTTCATGAACTTCAACGCTTCCTTCACAACCACCACCGATGAATCCCCTTTGAATTCCTCAAACGCTCCTTCACGACTGAGCAACGGGTCATGATCAAAATAGTTTGATGCAGTCAGCCACTCATCGAATCCATATTTGCCTGGATGATTGGCATCGTCTCCTAGAACCGGAACTCCGGCGCCACGCACTCCGTTAAGATGCCACTTTCCAAAATGCCCTGTTCGATAGCCTGCCCGCTTTACCGCATGTGGCAATGTCTTCTCCTGAAGACAAAGGTTTCGACCATGGGTGGGAACGCCTGTGCGATCATGAGTCCTTCCCGTCAAAACGGATGCCCGTGTCGGCGAACAAACCGGACCAGCAGCGTAGAAACGATTGAATCGAATGCCTGCTTCAGCCATGGCATCCAGATGAGGAGTTTTGAGAACCGGATGTCCATTGTACCCAACCTGTCCCCATCCCTGGTCATCAGCCATGACCAAAACAATGTTCGGCTGTCTGGCCGCCCCAAACAAGTTGAGCGCTACAAGAAGAATGCAACTCGATAGAATACTAATACGCCTGAGCCTTTTCATGGATACAGGAATATGACCTTTCCCCCCAAAAGGTAACGGAAAATTCCACGGACCTGCTCCCTACACACCACCTGTCCATTCAAGACATTCAGATCCCACTACTCCCCAGTAACAGGAAGCAGGCGAAAGAAACGGTTATCAGTGTCCATATCCACGATCACCTGATTCTTATCGTCAACAAGTGACGGGGTGGCAGTCAGATTGGTGAACGTTGATTCAATGGCTGCAGTTGACTGAAGCGAGAATACATCCGTGCTGAGATTTTTTGACCACCGAAGAGTCAGATCCGTCGCCGAAGGCGTCATGTCCAGAAGTTGAGATGCAGGATCCACCACGATGAACTGAGCCATCATTCCTCCGTCCTCATGAGGAAGGATGTGGCAGTGATACATGTAAGGCACCTCGGTGTTGGCGTGGGTTTCAAACTTGGTGATGAATCGCACCGTTTCATTGTTGTCCACTCGGACGGTGTCCTTCTTGCCAGTCTCGTGCCCTGTCGGTGGATTTCCATTTCGATCAAGAATGAAGAACTGAATGTCGTGAATATGAAATGGATGCGACCCTCCTGCTTCGTTGACGATACTCCATACCTCCACTGAATCCAGTAACACGACCTGATCCATCCGACTTCCATCAAACTCCTGATCATCAATCGAAAAGGCACCATTCCGCGTCAGGCGAATCGTCCGCGTTACGGTCGCATCTGCCTCAATCGGGCGATCAGGAATCGTCCAGATGCCTGTGGGTAATGTGGTGATAGGAGTCCCTGCCTGGGCAACCACTCTGAGCTCCAGAATATTGAAATCAGTTCCATTCAGGAGATTCCCCCCTCCGCCTGGTCCCCCCGGGACTCCGCCCGGAAGAGTTGAGGAATAGGACATCAGTTGCAGCGTGCTCCCATTGTCTGATGAAAAATCGACGACCACGTCCAAACGTTCGCCCGGCATGAGGATGGTCCGATTTTGAGAAACAGGCGCCTCCAACAATCCTCCATCAGCACCCACCACTGAATAGTTTCGATTATCACTGAATCCGAGATGGTAGGCGCGATCAGCAGAGCCATTCAACAGACGCAGACGAACCATCTGTGAGGGCACCTCCAAAAAGGGATCGATGGTTGCATTGACCATGATCACATCGCCGAAGTTCACACGCCTCAGCGTATTGTTGGCGGCAAACTCCTTGTCTTGAATGATGACTGGGAATTCATCCACCCCATAAGTTCTTGGGAGATCGGCAGCAGTTTCCACATCGTCGCGAACGAGAATCATACCCGCCAAACCGGAATTCACCTGATCATGGGTGTTACCGTGAAGATGCGGGTGATACCACATCGTGGATGCCGTATCCAAAACTGTGAAATCCGGCGACCATGTTTCCCCTATACCAATCACCGTATGAGGCCCGCCATCATCGTCAGGTGACACATGCATCCCATGCCAATGGGTCGTGGTCTCTTCACCTAGATTATTGGTCACATTCAAGGTTACAAAGTCTCCTGAATTCATGATCAACGTGGGCCCCAATATCGAGCCATTGTAACCGGATGTCGGCGTGGCTGCTCCATCCAGCAACTGGGTCGTCCCGTTCTGCATATCCAGATTGTAGACAGGCCCTGTCAAAGCCGGCGGAATATTCAAGGCAGTGGCAGCCCCAGAGTTGCTCACAACCCCAAAGAGCAACAGGCCTGTCCCAGCGATCAACCTCTTCAACAATGACACGTGAGGAAGATTGATTTTCATTATGATGGTTTTCATGGAGCAAACGATTGGAAAGGTTACTGATGTATCTACAGGAAAACAGCGTCCTGTAAAACAAGCATGTGGACTTTGTAAAGCGATGGTAAATGCAATCCGCATTTGCTTCCGCACGTGACATCCTCTAGTCGTTACCCATCCACACGCCATGATCTTCACCCCACGTTTCAGGCCATTTAGAGCTACCACCTATCTGCTGATCCTGCTCGTTCTTGCGGAGGCGTCCTTACTCACACTCCTGGGCCAGCAACACACAAGCAACCACTCTCGCCCCATAGGCGAACAGGCACTGCTTGGCCAGAGTCCCACCCAACCCGCCTCACTGATCACCGGACTAGAAGGCGTTTCTCAACCGATCACGACAACTTCCACCAACGCCCAGAAGTTCTTCAATCAAGGATTGGCATTCCTGCTTTCAGACTGGCCACAAGAAGCTGAACGGTCATTCAGGACAGCGTCTCTTCATGACCCCGATGCATTGATGCCGATTTGGGGAATCGCATTGAGTCTACTACTCAGGACACCTGAAGAAGCGCTACCTTGGATCTACGAACTCGAGGATGCAGAACAGAGCCAACTGACAGCCATCGAGAAAACTCTTTTAAGTGTGATCCCTCCGGACTCTCTTGTGGAAAAGAAGAATCCGAGCCAATGGCAAGCATTCCTGATTAAAGAACTGAAACAGGTTATCGAAAAGTTCCCGAAGAACACTGAGCCTCGTGCTCTTCTAGCAGCGATCCTCTCAGGACCTTTGTATCATCAGATGGAAAAACTAGGAGAGTCACCAGACACCATTCTTGAACACCTCAACAAGATCATAGACCTCAGCCCCAACCATCCTGCACATCGTATAGGCCTTCAGCTCTGGTCGCACGGACTCAGACACGATCCATACAAAACGCCGAAGACCTACTTCGACCTGAAGACTATTTCCCCTTCACCCGCGATCCCTCAGCAATGGAGTATACTCAGTCGCTATCTCGCAGAGAGAGACCATTACCCTGAAGCACTCGGAGCCAGCACCATGGCCATGCGTATTCAGCATCAATGGCAATCGGTAAGATCGACGCACCCAGATCAAATTCCTGACCACGCTCACCTCATGGCCACACAAGCCAGACTCATGCGCTACCTTGGGAACCCTGAAGCCAGCCTCGGGATTGCACATGAACTTCTGCGCCTCCCCCGCCACCCCTACATCAACCACGCCACCAACCAATTCGGCAGCGCCTTCATAGGCAGGAAACTCATCCTCGAAGACGGTCTCCACTTCGGACTCTGGCAGGAACTGAGAAATGCGTTGAGCGACGGACGAGTGACGCCTCTGAACACAACTCTTTCTCGTGCTGAACACGCGTTCGCTCAAGGCGTCACTTCTTGGTTCCTCAATCATGAGGCAGATTTCAGCAAGGCCAACGCAAGGCTTGAATCCATAAGGAACACTGCTCACGAAGAGTTCCTGCAATCGCCAGCCGCAAATACATCCTCTGACAAGAAGCCATCGGATGCTCATCACTCAGGGATTCATCAATGGCTTCTCGATGGAGGAGAAACGTATCTCTCGATTCGCGATTGGAGTCATTCACTGAAAGCCCTCGCTCTCCATAAGCAAGGCCAACAGAAACAAGCAGAAGAGCTCCTACAATCCTGCCGTTGGACGCCGCATCTACTCCGTTCCAGATTGCTCTGGAGCATCGGAAGTCATAGGAGCGCCAGGCAGGCTATTCTCAATGCTCCAGACCTGCCACTAGCACTTCGAACAAAAGCAATCCAGGCAAGTCAGTCCGCAAAAAGGAATTTCCCCCTTCAACCTGCACTCAATGAAAAAGCAATCGAACGCTCCAGACTAGGGACATCTTTAGAATCCATGGGAATCCCAACATGGCGCCCTCATCCACTTCCAACCATCGACATTCCCTTGATCGGCGGGGGCAATCTCAACAACAAGAAGATCGAAGGAGAACACTCATTGATCATCTGGATCTTCAATAGCCGCTGTGCCCACTGCGTTGAACAACTCGAAGCCCTCAGAGCAGCGAGCAATGAGCTGAAAGCCGCATCATTAAGTGTCTATGTTGTTGCCAGCCAACCAAGAGAGAGTCTCCAAGAATGGATTCGGACTCAGGACCCTTTTCCATTCCAATTCGCATATGATCCAAAAGAGACCTCTTTCAAAGCCGTCCAAGCCTACGACCATTTTGAATCCAATCCACTCCACGCCACAATCTATGTCGATCCCTCCGGCAAACAAGCATGGCAAGACCAAGGTGACTCCCCCTTCATGGACATAACGTTTCTGATCCAAGAAACACTCCGCTTGCGTCAATTACCCTGAATCGATTGCCACCGCACCGAGTCACATACGACCTATTTCTCGAACTCAGCCTCGAAGGAACCCGAGTGCAGATTTTCAGACGCTTGACGGACAGCACGACTTAAACTTGTCTCATTCATCGATTCACCAGTCATGAAATCCATCTACACTATTCTATTTCTCGCACTCATTGCCTTAGCAGCAAAGGCCGAGCGCCCGAATATCGTGCTCATCCTTGCCGATGATCTGGGCTATTCAGACATCCGCTGCTTTGGCGGTGAAATTGAAACGCCTCACCTGGATCAACTGGCAGCGAATGGAATCCGCTATACCGACTTTCACAATGCCGCTCGTTGTTGCCCTACACGTGCGAGCCTCTTAACGGGTCTCTATCCACACGAAACAGGTGTTGGTCACATGGTCTATTCTGATCTTGGCCCAGGATACCGCGGCCACCTGAATAACAAATGCACTACCATGGCGCAGATGCTTTCACACGCCGGATATCAGACAATGATGAGTGGTAAATGGCATGTCGGGCATCAATCAAAAGAGGTGCTTCCTGAGCAACGTGGATTCAATGACTTTTTCGGAACTTATCTCCACGTCGACAGCTACTTCAAAGTCCTTCCCAACTGCGATATCTGGCTCAATGGAGAAAAGCAGATTTCAGGAAGCTGGTCGGAAATCCCCTCCCACCCTGATTCTTCAGACAGGGAATTTTACACTACTGATCTCTACACAGACTACGCCATCAAGTTCCTCAATCAGGCATACAAAGAAACGAATCCCTTTTTCCTCTACCTCGCATTCAACACGCCTCACTGGCCATTGGAGGCACCAGAACGCAACGTTGCAAAATATCGTGATCGCTATCAGTCGGGGTGGGATTCACTGCGTCGTGAAAAGTTCAATCGAATGAAGGAACAAGGTATCCTACCAACAAATGCCGTATTGCCCGAATCAGGAAACACGAAATGGAGCGAAGTCTCTCCTGCCGATCAGAAGGAACTAGCCTTCCGTCGTGCCCTTTATGCCGGCCAGGTAAACAACATGGATGAGAACATCGGACGCGTCATTGAATCATTGAGCAAGGCAAAGAAACTGAACAACACATTGATTCTCTTTCTCTCAGACAATGGATGTTCCGCTGAACAAGGAATGTTTGGCTACAGGTTCGAGGAGAACAAAATCGCCAATTTTCCAGAATGGCGCAGCGCATCAGGTCGCTCCTCCAGTCAGGGACAGGCATGGGCAGCCGCAAGCAATGCTCCCTACCGACAGTATAAGAAGGACACCTACGAAGGCGGAAGCCGCACACCACTCATCGCTCACTGGCCCGAAGGCATCACCACCGAATCCGGGACCCTTAATAAAACCACTGGTCATATCATCGATCTGATGGCTACGCTCGTAGACTTGGCCAAAGGCAAACTCCCCACAAACGCCCAGGGACTCAGCCTGAAACCAACCTTCAGTGGAGAGGATATCAAAAGGAAATCCCCTCTTTATTGGGAGCATGAAGGCAACAGAGCCATACGAGTTGGGAATTGGAAGATGGTTTCCACTCGTGCAAACCGCAAACGCCAACCATGGGAACTCTACAATCTCAACAACGACCCCACCGAATTGATCAACGTAGCATCCGATCATCAGGACCTGGTAAGAGACCTCTCATCCAAATGGACCACTTGGGCCAAGGCATCAATCGTTCTGCCCGACATATTTGAGCGCCGAGCCAAGAAGAAGCAGAAACCCTGAGTTGCCAAACCACAAACTCAGGCAACCTTCGTCCCTGTGAACCAACGGGATTCCAAATTCAAATGGTTGGCCCTAACCGGCTGGATCTTGCTTTGCTTCTCCGCTTCGGCAGTCGGTGCATTCTTTTCGCCTGGTGAGTGGTATCAAGAGATGGAGAAACCCGCGTGGAATCCACCTGGCTGGATTTTTGGCCCAGTCTGGACCTCGCTCTACCTCATGATGGCAATCGCTGCATGGAGAGTCTGGCAGAATGGAGGATTCACTCAGCAAGGGCCTTCTTTGAAACTGTTTCTGATCCACCTTGTTGTGAACGCCTCATGGTCGCCCATCTTCTTCGGTTTGAAGCGACCAGACTTTGCGTTTGGCATCATCCTTATTCTTTGGATATTGATCGTTGCGACTGCTCGTTCATTTTCCAGAGTCGACAAGACATCATCGATCCTTCTCATTCCCTATCTTTTGTGGGTGTCATTTGCGTCATTCCTGAACTTCACCCTCTGGCGACTGAACCTTTGATCACATCTCTCAGAACCGCATGCAAGCACACCATTAGGCACCAATATTTATATATATAATTTTTTTATAAAAACCCGTTGACACTTCAACGAATCTACAGCATTAATTTTCCACACTTTCAATTGAGAGCGAAACGAGAGGTAACTCACCAATGAAAACAACAACAGACATATCCTATTCAGCCAGATGGTTCACACCATCATTCGGCACGACATGTATCGCATGTCATGGAGCCGAAGCTGGCGCATTAGGAGAAAGTCTGAATGAAGATATGTTTTCAAAACGGACAAGAGGCGGGTAGCAACCCATTCCATCGATTTTAATGGAGCCCTGCTTGTCCAACAAGCAGGGCTTTTTTATTGGCTGAACCATCAACGAAAGACATTACGAAGATAGAAGAATCACTCATCTCAACATGATGAATACACAATGACAGCTCCAAGGAGCCATCAACATAGGTCACTGGCAGAACCAATGGCCAAGGCGGAGGCGCCAATAGCAAAACACTTGAATTTACATTTTAAGGGCCTCGTGGAAGGTGTGCTCATAAACACCAAAACGTCCACCTTGAAAAACCTGTGGCTGCAAGAAGCGAAAGCGTTCCTGCAACGGTGTTTGTTCTATATAAATAGCTGAATGGAACGTTTGCCAAAGAGGCAGCGTTACAGAATAGACGAGCGCAGGACATGCAGTCCTGTGCTCGTTTCTTTTCATAACCAAGTATCGTCCAAATGGGCGAACATTTTCACGTATACCGGGTGGAACACCTGCTCGGTATACCCATTGTGGTTCGTATCCTAAACAGTCAAGGAAACCGCCTGTGAAGCGGAAGATGCGAGTGCAAGTCTCGTCGAGCCACCCAATTTCAATGTGGATGAATACAAAGAGTCGAGTGTGTTGCCTTTCAAGCAGCCCCTAGCCGGTGCGAGTCCGGTCATCCACTCCAATTTCAGTTGGGGTACAGGATTCCCTGCCTAAGGAGATCCCATGTATCCACACAACTGTTGTATGACGCCAAGGAGAACCAGGAATCGGGCCCGGTCGAGCAGCAATGCTCCCGGGCCAGTTCCCTACTTCGGCATTCAATTCAGCTTTTGGCCGCATGTGGTCATTAGATATCCTGTCGTAAGGCAGGAAAAGCGGTGTGCCCCTACAGCCCCGCGCCTGTTCGCAGGTCATTCATGCAAGCCTGGCTTCTGTAAGCTTATCTCTTCTTCGGATGGGGTGAGCCATGTTGGAAGATGGGATGGAAGACGAATCACTGAGGGCAACGCTTTAAGTGAATCACTAACGGTAGCGCCGAGCACTTCATCCATGCCAAACATCGACAGCTGAGAAGCAAAGGTACGTCATAGGGTCCAAGACCGGCAGTCAAGGGCTCTACGGCAGAACAAAAGGTGACAGGTTTTCAACGAAGATACCGAAGGGAGGATTCGTTGGATTACCTGAAATCTTGAAGTTCGGTGGAGTAACGCCAGTGAAACACACGAGGCGCGTAGTATTCCGTTCCCCAAAAGGGAATGGAACTGCAAGACGCGCGCGTCTCAGTAGTTATCGTGTAGCTCTAGTTTGAGCACTTGTATTGGGTACAAGAGGGGCAGCGTAACAAACTGCCACGAATCTAAAACGCAAAGTCGCGTCTTCTGATGAGTATGAAAGTAGCTTAATCCCTGAACTCTTTGGAGTAATCAGGGTCGCCAAGGACTCGCAAGGTCTACGGTGATTGGTTGAATTCGCACGGTGGGTTCGCAGCCCTTTGTTGCCCGCAAGGCAGACGGTAAGATGAAGGCCGAGAGACTCGTCAGTAAACTGGAACCGCCACCAGTCTAAACAAGGCAGCTTTGTAGATCTACGCCGTCGCGATTTCGATCGGGCGTCGTGGAAACGGAGGGAAAGTTCGCGTGCACCGCGGGCCATAATCCTCTCAAAGGATCTGCAACAGAATGCCCTATTCTCAGGCTACGATTTTTCCAAGGAGGAACAATCGCAGTGCAACCCTCTTGCTACTGCGAGGGGCGTAGGACCGCCCCTCTTTCCTCATAGGCCTGAAGTCTAACAGCATAGGCAACGCGTTGTCTGCGCGTAGAAAGCAGGGGCAGCACCCGTCAGGCCTGCCAATTTCAATGAGGTGTCACAAAATGGTAGAGAATCCGTCTCTTAAACGGAAATTTGTGGGTTCGAGTCCCACCGCCTCAACCAATCTAATGTGGTGTTGTAAAACGGTAGAGCATCCGTCTTTTAAACGGAAATTTGTGGGTTCGAATCCCATCACCACAACCAATCTAATGTGGTGTTGCAAAACGGATAGAGCATCCGTCTTCTAAACGGAAATTTGTGGGTTCGAATCCCATCACCACAACCAATCTTCATGGCTGGTAGCTCAATGGTCGAGCACGCTCTTGTTAAGCGGGGTGATGCTGGTTCGAGTCCAGCCAAGCCAGCCAATCTAAGGGAGCATGGGTGATGTAACAGGAGCATGGCTGTCTACCAAACAGCTCGTCCGGGGGCAGAACCCGGCCTGTGCTCCATCTTCCATTACTTCGGCAGGCGAACGAGTGTTCGATCCGGTCTCATAAGCCAGATGGCAAGGTGCGACTCCTTGGCCTGCCACCATCCCCGGTGTAGCCCAACAGCAGAGGCAGCGGTTTTAGAAACCGCCCAGTGTGGGTGCGAATCCTGCCACCGGGACCATTTTCAAGGAGGACGATCCGGACAAGCGTGCCGGTGCCGCCTGCTACGCGGTCAGATCCCGGACGGATTGGGGAGCATGCCCTCCGTCCTCCGCCATTTATTCGCTATCGTAATAGAACAAACACCGTTTCAGGAGAGCCCTACCCAATTGGCCATTTAGAAACTCAAACAACATCAGAGCAATGAACGACATCCTGAACAAATCCGTAGTGCTCGTCCTTAACCGGAACTGGCAGGCTATCAACGTCCGAACTCCAGCTGACGCCTTCTGTCAGATGGCTACAGATTCAGCGACAGCGCTAGATATCCAAGGTGAGGAATATATCCGCCCAGTCATGTGGGGAGAGTGGCAAGATCTCCCAGTTCGAGAGGACGATTGGAGTGTCAGCACGGCCAATGGTTCCATCCGCGTGCCTACCGTGATCGTGGCACTGAACTATGCAAGAGTTCCTCTCAGGCGCCCTGCGTTCAACTCTCAGAATCTGCGCGAACGCGACGGCAATCGCTGCCAATACACCGGCGAGTTGTTGAAGCCAGAGGAAGGCAGCATCGATCATATCGTTCCCCGTTCTCGCGGCGGCAAAAACTCGTGGGAGAACTGTGTCTGGTCCAAAAAGAGCGTCAACAACCGGAAAGGAAGCCAGTTACCTAAAGAAGCCGGCTTAAAGCTCTTGCGCACGCCAAAGGCACCTCGGCCCATGCCCGCCACTGCACTCATCCGCAATCCAATGAACATCTCTGGCTGGAAGGTGTTCCTTGGAGAAATCCGCAAGAGTGCCTGACCTTATAACAATCCCCCGGCAGAGAAGATTACTCTTCCGGGGGACTTTTTGTTCCATTCCCATGCTCAGTTCCGATTTTCGCAAGATAAGGTGAGCCATTCGTCATAACTGTTGGCAACCTTCGCACACCGACATGAATCAATCTTTGTCGCCTAACTGCATTCAACCATTGAAATCGATCCTCATCGGCATTGTCAGTCTCTTGCTCTGTGCCAACTCCTTCGCTCAGCGCTCAGCTGCCTATGAAGAGGAGCCCATCAATTACAGTGATACCAAGGCTGACAATCGCGCCGAGGCAATCGAGGAAGCATGGTTGAATGGTGAGATCGAAGGTGTGGACGACTATGGACTTACCGCTCTCAAGGCGTTCCTTAAATCTTTTGAGATTCCTCAAGACTCACAGACACTGGTCTTCAGTAAGACCAGTCTTCAAATCTCACGCATTACTCCATCCAATCCGCGTGCCATCTATTTTTCAGACGATGCCTACTTTGGCTGGGTGCCAGGTGGAATTTACGAACTCACACTCAATGACCCCGAATTGGGATTGGTGTTCTACGAGGTAGATCCATTCCACAAGCGTATCCGCCGAAACCGCGACTGCCTGTCTTGCCATGGAGGATCTCGTACCGGAGGCTGGCCAGGAGTGTTGATTCGATCCGTGTTTCCTAAAGAAGACGGGCACCCAATGGGTCAGGCCGGAGGGCATGTGACCCGACATGAAAGCCCGATCGAAGAACGCTGGGGCGGATGGTATGTCACCGGTAAGCATGGCGAGTCACGCCACATGGGAAATGAAATCGCCTCGTCGACAGGAAGTGAGGCCTTCATAGATCGCGAAAAAGGCGCAAATGTAACAGACCTAGGTGGCTACTTTGACAAATCACTTCATCTGCGGGCAGACAGTGACATTGTTTCATTAATGGTCTTGGAACACCAATGCGAGATGCACAACCGACTATCCCGCGGCATGTTGCGCATCCGCAAATGGGCGCATCGTCAGGCTGAGTTTCAACGGATGATGGGCGAGCTAGTTTCAGACGAACCAACCGGAACACTACTCACGGTCCTCAATGGTGAAACCGAACGCATCGTGGAATACCTTCTTTTCAGTGAAGAGATCCGATTGCCAGAGGAAGGGATTGAAGGTACCGACGATTTCGAAAAATCTTTCCGAACCAACCGCAAGGAAGATGCAAAAGGCAGAAGCCTCAAGGACTTCAATCTTGATTCCCGTCTCTTCGAGTATCGCTGTAGCTACATGATCTACTCGGAAGCATTCGAACTCATGCCGGACATGCTAAAACGTTCGGTCTACAAACTCTTGTTCGAGGTATTGGAAAGCGATGATCCACCTGAGGGGTTCAGTCACCTTCCTTCACGCGAACGGCGCGCCATTCGAGAGATTCTTCTCGAGACCAAACCGGAAATCAAAGAACTGGTCGAGTTCGACGGTTGATGTTCATCTGAACCTACCTACCACGCCGAAGTCGAAACGTGCTTTTCCAACGTATCTTCAGTGCTATCAGCAAGCTCGGGAAAGAAGTTGATACCAGTGAATTCTTCAATTTCATCCACGCTGGTCAAGTAGCTCTCAAACGTCCTGTTTGATGAAACTTCTTGGGGCATCAAGAATGCCTGTACCCGGACGCTTCCACTTGTTTCGTCAATCATGATCTTGTAGCTCGCCTCCGGAATTGGAACACCGCCCTTGGTCGTCTTCGGATCACTTCCAAAGATCGGTCCGGCAATCACCCACACTTCTTGAAAACGGGCGGGATAATTCACCGCAGCTTTCATCTCTAAGTCCTTCCATGGTCCCGCATTAAGTTCATGTCTTTGAGCTATGATATTGGACATGAGAAAGGTCTCCTCCTGTGCTTCCCGTCCGTAACAAAGCGCAATACCGTAATTGGGAGCTAGGTGCCCTCGATCGTATCCGCTCCCTGTGTAATCAGAGGAGCGCACCTTGGCAAAGGTTCGTGAATCAACATCAAATCCATCCGGCCGCTCTCCGGGTTTGGTCAACTGCGCCTGATCAAAGAGACGATAAGCGACCCAGACTGGATTCTTCAGTCCATCCGAATATCCAACAGAGTAAGCAGAGTTATGAAGCACTTTCACACGATTGGGCAG
>CBFHTT010000031.1:0-260476 GCA_965658675.1 Limisphaerales bacterium
GTCTTCTGGAAGAACTGCTGCTACGATGTCCCATTGCTTGTCCGTCAAATCCATCCCTAACTACATAAGCAGTACCGACAAAAGTACAAGTTCAAAACTAGCTCCTTTGGCTATTTTTACCATTTATGAGATAGCTTCTAATAAGAATGGCGCCAAATCCTCCGACTACCGCCATGATCAATCCAACGACTATCCCTCCAGCCGTGGCAATTAAGGTGATCAATGCAGAAACAGTTTTGGACAAACCGCGAAACACAATACCAAGTAGCAAGAGCCCTACAATCGGCCCTCCAAAAAAATCATCAGGGAATTAGGAATCATCCGAACAATTCGCTAAGTTTTCCAAATTCTTTCAACGGACTACGAGAGGCAGAGGAAAGGAGATTCATACGCCGACTTCACAGGACTTTCGTCTTTCCCGGTTTGGCGGTCGGATACCAACCATCCTTGTCAGGCAGCACCGGAGGCGTGGCATCTTCGCCAAATTCTTTAGGCAAGAGCGTGAGGTCTGATGCAAAAGCGTCGTCCCAGTTGACGATCTTTCCCGAATAAGTCGCCATTCTTCCAAGGATGGCGGTCATGGTGCTTTTGGCTCCGTGAACGGCTTCGTTGTAATCACTATTTTCGCGGATGGCCTTGAAGAAAGGATAGTGTTCAAGTTGATGACCATCTTCGCGGTCACGCACACGCAGGTTCCATGCGTTGGGGCCGGTGATCTGAAAGGTCCGTCTTCCAGTCTCAAGTGTCGCCCTCCCCTTGGTACCGGTGAAGGCTTCGCTGACGTTTGGATCGCATCCGCGGATCTGTCGGCATTGGCTGTAGAGGCGGGCTCCGTTGGCGTATTCAAACTCCACCATGTGATGATCAAAGATCTGCCCGTGTCTGAGTTGCTTGCGGACTTGGCGTCCTCCCATTCCCTGTGCGCGCACCGGATAGCCACCCATGGCCCAGTTGATGATATCGATATTGTGGATATGCTGTTCCACAATGTGATCCCCGGACAGCCAAGTGAAGTAATACCAGTTCCGAATCTGATACATCATCTCCTTCTCATCAGGGAGACGCTCCTTACCATCGCGACTGTTCCCAAGCCAATAACACTGTGCTGAGGTAATATCACCAATGGCACCATCCTGGATGCGTTTGATCGTTTCCTGATAGCTCGGTTGATGGCGCCGTTGAAGCCCCACTGCGACTTTGAGATTCTTCTTCTTCGCTTCCTTGGCTGCTTCCAAAACCCGTCTCACTCCCGGAGCGTCCGTGGCAACAGGTTTCTCAAGAAAGGCATGCTTCCCCTGCCTGACCGCTTCTTCAAAATGAATGGAACGAAATCCGGGAGGAGTGCTGAGAATGGCGACGTCGCATTCTGCCAATGCCTGCTTATAGGCATCGAATCCGATGAACTGACGGTCCGGCGGCACGTCCACCTTATCCGGCTGCTGCTTGCGCAAGACACTCAGGCTCTTGGCCAACTGGTTTTCATCCACATCACCCATGGCCACCAGTTTGGTGGCACCTGTCTTCATTGCCTGAACAGCCGCCCCAGAGCCGCGACCGCCGCAACCAATCAGAGCAATCTTGATCGTGTCATCTGACTTGGCATGAACAAAACGCTCAGTAGCCAAGAGAGTGGTGGTGGAGGCAGCGGCAGTGGTCTTTGAGGAAGAAGAGAGATTCATATCAAGAGAGCGACATACTTTTTCAAACGGATTAAAGGATCATTGATCCAAGGCTCCACTTTTCTCAAGTGTTTCCAATCGGGCATCGATGGCTAACAGGACGGAGTCATATGCAACCGAACTCTTTTGATTAACTTCTTCAACAACCCCAATGGAAATACCCTCGTCAGTGACATCCTTGTATCTCCAAGCAAGAGACGATGAAGACGAAACATCAATCGGATCATCCGCAAATCTAATCTCATCAATATCAGCCGCTTGTTGAGGATCTCTTCTCTGTACCCGAAGACTTTTCAGATTGGTTTTCAGATGTTTCAAATCGGATTCCCCACAAAACGGAATCCGCTTCTCCAGCGCCTCCAACACACCTACTTCAATCGTCGTCCCTCTCAAGACATCCAAACTCGCCCCGTTGTTTTGCATAGAAGTCCCCAACCGAAGTGACTTGATAAACCCGTTTACACCAATGCCTCCATCCTTCAGCTCGGAATCGATTACCAAGAGTTGCCACCAAAAATAAAACCCAATCATCCTAAATATTTGTTCCGAACTTAAATCTGGAACTCCAACTTCTTTTTTCAATCCTTGATCGATCAACTCCAACACTTCCCGATTCTCGATCACCAATTCCTTCTTTCGCTCAATCTCATAGGAAAGGATGTCTCCATAGTCCAAGGGATTCTTCAGCAAGCTCGCCGCCTTCAGAAAATCATCATATCCATTCGGAACAGGCAGCGGTGGTAATTCTCCTTTGGGACGGTTGGCATACACAACCAGCATCAGCACCAAGGCACTGCCGATAGCGCACCACTTGCGCCATCGTCTTGGTTGCTTGTCTTCCCCCATTTATTGATTCCTTTTTACTCGGGCAGATCCTGTCCTTTGGTTTCAGGAAGGAAACTGACAATGGCCACACCTACGAGAAAGACGCAGCCAAGGATCATAAAGACTTCTCTCAGTGCGAGACCAGAATCTGCCTTGAGCCAACCCGAGAAGAAAAGGACCGGCACGGAGACGAGTCGCCCAACGTTGAAACAGAAGGATCCGCCTGTGGCCCTCAGGTGATTGGGAAACAGTTCCGGGAAGTAGATGGCGTATCCAGCATGGATGCTGAGGGTGAAGAAACCAAAGATCGGAAGGTACCAGAGGAGCTGAGCGTAATTCTGCGGGAGGTAACAGACCATGGGCACACAGAGGAAGGCGCCAAGGTGCATGATGATGAAGGTCTTCTTTCGTCCAAGTCGCGCACAGATGGGACCGAAGGAAAGGAGACCAATACCTGCGCCGAACGTCTGGATGAATCCATAGGCGAACCGCGCCTTCTGTGCAGCTACAGTTGGATCCACATTCTCTTCCGCAAGAAACGCCTTGGCCAGATCCTGCCCGGCCACAATCAATCCCCAAAAGCTGGCCATACCGACTGCGGCAAGTCCCATTCCGAGCAATGCGTGTTTGCCCCATTTGGAATGTGCGAGGAGTTCTTTGACGCTTCCGGCTTTGCGTCCAGTCGTAGGCGCCTGAGCCTTCTTGAAGCTCTCCGGCTCTTTGACACTGTAGCGCACCCAGACAACGAGAAGCGCTGGCAACACACCAAAGAGATAGGCAAAGCGCCAACTGGATTCCCCGGTGCTTCCAGTGAATTCAAGGAACCATTGGGAATTCACCAAAATGCCTGCGGCAGCGGCACACCATGTGCCAAGGACACTGGATGCGTGAAAGATGCCCGAGGCATGTGTCCGGGCGTGCTTGGGAAAGACTTCTGCCACAAGACTGGAAGCAACAGCCCACTCACCACCCACACCCGCTGCCACAAAGAATCTCAGTGCAGCCACCTGCCAGAGTTCCTGTGCAAAGAAGGTGAGACCGGAGAACAAGGAGTAGCAAAGGATCGTGGCAATCATCACCGGCTTGCGACCGTATTTGTCAGCAAGTGAGCCAAAGAGGAGTCCACCGAATGTGCCGCCTGCTAGGAAGACGCCAAGAAACACATCACCCCAGAATTTGGGCGCATTGGGATCGGCCTCGGGTCCAAGGATTTCCTTCAACATCTCCCCACGTGTGATGTTGAAGATCTGTCCCTCGTAGACATCAAAGATCCAACCCGCACAGGCGATCACAAGGACCAGCCATTGATATCTGGAGATACCATGATACCACGCACGCTTCTGCGCCGAACTCGACTCTGGGGAACTCATGCCCGTGGTGATGAAGGAATTTTGCCCCGTTGGCAAGCTGGAGAACGTTTAACCAATAAAACACACGGTCATCAGGTCACGCAAATCTGGCCAATTTGGGATCTTTGAATTATCAATGGAATGCACACGGGATTCATGTCTCTCACGCTTTAATGACGTCACTTTTTACCAGGCTCATTCCGCCCCTGCTCGTTCTGGTTGGCTGCACCTTTTCGCTATCGGGAGCCACTGTCTCGATCCATCCGGTCGCTGACACATCGCTTTTCGAGAAGTTCCCAGACAACAATCTTGGCGCATCGGACAATTTTCCTGTCGGCACCGTCACAAAATCCGACGATAGGAGCCGAGCCTTGATTAGGTTTGCTATAGGTGCATCCGTTCCCAAAGGCTCCACCATCAGTTCTGTCTCGCTCCAGATTCATATTCCTAGAGATCCAAGCAATCCGATGAATTCGGTCTTTGAGCTCAGGCGGGTCAACGTGAGTTGGAACGAGGGAACCCAAGCCCCAAAGAACGGCAACCTTGCAGCTGATGGCGAAACATCATGGAATCATAGAGAAGCGCCGTCCACAGGCTGGACAACTCCCGGTGGAGGGATCGAATCAGATTTTTTAGCCACCGTTTCGAGCACTGTGATGACAGGCGCAGAAGGGGATTTTGTCTTCAGCTCCACCGACCACCTGGTCGCCGACGTTCAGGCCTGGGTGAATGATCCTTCTTCAAACTACGGCTGGGTAATAATGAACCAATCAGACAGCACCCGAGGAACAGCGCGTAGGGTTTCTTCAAGAGAGAGCAATCAGGCACCAGTGCTTACGATAACGTTCGAACCTCCCCCAGGCTGGATTAGCAACATCACAGTAGGCAGCTCCATGGTCAGTCTCGAGTGGCAGGATGGAACGCCATCTTTTTTGCTACAGAGCAGTCCTGCGATATCTCCCGCCTCATGGACAAATGAAGGAATGGCGACATCGTCAACATCAGCATCCCTTCCACAGAATGGAACAGAGCGTTTCTACAGGGTCATTCCCGACTACGAGGCAAGCTACACACTGACATTCAATGCAGTCTGGTCACCAACCTCCCATCCTGCCAGCTATCCAGGTGGCGCTCACTGGTCCGGCCTGACTGGAGGCACACACAATGGCGAAGTGACGTTCTGGGAGATTGGCCAACTGGCTTCCAGAGGAGTCAAGGATGTGGCTGAACGGGGCTCCACTTCTCAGATGCGTTCTGAGGTGTCAGCAGCGATCTCTGCCGGCACTGCCAATCAGATTCTTGCGGGAGGGGGATTGGGAAGCGGATCTGGAACGGTTCAAATGACCTTCACCGCCAACAAATCATTTCCCCTCGCGACGGTCATTTCCATGATCGCTCCCAGTCCCGATTGGTTTATCGGCGTGGGGGGTTTGTCGCTGGTGGATGAAGAGGGAGAGTGGCTTGATGAAATCGTGGTGAGCCTGAATCTCTACGATGCAGGAACTGATGACGGCGCGTCCTATGCATCGGGCAATAGTCCGGCAACCACGCCTCAACCAATCTTTCAGCGAACTGAGTTTCCGGCAAAGGTTAGCGAGCAACTTGTTCCATTTGGGACGTTTACCTTCACCCGCAATCCTCTCCCTCAGCCGTAATCCCGTCTATTTAGGCTGCTCCAGACAGTGTTCTAAATTGACCTCTCTTCCCCAATCCATAGTCTTTCGCGCTCTATGGTAATCGCACCATCATTGCTTGCAGCTCGCTACGATCGACTGGGCCCCGACACACGTCGAGCCGAGAGATCGGGCGCAGATTGGCTTCATCTGGACATCATGGACGGGCATTTCGTCCCCAATATTTCCTTCGGACCAGATGTGGTGAAAGCCCTGCGACCATTGACCGAGCTTTTCTTCGACGTTCATCTCATGTGCACCAAGCCGGAGATTCTGATCGAGCCCTTCGTCGATGCCGGAGCACAGGCCATCACCATTCATGCAGAATTGAATGATCGCGTGGATCCACTGATTTGGAAGATCAAGGAAGCAGGATTAAAGGTGGGACTGGCCGTCAATCCAGGCACATCCGTTGAGGCATGTGAACCTTTTCTAAAGAAGATCGATCTGCTTCTGGTCATGACGGTCAACCCAGGCTTCGGCGGACAGTCCTTCATTGCTGAAACGCTCCCGAAGATTGAGCAGGCGGCCAAGTGGCGAGACCAGTTGAAACTGGATTATCGGATTCAGGTGGACGGCGGCATCAAATACGAACAGGCAGCTGAATGCGCTTCTGTAGGTGCAGATACCTTTGTAAGTGGAACAGGCCTTTTTCGGAAACCAAACATGAAGGCAGCGGTATCAAAGATGCGCCGTATCGTGACGGAGAACAAACGTCACCCAATGCTCTCCATCGAAAGCTGATCAGAAGAGCGTTCCGGTCTCTCCCTGATTCTCCTGAACCCTCTTGAATTTCATGGTGACTTCCAGTCCCTTGTCTGTCCTGTTCCGGCAACGGACAGATCCTCCACAGGCGTGAACGCAGGACCGGACAATCGCCAATCCCAGTCCGACACCACCGGTTTCGCGATTGCGGCTTTCCTCAGGGCGAAAGAAGGGATCGAATATATGATCCACCACATCATCTGGAATCCCCGGGCCTTGATCCTTCACCCGCAGATACACATCACCATTGAGTGCCTGGACAATGATTCTGATCGAGTGATCTTTGCCTGCGTAACGCAGTGCATTGCGGATAAGATTGCCAACTGCTCTGTCAACGAATTCAGCAGTCCCCAGTAATTGGATGGACTCATCCCCCTCGACAAAGACGCGACCTCCTTCACGCGTTTCGCGATCCACTGCTTTGCGCGCAGTCTCGACAGCCGGCACAGGTATGAGGTCCACACTGGTCCCAGCCACACCAGCTTTGGAAAAGGAAAGCAGCTCATTGACCAGTTCTGTCATTTCCACCACTTCTTCCTCCAGATCCTTCACCCTGCCCTTGAGTTCTGGCCCTGCCTTCAGATCAAGAATCTCCAAAGCCATCCGAAGTCGAGCCACCGGCGAACAGAGTTCATGGGCAATGTCTCCCATGAATCGCTTCTGACCCGTGATGAAATGATCCAATCGCCCCGCCATATGGTTGACGGCTTCGCCCAACCTCCCCAATTCGCTCGTGTCATTGATATCCACCTCTTGATCAAATTTGCCATCGGCAATTGCCTCGGTGGCAACGGTCAATTTCTCGATGGGTCGTGTAATACTCCTTATCAATGGATACCAGAGGACAACAGACATCAGTACCAGGCACACTCCAATTTTGACCCAGGGCACGACGTCGAAAAAGAGTCCTCCTGCAGCAAGGCTCTTCGACCTCAGAAGTAACGAGCCTCTGCGGGGTGGAATACCGGGGAGGTCATGAACTGGGATTCTCACCCCCACCCAATAACGGGACGGCTCCGTGGTCTTTGTCCGGAATAACCGATAAGAATGGCCGCGAAATCCGACCGCAGTATTCTCTGGGCTTCTCAGGTCCCTTGGTCCCCCACCTGGCTTGGTCCGCAACACGGTCAAAACGTCCACAGGAAGTGTCACTTCTGGTCCGGCCAATTGCTCGCCCACATTCGTAAACAGGAAGATGTCCACTCGATTGCTGGAGGCATGCTTCTCAATGACCTCATCCCATCGGTCCCAGTGGTTGTCGGCAATCTCAGTTTCTATAGTGGATGCCAACTCTTGGAGACGCTGAACTGAATGCCCGTAAAAAGGCGATTCCGCATCCATTCGCAACTCCACCCGAAACATCGCCACCATGACAAACGCAATCACTCCCAGGTTCACCAAGGACCAGAAGATGATACGAATGAAAAGTGACGAGGGAAGTCGCATGAATAGGCTCTCTCTAATACCTGCTTTCGTCAGGGTTGATCATCATGTAGCCGGCAGACCGGACTGTCTTGATGAACCTCGGGGCCTTGGGGTCGTCTCCAAGTTTCTTCCTGAGACCAGAGACATGCACATCGATGGAACGATCAAAGACATCATAGTCCCTGCCCGCTACTTCATCCAACAACTGCTCGCGGGACTTCACCCTGCCCTTGGCGCGAATCAGGCAAATCAGGATATCGTATTCCACCGGAGTCAGATCGAGGCGTTCATCACCAACAACCGCAGTGCGACTCTCGGGGAAGACCCGCAAATCATGGACGACAAGTTCCTCTACATCGTCAGTGGCTTTAGCCTGCCCACCAGAGCGCACCGGCCGTCGCGTCACAGCTCGAAGCCGGGCCAGAAGTTCACGGGTGGAGAATGTCTTTGGCAGGTAGTCATCAGCACCCATCTCCAACCCCACAATGCGATCTGCCTCATCTCCTCTAGCGGTCAGCATGAGTACAGGGAGATCACTCTTGAGGCGAATGTTTCGCAGGACTTCGAAGCCGTCCATTCCAGGAAGCATGACATCAAGAATGACTGCATGCCATTCACCCTCCACAGCACGCTCAACACCGGCCGGACCAGTATGGACAGCGGTCACCTCGTAGCCCATGGGTTCCAAGTAGTCGGCAATCAATCGACAGAGCTTCTTATCATCATCGATCACCAGAACTTTGTGGCCTTCGCCTTCAGCATTTGGGTTCACAGAGTCAAGTTTAGAGGTATTCATGATACGAATTGAGTAAAAACAACAAACCAGTTCCAGTCATCACGGATGACCGGTTTGAGAAACTGAGGTAATTGGGGAAAAAGAAAAGGACAGGCGGAACCGGTGTTGCACACAGTTAAGACTCCCGGTCCCGCCTACCTGCCATCCGACAGGGTTTTCAATTATTACTAACAGCATTGCTCGTGCTAAGTTTCAGATTTTTTAACGTCTTGGTCCTCTTGGAGGAGGACCGCCTTGTGGGCCACGTCCGCCCGGGGGGCCACCTGGGCCCCTCCTGACCTGTGCTTCTCCCCAATATCCGCCAATAATGTAAGGAAAACTTCCCGGGGTCACATGGTAATGCCACCCCCGTTTATCATCCCGATGAATGTTGAAGGCATTCAATGGATTCGTCCGATCGCTCTTTGCCAAGACCCCCTTGGACTCATAGGGACCAAAGATGGGAAAACCGTCAAAGGCCCAGCCAATCACTGGTGAATGTTGGTTTCCATCATCGTCAAACGGCGATCTAACACATAAGGGATACTTGTGATAATGATACTCATTACCCGGCCCCGGATGCCCACAACAACGGTCCATGATATCAACCGCTTCCTCTGAACCTGCATCAAATGGATTGAAAAATACAACTCCGTTCACGGCCACGCCAATGGGCCCCATGTTCAACGCTCGATTCTGATTCTTGGAATCCATGTGCCTTGGATTTCTCGCTTTCTCAGGATCCAGAGGTAGACGCCACGCATGTCTCTGTTCCTGAATGTAGTTGGGATTACCCAAGTAGCCTGGAAAAGTTGCAGTCGGATGATCCGGGAGATTCCGGGAATGAACGACCAAATGATTGGTATCGATCTCTATGACCAATCCCATGACGTCCTGATCTCGTGAAACACGATTACCTTCCTGACTCAAAAAGCCTTCTTTCAAAACAACACTGCTGTGCCCGAAAAACGGACGCTCCCATCCAGCGGTTCGATAATAGAACCGATCAAGTTGCGCTCCTGAAAAACGTTTTCCTCTGAGCATTCCTTTCCCGATCTGTCCTTTGTTTTGAGGATGGAAGAACCAACGTCCGCCAAGACGAACCAGGTCCGATTCCTTGACTCCCGCTGGAAGTGTGAACGGAGTAACTGCTGATTCCGCATTCTGCCTAGGAAGTCTGGTCAGAGAAAATTCCTGGATGAGAAATCCGGCGCTTCCTTTCCCTTTTCCATTCTTGAAACCGACCTCCAGAGCCAGCTTTCGAACTCCTTCAAACGGGATCCTAAAATCAAAACCGAACGTCCTCCACGCAGCCGCGCCATTTGCCTTTCTCAATCCATTGACGCCGAGATCATCGCGCTCGATCTGAATCCTGTTATAGAAGCGCTTCACCACATGATCCATCGTGGTCTCCGGCTCACCACCAAAGAATCCAACACGCTGAAACAATTCATCTCCCCCGACAGCAAAACCGGGTTCAACCAAAGCCCTGACCGAAAAGCGGAACCATTCGCCTCTTTGAATGCTTTGGCTGACATAGGTCGTTCCGACACGCCCTGACAGATTCCCGTCCTTGTCCATATCCCTGCCAGATTCCATGGAGAAGCCCTTGATCTCCATTTCCGCACTCTCATTCAATCCACCATAGTGAACATCTCCAACGGCGTAGTAGGCGTGAATCTTCCCTGCCTTATCGCGGATGGAGATTTTGGGGTTGTCCAAGAGCTCCGTTGAGGCAGGAGACGAGAAGGTTAAAAGAATAAGGCCAACGAGAGATAGACTGAGGCGATGGAGGCTGCAGGAATTCATAGGGCGTTCGTTAACTGTCCTTAAAATGGACACCCACAGTAAAGACCTCATTTCGAATCCCGCCTGAAACGTAAAGGAATTGTAAACCAGCGCGAATTACCACACTTCCTTGGAAGTCCGGCCATTATCCAAGACCTTGCGGACAATGTTCCCAATGTCAGAAACCCGGATCGGCTTAATCAAATACTGCGCAATCCCCGCTTCTCTGCTGTCTTTTTCCGAAAAATCCTCGCTATAACCCGTCACCATGATGATGGGGAGATTCTCACGTATGGAGAGCACTTCTTTCGCAAACGCTGCCCCTGTCATCTCCGGCATGGTCTGATCCGTGATCAAGAGATCGTAGTTTCCTGGCGATTTCCTGAAATGAGCAAGCGCCTGCCTGCTGCTATTGAAAGTGGCCACCCGATAACCGAGATTCCTCAAAATCTTGCCCAAGAGATGAGTGATATCCTTTTCGTCGTCCACAACCAGAACGTGCTCCGATCCTCTGGGCACCTTGCGTTGCCCATCAGCATGCGAGATCACGTTCAGATTCGATACTGGAAGGTAGATACAGAACTCCGTTCCCACACCAGGCTGTGTCTCCACAAAGACTTCGCCTTCGTGACCAGATACAATTCCATGCACCACCGACAGCCCAAGTCCGGTGCCCTGTCCGCGTTTCTTTGTCGTGAAAAAGGGTTCAAAAATTCGAGCACGAACATCATCAGACATCCCGGTGCCTGAATCACGCACGGTCAAGACAACGTAACTCCCCGGCGCCAATGAGGTAGGCATCTTCTTTTGATCCGCAGCTGTGATGGAATCCAAAAGCACCTCTATCCGCCCACCACCATCCTTGACGGCATGCCACGCATTGGTGACCAGATTCATCACCACCTGATGGATCTGAGTTGCATCAGCCAACACAGGGGAACAGTCCTTATCAATCTCATGACGGATCTCTACACTGGAGGGAATCGACGCCCGAATCATCTTGAGCGCTTCGCTGACCAGATACTGGATCTGTAGCGGCATCTTCTCATTCTCTGTCTGCCGACTGAAGGTAAGCATCTGAGTCACTAGCTCTTTGGAACGATTCGCCGCACGAATAATATAATCTAGGTCCTCTTGAACCTCCTGATTCTCCCCTACTGCCTCCTGTGCCAAATAAGCAAAGCCAACGATGGGCTGAAGAAGGTTGTTGAAACTATGCGCAATTCCACCGGCCAACGTTCCCAATGTCTCCATCTTCTGTGACTGCCTCAATTGAGCCTCCAGCTGATGCCTTTCCGACATGGCCTGCTTCAATTCAGTCACATCCGCCAAGGTGATGAGACAACCACCAACGCCACCCTGACGATCCTCAATGGAGATCGCATGGCCCAACAACGAACGTCGCTTTTCCTCACGATCCAAAATCTCAAACTCTTCCTCAAACGGATCACCAAACTGCAAGACCTTGAGCCAACACTCCTCCAGCTTTACCCGTTCTTTTTCAACAATTCTGAAAAGCCATCTATCCGCTCGCTGGCCTTCTTCGCCTTCACCCGTCAATTCCACCCAACGCTCATTGGCAAAAATGATCTTACCCTCACGATCCACCTGTAGGATCGCCACAGGAGCCGCCATAGCCAGCCGACGAAAGCGGTTCTCCACACTCTCCAGCTTGGACTTCTGTTTCATCACAGTGGAATCCAATTCAGCATTTCGTCCCAACTGTTCCTTATATTTCTTTTGAAGCTCCTCCGAGTTCTGGCGCGCCTCTTCCAATACCAAGACAATCATTGAAACAGCCACAAAGAGCTGGAGCACTCCTGAAAGGAAAAAGGCAGTCAAACGGAGGAACATGTTCGACAAGAGAAACGGAAACAGGAACAGAAAGAGCCCCCACGTGGTGAATCCTACCGTCAACAGGCTGGCACCAATGTAAAAGACCTTCTTCCTGAGTCGAAGATAACACCATGCTTTCCAAAGGCTGGCCGCTCCCAGAAGAAAGAAAACAGGAGCATTGGATGCAAAACCACCACCCATGTGATAGGACCCCACATAGCCCCACATCATCAGGAATCCAAAGTAGAGCCCATACAGACGCTGAGGTTCCCTATGTTTAAGAAAGTCAGCTCCGCCCCATAGCAAGAATACTGCTGACGCCCCCAGACACCATTGTTGAAACATCGAGACCAAAGGCGGAGGCGTCGTCTCCACGTAGGCAATTCCCAAAGTCAGCCACAGCGCGTAAAACAACCACGCAGTCGTCCAGATCGAGAAATATCGCCTCTTTGTATAGCGATTTAGATAACTGTAGAGCCCCACCAACACCCAGACACTCAACAGGGACAGGATCAATGCCGCCTTGAGATACTCAGGCGGAAAATACAGATCAAATGCCACGTCACCGTTCACAGTTTCTATTCCCAGCGTAAAGGTTCCTTAAAAATACGTATACCTGCCCAAAAACTGGACAGGTCACAAAAAGGTTACAAGCAGAAAGCTCACCTAACTCCGCATTCCCACCATTTCCATCAACCGGGCTGTCTCACGATAGGCTTCCTCCACCCACTCCACAATCTTGGCCGGATTTGGAGAATACTCCAACTCAATGGAGACCACTCCGTCCATTTTCAGGTCCTTGATCGCTTGAAGATACGGCACAAATTTCACAACGCCCCGCCCTGGTGGCAAATCTCCATGGACCTTCCCATCACAGTCGCTGATGTGAACATGAACAGCCTTGCCCTTCAATTTCCTGATGTCTTTCGGGGATGTATCCGACAGCACCAGATGACTCACATCAATGTTCGCCTTCACTCTCGGATGATCGCAGTCCTTGATAAACTTCACCATCGACTTCACATCGTTGATCAAACTAAGACGGAACGGCTCCAATTCCAGAGCGATATCGATTCCCTTCTTCCCTGCGTAATCACCGAGAATCCGACAACTCTCCACCGCCCACTGCCACTGAGCCTCTGGCGGGATCACCTCTCGTTGCCAGATATACTCACCCAACACCAAAAGGATATTTGAAGCGCCCCACGTCTTGGCCAAATCGATAAACTTCTTACAACGATCAATATGATACGCCCTGACAGGATCATTGAAATCGATCAATCCCACCGCCACCACAGGCAAGGAAACAATCGGTAATTCTAGCTTCTCGCTCGTTCTGGCCACCAAGGATATCTCCTTCTTGGTGATTCCCTCTGCTTCGGTGAATACATCCACACAATCAAATCCGATGCGTGAGATATGCTTCAATCCAGTGGCCGTATCGATGCCTACCTGTTGAAAGGCACTGTTGATGATTCCAAGTCTCATGGGGTGCAAAATTGGCTTGACCACATCCAAGCGGACTCACCGCCCCGACTCAATCCACAAAATGCGAGCAATTGTGTATCGCTCTCTATTCAAGCTCCTGCTCTTGGACCAGTCTGAAGAACTCTGCCGTTCCTCCCGCTGACTGATGAGCACTCTGACCATTGCTGCCATTCACATCTGTCCAACCAGACAAGGTGGTTGAAGACTGCAGACGAACATCTCCAGTTCCCTGCCAGAGCAATCCCGGTCCCTCGCCATCGAAATCGAGTGCCAATTTCATTGGCTCAACAGGCACACGAGTCATAAACATGATTTCCTGTTCACCATCCTCAGAAATGAAACTGACCATCAGGTCGTGATTTGCTGTCGGATAGAAGATCAGATCATCTCCATCCATATTTACCGTAACCGTACTGGGTGAATTGATTGTGACCGTCCCTGTATCCAGCCCTGTCACGACACCCGTGGGAGAAATTCCAATGACTCCATACAACGCCTCGATTTCACCTTCAAAATAGACATCCACAAGTTTTTCGTTTTCTTTCGCAAAATCTGTGGAGTCCACAGACTGACGTTCTTGCTGAGTCACTGTATTGTAATAGGTCTCCCTCAGACGATTCGGGATCAGCAACGAAGACAGTCGCCAAGGCCCGGCCAGATCGGCAAGAGTGGTCGATGTGGGAGACTTCACAATCACAGTAAGACGCTGTTCATCTGTCTCTTCCAAGGTCCTTACCATGAAGTTTGCTCCCTCATTGAGCTGAAACGATTCTGGACCTTCACCAAAATTAATTGTGACAGTGCCATTGGCCACTGCTGCCGCTGAGCCAGAGACAGCACCCGTGATCGTTCCGTTGGCTGCAATCGAGACAGCCCCCATCTCTACTCCATAACCACCACGAAAAAACACATCGACCAAAATTTCATTTGCCCCTGCGAAATCCGAAGAACTCCCCATTCTGGTTTGTTGGGTCACCGTATTCAAATAGGTCTCGGTTAGATCTCTCGGGGTCTGATAATCAATAAAGATCCAATCTCCAGCCAGCGCAGCAGTCGTGGCAGCCGTTGGTTTTTTCACTGCCACCGCCATTTCGTAGATGTCACCATCCATGTATCCTCTCAAGAGTATATCGGAAGACCTCGTGGTCAGAAACTTCACACGCCAATCAGAAAATTTGGCATCTGCGATCAATGACGGAGTCAACGTCACCTGCCCGAAATCGGCTCCCGAAATAACACCCGTTGGACTCACAGAAAAACTATCAAACACAGCCTCGGGCACTTCCCTGAAAAACGTATCAACCAGCATCTCATTCGCCATGGCAGATTGACTCGAACTCGTGGTAAATCGAGTTTGCTGGGTCAGGCCGTTGTAATAAGTCTCCGTAAGATCCGATGAAACGGAGAAACCGGCAAAATACCAATCCCCTGCCAAATCAGACACCTGCAATTGAGCCTGAAGCCCAAAAGTCTGCATCACCACCACACCGAGCACCCCCATGCTCTTCCCTATCGGTTTCAAGATATTTCTTTTCATAGTCGCGCCCAGAGACTACGTCATCGCGGTTTGAAAGGAATCCCAAAAGATGGCGATCACTTCCCGCTTTTTGTTGCCTTCTGAACCCTCTCACTTCACGTTCTTTTCTTTCCCTAAAGTTGTATCCGCAGACCGCACCGCGTGGTCTCGTCTTATCCTAAATCATGAGTATTCAAAAAACGTTGATGTTGGCGCTGGCTCTAATGCTGGCTGGGTGTGGTGGTGGCAATCAGAGTTCCAATAGCTCTCCTGAGAACACCGCCCCCACAGAACCATCCACTCCCTCGCGCGGCACGATTGGGGTCTCGCTCCTGACCTTGGACAATCCATTCTTCAAGGTGATCGGCGACAACATCACTGACGAAGGCAAACGACAGGGCTTTGACACCTTGGTCGTCAGTGCCGACAAAGACGTAGCCAAGCAAAGCAATCAGGTGAAGGACTTCATCGTCAAGAAGGTCGTCGCTATCGTCCTGAGTCCATGCGAGTCCAAGGCAATCGTTCCGGTGATTCAGGAGGCAAACGCCGCAGGTATCCCGGTCTTCACCGTAGACATTCCATGCAACGAACCTGGTGTCGAGATTGCCACCCAGATCGCCACGGATAATTTCGGAGGAGGCAAGATGGCTGGCGACGCCATGATCTCCGCTCTGGGCGAATCTGGTGGCAAGGTAGCGATTCTGCATTTCCCTCAAGCCGAATCATGCCAGTTGCGGGTTAAAGGATTTCAGGAAGTCATCGAGGCCTACAACAAAACCGCATCAGGAAAAATCGACGTTGTTGCCACTCTCGAAAGTGGCGCAGCCAAAGACATTGGTTACAAGGCAGCGGAGGATGTCCTTCAAGCACATCCCGATCTGAAAGGCATCTTCGCCATCAACGATCCTGCAGCTCTCGGCGCACGAGCCGCATTGGAAAAGGCAAACAAAGCTGACCAGATCAAGATCATCGGATTCGATGGACAGCCCGAAGGCAAACAGGCGATCAAGGATGGCAAGATCTACGCAGATCCAATTCAGTTTCCCGACAAGATGGGCATCAAGGTCGTCGAAGCAATCGTGATGCACTCAAAAGGCAAAGAACTCCCAGCGCAGACACTCATCCCAACCGAACTCTACACGCAGGAAGTCGCACTAAAGGATCCTGACCTCAACTAGCAGCCGATATGAGTGAACCAGATTTCTGCCCCCAATTGGTGGGCTCCATGTCTGAAGGCGCTGCGGGCAATCCCACCGTGGCCATGGTCGAGGCTGCCTTCGCCCATCACGGGCTCAACTGGCGCTACATCAATATGGAAGTACCGCCAGACCAATTGGAGACCGCAATCAAAGGTGCACTAGCCATGGGCTACCGGGGATTCAACTGCTCCATGCCGCACAAGGTAAGCGTGATTCAACATCTCGATGACTTGGGAGAATCCGCATCCATCATGGGCGCTGTGAATTGCGTCGTGGAACGTGACGGCAAACTCATTGGAGAGAACACGGATGGCAAAGGCTTTCTCAAGTCGCTGCAAGACGTCATTGACCCAGCTGGAAAGCAAGTAGTCATCTTTGGAGCAGGCGGCGCAGCACGGGCTGTGGCCGTTGAGCTTGGTCTCGCAGGCACCGGGAAGATCACCATCGTCAACCGCACTGATGAACCCGGGAAGGATCTCGCTCAGCTACTCCGCGACAAACTGGATCTCAATGCAGAGTTCGTTTCATGGTCAGGTGAATACAGCCTTTCGTCAGATACAGACATTGTGATCAATGCCACTTCCATCGGCCTCTATGACCCAGATGCCACACTCGACATCAACCCTGCCTCAATGAGCTCTCACATGGTCGTGGCAGACGTCGTTTTCAACCCACCCGCCACCAGACTCATCCGTGACGCCAAAGTCATAGGGTGCCAAACCATCGACGGCCTCGGTATGTTGGTGAATCAGGGAGTCATCGGCGTTCAATACTGGACTGGAATCGAGCCCGACGCCTCAGTCATGAGAAAGAAACTGGAAGAAATTTTCGAAGCCTGAAGACCCCACCCTGAATCCTATGAAAAGACTCATCATCACTATCGCCGTTGTTGCTGTCCTTTGCTGCTCCGCCAATGCCGCATCCTTCAAGAAAACCATGAGAGATGGTCAGTCTGGCTGGCAGTTCCTTTCAGATGAAATGGAAGTCTTCGTGACCGAAACGGGAGGTCATATGGCTCCTGTAACCTTCTATCGCAACACCAACCCAATACGCCCCTACTACATCAGCCCGTGGCAGGGTGAAAACCTCGATCTTCCCGTGCCTGTGCTTGAATCACTCCGAGGTGATTTCTTCTGTCTCCCTTTTGGAGGAAATGGAGAGGAATACAGAAAGGAGAATCATCCTCCTCATGGAGAGACGGCCGGCAGCCAATGGAACTTTGAAAGCGTGAAGAAAAAAGGAGATATCACCACCCTTTCTCTTTCCATAAACACTACGGTTCGAGAAGGAACCGTGACCAAGAAGTTACATCTTGTAGAGGGACACAACGTGATTTACAGCGACCATCACATCGATGGCTTCAAAGGCAAAACACCCCTCGGCCATCATGCAACGCTCGCCATGCCAGAAGAGGAAGGCGCCTTTAAGATTTCCCACAGCGAGATTCAATTCGGCTACACAAACCCAACTCAGTTCTCCAACCCTGCGAACAAGGAATATCAACAGCTGGGTATCAATAAGAAATTCAGTGAACTCGCAGCAGTCCCATCAATCTTCGCAGGTGCACCAAAGGTTGATGCAAGTCGCCTCCCTCAGAAAAAGGGCTACGCAGATCTGGTCCAATTGATAAACAGCGAACCAACCGGAAGAAAACCGGCATGGCTCACCGCTGTGAGAGCCGACGAAGGATGGCTTTGGTTTTCTCTAAAAGATTCACGAGTCCTCAATTCTACCGTCATCTGGATGGAAAATGGAGGCCGACACGGATCACCATGGTTGGGAAGAAACAACTGCGTGGGTTTCGAGGATGTGACTGCCTATTTCGCAGATGGGATTAAGAACTCCACTGACAGCAATCAATTGACCAAAGAAGGAGTCCAGACGGCTATCGAACTCAACGGAAATGTAAACGTCCGTTACATTCAGGGAGTGGCTCGCATTCCCGAAGGGTTTAGCGATGTTGCGGACGTCACCTTCAAAGGGAATGAAGTGACCTTCATCTCGTCAGGCGGAGTAAAGGTCCAAATCCCTGTTCACTACAAATTTCTGTTTACAGGTGATCTTGAATGACACCTGAATCCCCTTCAGACGATCCACTGTTAGAAGTCCGCGGCCTGACCAAGACCTTCCCCGGAGTGAAGGCTCTGACAGGTGTTGATCTGTCACTGAAAAAAGGTGAAATCCTGGCGCTACTGGGGGAGAACGGTGCTGGCAAGAGCACATTGATCAAGGTCCTGGGAGGAGCGCATCTTCCTGACGAAGGAACCGTGACCATCGACGGAACAACTGTTGATATCCACTCACCAACCGATTCCAGAGCTGCGGGCATCGGCATCATCTATCAGGAGTTCAATCTCATCCCCGGCCTTTCGGTCTCGGACAATCTCTTTCTCGGGCAGGAGACCACGCGCTTTGGTATTCTCAATCGCGATCAGGAACGCACAAAGGCACGTGAACTCTTCCAGCGCCTCGAAGTCGACATCGATCCAGACGCAATCTGCAACAGCCTTACAGTCGCCCAACAACAGATCGTCGAGATTGCCAAAGCCCTTCTTCTGGACGCCCGCATCCTCGTCATGGATGAGCCCAGTGCCGCACTCACAGGTCACGAGGTCGAGCGACTCATGGCTATTGCCCGCGAGCTGAGATCCCAAGGCATCGGCATCATTTACATCAGTCATCGACTGGAAGAAATCTTCGCACTCTGCGACCGCGTCAGCGTCCTGAGAGATGGACAGAACGCAGGTGAAAGCAACGTCGCCGATATCAATAGAAAATCGCTGATCGAAATGATGGTTGGACGCGAGCTGAAAGATGAATTTCCTCCACGTCAGGAAGTTCGCGGCGAGGTTCGGTTCGAGGCCCGCCACTTACAAAGAGGCGATACTGTCAAAGACGTTTCCTTCAAAGTCCGCAAGGGAGAAATTCTGGCACTTACCGGACTCATGGGAGCCGGCCGCACAGAAACCATCCGCCTGCTCTTTGGGGCGGATACCCGCGACGCTGGAACCATTCACCTCGACGGCGAGGAACTTCAGATCAAACAGCCCATGGACGCGATTCGCGCCCGTATAGGACTGCTTACCGAAGATCGAAAAACACAGGGGCTCGTCCTGCCCCATTCAGTCAGGGAAAATTTCGCGCTCCCAAATCTCAATTGGCTCTCAAGCAAAGGTGTCATCAACGGAGCGAACGAACGGAGCGCCTTCGATGACTATACGCGAAATCTGCAGATCAAGATATCCGGACGAGAGCAACCTGCGGGCACTCTCTCAGGCGGCAATCAACAAAAAGTCGTTCTCGCCAAGTGGCTGGCCCGTGATTGCGAAGTCTTGATTTTCGATGAACCCACACGCGGCATCGACGTCGGTGCTAAATTTGAGATCTACTGCCTGATGAGAGAACTCGCTGCCAAAGGAAAGTGCATCATTATGGTCAGCTCAGAACTTCCTGAAGTCCTTGGAATGGCCGACCGCATCCTCGTCATGCACGAAGGACGCATCTCCGGTGAAATCGAAAACGTTGAACAATCCACACAGGAGCAAATCATGGAACTCGCAGTGAAATGAAACGCCTTTTCAAAGACTACGGAATGCTGCTCGTGCTGCTGCTGCTTTGCCTGCTCTTCAGCGCACTCACCATCACCACCCAATATCGGGTGGGCACCGATGCAGCCAACAACCTGTACGAACAGATCTCCTCAACAACGTCTCAAGGAGCGACTGTCATGATCGCCGGGCGCGAACAGGCGGAAGATTCCCTGTTTGCGGAAACACTGAAGGAACAACTTACCGCTGATGGCTACAACGTGCTCGAAACAGCACTCGGGCAAGCAAGAGATGGAGCACAGGCACTCGGCAGAATCGAAGCATCCGGACAAAAACTGGACGTGATCGCTGCCACGCACGAAGCTTCACAATGGATCCTCTTTGAAGACGTCGCCAGCGATTACCCAACGCTCGGCCAGCCACAACTCCTCAAGCCACAATCCTATCGTTGGCCCAATTTTCTGAAGAAAGAAAATCTCCTCAACATTTCGAATCAGATCGCAGTCATCGCCATCCTCGCTATTGGCATGACCATGGTGATCATTTCTGGGGGTATTGACCTTTCCGTCGGCAGTCTGATTGCCCTCTCGGCAGTACTGACCAGCATCCTGATTCGCAACGTGGCAGGCGCAGAAGACGCTGGTACCTTCGGAATGATTCTCTGCTGCCTTGGAGGGATCACAGCCTGCGGACTGATAGGACTCTTTACCGGCAGCATGGTCACCCTTTATCGAGTGCCTCCCTTTATTGTTACGCTCGGAATGATGCTCGTCGCCAGTGGTGCCGCATACACCCTTTCGGGCGGGCTCTCCGTCTATCAGGTACCTGACTCCTTTGTCTGGCTAGGGCGCGGCGCAGATCTCCTGTCCATACCCAACGCAGTGGTTCTCATGTTGGTGCTTTACGGCCTGGCTCACTTCCTCATGTCGCATACCAAGATGGGTCGCTTCCTCTATGCGGTCGGTGGCAATGAAGAATCAGCACGCTTGTCAGGAGTCCCAGTTAAGAAAGTCCTACTTTTCGCCTATGTCGTGGCTGGCCTCCTAGCTGGATTGGGTGGAGTGGTCATGGCCTCTCAGCTCAAGAGCGGCTCCCCCACCTACGGACAAATGTATGAGCTCTATACCATCGCCGCCGTCGTCGTAGGTGGAACAAGTCTGATGGGAGGCGAAGGCAAAATGATCGGCACGCTGATCGGAGCATTCATCATCGCCGTCATTCAGAACGGAATGAATCTTATTGGAGTTGAACCCTACACTCAGAAAATCGTTCTCGGAGCCGTCATCCTCATCGCAGTCTGGCTGGACAAGGTCAAACAACAGATGGGCAACGGCAAAGGAGTGCTCGCGGCACTGTCCCCCAAGAACTGATTGCCTCGATCTGTTCAACAAACTTCCGCTCTTCGCAAGGGTCACGGAGTGCGGGAAGCACAGCTTCCGCTTATACAACATGCATCCCTAACGCTTACTTGGTTCAAGGAAAGCGAAGAAGACTCCTGCCACCCAAGGCCATTAGCCTAACGATCCCAATCTGTCTTCCGTGTTCCATCACCCGTTCTTAAACCAATCGTATGAGCGGCAGCCCTGCTCCCCGCACTCCGTCAACCTATCGGAAACATTACACCCAATGTTGAAGTCCCCCCCTTCGGATTCACCTCATAAACTGACTGGGGTTTTCGCTCTTCCATTGTTGGTAGGCTGCATCCATCTGGCTGTTCGAGTAATCTGCATCCGACTGTCCTCCACCTCCGCCTCCAAACCCTAAACTGAAGGCTGCTCCCAGAATCTGCATCATCTGCCCCTGTTGCACTTGTCCTAAAGCCTTTGATGCCTCTCGATTTCCCTTCTTGGCCGCGTCTTGGAGAAGTGCAATTCCTTTGTTCTGACTTTTCTTAACCCCGATTCCATTCATGTGCAGGTAGGCAAGCTGGGTTACAGCGAGATCAAAGCCCAGCTCATGGGCACGAGTTGTATACTCGAGTGATTTCTCGGGATCATACAAACCATGCTCTTTAGAGGAATAGAGCACTCCAAGGTTGTAGTTGGCTTCCGGGTAATCCAGTTCAGCAGCAAGCCCATAGAAGTCGGCCGCCTCATCCATATTCCTCCTGACCCCATCTCCTGTTTCATAGCATGATCCAAGGTTGTAAAGGCATCCAGGATGATCGATCCGCGCTCCTTTCCTCCACCATTCAATCGCCTCTTCAAGATCGCTCTTAACTCCAAGTCCTCGGTCATGTATCCGCCCAATCTGAAAAAGACTATTACTCACAGATTCCGATTGTGAAAAAAGCTCCATGGCTTTCGCGTAGTCCCGTCTTACACCCCTTCCTTCCAGGTAGAGATCTCCAAGAGCCGACAATGCCTCCTCATCACCACCATCCGCTGCTTTCTGATACCAGTCTCTTGATTTGGAATCATTCCGCCTGCCGCCCACTCCAGAATACATCAAACCGAGATTGAACATCGAATCCACATGCCCTTGCTCGGCAGCTTTCTCGAACCATGAAGCCGCCTCTTCCGTATCCTTACCAACCCCTTCCCCTCCCAAATAGAGTTGGCCCATACTGTGCTGCGCATCCGCATCTCCCCGCTCTGCCCACATCAAGGTTCGATCGAACTCAGATTTCCATGGTTGGTATCGGATAAGCCAGAAGCCAAGGATCACCGAGGCTGCCATGGCAATGGGAACAAGACGCTTCTTGAAGGCAGCAGGATCGGCCTGAATACCTTCAACACGTTCGTTGGCCTTGTCCCGCAATTCAGACGCAGCCTTGCCTGCTTTATCCTTCAGGTTCTTCACCTCATCTGAAGCAGCAATCTCTTTGGCCTTATCCGTCGCTTTCTTGGCAACAATCGACGCCGCCTTTGCAAGCTCACCAACACCGGATTTCAGTGCATCCAACGCCTTTTCATCTCCCTGTGACTTCTTGGGTACAGGAGGCGTAAGCCAGGTTTCTTTGGAACAGTGGGGACAATCCACCTTCTGCCCTTTCATTTCCGAAGGAAACTCAATATGCCCCTTACAATGCTGGCATTCACCTTTAACTATTTCATCCGAACTCATAGTTGATACCTTTCACACATCAACGAGCAGCCCTTTGTAATCTTGCAAGAAAATTAACACAACCTTGCGAACAAGCGTATCGTTTTAATCATTCGTGATTCCTCGGGTCTTTGGGTATTTCGTCATTACCTCCCCTTCGCCCTCGGCTCTGGGTTTTCAAAGCGTCCATGATTCCGTTGTCCCGCTCCAGGACGATCAAGGTCTCCTAGATCTTGTCTTGCCAGTTCGGCCAAGGCTGTGAGTTGGGCGACTGATTCGGGAAATTGCTGACTCTGTTCCTTTGTTTCTCCGGGGTCAGTGGCGACGTCGTAGAGACGAGCTGGTTGATTCACTTCGCGCACGCCTCTGGATGACCATAGTTTCTTCAGCGGAAGATAGAGTTTCCACTTGCCGCTTCTCACTGCCTGCAACTGGTCTGCCTGGTAGTAATAGAACGCAAGGTGCGGCGTTCGGGCGTAGGGCTCTCCTTTGATCATTGCTGTGATGTCTTTTCCGTCGATGGTTCGATCCGTCGGACTGTCAGCGCCTGCGAGTGCTGCAAAGGTGGGCAATAGATCCATTGTGGTGCTGAGTTCAGTGCATTCCGTTCCGGCTGGAATGGTGCCGGGCCATGACATGATGCAGGGAACGCGTTGTCCGCCTTCGGCAGTGGTGTAGCCCCATCCGGCCAAAGGTGCGTTGAGTCCCTGAGGTGGATTGCGTCGCGGTGCTCCATTGTCAGAGGTCCAGATGACGAGTGTGTCTTTCTCGATTCCCTGCTTTTTGAGTGCCTTGAGAATCTCTCCCATGGACCAATCAAGTTCTTCAATGGAGTCGCCCCACGGACCATTGGCGGACTTCCCTTTGAAAGGGCCGCTGGCGTAAGGAGCGCGTGTGCTTCCGGGCATGGCATGTGGAAGATAAAGGAAAAACGGATTCTCGCGCTTGCGTTCAATGTAGCGGATAGCTTCTTCGGTATATCTCTTGGTGAGCAGATCGCGATCAACGGGTGCCTCAATGACTTTTTCGTTTCGCATCAAGGGAAGATCAGGCCATGGCTTGCCTTCTCTGGGGGTCATGTCGTCGCTATATGGAATACCAAAGTATTCATCAAATCCCTGACGCGTGGGAAGGAACGGAAGCTGATCACCAAGATGCCATTTTCCAATGATTGATGTTTCATACCCTGCCCCTTTGAGAACTTCCGCAATGGTCACCTCATCTGGATGAAGGCCGTTTGATGAAACAGGCCGCAAGACGATTCCATCGCCGGGCGTGTTATGCATAGACACACGCCGAGGGTAACACCCTGTCATGATGCTGGCGCGCGACGGTGTGCAAACTCCGCTGGAAACATAGAAGTGCGTGAACTTGGCACCTTCTGCTGCCATACGATCCAAGTGTGGGGTACGATGCAACTTGCTTCCGAAACAACCCACGTCGCCATAGCCAAGGTTGTCAGCAACGATGAGAATGATATTGGGCTTACCAGCCTGCATCAGCGACGCAGACATGAGGATGGCAGCAAGGAGGATCCGAATCATGAAGATGCTTTTATCAGCATTTTCGGAAATGGCCTATCCCTGAAGAGAACGTTCTTTGGCTTCGATGGCCTGCTTCCATTCCACGATGTGACGAGGCAACTGATGCTCAGGGTCGGTCCGTGGCAATTTTGTGCGTCTCATGGCTTCCTTTACCACGGCAACATCCACCTCGTGTCCCCGCTGCCAGAAAGCGGCTTTGTCACGAATGGTCCGTTCGAGCATGAGCTCATTTCCTTCAATGACACCGCTCAAGAACTCAGCTGCTTGACCTGAATCGACAAGTTCCTTTTCAAGCGTAGCGAGAACCTGCGCCCGCTCCTGTTTTAGAAAACGCCTTACCTCAAGGCAGGCCAGGCGCATGAGTTCGGGGTATTCTGAATCCCATTGGCCCACGACTTCGAGACGATGTGACATCTGCACCAACTGTGAATGCCCAATGGCGCCGACCCAGTCGCCTTGGCGTTGCTCCATGGCCGACGCGAAACCAATGCCTCGCCATAGACCAGACCCGATGGGGAGTGATTCTCCGTTGAAGAACAGAGGTGCGATAGAAGAGGCGTCCTGACTCATGACGCTAGATATAGAACATCTTTTGCCGATCCGCATCATCGCGGAGTTCTTCGAAGTTCATTCCATCCGCAGTGGTCTCGAGTGCGATCTGCATCTTTTTCCATGCGGACTGGAGTTCGTCCGGACAGTTGGGATCATCCAAAGCCGGTGAATCAAAGACCGTTCCGTGAATACAGCGGAGCACATCACCCATGCTGACTTCCACGGGGGGTTTGGCGAGCAGGTAGCCGCCTTCCTTGCCCCGAACGCTTTTCACGATGTGTTGCCCCTTGAGCTCGATGAGGATCTGGACAAGGTATTTGGGTGGGATGCCCTGCTCTTCAGCCAGACTTTCCACACGCACAGCCTTTCCCGAGGCATAATGCCGTGCCAATCCCAGGACAGCCCGGGCGGCATAATCGCTCTTCACCGACAGTTTCACGCGGCGAAAGCTAGGGCCTGCGGGTTCAATTGGAAAGCGCCTAAAGAAGATTCGGCATCTGCATAACTTCTTCTCCTACAACTCCAAAGCCCTCACTCCTTGCCCCAAAGCGACAGGATCGCTACTGTCCCCGCCTGTGGTCCCCCTGCTTTCCATAGTCATTCCAGTTCACAACGAATCTGAAAACGTCTTCGCCCTTGCGGAGGAGACTGCTTCTGTCCTCAAGGGCGTGGAATCGAACTTTGAAATCGTGTTTGTGGATGATGCATCCAGTGACGACACATGGGAACAAGTGCAGATCGCACAAAAGAAACTGAAGAAGGTGCGCGGATTCCGCCTGGAACAACAAAAGGGCCAAAGCGGCGCTCTGTGGACAGGTATTCAAGGAACGGAGTCCACCTACATCGCCACCATGGATGGCGATCGCCAAAACGATCCCAATGACATCCCCAAGATGTTGGAGATTGTGAAGAAGGATGCTGACTTTGTCTGTGGATGGCGGAAAGACCGTCAGGACACATGGGAGCGCAAGATGGCGTCATGGGTCGCACGGCGCGCCAGGAATCTGATTCTCAAGGCGGACTTTCACGATACCGGCTGTGCCATGCGTGTGTTCAAGCGCGAGTGCATCAAGGACATCTGGTGTTTTGATGGTCTCCATCGCTTCCTACCAATCCTTGTTCATGCCGAGGGCTATCGAACCATCGAGATCCCTGTCGGACATCGTGAGCGCACACACGGACTTTCCAAATACGGTATTCTGGATCGGTTGAGGAAAGGGATTCCAGATCTCTTTGCAATGAGCTGGATTCGCAAACGGATCTACCGCCCTTCACCATTCACTGAGCTCAAGCCATTGGCTGCGCCCAAGCGTAAGGCCACTGCTACCAAAAAGGCGGAAGCGAAAACGAAGGCTCCAGCCAAGAAGACTGCCGTCCGTAAGAAGAGCGCCAAAAAGAGCTAACGTTCTTCCAGCTTCATCAGGATCGGAAAATGATCACTGAATCCTTCCTTGTTCATTTCTGAAGAAGGCCTCCCAAATCGAATCGGCGCAGGATAGCGTCCTTTGGACACCATTTCCTCAGGCCTGAAAATCTCCACACTCTTGGAGACCACCTTGAACTTGGCCTTGCTTCGCAACATCCCTTTGGAAATCAAGAACTGGTCCAACATCCCGACGTTGTTATCGTAGTAGTGAGTCCCCAAGGACTGCCCCATCAATGACCACATGAGATTGTAAAGGGCCGGAGTGCGTGCATAGAGCACCTTTCTCCGTTGGCGTTGACTGAGCGCATACTGGGTCATGGATCGATCAAAAGGCTCATCATTGAAATCGCCCATGACCAAGACAGCAGCATTGTTCCCATGCACTTCTTCAATCCGCTCCAACCAATAGCTAAGCGTCTCAGCTGCGTTGATGCGATAGGGCTCAGATGCATATTGACCACCGCTCCTCGAAGGCCAGTGATTTCCGACCAACACCAGTGTTCGTCCGCGCTTGGTTGAGAAATTGACCTGATAGAGATCCCGCGTCGCTGAACGTTTGACCACCGTGTGGGTGAACTGTTCCTCAGCTGTGAACTTGTCATTGTCGTAGATGAAGGCGACATCAATTCCACGCCCATCCGGCATATCGTAATGAGAAATGCGGTAATTGCGTCCGAGTGGTTCCAGCTCCTCAAGAAGCATTTCCAAGACCTGCACGCTCTCCACTTCGCACACACCAAGCAGATCCGGGCCATTGCCGTCATTCATTTGTTTGATGATGGAGCCCAGATTCATGAGCTTCCGGCGCAAGATTCCCTCACTCCATCCCTTCAATTCCTTGGCAAGACGCTTTTGCAGATGCTCAGCACGAAAATGGCAGTCCGAAACATTGAAGAGATTTTCAAGGTTCCACCAAGCAATGGAATAGGTCGTAGGCATGATGAGAAATGGGAATGGGAGGTTCTCGGTTGAAGGAGATCGGACCCTAGAAAGGAGATCCAGCTTTCTCAAACTCAAAAATCAGGCCCGTTCAGCCTGAACAAACACCGCTCAGATCTCAACTTCACCCACGAATGAGAAGTCCGCAGGCCCCTTGAGCTGAATGTTGGCAAAGTCACCATTATCATTCTTCTCGAAGAAGACTTCCAACGTATCTCCGCCCTGCACTTTCACCGCCACAGGCGAACTCATTCCTTTGAGCTCTGCTGAAATCAACGCTGAGGCGCAGACACCAGTGCCGCAAGCCAGCGTCTCACCCTCGACTCCCCGCTCGTAGGTGCGGACACGGATGGAATTGGCACCCAGCACCTGGGCAAAATTCACATTGGTTCCCTTGGGCTGAAAGACTTCGTGAAACCGGACATCATGCCCAATCTCCTTCACCATGGCTTCATCTGCGTTCTCCACATAGATGACGCTGTGTTCCACTCCCGTGTTGACGAAATGCGCCACCTCTTCGCCTCCAGCCAATGGCACAGGGATGGAAAGCTTCATATCCTTCGGTGGAGTCAGTCCAATGGTGACCAACTCTCCATCAAATTCCGCACCAATAACCCCCGCTCCGGTCTCAAAGGTCATTGCCCCCTCACTACCCACGGTTTTACGGACAAAACGAGCAAAGCAACGCGCCCCATTGCCACACATATCAGCATGACTGCCATCGCTGTTGTAGAACTGCCACGACCAGTCAGCCGCGCCAGTCTCATTCTTGATCAATAGCATGAGTCCGTCCGCGCCAATGCCACGTTGACGATGGCATAGCGTTTCGATCTGTTGAGGGGTCAACGAGATCTCACCGGAACGATTATCTATCAGGATAAAGTCGTTCCCGGCACCATTCATCTTTTCGAACTGCAACTTCATGCGGGCGCGGAAGGTAGCAGAAGCCGGCCTCAAGACAAGCGTCTGGACGATTCCCTACTTCACCAATCGATAGGCATAGACACTGCCTGCGTTACGAACCCCATCCTTCACATAGAGCACTCCAGCGGCATAAGCAGGGCTGCACCATGTCTGTCCACTCACTTGCGTACGACTGATCAATTCCATCCGCTTCGGGTTGGCTTTAAAGAATATCAATTCCCCAATATCACTGGTCATCGCCACCTGATCACCCATGATGAGGAAGGATGCATGAGCCTTGTTGGGTGCAGTCGCAATCAGGCCTGATTTCCCCCATGCCAGCTTCCCTGTCTTCAGTTCCACACAGACCACCTGCTTGTTGGGCCCTAGTCCATAGATGTGTCCATCCACAAGAACTGGAGAAGAAAAATTCATCGCCGCTTGCTTGGTTAGCCAAACCTGCTTTGCCTTCATGCCTTTGCCGTCTTTGACGATCTCGAATCCATAGAGTCCATGCTCATTGGAAGAGACCACCACCCGATTGCCGCTGACAATAGGAGTCGATACATGGCGACTGTAACGTGTCTTGATCTCTGTCTTCCAAAGCAGCCTGCCATCCTCCAGAGACAATCCCATCAAGGAATCTGCAGCAAAGACCACGGCCTGACGCACGCGATGAATGGAGGCAATCACGGCCGGTGCATATCCCATATCCCCACTCTGTGACTTCCAGATGATCTTTCCCGTATGCTTGTTCACACAAGCCACCGCAGCGCCCATCTTGCTCCCCGGAAGGAGAATTAATCGCCCCCCATCCACCACTGGACTTCCTGCATTACCGTGACGTGACGCACCTTGAGACTGACCTACCTCTCCCACAAACTCCGCGCCAAAGTCCTTATCGAAATTCAGGCTCCACAAAAGTTTCCCGTCGTCGACGGAGCGACAGTTCACCGTGCCCCGGCAGGACTGTGCATACACGCGATCGCCATCAACCAAGGGCGTTGAACGAGGACCTGCCGGCCCTTGCTTGTCCTTGAATGCCTCATCAATGGCTTTGTGCCAAAGCACCTTTCCTGAGTCGGAATCCAAAGCACTGAGAACCTCTTTTCCATCCTGATGATCCAACACAAAGACCTTACCCTGAGCCACCACTGGAGAAGAAAACCCTTCACCCACCTTCACCTTCCATAGACGTTCCGGCACGCCCCAGACACCCTTGGGCACCTCCTCTGAAGCCGGCACATGCCCATTCTGGGAGGGCCCACGCCATTGGGCCCAATCCGCAGACGCCGAAACGATGAATGAAAGACAGAGAGCGGAGAGAATCCACTTGGAGCGACGAAATGAGTGCATGCCCAAAGCATCCGCCAGCCCGGCTGGCCCAAACAATCAAAATCCTGCTACAGCCACGCAACAAGCCTGACGAAAGACAACAAACGCCCAACCAAAACCGAAAAACGCATGGAATTTCCATTGCTCAATTCCGTCCAGCCTACGACAGTCCCCGCCTTTGAAGTTTTGGGAAGTCCACTATGGAGCCTAGTTTAATTAGAAATTTCAGTATTATCGCACACGTCGACCACGGAAAAACCACCCTTTCCGATCGACTGCTCCAGAACACAAACACGGTGTCTGCACGCGAAATCCAGGAACAGCACCTGGATTCCATGGATTTGGAACGGGAACGCGGAATCACGATCAAAGCCCATCCAGTCACCATGTACTACAAGGCGAAGGATGGTAAGGAGTATGAGCTGAACCTCATTGATACTCCTGGTCACGTTGACTTTGCCTATGAAGTGAGTCGTTCCCTGGCTGCTTGTGAAGGTGCGCTCCTGGTAATTGATGCCGCGCAAGGCGTTGAAGCACAGACAGTTGCCAATGTAGCCCTGTGTATGAAACAGGATCTGGTGATTATCCCTGTCATCAACAAGATCGACCTTCCGCACGCCAATCTGGACATGGTCTATCAGCAGCTGGAGGACATTCTGGCCATCCCTGCTGACGAAGCCATCGCCTGTAGTGCCAAGCAGGGCCTCGGCATTGAGGAGATCCTTGAGACCGTAGTCAAACGTCTCCCGCCTCCGAAGACCACCGAAGTAGCAAATCTACAGGCACTGGCATTCGATTCCTACTTTGACGCCTACCAAGGAGTGGTCACCCACATCCGTGTCGTGTCAGGCGAGATCAAGAGAGGGATGCAGTGCAAGTGGCTCCATTCTCAGAAGCAGGTGGAAATCAAGGAGGTCGGCTCCTTCAACCCCAAGCCTTACAAGCGAGATGTCCTGACCGCTGGTGAAACCGGTTACGTAACCGCAAACATCAAGACGCCCAAAGATGTCAAAATGGGTGACACCATGGTGGAGACGCGCAAGCCGGAGGCCCCCCTACCTGGATTTCAAGAAATTCATCCGATGGTCTTCAGTGGTATCTATCCGATCAATACCACCGACTACGAACGTCTCAAAATCAGCCTTGGAAAACTTCAACTCAATGATAGTGCCTTTGTCTTTCAGGCAGAAAGCAGTGTCGCCCTTGGTTTTGGATTCCGTTGCGGATTCCTTGGTTTGCTCCATCTAGAAATCGTCCAGGAACGCCTCCGTCGTGAGTTCGACATGGACATCATCGCGACCTATCCAAGTGTAGTTTACAAGGTGACCACACATGACGGAGCAACCAGCGAAGTTGACAATCCTACCTTCCTTCCCGAAGTGACTCTCATCGATCAGATGGAGGAACCCATGGTGAAGACCTTTGTCATCTGCCCCAATGACAACATTGGCGACATCATGTCACTGATTTCAGAAAAGCGCGGATTGATCGAGAACACTGAGACGCTGGATATGAACCGCGTCATGCTCACCAGTCTGGTTCCTTTGAATGAGATCCTCATCGACTTCCACGACCGCATCAAGAGCATCACCCGCGGCTTCGGGTCAATGGACTACGAACATGCCGGATATCAGATCTCTGACATGGTCCGTCTGGATCTCAAGGTAAACGGAGACCCAGTGGATGCATTCTCATGTATCGTGCATCGCTCCAAGGCCGAGTCACGCGGGCGTGCCCTCGCTGCCAAGCTGAAGGATGTGATTCCAAAACAGCAGTTCAAGATCGCTATTCAGGCCGCCATTGGTGGCAACATTGTTGGCAGAGAAACCATCAGTGCCCTACGCAAGGATGTGACTGCAAAGTGTTACGGTGGTGACATCACCCGTAAGCGGAAACTCCTTGAGAAACAGAAGGAAGGTAAGAAGCGGATGAAATCCATAGGATCCGTGCAGATTCCTCAAGACGCCTTTGTGAAAGTGCTTAAAGCGTAATTCAGATCCGTCATGTTCATACTTCGCTGGCTCATCTCCCGCACGTTTCGACAGGCCGTCGACTTTCGACGTCAGGTCAGGCGATACGCGAAGGCACAGGAGGACATCCTCACTGAAGAACAGATCAAGGCTCTGGATGAAGCCTGCAATGAAATCACCAAGGTTCTTGATACCACGACAGACAAGAAACTGATCAACGAGGCACTCGATCAGTTCGAGAAGACCGCCAACAAGAACATCCGGCCCTACCCCAATTCATCAATGCGTGAAAACATTGATGTAATATTGGTCGCAGTGACAGTGGCCTTTGCTGTTCGCACCTTCTTCCTTCAGCCATTCAAGATCCCTACCGGTTCCATGCAGCCAACGCTCTATGGAATCACCTTCGAAAACCTGAAGGAAACAGGCGGTGAAGTCCCAACCGGTTTCGCCAAATTTGTGGACCGTGTCTTTTATGGAAACAAATACGTCCATGTAGTGGCGGAGGAGCCCGGGTATCTGGAACAACAGTCCGCACCTCAGAGAAAGTTCTTCCTGTTTAAAAAGCAGGTTCTGACAGTTGGCGGACGCGACTACGATGTCTGGGAAACCCACAATGATCTGTTGAAGGAAGCCGGACTGGACGGGACTACACGATTCGAAAAGGGCGATGATATCATCAAAGTGCGCATCAAATCGGGCGACCATCTTTTCGTCAATCGTTTCACCTACAACTGGAGACCTCCAACACGCGGAGAAATCATCGTCTTCAAGACAGAAGGAATTGAAGGATTGCAGCAGGACCAATTCTACATCAAGCGATTGGTAGGCCTACCAGGAGAAGAACTCAGCATCGGTGATGACCTTCATACGCGAATCAATGGTGAACGACTGAATGCGGCAACCGAACATTTTGAATACGTCTACTCCTACGATCTAGACCATGTAGAAGACAATGTCTACTTGGGGCACGTGAATGGAAACGTAGGATCAAGCATAGGCAAACCCTACCTTTCGCCCCTGCTATACAGCGGCAAGGACTCCTACCAAATAAAGGATGGCCATTTTATGGTCTTGGGAGACAACACTAGAAACAGCCTGGACTCACGTGCATGGGGTGACTTCACCCGGACCAATGTCATTGGTCAATCCGCCTTCGTCTACTGGCCGATCTCAGAACGCTTCGGCTGGTCCCACCGCTAAGCTTCCCGCGTCCTCGCCCTCAGGCTTCTTCTATTGCCTCCACCAATCCGTTGATGGTGTGCTCATCGGCTTCAATCGTAGGTTCCAATCCCAACGCTTTGAGCGCTTTGGTGGTTTCTGGACCAATCGATGCCGTCTTCATTTCTGGCCATTTTTTCAACAACTCAGGAAGATCAAATCGGGCATGAAAATTTTCTACTGTGGAACTGCTTGTAAAGGTGACCCAGTCAGCACCTGATTCCTCCATGTCAGCCACCGCACCATTGACGTCTTCGGTTTCAGGGACGGTCTTGTAGACAGGGATGTCGTCCACGATGGCTCCCATTTCTTCAAGCTTGTCAGGCAGTTCCTTGTTCGCCACCTGAGCGCGGGCGATCAGGATGTTCAGGTTCTCCACCATCTCAATCTTATTGAGCGCATCCGCCACTTCACCAGCCACGTATTTTTCAGGCATCGCATCAATCTGAAGATGCATGGCCTTGAGCTTCTCAGCTGTTGCCGGCCCGACTGCTGCAATCTTTACTCCGCCAATATCACGGATGTCTTTGAACGCACGGAAGAAGTAATTGAAGAACTCGTCCACTCCGTTGGGACTCGTGAAGACCAACCAGCTGTATGAGTTCAAGGCCACCAGTGAATCGAGGAGATACTGACGATTGTCAGGCTCAGCGATCCGGATGGTCGGAATCTCAAGAATCTCTGCACCCAGCTCGGTCAACTGGCTGCTCAGACGACTTGCCTGCTTTCGTGTCCGCGTAACCACGATGCGTTTGCCAAACAAGGGACGTTTCTCAAACCAGTTCAACGTTGAGCGCAGACCAGCCACCCCACCAATGATCGTGACGGCAGGTGCCTTGAACTGTTTCTCCTTCACCACGGATTCAATCGTCGCCAATGTGCCTTCGATAGAACCCTGACGCCCTGTTGTTCCCCAGCGGACCATGGCCACTGGAGTCTCGGGAGACATCCCATTCTCAATCAACTTGGATGTGATCAGACCAATTCGCTCCACGCCCATGAGCACAACTTTGGTGCCCGGGATTTCGGCAAGATTCTTCCAATCGATGCTGCTCTCTTCCTTGTTCGGGTCTTCATGACCGGTCACAACGGTAAAGCCAGAGCAATGATCCCGATGCGTCACTGGAATACCGGCATAGTTCGGTGCAGCGACAAAACTGGAAATACCAGGAACGACCTCAAAGCCGACGCCTTCATCGACCAATTCCTGAGCCTCTTCGCCACCACGGCCAAAGATGTAAGGGTCACCACCCTTGAGCCGGACCACGGTCTTGCCTTCCTTGGCCTTGTCGACCAGCAATCGATTCAATTGATCCTGAGGAATGGCATGATCTTTGGAGCGCTTGCCTGCATAGATAATCTCAGTGTCAGGACCCGCCATCTGAAGAAAGGAACGGTTTACCAACGCATCATACACCAACACCTCAGCGCGACGGATGAGTTCCGCAGCCCGCATGGTCAACAAACCGGGATCTCCGGGACCTGCTCCAACAAGATAGACTTTTCCTGACTTCGTTCGCATCGCGCGGGACTCTATGCAGATGACAGAAAAAAGAAAGCGCGAGGAATCGAAAACAGTCCATTTCACCTCTGCAAGTCAGCCTTATTGCACACGAGTCTCAGTCTAATCTTGGCCATTCGGTCATCTAAGAATTGCCATCAGCCCGATCTTTGGAAATGCTCCGGCCCATGAAAGGAAATCAAGAAGTCATCGATGCCCTGAACGCAGGCCTGACCATCGAACTGACCGCCATCAACCAGTATTTCATCAGTTCCAAAATGTGCCGTGACTGGGGACTGAACAAACTCGCAGACCACTTCTACGCCGAGTCCATCGAAGAGATGAAACATGCAGAGGAAGTCATCGACCGCATTCTCTACATGGAAGGCGTTCCCGAGATCGCACGCTATGACACGATCAAGGTCGGCAAGACTCCAGAAGAGCAGATTCAATTCAGCCACGACCTTGAGTCCAAGGGAGTCGCCACCTACAACGCAGGAATTCAGCTCTGCCTTGAGAAGGGTGATGCAGGCAGCCGTGATCTGATGGAACGCATGGTCGTCGAATCCGAGGACAGCATTGACTGGGCTGAAACACAGTTTGACCTCATCAAGCTCGCAGGTCTGGAGAACTACCTGTCCCAACAGATGCGCTCTGACGGGAAGTAACGCTCACGAACCAATCTTTCAAAGCCGGTGTTGTCTTCGGACATCACCGGCTTATTCATTTCAGGGAGTAAAAGGAAACGCCATTCCAAATCACTCACTTGTTTTTCATTGGCAGCAAACGCTCTGTTTCGCACGGTTAACGCTACATTTCGTCACCAGAAGTCATGAGTGCAGAACAAGATAATACACCTGAATCTCCAGAACCAGAGGAGACAGTAGAGCGAAAAGAGGTCACATCTGGTGCCCCGACTGCTCTGGAAGCGTGGCGTTGGCCGCTCGCCATCATCTTCTTGGGACTCTTTGCCCTTATTGGTTTTATAGTTACGTTGAAGAGCGGAGAAAAAGCGACCAATGCAATCGTTGACGGGGCAAACAAGTCATTGGAAACCGTAGCTGATGCAGCAGTGGAAGCTGCCGGAAAGTTCACCAAGGGTCAGATCACCCATGCTTTCACATCCGCCATCCCATCTATGCAAGCGAGCGGGACAGAGCTGGAAGTAGCCACCTTGGAAAACACGGAAACATTCACCCGCACAGACACCAAGACCACCATGTGGGATCTCGTCTATTTGGGAACAACGACATCCGAGATCAAAGTCCCCGTCACTTACCGCTATCTGATTTCACTCAACGGACCATGGAAACTCGATGTCCAAGGCCAAACCTGTGTGGTTGTAGCCCCCAGCTTCTATCCCGCCAAACCGCCCGCAATCCACACTCACCGGATGGAAAAACGCTCAGATCGAGGCTGGGCACGTTTGAATGAGTCTGAACAAATGGAAGACCTTCAAAAAAGCATTACCCCTACACTGATCACTTATGCCGGTGACATCCCCCATCGCAACATGGTCAAGGAACAGTGTCGCATGGCCATTGCTGAATTCGTGAAGACCTGGCTGCTTGAAGAAGACCAATGGCGCAACGATCGTTTCCATTCCATCAAGGTCATCTTTGAAGACGAAGCAGAACAACACGATCCCGAGAACTACGCTCCGGTAATCCATCTGGAGGAATAATCGGTGCAGCCTGAGGTGGCATTTTCAATTATCGGAAAAATCTTTGGCGAACATTTTTCCGCGGTTAGTGTCCAACCCCTCACATGTCGTTTCGTAGCCATACCTTTTGTTTTCTGGGAATAGCGCTCCTGCTTTTTTCTGCAGGGGTGTTCGCGTCATCAGCACAGGTCACCACGTTCAGGCCCAATATCATCCTGATTGTGGCAGATGATCTTGGACAACAGACCGTTAGCGCCTTTCAGAAGCGCTACTCCGAGCCGGTCGTTCGCACACTTCATTGCGATAGGATCGCCACTGAGGGAATGCTTTTCACTCAGGCCTATTCGACCAGCTCAGTGGGAGGCCCATCCAGATTTGGCATTCTCACGGGAACGTATCCTTGGAGACGCGGCATTCTCAGCACCCCTGCTCCCGACCAGACCTACATGCTGGCCACCAATGAAATCACGTTGCCATTCCTCCTCCAGAATTCGGGATACAAGACCGGCTACATCGGAAAATGGGGACTTGGGCTGCAGAGTGGCGAAAAGGTGGATTGGAACAAATCACTCAGTCCTGGTCCCAATGACGCGGGGTTTGACTACTTTTTTGGTTTCGCAGCCAGCCATGACCAGGCGCCGCATGTCTGGATCAAGAACCAGCAGATCGTAGGGAAACATCCCGGAGAGAAGCTGACCATCACTGAAGAAGGCGAAACCAAGGGGATTTCTCTGACCAGAAACAAGGATCAGATCAGCCCTACCCTCGCAAAAGAGGCTCAGCGTTTCATTGCCGATAATCGCGATGAGCCCTTCTTTCTCTATTTCGCTCCCACTGCCCTGAGACCACCTGCGCACGCCGCGCCATTCCTCAAGGGCAATAGCGGCAAAGGTGAATTCGGTGACTACCTCCTTGACCTGGATTGGCAGGTCGGTCGACTGATCACTGAGATCAATAAACAGAATCTGGCGCACCGAACGATCTTTGTCTTCACATCGGACAACGGCGGAGTCGCTTCCATGGGAGTCGAAAGCGGCATCCAGACGAATGGATCAATGCGCGGCAGCAAAGGAGACATTCACGAAGGCGGCGTGCGTGTGCCATTCATGATCAAGTGGGATCACCGCATCCCGCGGACAGAGGTCAACACCAACTTGATTTCCACAGTCGACATCATGGCCACGCTTTGTGCCGCAGCCAATGTGGAGATCCCGGAAGGAGCCGCTCCGGACAGCCGCAACTTCCTTTCTGAATTCTATTTCGCCACGGTAAAAAGCGTTCCAAGAACCACGGTCATTACTGCCTCTAATGGCGGCAATGAATTCGCGATTCGCAAGGCCGGTTGGAAGCTCGTTCAGAGTAATGGAATCCCTGGTCTGAAGATCAAATGGCCTGAATCTGTACCTCCGGTTCCCAAGCTTCACGACTTGGATACCGACACCGGAGAGAGCCTCGACATGGCAGAGTTCAATCAGGAGCTCGTTCAGGAACTGCAGAGCGAACTTGAGTCACAACTCGCGATGACAACCACAGCCTTTATCTTCAATACGAATCAACCTCCTCCGTTCAAGCTCCCCGCTGTGTTGGTTGAACCAGCCTGGCTTCACTCACACCTGAAGGATCCTCGCATTCAGATCATCGATGCGCGAACTGAAGAGGAATATCTCAAGGGACATATCCCTGGCGCTATCAGCCTCCCACGAAAGAGCACTTATCACAGCGATGAAGGCCTCTCCACCATGAGAGCGCCCATCGCTAAGCTTGAAAAACTATTTTCTGAAAAAGGCATTCGCAACGACGCCCATCTGGTGATTTATGACAACAAGAACTTCCGCGATGCCGCACGGCTTTTTTGGCTGATGGAGCTCTGTGGACATTCTCAAGCTGGCGTTCTCAATCACGGACTCACTGGCTGGACGGAGCGTGAATACAAGACGACTCAATCAATCACGACATTCCCTGTCTCGTCCTTTACCTGCACGCCTGTCCCCCACCTCAATCCAAAGGGCCCTGATGTCTTTTATGCCAAGTACGATCGTCGAGTGACCATCTTGGACACACGCAGTAGAGAAGAATGGGAAGGCTGGAAATCAATCACGGCAAAGAAAGGGAATATCCCTTCTTCCATCTCGATCCCTTTCGAGAACAATCTCTCGACGAGCGATGATCAATGTTCCATCGCCGACCTGAATCAACTCAAGAAGGTCTATGGCGACATTCCCGGTCATCATCGTGTCATCACGTATTGCAACACTGGCACAAGAGCGTCGGTCAGCTACCTGGCACTCCGTGCATTGGGCTATGATGCTGCCGTCTATGACGGATCATGGACTGAATGGTCTCAGACTCCCAAAGTTCCAATCGAGCAGTTCCACGGGCCATTTTTGGAAGAGGATATGAAGAAAAGGTTCGATAAGAACACCGATTCAAAGGAGTAGATTCTTCCAGCGATCCAAGGAATTCCAACGGACTCACCTCCTGAATCAATCCAATCCCTGCGCACTGCAAACTTTCCACTTCCCCGCGCCGCCTCTATACAAGAGCCGTGGCCGACATCATCAAAACAGCCGTCATTGGTACCGGAGCCCTCGGACAACACCATGCCCGCATTCATAGCGAACTTGCTACCGAAGGCATCATCGAATTCGTAGGCGTCTTTGATCAGGACCTTTCCCGGGCAGAGAGCGTGGCATCCAAGAACGGAGCCAAGGCCTTTTCTGATTTCGATGCACTTCTGGATGCGGCGGATGCATTCAGCGTCGTTACCCCTACGGTCACTCATTTCGACATTGCCAAGCAGCTCCTCAACTCAGGCAAACATGTCTTGGTCGAGAAGCCCATGACCGAGACCACAGAACAAGCAGGCGAGCTCGTGGATCTGGCGGACGAGAAGCAACTAGCGCTACAGGTCGGTCATGTTGAGCGATTCAATCCTGTTTACGACTATCTCCAGAAGGCGGCTGCTCAGCCAAAGTTCATTGAAGCACATCGCCTGTCTCCTTTCCCGGCCCGCAGCACTGACATCGGCGTGGTTCTGGATCTGATGATTCACGATATCGATGTGATTCTCGCGTTCGTAAATTCCCCGGTGGAATCAGTGGATGCTGTTGGAATCCCTGTACTCAGTGAGTCTGAGGACATTGCCAACGCGCGTTTGAAATTTGAAAACGGATGCGTGGCCAACATCACAGCCAGTCGTGTGAGCCCAGAGCGGATGAGAAAGATCCGCGTGTTCAGCTCGGGAGAATCAGCAAGCTATGTCTCACTGGATTTCCGGGCCCAGGAAGGATTCATCTATCGCCTTGGGCGCACTGAAGAAAAGGAATCCAGCCTGCTCAAGAAGCTCCTCGCGTCCAAAGATTCCACCATCGTCAGCGAATTTGCAGGACGGAAGATTGTCCGTGAACCTGTTCCCATCGAACGGGCTGAACCTCTCCGTTTGGAGATTGAGGCATTCGTCAATTGCGTGAAGGAAAAGCAGACTCCCCTCGTGTCTGGAGCGTCCGCCAAGCAGGCATTGGATCTGGCCCTTGAAATCACGCGTCAGATCGAAGCTGCAAAGGTGCGCGTAGACGAGGACTGACACACCTATGGCAGAGCTCCGGTTCATGTTGATCGCAGGAGAGGTCAGTGGCGACCAACGCGCTGCCGCCCTCATCACCTCTCTGCGTAAACAACCAGAGCTCACCGGCTCCTCGTTCTTCGGCGCAGGAGGCACAGCAATGAGGGACGCTGGGATGGAACTCCTCATTGACCTGACCGGTCATGCTGTCATCGGCCATCTGGAGGCCATCAAGAACTACTTCAAGTTCAAGGGCTTCTTCAATCAGTTGCTCGATTCCGCCGTTGAGAGACGTCCTGACGTGCTCGTCCTCATCGACTATTCAGGATTCAATCTTCGCTTCGCAAAGGCTCTGAAAGAACGGGCCGCTGGAATAGAGGATTGGAATCCAAAGATCGTCTATTACGTGTCGCCTCAACTCTGGGCGTCACGCGAAGGTCGCTCAGCAACCATGGCCGCCAATGTGGATCTGCTTCTTTCGATCATTCCATTTGAAAAGAAATGGTATGAAGAACGCCTTCCTGGTTTCCCTGTCAAATTCATCGGGCATCCACTCCTCGACGAGTTTGAGGAGCAACCGCCAGTGTTCACAAAGCCTGACACGCTGACTCAAGCGCCGCACGTGCTCCTTCTTCCAGGAAGTCGCAAGGCAGAGGTCTCCCGTCATCTGCCATTGTTGTTGGAAACAGCAAGGCGCCTTGGAACGGATCGCAAAATGCGCTTCACGATGATCATTCCCTCCGATGACCTTCTTGAATACTGCAAGGCCAACGGAGCCGATTCTGAAGGAATCACACTTCAGAAAGGGAGCACCAGAGAAGCACTGGAAACGGCAGATCTCGCAATCACCAAGTCCGGAACGATCACACTCGAATGCGCCCTCTACGGCGTGCCCTCCATTGTTTTCTATATCACCAATCCGCTGATCTACTTCCTCGGACGCAGATTGATCAAAGTGCCCTACCTTGCCATGCCGAATCTCATTGCAGGCAAGGAGGTGTTTCCTGAATTCATTCAAGGTGAGGCATCCGCTGCAAACCTCACTCAGGCCGCTGATCAGTTGTTAAACGATCAGGAAAGGCGGTCGCAGACCATCAATGATCTCAGAAAGGTCGTGGAATCACTGGGGGCAAAAGGCGGGACACAACGCGCAGCCAATGCCATTGGCCGGGAACTGAAATTGATCCCTTAGATCAAGCGAGCAAGAGAAGAGGCCCGTCGGTCGAAACCAACGGGCCTATGCGCTGTGTGGACTCTCATCTCCACCGATTTGGAGGAAATTGTCAGAAAGAAAGAAGGACCGAGGAAATTCGACTCCATCGGACCTTCCATGCCTGACCTCCTTGTTTTGTTCGTTCGACGGACGCCAGGCTCCTACTCCCGACGCGTCTCTCTGCTAACCTCCTTGGCATGCAGCATTCTCTGTGTGTGTCGTTGTGAGAAAATTTTGAGAAAGAAATGTGACGATTGAATTTCATGATATGGCTGGATGGATGTTTAGTTGAGACGAAGACCCAATCCCTCTGAGAACTCAGGTTCGCGAGACTGCCGCGTTGGCATGTCTGGAGCAGAACTGACGATCTGGCGCATCTGAGCAAACCACCACTTGGCACGCGGATTCTCCACCACGTTGCGCTTGGTTGTTTCCTGTTCGTTCAGAGAACTTTCAAAGGTCATTTCGATTTGTTCATTCAGTTTCATGGCTAAGTCTTTCGTTGCTTAAGACGTGCACCATCCTCCACACACCCTCGGACATAGGGTGTCTCAGGCTAAAAAAGTTTTTAAAACATCCATCTGCCCCCTCTCCTTTCTCTACAAAGAATGCCCAATCCGTCGGCTTGTCTCTTCGATAGCAACGTGGTTCCCTCCTTCACATGTCCTCACGTTTCCGATTTATGGATCTCCTCTTGGTCCTGTGCACATGCCTGCAATTGACAGCGGCCGATAAACCCAACTTTCTCATCATCGTTGGCGATGACTGCACTTTTTCAGACCTTCCGCTCTACGGCGGGAAGAATGCCAAGACACCCAATCTGGATTCACTCGCAGCTCAAGGACTCACCTTCAATCGCGCCTACCTCAGCGAAGCCATGTGTCAGCCATGCCGCTCGGAGCTCTATTCAGGGCGTTATCCTCTGAGCAACGGCAGTGCATGGAATCACTCAGCCAGCCGTCCCGGTCTCAAGACCATGCCTCATCACTTGAAGAAGCTTGGCTACAAGGTCGGACTCGCAGGAAAAGTACATGTGAAACCTGCCAAAGTCTTTCCCTTCGACAAGGTGGCCGGCTTTGACCCGAACTGCGTCCGCAATCCCACTGCAACCCACGATCTAGCGCCCGCAAAGAAGTATATGAGCACCGGCAAGAAGCCCTTCTGCCTTGTGGTTGCTCTGGTCGAACCACACGTCCCATGGGTCATGGGTGATGCCTCGCAGTATCCTCCAGACAAGGTCCAGCTCCCTCCGAACATTGCCGATACAGCCGTCACTCGGGATGCCTTCAGCCGCTACCTTGCAGAGATCACCTTCATGGACAGTCAGATCGGAGAAATCCTTCAGACGCTCGAAGACACAGGGAAAGCCAAAGACACCGTCGTCCTCTTTACCTCCGAACAGGGTGCACAGTTTCCTGGCTGCAAATGGACCAACTGGGACACCGGCCTTCACACCGCTCTAATTGCTCGATGGCCCGGACACATCCCAGCCGGACAACGGACCGACGCTTTGGTCCAATACGCAGACGTGCAACCCACGCTGATGGATCTGGCGGGCGGTGATACATCAACCAAAGGCTACGATGGCACCAGCTTTCGCAAGGTTCTGCTCGAAGGCGAGCAGGAGCACAGGGAGTTTGTCTACGGACTGCACAACAACCTGCCCGAAGGCCCCGCCTACCCTACACGGACGATCAGCAACGGTGATTTCCGCTACATTCGCAATCTCCGTCCCGACGAGATCTACATTGAGAAACACCTCATGGGCATCAAAGGCGAAGGCAAACTCAACAACCCCTACTGGGCTACATGGGTCTATGAAGCATTCAGCAATCCGCACACATACAACCTCGTCAAACGCTACACCTCCCGTCCACCTGAGGAGCTCTATCACACGGCTCAGGATCCCTACGAACAGACCAATCTGATCAGCGATCCCAAATACGCACGATTGCTGCAACGAATGAACAAAGAACTCGATTCATGGATGGCCCAACAAGGTGACCCAGGTATCGAACAGGACACCAACGAGGCCCTACAGGCAGCCCGTCAAGGAAAGCATCTCTTTTATCCCAAAGAATAAATTGTGCGGGATTTCATGATGAGCGGCGTGTTACTTTCCAAACACTCCAAAACCCACCTCATCATGAAACGCCCGACATCCATTCTGATACCCTTGTTCCTCTCGTGTCTGATCTCCTTTTCATCAGTCGCTCAAGAGACTCCGGCACCACCTGAATCACTAAGTAAGCGAATCGACGCCGAATTCGACGATCTCAGATTGGAGGAAGTCGTGAGATATTTTCGTGGCGAATTTCAGGACATCAATTTCGTCATCACTCCAGAGGCCAGCTCCATCCCCATTTCACTCGAGCTCTCAAACGTCAGCCTCAAACAGATCGCACACGCCATTTCACTCTCTACAAGAGGCAGCATCACCATCCAGTTTGAAGCCGACGATCTGGTGTTCATCGATGTCGCCGGACATCTGGCATCTACACCTCAACGGCCGATTCTTCGCGTCTTCAGTGTCTCAAAGCTGCTTCAGCAGAAAGAAGAGAACGAACAGCTGAAGCAACTGGAGGACATAGACCACGTCATTCAAACCACTCTTCAAATGTGGAATCAAACCCTGAATGACAATCGTCAGACCGGCATGCCCACAGCAAAGGTCGGCAAGCCTAAGATCAATTTTCACAGTCGGACACGATCCTTCATCGTCATTGCCGACCCCGTTACCATGGACATCGTGACCGAAGTCTTCAGTTCACTGATTCAGCCACAACACATTCCCGCCAGGCCGTCTGGATTCTCCGGCGGCATGGGAAGCGGTGGCTACGGAGGGACGGGCTTCGGTTTCGGCGACATGATGGAAGGTGGAGGAGATGACTACGGCGGAGGACGGAGAGCACTCCCGAGAATGCAACAAACGTTTCCATCACAACCCAGACAGCAAAAGGGCACCAGACGCAACAGCCCATCTCTCGATCCATTCGGAGGCGGTGGTGCAGGTGCTGGACAACCAAAGAAACCGAACCTGCCAGCGCTTCCCCCAAACGATAGCCCCTTCTAATCAAACCGATTGAAAGCCCGTGAACCGGCAAGGTTCCAAATCGGACATCGAGTCCCTGACCCGCGCGATGGCATCCTCAGACGAGGATGCCTATCGCCGCTTTTTTGATCTCTACTTCGATCGACTACACGCCTACCACCTGACCCTGAATCAAAACAGGCATCACACCGCAAACGAGACACTACAACTCACTCTCATGCGCGTAGTGAAACACATCAAACCCTTCGCTGCTCAGGAAGCCTTTTGGGACTGGTTGGCCCTGCTATCCAGATGTGCGGTCAGAGACCATCTCAAGAAAGACAAGCGCTACTTCCACGCCATTCGGCGCTACTTTGAAAACCTCATTTCACCATCAGGGGAAAGCGATGAGCTGGAAAGTCCGGCCCCTCAGATTCAACAAGCTGTATGCCAGTTGCCTGAGATCGATCAGGACATCATTCATCGGAAATACACCAAGCGCCAAAGCATCAGGCAAATCGCCAACGATCTGGAAACGACTGAGAAATCCATCGAGTCACGTCTGCTTCGCGCCCGAAAAAAACTGAGGACCACGCTACAAACATCTCTTCATCATGACTGATCCAGATTCCAACCTGCTAAGAGAAAAACTGCTAAACTCCACACTGCAGGAAGTAAAACGAGTGCGGAGAAACAAACGGATCACCCGAACCTGCGGACTGTTAGTCATCCCATTGCTTCTGGCCGTCCTGGTAGCCAGACTACAACCGATTCCAGATCAAGAACAGGAGAGAGCCACCCCAGCTCCCTCTCCTCTTCCCATTGAAGCCCAGACCATTCCTGGCACAGAAATTGAGGTCATCGATGATACCAAACTGGAAAGCCTTCTCGGAGATCACGCCTTCGCCATCATCGGACAAAAAGGAAACCAACGCCTGATCCTGCTTGAGTAGAACACCTCGAAAAACGATGTGACCCTTCCATCGACAAACCCTAGGTCCTTGGATTAAAACCATACTCATGCAACGCACCCTTCTCCTCTTTCTGGCCTTGCTGTTGTCGTCCTCTGCGATGGCAGCAAAGAAAAAGCCCAACATCGTTTTCATCTTCAGTGACGATCACGCACTCCAGGCCATTGGCGCCTACGGCTCCAAGATCAATAAGACGCCGAATATTGACAGGATCGCCAACGAAGGCGCCCGATTCGTCAATTCCTTCTGTGCCAACTCCATCTGCGGTCCCTCCCGCGCATGTATCCTCACCGGCAAGCACAGCCACATCAACGGATTCCGCCGCAATGGAGACAACTTTGACGGCACTCAACCCACCTTTCCAAAGATGCTCCAAGGCGCAGGCTACCAGACAGCTCTCGTCGGCAAATGGCATCTAAAGTCCAACCCTACCGGATTCAACTACTGGGAGATCCTTCCCGGCCAAGGCAGCTACTACAATCCGGACTTCATTCAAATGGACGGCAAGCGCAAACGCTACACCGGCTACTGCACCGACATCATCACAGAACAGGCACTCGGATGGCTTGAAAGCCGCGACAAGGACAAGCCCTTTGTCCTCATGTGCCAGCACAAGGCACCACATCGCAACTGGTCACCACATCCACGGCACTTCGATCTCTTCAAAGGCAAATCCATCCCTGAGCCGGATTCCCTTTTCGACAGTTACGAGGGCAGAACCAAACTCCTCAAGGAGAATGAAATGTCCATTGCCAACCACATGTATTGGCAGCACGACATGAAATTCAAAGGTGACAATCTCTTCCCCGACTTTTTCCAAGGAAGAATCCGCAATGCCGAATACGCACGCATGACTCCCGAGCAGAAAGCCACATGGGACGCATGGTATGAGCCACGCAATCAGAAGTTCATCGCCGACATGAAGGCCGGCAAGCTAAGCGAAAAGGAAATCATCCAATGGAAATACCAACGCTACATTGGCGACTACCTCAAGAGCGTGCAGGCAGTCGATGACGGCGTCGGCGACATCCTTGACTACCTCGACAAAAACAACCTCACCGAAGACACCATCGTCATCTATTCATCCGATCAAGGATTCTACCTCGGTGAGCACGGATGGTACGACAAGCGCTGGATGTTCGAAGAGTCACTCCGCATGCCCTTCCTCATCCGCTGGCCCGGCGTCATCAAAGAGGGTTCCAGCTCCAGAGCATTGATTCAAAACATCGACTACGCTCCAACCTTTCTCGACATCGTAGGCGCTCCTATCCCTGCAGACGTCCAAGGCCGCAGCCTCGTGCCTGTGCTCAAGAACAGTGGTAAAGCCCCTGCCGACTGGCGAGAAGCCATCTACTACGCCTACTACGAGAACGCAGCCGTTCACAACGTCCAGAATCACGATGGCGTCCGCACCGACCGCTACAAGCTCATGTGGTTCCCTCGCACTCGCGAATACCAACTCTTCGACCTTGAGAAAGATCCTCAGGAAATGAACAGCGTCCATGACCACTCGGACTACAAGGAAGTCCTCGCCGGACTGAAACAGCGGCTCGTTAATCAACGCAAATTCTACAACGTCAACTCAGCCGTCATTCCATCCACACGCGGCGATGAAAAACGCTGGCGCGACCGCGACGCTCAACTCACACAGAACACTCGCAAATCCAAACCAGACCTCGTCTTCATCGGCGACTCCATCACCCAGGGCTGGGAAGGACGCGGCAAGAAAGTCTGGGAGAAATACTACGGCAAACGAAACGCACTCAATCTTGGTATCGGAGGCGATCGCACAGAGCACGTCATCTGGCGACTCACCAAAGGTCAGAACCTCAGCAAGAAGAAGCCAAAGGCAGCCGTCGTCATGATCGGCACCAACAACACCGGTCATTTCGATCAGGATCCTGATCAGGTCGCACAAGGAGTCGAAGAGATCCTCCACATCCTCGAGCACCAGATACCCGATACCAAGGTACTGTTACTTGGAGTCTTCCCACGCGGAGCCGACCGCTTCGATTCCAAGCGCATCAATAACGACGCCATCAATCAACGCATCCGCCGCTACGCCGACGGAGACCGCGTCCACTACATGGACGTCAGCGACGTCTTCCTGAATGACGACCTGACCCTCCCAAAAAGCATCATGCCAGACCTCCTTCACCTAAACGAAGAAGGCTACGACCGCTGGGCCCAAGCCATAGAGCCCAAGCTCAAAGAATTCGGGCTCTAGGCTTAACAAAGTCAGTTTAAATCAGGCGGAGAGGGCAACAGCCTTCTCCGCCTTTTTCTTTCTCCTCACCAGATCATCTTAACGGATCACCCGCCCAAGCCAGAGCGGCTTTTACCGCTCGGTTCCATCCGTTCAGGGAACCTATTCGCTTCTTTTCTTCCATCTCGGGCGAATATTGATTTGCGGCGGACCAGGCGTTGCTGATGTCTTCTTCGCCTTTCCAGAACCCGACGGCCAATCCGGCGAGATAGGCGGCGCCAAGGGCGGTCGTTTCCGGTTGGGCGCTTTGAATGACGGGGCGATCAAGAATGTCTGACTGGAACTGCATGAGGTGCTTGTCGTTGGTCGCGCCTCCGTCGACACGAAGTTCTTTCAGCGGAATCCCTGCATCCTTCTCCATGGCTTTGAGGACGTCGTGGCTTTGATAGGCGATGGATTCCAGAGTTGCTCGTGCGATGTGTGCGGCAGTGGAACCTCTGGTCAGCCCAAACAGGCTTCCCCTTGCATCAGCGTTCCAGTGCGGGGCCCCAAGTCCGGCAAAGGCAGGAACCAGATACACGCCGTCACTGGAATCCACAGAGGTTGCCAGAGCTTCGACTTCAGATGATTCCTTGATGATCCCCAATCCATCGCGTAGCCATTGCACGGCGGCGCCTCCAATAAAGATGCTTCCTTCAAGCGCGTAGGTCACTTCGTCTTCGATCTGCCATGCAATCGTCGTGAGAAGGTTATTCTGGGACAAGACCGGCTCTGAGCCTGTGTTCATCAACAGAAAACAGCCCGTTCCGTAGGTGTTCTTTGCCATTCCCTTGTCGAAACAGGCCTGTCCAAAAAGCGCGGCATGCTGATCCCCTGCCATACCTCCTATCGGAACGCCTTTAAGGCAATCCAATCCTGTCACCTCGGCAAACACACCACTGTTTGGAATCACCTTCGGAAGGCACTCCAGAGGAATCTCAAACAACTCCAAGAGGTCCTGATCCCACTCGAGGGTATGAATGCTCAGAAGAAGCGTTCGGCTGGCATTGGTGGCGTCAGTCACATGCTTTGCGCCATTTGTGAGTTTCCAGACCAACCATGAATCGATGGTCCCCACAGCGAGCTGCCCCTGCTCCGCCAAGCGGGCAACAGTGGGATCGTTTTCCATCAACCAGACGAGCTTCGTTCCTGAGAAATAAGGATCCAGCAACAACCCTGTGCGCTCCCTGATCAACGGAGCTTTTCCAAACTCTTCAAGATCCTTACAGAACTCAGCAGTCCTTCGATCCTGCCATACAATGGCCCTGCCGACGGATTCACCCGTTTCCTTGTTCCAACAGACAATCGTTTCGCGCTGATTGGTGATGCCTACAGAAGCAATATCCGATACATCCAATCCCGAGGCCGCAACCGCCTGCTCCGTAACTCGCTTCTGGGTTTCCCAGATCTCCTCAGGATCATGCTCCACCCATCCCGGTTGCGGATAGTGTTGTTTAAACTCCTCCTGAGCCCGTGCAAGTACACTACCATCATGCGCGAACACCATGGCCCGACAGCTCGTCGTTCCCTGATCCAATGCCACCACTGCTTTCATGCAATGGTTCTAAGGCATCAGGCCGCCATCTGCAAAGCCAGCATCGTTACAAAGAGATGGCCAACAAACTGAGGGACGAATCGATTCCTGCCGAGCACAAGTGTTACTTCAATCCGCATAGAGGAAAAAGAAGAGCCCGTCTTAATGCACGAGGTCGCTGACATGATCCAAGGATCACCGACGGCCTCACACCTAACGGGCTCAAGGGGAACGATAGCCGCGCTGATGGATTATTCAAGAGAGTAGAAGAACATCATGGAACCGATGGAGTAATCGAAGACGCAAAGCAATCAGCCCTTCTCTCTGTGTTCCCTGTGTCCCAGTGAGGGTCCAGCTAAGTCGCTTGATTACATTTGGTAGGTTCTTTGTGAAAGTTTTGCTCGCCTTTGAGCTTCGAGTGCTGATGCAAATGACAATTGAAGACCTAACACCCATCTAAAAGCGGCACGCAGGGCGCCGCACTCCAAGACGCTATCGCGGTTCCTTAAGCCAAGCCCTATCATCTCTTCTTTCATGTCCTTCAGGACACTTGCCAGACCTGGTTACGAATCGTATTCCAGACCTCATTGATTTCAGGGCTAGCGGACTCCTGCAATTGCCAGACCCAAAACGATGCAACCACAAACCATCACAACCAAAAACAAAAAGCGAACTAGATGATCTCCGACTGTTGGATTATTTGGATCGTATTCCTCGGCTGTTTCCAGTGATTCAATGGCAGGCAGTTCATCAGGAGAATCGCCTGCCATTGGAGGTAGGGGACATCGTTTTCTCGGAGATAGGCTTTGTGCCTTTTTGTTAAAGAATTTTGAACGAAATGCGGCCACTTTCCCTTGAGCGAAATCCATCCACTTCACAAAGACGGGCACCAAACACACCAAAATGAATAAGGCGACGAACACACCAACCCAGGTCCCAAGAAACCCTAAAAGACCCTCATTCTTAGGAGTGACAAATACAGCTATTAAGAACGACGGCATCGATAATAAAAGCAATCCTCCCTGTAGTCCATTTTGTTCGCTTTCCTCCTCACGAATACGATCACGCTCCGCTTCGATACGCCTTGTTTTTTCCACTTGTGACCGGCAGGACTGTTCCCTTTCCTCAGCAATTCTCTCTTGGACACATGCTAAACGTTCCAAATTTTCGGGAGGGCGCTCGCGCCTGTCCGGCCACCTTTCATTCACGATGGATTCACCTCCAATTGCCCTAATAGCGAGAACGACATCGATAAGATCCAAGTTGAAGAACTCCTTCTGCGAAGAATCTCGAAAGTTTGCAAGCTGCTCAAATAGCCTTTGCTCAATCCTATAGGGATGACAATTGACGTAGGCTGCATAAACCGGTTCCCACTTTCCGTAAACTCCAGTATTTCGACTAATACTCTTTGCCCTCTCTTCGGGAGACTTGGTAGTGAAACCCAACTTCAGAACTCTTTTCCCAATCTTCCAATTCCGAAGAGCGTAGACACACCCCTTGGAATCAGGGCGAGCGGATATCTCAACCTGATCAAAGTTGTCCGTGTGGGAATCTTCAGAACCGGCCATTGAGTTGATAGCATTGCCCTTGGAAGAGTCATTACTGTTTTCTGGAGGGCTTTCAAGACAGGAACCTTCTGGCCCGGCTTTCTCAGGCTGATTCGATTCAATAAAACTAGTGAGTATAGAATACGCAGCATTGATTGTAGCAATGGAAAAAAGTCGCCCCTGTCCACCGTTTTCACGGCATTGTTCCAAGAACTGAACCCTGTCATATGCCTTGTCCAGTAGTGCCATTGAGCGCACAAGATCAAAGTTTAGTACTCTGCACGCTTCTTCGACGCTTATGTCAGCTGTCGTAGCAGAAGCCTCCTGGTCCTGAACAAACGGATAGTCCCAGACGGAAACCGGCTTCATTGCCCCTCTTCTTAAAAACTCCTCTAAGAAATTCAAAGCCCATCGCAACTCTTCTTCGATGGCCTTCGATCTAGCGGATAATTCCTCCTCAGGAAGTATTCCATACCGATGCCGGCTTATTGCTTCAAAATAAGCTTTTCGCAAGTCATCAACGGTGCCGTCGACATCGAAATCCAGAAGTCTGCAGGCGCGATTCAAATCCAAATCTTCAGACATGGTCAGATCTTAGAGGAATAAGGATGATCCTTCGTTATTATCAGTAGACTAAGTCGTTTCAGTAGCAGTCCGAAATGCCCGAAACTCTCTCCCATTTGTAAATATCATCCTCACACAGACTAAGAGAATCTCTCCTCTGTATCAGTTGTCAATCTATACAGCAGACAGAGAATGGGACGCGGGATTAATATGAGGATGCAAAAAGCACGCCTCTACACGAAAAGTAAACGGTTGGAGAAAGAACGAAAATCCTTAGAAAAAGAAGTGGTACACCCATCAGGAGTCGAACCTGAAACCTCCTGATTCGTAGTCAGGTGCTCTATCCAATTGAGCTATGGGTGCGCTCGAAAGAGCGGAAAACCTAGGGATCGTTTGTCCTCCATGCAAGTGAGTTTTTTTGCTTTTTTGAAAAAATCTCAAGAACACGAGTTTCGGTCGCGTTTTTAGTCCTTTTCAGCCTGTTACTTCTTCTGAAATGGACGTCCTTTGTGCTCGTTCAAAAGCCTGGTCAATCGCTTCACTGTTTCCTTCATTTGCGGCTCTCCAGCGATATTGACGTTCTCCAATGGGTCCCTGGTGTGGTCATACAACATGACGGTGGGCTTGTTGCCTTTCTCCCCTGTGAATGTGGTGAAGCGGAACTGGTCTGTGCGGATGGTATCACCACTGCGATAACGCCCGATGGCAAAGTCTTTCGCAGAGGTTGAAGGATTCTTGAGCACGGGCACCTGACTCAATCCCTGCAGGTGCGATGGCTTGGACAGCCCGCTAAGATCACAGAGGGTGGGATAGATATCGATGAACTCTGCAAAGCTCTGGGTGGATGCTCCTTTCTGAAATCCTTCCAATGTCGGAGCGCTAAACATGAGTGGTGCACGCATGGAGGACTCAAAGCAACAGTGCTTACACCAGAGGGTATGATCGCCAAGGTTCCAACCGTGGTCTCCCCAGAAGACGATGATGGTATTGTCACTGATTCCGTTATCGGAAAGTGATTTTAGCAGTCTGCCTATGTGGGCATCGGTGTAGCTGACGCATGCGAGGTATCCGTGAATGAGCCGACGTGCCTCGATGTCTGATAAGGGACCTTTCTTGGGGATGCCATGATAGGCGCGCAACTCTCCGAAAGTATGGATGGCTTCCTTGGGTGCGTTCTCCGGCACCTTGTAGTTATCGGGCAATCGGATGTCATCAAAGTCGTAGAGATCCCAATAGCGTTTGGGAGCAATAAACGGCAGGTGTGGCTTGGTAAATCCGACAGCAAGAAAGAAGGGATCATCGCTGTCCGCCAATCGATCAATTGTTTCGACGGCCTGATTGGCAAGGATACCATCGCCATAGGTATCATCACTCACCACAGCTGACTCATAAGCCGGACCTCTACGTTTGGGAGGATTGTTCTTTGCCTTGAGAACGTTCTCTGGATTGGCATATCTCACAGCTTCCTTTCCAGGACGCCACGGTTTCTCTGACCACCCGTGAACGTTGTCGCCTGGATTGTGAAAGATCTTCCCCAAGGAAACCGTGTGGTAACCATTCTCCTTGAAATGGGTATTCAAGGTCTTGCGTCCTGGAGCATCTTTATCAGCGCGGGAGAGATAGGTCATGAACCTTCCCGGCGCGGGTCGAATTCCTGACATGAGACTGGCGCGCGAGGCACCACAGGTCGGAACCATGCAATAGGAGCGTTCGAACCGCACACTACGTTCAGCAAGGTTGTCGATGTTTGGCGTGACCATCTTGGACACACCGAAGCTCCGGATCTCAGGTCGCAGATCATCAACGGCAATGAAGAGAATATTGGGACGATCAGCAGCCTGCACCAACAACGGCAAAGAAAGGAGGAGTGAGAGAATAGCGGAAAATCGTTTCATATCAGGATCTACAATGTCCTACGCTGTCTGTGGACTAGTTCTTCAACCACGGTTGGCGGGCGTTCTTTGTGATCTCTGCATCCAGCTCCTTCATACGTGCCTGCAGCTTGGCGACCAACTCAGGTTTGGAGGAGGCGAGATTCTTCTGCTCTCCAAGGTCGTTTTTCAGATTGAACAGCATTGCCTCAGGTGCAGGTGGCTTCTGACCGCGCTTCACACGTTTGACTTTCATTAGAAGTTTCCAATCACCTTGGCGGAGGCCTTCCAACACACCACGGGATGTGTAGTGCACAAATTCGTTGCGAGGCGACTTGGCCTTGTCGTTGTGCAGCAGTGCAGAAGCGTCCAATCCATCGATGATACGATTTTTCGGAAGTGGGGTCTTTGTGATGGATGCGATGGTCGGCAAGAGATCGATCGTGCCCATCAGCTCGTTACAGGTTGTGCCGGCAGGAATACGACCGGGGCCCCACATGACACATGGGACACGTTGCCCGCCTTCAAAGGTGGTGCCCTTTCCTTCGCGCAATGGGCCGGCTGATCCACCGTGGTTCTTGAACTGAAGCCATGGCCCGTTATCCGAGGTGTAGATCACATAGGTGTTCTCTGCGAGGCCCTGCTCCCGGAGCGTGTCCATGATGCGACCGACCTCAGCATCGATGTGTTCGATGACACACTTGTAGGCATTCATTGGATTCGGGTCGTAGACATCCTCGGGAACATACAAAGGAATGTGCGGCATGGAGTGTGGCAGGTAGACAAAGAATGGGTTGTCCTTGTTGCTCTTGATGAAATCGACAGCGCGATCGGTGTAGCGGCGTGTGACTGTCCGTTGGTCCACGGGGAGTTCCACGATCTTCTCATTCTCAATCAAAGGTGTTTTCCAGAGTGTGAGCGTGGATTCCTGATCTTTCCAAAGGTCGTCCGACTTCACCCTGGGCTTCCCTTTGTTGTCAGGGTGGTTCATGTCATTGGAATAAGGGATACCGTAATAAACATCGAAGCCGTTCTGACGCGGGAGTGTTTCAGGGTGATGACCCAGATGCCATTTCCCAAAGCAGGCAGTGGCGTATCCCTGCCCTTTCAGATGATCGGCAATCGTGTGTTCGCTTGGGTTCAATCCTTTGGTGGATGCAGGAAACAACACATGCTGATGCATCCCTACCCGCTTGGGATAACTTCCGGTCAACAAAGCAGCCCGTGATGGCGTGCAGACAGGTGAAGCCACCATGAAACTGGTGAATCGTCTACCTTCCTTGGCCATGCGGTCGATATTGGGAGTCTTGATCGTCTCGGATCCGAAACAGCCAAGATCTCCATATCCTTGATCATCGGCAAAGATGATGACGAAGTTCGGTTTGGCTGCAATCGAAGAGGCAGCAAGAAGCGCCATAAGCGCAAAGGTGATCAGTCGAGGGAACATGCGCGGATTGAAAACGGACCTTCGGCAAGCCGCAAGCCATTCCTTTCTAAACCATCAAGCACTGCGTTCTCTGCCTTGTTCCGATGCTGAAAGCAGGTCATGTTTCGTTTCATGCGCACCTACTCTTCCTTGATGATGGTTCTATTCGCCTGCCATTGCGCGGCAGCATCTCCAACCAATTTCATCATCGTCCTGTGTGACGACCTTGGTTACGGCGATCTTCACTGCTACGGGAGTGAGCAACTCATCACTCCCAATATCGATCGCTTCGCGGAAGAAGGACTCAGGCTCACAAGCTGCTATTCCGCCCACCCAAATTGCTCTCCGTCACGAACGGGACTGATGACAGGGCGAACTCCTTATCGCGTAGGAATCCACAACTGGATCCCCATGCTCTCACCTGTTCATGTACCCACCAATGAAGTCACGATCGCCACGCTCTTGCGGAACAACGGCTACGACACAGCACTTTCTGGCAAGTGGCACCTGAACGGGCGTTTCAATCTCACAGGGCAGCCTCAGCCGAATGACCATGGGTTCAATCACTGGTTCGCCACGCAGAACAATTGTCTCCCCAACCACAAGGATCCTTACAACTTTGTCCGCAACGGTATTCCGGTTGGCCCGCTCAAAGGCTATGCCGCACATCTCGTCGCCAATGAAGCCATCCATTGGTTGAGTGATCTGAGAGATCCTGACAAACCATTCTTCCTATTTGTGTCATTCCACGAACCACATGAACCAATAGCCTCAGATCCAAAGTATCAGTCACTCTACGAGTCTGATGATCCAAGCCTCCCTCCCCATCACGGCAACATCACTCAGATGGATGCAGCCTTCGGCGACTTGATGAAGGCAGTCGATCAACAAGGGTTACGGGAAAACACATTGATTCTCTTCACCAGTGACAATGGCCCAGCAAAGACCTCCTTTCATCCAAATGGATCTTCGGGACCTCTCAAGGACAAGAAGGGAGCCATCAGCGATGGAGGCATCCGCGTGCCCGGGCTCATCCGCTGGCCCGGAGTCATCAAGGCTGGACAGGTATCCGACACACCCGTCATCGGGACAGACATACTGCCCACCCTTTGTGACATATCAGGAACGCCCCTGCCAACGGACCGCCCGCTCGATGGAACGAGCCTACTTCCATTTCTGAAAGGGAAACCAATCAAGAGACACATGCCTCTCTATTGGCATTTCTATCATGCACGTGGATCGGACAAGGTGGCCATCCGCATCGATGACTGGAAGCTGACTGCGAAACTTCAGGCAGATGAGCCGAAGCAACGCGCCGGGATTGATCCCATCGATCAACAAACCATCAAGACTGCTCCCTTGGGAGAGATGGCTCTCTACAATCTCAAGGATGACATCAGTGAATCGAAGGATCTGAAGAAATCGCATCCTGAGCGTTTTGAAAGCATGCGCCAGGTCCTCATCGCCAGATACAAGGAGGTGCAGAAGGAAAGTCCCATTTGGCCCGAATGGGAATTCCCAAGATATGAGGCCCAGAGAATCCAGTGGCCTTCCTATCGGGGAAGCAAACTGGTCGCTCCTCGCACCCCTCAGATTCCCGCCAACTACATCGACAATCCCCTGATCGAATCCTTCGAGTAAGTGCTCTGAGTCATCTATTTCATTGCCGACTAGGCCCCGAATCCAAGAAATCAGGCATTTGGGATGAAATTACCCTGTTTTCCTTAGAAAAATAAATTGTCAGCGGATGTCGCCTCTCGGCAAGCTATCCGGCTTTATGCATAAGGTTCAGATAGGACTGATTGGCGGAGGGACCGTCGGTGGTGGAGTCATCAAGGCACTGAAGAATAACGGTCGCCTGATTGCCTCGCGTACCGGTGTGGAGCTGAAGGTCAGCGCCGTCGCCGTGAAGGACAAAAGCCGCAAGCGCTCTGTCCCGATTGCCAAGTCTCTCCTGACAGAGGACTGGCGCGAAGTGATCGCCAATGACAAGATTTCTGTAATCGCAGAGGTCATGGGAGGCACCACCATCGCCCGTCGGGTCGTGGTTGCCGCATTGAAGGCAGGCAAGTCCATTGTCACCGCCAACAAAGCCCTGCTGGCAGAACATGGCGAAGAGCTTTTCGAACTGGCACGCAAGCACGGCGCCAACATCTATTACGAAGCTGCCGTCGCTGGAGGCATCCCCATCATCAAGGTGTTGCGTGAATCACTCGCAGCCAACCGTGTGACCCGTCTCTACGGAATCGTCAACGGAACCTGCAACTATATCCTCAGTCGCATGAAGGATGAGGGAGCCGCGTTTGATGACGTGCTGACTGATGCACAGCAACTTGGCTACGCCGAGGCTGAACCATCACTGGATATCGATGGAGATGATGCATGGCACAAGACAGCCTTGATGGCCACGCTGACTCAGGGATTCTGGGTGGATCCAAAGAAGGTTCATCTCGAAGGCATCCGCGGTATCTCACAGCTGGATATCCAATTTGCAGAAGTCCTCGGTTACACCGTCCGTCTGCTGGGCATCGTCAAAGCCGGTGAAGGCAAAGGAAAGAAGGCACTGACCCAGATCGGCGTCTACCCTGCCCTCGTTCCCAACGACCATGTGCTTGCAGGGATCAACGGAGTCAACAATGCCATCCTCGTCCGCGGCGACATTGCTGGTGACACACTTTATTACGGTCCCGGTGCCGGACAGGACGCAACCGCCAGTTCGGTGGTGAGTGACCTGATCGATGCAGCACTGGATACCAAGACTGACTCAGGTTGCCGTGTGCCTCCTTTCGAGACTCACAATCCTGATGGCGGTATTCTTCCAATTGGTGAGACTGTATCCTCTTTCTATATCCGCCTGAGCGTGGTGGACAAGCCAGGGACACTGGCCCGTATTTCCAAGATCCTTGGTGATTCTGGAATCGGCATTTCATCCGTCATTCAACCTGAAGGGCACGAAGGAACCAGCGTTCCTCTGATCCTGATGATCCACAACGCACGGGATGCCGCCATGAGCGCTGCTCTGAAAAAGATCGGTAAACTCTCGGTGATCAAAGGAAGCCCCATCATGTATCGCGTCGAACACTTCGACTGATACCGTCACTTTTCTTCTTACAAAATGAGCGACCAAACTAGTCCATCATCAAGCGACAACGCCGCCGCCGCAAAAGGCAAGGCATGGCCCGGCATCATCCGGAACTACTCACGCTTCCTCCCCGTTACCGATACCACCCCAGTCGTCACCCTGCATGAGGGATGGACGCCACTGGTCAAAGTGCCCAACTTCGTTGAGGCAATCGGAGGCGAATTCGATCTCTATCTCAAATACGAGGGACTCAACCCAACCTGCTCCTTCAAGGACCGTGGTATGACCATGGCAGTGACCAAGGCCGCCGAGCGTGGAGCCCAAGTCGTCCTCTGTGCGAGCACTGGCAACACATCCGCTTCTGCAGCTGCCTACGCGGCACGTGCAAAGATGAAATGTGTGGTTCTTCTTCCCAATGGCAATATCGCTCAAGGAAAGATGGCGCAGTCACTGATGTATGGTGCAGAGACAATCAGTCTGGAAGGCAACTTCGATGACGCATTGCGGATCGTCCGCGAACTCGGTGAACGCGGAGACTTCGAAGTCGTCAACAGCATCAACCCGGTTCGCATTGAAGGACAGAAGACAGCATCCTTTGAAATCTGTGATCAATTGGGACATGCCCCTGACTTCCATTTTCTACCGGTCGGAAATGCTGGAAACATCACCGCCTATTGGCGCGGTTTCAAAGAGTATTACTCTGTAGGCAAGGCAGACAGACTCCCTCGCATCTTCGGTTTCCAGGCAGCTGGTGCCGCACCGATCGTTGACGGAGCACCAGTCGAAAAGCCTGAGACGGTGGCCACCGCCATTCGCATCGGGAATCCAGCCAGTTGGAAATTTGCAGAGGAAGCCCGCGATGAATCAAAGGGTCACATCGGCAAGGTCAGCGACGAAGAAATTCTCAAGGCCTATACCCTCATCGCCCGCACGGAAGGCGTCTTTGTAGAGCCTGCGTGCGCCGCGCCTCTCGCCGGACTCATCCGCTGCGTCAAGGAAGGCAAGATTCCAACCGGAAGTGTCATCACTGCCACGATGACCGGTCATGGGCTCAAGGATCCAGACCGCGCCATCAGCACCGCCGGTTTCCAGCCAAAGGTCGTCTCCGCTGACAAGGATTCCGTTCTCAAAGCGATCGGAGTCTGATCCGTCATTCAAAGTAGTTTCAGCCAATGGCACTCATTGTTCAAAAATACGGAGGTTCCTCCGTCGGAGACGTAGACCGAATCAAGAACGTCGCCAACCGAGTCAAGGAATACACTGACAACGGCGATCAGGTGGTCGTGGTTGTCTCCGCCATGCGTGGCGAAACAGATCGCTTGATCGGTCTGGCAAAGGACATCATGTCCCTGCCCACCGAGCGGGAGATGGATATGATCCTCGCCACCGGTGAGCAGACAACGATCGCTCTGACTGCCATGGCGCTGCATGCGCTTGATGTCCCAGCCGTCTCTCTCACCGGCGCACAGGCAGGTATCGTGACCGATGGAGTCCACACCAAAGCCAAGATCAACAACATCACGCCAGAACGCATTCATCAATTCCTTGAAGAAAGCAAGGTGGTGATCGTTGCCGGATTTCAGGGACAGACCCAGGAAGGTCACATCACAACACTCGGGCGTGGTGGATCTGATCTTACAGCCATTGCGCTTGCAGCAGCCCTCAAAGCAGATCTCTGCCAGATTTACACCGATGTGGACGGCGTCTACACCTGCGATCCACGGATCGTGAAGAACGCCCAGAAGATTCAGGAAATCTCCTACGAAGAAATGCTCGAACTCGCCAGCCTTGGAGCCAAGGTCATGCAGTCGCGCTCTGTGGAATTCGCCAAGAAGTTCGGCGTTATTTTTGAAGTCCGCTCCAGTCTCAACACCAATCCAGGAACGATCGTGAAAGAAGAAACCCCAAGCATGGAAAGCGTCGTTGTGCGCGGCGTCTCACTCGACAAGAACCAAGCCAAGCTTACGTTGTTCTCTGTTCCTGACGAACCAGGTGTTGCCTCCCGGATCTTCAAGCACCTTGCTGAATCCAGCGTCAACGTGGACATGATCGTGCAGAACGTCAGTCACGCTGCAGCTCACCCATCCACCGACATCAGTTTCACTGTTGAAAAGGCAGACCTGACAAAGGCCTGCAAGGTGATTGAGGATTTGAAGAACGAGATCGGCTATGGCGAACTCGTTGCGGACGAGGAAGTCTGCAAGGTATCCATCGTCGGAGTCGGTATGCGCACACACTCAGGTGTGGCTGCCAAGATGTTTGAAACCCTTTCGGAAGGAAGCGTGAACATCGAAATGATCTCCACAAGTGAGATCAAGATCTCCGTGGTTATCAGGCTGTCCGAAGGAGAGAAGGCCACACAGGCTCTTCACGATGCCTTTATCGAGATCTAGGGTTCAACGCGACGAGACAGTAAAGGTGTGATACACGCCCTTGGGTGTTCCCCACGTGACAGTTCCTTTGATGTCTTCCGTCTTCCCTTTTACAAGAACCCGGATCGTAAACTCAGTGGGATCAATTCCACCGTTGTTGCGGTAGTGATTGACGAGCACACGGTAGGTTCCTATCGGAGCACCCTTCTTCGGCCAATAGACATTCTCCACTGGCCTGTCCGTAAGCGGACTGGATGCGTTTCGATCAATATCCAGAATCCCCCCAGACCTTGATCTCCTGTGCTGGTAATTGATTTCCTCTCCTCGCGGATCAACCACATGTAAATCCAGATCATTGTTATTGTTCCACATCAGGGACACGCGGACATCACCTGATCGGGCACCTGCCGCAGCCAGGCGTTGCTCAAAACTATCACTCAGCGCGAGTGCATTGGTCATTCCCGGGAGATTCTCCAAGGTCATGTTGGAATAGTCGCGATTGTCAGGACGCGAACTTCCACCAGCCCCGGCCATGTCTGGATTCATATTACCCGCCATGGCAGACGTCGGTCGTTGATTCAACGAGTTGGGAGTATTCCCTGATTCATCCTGCTGCATTTCAGGACCACCTGCTCCACCTTGAACTGGTCTTCCATCAGGAGTGCCTCCGTCCATCTTCTGGAGAAACCCCAAAGGATTGTCCTCAATCTCTACACTTTCTGCATCCGCCAACTGTTGGTTCTCCTCGCCTTCAAGATCACTATCTCCCATCAATGCACCTCGCATATCCCCCCAGAAGCCGCCTTCTGCATCCTGCACTTTGATGAAAAATATCAGCAGAATGGTCATCACCACCGCACTGATCAAAACATCCTGCCAGACCTTCCGGGAATCATGAACGCTGTCATCTTTTTGGAATGGGTCATACTTCAGCGATACATCCACGTCGGCCCCACATTCCGGACATTCGATAAAAGCCTCCTGATAGCGATCGCTCAAAGGAACCACTTCGCTACATTGCTGGCATTTGACTTTCATGAATCTCTGTCGATTACAATGGCTTCGGAGGAGGAGTCCGTCCACCACCAAGGACGAGGTCTACACCTTTTTCTATCGGCAGCCACGACACTTCCAATCCAGCATCACTTGCAACCTGTTTCGCCTGATTGAAGTCCTGAAAAGAATCTCCATAAACGCGAAACACAAGATACGCATTGGATGGGACCGATCGGTAGAACTGCTGCAGTTGTGATTTATGAACCTTGGGGCTGATCCCTTTGCCCGGGATTGGCTCGAGAACAGTGATGCTTCCTCGATTGATCCGCTGAAAGCCTGCCGTGTTTGAAACCGGTGTTCCCCGTTGATAGAAATTCACCGGATAGACATAACCTCCCCTGACAATGATCTCCACCGGAGTCTTGGTGGTTTCATGTTCCCGAGGCAAACGCAGCCTCTGCGGGCGGTTCTCATCCTGTTCGACAGCAGATGCTGATACAGCCTGATTCCTCTTCATCTGTTCCAGTTCAGCAAGTGTCTCTGAAGTTTCCTCCATCTTTTGCATGATCGCATCGAGCTCAGCCTTCAGTTCCTTGTAATTCTGCTCAAGCGTCTCCTGTTGTTGTAGGAGCTTCAACTGCTCCTGAACCTCTGGATCTCCGGACTGCGCTGCAAGCTGTTCCTGAAAGCGTTGAGCAGCACGCAGTTCTTCCTGCAACTGAGCCAAACGCTTCTCCTGCATCTCGCGGGTCTTGATCTCCGCTTCCGTCAGCTTGACGGACATCTCAGCGTCCTTGGCAATCAGTGTCACCATCAGTGCCAACAGAATGATTCCTCCAAAGAGGTTGCACATTGTATCGAGCAACATCTCCAGACTGTCATTCTCAGCATTGATTCTTCTGCTACCCATCTATCCTTGATCCATATCCAATGATTGATTCTCTCCAATGGCGTCATAACCGATCGTAAATCCAGCAGCCTTGGCTCGTTCCACACAGAAATTGAACAGTCGTATTCCAGAAGGACGAATGTAGAATACCAGATTGTTTTTTTCGGGGTCCCATGATTTAAGTGCCGAAAAGAACTGTCCGGGCGCACGCGATCCCGTGTAGACCTCTTCTCCCTCAGCTGTCCCGAATCGCCGGACGCGAATGGAATCACCATTCAACACCACCAACATGTTCTGACGATTATCTCTTGTGTAATCCGGCACCAGCCATAGACGGTTCTTCTTGATCACCTCTTCGGCCTTGGTCGTCTCCTTTGACTTGCGGCCAAGGCCCAGTTCGCTTGCCAGAATATCAGCATCGATTTCCTGTTCCTGCATCTTCTTCTGAGCCACTTCCAACTCCTTGCGAATGGCATTCACTTCGGAGCGAAGGCTGTCCATCTCCGCATCCAATCGTTCAGCCGTCGGCGCTGAAGTGGTGGCAGACATCAACTTTTGTCGTGCGCGGTTCTCTGAATTGACCTGCTTGAGCAACGCCTCAGTCTCACGCATCTGGGTCATCATCGGATCTTCCTCAGCTCCTTCACCTTCCCACATCGATGCAGGACTGTTGACAAAGAGCGTCAAGATCAAGGTCACAAGGACGAGGATACCAGTCACCGCAGTGATGATATCCTGGAACGCGAAAAAACTGATCCGCGTACTGTTGCCCTTTCTCAATCGAGACATATCTGACTAACCCAAACCGTGGAAAGGCCTCAACAAATACGCATTGTGAGCCCCCCGTCAATCGTGACCATATCGCCGGTGATGTAATCGTTCTGCACCAACTCAGCAATCAACGACGCCACCTGATCTGTGGAACCTTCTCTTTTGAGGGGAATTCGTTTCTCCAGATTGAGGGTTCTCACCTCCTCAGGCATCTCGTCATGAAAGCGAGTGCGGATCACACCTGGCGCCACGCAATTCACACGTATGTTGTCAGGAGCCAATTCTCTCGCCATGGCACGCGTCATTTGAGGCAAAGCACCTTTCACTGTCTGGTAGCCAATGTGCGTAGGGACAGCTAGTTTTCCCGCAGTGGATGAAATCAGGATAATGGCACCTTCGCCGCCCTGCTTCATCAATGGCGCGACTGCTCTGCTGAGATGAAATGCGCCATGCACATGGACAGCAAATCCATTCATCCAATCTTCATCGCTCACCTCAAACAAGCCACCAGGGACCAATCCTCCTGCGCAATGAACAAGCACGTCCAATCCACCCAGAGCTGATTGGGATTCATCAACCATCCTGACGCAGTCTTCTGGTTTTCCACAGTCCCCTTCGACAAATGTGGCTTTTCTTCCCATTACTTCGATATCCGACAGCAGTTTATCAACATCGCCATCACGATGACGTGCACTGACAGCCACATTTGCACCGCGCTTTGCCAATTCCAATGCAGTCGCAGCGCCGATTCCCTTAGTTCCACCCGTGATCAGGGCATTCTTATTCTCCAGATTCATGTTTCTTTTTCTTGGATTCCAACAACCGCTCATCGAGCAGGTATTGATTATAATCAAAGTCCTTCAAATCCCCGACAATCACCTTCCCCATGATTTCACGTTCATAAACGACCCCGTGCTCATGTTCAAAAATGTACATGGAACGGTTGTCTCCGATCAAATAGTACTCGTTGTCTTTAAGAGTGATCGGTCTTTGAAACCAGGGGCGCTTTTCCCAGACATAAGGCTCGGGAATTGGTTTCCCATCGATCAACACCTCGCCATTCAAGATTCCCATCTGCTCACCGGGCAAGGCGATGACACGCTTGAGAAAACAAAGTCCCCGGGTGTCCAACCACACGGCGACCACATCTCCACGCTGAGGTTTCTTCTCCTCTGAATAGGCTGTCCTGAGAACGAAGTTAATTTCTCCGTTCTTATAACTCACCGCCATGCTGTCTCCAGTAACCCTCACTGGCACCAGGAAGAATTTGAAGGTGATAAAGAATGTCCCGATAAGAACGCCCAAGCGGACCAATGTCCGCTTGGGGTTCTTACCAAAAAGCCATGGTGAAAAGACGATGGTCTCTTTCTTCTGAGCTTCGAGCTGGCCGGGATCATCCATCTACAACGTCTCTAGTCCTTCTTCTTGCCAGCTTCGGCAATCTTTCCAAAGACGCCCACCGGGACATTCACTTTGATGGTCAATTCCTTATCCATATCTCCTGAAAAGGTCATCGTGGCATTTTCGTCAGACATGGTTTGAATCGCGTCCTTGAATTGCTGCGGAACCATCGGATTTGGACCGGCAAACACACGGATCATTTGCACCAAATTCACGGCACCAGCCATCACCGTTGTATCTCCAACTGTAACTGGAGGCTTTGCTCCCTTGATCTTAAGGGTCTTATCCAACGAGCCTTTAGAGGCGATGTAGAACATGTCCGCCTTGCGCGCCATCTCCATACTCATCTTTCCACCCGGCATCATGGCTTCAATGCCTTCCTTCTGCCCTGGAGCCTGATACATCGGCAGATCCAGATTCAAAACCATCTCCATCTCACTGACATCCACACCCCCGATTTTGCGGACATTCTCAGTGTATTTCATGCTCTTGTAGCTCTTCCCCTCACCTGACATCAGCGGCATCATGTCTGTGGTGATTTCTCTGATTTTCTCATGAAGCACTTCTGGTGATTTACCCGGCATTTGATAGACCGCACCAAAAGCGAGTCCCTTCCCTGCATCAAGAGATACACCGGTAACAATCGGAAGCATGGTGTCAATGAAGTCGTCCATTTTCTCCATCAACGCGGGATCTGCCTCCATTCCCTGCAATTTGTATCCGAGCACAGTGGCTTTGGTAAACACTTCCTTGATCTTCGGGATATCGTTCAGCGCGTAAGCAATGGCCATGGGACTGTCCCAATCCAGCTTGTCCACGACGCTGGAAACATTCATTCCGTTGTTCTTCAACCAACCGGCAAATTCACTGGAAGGTGTAGCTGAAATATTTTCGACGATTGCCAGTTCTCCATCCGAGAAATTTAGTCCTACTCCCAGTTCATCCAGTCCCTGCACAACGATCTCGGCCAGTGAGATATAGAGAGCCAGCAATTGCCCCAGAGCAGCAGGGTCGTATCCGGGAGGCAGACCCTTTGCCGGATTTCCATCTGGTCCATCGACTTTACTCATCGAAGCAGTAAACATTTTTGCAAACGCCAAGCCCTGAGTGAACTGCATACGGATCTCATCGTTCATGTTCAGATCCATGCGAACCCAATCCTCTGACTTCCCTGTTACCTTGGGGGCATAAGCGAGGAGTTCATCCTTCCATGCATCAGTAAGAGGCTCCTGGTTGGCATCTTCCATGACGATGATTGCATGAGATTTTCCATCCAAGGCAGTGTGCCCATTCTTGGAAAATGCATCGGGATCACGATCGCGCACATAGGCGTCATAATCACGAACAGGTGCGTAAATCACAGACAGTGGTTTCTGCATCATCCCTTTCTGCCAGACAGCCAACTGCCAAGGCTTATCTGAGTCCAGCCCGGCAAAGGTCGAACTACCCACACTCTGTCTCAAGCTCTTCTCAAGCTTGGCCTGATGATCCTTTCCCGGCTCAACGGTGCTCAGGAATTCCGCAGCGGTTTCCACCCACGCCGGATAGTTCTTTGCTGTGATCGTGACAAATGGCTCGGCTGCCATTCCTTGAAACGTTGATGCAATCAACGCAAGACCGACTAGTTTTGTGATCGTTTTTTTCATAATGGGATCAGGGGTAAATCAGGGTTTCTGTCGAATCCATGAGAACAGCTCCTTGATCTTGGGAGGTTGCCCGGTTCTCAGGATTCCGATTCGAAAAATTTTTCCAGATAACCAGAGTATCAATCCGGTCGTGACAACCATCATGATCAGAGTGCCCACTTGGTCAAACAAAGGCGGATCGGCTGTGGCACGGTTCATCATGATGAACGGAGAGAAACAAGGAATCCACGAAAGCACGGTCGCCAAGGTGCCATTTGGGTCCTTGGGGATAAACATCAACGTAAACAAGGGAACCATCATCAGAACAGTAATCAACCCCATGAAATTCTGTGCTTCCTTCAAGGTGTTACAAAGGCTGCCGATCGTTAAAATCACACCTGCATACATCATGTATCCAATGATGAAATACACGGCGAACCAGATCAGGAGATTCGATGTCTTCAGCACTTCAAACACCTGATAGGCCAATTCAAATTGAGGTCCGGCTTTCCACGCCAGCACGCCTATCAACGATGCAATCCATGTCGTGATCATTATGAGCCCGATGGCGGCAATCCCCATCAGCTTACCCATCATCAGTTCCCCCGGTGTCACCGATGACAAGAGCACCTCAATGATCCGGTTTGATTTCTCCTCAATGGTATTGCTCAAGAGCATTTGACTGACGGTGAACACCGATATCCAGAGCAGATAGACGAACGCGCTCGGCGCCCATTGGCGGATGAAGTCAGCCATGCTCACCTTTTCCTTACCCTTTTCCTTCTTTGGATTGAGCTTCGCGATCGGCGCTCTGCTCCGCTCAACAACGCGAACCACACCGACATCCACGCCCCGTGATTCATACTCACGCTTGCGGATCTCATCGTTGATCAGATTACGAACCTCGTCGTGCAACTGAAGATCCGCCAGATTCGGCGACCAATACTCAATGCCATTGCGCCCCATCATGGCAGCAACGGGCGGTCTATCAGGTCGGTTCACCTGAGCCATGACATCCTTTGGAATCAGAATCGCAGCAAAGAGCTTACCTCCATCTTCAAGTCCCGGAAGTTTCTGTCCTCCCCTAAGGTAAGGACGGAGTTCGCCAGCAATGTCAGAGACAGATTGATCAACTGAAATAGAATCAGGTAGAGGCACCAACGTGAAACGTCGCCTGGGTTCTTCAAACGGAGAAGCACCCTCTCCTATGAATCGTTCCAGCTGGTTCAAAACCATGTCCTGTCCACCCTTTTCCATGAAGGCATCCACAGCTGCAGGATTGGCAGAAGCAAAATCATCGAGGAAGCGTTCCACCTGACCATCAGGCGCAGGGATGGATTCCAGATCCACCTTCGCTGAATTGGTTTCCGTGTTCTCCATCGCATGCTTCTGCACATACTTCACCATGGCCTTCAAAACCTGTCTCTGGTGAAAACGCTCCATACCTTCCTTCACGATCTCTTCAAACTCTCCTGATTGATCCACCAGAATGAAGTTACGCTGTGGTACAGCTTTTTCACCAATCAGGACTGGTACCTGAACAGAGATGAAAATAATCAGAGGAAACAGGAGAATCCCAAGCCAGAATCCCTTGGTCCTGGCACTCTCGGAAAAGTCACGCATGGCAACCAGAAGAGCATGTTTCATCGGAACACCGCCTCTCTGGCTGTCTCACCCACAAGCTCTACGAACACATCATGGAGAGACGGTTCCACCTGCTCAAAGCGGCGCATCTTGAATCCTCGTTCGAAACAAGACTGAAGCAGCTCCTGAGAGTCCACGCTCTCTTCCACATGAATTGTCCAGCAGCCCTTTTCTTTTTCATTGGGCTCCTCCACCCGCTTGACTCCGTCAATCGACGACAGCCCCATCAACGAATCTTCTGATTCGATATGAATCGTTCTAGGCAGGAGATTCTTTGCCTCAGGAATAGAGCCTTCGAAGATTTTCTTTCCGCGATTGATCAACACGATCCGATTACACAATCGCTCTGCATGTTGCATCACATGCGTCGAAAAAATCACGGTCCGGTTCCGCTCGGCCATATCCCGGATGATTTCTTCCATCACCTGTTGATTTACAGGGTCAAGGCCACTAAAGGGTTCATCAAGGATCACCAGATCCGGATCATGTGCAATCGAGGCCAGCACCTGAACCTTTTGCCCCATGCCTTTTGAGAGACTGTCTGTCTTGGCTTCGGCGAAATCCTTGAGTCCATATCTCTCCAAAAGCTCGTAGGCACGCACCTTGGCTGCCTTGCGGGACATCCCTTTCAAGGTCGCAAAGTAGGCAATGATACTCCACGCCTTCATCTTCTTGTAGAGCCCCTTTTCCTCAGGAAGATATCCAATCTGGTCGCGAACCATCAAAGCGCTGGGCTTCCCAAGAATACTGAGCGATCCCGAGGTCGGACGAAAGATGTCCAAAATCATCCGAATGATGGTGGTCTTACCCGCTCCGTTTGGCCCAAGAAACCCCAAGATGGTTCCTCCTCCCACGGAGAAACTAACTGAGTCCACAGCCTTGAAATCACCAAATTTCTTGGTTACCTCGTTGAGCTGAAGAATTGCATCATCCATCGGGCAGGCAGTGATCTTGAGACAGTACTCAGATCATCCCGAGGAGGCCTCGAAAGTCGAGTCTAATGGGGGAGAATCTGGGGCTTGGACGGCGCCCCGAGTAGAAGATCAGTAAACCATTTCTGGTTCACGCTCCGGTTGTTCATTCCTCGTGCGATTTTCGAAGTAAGGATGAAACAACTCTTCGAGTTCAACGAGGTAGTTCTCGTTGATCGACATGGCAGTGTAGTTTCCATGGCAATCAAGATTGGCCAGTGCATTTAGACTCGTATCTTCACAATGAATGCTCGCCAAGCGTTCGCCGAAAGCCTGATTCACCTTCGCTATATCATCGTAAATATGCACCAGATCATTCAGTTCCCAATCCGGCTCTTCACCTCGTTTGAACTTGAGAAACTGTGCAACAAGATACATGGCCATGGCCCGGTAAAGGGTCTCATGCATCGTTGGAAACGGAAGATGGGTGTAGACCATGGGACGGAGTTTATCCATCACAGGACAACCCGATGTCACCATCACCACGCCCAGCATGGAGCGGACACCATATTGGATCGGTGCTTCCTTGTGATACTGCCGGTCCTCATTTGAAATCGTGATGTCTGCAATCTCTGTCGAAGGAAGATCTGCAAACTCATCTGCGAGTCGCACCATTCTCGCAGCAATTGGGCATGCGGGATGTTCCTCGCTCTTCAGAGGGCAATTGTCGCATTGGTAATGACCAAGTGCTGTCCATTCAGGGAGCTTCTCGGGCACTTCCTCAATGATCTCCATAGAAGGATGATTCATGCGAAGAGTGAAATGCTTCTCCTGCCCGCTCTTGAGTTTGAAGTGGTAGTGAAACGACCTGGTTGAACTGTCCGTTTGAGAGTCCATTTGCTCAAACTATCGGACGCCAGCCCCCCAGACTTAAACTGAATTTCAGCCGACCTAACGATTAAAGAACAAAAACAAACCTACCAGAGCACCTGAAACCATGACTATTAGGCCAATTACGTGTCTTTTGCTGACACCAATATTCTGAAAAGGAGAGTTCTTGTCATGGTAGCTTCTACGACTGCGCTTCGTCCTGCGCTCCTTTCGTTGCTCCGACTTGGCTTCCTGTAATTCGACAACCCTGCGTTCAATGTATACCGATTGAGTCTCTTCCTCTGAATCCGTTTCCTCAAGCGCCTCAGACCATGTGTCCTCCCGCACTTGGCCGAATTTCAGCTCACGCTCAACTGCCCGCCTTAGTCTCTCGGTATTGTCACTTCCCTCCCCCATGACACATCACTGAGCTGCGCTACCTTTGTATTTTTCCAGATCCAACCGCAAAATCTCCAGCTCGGTCTCCAAATGGGCGGCCCGACCATCGGCTGCTTCAGCTTCAAACCTGGCAGAACGCGCCTGTAACATAAAAAAGAGGGGGCTCAGCCCCAGCAAAACCACCAGCGCGGCAGCGACAACCATGATCTGGAACGATTTCTTTTGCTGCTGCTCAAAATCACGTTCCTTCAGCTCCTCATAATCGAGTCGAAGAACCCCAGCCAACACTTTGAGAAAGGAACTGCGTCGCCCATCACGATGTGCTCGTAAGTCGGCCGCTGACGGTGACGCCGGAGTCTCCGTCAGATCGCCATTCTTGTTCACCTCATACTTGATCGCCTTGGGGAGACATTCCTCACCGTCTGGTTCCACCCGCGCCGAAGCAAAAGGCTCACCCGCCACAATCAGACACTGAACGCGATGCTCACGTTCCAGGCTCTTGAAATGCTTCACCCACTTGTCGATCTCCTCTGACCTTGCAGCATCTGGACTGCACAAGATGACGAGATACCGGGACAAGGCCATCAGCCGATGGTCTGCCTTCCAAATGGACAGGCACATTATAGCCTTCCAGCCGGCTCTTCAGCCATTCAGCCCAGCGCATGTCTGAGCGAACGCAGAGAATTGAAACCCAATGGGCAAACTCGCCTTTCTTATTAGCATCCATGATGATGAGTCAAAACCAACACCGTTCGCGAACAACGAAGCGGACCGTATCAAAATTCATTGAGCCCGAAAGTGAAAACGCCATCAGATGATTCCCAAAAATCAAGATCTGGCATGCTTTTCCCTTGGATAGGTGGTGCGGTAGTCCATTTTCTGATACTCCAGCTGATCAGATTACTCACCTTTATTCTGATCCACCTAGCGCCGCGCCACCTGAACTCTGATCCGTTGATCCTTGGGCTGACCAAGTTGACGTCTGTCCTAAAGCAACCATCTGGATTACTCCAGATCATCTGGCCCTTTGAATCCTTTTTTCCCGGATTCTTTCTTATGACCGCCCTTGCATCCCATGCGATCTGGGGTGGATTGATCGCCTACAGCTACAAGCGGTTCAGGCACTAAAAAAGCCCCTCGATCCTAAGACCGAGGGGCTGATGATTCATTTAAGAATAGGAATTGGATTCCTTACTTCTTTTTTGCTGCCTTCTTTTTGGGAGCTGCTTTCTTTTTCTTCGGTGCAGCCTTTTTGGCAGGAGCATTGTCGAGCGCAGCCTGAGCAGCAGCAAGACGAGCAACCGGGACGCGGAACGGAGAACAACTCACGTAGTCCAAGCCCAAGGTGTTACAGAATTTCACACTGGCAGGATCACCACCGTGCTCACCACAGATACCAAGCTTGATACCAGGACGTGCAGCCTTGGCTGAAGCAACGGCCTGCTTCATCAGCTCGCCAACACCTGTCTGATCGATGGAGGCAAATGGGTTCTGAGGTAGAATGTCAGCCTCCTGATAGGTTGGCAGGAAGGTTCCCATGTCATCACGACTCATTCCGAGCGTGGTCTGGGTCAGATCGTTGGTCCCGAAGCTGAAGAACTCAGCAACGTCAGCGATCTCACCTGCGGTCAGAGCTGCGCGAGGCACCTCGATCATGGTTCCAACCTTGTAGTTGAACCTAACCTGCTTGGCTTCAGCAACTTCAGCAGCCACACGATGAATCACATCCACCTGGAGCTCCAGCTCACGACGGAAACCTACGAGAGGCACCATGATTTCAGGCTCTACCTTGATGCCCTTCTTCTGGATCTGCGCAGCAGCTTCGAAGATGGCACGGGCCTGCATTTCAGAGATCTCTGGATAACAGATACCAAGACGGCAACCACGATGACCAAGCATTGGGTTGGATTCGTGAAGTTCAGCCACACGGCTCATCACCTTCTCAACCTTCACGCCAAGTTTCTTGGCAAGATCAAGCTGCTGCTCTTTGGTGTGAGGCAGGAACTCATGCAAAGGTGGATCCAACAGACGGATGGTTGCAGGAAGGCCATTAAGAGACTTGAAGATACCGGCGAAGTCCTTGCGCTGGAATGGCAGGAGCTTTTTGAGCGCCTTTTTACGCTCTGTCTCTTCAGTTGCGAGAATCATCTGGCGAACGTAGTCGATACGATCACCTTCGAAGAACATGTGCTCGGTGCGGGTAAGGCCGATGCCCTGTGCGCCGAAAGCAACAGCAGTAGCAACCTGATCTGGTGCATCCGCATTGGTGCGAACACCCATTTCCGTGACTTTGGAACACCAGTCCATGAGCTTCTTGAAGCCTTGGAAAGTAGGGCTCTTCTCTGGCTTGAGCTTCTTGTCAACGAGCACCTGAATCACCTCTGAAGGAGCAGTTGCAATGTCGCCAGCGAAGACTTTACCAGAGGTTCCGTCGATGGAGAGGTAGTCACCCTGCTTGAAGGTCTTTTTGCCAACCTTCAGAGTGCGCTTGCCGTAATCAATGTGAAGCGCAGCAGCACCGCAGACACAGACTTTACCCATCTGACGGGCAACGAGAGCTGCATGTGAGCTCACACCACCGCGTGCAGTCAGGATACCTTCTGCTGCGATCATTCCGCGCAGATCCTCAGGAGAGGTCTCAACGCGAACGAGGAGAACTTTGTCACCCTTTTCAGCAGCTTCCACAGCGCGCTCGGCGTTGAAGAAGATACGTCCACTTGCAGCACCCGGACCGGCGGGAAGACCAGTGGCGATCTCAGTGGCAGCGGCAACAGCCTTGGAATCAAAGATAGGAGCAAGAACCTGATCGAGCTGCTCTGCTGGCACGCGCTTGATAGCAGTCTGCCAGTCGATGAGCCTCTCCTTCACCATTTCACAGGCGATACGAACAGCAGCAAGACCAGTGCGCTTGCCATTACGTGTCTGGAGCATGAAGAGAACACCGTCTTCGATGGTAAACTCAAAGTCCTGCATGTCCTTGAAGTGAGACTCGAGCTTCTTACGGACTGCTTCCAGTTCCTTATAAGCCTTAGGAGCGTCCTTCTTGAGTTCAGCAACAGGAAGCGGGGTGCGAACACCAGCCACAACGTCTTCTCCCTGTGCGTTCATGAGGAACTCACCGTAGAAAACCTTTTCACCGTTGGCCGGGTCACGTGTGAATGCAACACCGGAACCGGAGTTCTCACCGGTGTTGCCAAATACCATTGCCTGCACGTTTACAGCAGTTCCCCACTCAGCAGGGATGTTGTATTTGCGGCGGTAAACATTGGCACGATCATTTTGCCATGAATTGAACACGGCGCTCACGGCACCATCGAGCTGTTTCCAAGGATCATTAGGGAATGCCTTGCCTGTGCGCTCTTTCACGAGAGCCTTGAAGCGCTTGACCAGCTCCTTCATTCCGTCGGCAGTGATCTCGGTGTCCTCAACGTGAGCACTGCCGTAAAGATCTGCTTTCAGTCCTTCGATCACAGCCTCGAACGGCTCGACTTCTTCACCTGGGAGGGATTGAACGCCCATTACCACGTCACCATACATCTGGATGAAACGACGGTAGCAGTCATATGCGAAGCGAGGGTTGCCACTTGCTTCAGAAAGTGCATCCACGGTCGCATCGTTCAGGCCGAGGTTCAGAATCGTATCCATCATTCCAGGCATGGACTCACGTGCGCCGGAACGGACAGCCACAAGAAGAGGCTTCTTCACATCGCCGAATTTCTTGCCGAGGATCTTCTCCATGTTACGAACACCAGCTTCGATCTGAGCCTTGAGCTGCTTCGGATACTGCTTTCTGTTCGCGTAGTAATGGGTGCAGACCTCTGTGGAGATCGTGAATCCTGGAGGCACAGGAAGACCGATGCGGGTCATCTCTGCGAGGTTGGCACCTTTACCTCCGAGGAGGGATTTCATGGTGCCGTTTCCATCGGCCTTGTTTTTGCCGAACGTGTAGACGTACTTGGGAGCTTTCGCTTTACTAGCCATTGTTTTGGATTTGATTGAACCGAGCGACGAACCCTTGAGGTAGGTTTTCGCCAAATTGAACGGCCGGGGAGCCTAACAATAGGACTTACCCCGTCAATGCTAGTTCCTTCCTTTCAAGCACTTTTCGATCATTTTTCGACCGGCCGGCCTTCCCTTTGTGTTTCAGACTCCGTTTTCGGCGTTCCTTTGATAAGCGATCCGCTTCGATACATCTCCCTGTTACTGGACTGAAACTCGGCCTTCAAACGCACCTTCATGCCACTCAAGTCCACCAGTTCCCATGACACAAATCGCCACAATCCATCTATCTTTCCCTCATGCTCAATGCCGACGACCAAATGATGTGCATCTGATGTGATCTTGTTGGTCTCCCTCTTCGGCTCGTAATAGAAGGTGCGAAAGGAACTGTGGCGTGACTTGGAGGCGAACACCTTGGGATCCAGATAAAGTCGCCGCCCTGAATCATGTATCAGGAGTAAATCTGGATAACCACTACGCTGTGTCCCGCCATCAGCCTTGGTTGCAAACTGACATCGAAATCCATCCAGAGCATCCAACTGCTTCCTGATGGCTTTTTCGAAATCACCACTCACCTCATTGATACGCCCTCTTGCCTGAGCTGGACTACTCGCCTCGTTCATCACTGCCAACACACGGTCCATGACAGCGACCATGGCAGGCAACAATTGTCCTCTGATGAATTCGTCTTCTTGATCTACCGGTATCACCCGATGTCCGGTAGATGCCTCCACCACTTCCGCGAAAGAGACCGAATCCAGTTTGTCCCGGTTATTCACCAGTGACCCAATTACAGGCGCGAGGTCATCCGCCTTGAGAGTTCCTCCAGCCAAGATTCCCACCAATACCATCCATAAACAGCCATGTTTCATGACATCCACAGCGTCCGTCAGGCTCAACGCATGGTCAACAGATTTGAAATCACTTCAAGCTACGCAGGACATCTTTCTCACTCTCATAGGTAAGCTTCTCCAACGCTTCTTCCAGACTAAACCACCCCAGTTCGGCAACCTCGTCCTCATCAATTGGTCCGCCGTCAGAGAGAAATTTCATCTGCCAGTAATGCACCTCTTTCTGGCGTTTCTTTACAGGATAAATCACGACCTGGATGAAGTCCCCCATCTTCGCACTGCAACCTGTCTCTTCTTCCACTTCCCGCAGTGCTGTCTCGGCCAGTTCTTCACCTTCGTCGCATTTACCTTTTGGAAGCGACCAATCGTTGTAACGGTGCCTATGAACCAGAACCAATTTCCGTCCCTCAGGAAACTCTCTCCACAGCACTCCTCCGGCTGCAAATATCTCTGTCTTCGTTTTATCGTCAGCCATTGAAGGCAAAGCCTCTCCCAAACGATCAGGGTGGTCAAACAAGCATCGGCTCCGGAGTCTCTGAATCGTAGACCTTGTCGAAAACCATTCTGAGTTTACGCGAGGAGATGGGTTTGCTGAGAAAGTCATTCATTCCAGCGTCCATACAGGCTTCCCTATCCTCCTCCTGCATACTTGCCGTCAGTGCAACGATCGTCAGGTCCGCATTGGTGCCACTCATGGCCCTGATAGATCTGACAGCATCCATCCCGCTGATTCCCTCTATCTGACAATCCATCAGAACAAAATCAAACTCATCAGCAGCAAGCTTCTCCAAGGCTTCTTCTCCGCTTTCCGCGGTCTCGCACTTATGTCTCAGCTTCTGGACCAGTTTGGCAGAGAAGTTCCGATTGACTGGATCATCGTCCACAAGCAGAACGCGCATCCCCTTCTTTGACTTTCGCGCATCTCGGCCAAAGTTGGTTTCGCGTTTCTGTTCAGCCGGTCTCACGACAAAGTCTTCGTTTGAGAACTCCTGCAATCTGGAAAGCAAGAATCTGGATTGAATCGGACGGCCAAGGCACAGCCAACGGCTTCCATCGTGAAACCGTCCCAACGACGAACGTCGTTGAGGTGACGCGATCGGAACCACTCGCGCCCCAGCCGGGGCTCGATGCACAAATGCGGACTGAAAGGCGTTGATTCTAGTCTCATCAAACGAATCGAGATCAACCAGAACCGCCGGTTTGAGTGGTGCCCCTTCCGTCTTCGCCTTCTCCAATGCGTCCAGAACTTCAGACAAGGTCTCAAACTCCGTTACACTACAGGACCAATGACCCAACATTTCATTGAGTGCCTTTCTGACAAACGGATCTGGGAAACAGGTAAAGCAAGAAACCGCTGATAGCTCATCATCAAGTCGAACATTCCCCGGGACAGGGGACGCCGCATTCTCAAAAGGAATCACAACGCCAAATACCGACCCCTTCCCTTCCACCGACCGGACAAAAGACCTGCCTCCCATCATTTCAGACAATCGTTTGACAATGGACAGCCCCAGACCGGTTCCTCCGTATTCGCGTGTCATGGATGCATCCACCTGACTAAAACATTGGAAAAGGCGGTTCATTCGGTTGCGGGCGATACCAATGCCCGAATCTTTGACAATCATCTTCCACCTTCGGACACCGTCTGCGCCCATGGCAGATCCCACTCGAATTCTGACGACTCCCTCATGAGTAAATTTGATGGAATTACCAACCAGATTCAGAAGTATCTGTCTGATCCTGTTTCCATCCCCACAAACCCAACTTGAATCTTTCATTGGCATGTAGAACTGCAGGTTCAGTCCGCGTTTCGATGCAAGATGACTGACGGTATCCACCACCTCTTCGATCGTCGTTCGAAGATCAAAGTCTGAATTCACCAGTTCCAACTTTCCCGCTTCGATCTTCGAGAAATCAAGAATGTCATCGATGATCCCCAGTAGAGACTCCCCGCTGTTCCTGATCGTTTCAGCAAATTCCCGCTGCTCAGCATCAAGGTGCGTATCCAAGATAAGTTGGGACATCCCCAGAATTCCATTCATGGGTGTTCGAATCTCGTGACTCATAGTCGCGAGGAACTCGCTCTTAGCTTTATTGGCCACTTCAGATTTCTCGCGCTCCTCCTCCATGTCCTGCATCATGTTCAACATCGAGCTGCGCCCCTTTTCCAAAGAATCAGCACGCTCTGAGAGTGTCTTATTGGCAAGCTCCAGATCCTCTCGGGCCTGTTTGAGACGATCGTTCTTTTCATCCACGGACCTGCGTGCCTCCTTCAACTGATCATTGGATTTCTCCAATTCGAGTTTCTGCAATTGAAGAAGCCGGTTATTAAGAAGTGTTTCATTCTCATTTCGCCTTAAACGCCTAAACACAAACACCATCATTCCCAACCCAACCAAGCCGAAGAAAGCAACCCTTACAAACACACCCTGAAAACCTCCGGCAGCCACAGTAGATGCATCCCTGATCGGAATCCTCACTTCCAGTATTCCTCGCAAATCGCCTTCCACCCAATCCGTCTTAGGTGATTCTGGGTGAGAATTATGACAGTCCACGCACTCGGATCCCATCAAATCGGAGGTCGCATATCTCAGCACCCTTTCTCCTCCTTGGTTCACGATCTTTGAAAATGCTGTATGCGGATCGGTTGAAAGAGCCGCCCATGCTTCCTGCTGATACGCATCCATCTCCTTGTCCTCTTTCCATGGAAAAGGCCAAGGACTCACAAGTTCAGCATCAGCATCCCCTTCATGCAGGCCGATTCGCGCTCCTATTTCCTCAGTAAGAGATGCAGGAAGTGGCACAACTCCCTCCTTTCCATTGAACTCATGCGAAATCGTCACGCCTGAAACGTCTCCAAGTTTCCGAATTACTTGATCTGTATAAAGCTTCCGAAACTCGCCTAGAGAACGTGAGAGCATTCGGGCATTCTCGATAGCCGCCTCTTTAATCACCTGATCACGGGCATCGATCAATTTCCCGAAGACCACCCACCCAGACAAAGCGATCAGACAAGCCAACACGCTTCCCGGATGATGATGCAAAAGGTAGACAAGCCTGCCCAATCGGTGCTCACCAACAACTTGCTTGGATTCAGAACTGTTATCGATGTGCTTCATACCTTCTTCAGGTGATAGCGATCAGGATGACCCAACTGGCGTTCCAACATGTTGATCTCCAACTTGAGATCCAGCATCTGCAGCTCCCTTCCCATGGCCAATTCATTAAACCTCTCCAATTCATTCATTCGAATCGTCAATTCCCTGCTCACCCGCTCTGCTTCTTCTCTCGACCTCATCAGCTCTAATTCATACTCCTTTCTGCGCGTAATATCTCTTACCAACAGAGTTCGTTCACCTTCTTCGCCTGAGCTTTTCGTCACGGATACCTCGACTGGAAAACACCCCTTTCCCTTATTTTCCATCATGGCTTCAAACTGGTAACCACCTTTCTCCAACTCATAAAGCCACCGCGACTTCGCCCCCACGGAACCGTCTCCGCCGACAGGTTTGATACAATCCAGAATCGATCCATTCGCCCCATTCTCACCAAGCAATTCGCACGCCCCAGTATTTGCACTGGTGATCATTCCATCCTTGGTGACCGTCAGGATACCTTCTTTGAGATCTTCCAAAATCGCTTCACTACGGGTGATTTCCTTCTCCAAAGAATCAAGAAGTCGATTGAAAGCCATGGCCACCTGTCCAGATTCGGTAAATGGATTTCCAGGCAATCTGGAAGAAAGATCCAGGTGGTCCACTTTTTCCTCCATCGCCTTGACCAGTTCACCCCGTTCATCGCTCGTAGCATGTTCAGAGTAGTTCAATCCATCAGCCTCGTCCTGAGCAGAAACCCTCAGCGGAACAATCCGATCCAGTGTTTTCCAAATCACATAACTGAAACACCCACCCCAAGCGAAACACATCAATGCCCCAAGAGACTGCACTAATAGGAGCTCCATCCTAGAAAGATCCGTTTCCATCAACTCCAGATCGCCAAACAGTCCTACACACAGGATTCCCCATACACCACACACGCCATGGACCGCACCAGAGGAAACAACGTCATCCAAACGGAAACTATGAAACAGCTTTTCAAACCATACCACCAACACGCCACCACACATGCCGATCATCAAGGACTGCTCTGCTGATACCCCGTGACAACATGCAGTGACTGAGACCAAGCCTCCAAGGGAACCATTCATCGGAAACCTGGCAGCAGCAAAACCGTAGATAAACCACCCCGCGACCAACGCAGCGATGGCTCCTCCAGCTCCGGCCAGAACGGTGTTCACAAGAACCCCGGGTACCTTGTCGTTCGCCACAAGCATGGCTCCACCGTTGAATCCCATCCAACCTACCCAAAGGATGACAACACCCAACATTGAAAGAGGAAGATTCGAACCTTTGAAGTAACACGGAGTTCCATCTTCATTACAGAACCCCTGCCTGGCACCTATCACCATCACACAGGCCAAAGCACTGAATCCTCCGATGCCATGCACAACAGATGCCCCAGCAAAATCAATAAACCCCATACCTTTCAGCCAGCCTACCTCTCCCCCCATCATTCCTCCCCATACCCAATGTCCGAAAACCGGATAGATCAGGCATGAGATGACACAAGCCGCAATTAGATAAGATTTGAAAGAGACCCGTTCAGCAACCCCACCGGAAAGGATCGTGACAGCAGTCCCGCAGAACATGGTTTGAAACAAAAAGAAGACATTATCCTTCAATCCCGCATCCGACCCTACATCAAGCCGAAATCCACTCCCTCCAAAGATCCCTCCGATACTATCTCCAAACATCAGTCCATAACCCACCAGCCAGAACAAGAACACCGACAAACACAGATCGGTCAGGTTCTTGATCGCTACATTGATGCTGTTCTTATTCCGTGTCTGACCGCTCTCGAGGCAAAGAAAGCCCGCTTGCATAAACAAGACAAGACCGGCACAGGCACAGATCCAGACCACATCCAATTGGCTGACATTTTCAGGCATGAATCATGAATTGGGCTATGAACCCACCCTCCGCTGATCGACAAATTTCCTAGTCCTCTTAAACGATCCCTACCCTCAATCACTGCCCTTCAGCAAAAAAACATGCTCTAAAAGGAATCGACCCTTGAACTGTAGGGCCGACATTCAGGACATTGGGGCCTGCACACATGCATTTGAAGTTCGCCATTCGTCTCCTAAAAAAGCTGCCTGAGAAAACTCGTAGCTACGTAATGGTCGGACTCTTCGGTGTGGTGGGTGGATTGATTGCCGTCGTTTTCCACCTTTTGATCGAGGGGATGTTCAAGCTGACTTACGAGGAGCTTGCTCACAGTTCTCAGAGCCAATTCCTTATCTGGAGCTTCGTCATGATCATGACGACCAGCCTGATAGTAGGTTATCTCCTGAATAACGTTTGCAGCGAAGCCAAAGGAAGCGGTGTCCCTCAATTAAAGCTTAGCTTCTGGAAAGACTTTGGAATGATCCCATTCAAGGTCGTATGGGTGAAGTTCATCGCAGGTGTTCTCAGTATTGGCGGTGGTTGCAGTCTTGGCCGTGAAGGCCCCAGTGTCCAACTCGCAGGAGGCCTTGCTTCCAATCTATCAGGCGCCCTTGGTGAGCCCAAACAGCGCAGAAGGACTGCTGCTGCTGCCGGATCTGCTGCCGGACTCGCTGCTGCATTCAATACCCCTCTGGCTGCCATGACCTTTGTCTTGGAGGAAATCATTGGCGACATGAACAGCCGCTACATCGGCAATGTGCTGCTCGCATCATTGATTGGAGCTTTCATCGTTCATGGAATCATCGGGGACCAACCAGCCTTTCAACTGGGTGACGTGGCCATGCACTCATGGGCCGTCTATCTTGTGATCCCCTTGGTGGCCGGTGGTGCTGCTGTAGTGGGCGGACTTTTTCAAAAATGGACACTGAAGCTTCGGCTCAGGCGGAAGGAATTCAAGAAACTCCCTCTGTGGGCGCGCCCAGCAATCGGTGCCCTGATCACTTGGTGCCTTGGTGCAGCCGTTTTTGTCTACACCGGGCACCTCGGTGTGTTCGGTCTCGGTTACCACGATCTGTCAGCCGGTCTCAATGCCGATCTTGGATGGAAAATAGCCGGTATCCTGCTCATCACGAAATTCATAGCCACCTTTGCCTGCTATGGATTTGGCGGCTGCGGAGGCATCTTTTCCCCAACACTCTTTCTCGGTGGCATGGTTGGAGTGTTTCTAGCGGGCGTCACAGACCACTACCTTGATCTGAACGAATCAGATTACATCATGCTCGCCGTCGTGGGCATGAGCGCCTGTCTCGGTGCAGTGGTCAAAGCGCCCATTACATCCATTCTTATCGTCTTCGAGCTCACTCACCAATTCGAACTCGTCCCCGCTCTCATGCTGGGCACCCTGGTCTCACAATCAGTTTCCTCAAGACTCAGCAAGCACAACTTCTATGAGCAGGTCATTCTCCAAGACGGACACGATCTGGATCACCTCGTTCCTCCAAGAGACCTCCGTACATGGCAACAGCTACCTGTCTCGACCATTACCAATTTCAATCCGATCATCCTCACCAGCACCAAGGAAGATGTCCTCGAACAGGCCCTGGACAACTACCCATACAACTACTTCCCGGTAGTGCTTGATGGTGAATTCAAGGGAGTCGTCAGTCGGTTGAAGGCAAAGCAGTCTATTGAGTCCGGCAAGGCCCCTGTACTCCAAGAAACAGAGACCTGCATGCCATTCGAGCCCATCCGCAAACTCCAAGGACACCTGATTTCTTCGCCAACAGGCATCGTGATCGTCAAAGATAAGAACAACGGAAGCGTCATGGGATTGATCACACTCCACGATCTCCTCAGACAAGAAGTGGCTCACGCCAAGAATGCTGAATAAGGAGGCAGCACTCAGCCTCTCGACCTCACGGTCCCCAATCCACCGTCCACACCAAGTGTCTGACCGGTCACCCATGAGTTGGATGGGGCCAGCAACCAAACCACAGCCGACGCAACCTCGGAGGCCTGCCCCACCCTTCCCAATGCATGCATCCGCTCTGACGCCTTCAAGGTCATCTCGTTATTCAACAACCCTTTGGTCAATGGCGTCTCAGTCAGCCCGGGTGCAACCGTATTGATCCGAAAACCTCGCCCCCCATACGTCGCCGCTGCAGAGAGCATCAATCCTTGAATCCCTGCCTTGGCTGCTCCGATCGCCTCATGATTCGCCAGCCCGATCCGACCGGCAGCAGAAGACATCAATACGACACTCCCCCCGTCCTTGGGCATATTTTTGGCAAAATGTTTCACCAACAAGAAACTACTGGTCAGGTTCACATTCATCGTCTGCTGCCAGACTTCCAAGGGTGTCATATGCGCCGGCTTCAACCACAAGGAACCGATACAGTTGACCGCACCATGAATCTCTTGCTCTGAGAAAAGCTTCTCCAAAGTCGCCTCAAAACCTTCAGGATCCGACGCATCACACGTAAAGTCGATCGCTCCCGACTGAGACCGGCCTCCTCCGACGACTTCGGCACCTTTTTGTTCCAGCAACTTGCCTACCTGCCCCCCAATCCCACCACCTGCTCCCAGAACAAGAATACGACGCCCTTCAAAGATTTTAGTGTTCGATTCACTCATGACTTGCCCAAACTAGTGCCAATCCGAACCATCGCAACCGCTGCCACAATGATTATACAAACCATTGATCGCATTATAAGAGCCACATCGAGTCCCCTATGGTTTTCTTTGCAGCATCAGGCCGGAAAACACCTTCCGGCTTTGCATCTGGGAGAAAAGCTGATTTGATCCGACCACTCCCGGAGTTCAACTCAAACACCAAAAGGCGCAACCAACTTTCACATGCAAGGACTGTGGACCAATGCCACCTCTCCGATAATCCTGCCCATTACGATGGTCATGGGCTTCTTGGCGCTTTATTGGATAATTTTCGCACTAGGATTTCTGTCCTTCGATACCGACTTGGCCGAAGTCGATTTCGATGTTGACGCAGATTCCCATTCAGGTGTTTTGGGAGGGATATCTCACTACCTTCATATCGGCGAAATGCCGTTCATGATTATCTTCTCGATTCTCACTTCCCTGTTCTGGCTGCTAAGCCTCTTGGCCACTCGCCTCTTCAACCCAGAAGGAGTTTTTGCTCTCGGGCTGGGACTAATGGCCGGATCGTTCTTCATCGCAGTTCTCGCTACGCACTACATCTCACTCCCCGTCAAGAAACTGTTCAGGGCACTCGACGTGGACGTCGACAAGGCTCCCGCAATGGTCGGCATAACTGCCACAGTAGTCACATCTAAGGTGACTTCGGATTTCGGTAGAGTCGAATACGTCCACAAGGGAGCCCCTCTTACGGTGGAGGCCCGTTCTGAATCGCTGCTCCAAAAGGGAGATCAGGCATTAATTTTGGAAATCATCGATAAGAAAAAGCGAATTTTCAAAGTAACTAAACAAGAAACAACTAAACTGGAGGAAGAATTATGATCCAAGCATTTGCACCAGAATTGGGTGCTCTAATCGGATTCGGCATCGTCGGGTTTGTTATTATCCTATTCATCATTTCCCGATTCTATAGGAAGGTTGACCAAGGTGTCGCTTTGGTCAGAAATGGGTTCCAAGGGACCAAAGTCTATTTCACCGGCGCTGTCGCCTACCCGATTCTTCACAAAGTCGAGTTTATGGACATCTCCGTCCATAAGATTGAAATCTCACGCCGCGGTCCCGACGGATTGATCTGTAAGGACAACATGCGTGCGGACATCACGGTCAACTTCTTCATCCGAGTCAACAAGGCAGAGGAGGATGTGAAGATGGTCGCCACCACCATTGGTTGTGAGCGTGCGTCTGACGTCAACGCCATCCGCGACCTCTTTGAAGCCAAATTCTCTGAGGGCCTGAAGACCGTTGGACGTCAATTTGACTTTGTGGAGCTCTACGATTCACGCGATCAATTCCGCGAGCAGATTCTCAAGATCATTGGCACCGATCTGAATGGCTACGTGCTGGATGACGCCGCCATTGACTTCCTCGAGCAGACCCGCGTCGAAGACCTCAATCCAAACAACATCCTTGATGCAGAAGGTATCAAGAAGATCACAGACCTCACTGCCGTTCAGGCCAAGCTCGCCAACCAGATCACCCGCGATAAGGAAAAGGTGATCAAGAAGCAGGACGTGGAGGCAAAGGAAGCCATCCTAGAACTTGAAAAACAGCAGGCTGAAGCCGAACAGAAACAGACCCGCGAGATTGCTACCATCACCGCCCGTGAAGTAGCCGAAGCACAGAAGGTCGAACATGAACAACGCCTCAAATCTGAGCAGGCTCGAATCAATTCCGACGAGGAACTCCAGATCGCTGAAGAGAACAAGAACCGTCAGGTCATTGTTGCAGCCAAGAACAAAGAACGGACCGAAGCGGTCGAAACCGAGCGTGTTGAGAAAGATCGCCTGCTCGAAGTAACGGAGCGCGAGCGCATCGTCACTCTGGCCCAGATCGAGAAAGAGAAGGCAGTCGAGGTCGAACAGAAGAAGATTCAAGACGTCATTCGCGAGCGTGTCATGGTCGAGAAGTCCGTGGTCGAAGAGAAAGAGAAGATCAAGGATACCGAGGCCTTTGCTGCAGCCGATCGTCAGAAGAAGGTCGTTGTCACCGAAGCCGAAATGAAGGCGGAAGAGAACCTCGTTCAAGAGATCAAGGCAGCAGAAGCAGCCAAGAAGGCAGAAGAGCTCAAGGCAGACAGAGAAGCCTACACCGTCGTCAAGTCGGCAGAAGCCAAGAAGACTGCCGCAGAGCGCGAAGCAGAAGAGATCGTCATCAAGGCCGATGCATCACAAGAAGCAGCAGAGCGCGATGCCGCTGCCAAGAAGATGCTCGCCGAAGGAACCGTGGCCGAGACCGCAGCTCCTGGTCTGGGCGAAGCACAGATCATCGAAGCCAAGGCCGCAGCAGCAGAGAAAGAAGGTACTGCAGAAGCCAAGGTCATGGAACTGAAGTTCGGAGCCGAGGCCAAGGGCACCGAGCAGAAGATGACTGCCGAAGCCACAGGAACAGAGAAGCAACTCACCGCCGAAGCAGTGGGTGCCGAACGCAAGTTCGCAGCCGATGCGAAGGGTATCACCGAGAAGGCGGAAGCCATGAAGATCTTCGATGGTGTCGGTCGCGAGCACGAAGAGTTCAAGTTGCGCCTCAACAAGGACAAGGAAGTCGAACTGGCCTCCATCAATATCCAGAAGGATGTCGCAGGACATCAGGCAGAGGTCCTCGGCGAAGCACTCAAGAATGCCAAGGTCGACATCGTCGGCGGCGACATTCAGTTCTTCGACAAGATCGTCAATGCCATCACTACTGGTAAGGCAGTCGATCGCACTGTGAAGAACAGCGATACGCTCACGGACATCAAGGAAACCTTCTTCAACTCGGATCCGGATTACTTCCGCGAGCAGATGAACAAGTTCCTGAACCAGTTCGGATTCTCTTCCGAGGATGTGAAGAACCTCTCCATCGCTTCTGCCCTGGGCAAGATGATCCAAGGCAGTTCCGGTGAGAACAAGGCAACACTGCAGCGCATGCTCTCCGTCGCTGAGAATCTGGGCCTCCAGGATCAGTCTGTTTCCAACGTCCTCACTTCAGGTATCAGCAACTCCTGATAGGTCACCCTGTCAATCACCGGGGGACTCCAGCCGGAGTCCCCTGCCCTTTCATAGGGAATTCGTGAAACGTCATACAGACCATGTCTGAAGAGGAAACAGAGATTCAGGAAGAAGAGCAGAGCCCGGATCAGCCCAAGCTTGAGGGGGGTGCCTATGAGATCATCCGTAGCAGGCTGAACTCTCGGGCCTCCGATCTTCGCGATCGACTGGATCAGCTCAACACGGCACGCAAGGAGGTCTTTGGAGCCATCCCTACTGCCCTGATTGCCACAGAGCGAGTCACCACGGCGAACAATTGCGTACCTCGCGATATGGTAGCCATCGGCGGCGGCGATTTCCTCTTTGCATACAATGTCCAATTCGGACTGAAGAACGAGATAGATGTCTCTGATGTCCTCGGAGGATATACCTTCAATCGGGAAGACAGGACTTTTGCAGAAACGGATCTCCCCTTCCTCAAGGACGACATCTTCGTCAACGATTTCAAGCAGCTCTACAAGTATTACAAAAAGACCATCTTTGCGAAGTTTTCATGGATCGGGCCTCACTTGTTCATGGTCTTTCGGATCGGAGATTCCGTAACAGACATCAAGACATTCAAGTGGCTCAAGCGCGGCGACGAAATGATCTACGAGGGAAACCGAAGCGATCACGAATTCGTCTACCCCACCCAGCATGAGTTTGAATGGAAACGCACACATCGCGACCTGCACAGGAGTGGTTTACATCCACACATCTCCATCGAAAACCGCGTGTACGTGGAGACTGTCGGCGGAGATCTGACCATCAAGGTCGAGGACAATACTGAGTCCGGTCACGGGATCTATTCTGAGCCCGTTGAGCAGGAGGATCAGACACTCGATGATGCAGAGATTTTTTACGCCAGTCTTGGCAATCTGATTCTTCTCAAGATACGTCCCTATCAGGAGAACGAATGGCGTCATTTCGTCTACAATGAGAAGCTTCAACAAGTCCGGCGAATCGATGCGATGGAGGAATCATGTATCCTCCTGCCTGACGATCAGGGCATCATCTTCTCTACAGGTTATTATCTTCAGCTTGGTGAGTATAAGGAATTCCCCTCTGAACTGAGCAACATGATGTTTGAGCGCCGCATTCAGGCGCCAAACGGCGAGGACTTTCTCTACGTTTTCTACAACCGCAAGTCCGGCACCTATGTGTTGATGTCCTACAACATCATTGAGCAGCGGGTGGAGTCTCCGATCACCTGCAACGGCTTCAGCACCTTTGCCAATGGAGAACTCGCCTACTTCAAGGCTCAGGACGATCCACAGAAACACCACGTCATCCAAATCTGGCAAACTCCCTACGTGGATGGCGACCTCCCCATCACCGAGAAAAGTGATTCAAAGCTATTCAAGATCGGCAACCCTTCCATTGTCCGATGCATGGCAGAGTGTCAGGAGATTCTGACGCTGCTGGGAAAAGAGGATTCCTACGCCGGTCTTTATATTGATCTGGTAAAGGATTCCGCATCCGTCGTGGATGCCTACTTCTGGATCGGCGACGAAGAGACCTTTGACCTGAAGACGCCTCTCGTTTCCATCAAGGAAGCGGCCGCCAGCGCAATCGATGAATTCGACAAGGTTACCCGCCTCAAGAAAAACGCGGTCCAAGAACTTCAACGCATCGGAGGAGAAGCAGAGAAGCTCATCACCGAGGCATCCTTTGGACAGATAAGTGACATCAATGAGTTCGTCAATCGGCTCTCAGGCCTGAGAACAATTAGGGGCGAACTGATCTCACTGAAGGATGTCCGCTACATGGATGTCCCCGCCGTCGATTCCTTGGAAGAGCGCGTCGCGGAAGTCACAGAGTCCCTTTCTCAAAAGTGCGTCGAATACCTCCTCAAACCAGAAGCACTAGATCCCTACAAGGCGAAGGTGGATGGTCACTCAGGCGATGTTGAAAAACTCACAAAAGTAACCGAAGCAAAGCCGCTGGCTGAACAGATCGCCGCCACTGCAAGTGAACTGGAGATGCTCATTGAGATCGTCAGCAATCTAAAGATCGAGGACGCCACCCAGACCACACGGATCATCGACAGCATTTCCGAGATCTATGCTCCACTAAATCAGATCAAGGCAGCTCTCAAGCGTCGCAAATTGGATCTGCAGAAGACAGAGGGCGCAGCCCAATTTGCTGCTCAGCTTCGCCTGCTCGATCAGTCAGTGGTCAATTTCCTCGAAATCTCCGACACACCAGAAAAGTGTGAAGAGTATCTGAACAAGGTCATGATTCAGATCGAGGAACTTGAAGGTCGTTTCTCAGATTTTGACGATTACGTCCTACAACTTTCCGAAAAGCGCGATGAACTCTACACCGCGTTTGAGAACAGAAAACTGGCACTCGTCGAAGCCAGGAACCGCCGAGCGTCCACCCTCTTTTCCTCAGCCGAGCGAATCCTCAAGGGAATCAAGCATCGCGTGGAGAATCTGGGTTCCATCAATGACATCAATGGCTACTACGCCTCCGATCTCATGGTGGACAAGGTCCGGGACATCATCACTCAGCTTGAGGAGATTGATGACTCGGTCAAAGCAGGCGACATCCAGAGCCAGCTCAAGACCATTCGTGAAGATGCCGTCCGTCAGCTGAAGGACCGCTCCGATTTGTTTGTTGATGGCAAAAACATCATTCAGTTCGGTAAACACAAATTCTCCGTCAACACACAGGAACTGGAACTCTCCATCGTTCTCAAGGACGACGAAATGTATTTCCACCTGGCGGGAACCGGTTTCTTCGAGAAGATCGAGGACTCAGAGTTCATCGCGACAAGAGGTGTTTGGAATCAGGAAGTCCCCAGTGAAACACCAGAGGTTTACAGAGCCGAATATCTGGCATGGTCTCTCCTAAACGACGCTGAAGCAGGACTCGAATTGAAGGATGCAGAGTCTGACTCTCCTGCCCTTCATATCAGAGATCTTGCAACCAAATCCGATGAGGAGCTGCTAAAGGTCGTGCAGGCCTACATGGCACCGCGTTATGCGGAAGGTTACGTCAAAGGTGTCCATGACCACGACGCCAGCAGCATTCTCAGAGAACTGGTGAACATGCATGGATCCATCGGTCTGTTGAGATTCCATACTCAAGCCCGCGCCTGCGCATCTGTCTTCTGGAAGACCTGTGATGACGAGATCATCCAGGCAAAACTCCAGTCATTCAGCGTCCGCAACCAACTCTTTCCCGGACAGCCCACACAGGAGGAATACATTGCGGAACTCCAGTCACTCATCCGAGATTTCTGCGAACAGACCAAACTCTTCCCCTCTCATCTTGCCGACGAAGCCGGAGAATATCTTTTCTACGATCTGACAAAGGAGCCCGGCCGCAAACACTTGGTGGTCAGTCCACAGGCTGCTGCCCTTCACAAGGCTTTCGACCTTCACCTCAAGACGAAACACTTTGCGAAGAAGCTCGAAGATGCACGCAAGGTGATCAGCTCCAACACCATTGCAGAGTTCAGTCTCTTAAGGGATTGGTTGACCGCCTTTCTGAATCAGTACAAGCCAGACGAAGGCCATCCGGCACTGGACGCCGCCTACATCGATGAAGCCTGTGCCATTCTCCTTCGAGGCCTGCTGGATCATCTGGACATCATCAATGCATCCGTCGAGACCAAGATCGAGAAGCTCTCCGGTAATCACGCGAGAATGGAAGATGGTTCCCTGCTACTGAATTACAACGAGTTGATGTCTCGGCTACAGGAACATCAGCGAGAGAACGTCCCCCTCTTCCATCGCTACCACGAGCTTAAGAGTCATCTGATCGAGACCAAACGCAAGGACCTCAGGCTGCATGAATTTGAGCCGCGCGTACTATCCAGTTTCGTCCGCAACCAACTGATCAACGAAGTCTATCTGCCCATCGTGGGTGACAACCTCGCCAAGCAGATGGGCGTGGTGGGTGAAGACACCCGGACCGACCGCATGGGACTGCTGCTCCTGATCTCCCCTCCTGGTTACGGTAAGACGACTCTGATGGAGTATATCGCCAATCGTCTCGGTCTGATCTTCATGAAGGTCAATGGTCCAGCAATCGGCCACAGCGTCACCAGTCTTGATCCTTCAGAAGCACCAAATGCGAGTGCACGGGAGGAAATGGAGAAACTCAATCTGGCATTGGAGATGGGTGACAATGTCATGCTCTATCTGGATGACATCCAACACACTCATCCCGAACTCCTGCAAAAATTCATTTCACTCTGTGATGCTCAGAGAAAGATCGAGGGTGTCTACAAGGGGGAAGCCAAGACATACGACCTACGCGGCCGCAAAGTCTCTGTAGTCATGGCTGGTAATCCCTACACCGAATCTGGTGACAAATTCCAGATCCCAGACATGTTGGCCAACCGTGCCGACACCTACAACTTGGGTGATATCATTGGCGACACTCGCACGGCTTTTGAGACCAGTTATCTGGAAAACTCACTCACATCCAACCCTGTGTTGAGCAAGCTCAGCAGCCGTAGCCAAAAGGACGTCTACGCCATCATCAAGATCGCAGAGAGAGGTTCGCGTGAGAACGTTGATTTCGAAGGCTCCTACTCCCCGGAAGAGATCAACGAGATGGTCGACGTCATGAAGAAGCTCATGAAGGTGCGCGACACCGTCCTACGGGTAAATCTCGAATACATCGCATCTGCAGCTCAGGCAGAGGAATACCGGACCGAGCCACCGTTCAAGATGCAGGGTTCCTATCGTAACATGAATCGCATGGCCGAGAAGATACTCCCAATCATGAACGATGCGGAGGTCGAGGCACTGATCAACGATCACTACAAGAACGAAGCACAAACCCTGACGACCGGCGCTGAGTCCAATCTCCTCAAATTTCAGGAAATACGCGGCACACTTGCGGGTGAAGACGCCGATCGTTGGGTGGAGATCAAGAAGACCTTCAAGAAGAACCTCCTGCTACAGGGAGCTGACGGAAACGATCCCGTATCACGAGTCGTCGCCCAGTTGGCTACATTCACTGCCGGACTGGATGCCATCCAGACCACTATCGCAGCCGTGAGCAAGGAGAAGAACGCACCTGAATCCAGCCCTGAGCTCATTCAAGCCGTTGAGGAAATCAGCTCCGTCGGAGGAGCGCTCCAATCAATTGAAAACGCCATTCGTCAGGCTCTTGAAAACACACCAAAGGAATCCGCCCCATCCATCGACCTCACTCCGTTAAGCAATCACCTGAACACCTTTGGCAAATCACTCGATGGAATCCAGAAAGCGCTTCATACAAACGCAGACGAATCATCGTCAAAAGGAGAGCTTAGAGTCATCGATGAAGCCAACGAAGTCAGCGACTACCAGATCGCCAACATCTCCCGCAGCACCCTGAAACGGATCTGGGAAATCATCGCCACAGAACGTGAACGGGAAGCAAAGAAAAAGGGGACAGTCCCACCGGAACTGCCCCCTGAAAAATCTGAGTAACCGAAAGCGTCAAGCAGCTGTGTTGACGTTGACGACGTCGCGATGGGAAGCGTTGCTTCCATTGACGTGATCGCCATTCATCTTGATGGCTTTGCCCGGCGTCGTTGCCATTTGCAACACCCTCAATGCTGCTGCCAAATCCTCTGAACTCAGCTCAGCCTCGTGGTCAGTGACGTAGGCTTCTAGAGCATTCTCAATAGAACCATTGAAATAGGTTTTCAGCACCCTACGGAGTGCCGACCGTCCAGCACGTTTGCGCTGACGGCACGAAAAATAGAGAAATTCCCTGCCCTTCTGTTTGTGTTTGATGTGCCCTTTCTCCTCCATGATACGCATGAGCGTCCTGACAGAGGTTCTGGACGGAGGATCTTCAATGCGCTCGAGCACATCGTTCACCGTGGCTTCGCCCAATTCGAAGATGGCATCCATGATTTGTCGCTCCCTACGACTGAAATTGCTCGTCTCTTCCATAACTTCAATTGCTGATAGATTTACACTTTGTTGCGTTCGATCCGAACACCAACCCACTGCGTCTGCGGGATGATGAACTTCTTAATTTCGACTGCTGCAAAAATCGCGCCAAATTCGACAATTCCCTTTTGTGCAATTTCTACCGCCACAGTTTCAAGCAACTTCCAACGACTATTCTGAAACATTGCTCTTACCGAACGGCAAAATCCGTCGTAATCAATGGTATGAGAAAGGTCATCTGAAGCGGCTGCTTCAGAAAAATCAGTCCCTAATTCCACACTGACAAGAAGCTTTTGCGGCTTGGCGCGCTCTTCATCAGGCACACCAATCCTTGCCCAAACCTCCAGATCAGTTATTACGATTTTGTCCATAATGGGTTACAAAGTTGCGAAGGCTTCCATTGTAGGCTGATTGATTCTCAATTTCACGAGATTCGAGCTTTTGATCCACTGATAAGCCCTTGCCTCATCATTCAGGCGCACAGTCGGGGCTCCATCAACTTTGCCCTTATAACAGATCAGAACAAAGTGTGCATCCCTGTAAAATTCCTCCGGTTGAATACAGTCCTGAACCATAAGAAAATCGACATCGTTCAGGCGAATTCCAGTTTCTTCCAAAGCCTCACGAATGGCGGCATCCTTAAGCGCCTCACCTGCCTTCACCTTACCACCCGGCATCCCCCATGTATCAGACCATTTCTGAGTCTGAACGAGAAGCCATTCGCCTCGTTCGTTCTCGATCATGATCCCTACCGTCACAACAGGCCCAGGTGACTCAGTCAACGTTGGAAGGCTCTTCAAATTCGACGGGATGGTTCCATCCAGCAATCTCGATTTCAATTCATCCAGATGCTCGACCATCCAGCTTGGATTCGCCTCTTTGAGATCGCGCATACCTGTGTAACCAGTCAACACCGCGCAGGAATGAATCCCGCCATGGTGAGCAGTCTCGATATCATGGACCATATCCCCTACGAAAACCGTCTCCTCCCCTTCCAGTTCATGGACCTCGAGGATCTCCTTTAACTTGGTTCGCTTGTCCTTCACTCCGGCATAGACACCATCAAAGAACTGATCGACTCCCAATCTGGCTGACTGTTCTCGGAAACGGTCCTCTCTAAGGGAACTCAATAGAAGGATCTTCCAACCCTGCGAATGACAGAACTCCAGGAACTCTCTCCCATGCTGGAGCATCGGAACATTCTCATGCAGTTCTTCAAACTTCTCGTGAAATCCGATCTCCAATAAATCCACTTCTACATGCGGAAGGTGCTCTCGATAGAAGTCAGGATAAGGAAGATAAAAGATATCTCGGAACACCGATTCCGTCATGGCTTCAAAACCATGAGGGACCATTGTGTGGTTCATCGCCTCAATGGTCGCAGGCAGGTCATTTACCAATGTGCCTGACCAATCGAAGATGACGTTTCGAATGCGTCCTGACATGAGCGGGGTCAACCAGCCTCATCCGTCACAGCATCACCATCGACAGGATTGGCAGTGTCCTCACTCCCTCTGAGTTTGCCATATGCGATCACTGCAGCCACCACAGCCACACCAGCACAGACAAAATAAGGAAGACGCTGGCTGTAATCAGAAAGTCCCAGCGCAAACAGAGGCCCCACCATTCTGGCCAGACTGCCAGCGCTCTGGGCCACGCCCATGGTCACTCCCTGCTCATCCTTGGGTGTCTTCAATGAGAGCAGCCCGAAGGTCGGAGGACGATTCAATCCGGAACCCAATGCGAAGATGGCCAGACCTCCAAGGATGGCCATTTTGGAACTGGCGATTGGCAACACCACCATGCCTACGGCAAGAATGACGAGACTCAGAAAAATCAGATTCGTTTCACCAAATTTCTTTACCAGCCTGCCAACAAGTCCTCCCTGAATAAACGCCCCCAGCAAGCCACAATAGGAAAACAGAAACGCGATATCACCAGGTCCATATCCAACAGCCTTCTTAAGAACAAGCGGGTAGCTGCTCTCAAAACAGGAAAAACAAAAAGTCGCTAAAAAGAAGAGCCCGATCAACAGACCGATCTTCGGACGCCTTAACACCTTTCTCCACTGCTCCAAGCGGGGAGTCCGATCTGCACTGACCGAGTTGTCAGGCTTCCAGCTCTCCCCAAGAAAGAAGATAGCCATCAGAAAATTTAGAAAACAGATCGAGGCAGCAAAGATACCTGGGCCGGTCGCTCCCATCAGTTTGATACTGGCACCACCAATTGCCGGGCCAAAAATGAAGCCCAAGCCAAACGCCATTCCAATCAACCCCATGCGTTTGGAGCGCTTTTCAGGTTCTGTGATATCAGCGATATAGGCACTGGCCACCGAAAGATTGGCACCACAGACACCAGCAAAGAATCTGGAGACAAAGAGCCACATCAACGCTTGACCACCTTCCATGGTGGAGGCATAGGCAAATAATCCGTAGGAACACGAACTCCCGAAAAGACTCATCAAGATGATCGGTCGCCGTCCTATACGATCGGACCAACGGCCCCAGATCGGAGCAAAGATAAACTGTGCAAAGGAGTAGCTGGCAACAATCAGGCCGTTCAACCAACCAGAGGCACCGAATTCATCGGCGTAGGTTGGCAGCATCGGCAATACAATGCCGAAACCGACCAGATCCACAAAAACGGTCAAAAAGATGACCAATATCGAAGTCTTTCTCATCAAAAACAAATTACAAACGGAAGCGGGAGCCTATTCAACCAACCCGTTGGGATCGACACGAAAACTCAGAAATTCCTAACGAAGGTAGCTCACCAGCCCTTTCCGTATCGCTTCGCGGTTCTCTGCGTCCCTGAATTCCGTCGGATTGAAATCATCTGTCAGTACAATACCGCTCTCCGGATTCGTCACCGTCGTTCCCTCATATGCCCTCTGCACAACTCCCTGAACCTGAGGATGGATGTTGGACATATCCGGTTGCCTCACGAACTCCAGAGTCTCCCGCTTGGATGCGACAAAGAATACGTTGCCATTTCCTGAATGATGGATCCTCACCGAGCTGAAGACCGACTGCAGTGTCTGATCCAATGACGATGTGAAGAAATCCTGCCCCGGCTCAAAATTTCCAAAACTGTTGATCACCAAGACAGCCTCATTTGACATGACTTTGGCGATCCCTTGAAAGGCCTCCTTTGACATCAGATGCGACGGAGATGCATCGCCAAGGAACGCATCCAAAATCACACAGTCATATTGCTCATTGCTCTCGTTTACGAAATGGCGACCGTCGTCGATGACAATGTTCATGCGATCTGGCTCCAGCCCAAAATACTGTTTCCCCACATCGACCACCTCTGGATTGATTTCCACCACATCCACCTCGACTCCCTCGTCCACAAGGTCCATAGGCACAATTCCCACGCCCAACCCAATGCAGAGCGTCTTTTCGTTCTGTGGCACATAGACCTTGGACAAGCCATGAAGCATGTATGTGAAAAGCGTTGTGCTCTGTTCCGTTGCCGGATCGTAAATATTCTGTGTCAGGCGATCATTCAGGTAGTAGAGATATCCCGAGTCCTTTGCCTTCCAGACGCGCAAGTCTCCAAAATTTGAATTGCGGCGATCCAACTCATCAAAGTCCTTTGAATCCATTGTCAGGTCTGCCCGCGCAGCCAATCCTCCGATCAAGAGCGCCACCACACTAACGCCCGCGGCCTTCACCTTCCCTGCCTTCAATCCCCAGATCGCAAAATAGCTTCCACCCAACACAAGCAACACCAATGAAGTTACCCACATGGTCACCGAATTCGGCATGAGAGGGATCAGTACATACCCAATCAACACTGCACCAAAGACACTGCCAAAGGTGCTCACTGCAGAAAGTCGTCCTACCTGTCCGCCGACCTTGGAAAGATCCAACGTAAGAACACGGATAAAGAACGGACCAACCGCAGCCAACAAAGTTAGAGGAACAAAGAAGAGGAACATCGAAGCGAGAATCGACCCAACCGACAGCTTGAACCTCAGACAACTCAGCGCGACTGCTTCAGTCATTCCCAAGGTCAACGCAAGGTAGACGGCAGCCCCCATGATACAGGCATAGATTCGCTTTAGATCTGCCGCCTTATCGACCATCCAGCCGCCAAAATAATACCCCACTGCCAAGGACACCAAGGTCACCGATATCTGGGCAGTCCACACGAAATGGGAGGTCCCCAGAAACGGAGATAACATTCTGGCTCCCAGAATCTCAACGATCAGGATGCACGCCCCCGTCGTCGCAGCGGTCAGGTAGAGATACCGACGTAACCCGTCACTGATCTCGTCGGTCTTCTTTGCTTTGTCAGTCTTTGCAGCCATGGAAAGCGCGCAGCCTGCCCGACTGATCAGATCGAGGCAATAAGGGAGAATCTATTCCCTTGCCTCGCATTATCAGAGTCAACGAATCTCCCGGCTTTCAGCAGTCCACCCATCTGATGCTACCAACCCTCCATCCAAAGCTTGAATCAGTGATCCTTGAGACCACTCAAGCAACGTCCCTGAATGTAGAGGAAGCCATTCAGGAACTCTGGAGTGGCTACGGAAACATTCTCAGGATCAAACTGACCGGAGCGGCAAATAGTTCAGTAATCGCCAAATACGTCACGCCTCCCAACGCTCAATCACATCCTCGGGGATGGAACACGAGTCGCTCTCATGAACGGAAGCTATTCTCATATCAGGTGGAATCCTCGTTCTACGAGCAATGGAGCAGCAAGTGTGGAGCTGATTGCCGGGTGGCTACGTTTCTTGCTCATCAGCAATTGGACGGGACAACGCTTCTGGTCATGGAAGATCTTGATGCTGCCGGATACGCCGATCGCTTAACCTCGGTTGATTGGGAGCAAATTGACAGCTGCCTCCGTTGGCTCGCCAACTTTCACGCCACCTTCATGGGCTGCAGTCCCGATGCGCTTTGGAAGACAGGAACTTATTGGCATCTGGATACACGCCCGGATGAATGGAGCACAATGGATCAGGGCGACTTGAAGGACGCTGCCTCAACGATTGATAGTAAACTCAATCAAGCCCGCTTCCAGACGTTCGTGCATGGTGATGCCAAGCTGGCCAACTTCTGCTTTTCTTCACAGTCCGATCAAGTGGCAGCTGTGGATTTTCAATACGTGGGTGGAGGATGCGGAATGAAAGACGTCGCCTACTTCATCGGCAGTTGTCTGAATGAAGACGAATGTGAAAAGCATGAAACTGCCCTGCTAGATTGCTACTTCAATCACCTCGAAAAGGCATTGATGATCAAGAAGCCAGATATCAATCCGTCAGATCTCATCGACGAATGGCAGAGCCTATACCATCTGGCGTGGACGGATTTTCACCGATTCCTCAAAGGCTGGTGTCCCGATCACTGGAAGATCAACAGCTACAGCGAACGCATCGCCATAAAAGTGATTCAAGATCTGTGTGATTGAGCGATCTTACTTCCCTTTGAAGCAGAAGAGATATTTTGCACTGCGAATCAGGAGATGATTTTTGTAAGGCACGGGCATTGCGATGACAGACTCACCCATGTCGTTCTCTGAAAGAAGCTCATAGCCATTCTCGATTCCGACCACAAACACCACACCATCTTCGCGAGCAGCATACAGTTTTCCATCTGCAATCAATGGTGATGAGTAGTAGTTGGATTTATTCTTGGGCAAAGCCGCATTCCAAATGGTCTTACCAGACTTGGGATCCAGGCACTCAATCTCGCCTCGATCTCTCAAGAGATAAACTTTCCCATCGTGCGCAGCCGGACTTGGCACAAATGAACTGATGTCATTCCGCTTCCAAACCCGATGAGTCTCGGTCACATCACCACTACCATCTAGACGAATGCCATGAATGCGCGGAATCTTACGGTCATTTCTCCCAAAAGGAACCACCGCCATATCACCCACCACAACAGGCGTAGCCACCGCCGGCCACAATGCCTTTTCATCCGGATTGAAATCACCACAAGACCAGATGATGGCGCCATCATTCGGATCGTGGACCGTCAGATGTTGAGTACCCCACACCAGCAGGGCCTCTTTGCCCTTATGTTGAATGATTTGAGGTGTGGCATAACCGTGATCCCCTTCACGCGGCGTCTTGTAGTTCCGCGCCACCTTCCATGCCAGTTTTCCTGAATCCTTCTCGAAAGCAGCAAGCCATGATTCACCTTCGTGCATCCTTGCCATGACCACGTGATCCTTGGTCAATACAGGCGACGTGCCATGATCCCAATACAACGTGTCCGGCCCATACATCTCCACCAGATTAATCTCCCAACGCACCTTGCCTCCCAAGGTCAGTGATGCCAACGCACCGCTCTTGTAGTTTACATAGAGTTTCTTTCCGTCGGTGATCGGAGAGGGATTACTTCCAGATCCATTACGATGCCGTCCCGGGTTCTCTTTACCCAGAGACGTCTGCCACAACCGCTTTCCATCAAGACCATAAGCCTCCACCGAGTCCTTTCCATCAGCAGGCACCGTGAGATAAATGCGACCATCAAGAACGATCGGAGTTGAGCACCCTTTCCCCGGCAACGCCACCTTCCACAAAGGCTGCTCCGCATTCAAATTCACCGGGTAGACACCACCTTCCACACTTCCATTCCCATGAGGCCCACGCCACTGCATCCAATCAGCGCCGTTGATCGAGGAGGAAGAGATAACCGTCAGGGCAGACAACACCAATAGGCCATGCAACCGTTTTAGAAATCTGGGAAGAATCATGAGGTGAGTCTACCCAAGCCCCTTTACCAAGTCACGTCGTTCATCAGCGAATCAGACCTCCTGATTGGAAGCAAAGCCGAGGGCGTCTTCGAGCCAGTTATCCATCTTGAGAACGGATTTCCGCTGCTTGTATGCCATGCGCTGCGCGTTGGCTTGGGCTCGATGGTAGAAACGTGCCAGTATGAGAGATCGTCCGGGAACAGGCGTGGCGCTGGCCATATTCAATGACTTCTGGAGCGTCTTTCTGAGGTGCCGCTTCACCAACTCATCATCTGCACTGACAAACGCCTGTGCACTTCCAGGATCCCCCTGTCTACCTGCTCGTCCATAAAGCTGTCTGTCGACCCTGCCTGACTCGTGCTTCTCGGTGGAGATCACATGAAGCCCACCCAGATCTTTAACCCCTTTGCCCAGCAGGATATCGGTTCCGCGGCCTGCCATATTAGTGGCGATGGTGATACGTCCACGCTCACCGGCATCAGCAATGATACCTGCTTCTTCCTGATGGTGAACGGCATTCAACAGGCGATGAATGAGCCCTGCTTCATCGAGCAGTTTGGAAAGTTTTTCAGAGGCGGTGACGCTTCGTGTTCCTACAAGGATGGGACGCCCTTTGGCATAAACCCGTTTGATTTCTCCAACAATTCCCTGCCACTTTGCTTCGTCATCAGGGAAATACCGATCAGGCCATTGCTCACGAATGCAGGGCTTGTTCGTCGGGATCTTCACAACCGCCAGACCATAGATCTGCCAAAACTCAGGAGAGGCTTCCGCGGCCGTTCCCGTCATTCCCGAAAGACGTCTGTAGAGTCTGAAAAAGCGTTGAAAACTCAGGCGGGCAATTGTCTCGGCCGGGCTACTGATTGGGAGTCCTTCCTTGGCCTCGATAGCCTGATGCATTCCCTGTCGCCAACTCCGCTGGGGCATGGGACGTCCAGTGAACTCATCCACGATCACGACCTTGTCATCCACGATGACATATTGCTTCCCCTTCACATAAAATTCCCGCGCCACCAATGCCTGTCTGAGCAGCTCAAGCCGACGCTCCTCGCTATGCCAGAATCCAGGAAGATCAGAACAGATCTCTTCAATTCTCCGTCGCCCTTCTGGAGTCAGTTCCACTTCGCGGTATTTGGAAACGACCTTGTAATGGATCTCTGCCTCAAGCTCATTCACCAGACGGCATGCAATCATAACCACATGCTCCAACGACTTGTTTTCCTTGGGCGCTGAAATAATCAAAGGCGTCACCGCTTCATCGATCAAGACACTGTCCGCTTCATCAATAATCGCTATGTCCACGCCTCGCATCACCAGCTGTTCCCTCGCTCGAAACTCGGGCTTTCCCATCTGCTTTATCAATCTGCGCACGGGGCTATTGACCGTTCCGATGCGGAGCCGATCTCTCAAAAAGTCCGCGAGTATCTCCTTACTGGTGGAGTAAGTGACGTCGCAGTTGTATCCCTTTTGACGTTCCGGCACCTGCATGTCTCCGGTCACCCAACCCACCCGGACACCGCAGAATTCATAAAGCATCTTCAGCCACTTGGGATCGCGCTTTACGAGGTAGTCATTCACGGTGATGACATGTGTTGGCCGGCGGGTCCAGCCAGCCAGCACTGCAGCAATGCCTGCCGTCAGTGTCTTGCCCTCCCCGGTCGCCATCTCTGCAAGATACCCTTTATAGAGAGCCAGTGCCCCCATGATCTGAACCATGAACGGGCGCAGTCCCAATGTGCGCTGTGCGGCTTCGCGAACGGCAGCAAGTGCGGGAGCTACGTTCTCTTCAACATCTCTCCCTCCCCTGCGAAAGATCTGTCTGAAGGCAAATATCTTTGAGCGGAGTTCATGATCATTCATGGCCTTCCACTCATCTGCCTGTGCCTCCACTTCTTCAGCCTGCTTTTCGATTTCTGAAAAGACACTGTTTCCACGCTTCACACGACCGATCACTGTATTCACCGCTGCGTCCAAGCCCTTGTATAACTTTCGAGGGCTCTGGCAGGAGGCACGGCGATAGTCCTGTGTCGGCGTGATCATATCTGATAGCGGCTTTGGAGGAGCTGACGGAAACGACGTATCCAGCGCGGAATCAATGGTTCTGAACCGATGTCGAAACGCACCATTCCAGTCCGGCCGTGATGGAGCATCACCGCGTCACTCTCGGATATCTTACCAGTCACACGGAAGAAAGGTTCTGTGGTGGAAGTGCCATTACCATCATCCTGTTTGACAGGGATCGATCCACCTGCGGACCAACCCAATGCAGCTGAAGGCAGCGAGTATTGCTCTGCCGGCACGATCACCAGGTCCTTGATCTCAAACTCCTGCTTCGATTTACCTCTGAATCTTAATTCCGCGTCAGTGGCCAACTTCTGATTGAACAGGAAGTCCACATCATCCTGCTGAACCACAGCAACAAACTCATAGGACTCCGGATTGATCAAGAGCCCTACAGGCGTGCCGCGAGCCAACCAACGTCCCTGATAGCTCTCGATTCCAGGCGCCACCCATTCCCCTGACTGACTGGCCCTGACCACAAGGTTCTCCAAATACTCTTCCAGCTGGGCGATTCGTTTCTTGGATGCATCGAGACTGCTTTTGAGCGGTTGCACATCCGCCCCTCCTGCCTGGATCGCCATTCGGATTCTTGTCTCAACTTCCTTCAGATTGGCGAGTGCAGCCTTGTGCTGCAGTTCCAGTTGTCGGTTCGAAAGTCGGATCAACGGATCGCCCGCTTTCACCGGCTCACCCGGTGTCGCAAGGATCTCTTCCACCTGCCCCTCTGACTTGAGGGTGAGCTGCGACCATTCGGTAGATTCAATCACGCCAGGAGCACGGAAATGATATGGAAAATGAATGAAATTGAGGCAGAGGATCAGAACGGCAAAAAAAGCAATGGACACGGAAACGGCCCGCAATCGCACACGATCCAGCTGGGGACTGGTGCTCAGGTATTTGACGAATTTCCATATCGGAGCAATCACCCATGACACGATACAGATCACCGCCATGATGATTCCCACGAGAAGGAATTGATCCGCAACGAACAGAAGAATGGTCGCAAACACAACAATCCTGTAGATGCCCGCGGCAATTCCGAAGACAGTCAAAAGCCCCGCTTCCTTCTTACTCCGCGTAGGGCTCTCAGAATTCTTCACGCCAAACACATAATGCTCAACCAGATGCCTCAGATGCTTGCTCGAACGTTGATGCAGGTTCGGAATATCAAGGACATCGGAAAGGATGTAATAACCATCAAAACGCAGCAACGGATTGGCGTTAAATAGCAATGTGGAGACCGAGGCGATGAACATCACATTGTAGGCCACGGCATTGACGACTCCTTGCGATGTATTGGCCCAGATCACGGCAGCGATGGCTGCCACAAAGATCTCAACAATCATCCCTGCCGCACCGACCAACGCCCTTTTCCAACGCGAACGAAACGACCAACTGGAAGTCGCATCCATGTATGGGATGGGGGTGAAGATCAGCAACATGACACCCATGATATGGACCTCCCCTCCGTATTTCCTACAGAAGTAGGCATGTCCAAACTCATGGAAGGTCTTGATGAAGACCATCGCAATATAGAGGTAGAACAGATTGCTGGGTGCCAACACTGAGTTGGACTGATCCATGGCACTGTTCCAATTGTCTGCCACCACCTTGAGCCCGAAGCCGACGACCAACAACCAGATCAATCCACCGATTGGAGTGATCATCTTTCCAATGTATGGAAGTGTGTTCTTCAGGAACCGATCCGGATCGAAAAGCGGAATACGCATGAACATGATCTGGAGCAGTTTTGCCCGCGCCTCACGTTGTTTGCGTTTCTTGTATCGTTCAAAGAGCTTGGCACTGTCCGCTGCCAGGTCGTATTGGAGCAGATTGGCAAAATAGAGTTGAGACAACAGCTGGATCACTGACTCCTGCCCCGGCGCTTCTTCAGGAAATTTCTCAACAACCTCATCCCATACATCCTGAACGGTCCGATCTGGGCGCAGACGCGATACAAACTCATACGCTGCAGGTCGAAGCCGGTAGAACTGATTACTGAAAGGATTCTCCAGAACAATCCAGCGCTCTCCCCTAAAGTTCTGCCGCCGCGTCTTCACCCCAAGGCGCAGACTGATTTTCTGGTTCGCGATGCGATACCAGCTCTCACTGAATGTTTGATTGCCTGCCACGATGGAAAACGTTGCTGAGATTCAATGCTCTACCACCAGAGCCACATGCGAAGGAAGTCGACTGTCTTGTGAGTAAAGATCCAGGCCAGTGTTCGTTTCTCCACATTGATCTTGGATAATCCAGCCATTCCCGGCCGCCACCAATCTTGGATCTCATCCTCAAATTCCAGGCGAACCATGAAGCGATTTCCATCTGTGCGAGGAACAGCAGCCGGCTCAATCCGTGTGACCTTCATCGGGAACTTCAGATTCGGCCGACTGAACAACGCGATCTCTGCCGACTCAGAATCCATGATCTCGTGAATATCAGCTTCATCCACCTCCGCCTCCACATACAGACGGTCCAATCTGGCAACACGATAAAGGGCATCACCCTGACTTACGGGGGCTCCAATACGTTCCTCCAGATCGCCCTCTACCACAAAGCCTTCAAAAGCCACCTTCACCTCAGCCAGTTCCAGCCGATGACGGATCAACTCCCATCTTGCCTCTGACTGTTCTCCCAGAGCCTGAGCGATCTGCATCTCAGCCAGCTTGCCAGCCGCACGAGATTTCTCAGCCTCCTTTCGATAACGATTGAGATCAGCGATGGCCGAAGCCTCCTCCAGTAACAGATCTTCGGTATTGAGGCGAAGCAGTGGTTGATCCTTCTTCACCAGATCACCCGTCTTCACCAACACCTCGTCGATATAACCATTGTAAGGAGCCGTCAGGAAAGACACCTCTTCACTACGAATGATAAAATCAGCCTCCACCCGATAAGGAACACGCACGAAGAACAAGATAGCCAACAACGTGGCAATCAACACGGTGAGGACCTTGGCCCATGTATGCTCTGGTCCAAGGATCTTGGATGCCTTTTCCTTACACGACGCGGCCATTCGGGCGCCAAACCATCGGTCATTCTTTTTCAGATCGGCCAGTCGCGGAATGACCTGATCACCGATCAGGCGCAGTTGCTGAAGCTCGACCTCGGTAAATGCACCGCTCTGCCGCTCACAGGTCAGGACAGCAACGGGTTCTTCTTCCGAGCGAAGTGGAGTGGAACAAATAAAATCAACAGCCTGACTGCGGGCGAACTTCTCGTGATCCCGATTGACGAACGTTGCCTCTTGAGGCGACGGAAACACAATCTCTTCATCCTGATCATGGGCCTCCTCCATTGCTGCCTCCAGATCTGTGACTGAAGACATGTTCTTCTCAAACTTCTCAGTCCGACTGATGGACTGCATCTTGATGTATCCGCCCTGCAACCATCCAAGGCTGACTCGATCACACTGAAACTTGGTGGCAACGGAATTACAGAGAGCCAACGTCGATGAAAGAAAGCGCTTCTCTTCATTCACCTCAGCCAGCACATCCATGGCTACAGCCATGCGCTCTGCTTCCAGTCTGGCTTTCTCGACGCGACCTGCAGCCTGAAACGAAACAGGTAGATCCGCTATCAATTCAAGACGGGCCAACATCTCCTGCGCCCGGTCCAGAGTGATATGGGTCAGCAAAAAGGCACCGACACAAACATCCTGTTCCTGATCGAGCTTCAACCGGATTCCGACAGCAAAATTTCTGAGCCCTTCCGGATCTGAAGAGCCAACTGATTGAAGGTGCTTTTCTTTATCAGCGCATACTCCTGCCAAGCCTCCCAAAACCTGGGAAAACTCCAGAACGACAGGGCTATTGTCCGCCTTCTGTGGCCACTCGCCTATCTTCTTGAGTGGTTCATCGCCTGCCTTCTTCAGGATCAACACACCTCGCTTGGCATTCACCAATCGGGATGCGGCATCCAAGAAGCGTCGCCAAAAGTCCGACGGCGATCCACTGAAAGAACGAAGTTCCTGAAGATCCTGCTGAGCCTCTTCAGAGGGTTGTGGGGAATGCCCCGTCTTTTCTTCAGCCATGGTTTATGGGGTTTGGATATGAATCAATCCGGCGACACCGGGTTTGATCTGACCGTCCTGATTATCAAAGACAGCCTTGATGCGCAGCAATCCACTGTAGGGATCCACCACAGGAGAAATGAAATCAATGGCACCAGTCAGTTTGACCTTGGCATCCCCGTTCTGAATCTCCAGATCTACCTTTTGTCCCTTCTTCAGATACTGACCTGCGCTGCCTGCGACGTTTGAGACAAAGTAACAACGGGTGACGTCCACGACTCTGGCCAATGGTTCCTGCGATTTGGCGTCCTCACCTTCCTGATAGAGCATCTGGGCAATCATTCCCTTGATGGGAGACACCAGGACACGCCGATCATGATCTTCCTTTGCAATGCTGTATTCGATCTCCTCGCGCTTCTCCACCGTCTGCAGGCGTTGATGCTCAGCCTTCGCCTTCACGTATTCCAGTTCCTTGACGGCGACATCGTCCTTACTCACCGAACCTGTTTTCTCGGCCAGTTTCTTGGTGGTCTCGTAGTCGTCCTTCTTTATCTGTTCATCCGTGGCGGCGGCAGTCACCTCAGCCTTGCTCTCCCAAAGCAATTTGCGCCGCGCCATTTCCAGTTTCTCAGCCTCGCGCTCAAACTCAAAGATCACCTGCCCCTTCTCCACCGGATCACCTTCATTCACTGGTCGGGCTTCAATCGTCCCGGCCACCTTGGCACTCACCGTCACGTCGTGAATAGCCTCGGTGATACCTTCAAAAGAGAGGGTGGCTGCCTGAATCGGCAACAACGCGAAAAGAATCAACGCGGAGGCGCAGATCCCTTTCATTCCGGATGAACTCGGATGATTGGATTTCATTGGTGATAGGATTATTGAGCGTCCTGCTCGAGTTCGGTGACCTTGGATTTCAATTCATGCACAGCCTGATTCACTGCTTCTTGACTGGTGATCTCAGGGGCTGGACCGGATGATTTCTTGGCAGTGACCTTCTTAGCAGGCGTGGCTTTTGGGGCACTTGTTTTCTTCACTGGCGTCGTGAATTCACCACGTGCCCGATAACGCGTAAAGATGGATGCTCTGGCTCCATCAAGGGATGCATCAGAGATCTCAGAGCGGCGCATCATGATGTCACGGGTATTGGTCGCCAGGTCACCCTGACTAAGCTCGATGTTGCGATCTTCGAGGTAACTCCCCTTGAGACTTTCCATTTCAAGAATCGCACGCTCCAACCGCACTTGGCCTTCGATGTAGGCAATACGCGCCTCGAACAGGTCCTCTTCCTTTTCCAATACGGACCGGCTGTCAGACTTCCCTGCTTCCATCCGTGCGATCTCGGTGTCCAACACGCGCTGGTTGAACGACACAATGGATTCATAGCGACCCACGTTGTCCGCAAAGATGCGCACGCGGTCAATGGCGGCATCCAGCGCATTGATCAACTGAGTCTCAGTAGTCTTAAGATTCAGCAAGGCCTGGCGTTGGCGAAGTTTGGCGGCATCGCGCTCAAGGCGTCCTTTCTTGTTTCCATCCAGAGGCACGCGAAACTCGAATCCAAAACTCCACGAGGCATAATTGTTCTCTGCCAAATCCTCGAATGAACCTGCTGGTGTTCCATCCAGACCATTGAGACCGTAACTACCACGAAGGTCTAATTGAGGAAGTGCCTGATTCCGCTGATAGGCCAGGCGCACCTTCTCCTGTTCGGCCTGTTTGGCTCGTATCTTCAGGTCTGGGTTCTTCTCAAATGCAACACTCCAGTGATCTCCTACCTCTCCCTTGATTTCACGGCCAGTGGGCGTATCCGTGGTCTCAATGACATACTTCCCATTGGCTACTGATTCGGAGAAAAGCGTCATGGCGCGACTGGTCGCATCCTGAAGCACCTGCTTGGCTTCGTTCAACAAGGCGAGACGACGTGCTACACCTGCTTCAGCTTCCAGAACATCGAGTTCACTGGCCTTACCCACTTTGACCCGCTCCTGATTATCCTCCAACACCGTCTTGGCCAACCCTACGGAATCAGTGGCGATCTTGTGCTGTTGCTGCGCCAGATAGAGATCCCAATAAGTGGCTTCGGCTGTGGCGGCGAGTTCGATGAGTCCTTTGCGGTATTCCTGAAAGGCCACGTCCGATGCAGCGGCAGCCAGTCGCATGTTCACCATGGTGGCATTCTTGCCAAAGTTCTTCAGCACAGGCTGAATAACACTGAGTCCGACATTGGATTGAAACTCACCGTTGTGGGTTGCTGGTCCGTTATTGATGTCGTTCTGCAGCCGGCTCATGGAGAACCCGAGGCGGAACTGCGTTCCACCCTCCTTCATCGTCCATTCCAGCCCCTGCTTCATGATGCGATTTCGCTCATTGAAATCCGCGCGCCCACCACCAAAGAGCCCGAGGGATGAAGTCTGCTGTGCGTTGTTCGGACGTTGGGAATCCTGACTCTCAAAGTCAGTTACAGACACGGGGGAAAAATTGTGCTTCTGAGCACGGTAGGTTCTTTGGCCAATCTCTGTTTCAAGAAGCCTTACCTCAAGCGCCTCGTTATGTTGGAGTACCCGCCTGACAAAGTCCTCTTGAGACATTTTCAAGGGCTGGGTTTCTTGGGCCTCAACGCCGATACCGCCAATGAGATAAACCCCAGTAAATACCACCCCGAGCCATCCCGCAGACTTAGGTCCACGGCCGTTTGCTTGATTTGTCATAATCATTTTAGAAAGAGCGCGTACGGCACCATTTAGCCCTCTCGTTGTCAATGGCTAAGTGGCATTGTTCGCTTCTCAAAAGGACAAAAAACGATTCCCTCGTAACCTGCTTACAAAGTCTTTACTTCCGGCCGTCGTTTCCAAGACACGCAACAGAGTCTAGCAACAGCTATCACCTTCGCAGCAATTGCTGGGATCGGTGGTCAATCGGTAGTTCAGTCCCTTCATCTCTCTTGGGTCACGCCACTTCATCCCTGTCCATGAAAACGGCTCTTTTTTCTCCACCGGCTTCAAGGGTTCCAGCAACTCAAACTGATCTGCATAAGCCGATGATTTGAATGCCGCCATGGTCTTGTCACACACGGCAGCGCGAACACCTCGCTCATAATGATGTCCGGCATCATCCAAGACTTTCTTGAACGGTCCTTTATAGACCACCGCCTGCCCCGCATCTGAACCGGGACTCACGTCCAGCCGATACGCCTCCAGCGTCAATGACCGAAACTCGATCCCTTCCACGGTCTGCCATGGTTGTTCATCCCGTTTGAGAATGCGAATCCCAACAAAGCCTGCAGCCTCAAATGCGGCGACAAACTCTTCTTCTCGAAGCGCACCCGAGATGCAACCACTCCAAAGAGTAGGATCATTCTTCATGGCATCCGTCGGCTCTTCATCACTCACGATATCAGAGATCACTGCACGACCTCCCTCTTTCAGAACACGATGAATCTCAGCAAAGAGCTGGGGTTTGAGCGATGCGTCCACCAGATTTAGAACACAGTTGGAAACCACGACATCCACACTCTCAGAAGGAACCAAGGGTTCTTTGGTGCGGAGCTCAGCAGCGATCTCTTCCGCCCGAATGAATCCATCTACTCCATCCACAGGATTTGACTGCAGGGCTTCATCAAATTTCTCCAGATTCAACGCAAGATCCTGAATGCGGCCTTTGCGGAACTCGACATTGTCGTATCCCATGCGCTCAGCAACGATCGGACGATTCCTCTGTGCTACCTCTAGCATATCATCCGTCATATCCACGCCGATGACCTTGCCCTTCTCTCCTACCACCTGCGCGGCAATGAAACAGATCTTTCCAGTGCCACTACCGAGATCGAGAACAGTCTCCCCTTCCTTCAAGTAGCGACTTGGGTCCCCGCATCCGTAATCCCGCTCAATGACTTCCTGAGGAATGATCTCGAGAAACTTGCGATCATAGTCAACAGGGCAACACAAAGCCGCCTCCTGGGCGTTTGCGGCGGCGGCGTAGCGTTCTTTTACAGCAGATTCGGTCTTAAGAGTGCTCATGTCGTGTTTCGTGTCGCGGCGATTCAAAGCCCAAGGGAGCATGGTTGCAATCACCACATCAAAAAAAATGGCGCACCAGCTTATCGCCGGCACGCCATTGGAGATTCGAACGAAAGGATTATTCCCTAACGCAACTCATGTCCTTCATGACTACATTTTGGAAAATCCTTCACCGCACCAATCGTATACGTCCCGTTGTTAGGACACGTTGCCCTGATCTTGATATAGAGCGCTGTTCCTATCAAATCCGACTGTTTAGGCGTATCCAATGGACCCTTTTTATTATCCAAAGCCCACTGTTGCTTGGCTCCGTCCAACTGCTTGAGGTTGGCAATACAGGTATTCTTTTGGGCACTCGACCTGGCTTTGACGAAATTTGGAATGGCTATGGCAGCCATCAGTCCAGCCGGGGCAATCATTCCTCCAGCCAAGAAAGAGAACGCTGGTTGAAAGTTCGCATTACCCGTCATTTTCCATCCGTTCTTCTCATGCGCGATGACCACGTAACCAAACTTGGCTTCGCTAAAATTCGTCAGCATCGCCCTGACGGCAGTGATCTGATCATCCTCTCCGCCCGCCATTTCCATGGCCTTCGTCTGGATTTCGTTGACCGTTTCTCCAAAGCGCTTGCTGGAATAGAAGAAACCATTTCCTTCGGTCGGCATCTCACGAGAGAGTGATTTGAACTCATCGGTCGAGGTCAGTCCTTCTGCTTCGCCCTTATGAACTGCCACCGCTTCCATGACTAGTTCCTTGGTTGATCCAAGAATCAATTGGTTCTCAAAACGGGCAAGTGTCGGAGTCAATTGAACCGGCAGCGGAATCGGAAGCGGCATACTGACATAGCGCACGCCATTGGTTTCACCACGATCCACGCTGGGATCCTTTGGGATAATAGACCCAACATGATCAAACAAAAGATCATCAGCCACTTCCAACATGATCAACAACCCCGGTGCAGGAATCGTAAGTGGTTCATCACCAGGAAAAGGAAGAGGCACCTGCTGACTATCATCAAGGGTCATTGCAAATCCCATATCCCCACCATAGGTATTCAGGAAGGCATCCCACTCCAATCCGGTGCCTGCTTGAAACGCCTGTTTCAGTTCCTTGATCCCCTCAAGTCCCTGAGGTGCATCCAAAGCAAGGACGAGTTCTTCAAACACAGTCACCAGCTCCTTGATGTTCACTTCGCCGTAATCAGCGATCACTGTATTCGAAGGCAGGTAGGAAAGTCCGTTCAATGGCTTGGCTTCCTTACCAAAGGTCGTCCAAAGGAATCCATCACCCTGCCCTTCGCGATGGTGAAGAATGGCCTTGGAGTGGTAGATCCCCTTCTCAATTGCCACTGAACTCACACCCAGTCCCGTGGCATCCTTCATTCCGCTACGATCTACAAATGCCCTGGCAACCTTGAATCCATTTTCAATCAGCTTGGCCTCATCCCCATTTCCTTTGGGAAAACCAGCCATCAATGTTTCGGCTCCATCGATCAGCTCATCCACTTTGCCAAGCAACTGCTCCGTGCTGACATACATATAGAAATTTCCTCCTGGATTCAGTTCGGAGGTCACTTTATCAAAAGTCGTCTTCTCTGCGGGAACAATGCCTGGCTTGGCTTCCACCACCGCAGGTTGCTCCACAATGGGAGGCGGTGCCTGCTGCTTGTTTCCACATCCACTCAACACCAGACACGACGCCGCTGTAGCGCCTGCCAACATCACCTTGGGTATACTGATTTTCTTCATATTTGATTGGGGTCAGACTTTGAGTCCAAGAGAGTTGCGGACTGCCCTTCCCTCCTGATTGATTGAGGCCAGTATCGTGTGTCGTTAAGATTCCTCCGTCCACTCCAAAAACGATCCACGCGTGTAATCCAATCGTTTTGTGACCAAACCACGCCACATTCCTATAAACATAGATTCTATGAAAAAACTTTCCCTGTTCCTCATCGTTGCCCTGACCACCACGGCCTCATTCGCAAAAGATACTAAAGGAAAGCTGCTGCTCAGCGATGATTTCAATCGCACTGAAAAGGACGATTCCAAAGAACAACTCGGCGGTAAATGGGGAACTAACAGCCGCTCACGCGCCAAGGGTGTCAAACAGGTGGATCTCAAGGATGGCGCCATGCACGTGAACCGGGCGGACGTAGCGGACCACGGAGTATCCATCCACCATGATCTCAGCTTTAAAGATGTGACGATCCAGCTGCGATTCAAGCTGGGTGCCAAGGACGATCTCGGTATCAATATTGCAGATATGAAGGAAAAGGGAGTCCACGCAGGTCACATCTGCATGGCCAAGATCCGCACCCACAACGTGGAGATCTTCGACCTCAAATACGGCAATATGAAACTCGAGCACCGCACCGCTCGAAAGGCAGGGAAGGAGACTCCAGCCATGAAGAAAGCCACTGCGGACAAAAACAAACGCTTCCCTTCAAAGATCAGCGCAAACGAATGGCACGATCTGGAAGTAAGGATTGATGGTGATCTCATGACAGTGAGCATTGACGGAAAAAAGGTCGGATCATTTGAGTCCGAGGGTATCGGTCACCCAACCAAGAGCCGCCTTCGACTCGCTATCGCCAAATCAGCTGTCATCGACGACATCAATGTCTGGAGCCGATAAGAAGAGGCTGACATAGGGGGATGAATTCAGGAGACTGTGCCCGACGCAGGCATGTCTTCATCTCCATCCATCAACGATCTGATTTCGCTCAGCCAACAGCTTGAGCGCGATCGTGATCTTCCTTTAAGGGAGCTGGAGGAGCGCGATCACTCGCTCAGTCTGGACACGTCGAAAGAAGTCCGCGATCAAGAGCTCCTTCAAAATTGGTTACGGGCGCTTCCATCCCTTTCCTCTACAAATTTCGGCAAAGCCCGCTCGATTGGTCTCCTTTTGCTTGGCGGGTTGTCACTAATTGCTGGGCTGGGCTCAGGCATGGCGATGTTTCGCTATGACGGGACACACCCCATCAACATTCTCCCACCTGTCGCAACCATCCTGATCTTTCAGGTAGTCAGCCTTGTTGTAGCATTCATTTTGATGAAGAGCTCAGCCGCTCCTGATAATGGTGGGATTGGCCATACCTTGCGCGAACTAAGCCCGGGACGCTGGCTACCGGCCATCCTCAGACTCTGTAGCCAACCGACAAGAGAGGCGTTCGATACCCTTCACTCCTCCGTGTCCAGGCATCGAGCGCTCTTCACACCAGTTTATTCATGGAGTGCGTTTCACGCGTCACAATGGGCGTCTTCACTCTTCTTCGCCGGGCTGACTCTCAGTTTTCTCAGACTGGTCCTTTTCACAGATCTGGCCTTTGCATGGAGCACGACCTTGGACCTTCAGCCATCAACACTCCATTCGTGGACAAGTCTCCTGACAGCCCCTGTCTCATTACTCATCCCATCAGTCAGCCCTTCATTGGATCTGGTGAGCGGCACGCGATATTTCCGATTGGAAGACGGCGGATTTTCTGCAGTCGCGAGTATGGACGTCCCCGGATCTTGGTGGCCGTTTGTTCTTGGTATTCTCTGTCTCTATGGAGTGCTTCCTCGGCTACTCTGTCTAGCTGTTGGCGCATGGAAGACGAACGCGCAGGTGAAAGCCTGTTTCACACAATTCCCCGGCGCATCCGATGTCATCAGGAGGCTCCGATCTCCAATCATTGAAACGATCACCAAAGACGATCAGGAAGATGCCCCTGATTCCGTATCGCAAGATTCAGAAACAGATCATGGCATTACCAAGACTCCAACTCAGATCCTAATCTGGAACGAAGCGCAGAATCCTTTCATTGAAGCCAGGCAGACTCAGATTGGAGGACGACAATCATGGGAACAGGATATCCAGTCTTTGAAGACATTTTCAGCTGAGATCGGAAACGCTGAAGCATGGATCTCTGTAAAGGCATGGGAGCCACCGACCGCAGACCTCGTGGATCTGCTGAAGGAATTACGCCCCCTACTCCAAGCCTCACAAGCAATCAGGGTTGTCACTCAGTTTGAATCTGCGCCAAGCGAAGATCAGTTCTCAGTCTGGCAAAAGCGTCTCGCCAAACTCGGAGATCCTTACCTTCAGGTGGTGAAGCCGAACAGTGGAGGCGGCGAATGAGCCAACCTCGCTTTGCTGTAATCGGCCCTCCCAACAAAGGGAAGTCCAGCATCGTCGCAGCCTTGGCCCGCGATGATTCAGTCACTGTAAGCGCGACTCCGGGCACCACCACACTGCATCATGAGTATCCGATGCAGGTGGACGGGCAGATTCTCTACACCCTTTTCGATACACCCGGTTTTCAACGGGCACGAAGAGTTCTGAGCTGGCTCAAGGAAACCAATTCCGGGCCAGCGGATCGTCCGGCAACCATTCAACGGTTCATTGATGAACATCAGGCTCAAGGGATGTTTCCAGATGAATGTGAGTTGCTGGCTCCTTTGACTGAGCCATGTGGGATTCTCTACGTCGTCGACGGCTCCGTGCCATACGGTCCTGAATACGAGGCTGAAATGGAGATTCTCCAATGGACCGGACGACCACGGATGGCATTGATCAATCAGATCAGCCCAGCAGATCATGTCGAGGAATGGAAGACGGCATTGGGACAATTCTTCAATCTCACCAGAGTCTTCAATGCACGAACCGCGGACTTTCAACGCCAGGTGGATCTGCTCGATGCATTGGGCGAACTGGATCCATCATGGAAACCCAGCCTTCAGTCAGCCACTGGCTTCCTCCAATCCGAACGACAGCAACGGCTGGACCGCGCATCAGATCATATCGCGGATATGCTCGAAATGATGCTCACGCACCGGGTCGAGAAGGAATTTGATCTGAAGAAGATACCAGAGTCTGAGATCGAGAAGGCACAGCAGGCATTCGAGAAGCGTCTGCAGGATGAGGAAGTTCGCTGTAGGCGAAGGGTTGAAGAACTCTACCATCACCTGCGCATTCAACGTATCGAAGATGCCCTTCCTGTTTTGAAAGGAGCATCACTATTCAGCGATGAGGCATGGAGAATCTTTGGCCTCAGTCGTCGTACCCTGGCTTCGTTGGGTGCCGCAAGCGGTGCTTTGGCTGGCGGTGTGATTGATCTTGCAGTTGGAGGGAGTTCCTTGCTGGCAGGCACCTTGATTGGAGCCAGCGCTGGTGCGGTGACTTCCTTCTTTGGTAGTCGCAAGCTCGCCAAAGCCAAGGTCCTCAGTCTCACCTTGGGGATGAAGCAGCTGGTTCTCGGCCCCGTGCAGAATCCTCAATTCGCTCATGTGGTCTTGGAACGCGCGCGTTTGCATCATCAACTGGTGGCCAATCGTTCACACGCCATGAGAGACCAACTCGACATGACCTCTCTCAAATCCGACCTCTGCCCTCCCCTCCAAGGCGAAACCCTGAAAGCACTCGACAAGGAGTTCCGCAATCTCGCCAAGGACTCTGAACTGAAATCACGCGAAGATTTCAGGCAGCTCGTAAGTGAAGCGCTCACGCAGTAAGCAACCAATCGATTGATCAGATCAAAACAATCGATCTGCACTACCTCCCCCCAACAAAGAAAAAGCCCGGCAGGCTTGCGCCTACCGGGCTGATTCGATTCCTCCTGAAAGGGCTTATACTGCCTTTTCGCCTTTATCCTCGGTACGGATGCGAACTGCTTCCTCTACAGGGAGCACGAACACTTTTCCGTCACCGATCTTGCCGGTTTTTGCAGCACCAACAATGGTGCTCACGGCCTGCTCGGACTGACCGTCTGCGACGACCACTTCGAGTTTGATCTTTGGGAGGAAGTCCACGGTGTATTCACTTCCGCGGTAGATCTCGGTGTGGCCTTTTTGGCGGCCGAAACCTTTTACTTCGCTCACTGTCATACCCTCGATACCGATCTCGGATAGGGCGTCCTTCACTTCTTCAAGTTTGAAGGGTTTGATGATTGCTTCGATCTTTTTCATTTTATTGTCTTTTAAAGGTTATTCTTCAGTTGGTCGGTCTATTTCTCTGCGACAGAAACGAAGTCAGGATAGGCATGCTGACCATGCTCAGAGATATCGAGTCCTTCCTCTTCCTCTTCAGCATCCACACGCCAGAGACCTGCGCTCTTGAGCACGATGGCGAGAACCAATGAGAAGACGAAAGCGAAGATACCGAACGAGAGAGTTCCGATAAGCTGACTGACGAAAGAGAATCCTTCGCCGAAGATGGCTACAGCCAACGTTCCCCAGACACCGCAAACACCGTGCACAGAGATGGCTCCAACTGGATCGTCGATCTTGGCCTTGTCGAAGAAAAGGATGGAAGGAACAACGATGATACCAGCGATGATACCGATGATCACGGATCCCCAAACGGACACAACATCAGCACCAGCAGTGATTCCGACGAGCCCAGCAAGGATACCATTGAGAGCCATGGTCAAATCAGGGTTTTTGATCATGACCATTGAAGTCACGATAGAAGCCAACGCACCGGCAGCAGCAGCCAAGCAGGTGGTAGTGATCACAAGACCAATGGCTTTCGGATCTGCTGAAAGAACAGAACCGCCATTGAATCCGAACCAACCCAACCAGAGGAGGAATACACCGATGGTGGCGAGGGGCATCGAGTGACCTAGAATCGGACGAATTTTTCCGTCAACATACTTGCCACGACGTGGGCCAAGGACAAGAGCGGCAGCCAGAGCAGCAAACCCACCGAAGGCATGCACTGCAGAAGAACCAGCAAAGTCCTTGAAAGCTCCTCCGCTCAATCCACTTAGGAAACCTCCACCCCAGTGCCAAGAACCAGCAACTGGATAACCGATTCCAACAAGGATAACGGCATAGATCATGAACCCCTTCAGGTTGATACGCTCAGCAACAGCACCAGAAACGATGGTTGCAGCGGTCGCTGCGAACATAGCCTGGAAAATGAAGTCACCAAATCCGGTCATGCACAGACCAACGCCACCATAAGCAAACGTGCCCGCGTCACCTTCATTCAAATCACCAATCATTCCACCCAAGGAAAAGAACCCGTTGAAATCACCTGGATAATGAGTGTTGAAACCAAGGAGCGCGTAAGTGATCAGACCAATTGAAATAATAAACACATTCTTGAACAGAATATTGGTCGTGTTTTTCGCTCTGGTAAGACCTGCTTCGAGAGTTGCGAAGCCCAAATGCATCAGGAACACCAATGCGGCGCAGATGATCGTCCACACCATGGATAGGGAGAAGAAGTCAAAGGCGTAAGCAGTGGCCCCCTGCCCCTCGACCAGATCGAGGTAACCTTGTTTCGTCTCATCCACTTCGCCTTCGGCAGCTTCCGCCACCGCTTCAACTGCCGCGGCAACTGCCTCGCCAGCTCCGTCCTGAGCTAATCCCGTTGCTACTGGCGCTATGCACAGCAGCCCGAGAAGCATGTATTTCCAGAGTTTTTTCATAGTTTGTTTTGTATCTTATTTGTTGGTTAGTGCGCTTAATACGTTCAGCGAACGTCCTTAAGCACCCCCCTTGCCAAAAAAATTATTTTTTTGTAATTCGGCACAAAAAACCAACAAAACCGGCATAAAAAAGTTTAATTCATTTTATTCATGATCCGATTCTATTTGATTCACCTGAACCAATTCGGCCGAACTGTTGCTTTTTAGACAGTTGAAAAAGATACACTTCGGCCTCAAACGTCGAAAATGGCCTGATTCGCATCATTTTCACCACTGCCCCCTTTTTCTTTCTGATTTATCCTCCCTTGTTCCTCTGCTAAACCCTCAGCAATGCGTTTCATTCAGACCTCCATCATGTTGTTCTTGTTGGCTCTGTGCGCATCAGCAGCGTCTCTTCCCAACCTGAAGTTTCCCGAAGTCAGTGTTCGCAGTGAATCAGGCCAATTCACTGCCACAGGCCCTCGAACAACTATCCAAAGACGTGTCTTTGAGGTCTCAGAGCACAACCAATTGCTGAAGGTTCACACCTCGCTCCTCCCTATGATGAGTGAAAATGTGTCCAAAGGAGTCTTTTCCATCCTCAAGACTGAGGAGCCATGGAAGCACAGGATCATCCTGAAGGTGGATCCAGATCTACCTCCCAACAGTGATATCGTGGTGATTACCTACCAGGTCGTGAAGCAACACAGCTACAAGGTGATCGTGCCAGAGTACGTAGATGGGAGAAAACTCACCAAGGCATTGGTGAATGTGACGTTGAAGGAATACGCGCATCGTGATTTTCAAGGCACGCCCTGTGAGCTTCCCCTATGGCTGTTGGAAGGAATGACAACGCTGCTGACCAAGACATCCACCCGCCCATTGGTTTATGAACCACGGTCACTTCAAGACATCCGTAGGTCCCCACCCCAGTTCGGGAGTGGCAAACTGATGGGAGATGCTCTTCAATCCGCACGCGACCATCTTGCGCAATATCAGGCGATGACCTTCGAGCAGTTCGATCTTCGTCACGATGTGATTCTAACTCCAAAGGAATGGGAACACGTAGCCCACTGCACCCACCTTTTTATCGATAGATTGTTTGCCCTACCTGGCGGTCCATCGAAACTGTCCCTGTTCCTCAAGAGATTACCTCACTATTACAACTGGCAGATCGCGTTCCTCAACGTCTGGTCCACGCAGTTTCAATCTGTTTTGGATGTTGAGAAGTGGTGGACGCTTGAGCGGATACAGTTTGTGGAGAAAGACAGCCGTCATAGGCTTTCCATGCTCAGTGCAATCGAGAAGCTGGAACAGATCGTGGCAACGCCCATTCAACTCCGCCCTCTGGAACCCAACACAGCCCCGCCACCTGCGTATCCCTTGCAAATCATGTTGGATGTAGCCGATTACCGACAACAACAGGTTGCACTTTACGAAATCATTTCCCATTTAAGGCACCTTCACCATCAGGTCCCTCCCGACCTGTCTCGGCTGGTGACAGACTATGCGGAAGCATTGGCAACCTACATGGCCAAGCGCGATAAGGAACGGAACAAAAACAGCGACGACAGGCGAAATTTCGGATCACCATCCTATAAGCGGATCCTTCGCGATACCTTGAATCAACTGACCGCATTGGACCTGATTCGGGAGGATATCAAGACCATGCAATTGACAACGAATTAGCAGCTGAAAGGAGTTACTCCACCTTGAGCGACTCTATGAACTCTGGGGCCTTCTCTTTTGGCTCTTCGTCGGTTTCTGGAGAGTTGGTTCCTCTGATTTTCAATACAATCTCCCCATCCTCAACGATCAGAGAATCCACCCGTTCCATCATTTTTCGGGTTTTGGGGTCCGTCTTTAATTCGCTGGCAAAGTTCTTGTCCTTCAACTGCGCGACCACCTCCTTGGGTAACGTCTGGTCACCTACCTTCAATTCACGGATACGAACATCCAACTCGCCTTCCTCGATACTGACGTTCAGAAGCATCTCTCCATTGAAGTGGCGCCCCTCCAATTTATCAGACAAGAACGGAATCTCTGTAGCTTCGGCATTCTGCATCAGCTGATCCAAGGGCACGCTGATCTTCCCTCCCACCTTGTCGTCAACCACTTCGACCCTGACCATATCCTTCACCGCCTTCATTTCTTCATTCCGTGCGATCAGGGCATTAATGTCGTGCCCTGTCAGTCGAAGCGTGGCCGTATTAGTACCAGCCTGGGCTGTTGAAACGAAATTTGTGAGACGCTGTTCGAGTGATTGATACTCTCCTTCTGTGACATCCACGACCTCCAGCTCAATCGGAGTCTCCTGCGTAAAAGTATTGATCGTCTTGTTGGTCACATGACGAGTGACAAAGAACGCCACGATCAGGCCCACAATGATCAGAACTGCTACTCCAAGGCACCCGTAGATGAAACAACTGGCAATCCCAGACTGGTTTCCAAAGCGCCCAAAGCGACGGTTTTCCGATGTGATCAACTTCATGACCACAGAAGCTAGCAACGACGCGAATCCGGGGGAAGTATTCTAGCGAGGGAAAGTTGTAATCGCTCAGCTCGTCGCCTCGACGAGCACTTCGACCTTCTTTGATCCCCTGCGTTTGGGGGAAATGGGCAACTGAAGGACGAACCGAGCCCCTTTTCCAAGTCCATCACTTTCAACATGGAGAGATCCCCCCATCTCATTGGCAGCCAGAGCGCCGCTATGCAGCCCAAAGCCGTGCCCGTGTTCCTTGGTTGTAAAGCCGTGGGAGAAAATTTTGGCCAAGTTATCGGAGGAGATTCCGCACCCATTATCCACACACTCGATTTTCACCATCCCATCATTATCTGAAACCCTCATGGTGATACAGGGATCAACACCTCCCTGCTCCTGCAACGCATGATTCGCATTGCGGATCAGGTTCACAAGAATCTGAAGAACCTTGTGTTTATCCATCTGAACCAAGGGCACTTCTTCAAACTCGCGCTTCATCTGGACACCACTCTTGGTCAAGGAATCGACATTGATCCGAAGCGCATCTTCGACCAGTTCGACCACGTTCTGCGCTTCCATTACACCAGAGACCTTCGCATAGCTCTGCTGCATGGCCACCACATCCTTGATGTGATCTATGTTCTTCCGAAGCACTTCCAACTCCTGAAGCACCGTTTGCCGTTCTCCTTCAAGATGGTTGGAAAGGTTCTGAATATAGTCTGGAATCTTCTCCCCCTTGGGGTCATTGGTCAGGTAGTCAGCCAGAGCTCCGTGGCGAATGTCTTCCAGCAATGTGAAATCTTCAGGCATGGCAAGATTTGTTGGAAGTCCTTGGCACAGACTTCCTTATCAGACCGCCATCGACAGAATTTCACCCCCGCTTTAGAGATTTTTTCTCCCCTGCTTCTTCGTTTCCTAAGATTGCCTCCCCCTCCCAATTGAAGCATAAATGCCTTTTCCACGTCCCTCATAGGTAAGCCTCAGGGCACTCAGGCTATCCCGGTCGCAAATTCAATCAACACACAGACTACTCAGATGAACCCAAACACCTCACGTAGACAGTTTCTCAAGAGTTCGGCTTTTGCCGTTTCATCCCTCGCCTTTACCGGAGTTTCCAACACCACATTTGCAGCCGAAACGGTCAAAAAGGCGGCTCCCCTCTTCAAGATCTCCCTTGCTCAATGGTCTTTGAACAGACGCTTCTTCAAGAAGGAAGAACCACACCTCGATCCACTCGACTTCGCAAAAATCGCAAAAGGATACGGCATCCGAGGAATCGAGTATGTGAATCAGTTCTTCATGGACAAGGCCGAAGACAAGAAGTATCTGAGCGAACTCAAGAAACGCGCCAAGGACAACGGAGTCAAAAGTCTCCTGATCATGATCGATCGCGAAGGCAATCTCGGAGAGCCAGACGACGCCAAGCGTAAAACGGCAGTCGAAAATCACTACAAGTGGGTCGAAGCCGCCAAGTTCCTCGGTTGCCACTCTATTCGTGTGAATGCCCGTTCAAACGACAAACTCTCCTACGACGAACAGAAAAAACTTGCTGCAGACGGACTGGCTCAACTCACCGAGTTCGGCGCCAAGCACAAGATCAATGTCATCGTGGAAAACCACGGAGGGCTGTCCTCACACGGTCAATGGATCGTTGACGTGATCAAACAGGTCGATCACCCACGCTGCGGCCTCCTCCCAGACTTCGGTAACTTTGGTATCGATCGCAACAAAGGCGAATGGTACGACCGCTACAAAGGCGTCGAAGAAATGATGCCATTCGCAAAAGCCGTCAGCGCCAAGACTAACAGCTTCGATCCAAAGCGGCGCTTCGTCACCATCGATGAACGCTGGGACAAGGAAACCGATTACGTCAAAATGATGAAGATCGTCCTCGATGCAGGATACCGCGGCTGGGTCGGCATCGAATCCGAAGGTCCAGGCAATCAGGAAGAAGGCATCAAGCAGACAAAGCAACTTCTCCAACGCGTCCGCAACAAACTCAGCAAGGAATACAAAGCCTGATGAGCAGATTGTGATCTAGAATCAACATACCAATCAACAAGTCCCCAATCCCCGGATGCCGACTGAACACGCGGCGTTCGGGGATTTTTCTTGATTAACCACCTGCCAAAGAAGATCAGACTGGCGAAAGCTCGGGCTTTTCTGGGGGAATCAAGAAGAGGTCTTGTGAGTTTGAAACGGTGTTTGGCCCCGTCGACCGCGTTAAAAAAACAAGTCTCTCTGACAGCAGGCTCAGAACGAGACCAATGCACTCCAGTAGGCGTACGTCACGTCTCCCTGACCGGTCGTATTGGGAGCACTTGTGACAAAGTCACCTGCAAACAGATGCGCTACCCCGCTCTCCAGTCTCAGATTGATAGGGATCACATCCCAACGCACACGCGCTTCCAACTGCTGCCCCAAAAAGCGACCTGAATTCCCCGAAGGATCACGAAGCCCACTTGTGGTCCATGCATCACGCTTGGACGCCAATAGTAAGGCATGATTAGCAAACATGAGACTGAGGCGTTTGGCCGGTTCGAAACTCAATCTCATACCAGGAAAGATCATATTACTTCGAGGCACAGCGCCATAGATACCAGTGGGCCCCAGCTCAAATCGCCTACCTCCATACAAATGGTCAAAGCGCCCGTTTCTCCCATCAACTGGTGAATCATCGCCACCGGCATACTGGACCAAGGCCGCCACTCGCGGAGCCCAACCACCTTTGATCGTGTAGCCTAAGGCTGCGTGCTGCAAAAAGGCTCTATGGTTGAGATCTGTTACATCAGCAGCCGCACCAGTCGCTCTTGAATTCCCCAGTTGAGCGATGGTCTCCAGATCGTAATCCCAGGCCCCGGGGGCAGGCTTGCGCACCCATCTTAAACCAGGGGTTGCCAAGCGCCGGTTCCTCGTTGCTCTGCCTTCCCCGTCTGACTCATGTAACCCGTAGACATAAGCCTCCACATCACCACCCAGCAATACCGAATATCGACTGACCCGCAGCCCCATGAATTTCACACGCCATGACTCATGATCGAAGGCTGACTGATTTCGGAGAAGGCTGGCTCCGTCCCCTGGAAGGCGTTGAACTGGCAACACAAAGAATGCCTGTGCCATCCAGTGCTCATCTGGATTCCATTGGCCAAAAAGACCTGTATGCGCATTCACCGTGTTTCGATACCCATTGCGTGCCACAAGCCTTCGACTTCCCAGATCCAGTGTCTGCCTCCCTCCTCGGATCTCCCAGCCCTCACGTCGCCAACGGGCATACCCCTGCAACATTTCGAGCGCATTGACATCATCGTGTCCCACTGGTGTACCGGTGTCCGCAAATACCTGCCGAGAATCCATCCCTTCGCTCACCAATTGAAACGCCCCTGTTCCCAACTGCATTTTGAGCCGAGAACGAAATACCATGATCTGATCCCCTCCTGTTCTACCTGTTCGGAACCGCCCATCCTGCATTTCATACCGGACTCGATGAGCACCATCCACTTGGATCCATTCAGGAGCGCCCAAAGCCTCTACAAGGCCCCACGGCTCATCAGCAACCACTCGGCTGGCAACCATCACAAATAGAATAAGAATCCCCCTGCATCCCCACTTTGCGAAATCGTGCATCATTCTTTCTCTTCCACCCATCGGGCAAACAGCCAAAGTACATCTGACAATCTATTCAGAAAAATCACAACCTGCTCATTGGCCATGTCCCCTTTATCCATCAATTCACATACACGGCGCTCCGCTCTACGGCAGGTCGCCCTTGCCAAATCCAGCGCAGCAGAGTGCTGAGTCGCTCCGGGCGTGGCCCACCCTTTGAAGGTCAATCCCTGCGACTCTATCTCCTTCACCAAAACATCTAGGGGCTCCACCATCTCCGGTGTAACACGCTTGAACCCATCCGACTCATAACGCGATAAGTCCTCCTCCGCAGTCGCCATTTCCCCCATGAGATCAACCAGAGTCTTCTGAATCTTCAACACGTTCTCGCAAACAAACGGATCATCGCCTGTCGCTCTGACCATTCCCAAGGCCGAATTCAGCTCATCCACACACGCATAGGCTTCCACACGTGGATGATACTTCGGGACACGCTTCCCATACATCAATGCGGTCGTTCCATTGTCTCCAGTCTTGGTTGCAATACTCATAGGTAGTCTCGATCTAGAATCTCATCCAATGTCACCACTCGCATTTCATCCATGCTTTTGTACCCAGCATCCACGAGTGCCATTGTTTTCAGATTGTCACGACCACTAATAGCCGGAGTTTCGTTTTTCTCAAGGGCCACAAGCAAATCAGTCATGGTTCCGGCAAAAGCATCAGGAAACCAACTCTCCTTCCAAACAGGCTTTTGAAACTCCTCTTCGCCCTTAAGGGCATACCGAATTGCGGACGGTGATGTATAGGGATCCTTGCACCATCCGAGATCGCCAATCGCCAAGCCATCCGTTCCCTCTATACGCCATTCGATTCTCGTATCTTCTGGAGCCCCCTCTCGGGCGGGGCCTGTCCATGTGTCATCCAATGACGTGCAGATCGGTCCGTCAGGATAAATCAACTGATAGGCACAGATTCCGTCCCGGTGAGGAAACTTCGTTCTAGGGTCGGGACGACTGGTTGCAAAAATGCCCTTGGGATCGCCAAGCCAATAGCGAAAACAGTCAATGTGATGAATGGACATGATCCTCAGAGTGACCCAACCCAGCCCCTGCTGCCACGGCATCCAGTGTGGAATTCCTCTCATGTCAATCGATGCGACAACCGGCTCTCCCAATGCACCTGATTCCAAGAGTGCCTTGCCCGCCCTGACAGATTGATCAAATCGCATATTCTGATTCACCGCCAACACAATCCCAGCTGCTTCACAAGCTTCTACAGCCTGTCTCGCTTCGGCGTAATTCACACCCAACGGCTTCTGCGCCAGAATACCTTTCAAGGTTCCTCGCTCACACGCCTTGAGAATCAGATCAAGTTCCACATGCGGAGGTACGGCCACATCAAGCACTTCGATGGAGGGATCATCCAACAGTTCTTCGTACCCGGCATAAACCCGCTCCAAATCAAAACGCTCTGCCAAATTCTCGGCATTGTCTCGATTCCGCGAAGCAATGCCCACGACATCCCAGCATGATTTCAAATACGCAGGAAGATGACAGTCTGAAACGATAAAACCGCTTCCTGCAACACCGATCCGCCAATCATTGCGGGTCGGCATCTCTGGATGAATCTTCAGGTCGATAGGGTTGTTCACTGTTGTTGTGAAGATAGTCTCGCTCTCTCAATTGGTAAACGCTCATCGCCCCGATTCTACAAGGCATTCCCTCAAACTCTTGGACGATTCCTTCACGAACGGATGAGCAAACATCAGGGTATGAAACCCAGGAACAGCCACAACGCTCACGTTTCCCTCCGATACTTTCTTTGTTGATCCCTGTGTCACCCTGCCTAAGGCAAAAACACCATTCACGACTATTCTCAGTCCTTAAAAGAAGTATCAAAGTGGATTCTGCAGCGATTCTTCCTTGCGATTTTTCGGAAATAGCCAATTTTTCCTGCTTTCGATTTTGAAACATTAATCGCCCGGCCAACCAGTCAACCGGATGCCGAAACCAAAACCACAGTAGTTAAAACACTCATGCTCGTTACACACAAAGCACCTGACTTCACTTCCGCTGCCGTCATGCCCGATGGTTCCATCAAGGAAGACTTCAAACTCTCCGACCTCGCAGGCAACAACGTCGTGGTCTTCTTCTGGCCACTCGACTTCACGTTCGTCTGCCCTACAGAAATCATCGCTCACGACAAGCGTATGGCTGAATTCGAAAAGCGCGGCGTGAAAGTCGTTGGTGTCTCCATCGACTCACAGTTCACTCACGCTGCATGGCGCAACACCGACGTGAACAACGGCGGTATCGGCCCGGTCCAGTTCCCTATCGTTGCAGACGTAAAGCACGAGATCGCTCAGGCATACGGCATTGAGCACCCGGTCGCCGGTGTGGCTCTTCGCGCATCCTTCCTGATCGACAAGGAAGGTGTCGTTCGTCATCAGGTCGTCAACGATCTCCCACTCGGACGCAACGTAGATGAAATGCTTCGCATGGTGGACGCTCTCGACTTCCACGAGAAGAATGGTGAAGTCTGCCCTGCTGGCTGGAAAGACGGCGACTCAGGAATGACACCTAACGCAGACGGTGTAGCCAGCTACCTCAGCGGAAACGCCGACAAGCTGTAAGCCTTTTCCTCAAAGTATTTCAATTCAAGCCCCCTTGGTGTCAACCGAGGGGGCTTTTCTTTTATCCTCGCATTTGTTTGTTCGTCACAGAGAATTAAGAAACTCGTTGATCGACTATGCCGCACTTGCAGGAAGCCATACTTCATCTTCTTAGTCCCACGGGACTGGGATTGGTGTTGTTGGGTACCATGCTCGGAATCTTTGTCGGGGCGGTGCCGGGATTGACGGGCACGATGTTGATTGCCCTGACCCTGCCTCTTACCTACGGAGCGGATCCTCAGCATGCGATGACGCTGTTGATCAGTATCTATGTCGGGGCTGTCAGCGGAGGTCTCATCACGGCGACTCTTCTCCGCATGCCGGGAACTCCGGCTTCGATCGTCACAACACTGGACGGCTATCCGCTTGCTCAAAAGGGACATCCAGAGCGCGCTCTTTCATTGGGTGTTTGGTCATCTTTCTTTGGGGGAATGATTTCTTGGCTGTTCCTAGTTCTGTTGGCGCGCCCTGTGGCTGCCTTGTCCACCAAGTTTGGTCCCTTTGAATACTTTTCCTTGGTGATGATGGCGCTGGTGCTCATCGCGAGCATTGGTGGCAAATCTCTCCCACGCTCACTTCTGGCCGGAGGCTTGGGCATTCTGTTTTCCATGCCAGGCATCACCGCTTCCACAGGTCAACCTCGGTTGACTTTGGGACTCACTGAACTGAACGATGGTTTCCAGCTCCTGCCTGTCTTGATTGGTTTGTTTGCAGTGAACCAGATCTTTCGAGAGATAGCGAAGGGCGGCGATCTTCCTGAATCGGTAAGACTCAAATCCGTCAGCGGCTTCGTGAAGTTGAAGGACTTTGCCACGCATGGATTGAACATGCTGAGGTCTTCAGTGATTGGGACGTGGATCGGAATTCTTCCAGGCATAGGAGCCAACATCGGATCCGTGACTGCCTACGCTGTTGCAAAGAGTGGCTCCAAGGAGCCTGAAAAATTCGGGACCGGTCATGAGGAAGGAATCGTGGCTGCGGAATCTGCGAACAATGCAACCATCGGAGGTGCGCTGATTCCGCTAATTGCCATGGGGCTTCCCGGTAGTGTCGTGGAAGCGGTCCTACTGGGGGCGCTGGTCATTCACGGGCTCCAGCCTGGCCCGAGGCTCTTCAACGACAGCCCTGAGATCGTCTATTCCATCATGGCCGCCATGTTGCTGGCCAATGTGGTCATGCTCTTGGTAATGACGCGATCCATGCGGTTGCTTTCGAAACTCGCAGTCATTCCAAAAAGCTACCTACTCCCTGTGATTCTTTCGTTCTGTGTGGTCGGCTCATTTGCTCTGGCGAACAGGATTTTTGATGTCTGGGTGATGCTTGGCTTTGGCGTGCTGGGTTTGTTGCTTGAGTCACGAAAAATTCCACTGGCTCCATTCATTCTTGGATTCGTCCTATGGCCGATAGCGGAAGAGAATTTCAGCGCAGGCCTGATGTCGACCAACGGCGACTGGACTCCTGTCCTGACACGGCCACTTTCGTTGGCCTTTCTGGTCATAGCAGCGGTTCTGTTGTTGGCTCCTTCACTTCGTAAGAAACTGATGCAGAAGGAGGTGACTGAATGAAGAAAGCTATTCATGGGATCGCCATCGTTCTGATTGCAGCACTGCTCGTGTGGAAAGCCGTGGATCTGAGCAAGGGGAACGCAGATGGGAACTTCCCGAACAAGCCAATCCATTTAGTTGTTCCATACAACGCGGGAGGAGGCACGGACAGCTTTGTGAGGCTCCTTGGCAAATCAATTGCCGATCACGGGTATCTTCCCCAGCCATTGGTCGTCCTCAATCAGCCTGGTGGTAGCGGCACGATCGGAAGTCGCTATGTGAAAGACGCCCGGCCAGACGGCTATCGCATCCTCTGCCATCACGAATCGATCATCACAGCGAAACTTTCAGGCGCAGTGAATTTTGGACCGGAATCATTCGAACCAATCGCCATGTCGGGGAACATTGAATTGATCATCGTTGTCCGAGAGGACGCCCCATATGAGACGATTCGAGACCTATTGGAGGCAGCAAAAGACAACCCCGATACCATTCGCTTCGGTGCCAACATGGGTTCCCCTGCCCATTTCACCACCATGAATCTGGAGTCCACAATGCCTGGAGCACGTTTCAATCTGGTGAATTCTGGAGGAGGGCAGACCCGCTACACCAGTCTGATCGGAGGGCATCTGGATGCCGGTATTTTCTCATTGGCTGAGTTTCTCAACTATCGCTCTGAAGAAGGCACTGCACCTGACAAAAACATTCGGGCTCTGGCATGTCTGTCATCCAAACCAATCGCAGCTCTGCCTGGAACGCACACATGCGTTCAAGATGGTGTCGATACGACATCCAGCAATGCATACTACTGGTGGGCTCCGGAAGGAACGCCACCTGAAGCGATCGAAGCCATCTCCAATGCACTCGAGAAAGCCATGCAAGACCCCGAGGTCGTGAAAACCCTGAACGAATGGTCGCTCGGATTGGAATTCATAAAAGGCCCCATGCTGAGAGAAAGAATCGATTCACGCGTATCAGCCCTCCAACCGCCTGAAATCAAACAATCGCTCGCCCTTCCGAATTATCCGCTATTCGCATTTATCGCCGTGATCGCCCTAGGAGCGTTTGTCGCGTTTGAAAAGAAGAACACCGCGCAGGACAAGAACTCAATGTCCTTCGACCAACTCCGTCCTGCTGCGATTTCGTTCGGCGCCATGTTGATTTACGTGGCGCTTCTTCAATTCACTCCGATGCCCTATGCACTTGCAACCGCGGTAATGATTACCATCATCGGCGGCCTCGTTTCGAAATGGGACAAAAGAACAATGCCTATCCTTATCGAGATAGCGCTCATCACCGGCTTGGGATCCGAATTTATATTCACCCAGGTCTTCACTGTGACGCTCCCCTGATATGTCTGACAAACGCCCAAACATCATTTTCATCATCACCGACCAGCAGCGGTTCGACACGATCAATGCAGCTGGATTCGATTTCGTAGATACGCCCAATCTGGACCGATTGATGAAGGAAGGTGTGTCCTTCAATCAATGTCACATCACAGCAGCTTCATGCGCCCCGGCCCGCGCCAGTCTGTTCACCGGTCACTACCCTCACACCACTGGAATCCTCAAGAACGCTGACACCTGGAAACGTGGCTGGATTGAGAACCTGAGAAGCAGCGGCTATCAAACCTGCAACGTCGGCAAGATGCACACTTGGCCCATGCAGACTGAAATGGGTTTTGACCAACGCTATGTGGTGGAGAACAAGGACCGCTACTTGGAAGGACGCTACTTCTACGATGAATGGGACAAGGCCCTTCGCGCACGCGGATTGGTCAAACAACAACGCGAGCTCTATCGCCAGTTGGAGGACTACAAGGATCGACTGGGCGCCTTTGAATGGAATCTGGATGAGGACATGCATCCCGATGTATTTGTTGGCAATCTGGCTTCTTGGTGGATCAGACAGTTCCCGGTCACCAAGCCACTCTTTCTCCAGATTGGATTTCCTGGTCCACATCCTCCCTACGATCCGATCCCCCGCTATGCAGAGCCCTACCTGAATCGAGATCTAAAAATCGCCCCAGTGCTACAGGAGGATCTGGACAATCAACCCAAGCCCTTTAAGACGCTCCGGGTTCACAACACCGAAGTGGATCACGATTCAGTGGTTCATCAATTGGAACCTTCCGACGAAGCCCGCCAGCGCCAGCGCGCCTACTATCTGGCCAATATGACGATGATCGACGAAAAGATCGGAGAGATATTGGAAGCCTTGGATGAGAAAGGCTACATGGACAACTCCATCATCATCTTCACATCCGATCATGGAGACTGCCTCACAGACCACGGGCACAGTCAGAAGTGGACGATGTATGATACCATCACCCGCGTTCCCATGATCGTCTGGGCGCCAGGGAAGTATGAGGGTGGCAAGACCGTCGAGGGACTCGTTCAAGCAATGGATATAGGTCCGACAATCTTGGAAATGGCTGGAGTCCCTGTCCCCAGCCCGATGGCCGCCAAAACCCTTCTCCCGATTCTAGAGGGCAAAGACAACGCCGATGAGTGCATCCGCGATGCCGTGTATGCAGAGCAAGCTCGCGATGGCAACTTCACTGACAGCGATTTCATGACCATGGTGAGGACCGATGACTGGAAATTGGTCCACTTTTTGGATGAGCCATGGGGACAACTCTTCGATCTGAAGAACGATCCCGAGGAAAACTTCAATCTCTGGGATTCAGAAGAACACGCGGAGCAGAAACAGGCACTCTTGGCCAACCTGCGTGAATGGCGCATCAGAGACGGATTCGACAACTCCAACCTTTGGGAAAACCACCGTTAGGTCTATACGGCCAAATGCCCCAGCGCGAGGAGCCCATAGGAAGTGTACTCCACATCGAGATACTCGTCGGACCAATTACCGTGAAAGGCACCTTCATTCGTCCACAAGGTGTCTATGAAATCCAGGCATGCTTCCTTCGCTGGTTTCCTTAAATCGATCTGAAGCCCTGAAAGCGCGTGGAGAGTTGTTGCGGTGGAAAGAAGGTCCGGCATCGGCGCCATGGGAGCAGCGAGAAAACCACCTTGTTCGTGAATCTGACTGAACAAGTATTCGGAAATCGTCCCTGGATTCAGTGGCATGTTGAGATTCCTCAAGACCGTCACTGCAGCAGCTGTGGAATTGGTGGAGCTCATCCCCATGCTCGGCTCATTCGCCCAGCCACCGTCCTCACGCTCCAACAGCTTCAGTGATTGCACCAATCGCATCTCCTGTTTCACAGCTCCCCCCAAGTCCTGATGTGCCCCCACGGCAAGGAACGCGCCATAGGCCGTTCCTGATTCGCTATCTTTACGGGCATTGAATCCGTGATCCTTAGATCTGTATGCATTGATTCGACTCAGCAAGGAATCGTGATCGTAGTCACTACCTGCCCCCTGCTTCTCCAACTCGCTCCAGCAGCGGGCGAGGCAACAGAGATGAACGAAATCCAGCCCTTCGCCATCTCCAAAGCCAGCCACGTATTTGGCCAGCCTTTCATAATCAGGAGTGCGTTCCAGCGCGATGAGGCCGTCCATTCCGAACACGGTGTAATAAAGATCGCTCTGCCCTGTCCGTCCTGTAAATCCTCCGTCCTCAGCCTGATGCTTGGCAAAGAAATCCCCAACAAGATCAGAGACTTCTCCCAACATCTTGGGAGCAAGCCGCGCCACTTGTAGCATTTCCAATCGAATACTCATGGAGCAGAAAGAAAGAAGTCAGGAAGAACAGTCGTGAACCAAGGCACATAGGTGATCAAAAGGACACCAACTGCAATCACCAGAAAGATCGGAACCACGGCCCTATAAACCTCCGTAAGCGGTTTATCGAAGCGATAGGCAGAGAGGAACAGGTTCAGCCCGATCGGAGGCGTCAGATAACCCAGCTCAAGATTAGCCAAGAAGATGATTCCCAAATGGATCGGATCAATGCCAAATGCCAGCCCCATAGGAATGATCATTGGCGCCACCACAATGATCGCTGAAAAAACATCCATGAGACATCCGACGATGAGAAGAAAGATGTTCAGTGCCAACAGGAAGACCAATGGCGAATCGATATTGGCCTTCACCCATTCAAGCGCGGCCTGCGGAAGCTCTTCTGTGATCAGGTAGTTGTTGAAGCCCTGCGCGACACCAAGAATCAGCAACACTCCACCAACAAGCAATCCGCACTCAGCCATGACACGAGGCACGTCCTTCTTCACTTTCAGATCTCGGTAAATAAAGGTTTCTACAAAGAACGCATATGCAGCAGTCAGAGCGGCAGCTTCGACCATGGTTGCAAAGCCGCCAAAAATGGACACCAGAGCCACTACAGGGAGCGCCAACTCCCATTTGGCCTCTCTGACCGCAGACAGAGCCTCTCCCCCGTCAAATCGCTCGTGATCGGCCTTCACCGTGCTTTTGGCCCTACCCCAAAGGGCACAAAGTCCGACGAGAATGAATCCAGGAATCAAACCACCAAGAAACATCCCTTCAATCGTGATATCTCGAACCGGTTTCACTTCCTCAGCAGTTTCCAATTCTTCAGCCGGATCTGAGCTCACGACAGCATTTGTGTCCGCTTCCACAGCGTCGACATCTGGCATATCTCCCAATCCGAAACTGGATAGATCAATATCGTCCAGATTCATGTCATCCAATGACGAAAGGTCCAGATCATCCAAAGCGCTCAGATCGTCCTCTATGCTCTGTTCCATGGCAGGAGATTCAGCAGGCATCTGGGCGTAGTTTGCCTGAATCCCTGAGGCGACAATGGCATAGAGAATCAATGGAATACACGGAGCGAACAGCAATCCCAACGCTCCAGAACCGGTAAGCAGCCCTAATGCTTTTTTTTCAGAGAATTTCGAAGATATCAGCACAGGCATCAGCAAGCCTCCCAACGCCAGGATCGTGACGCCTGAAGCTCCCGTGAAGGAGGTAAAGAAGGCACAAACAAGCACCGTCAAAATCGCGGGGCCTCCACGCATGTGTCCCACGAGCGCTTTGAAAACTCGGATCAACCTCTTCGAAGCCCCTCCCTCTGCCAGAAAATAGCCAGCAAGGGTAAACAGAGGAATCGTCGGCAGGGTCTGGTGAGTGGACATGGAATAGTGATCCACAGACAAATTCGCAGTCGGCACTCCCCCTCCCCAAAACAGGATCAGTCCAGCCCCTCCCAATGCAGTGTAAATCGGAGCCCCCAGAATCGTGGCCACCAGCAGAAGAACCATAGCGAGAGTTTCAAGAGATTCTCCTTTGGCATTGGCTCCAACAATGATCACGAGCAGCGCCAATCCTGCCGATCCCAGCTTGTATTTCAAATGATCGCTACATTTCCAAACCAACCTCAGCGAAATACCGATGAAGCCGATCGGAAGGATCAAGGATACCAACCACCCCGGGATGCCCCATTGAATGGGCGGTTCCCCCTTCTGACTCAAAGCAAAACTCCAACCGGCTATACCCAGCAGAAACGTGAGACCACCCGAAATGCCAGAGCTGGTCATCAGAGCCAGATCCTTCCACTTGCCTTTTAGAAAGGCAGTGACGGTCGAAAAGGAAAGCAATCTCCCCTCCCTTGCCGCAAGCATCCCTCCGAGCATTCCCAAAATCAGAACCAGATGCTGCACAATCGGCATGGTTCCGCTGAAGAAGGAGATTTCAGTCCCTGTCACCCTATTGATCAGACGAAAGACCGCCTCAACCAGAGGCAGCAATACCATCAGCGACAAGACCATCGTGATGATCACATTCTCCCCTACGAAAAGCGCGCGCAACCACGCTGGCATTCGAGCCAGTCGCTTCTCGGTTTCTTCTGCAGATGGTATGGAGCCTTCAGCCATGCTTCAAACGAAAGGCGGAATCTGCGTTTTCCAACACGCCTTGGCCAATACTAAATGTCCCAGATTTCAGGAAAGACTCTTTGGAAAGAGCCTTTGAATCACTTGCCCTTCTTGGCGCGATACTCCTTCAATGTGGCGATCAACTCATCGAAGATTTCATCGGGGATCAAACCACCACGGATTACCCCATGAGTTCCCTCTGCTAGTTTGAGCCATTCAGCCTTGGCGGCATCATCTACATGATGGACCTGTAATCCCCATTTGCTTTGCATGACCTTGACTGATTGCTCTGCTTCCCTGCGTCCGAGTGCACGAATGATCTTCCCTGCTCCATTGGCAGATTTCTTAAATTTCTCCCTAAGATCCGCAGGAATCTTATCCCATGTATCCTTGTTCACCACAATCGCACCAACGATCACTCCCCAATCGAGGTCCAACATGTGCGGGGTCTCGCGATAGATCTGCATCGCATTGGCTGCAAATGGCGGCATGGTGATGGAGTCAATCAACCCAGTCTTGAGTCCAGTCAGGATTTCACCAGTTTCCAAGGGCACTGGTTGAAAGTTCACGCCATGATAGGCCTTCTCCGCTTCAGGATCACCTGCCCATGAGTAGACCTTAAGCTTGCGCATCTCATCTGGAGTGATCGCCTTGGTCTTGCTGAACCATCGGACCCATCCCGCATCTGACCATGCAAGAACCACGAGTCCTTTGTCCTCCAGCATTTTCTCAATCTTGCCGCCCATCTTCTCAACGACGTAATCCTTTTCATCAAGGGAGCGGAAAATCATCGGAACGCTTTGAAGTCCATTGACTCTAGGTTCTAGCTTGGCCAATCCACTTGCGGTGAAGAGTCCGGCTTGAAGGCTGTTCAGCTTCAGGCGCTGAGCCATGGCAACCTCGCCACCCTGAACCCCTCCCGCAAAGACGGTCACTTTCACGCGCCCGCCCGATACCTTCTCCCAATCCTGCTCCAGCTTACGCAGAGCAAGGTGATAGGAGGTACCGCTTGGTGCGATGGTCCCAAGCTTGATGTGGATTGGCTCTGCCGCTGTAACGGAATGAGCAAGCAGGAAACAAATGGAGAGAATAAGGGACAATCGAAATTTCATAGAATCAAGTAACGGGATTCGCATCTTTCTATCTGATCAGATTACACGGAGATTCATTCAGATTAAATCACTAGAAAAAAAGTTCATCCTGACGGGAAAGCAACCACTGAGCGCGTCGTTGCATCAGGATATTCAGCAATCGCCATTCGACACGTTTGTTCACATCTACTTCCAGCGCCTTATCCATCAGAGCCTTGAACTCTGCCTTGTTCTGATTGGGAATAGCGACTGACTCCGCCAAAGCGACATGGACTCCAGCCTGGTAGCCATGGGAAAGTTCCAACGCTCTTGAGTAATAAAGACGAGCTGCCTCTTCAGGTGCCATTTCAAGATCCTGACGACTCGTAGCAAATGTGATCATGAATGATTGCAACGATCCATGGTCCCATTCCGGATCGAGTTCCAGTGCCCGGTCAATCAGGAGACTCACATATGGGAGATCACCAATGGCCTCCATATTCGTCTTGTCTATCGAGATGGATGCAGCCCATGCCACTGCAGTCCAGTAGAGCATCCTGACGTCCTCTTTGTCCGTCATCAGAATAGCGGCATCGGGGCTTTCGCGAAACGCCTCTTCGAAGCCCTTGTGCCGGGCATTCAAGCCCTTCAATCCATAGTCACGACCGCGAATGAAGAGCTTCCGCGCGCGGGCCTTCATCTCCAACCCCTTTTCGAAATCAGTCTGTTCCAGTCTCTCAGCATCCATCTGTACAAAGGCGTAGGCATACTGCGTAAACCCACTGGCTGCAGTGAAAAGGAGACCTTCATGCTTGGGGCTCTCGGCGAGGAGTGACTCGACCAATTTCAGACTGAACGGCATCGCCTCTCGGACCAATTGAGGATCCTCATCTGACGACCAGGTCTCCCCTCCCTTGGAAAGAGCATTACCCACCATGTTGACAGCCAGTCTTTTTGTGGAACTGCATCCAACACACATGCTCACAATCAATGCGACCATCGAAAACTTCCCAAATGATTTCACAAACTTCATTTCCATAGACAATTTCGCACACCGACGAGCGCCTTTCCTACCGGACTGGGCGCGACTTTCAAAATAATTCTCGGTAACAATTTAGCTTTCATGGCATCATCTCCTGCAAATCAAAGGAAATCACGCTCCCGAATGACAACGGCCATAGCCACATTCATACTCTTGTTCCTGGTTGGATTCCTCATCCAGCTGATCTCTGCACGCTTGGTCAAACGCCCTGGTGACCTGGGGATAACCGATGGAAAATTGAAGGAATGCCCCGCTACGCCGAACTGTGTCAGCACACAGGCTACCGATCCCACAAAGCTGATGCCTCCAATCCCTTTCTCGATCGAACGCTCTGAGGTCATTGCGACAGTAGCAGGCTACATCGATGGAGTCAGGCACACCAAAATCATCGAGCAAGACAGCAACTATCTGGCGGTCGTCTTTCGCACATCATTGATCGGCTATCCTGACGACGTGGAATTCACCATTGATAAAGAGAAGGATCTTCTTCACTTCCGCTCTGCATCACGTCTGGGATATTCCGATCTGGGGACCAATCGCAAGCGGATGACCAAATTGAGCGATGCTCTGACTGACCTGCTAAAGATCAAGTAGAGCAACCTCAACAAACCGCTTTCCTACTCTTCTCCTCTTCTTTTGCCCCGTCCTTCAGGCCCTCCTTCGCGGCTGCCCGGCCTTCCTGGTGCTCTAGGCTTCCGCACTTCCCCATCATGCTTCTTCATTATCTCGAACTGTTCTTGAAGCTGCCGATTGGCTCGCTTTAGTTCTTCCATCTGTTGCCGCATCTCTTCCATTTGATGCATCATTCGCTCTGCCTCATTGCCGCCCGGTCTTTGATGAGCCAAGTGTTCCAACTCTCTAATAATATCATTTTTCAATCGAGCGAGGTGCTCTGCTTCCTGGTGAAAGCCGCCAGCCTTCAGATGTTCATGAGCTATGCTTAGATGCTCTACCCGCTGTTCTAGGCGCTCCATTTCATTGTGACCTTTCGAGGGCTCAAGCCCACGCCGGTCATGGTTTCCATGCTCCCTATGAGGCCCCTCCCCATGATGTTCCCTCCGTTGCTTTTGCTCACTGTTGAACTCAAACTGCCCCTTGGGTCCATGCTTGGCGGCCATTTCCATCGACCTCTTCATCTGATCGATCTGACGCTCCAGCATCTCCGCCTGCTGCTTCCGCCCTTCACGCTGATGGCGCTCTCGTTGCTCGTTCAACTGACGCATGTGCTTCTCCATCTGCTGCCTGAACTGCGCCTGATTCTTCGCATGAATCTCAATCCGCTCCTTATGTTCTCGATCTCCATGAGGATCGTCAGAAAAGGCTGGGACGGCAAACACGCCGGCCATCAGGCAGGCACCAAGATAACAAAGGGCTCGTTTCATATCTAAAAGGTCAGTCAAAAGTGGAACGCCCCAGATATAACCTACTTCAAGAAAAAGGAAATGAGATTCCGAAGAAGCGGAATGAAAGGTCAGGCCGCGCCCTTATTGGCCCGATAGAGCAGAAAGCCTCCAAGAATCTGGAGTCCAATCACGGGGATCCAAGCCATGAGCCAGGGATACATTTCCGGCTTCGTCTCAAATGATTGAGCCATGATGAAGCCCCCTTGATAGAGCAACATCGCCACAAGCGCTGATGCGCCTCCAGACAGCTTGTCCTTTCTATGCTTCCCGAGGCTCAATGGGATCGCAATCAGAACAAAGCTCAGACAAGAAAACGACATCGCCAATTGCCGATGTTGATGCACCTTCACCGGGGTCGAATCAATCCCGTCGTGCTCCAACTCCCATCGCTTGTCCGCCAGCTGCAGAAAGGACATTTCGCTTATCTTGGGCTCACGAAGTGTTCGCTCCTTCTCTGTAATCTGAACCTGATGGGAAATCTCTTCGGCGTACCATATCTGCCATGTATCTGCGAATTTCTTGGAAATTACCGCATCCTTAAGATCCAACTGCGCTGAGAGTCCTTTCTCATCCATCTCAAGGGTTCCAACTTCAGCGGAAATTTTTGTTGTGAGTGCCTCTTCATCATCAATCTTCTCATACTCAAACAAGAGGACATCTTCCAACACGTTGCCATTCTTCTTTCCAATATAGATCACATAGGGAGGAAAATCCCTGATGAACCGGCCTTCCTCCAAAAGTTCGAATGGCTGGGCCAGCCCCGCATCCAGCAACATCTGCTTGTAGACCACCCTGGATTTCGGCGCCAATTCCAGATTCATCCATGCACTGACGCCGCAAAGCAGAATAGATGACAAAACCAAGGGCATGGAAATCGAAATCAAACTCACTCCACCTGCTCGCATCGCAGTCAGCTCATTCTCGTTGCTCAATCGGCTGACAACGAGAATCGTGGCAACCAGCAGCCCCATGGGCATCGCAAACGAAATTAGAAACGGAAGCAACAAGACCAATGCCTGAAAGACGGCCAATATCCCAGCAGTCTTGCTGACGAGAAGAGCAAGGACATCCCTCATTGCTTCGAAAAGGAGGAATACAAACAACACCGTTCCCATGGTCATTCCCAGGACGGACCAAAACTGCTTCAGAATGTAGCGTTGAAGAATCTTCATCCGCTTAGGTGACGGTCAACGATTGACCGTTGTCTCCAGGACCCAATGCCAGAATGAACGGGACAGCTCTGGTCGCCCATTCATCAGCACCTTCATGATTGGAGGCGGCTGACCCAAAGCAGCTTTGCAACATCTCCGTATTGATGATTCCTGGATTCAGAGGCACAGCAGCCATGGATGAGGGCAACTCTTCCGCAAGCGCCTTGGTCATTCCCTCAATAGCCCATTTGCTCGCGCAGTAAGGAGCCACTTCAGGAGAAACACTTCTTCCCCAACCTGATGAGAAATTTACAATCACGCCCTTCCGTTCCTTGACCATCACTGAACCAAAGTGCCTGATCATATTGGCAACGCCCTTGATATTCACATCCACCAATTCGTCAAAATCCTTAGCCTCAATCTCCCACAGTTCAGCGTTCTGATTGATGAGGGAAGCGTTGTTGATCAGGAAATCAGGAGCACCATGAAGACTCAGCATCAAACTGGCCCATGACTTCACTTCGTCATCTGATGCGACGTCCACCTGATAAAAATCATTGGGAGAAGAATATTGTGACTTCAATTCCCTGACAGCGTCCTGACTCCTGGCACAACCAAGAACCTTGTGCCCCATCGAGATCAATCGATCGGTCAGAGCCCGTCCCAGCCCCCTGGAAACGCCTGTAATTACAATTGTTTTTGAATCCGCTGCCATCTGAAAGAGAGGATTATCCTCGCGAACCTTCCGAAAGGGCAAATACAATCCGCTCATGCCGCTGATCACGCTCACGACAGACTTCGGACATAAGGACTGGTTTGTAGGGACCATGAAGGCCGCCATGCTCTCTGTGAGCAGCCGGCTTCGGATGGTGGATGTCACTCACGAGATCCCTCCCGGAGACATTCAGGCAGGTGCTTTTGCGCTCTCCTCCAGCTGTCGATTCTTTCCACCCGGCACCATCCATCTGGCAGTCGTCGACCCCGGTGTAGGCTCTTCAAGAGCCGCCATAGTGGTCAAGACGACCAATTTTACCTTCATAGGCCCAGATAACGGACTGCTGTCATTCGCACTGGCAGATGAAGAAATTGAATCCATTCATCAGATCGATAACACCGCCCTGTTCCTCCAGCCTGTAAGCAGAACATTTCATGGTCGGGATGTGTTTGCACCTACTGCAGCCCATATTGCGCGAGGGCTACCGTTGGCCGAGGTCGGCAAACCACTGACAAATTACACCAAACTTGAGTGGCCAGTTCCAAGAGCTGAATCCAATCGCCTTCTCGGCCAGATCGTCTATATAGACAAATTTGGCAACGCGATCACCAATCTCCCTGCCAACATGGTCGAGGATGCCAGCCCAGCACCAACGAAGGTCATCCTGTACAACGGAACTTCAATTCCCATCGGTCACTACTACAACCAGACCACCAAGGGCAGCGCGATCGCCGTCATGGGTTCAACTGAATATCTGGAAATCGCCATCAATGGAGGACACGCCTCCTCTCTCTTGGGACTGAAGGTTGGTGACGCCATCACGGCTGAATAGATTCAGGAGCTGGCACTGGTGTAATGCCTGAGCGAAAACCGCCATACTGCGACTGATACTCCACAAACAACCGTCGCCAATCCCAATAAGATGACGACATCAAGTGGACTCTGGAGCTTCCCTATGAAAGCTCGCACCGGCACATTGGCGACAAGGAGCATCGGAATCACAAACCTGAAGAATGCACCAAAAAGCCCCGTGAATGCCTCGTCAGGCATCCGCGCAAGATTGAACATGTTGTAATATCCCCAGACCAGTCCGTGGGCTTTGATACTCCAAAAACTGATGGCAGCCAGCATCGACATCAGGCTCCAATGAATCAGAACACCTACCAGGCATAGCCCAACAAATAGAACTACATCCATGATTCCAGGTACGAATCCCAATTTGTAACAGGCGTAGACGATCACTGAAACAGAAGCCATCCCGTTAACAAAGCCACCAAGGTCGACGTTCCTGAGCGAAACAATGAATCTCGTATTGATTGGCAACAACAACATGAAGTCCAACCGTCCCGTGCGAATGTGTTCCGACAGTTGTGTCAGATTACCTAAGATAAAGGTCGAGAAGATCTGTTGAATGAAGTGACTGGCCCCTACCAACATCACGACCTCCCACTTCGTCCATGACCCAATGCTTTCGGTGTGCATATAGATCACCCCGATGAATCCAAGCTGAAGCGCAAACCAAAGAAGTTCAACAGCGATCCATAGGAGAAAGTTCACCTTGAACTGCATTTCGCGCACCACAGAATTGCGCCACAACGCGCCATAGATCTTCAAATATCTGTTCAACTTCTCCATGTGATCAGCCTCCAACAGATTCGTATTTCTTGATCCCCCGACTCCAAACCCAACGCGCAAGCGCGTAGCAGGCCACAACCCATCCAATCTGCATGCAAAAGCCCCAGATCAATTCCTCATGCGATACCTGCCCGAGATAGATGCTCACAGGGAAATACATCTGATAGGGAAACGGCGTGAAGGAGAGCAAGACCTGCAAGGACTCAGGAAGGATCGACAAAGGAAACATGTGCCCGCCAGCAATGTACTCGAAAGCGAAAAGAATGAAGATGAAGGTGGATACTTCCAATACCCAGAAGGCCAATAGAGCCATCGTATAGGAGATAAAAAACTGAAGCAACGCAGCCAGAACGACAGAAATTAGAAACAACCCGAATGCAGGACCACTGGAAGGCAATACGAAGTAGGACCATTGATAAATGATGAACGCCCCAACAGGAATCAGAGCAGCCACCGTGTATATCATTCTTCCTGCAGCAAACAGACAGAGCCGATAAGAAAGGTAATCTATTGGCTTCAGAAGAAACTGACTTATTTGCCCATCCCGAATCTCTCCAGCGATCTGCCAATCATCCTCAGCTACGCCAGTTAGAGAGTCTACGATTGTAACGATCAGATAATATGAAATCATCTGCGCCAGCGTGAATCCGCCGACCACCTCCGAATCACTCCCTGCATAAATCTTCTTCCAAAGCAGAATGACCGCCATCAATGGAATCAGAAGAATCGCAGCCTTGGCAAAATAATTAAACCTATAGACCAGCGTATTCTGAATTCCTACGTTAATGACATGCCAATACTTGGACATTGGATGTCAGCATGCGAAGCCCACCGCAAGGAGACAAACCTTATTGTGGAACCTGCTGAATGCGATAGAAACGCTGGACGTTGTCGGAATACTTAGCCGGGTCAACAAATCTGGAATCTGGGCCATCCACCACGATGTTGGTCAGGACATTCCAGTTCAAGAGATCCGTAGAAACCTCAACCTGATACTTCTCTCCAATCACCGTCCCAAAATTCATTTCGAAATTCTGCGTATTCTCCGTCACTGGAACAGCCGTGACCTTAAGCGGCTCACCACTGATCAGGATGGATCCTCCGTCAACCCGCGCAGGAACTGTAGCCCGGATATCATACGCGATCTTTGAGGGTAAATCACTTGGAACTGAGAGATACCATTGGCCTGAAATATCTGGCATATCAGTGCTGGCTGAAATGACGATTCGCTCGGATTTAGCACCGTCATTACGGCTCTCATAATCAAATACAGCAATCGTCGGAAGCTCATCTTTCCGGACCAAGAGATCCGCATCGCCCCCGAGGCCATATACCTCAAATAATACTTTGGATGCCCCTTCCGGCACGATGAATCCGTAATGTTCCCGATCAGTCGAACAAACGGAGGCAAATCCACTTCCGCTGACACCCGATACAAGGGTAACAAGATTTGTTCCCAACTCATTTACTACAATTGAAAACGATTGTGTTGTGCTCATCGAGGGTTCACCTGAATCAGTAACAACGACTGTCACCAGATTCGAAGAAGCGCCAACCATCCCTTGAGCAGTCAACCGGCCGGCAGTATCCAGAGTAATAAAGTCGGGAGTGTTCAACCCAAGCTCGAAGGTCAATTCCTGCGCAGGCAAATCCTGATCCTCAGCAAACAGCATCAAACTCAATACATCACACTCAACAATGTTCTGATTCGCGATCTCGGCGAAAAACGGTGGATGATTCTCATTCACGGTCTTGATCGACACCTCGAGCTCCCCCGATCTCCTAGGAACACCACTGTCAAACACATGAACTTTGAAGGTGTTTGTATTGCCCACATTCTCCAGCCCCGGAATCCAGCTGATGACACCCGTTTCGGAGTCAATCGCGAGCCCTGCTGGAACATCACCTGAAAGGGCATAGTTCAATTGCTGTTCAGGAAGATCCCTGTCTATGGCGTTGATCTGTCTTTGAAACTGCTTATCAACAGAAGCTATGAGCAAACCTACCGGCTCAATTTCAGGAGATGAATTCACATCGATCACGGTTATTACGAAGGATTTATCATCAATTCCCGCTGGCTCACCATCATCTGTTACTCTGACGGTTACATACAACGTGCTGCCACCATCTGCTTCACTTGGGGTCCAAGTGAGTATATTTGAGCCAGATTGGACAAGCATTCCTGCAGGACCTGATACAACCAAATAGGATAATTGATTTGCGGGTAGATCAACATCAGAGCCCGATAGCGGAACACTAATTAATTCACCTTCCAACACAGTGACGTCGGCGATCGAAGCCAGAATTGGTGACTGATTGACCTCATTGATTTTCAACTGAAAAGAGTGAACAGCCGATTCCGGAGGGGTTCCAGAATCAGTTACACGGACGCTAACGGAGAACAATCCTGGCCCCGAATCTTCACTCGGCTTCCAACCCAATAGACCCGTGCCTGAGCCAAGGCTCAAACCGGCTGGGCGATCACCTTCGATCTGATAGCTAAGCCTCTGAGAGGGACGGTCACTGTCTGATGCTACGACCTGGTACTGAAGAGTTACATTCTCATCAAACTCCAAAACACCTGGATCGGTGACGGTGGGCACGTTGTTTGATTCGTCAACAGTCACGATGAATGATGTCTCCGTTGTCAGAATTGGTGTCCCGCTATCTGCAACTCGAACTCTGAACTCATGAGAACCACCTCCATGATCTTCGCTTGGAGTCCAATTGAACACTCCGGACTCCGAATCAATCACTGCACCAACATCCGATCCTTTTACGAGCGAGTAAGTCAGGGAATCCTTGGGCAGATCCGTGTCAACGGCCCTAACTACAAATTCCATCAACTGCCCCTCGACAGCGTTCGGAACATGATAAGGACTAATTGTAGGTGCTGTGTTACGATCAACAACCGTCAGTTTGAATGAAACAGTATCCTCCAATTCAGGAACTCCACCGTCTGTGACACGGACGGTAACAGGATATTCCGATGAACCATCGTGCTCAGACGGTCTCCATGTAATTACACCCAAAGTGGAATGAACCAACATCCCCTGAGGCCCATCGACCAGTGAGAAACGCAATGAATTTACAGGGAGGTCAGGATCAGTGACGCTTAATGTGTAGGTGAAGGTTTCTCCCTCGGGAATTTCACGATCATCTATTGCTACCAGTGATGGAGGCAAATTCACTTCTCCTACGCTCACGATGAACTGTTTGGAATCTCGCTTTGAAGGGACACCATTATCAGTGGCGTGAACGGTAACACGATACTGGCCAGGCCCTTGATTCTCAGCAGGAGTCCACAGCAATTCACCTGTTGCAGCGTCAACGCTCATACCCGCAGGCTCGCCGAACAACGAATATTGAATCTGGTTCTTGGGCAAATCCGAATCCGTCGCTGAAACAATGAATGACATCTGATTTCCTTCATCCACAACAACGTCTGAAACGTCATTCAATACAGGCGCCTCATTCCGCTCCAATACATTTATTTTCAGCTGAACCCTTGTTTCAAGACTCGGTACACCATCGTCTTTTACAACTACATCAACCAACACCTGTGATGGCCCATCGAGTTCGCCCGGGGTCCACTTCACCACACCGCTAGAACCATCAATTGTCAAACCGGCTGGAGCATTACCGTCAATCGCATACGACAATGTATTCACCGGAATATCAGGATCAGTTGCTAAAATTTGATAATCTAAAAGCTCAAATTCTTCGACAGTGACCTCAACGTTAGGTAACGAGATCGGAGGCTGATTCTCCTCCAATACAACGATTGCAAAGCTCTGCGTCGAATAAGCAACAGGGAGGCCATCATCATAAGTAATCAGTTCCACAAAATTTGTAGATGGCCCGTCGGCTTCTCCAGTCTGCCACGTTATCACACCGTTTGTTCCGTTGATCGACAACCCTTTCGCTACAGCTTCGGACTCAACCGCGTAAAAGACATTATTTGCCGGTTGGTCTGGGTCGGTTGCCAAATTGGTCAATGTGACCATTGACCCTTCAACAATTATCAGATCTTCCATCGATTCCTGTCGCGGCGCACTGTTCACTCCTGAGACCTGAATCGAATAATCTTGGGTATCACCCAGCGATGGAATTCCATTGTCGCTTACGCGGACTGATATCTGGAATTGTGCGTTGCCAGTGCCCTCTGGAGGAGTCCATGTGATGATTCCAGCTGATGTCAAACTAAGTCCCGATGGGACATCACTTTCCAATGAATAGGTCAATTGATTGGCAGGTAAGTCACTGTCCGAAGCAGCAACAGAAAAGGTCAGAAATTCACCTTCGTTCACAGTCTGAGTCGCCAACGTCGGTAATACTGGCTGTTCGTTGACTTCATTTACGGTCACGAAGAATTCAGTGGTTGCGGAAAGGTTCGGCACGCCATCATCCGTTACTTGAACCTTGAACTTTGTAATTCCAGGGCCAGACGATTCAGCTGCCAACCATGAAATGTCACCATTGTCAGAATTGATCGACGCCCCCTGTGGTGCCTCTACCAGAGAATAGGTCAGTTCGTTGGCATCGGTCGCATCAACAGCGACATTGAGAACAGTTCCTTCATTGATAGTTCGGTCCGATACTGCACTTATCAATGGAACTGCATTCTCACCCACCAAGCGAATGTCATAGGTCGCTCCATTCACCCCCATAAGACTTAGTCGAGCAAACCATGTCCCGCCAATGTCGAGCAACTCCGAGTTGGGCTCTATTCGGATCACGCCATTATCATCGCCCGTAATCTGAAGCCTGAAGTCATGATCGGAGGTATTGGGCAAGGTAGATTTCGATAATATCACATCAACCTGCCCAACAAGATTCGTCACGGTGAAATCTACATATGCCTCATTCTCAGCAATGGAGAATTGAAACAGTTCTGAATTGTTTCTTACCGCGTCCACTGAACCGGAAAATAATCCACCCTGGTATGCAAGTGTCGTACCAGTGCTATCGTAGGTAACAGTGACTTCAATTTCATTCTCAATATCATTACCACCACTGACGGCTGGGTTGTTCGTGATCGCAAGATAGAAGCATTGCCCGGCTGCTATGGGTGGAGTGGATGCCGCATCCAATATGACCTGCCTAGCAGTGTTTACCCCGGCGGCAATCGTGAAATCTGTTCCAACTCCAAGATCTGGCAATCCGCTCACGTTGTATCCAACGTCAAAGTCAAAACCGGAAAGACTCTCAAAGTCCAACGTCGCCTGAGTCGCCGTGAATGGGACCTTGGATTTGTAGTATCGCACCTGATCTCCAGTCACCTGGTTCGTCACCGTGTTCAAATGAAACAACGGTAAAGGTGCTGAATTCTCTAAACTGAGTCCTAACTCCAACTCCCAAGATAGGATTGACGAAGAAGCTATCCCATTAGTTCCACCATCACGAGCATCCAAGGTCTCAATCCTCCAGAATCCATCTGCATTCTCTCCGATGAACGAAGACAAATCCTCTTCAGGGTACATATCTTCTGCAATCTGATATCTCAAGACCATGAAATCATTCTGTACCGAAGACATCTCTGACGAAAGCATTTCACCAACGGCGTATAAATCAAAACCATCGATATCCACGGCTCGAAAAATTTGATCCCCGGCACTCGAAACATCAAATCCCGTATACAGTGTTGTTGTAAGGACAGCTCCTGTTTCAGCGTCAATTCCAAACAAAATTGCATCGCGATCACCAGAACCATTAATCGTTGAACCGACTGCGAATAGGCGATCCCCGTGAGAAATGATTCCGTACAAATAGTCCTCGCTTCCCCGATCCCAATTCACACTCCATATCGGTGACAACGAATCGTCAAAAGCAGTGATCAAAAAGTCTGCATCGGTTCCAAAGCCTCCTGTGACTCCAGCAAAAACAACACTATCACCAAGTTTGGTCGCTCCATAGAAGTGTGAATCAGACGCATGAGTATACGAAGTAACAGGGTTCCCGTTGGTATCGAATTTGTAGACAACAGCATTGGTTTGCGCACCTGAACTGACATCAGCAGCACCTCCACCTACATAAATATTTGTATCGTAATAGGTCAGTGCATTTCCCGAACTATACGCATCACCCATCATCAGGTAGACGTCATTTGTCACCCATATCGAAGAGTCAGTGCTCGTATCGAACTTGCCCAAAATCATCCTACCAGGATTTGATCCATTTTCTTCTGCACTACCAGCATAGTAGATCATGTCTACCCCTGATTCAGTGACAGCCTTACTGGCGTATATGTGTTCCTTTCCTGAATACGTGAATGCATTTGGTATTTCAGGAAGCTGAACAATCAATTCTGAACCACCCGGAGCATTGTCTGTATAGGTTCCATCTGGAACGACGACTGAAGTCAAAACCTGAGGTGTATCAAAATCAAATCGAGCCGCTACTCCTTTTACTGTCTTGGAAGTCAGATCCTCTGTAAATGTATAGGAATCACCAAAAGCATATACATTATCAGCACTTGCTGACACGCCATAAAAAGAAGAGCCACCCTGCTTTGCTGGCCAATCAATCGAATAACTTGGCAACGCATTATCAATCATCGGTAGTGAAAAATTGGCGATAATCGCATTCGTGGCGAAAGCATCGGTTTGCCCAGCAACAAAAAGTTTTCCATCAGCCAATGTAAGTGATGTAGCACGTTGCGATGAACGACGATCTGCAGGAGTGTAAGGATTCCCTCCAGCGTCCAGAAGATCAAAGCTATACTGATAGGCAGTCGATGTAGAATCAGGATGCGCTCCTTCATTCACTACAATTTCCACGATGTCAGATGTGCCCGTATAGGGAATATAGCCACTAGTGGCAGCAAAAGGAACAAATCCCGCATAGAAATAGTGCGTCCCAGTCCCGACGCCTGTGATATCGATAGCTACCGCCCCACCTAGTATAGCCAACTGTACATCATCTCCGTTTATCGCAAACACTTCATAAGCCCGGTAGGTGCCAAGTCCCCCTGGGAGATTGGATACGGTGCTGACCCCTGCCGCTCCCATTTGAGGGTTTACCAACCAGACCACCTGTCCTACGAACAATGTATGGCCAGCGATAGTAATCTCATCAGTCCCGACATTTACATCTCCAGGAACAAACGTGTACTCTTGTGGTAGATTGCTCACCCAGCCTGAATCGTAGAGTGTCGCCCCCTCATACACAATCTTCCACCTGTCAGGCTCATAAGATGCATTATATGTGATTTGTATTTGCCCAGAAGTTTGTCCGGTTGGAATCAATATCCGACTCTCTTCCTCGCCCCCCGTTGCCAATGGAATATCATCTGCACTCCATTCCTCATCAGTGAGAAAATTGGTTGCGAGCAACTTTGGCTCTATGTAGGGAACGAACGCGTTGGCATCGACGAATTTCACCTGTTTGGACGCATAGACTTCGTCTTCAGAAAAACGCGCATGGACATATTCTTCAACATTAGTCCCTAAACCATATCCATTGGTCGAAAGATAACCTCGGTTCTCAGCAAGCAGCACACGGGTGCCACTTGGACTGATCAAATAATAGGACAAGTCCGAAGCTCGAGCATGATCTGTACGGATCCCTACTTTAATGTCTGTAACGCTCCTATCGCCTTCTGAAATGAATATTCCTCCGTTGTTACCATTGGTCAGAGCATTATCATCAAGCCTCACTGCGGCAGATGAAGTGAAGGTTGTTGGAGGGTTGACACCAAAATCGTATTCCACCTCGATAATTAGCGTCAGATCAGTGGGATCACTCGTCAGATTCTTCAATCGAAAGAAGTACTGACCAGGATTCAACGGAGGAGAGTCAGCAACGGAAATATTCAATGAGAATCCAGGTGTCATACCGATTGCCTCGAAATCATAGTCGGCATCACTGACCAACTCCCCTTCTCTCACTCTGAGTTCGATTGGCCCGGCTCCATTTCCTGCAACTGCGTCGAAAGCAACATTGAAGGTAATACTGACTGCACCAGCCGGCACATTTATGAAGTTTTGATATGACGCATTCGGGCCAAGCGACACCTGAATCGGATCGTAAAAAGATCCTCCATTTGCATTGGTGACATTGGAGGGTTCAATCCACAAATCAAGACTATCAACTCTACCGGTATGAAGAAACGCATTATCAGCAATGTTAAACATCCAAAGTCCAGCTCCCTCCATCCCAATAAAGTTGTTCAAGCTGTTCGGGCCGTCAGTAACAATTGCACCAACGATGTCGTTTTCCTCACTGTCGTCATAAATAATATCAGTCCACGCTGCTGTATTACTAATGCTACGGTGATTGTTTAAAATTGCCCATCGCTCATCTTTGCGTAGCTCTCCAACCAAATCTCCATGTAATTCATGGAACAAGGTGTGATTGGTAACAACGACACGACGAACATCAATCGGGAAAGGATTCAACAAGAACATGTTGGTGATTCCCGGCCTGGCAGGAATACCATCAGGAATCACAACCGGCCCCAATCCATTGACGGTAACATTCCCTTCTGAATCGATATTGGCAAAATCCTCGTCTGTGAATATTGAGAAAAAGCCAAACTCCGCAGACTGTTGATCTTCAGACTTAATACCAACGTAATAGACATCTCCTACTACAGAATTATCGTAAATAACAAATTCGCTTCCTCCACGCCCCGCTGACTTGTCAGCGGCATCAACCACGGCATCAACAAGATTGGTCAAATCAGGATCTTGAGAAACGTAAATATCGATATCAGCTGAAAGAGCCCGGTCTGTGGGGACTTCACTATAGGAAACACCCCTACTACGAGCGAGATTTGGAGGAAAGAAGGTTACAAATGCAGCATTAGCACCACCCGCGCTGTTGGTGACGACATAGAAGCTCCATTGATTGGTCGTCCCATTCGTTGCAACCAAGTATGGATTATTCGCTCCAACCCTTTGATTTAGAAGAGCGTTATTCGTCTCTCCGGCGGGATCAAAATAGGTTACTCTTGGAAGCGGGTTAGTAACAACAACAGGCACCTGCTCGACTGCTAATTCACCTGTTGACAATATGTCCCCACTGGAAATCACCAAGGCATAGTCCTGCAGAATACCATTCGTATTTCCGGTAACCGCATTCACATTAACCCGATTACCAATGACATAGACATCAAATGGTTCATCAATCGGACCTTCGATATAGACACTCTCAACGTTGTTTACGATGTCATTAGTACCTCCAAGGTCGATCATTTCAGTCATACCAGTATCGGGATTTTCGAATGATTCGGTTTCTCCTGCTTGGACACTAAACTGCGATCCCCTAAAGGAATTCCCATGATAGAATATACCTGAAGCATTACTCACTACCAAATCAAGGTCATTCACCAACTTCAAAGAAGCTGCAGGATTCCCTGGCGGATCAGTCCATACCAACGTTACACGAAGTGGCGCATCAACAGATAACCCTGACACGTCTACTGTTCTCTTATGACTTGTCCCTGTCTCAACTGCATTTGTCGCCGATTGATCAAAAAATTGAACAGGCCAATCCGTTTCAGGAGAAGTGGCCAAAACCTCTGGTAGAGTCCTACGAATATTTGGCAACCCCCATCCTATTCGGTTGAAATCTTCTTCAAAATCATATGTGTATGATTCGTTCGGTGTCCGTGAACTATTGATGAGCAAGGCCTTCATCAGTGCCGGGCTCAAAGTCCTCGCGCCATTACCGACTCCGATTTCCTCAAATAATTCCTGCATCAAAGCCGCCATTCCTGAAACAACCGGCGCAGAGAAACTCGTCCCTGCAATATGATACATGTATCCGTTCGAAACAGAGTGGGAAGTAACTGACTCGTTGAGGTTACTGTAACCAAGATTAAACTCAGGCGTTGCGCAATTCGTATAGGTGACCACTACCCGGAAATCGAAAGTAATTTCCTCGGTATTGGTGTTGATCATGTCCACATACCAAAGTCCCAACATCGAATCATCAACAGCGAAATTAGTCATGTTGGTTCCTGCAAAATAGGCCGCAGTTCTTGAAGGTTGAGCCAGCTGATTCGTAAATAAAGGAATCACCCCAGTCACAGAGGGGTTTTCAATCTGCATTGTAACGTTGGTCGTATTGTTTACGATCGTGAACACATCTGAGTTGGTCTCTCCTGATCGAAGTGTAATACCCTCGAAAAAATATGTAATTGAGTCCGTAGGGGGGAACCAATAAAAGTTCGTAGCATTCAACGAATCTGATCTCGTTGACACACTGGCAACCCCTGGGGCAATAAGATCTGGCTTAAACCTTCCGTAAACACCTTCAATATCAGGATCAACATTTCCTCTACTAGAAAAACTACCAATCTCGTTATCGGTATCCGTCAAATCTGCGTAGCTGTTCGTAGCCGTGTCACAGACACTATTTGATGAAATGGGCGAATAGAATTCCTCCATCATATTTCGCTCCTGCTCCAACGCTCCCACAGTAATTCCGTTCTTAAAGGTAGCCGGAGATGTGATCGAGTCAGCATATCCCCCCTGCCCGTTCCTCCCACCCCCACCGTCATTACCCGCAGAAAAAACAGCTAAAATTGGTTGTTCCCCAGAGAGACCAGGGATGGCATCTCGCACAGCAGCATCCCAACTTGCAGCAGCACTGTCATAGGAGTGAGTCCCATATCCCCAACTGTTGTTGATGATGACCGCATTTGTCTTTCCAAACTGCACTATATTGGTGAGAGCCGGCCATTCCTGTAGCTCATAATCTGCCAACGTCAGATCAAAACCGACCATTGATACACCGGGGGCCATCCCTTTGAATGACGCCGCCGCATCAGAACCACTTACGTTCGCAGCATTGATAACACCTGAGCCATCTCCGCCAATGATTCCTGCAACATGAGTTCCATGCCCTACGGTGTCAGTCGGATCTCCATCTGCAACAAACGCTCTCCCCCCAAATGCAACATGATTGGTATCAATACCTGAATCATTAACCGCTACCACGACGTTACTTCCAGTCAAATTCAGATGTGTTTCTGTCGCGATTGTATTGGTAGAGACACCTACGCGAACACGTGAAAGATCATTGAGATAAACCCGCTTCCTGTATTTTTCAACCAACTGAACCTCATCCATTCTTACCAAATCGAGCCACCCTCCGACCTTTGGCAATACGATAAATTGCTGCCCAAAAGGTGACCTATCCATTTTGACAATCTCTGCACCCAATTGAGCAATCCGCTCAGCTGCTTTTTCCTCTTCACCCTTGAAGACAGTCAGTTTCAAGAGAGCGTCAAATGGCAACGCCAAGTCCTCAACAGCTTCAGCCATCAGATCCGCTTCGACTCTATAGTAAGGCTCAAACGGAACGGCCGCAGCCACTCTTGAAGAAGATCTGATTTTCTCAATTGTTTCAGCATCTGCACCGACGAGAAGTGTGTTATGAGGAATGTAGTTAGATGGATCCACATTCGCTCCATTTTGAATCAGAAAATCATGAAAACTCTTTGTTATGGTTCCTCTGCTTTTCACCAGCCATATTCCACATTCGTCCCCCTGTGACAGATGTTCAGGAATCCCAAGGTCTTGATCGGAATCAACATCAATCAATGCATTCCGCAACAAAATTGCTGATTCTGAACGAATGAACGCTTTGAATTCCTTTGTCGAATTACTTAAACGATACGGGCTATTACTGGTGGCATGTGCCTTGTTATCAAAAGTTTCTTCAATCTGACCACCAACCGCCTTTGTGTTCGTCTCCTCTTCATCAGAATCTTCAGGTGCCTGATTCTCCTGTGCTTGAAAGACCGCAGCCAGCCGTCGTTCATTCTGTTGTTCCCATACCCAAACCACACCGGCGAAAACCAGTAGGCATGAGAGAATGCAGATGAATGATTGTTTAAAATTCATATGATCAACCAGTTAAAGTCGAATACTGACCGCTATTCCAAGACTGAATATCCTTCCAACACAGCGCGGGGAACAGTCGTCACCCCGTTGGTGCCGGTCCCCGCATCCAAGAGATCCACGGCAGCACCATTCGGCGTCACCGACACCTGAATCCAATCAACACCATGGTCGCGAACATAGTAAATCTGTGTCGGGTCCAACGGATCAGGTAACGCACCTGCTGGATCCTGAGTGAATCTAACCTGAAGACCGACAACATCACCGTTGAATCTCTGGGTATGCTCCAGCTCGAGACTAAAGCGAGAATCAGTACGGCTGATCCTATCCAATCCCGTGTCGATGTCCGCCGGCTCGAATGGCAAGATCGGATTAACACCTTCGATCCTTACTTCTGCCTTAGCAGCATACTCTCCCGTAATTTGGTAGTTTGTGCAGATCCCTTTATAGGGCCCAGGAATGAGATAAATTGACCTTCGTGCTGGTTTCAATGCCTGGCCATAAAGGTAGATCGAATAGCGAGGATATTCCTCCAACTTCAACAAGGACATAATCTGTTGAGGAATGGCTTCGTAAGCCTCATCCGTCAGCCCAAACATCTGCTGATATGACACTTCAGCAATCATCTGATCGATTGGCTCCAAAGCCGGATCGACAGCCAGCTGCGAACCGGTGTTCAGATATTCAGATGCCACAAGGTTCAAGCCAAGCCCCGAAGTCGTGAGTTCCGGAACGGAAAGAATGTCTCCCATCGAGCTAAAAACGCCACCTGGTTGGGAGGACCTTGCACGATAGATTGCATGCAGATTACTCTCCATCTGATAAGTGTTTGGTTCGATATACAATGTATCAAATTGCCGGAACGCCCAGCCACTTTTCCGATTGATGTAAAAATCATAAACAGAGTCGTCGACGCTGTTTGAAAGCACAGCTACCCCCGACAAAACAGCTGACCATGCTGCAAAGTTAGTCTGGTTAACCGACAACAATCCCTTGGTCGCATCCCGAGATGGATGGGCAACAAAGATATCAAACAGCGACCAATCGCTGGTTGGATGATAAACTGAGGCATTCGTGTTCCCGTTAACCAACGGACTGGCCCAATTATTCCAGACGTTAAGATCAACAGACTCCGCTTTCATATAGATCGTCTGCCATGGGGACCCTCTATGAACACGGCCAAGCCAACCAACATTACCAAAGCCTCCAACAGGAAAATTCCAGTCATCTGACCATCTAACCCCCGGATCTTTCAATGCCGGGTTGAAATCATTCAACTGGATCTGGTGCTGAGACAACATATTGGTTTGGAAACCACCTCCCCACGGGTCATAAGCCAAATTGAATGGATAAGTCGGATTGATTCTCGTTTCCTGAAGAAAGTTTCTGTAGGTCCACATCTCTGGCTCTTCATCAGGACGAAATCCTGGCTGCGGATTACTTTGAAGACTCAAGTCCTCGAGGGTGTAGTGCACCAATGGGTCATTTACGTGGAGTGCGACGTTGGTTCGAACAACAATTGTCGGACTGTAACCAGCCTGAATCTCATTGGTATAGACGGGCCCTGAGGAGGCCGTTCCATAGGTACCAGAATCAGGAAGACCTATATACCTCCTGAAATTTACAATATCTCTATTTCTCTGATTAACACCATTGAGGTCAGGCGGGTTCCAATATTGGCTTATTTCTGACTGATATATTTGAAGCCCACCTGAGAAACCAATTTGTTTCCAAACACCTGCAGGAACGTTGGTCGCAACCGTAATAGGCAGATTGGTTCTCATCTGTAGAGGAGACGCATCTACCACATCTTGCCCTTTTGTCATGTCCCACATCTCAGCAATCGGATCAGGAAGCGCATCGATTGAATCGGCAAGATCGATATCAACGACAATGTTATCAAAACTGACAAAATCGATAAGATTGGTTGTCACCTGATCATACATGTAGAAAAAGAGTTGATTCGTGCTTTCATAGGTAAATTCATGAGAAGGAAATCCTGATGGATTTTGAAAATCATCGGGCCCAACGGGAAGCAGATACGGAGCATTGGTCAGATAAGCAGCGTTGGTGATCAACGTATTCAACGGTAACAGCTCCTGAAAATAGTCCCGCGCCGTAAAATTCTTTATTCGACTGAATGTATTTCCAGTGGAGACGGAACTGACCACATTACTCAACGCGTCCTTAATGACCGCATTAACGGTGAGCCTTCCAACAATTTGAACAGGGTTGGGATAACTCTGGGTGTAAGAATTCCATGCGAGAAGCTTTGAAACATTGTTAGCAGACAACAACAACTTCTGATTAAGGTTTGTCATCAAGAACAGGTCATTGTCCGAGACATCGCTCATCACCTCTACCTTCCGAGTCAAACGCATGGATACGCCATGATCCAACCCATTGAAAGAAGGCATTCCCTTCTTGGCTCCTACAACTGGGGGAACACCGTAAACCAAAGCATTTGTGAACGTTCCCAATGCCGTCCTGCCTGCAAGTGTATTGATACTAAGCCACGTGTTAGTCAGGAACTGGATGTTCGTCTCAACCTGATAACGATTGATGTAAACGACATCGTTGGTTGTATCATAAAAGAAGATAGGTCTGAAAATTGTTGGTTTGTGTGGAACCAAATGCCATTCAAAGGCTGCCTCATAAGGAGTGATACCCATGCTACCTCCATTTGTGGCAGCATATGTAAGACCGTTATGAAACACTTCTTCACCATCCGCATAGGTCACGGTGGAATCCCAATTCGGATTTGGCTCTCCACTAATTGCATCATAAATATTAGCTGCAAGCTGTAGTGATTGATGAATCCCCTGATGATAGTAGGCATTGGCAGCATTGGTGTTATAGACCGGTATTGAGATTCTGGAATCCGTTACCGAATAACCGTACCGTTTCTTCAGAATCACATCAGCAACTGCATTAAAAAACTCGACTGGATCGTTGGTCCAAGAAACCAGGTTGGTTTCATACTCAGGAAAAATATTTCTGTAGTTGAGATTGATCTTACTCGGCGGCCTGAGCTCTTCCTCCGTCTCGGTGGCCAACTGGGAGATCATACGATAGAAGGTATAGCGATCATGGTGGGCATCATTTTCCATCAAGTTCTGCATGGTGAGCGTAAAAGGATCGTAGTCTGTGCTGTTCGTTTCAAAGAGCTCTTGAACATCATAGAATGGCCAAGGCTTATCTGCACCAAACCAAGGCACTCCAGGTAGATTGTTATCCTGAGGATAGAATGATCCTCCCTGCGACAAGTTCCCACTGCTCAATTGATCGAGATGATCATTGGTCAGTATATCTGCCCCCGCGCTTCCAAACACGTCACTTATTGTGGAGAGGACATTAAAGTCAGGTGCAACGGAGGTCCCCAACTTGTAACGATTAGCGGACAGAAGATGCGCATGATAGAAAGAGTCACCACTACTAGAGAAAGCCAAATTTGGAGTGTATGTATAACCACTCACTCCACCCCAGCCATTCGTATGTAGCTCAGCCAAGAATCCAGCCAGATTGATCTCCCAAGGTCCCATTCCATGATTCCTCGTATAGCCATCCTGCGAATTGGAGATCAATTTTGCATGGTTATGGATGGAGTTCAGATCCAGCGTTTTACTGACAGGGATTGCCATATAGGCATACCTACCAATAAAACGATTGGTCGCTGAATGTACCTCATCGGGTTGTTCCAGCACTCCTATCCATTGAGGATCACCAAAGAAGTGTTCATTGCGGCCGATAGCTGCACCAAGATTGTTTGTTCCTTCAAAAGTACCAGTCCATTCGAAACGTCCATTCCGGTTAAAATCATGGTAGAATCTAAATTCATCACCACGGTTATCTCCGTCAACATCCACAACGACCGGCACACGCGGATCAAAGAAGAGATTTCCTATATTGATGATGAGATCAACCGCATCCAATCCGGTCCCTGTCCCATAGCTATAAGCCGCGTTGGTCAGGGAAATCTCACCAGGAACGAATCCTCCCGGTCGTCTATAATAGCGGGAATTCTTGACGTCATACCTGAATCGATTGGTTCGAGAAATCAACTCTTCGAGAATGTCACTGACAGCGCGGTCACGTGCGGTCTCTCCCATCATTCGAGCGTCCGTGATATTTTTGACGACAGTGACAGTGGCCCGCTCCTGTCGACTCAATGCCAGAAATGCCACGGAAATGAATGTGACCACCGACAGCATAAGAAGCGTCGATATCAGGGCTATGCCCCCTTCATTTTTCCGTTGATGATTCATCTAATTTGCGGAAACCGCACCTGCCGGTATCCGGATTCGTGATTTATAAATCTGAAACGACGATGGCAGTCGATAAAGATAGTTACTGATGGCTGCTGTGTTTGGAATACTACGCACCTCTTCCAAAACTTTCGGTTCGAGAATACCGAATTCCAGATCAATGTGCGAAGGAGCGAGGCCTGCAAGTTGCAGCGTGGTTTCTGCTTCGCCTAGCATGTTGGTAACCAGTACACCATTGGTATAGGCCCTGATGTTAAAATGGACCACTCCATCAGCCACTTTCTGAACGAGATTGGTTCGTTCATTGATGTATGCATTCAAGAGATTGTTACTCCGCAGCTGAAGGATATTCGTCTCGATTTCAAAGCGGTATAGAGACCTAATACCTGCCTGATTCAAGGCATCATCCCCACCCGGATCACTACCGGGCATCACTAGAAATCCAACTCCGGTCCAATGCTGCCCTTTTTTCAGAAAGAACAATTCTTGATTGATATTCGTCGAAACATCTCCGCTCGGAAAAACAGTAGCCACATTGTTCGAATACGCCGGATGAAACAGATCGAAATTCACCTCATTGGTGCTTCCTGAATCGGCCATTTGTTCGAGGTCCCGAAGCAAAATACCCATCGTGGAACGTCCGGTCTCCGTTGTATCGATTTGATTAGCTCCATCTCTCATTGCCCTTTGGGTACGGTCAAACACCTTGTATAGCCCCAAAACAATGACGGTCATCAGAGTCACCGCGACCATCAACTCAATAAGAGTCATAGCGGAACTACGATGAGTGTATGTTGATGCCCGGAGCTTCATATCGTTCAATCAAGGAACAACGGTTTCTTCTGTGTATGGCGCCAGAACACCAGGGCGTATAAAGAAGTTTTCACCCTGCTGATGCGCAAACCCCATTACTGACGTTCGAAATATCTTGGATCCATTTCCCACACGGAAATTGAAAGGAGTCGAAGCGGGTCGCACTGGCCAGTTCATGGTCAGTTTCACATCGTAAACACTATTCGTAAGTGTTGGAGCTGCATTGTACCGAGTCTGAAGTGGTATCACCTCACTGGTAACAATATAGGAAAAGGCTACTGCTCTGGTTGCTGGTGCTGAATCCTGAAAAATCATGGCTCCACTACTTGCAACAAACTTGGCCTGACCAACAAACTCAGTGGTGAAATTCGGATCATACTTTGGCTGACTCAACTGACCTATGATGTTTGCTGGATCGGTATAGTTTGTGAAATAATTCGTGAAGATTGGGACCCCATTGGACATCTCAACCCGACGCAACCACTCAATCGATGCTTCCAACTGGGAGATATTGGTACTTCCGCTTCTGATTGCTTCCATCAGGACTGGTCCATCCTGATTGATAATGGTGTCTTCAAGATTCTCTTCCTGCACACGAAGCCCAGCCGGCAAGACCCCGACGATGGCCGCCAGAGCAAACGCAACCAAAGCAATCGACATTGCAACCTCAACCAGTGTGAAGGCTGATTCCATTCGATTGCTTTTGTTTTGTAGCTTCATATTCATCGTCAGCTATTGACTCCAGGTTTCACGATCCTTGCTCTTCCTGTCAGCCAATTGATGTGGATACCTTGAAAAAGAATCACTTTTGGTGTCCCCGAGGCAGCAGTAAAGCTACCCGCTGCCGTCGATCCCACAAACGACTCACCATCGGCAAATACTGAACCATTATAATTGATACTCCCGGTTCCAGCTCTCACATAATACCGAACCCCGGGAATGATGGTAGTTTCCGACTGAGTTGTATCAATGGTACTAGGTGGCCGGACCATGAACTGTGTTCCTGCCGCATTCATGGGATAGATGACACTTCCCTGTGAAATCGGGATATACGCATCTCTACCGCTCGCCAACTGCCCTTTTGAGTTAAAAGAAATTGTGGGAGCAGAAATGCTGTTTAAACCAGCCAAAGTCACCTTATTGGTGCTGTCTACATGAGGGAACCTTATTGATGAATAGGTAAACAGATTGGTATTAAAAAAGAACTCGTTGGTACTGATGAAAACGTGATCAGGTAATGATGACCAATCAGCAAGGTAACGAGGATTGCTTCTGCCCGGCTGATCCCCAACCGATCTGGTTGCATAGATTGCATAACCTCGATTTTGAACCCCCAACAGTTCACTTACCTGATTAGCATCCGCCCCATCCCAACGATTCGTATTCAGTCCCGAAAGTTCCTCTGTAATAAATGCCAAATGAACCGTTGAGCGCGTTGAGAGCGCCAGATAGCGAGCGTAGGTACACGTATCCAACAATTGCCTCTGCGCAACAGCGATTGTATTCGGCTTGGAAAGTTTCTGAATCGAAGGAATCCCAACCGATACAATGATCCCGATGATACCAACCACCACAAGCATCTCGATCAGCGTAAACGCCGTGCGACCGCCTCTCCTATTCCGAGAGCGCCCATCAATATCGTTTTTAAGTGTTGTGGTTAGTTTCATCAGATCAAGAATCAATCCGCCCAGCTGAGCACATTATCTGCATTACTGACCTTGTCCCCTCCGATATCTCCGTGAGACTCAGCATTGAACGTGGTACTGGCCAACTTATCGGGACCAAAAGACCAAATCATGACGTCTCCCACCAAAGAGTAGTCATTACTAGCTCCGGTAGGATCGTCAGTATTAACCAACCCATTAAATCCAGAAGGCGATCCAACGTCCTTTTGCGAAACAGAAGCATTTCGATAAAAGGAATCGTATACTCTTCCATCAAAATTGGCATCGAATGACACAACAAACGGAGAGCCCCATACATCACGGTAGATTCCATCTTCACCTATACCGGGACGACCAGAGTCACTAGGATTCGCATTAAGATACTGGTCCTTTTTCACGTTGTGCTGATTGTTGGTGTTCACTGTCGCCGATCCATCTCGAAAATTACTTACCGCAGTCAGGATCGCGACAATTTCCTTGTTGTTGCGTTCGATGGCGCTCCCTGTCACTACAGTTGTCGAATGACCGGTTCCCGTGGTTCCGTATGTAAAATCAGTTCCCAAGGTGTAAATCGCGTCAGACAAAGGAAACCTCGAGTAATCATTCTTGTATGTAGCGGTGGCCTGTTCGATCTCGCCCATCTGGATCTTTGTCTTCGCGTTCATGGCTTTGGTCTTCACCTTTCCAATGACCGGAAGCGCGATAGATGCCAGAATGGCAATGATAGCGATCACTACTAGAAGTTCCACCAGAGTGAATCCGCTGTTTGGTTTTGTAGTATTGGGTTGTCTGATTTTCATGTTGGTCGGCTTGAAAAAAATAGAGAGGTCACCAGTTGGAGATGATCTCAACTTGATCAGAAAAAGTAGGGTTGTTTACGGGTGAGCCCTCGTCTTTAACCTGTCCTACCACAACTTCCACCCAAAGGTCATAGGTTGCGCGGTTGTAGGTGGGGGAGATCTCACTGTATCGCCAAGGGTTTACCTGTCGCTCAGCTCCATCAACTGTTCCTGTGAGCATGTCAGCAGGTGGGCCCTCTCCTTCAGCTATCAAGATTCTGGACGTAACTCCGCTTTGGGTGATTTCCGCCCACTGCTTGGGGCGAATCCTAAGGAAACCTTCAGGATTTTCTGAATTCAGCATCCCTCCGACACCAAACATGGTTGCCGCTTCCGTCGGAGTCAGGGTATTCATGGTATCCAACGTAGTATAATTGGTTGCCGCTGAGTCGTACTGAACACCGGTCAGTTCGTAGTAAAGACTACTCATGATCACGCTGTTGGGATTTCCAGGAGGCGGTTGATCGTAAGTTGATTCGTAATCAGCGATGGCCGTTTGAATGCGTGCTAGATCTGCCTTGGCGCGGGTAATTACCCTTTTCTTGCTTGCAGCTGCCGCCAAGCCGACAACGAGCCCACCCAAAATCCCCATAATAGCAATCACAACCAGCAACTCCACCAAGGTGAAGCCAACTTTGCTACGATCTTTCTTAATCAATCTCATATGCCTGTCATCGTGACTGGGAGGAACGGCTGAACTCATCTTCGAGCCTTTCACTCATCCACTGTTTGATCATACTCTGATAGTTGAGGTATCTGGAACGAGCCAATCGCTTGAGCCTGGCCAGCATTCTAGGATCCATGCGCAGCGTGATGGTGACGGAATCGGATGAAGTCGACTTCAGGACAGAAGATTCCATGAGCCTCACATCAACCTGATGGCTGCTCCAATACTGGGCTTCCTCACGTTCATCAGCGAAATCGGGAACTTCATCCCATGATGAGATGATTTCTAATTCTTCGCTGGATAATGTCCGTGCCATTCTCGGGAATCAAGCTAGAGAGCGTTCCTTACTTCTTTCGTAAAAAAACTGCTCTTCAGCTGTAAATGAGCGTGAGTGAACCACTTTGTAGATCTTTCCATTGGTTCGAAAGACACTAAAAACGCCATCGCCAGAGGCGGCTTGCCCCAAGTTAAAATACCGACTCTGGGAGGAAATTCCGCCGGAATCTGGTAGCAACCTGATAGCAAATGGATCTTCGAATGATTCTTCCACGTCACGCTGTGTTAACGGTTTCTTCAAATCGAAGGGCGAATTGTTCCAATCAAACTCCATCTCTGGATCGGGGATTTATCAAACGCCCATGCAATGTGAATACAATGTATTTACACAGACGCAATATCGGTGTCAATAGGGAGATTCTGAAACCTCTTTCATTTTTTGGAAGAATTTCGGGCTCTGAAGGACATGTTCCATGATAACCATGCCAGTTTTACCCGAGTTTATCCATCAAGACGATCAATGGCAGGAAGAGCGCGATAACGATACTACCAACAATAACAGCCAGACAGACGATCATGATTGGCTCCAGCAACGAGGTCATAGCAGCAACCGCGTTATCCACTTCTTCATCGTAGTTATCAGCGATTTTCATGAGCATCTCAGGTAAAGCACCTGTCTGCTCTCCCACATCAACCATCGAAATCACGATTGGCGGAAAGACTTTGGACTCTTCCAAGGGAGCAACAATCGTTTCACCCTCTTTCACACTTTCGTGAATTCCTTGCACTGCATTGGCAACGATCACGTTTCCTGAGGTCTCTTTCACAATGGCCAGCGATTGAAGAATTGGCACACCGGATGAAATCAGTGTTCCCAAGGTTCGAGAAAAACGAGCAATTGCGACCTTACTGACTACAGGCCCCATGACCGGAACAATCAAGAGGAATTTATGCCACAGCTTCATTCCGAACTTAGAACGCGTGAACAGCTTGAATGCTACGAAAACCCCAAAGCATATACCGGCGGTAAGCGGAGCATTGTCCTTGATCATTCGACTGATACCCAAAACCAACTGGGTGAATTGAGGCAATTCACCATCTCCCAACATGTCAGCAAAGATTTCCTCAAATTTTGGCACAACCATGATCATAAGGAGTGCCAAAATACCTACGGCAACGACAAGCACCGCGACCGGATAGAACATCGCAGCAATCACCTTGCCTTTGATCTTCTCGGCTTTCTCCATAAACTCAGCGAGACGATTCAATACGACCTCGAGAACACCACCCAGCTCACCAGCTTTCACCATGTTGATATACAACTTGTTGAAAACTTTCGGATGCTGCGCCAAACCCTCTGAAAACGTCGAACCACCCTCAATTGCGATCGATAACTCGTTGATAATTCCTTTCAGGTTCCTATTCCTCTCCTGCTTTTCCAAAACTCTCAAGCCACGCAAGAGCGGAAGACCAGCATCCACCAGTGTCGCCAACTGGCGAGTGAAGGTGGTCAGTACCTTATTTTTTACCTTACCGCCAAATCCAAGCTTCTTGAAAGGGTTCGGGATATTGAGATCCTTCTTCATCCCTTTGCCTCCACCGCCTTTACCGGCGGCTCCACCCTTCCCTACCTCGACCACTTTGGTCGGGAAGAAGCCCATCTCCTTCAACTTGGTTACGGCGTCACTCTGGCTCCCCACTTCCAGAGTGCCTTTTTCTTCCTCCCCTTTGGAGGTCATGGCGGTGTACTCGAAAACTGGCATATCTTTTACTTCTGAGGATTAGGTGTACTTGAGGACTTCCTCAATGGTGGTTTCACCATCGAAAATACCACGCAAACCATCATCCCGGAGGGTCTGCATGCCAAGTTCGATTGCCTTCTGACGCAACACCACAGCAGGTGCACGCTCGTTGACGAGCTGTTTGATGGATTCAGATACATCCAACAACTCGTAGATTCCTTTCCGTCCCTTGTAGCCGGTGTCATTACAAACCTGACAACCACGACCAAAGTAAAACACTTTGTCTCCCACGTCGTAGGGGGAAAGGTTTAGCTGAGCCAGCTGATTCTCAGTCGGCTCGAAAGGAGCACGGCACTTCTTGCAAATCGTACGCACAAGACGTTGTGCCAACACACCGATCAACGTAGACGACGCCAAGAACGGCTCCACTCCCATATCGACCAGACGAGTCACAGCGCCAGGCGCATCATTGGTATGCAATGTACTGAGCACCAAGTGACCGGTTAGTGACGCCTGCACAGCGATCTGCGCGGTTTCAATATCACGCATCTCACCAACCATGATCACGTCCGGATCTTGACGAAGAAAGGCGCGAAGAGAAGCCATGAAGGTCATTCCCACTCCTTCATTAATTGCCACCTGCATGATCCCTTCCATGTCATACTCGACCGGATCTTCAGCGGTCAGAATCTTTTCAGAAATCTTATTCACCCGCTTCAGACAGGAATAAAGCGTCGTCGTTTTTCCACAACCGGTCGGACCGGTTACAACGAAAATGCCATTCGGTTGTTCGATTGCTTCGTGGACAAACTCAGCCAGAAACTGAGGGAATCCCAAATCTTCCAATTCCAGATTTGAATTCTCACGATCCAGAACACGAAGCACCACTGATTCACCAAACTTGGTCGGGAGTGAAGAAACACGAAGGTCAACTTCCTTACCGGCGATACGAATGGAAATACGACCATCCTGAGGAAGACGCCGTTCAGAAATGTTCAAGTTCGCAACAATCTTCAGACGCGAAATCACCGGCATCGCCAGATAGAGCGGAGGCGGAGCCATTTCATACAGCGCACCATCAATACGGTAACGAATCTTGAATTCATCCTCGAATGGCTCGAAGTGTATATCACTGGCCCGGTCTTGAACCGCCTGAACCAAAACCAGATTCACAAATCGAATGATCGGGGCAGCATCAGCCATGTCAGCAATGCTGCTGGCAATGTCCTCTGCTCCTTCAAGCTCTGCTGCCTGTGCTTCAAAGTCCAAGCCTGAGTCACCAAGGTCAGCAAGGATCTCATCCATGCTTTCCCCCTCAGCTCCGTAATGCTTATCGATCGCATCCAGAATGGCGGTCGGATTGGCCACCATGACCTGGATATCTTTCTTGATCATAAACCCGAGCTCATCCACACCGGATGGGTTCATGGGATCGGCCATTACGACCTGCAAGGTATCCCCGTAATCAGCCACTGCCATACACTGATACATGCGAGCGGAGGTTTTAGGGATTGCAGCGATCAGCTCATCAGTGAACTCAACATTTCGAAGGTCCACGACTTCAGACCCGATATACTCAGCGATAATTTCCAACTGAGTATCCGCATCGATGACATCAAGATCGTTAAGGACCTGTCCTACAGGTTTTCCTGAACGACTCACCTCATCCTTGATTTCCTCAAGCTGGAGGTCATCAATCAAACCCCGCTCCTGTACGAGCGATAGCAACGGGCTGGAAATAGTATCAGACATTTCTAAGGATTACTTTTCTGCAGCTGCTTCTTCAGCAGCCTTCTTGGCATCGATCTCCTGAACCTTGGTCAACATGGTTATGGAGTCCTGAGCTTTGGAGACGGCATCTTCACGGCTGATCTTACCCTCGTAGTAACAATCACCTAGCATACCATCCAAGGTGACCATTCCGAACTTAGCACCGGTCTGAATGTCCGAGTTGATACGGAAAGTTTTGTTATCACGAATCAAAGCAGCGATCGATGGGGTGTTCACCATGATCTCAAAAATCGCAACACGTCCCTTTTTGTCAACACGCTTACAGAGAATCTGGGATATAACCGCCTGAAGAACCGTGGAAAGCTGGATTCGAATAGTCTCCTGCTGGTTCATCGGAAAGGCGTTCACAATACGATCGATCGTCTTGGAAGCACCGGTTGTATGCAGCGTTCCGAAAACCAAGTGACCGGTCTCAGCAGCCGCAACAGCAGCCTCAATCGTTTCCAAGTCACGCAACTCACCCACCAGAATGATATCAGGGTCCTGACGAAGCGCGCGTCTCAATGCCTCAGCGAAAGTAGGAACATCAATCTTCACCTCCCGTTGGGTGATGACCGCCTTTTTATGCTCATGGTAGAACTCGATCGGATCCTCAATGGTAATGATATGAGCCTCATCCTGAGTCTCATTCACAATGTTGATCATCGAAGCCAAGGTCGTTGACTTACCAGAACCGGTCGGTCCTGTTACGAGGATCATACCCCTTGGTTTTGAGAGCAGATTATTGATGGTCTCTTTGGGAAGACCAATCTGATCCAAGGTCAACAAATCCGTCGGAATTTGTCGCAAAACCATTGCAAAATTGCCCTTCTCCTTAAAAACAGAGCAACGGAAACGAGCCTGATCACTGAAAGAAAAACCAAAGTCGGCACCACCATTTTGGCGCACCTCTTGGATGTTATCCTCGGAGCTGATACTCGACATCAATTCCTCGGTATCTTCCGGCTCACAAGGTGGTCCTTCGACGCGCTCAAGAATGCCGCCAACACGTAGTGCTGGAGGGATGCCCACACGAACGTGAAGGTCAGCAGCTCCTAAATCGACCATCAGCTGCAACAGGTCTGCCATTGCGTAAGACATGCTTCTTGATTACTCCTATTCTTCGGTTGGTTGGTTGTTGTAAAAAGACATTTTATTATCACGACTCCGCTTATTCATCCTCCACGGTAGCCTTGATCACTTCTGGAGCTGTGGTCATTCCTGCCACCACTTTTCGCGCTCCATCCTCACGTAGAGATCTCATTCCCGTTTCCCTTGCTCGAGCACGCAGCACTGAAGTCGGCACACGGTCATAAATCAGCTTCCTTGCCTCATCATCGACGAGGAATACTTCGAAAATACCGAAACGACCACGATGCCCAGACTTATTACACTCTGCACATCCCTCCCCCTTCAGGAAGTTGGCATCATCTGTGACCGTACTTGGGTCAATTCCGATCGAGTGAAGCAATGCCGGATCCGGGGTGTCTGGAGCAGCGCAATTCTTACAAATCTTTCGAACAAGGCGTTGAGCCATCATCGCACGAGTTGATGAGGCCACGAGGAAGGGCTTCACTCCGATATCAATCAAACGCGTGACAGCACCAGGTGCATCATTCGTATGAAGCGTGGAGAAAACCAAGTGACCCGTGAGAGACGCATTGATCGCAATCGTCGCTGTTTCCATATCACGAATCTCACCAAGCATGATCACATTTGGAGCCTGACGAAGCATCGCACGAAGCGCGGCTGCAAAGCTCAGTCCCACAGTTTCATGCACCTGGACCTGATTGATACCCGAAAGAACATACTCAACAGGATCCTCAACCGTAATGATCTTCTTATCAGGACGGTTGATATAGTTGAGACAGGAATAAAGTGTCGTGGTCTTACCTGAACCAGTAGGTCCGGTAACAAGAATGATTCCGTCAGGAAGACCAATTAGTCGCTCAAATGTGGCCTGATCGTCAGACAAGAATCCCAGCTCGCCCAACCCCAAGCGCAGTCCCGTCTTATCGAGAATACGCATACACACGCTCTCTCCATGATTGGTAGGCAGGCAATTGACACGAAGATCAATCTGCTTCCCCGCTACGCTCATTTGAATACGACCGTCCTGAGGAATTCTTTTTTCAGCAATAGACATTGCTGACTGAATCTTAAGACGAGAAATAATGGCACCTTGAAGTTTCTTCGGTGGCCCCTTCATTTCCTGAAGAACACCGTCAATTCGGTAGCGAATACGCAATCGCCGCTCCAATGGCTCAATATGAATATCCGAAGCCCTCATCTTAAAGGCATCCGCAACGACCTGATTCACCAAACGGATAATCGGAGCATCGGCATCCACCTCTGCTCCATCATCTCCCATGTCTCCAACAGACATCTGAGTCATCTCAATATTACCGGCAGTCACGTCGGCAATCATTTCAGTAACCTTATTTTCCTGCTTGGAATAGCAGCGATTGATCGCTTCCTCAATCTCCTCATCCGTGGTCACCACCGGTACAATCTCCTTCTTCAACAAGTGATGGAGAGAATCGATGGTATCCAAGTCAGACGGGTCACTTAGAGCAATCGTGATGTCATAGTCCGTCATACGGACAGGCACCACCTTGTAGCGCTTGGCCACATTACGGGGTACAGCCTGGATTACTTCGTCAGGAACATCGGTAGATCCCAGCTCAATAATTTCAGCACCAAAGGATGCAGCCTTGGCTTGTACCACATTCAACGGGGCAATCATTCCCCGCTGGATCATGGTATCAACCACGCCAACCCCGGTTTCCCCCGCAGCGAAGCGAGCTTCTTCAAGCTCTTCGCCCGAGATGAACCCCATATCGTACAGGGTATCGACTAGATAATCGTCGCTTACAGACACAGCAAAACCACTAATAAGTTTGTGACAAAATTCAGGTGAGTCGGGAGAAGATGCAACGCGCATGAAATGAATGTCAATGCCAGGGTGATTCTCTTTGCAATATGCTGAAGAAGTCTTTGCGTTCAAACGGTTTCTGAAATCATCCAACTTCCCAGCCAAGCGATCACTCCAGAGCTGCATTATTAGGGACAATAGAAACCAAATTAGAACAGAAAAACTCTTTACAGCACCCCCTGAGCCCTCCTAACCTCCCCGGCTCAACAACGAGACAAACAATATCTCCATGGCAAAGAAAGAAACAGTAGCATCAGTCGAAGACGTACGCCTTCATGAAAAAGACACCGGTTCAGCCGACGTCCAGATTGCTTCTCTGACCCAGCGTATCAACGAGCTCACCGAGCACCTAAAAGTTAACCACAAAGACCACAGCTCCCGCCGCGGACTACTGAAAATGGTCGGTCAACGTCGTCGCCTGTTGGATTACCTCCACAACACAGACACCACTCGTTACCACGAGTTGACCAAGAAATTGAATCTTCGCCGGTAAGGGGCCTCCCTTCCGGCTTTTTCCGTTTTAGGAGGAGTGTAGGGAGTATTGTATTCCAACAAAACACCTCACTCTCTCCACCAGGGCAACCAGCAAGGGCCCTACTTCAAATCAACCTTGCATCCTCAAGAAAAACTCCTGCCGAACCGGGTAATTTCATTCAAAATCCACAAAAACACCCATTTGGGATGGGTTTTGACTGAAGTTTCTCAGTTCAGGCAGGTAACAACCCAAGAAACAAATGCCTGAAAAAGTAATAGCAAGTCTAGGTGACCGCGAGATCACCATCGAAACCGGCAAGTTGGCAAAACAAGCCAACGGTGCCGTCACCCTTCAGATGGGTGAAACCGTCATCATGGTAGCGGTTTGTGCCGCACCAAAGGCCAAACCCGGACAGGATTTCTTCCCCCTCCAGGTCGATTATCGTGAAAAAGCCGCTGCAGCTGGACAAATCCCAGGTAGCTACTTCAAACGCGAAGGTCGTCCAAGTGAGAAGGAAATCCTCACCATGCGTATGACGGATCGTCCGATTCGCCCTCTCTTCCCTAAAGGAATGTACAACGAAGTGCAGGTGCAGAGCCTCCTTCTCAGTGCTGACGGCGAAAACGACTCCGATATCCTCAGCATCCTCGGTGCTTCTGCCGCCCTGATGGTGAGTAACATCCCTTGGGCTGGACCACTCGGTGCTGTTCGTGTCGGACGTGTTGACGGCAAATTCATCGCCAATCCAACCCACACAGAGATGGCCGATAGTGATATCGACCTCGTGTTTGTTGGCACAGACGAAGAAATGGTCATGTTCGAAGGTGCTGCCGACGAAATTCCAGATGACGACTTCAAAGCAGCCCTCCGCTTCGGACAAGAAGCATGTAAGCCACTCATCGCCGCACAGCGTGAATTGGCTGAAAAGGCTGGAAAAGAGAAAATGGAGATCGAACTCCAAGTCGTTTCAGATGACATCCTCAATGAAGCACGCACTCTTGTTGGCGACCGTTTGGCCCCTGCTCTCCTGACACCTGGAAAGAAAGATCGTGAAGACGCCTGTAAGGCAATCGAGGAAGAAACAGCTACTGCTCTTTCAGAAAAGTTCGGAGAAGACGCCATCGACGGCATGGTCGTCGGACAGGTTTTCTATCAGCTTCAGAAAGAAACAGTCCGTAAGCTCATCCTCAATGATTCCAAGCGTCAAGACGGCCGAGCCTTCGACGATATCCGCCAATTGACCTCTGAAGTCGGAGTTCTTCCCCGCACTCACGGCTCTGCCATCTTCACTCGTGGAGAAACACAGGCACTGAGCCAAGTCACACTCGGAACCAAGCAAGACAACCAGCATTTTGATTCCTATACAGGTGGACCAAGCGACAAAAGCTTCATTCTCCACTACAACTTCCCCAATTACTCTGTTGGTGAAACCGGAAGAATCATGGGCCCTGGCCGTCGTGAAATCGGTCACGGAGCTCTCGCAGAACGTTCAATCGCACCAGTTGTCCCAACAGACGAACTGCCTTACACCATTCGTGTAACAAGTGAGATCATGGAATCAAATGGTTCCACCTCCATGGCTTCAGTCTGTGGTGGCAGCCTCGCGCTACTCGATGCTGGAATTCCTCTAAAGCGCCCAGTTGCAGGTATTTCCATCGGTCTATGCACCGAGTCCGATGACAGCGGCAAGATCGTTCGCCACGCCATGCTCACCGACATCATCGGATGGGAAGACGCCTATTGCGATATGGACTGCAAAATTGCAGGTACCGAAAAGGGAATCACCGGTTTTCAGTTGGATCTGAAGCTTAAGGGAATCCCATTCGACCTCATGGACAAAGCGCTCGATCGCGCTCGCGAGTCTCGCCTCGTCATTCTTGAAAACATGAATGCAACGATCAGCGAAGCACGCAAAGAAATGAGCCCATACGCTCCGCAGATCACCAAGATCTCTGTTCCGACCGACAAGATCGGTGCCCTCATCGGGCCTGGTGGTAAGAACATCAAGCGTATCGTCGAAGAATCAGGTTGCGAAATCAACATTGAGGAAGACGGCACCGTGATCATCTACTCAGTAGGCGCAGCTGGACTCGAAATCGCCAGAAACGAGATCGAGGGCATTACAGCAGTGCCTGAAGTTGGTAAGATCTACCGCGGTAAGGTAGTCAGCACTAAGGACTTCGGATGTTTTGTCGAGTTCCTTCCTGGGCAGGATGGCCTCTGTCACATCAGTGAATTGGCAAACTTCCGCGTAAAAGCCACTGAGGACATCGTCAAATCTGGCGACGAAATCTGGGTCAAACTCATCGGCATCGATGAGAAGGGCCGCGTGAAGCTCTCCCGCAAGGCAGCGATGGAAGAGCGCGATGGTGGAAACGAAGAAGAATCCGCCGAATAATCACATTCACAGTTTGCAAAGACTGCGGAGGGCAACCTCCGCAGTCTTTCTTTTCCCCGGCAACACACTTGAAAGGTTGCCTCCGTTCCCCTAAAGACAGTCGCCCGTGCCGAACCAACAGACACTGGAAAGACCCGCAAGCTTCGCTGGACTTGGATTACACAGCGGAAATCGGGTAACCATGAAATTCCTCCCTGCGGAGCCAAATACAGGCATCCGATTCAAAAGGGTGGATCTCCAAGGCTCCCCTGAGATCGAGGCTAGTATCGAATACGTCACTGAGACCGTTCGAAGCACTACCCTCACCAAGGGGAATATCAAACTCCAAACGGTAGAGCATGTGTTGGCCACCTTTGCCGGTTACGGAATTGATAATGCCATTGTCGAACTCGACGCATCCGAACCACCTGTAGGTGACGGAAGCTCCCGACCATACTGTAAGATGATCGAATCGGCTGGTATCGCCAGCCAGGCAGAACAACGGGATTTTTTCAAAGTTCAGCAACCTCTGGAAATTCGCCAAGGTGAGTCACACTACACTGTCTTCCCTCACGACGGTTTCAAAATAACCTGTACCAGCTCAGACAAAGCAGGAAGACACACTGAATTTCTAAGCCTCGATATCACACCAGAAACATGGGAGAAGGACGTTGCTCACGCGCGGACCTTTTGTTTCTACGAAGAAATCGAATACCTCATCAAAAAGGGACTGATCAAGGGTGGCAGCCTCGCAAACGCCATTGTCATCCGCGACGACGCTGTTCTCACTACAGAACCCTTACGTTATCGCGAGGAATTCGTTCGTCATAAGATTCTCGATATCATTGGAGATATCACCCTCCTTGGAAAACCTATACAAGGTCACATCATCGCAGTATGTCCGGGCCACGAAGGAAACGCAGCGCTTACCCGAGAGTTACATCAGCAGATGACACTCCCGGCAATTGCACAAACCACCTTCACGCCTCCCGAAAAACAGGAGGACAAGGCAGCTGAAGAAGCATCCAAGAAAAAGAAAAACAAAGTCAGCTCCGGACGTGCTGAGACTTTGATGGATGTGAATCAGATCATGCAGGTGATTCCTCATCGTTACCCAATTCTGATGTTGGACAGGGTTGTGGAGATCGAGGGAAACCACATCGTCGCCGAGAAAAACGTCACTTTTAACGAACCTCACTTTCAAGGCCACTTTCCAGGGCACCCCATCATGCCTGGAGTGCTCCAGCTCGAAGCCATCGCTCAATTGGCTGGACTCCTGATGTTCAAACATTTGGCAAAATCTGGAAAAATCGCCTACTTCATGGCCGCCGATAAGGTCAAATGGCGCAAGCCTGTCCACCCTGGAGATGTTCTCACCATTGATGTGAACCTAACCCGCTGCAAAGGCAAGATAGGCAAGGCTACAGGTAAATGCCTCGTCGATGGAGACGTTGTCAGCGAAGCTGATGTCACTTTTGTCCTGATGGATCAATAAGCAGCCATAATGAGTCAGATCCATCAAACTGCCATCGTGCACCCCGGAGCCAGTATCGGCGAAAACTGCCATATCGGCCCCTACTGCGTGATCGGTGAACAAGTCGTCCTTGGCGAAGGTTGCAACCTTCATTCCCACGTCGTCATCGACGGAGACACCCAACTCGGAGACAAGAACGAAATCTTCCCCTTCGCAGCCATTGGCCTGAAAACACAGGACCTCAAATGGAAAGGCGGTGTAACCAAAACCCGAATTGGTGACAACAACACGTTCCGCGAGTATGTCACTATCCATAGTGCCACCTCAGACGGAGAAACCACAGAAGTCGGGTCGAATAACAATCTACTGGCCTACACGCATGTAGCCCACAATGTGATACTGGGAAATCACATCATCATGTCCAATGCCGCAACCTTGGCAGGACATGTGACAGTAGAAGACTACGCCATCGTTGGCGGACTGGCTGCGGTTCACCAATTCTGCCGGATCGGACGCAATTCCATTATCGGAGGGTGTTCGAAAGTGGTGCAGGATGTCCCTCCGTTCATGACGGTCGACGGAAGCCCAGCACAGACCCGTATGCCCAACAAAGAAGGGCTGAAAAGGCGGGGATTCTCAGAGGATGCCCAAGCGCACATCAAAAAAGCGTTTAAGATCCTTTTCCGGGAAAAACTGACCACAACCAAGGCATTGGAAAGAGTCGAAGCCGAAATCCCCATGACCGACGAGGTTCAGCATCTGGTGCAATTCGTCAGAAAAAGCGAGCGCGGGCTCTGTTAGTCCACGGCCCTATCGAACGATTTTCCAAATACTTAAGCCCTTTTTTCTCGACCCCCTTGGGGCTAAACCCGTATTGCATTGCTTTTCGTTTCGGGAATGAGTGACGACTGACAAATCGATAATGTCAGATCATGGGATTCATGCCCCCTTGACCAATGAGGTTCCTCATTAGACGCCAGCTTACGTACCAGCGTACCGAACGGGTTTTATTTGTGATGCGTTTCCATATTGTCCTTCTCGCAGCCTTAATCGCAATGATGGCTCCTGACTCACTCAGGGTGCAGCAGCGTATTCTGCGAAGCGGCAACCCAGACGGACAACTCACAGCTTCAGACGTCATCGCCGACACAGGGGCTCCCTACAACAATGTCTTTCGCAATCAAAGCATTGGCGGGCCAAGGATCAGACCTCGGGTCGGCGGAGGTAACGCTTACATCAATGGGCTTCCTGAGTTCCGGATGGAACCACTTCTGAGAACGCCTTTCATTCGACGCGGTTTTAATCCAGACGATTCTCTAATTAAACTAGGGATCCTCTACATTGATATTGATACTGCTCGTTTGTCCATTTTTCACACGGACATCGTCCTTCAGGGACTCGACATCATTGTTATTCCAGAGAAATTCTTCTCCTTCTAAGCAAAAGAAAGGATCACAATTTCCTCTTTCGAAAAAAGCTGACCTGATTTCAGGTCAGCTTTTTCATTGTCTTCACCATCGCGGTCGCCGTCTGTGCGGCTTCCCTGCCCCGGTTGTGCTCCTTGCCCAAGCAACGCACATCCGCCTGCTCGCGATTGTCGAAGACCAAGACCTCATGAATCACGGGAATCAGGTCGTTCACCTGAATCAAAGCCAACGCATCCGTTACTGCTGAGCCTATGTGATCAGCATGCGTTGTCTCGCCTTTTAGAATCACGCCCAAACATATGATGGCATCAAACTCCCCTCCTCGCCCCTCAGCCATCGATGCGGCCACAACAGGGATCTCGAAGGCGCCAGGGACTCTCACAACCTTTACAGCCTCTGCTCCAGCCTCCTGAAGCTCCTTCTTGGCCGCCCTGAGCATGCCATCAACGTATCGAGAATTGTATTTTGAAGCTACGATTCCATATCGACCGCCTTGCCCTGACTTGTTCTTACCGATCTTCTTTAGCATGGCGGCTACGTTCCCCTGACAAGCGAAGCTCTCGCAAGTACAGATTGCAACTTCCTGTAAGTATTCGGAGAAATTGAGTTCAACATCCCCAATCGCTTCGTTCCTTGACCGAATTTCACGTTCCCTTTCTGAGGCTGTTGCGACAGTCTTTCTCCATCCATATGAAGCAATTCATCTCTCTCTTTCTGATTCTTGGATCATTGTCGCTACAGGCTGCGAACAAGAAGAACGTCCTTCTGATTCTTGTCGATGACTTGAAGCCCTCCTTTGGGGCCTATGGGGAAGAATGGGTTCATTCCCCCAATCTGGATCGACTGGCCGCCAGAGGAATGCGATTTGATCGCGCCTATTGCAATCAAGCTGTCTGTGCTCCATCGCGCAACAATCTGTTGGTCGGGTCGCGATCGACATCTCTTGGTATTTACAATCTTGGAACGCACTTCAGGAAGGCAGTGCCCGATGCCACTACGCTTCCACAATACTTCCAGCAGAATGGCTGGCACTCGGCAGGGATTGGAAAGGTATTTCACATCGGTCACGGAAACACGAATGACGAACACTCATGGAGCGTGCCTTTTCATCCAGACAAGGTGATCGACTATGTATTGAAGGAAAGCACAGGCGGTCAACTCACTCGGGAGGAGGCCTACTTTAGCAATCAACAACTAGGTCAGAACAAATCCCTCCCAAGAGGTGCCGCTTGGGAGAAAGCCGATGTCGAAGATGGTGCTTATGCGGACGGACGCATCGCGGCTGAAGGCATCAAACGTCTTCAAGACTACAAGAGTAGCAACCAACCATTCTTCCTGGCGCTGGGATTCACAAAACCGCATCTGCCTTTCTGCGCACCTACGAAATACTGGGATCTGTATGATCCAGCCAAGCTCCCTCTCCCTACAAACACCACACCTCCCGAAGGAGCACCCAAGTATGCAGGCAAAACACTTGGCGAGCTGAATCAATACAAACCCGTCCCACAAAATCCTCCCCTGACTGAGGAAATGCACCGGACCTTGGTGCATGGTTACTATGCTTCACTTAGTTACATGGATGCTCAAATCGGTCGGGTGCTGGATGAGCTGGATCGACTGCATCTCCACGAGGACACTATCATCGCGCTTTGGGGTGATCATGGATATCACTTCGGAGATCTAGGTGCGTGGACCAAACATACGAATTATGAACAAGCCAATCGCATCCCCATTCTGGTTGTAGCACCAGGGGTGGCTGAACCAGGAACCAGCACCAAGGCGTTGATCGAGACTGTGGATATCTTCCCCACCCTGACTAAATTGGCCGGACTCGCCCCCTTGAAAGGCCCTCAGCCGATGGATGGAAAAAGCCTCGTGCCTCTGTTGAAAGATCCCTCGGCAACCATCCGCAATCACGCGTCACACGTCTTTCCGAAAGGGGGCCGACTGGGACGTGCCATTCGGACCGATCGCTATCGCATGGTGGAATGGAAATCCATCAAAAATCCGAAGGCAGAGGCAGAGTATGAACTCTACGACTATGAGAAGGATCCTTTGGAACGGAAGAACCTCGCAGGAAAACGTCCGAAGGTGATGAAGCAATTGAAGGCGATCCTGGCCACACATCCCAAAGCAAAACAGTTTCAGGGCAAGAAGCGGTAACCAGACAAACCAGGTCAGCAATCGCTCAATCAGTCTTCATCAGGTCGCTTTGGGTTCCCCCAATGTCCGGCGTTGTCCACGCCACGGACCAAAACCCCCTTCGCATTCCATCCCAATTCAGCGCGGACTTCAGCCGCGCAGTATCGCAGGGTCAGACCACAACGACGTCGATTGGATTCGTTTGCCTTGGAACCATGCAGGATCAAATCGCTGTGCATTGAAAAGTATCCGGATGGCAAAACCACGTTCACCGGTTCCCCATACTGCTCTGCATTGTCTACGGTCTGATCCAGCACGTTTCCCTCTACTGAATCACTTTCCCGATAAGTCAGATGCCCAAGTTTATGAGATCCGGGAATCACGCGCATGCAGGCATTGCCTTCGTCCACGTCATCAATCGCCAGCCAAACGGTGATTGTTTTGGAGGGACTCAACGGCCAGTAACTTGCGTCCTGATGCCACGCCACTGCTTTTCCGTCACCGGGCATCTTGCAAAAGTAATGACTCCCGAATCCCACCACGTTTTCACCGAGCAAATCTCCTACGCGTTCAACGATTCTCGGATGAGTCAGGAGGTCATACACGCGTCCATACTTCAAATGGGCTGATGAGATGGAGTAGCTGTCTCCCCCTTCTTTCATGACCTTCTCCAGAAGCTCATCGAAATAGAGTCGGTTCTCGTCTGCTTCAGCCGGATAGAACAATGGGTTGGGTGACAACCAACCATCGTTGTTGAAGGCGTCGACCTGCTCTTGGCTCAGAACGGAAGGTTCCGTCACCGGACTGGGATAGAAGCGCAGGTCCCGCTCGAGGGAATCAATTTCCTCAGCAGTAGGGATGATGGAAAACGTCTTTTTTCTGGCGTCTGACACTTGGGAACTCTGACGCCAACACGATGCTCACGTCCAACAAGAAAAAGACCCACCAGATAAATCTAGTGGGCCTTTCTTCACTGACCGGACCAGCATTTCCGATCAGCAACTCTGCTCTGACCAAAAATCAGTGTCCGGCGCGTTCAGCGCGTGTCATCGCTCGGCGGAAAATCAAAAGTGCGGCGATTGGAAAACAAGCGGCAAATGCGGCAATTAGGATAGGTGCAAATGATGTCATAGTGTCTTCTTTCGTTTCGTGTTGAGAAGACAATCGACCACATCCTGGAAACACTCTCATCCAATCATGCTCTAGATTCACCCGATTTTGGTACGTCTGAACGGACCCAAGATCCAAGGCACTCAGTAATCCATAGGTGATTTACCAATATGAAGAATGCTGCATGTCTCCACCGGTTCCAGGCCAAGACTGCGTGCTTCAGAGATCACTTCGGCGCTGCCGGCTCCGGGATTAATCCATAGCTCGCGACATCCAAGCTCCGCAATGAAAGGCAGTTGCTTCAGAAACACAGGCGGAGGGAGGTAAACACTGATGACATCTGGTGATTCCTCAATGGTTGTGAGATCGGCCACCACCTCGATCCCATCAATCTTCCCTCCCTTGGGACTGACAGGAATCACGTTCCAACCAGCATCCTTGAAAGCACGCACAGCTTTATTTCCAAACTTGGCCTCATCCTGCGAAGCCCCAATGACTGCCACTGTTTTCATACTCACCGTTCGGAAAGGCTTGTCTTGATGGATTTTTCGTAGCGCTGCTTGAGCTCCTGCAACTCCTTCACTTTGGCAGGATTCTTTGCTGCCAGATTCTTCATCTCTCCAATATCATTCGATAGATTCACCAGAAACAATCGATCATTCTTGGTGATGACCTCTCTGTTGATCTGATCCTTGGGGTTTCCCAACAGCTTCCAGTCACCCCGCCTTACGGCCCATGAGGCATTGGGGCGATCTCCGTAGGACCAGAAGAAATCCGGATGAGGTGTCTTGGCGTCGGAGCTCCTGATGACGTCTACAATGGATCGTCCGTCCAAATGCATATTTGGGATGGATGAACCGCTGAGCTCAGCCAAGGTTGGAAACCAGTCGCACCCTGTGACCATCTGATCCCGCACTTCTCCCTGTGGTAGGTGTCCTGGCCAAGAAATGATGGATGGCACACGAAGGCCGGCCTCAAAAAGGGATCCTTTATGTCCCCTGAACGGCCCTGGATTCCCTCCTCCACCAAAAGTGCGTTCCTCAACTGAATGTCCATGATCGGACTGGAAAACAACAATAGTCTCTTCGCGTAAACCCTCTTTCTCCAAGTGATTCAGCACGTCGCCAATTACCTCGTCCATGCTCGAGACAAAGGCTGCATACTTGCTTCGAGGTGAAGGCAGGCCCTTGTAGTGCTCGCGCCAATGCGGAAATCCCTGAAGCGGGTAGTGAGGCCAATTCATGGCCCAGTAGAGAAAGAACGGCTTCTCATCCTTTTCGGAAAGGATCCGTTTCATCTCACGCGTCATCACGGAACCAAAATTGACTCCATCCTCCCACACTTCCTTCCCATTCTTCCAGAGATCATGTTCGTTCGGCCCACCCCAGTAGTAGAAGTGTGAGTAGTTATCAATGCAGCCGCCCATGTGACCATATGAGTAATCAAATCCCTGACCGTTGGGCATGGTGTCGGCCTGATAACCAAGATGCCACTTTCCGATATGAGCTGTGCGGTATCCGTTGTCCTTGAAGAGCTCGGCCATGGTGTAGACCTCTGGCTCCATGCCTCGCCCTCCACGCCTTGTCGCCGCATTTCCCGGGAGCCCGATCCTCCATGGGATGTTGCCAGTCATCAATCCCACACGCGAAGGAGTGCACACAGACGATGGTGCCAACATCTGAGTAAAGCGCACACCCGTCTTTGCCAGCTTGTCGATGTTCGGAGTAGCAAGATCCTTGGCTCCGTAACAGTTTGCATCGATGGAACCTTGATCATCCGTGTAGATGATCAGGACATTTGGTTTGGCCTGCAGCTGGATGCCAGCCAACAGAAAGAGGAGAGTCGCGATCAGTCGAATCATGTTTTTTTCAAGAGGGTTGAAGCGGCAGCATGGGAAAGTCGTCACATTCCTTCAACCCGTAACCAACGCCTTACATTGACCGTCCTTTCCTAATGATAAAGCCCAAAGTGCCAGTTCTATTGATGTTGCTTACAATCGCTCTGTCTTCCGTAGCAGATCAGAAGCCCCCAGCAGAGCAACGCTATGCAGCAGCGGCAGCCTATCTCGATTCAAAGAACGGGCACGCCATGCTCGTGTATGAAAAAGGAGAACTCGTCTTTGAGAAATACCTCAATGGCTGGAAGGCGGATCGCGCCCATCGGCTTGCCAGTGGCACCAAGAGTTTTTCCGGTGCGATGGCTGTGGCTGCCGTGATGGATGGATATCTGAATCTGGATGAGAAAGTCTCTGACACCATCACGGAATGGAAAACCGATGAGCGCCGTTCGTTAATCACCGTCCGCCAACTGCTGCAACTCAACAGCGGCATCGAGCCCGGCCCCAATGGGAAGGTCCCTTCCTACAAGGAAGCCATACAGGTGAAAGCCATCGATGACGCGGGCAACAAATTTCGCTATGGCCCCAATGCCTTCATGGTATTTGGCGAATTGATGAAACGGAAATTAGAAGGCAAACACGGTTCAGCTCTGGCCTATCTGGAAGAGCGCATCTTCAAGCCAATCGGACTCAAACACGGTATCTGGCGCAAAGATGTGGACGGTAACCCGCACCTGCCTTCCGGAGCATTTATCACAGCAAAGGAGTGGGCCAAGTTTGGCTTACTCATACAGAATCAGGGAAAATGGAACGGGAAACAAATTCTCGACTCATCACTACTCAAACAGTGTTTCCAACCTGCCAAGGCACAACCTCTCTATGGCATCACATTCTGGCTGGGGAGAGGCGACGACACGCCCAAAGACCTCGTCATGGCAGCCGGTGCTGGAAAACAGAAACTGTATATCTGCCCATCCAAAGAATTGCTCATTGTCCAACTCGCCGAAGCCAAGGGATACAAGGAGAACGAATTCATAAAACTCGCACTCGCAGGATTTGAGGGAAAGGTCATCGCTCCAGCGAAGAGACCTCAATCAACAACATCCAATCGACCAACTCCCGGAAACGGAAACCGACTGCAAACGCTGTTCAACCAAATGGACAGAAACAAGGACGGCAAGATTGAGAAAAGCGAAGCATCTCGAATGAATCGTTTCGATCAACTCGACGGCAATCAGGATGGTTTCCTCACAATGGAGGAGATCATGGGAAGGCTTCTGCCGAATCAGCGATAGTGGTCGACTACCTGCTAAGAATTCTTGGACTCTACATAGGTCTTCAGACCGCCTTCGCCATAGAGCATCTTCCAGCCCTCATCCATACTGTTGAGCATCTCGTCCGTGACATTGCCGATCAATGAATCTGTCAACGTCAGCAATGTCCCTCCATCAGATTCTTCAAGCGATATCATGATGACCGATTGAGCCGGCCCACCCCATGGTGGAACGATCTGGGCAACGCAACCAAGCAGTAGAGGAGGTTGAAAAGAAATGATGTTTCCCCAAATGTGCCCCCCTCCTTCATCATCTATTTTCTCATACAGATGTCCTCCAATTCGCTGATCCATAAACATGCCTTTGGAGCCTTGGCAAATCAGGAAATCCTGACGCCACCATTGGGTCACATCCTCGACCATGCACTGCCAGGTTCTTTCAACCGGAGCATCGATCTGTATTTCGACACGAACGACAGCTGATCCTGCGGGTAAGCATTCTTTTGATTCACTCATGATATTTTCTTTTTGGGGTTAGTTTTGGGCTATTCGGTTGCAGATGACTCCTCAGCAAGGCGCTTCAGTCTCGCAAGATTTCTTTTGTGAGAACGAGTTCGATCGGAAATCCAGCCAGCCACCTCCTTCAAAGGAGCCCGCTCCAACACATTGAGCCTGGTGCGTCCCTCCCGCCTGATCTCAATCAATCTGGCATCCTCCAAGACATCGAGATGCTTCATCACTCCCGTTCTGGAGAGCCGATCACCAAACAACTCAACGATCTCACCGGTAGTCTGATCATCCACAGCAAGGTGCTCCAGAATCTTCCGACGCACCGGATCAGCCAACGCCTTCCAAACGACATCTGGCACTTCGCTTAACATGTCACTAATTAGTGACACTTAAAGCAATCAGTCAACTGTGAAACCCTGTTGACATTGTTTTCATTTGGAACTAACTGTTTATTCATATGAAACATTCATCCACCCGCTATGAGCCCCGTAGTGAGCCTCCGGTAGAAATGAAAGATGCTCCGGCAGGCATGGTGAATTACTGTGTCAATGGCCCGTCCACCAAGAACAAAGCCCAAGACTATGGGCCAGCCAAAATGGTAGATACCCTGCGCAAGGGGTTGCCTTTTCAAGAGCTCGAGGCACTGCGTTTCATGCTGAGCATCCCCATGGAGCGGCTCGCCTCCCTTCTGATGATTTCAAAAGCCACCCTACATCGTCGCAAGGCCAGCGGTCGATTGGATCAATTGGAGTCAGATCGCGTAGTGCGCTTTGCCCGTTTGGTTGGGAAGGCAGTTGAAGTTATCGAGTCAGAAGAAGGAGCACGCCAGTGGTTGGCAGCACCTCAACGTGGCCTTGGCGGAGCTATTCCCCTTGAATTCGCCGGCACTGAGGTAGGCGCCAGAGAAGTTGAGGATCTGCTTACCCGTATCGATCACGGTGTCTACTCCTGATGATCGCGTGGCGGATCTCCAAGGCAAAGTGGAAGGACACCGCGTTCACAGGTGAAGGTGCAGCCCATGGTGGTGGTCGCTGGAACTCCAGAAACACTTGGATGGTCTACTGCAGCGAATCCCAGTCTCTCGCCGCTTTGGAAAACCTCGTTCATCTCAATCCCCCAATCTGCTTCCGATACGTTGTCTTCAAGATCGAGTTCGCAGACAGCCTGATAACCACTCCCGGCAAACCGCTTCCGAAAGACTGGCAGGAAGAACCGGCAACCATCAGTAGCAAACGAATCGGCGACAAATGGATTCACAACCGAGAATCAGCCGTGCTCAAGATCCCGAGCGCGATCATTCCAGACGAATTCAACTACCTCCTCAACCCTTCCCATCCTCATTTCAAGAAGATCAAAATAGATCAACCCAAACCCTTCAACTTCGACCCAAGATTGAAGTAAGGGCCTTTTCAGATCTTGAAAACATGGAGACAGCGGCGCACAGTAGATGAATGCATTCTGTCTTTTCCCGGTTCTGCCTGATTGGGCTCATAGTCCTTGGTTCCCTGTCTCTCCATGCCAAGGAGCAGAAGTCTCTCAACGTCCTGTTCATCGGCAACAGCTACACCGCCCGGCACAATCTGTCGGAAGTGGTGAAGTCGATGGCTGAGGAAGGCAATCCGGGGCTGGAATTCAAGGTCACCACGGTCATCTATGGCGGCAGAACACTCAAGGATCACTGGCGACTCGGAACGCACCACATTATCCGCCTCCACGAGCTGAAGGCCGACGAAGAAACAAAGCTGATTGCCAATCTGGAGAAGCAGGTCAAAGACGACCCGGCAGACAAATACGCCAAGGCTGCTTTGAAGAAGCATCAGGAGTTGATCAAGACCCTGAACAGGTCGCACGCCAAGTGGGATATCGTCGTCCTTCAATCTTATCGCGATGATCTGAAAGGGGAGAAATCTGCCTACGTGGAATATGCGCCTCAGTTTGCAGATCTGATTCACAAACAGGGCACCCGGGTAATTCTGTATGAAACCACTCCAACCACTCAGAATGCCAAACCACTGACAACAACTCCCGACAAGGCCCCGGTCCTGAAGAAGACCAAGGTCATTGCAGACTTGGCCAATCGTGTGAATGCCAACGTTGCCCCGATGGCACTGGCTGGATGGCATTGCCAGAACGAACGCCCTGACCTGCCGCAACGATTCATCAACGACGCCCACTTGAATCAAAATCTGGCCTACCTGACCGCATGCAATCTCTATGCTGCCATCTTTGAAAAAAGCCCGGTCGGATTGTCTGTCAACTCGGTCACTGACATCCGCTATTTCAAGAACAGCAAAGATCACAAGGACAAGGACCGTGACGGACTTCCCATCACAAGAACGTTCTCTGACAAGGATCGTAAGGAGCTCCAGTCCATCGCTTGGAAAGCCTTCAACGAATTTCAAGGAATGAGGAAATGAACCGTTCGCGATTCATCACAGCCTGTCTCTGCGCAATTGTTCTACTGAGCAATGCAAACGGAGCAGATACAGGTAAGAGGAATCGGTTCACTACGCTGGACAAGGGATTATCCCGATTGGTCACCACCGAGGCGCTCACAGGAGCACAGGTGACCATAATGAAGCGGGGCGAGATTCTCTTCGCGGGCAACTACGGAAATATCGCAAACACATCGGACTCCAAGGTCGATGCCAACACACGGTTTCTTATTGCGTCGTGCTCAAAACCATTCGCCTCCGCTTTGACCTTGAGCCTCGTTGCAGATGAAAAGGAATCCGTGACGTTGTCTGACACAGTTGATCGCTGGATTCCTCAGTATCCGGGCGCAAAAATAGATAACGGCAGTTCAACAACGCGCGCTCCAACCATCTCTGAACTACTGTCACACACCGGAGGCATCTATTCCCAAAAACAGAAACTAACTCCCAAGCAAACACGTCTGATCAGAGACTTCAGACAGACTCTTGAACAGGCTACTCTGGGCATCGCAAGCGTTCCACTGATCGCCGAACCCGGAACGCGATTTGCATACAGTGGCGCCGGATATTGCATCTTGGGGAGAGCCATGGAGATCGCTGCCAAACAACCAATTGAAACGATTCTTCAGAACCGGATCTGCAAGCCTTTGGATCTTCAACACACGAGCTTCTTCCCTGGAAGATCAGGGTCCACCGAAAACATCGCCACCGGCGTGATTCCCCGCAGTGCCCCCCATCGATTGGGCAAGACACATCGCTTCCCACTTGTGGGCGGCAGCATCTACTCCACATCCAAAGAGATGGCCATCTTTGCCAACGCGATTTCTGAATCATGGAACGGCAGAAGCAACAAGCTCGCCCTACCTCAAGGTCTGGTACAAGAGCTTGGAAAACGCAGGAGCAGTGAAAGCAGCTATACCTTAGGATGGAGCATGGCCAAAGACGGAGAGATCACACGACTCTCTCACTCCGGCTCACTCATGGCTTACAAAGCGTGGATTGCCGTCGAGTTGGAACCAGGCATCTCTATGGCAGCTTGTTGGACATTGAGAGAACAAGGAACAAAACCACCCGTCATACCACTCCTCAAACAAAGCTTCGAAAAGATCGGCTCATCAAATGAATGATCTAAAATTTGCGCTAAGACTACTTCTCAAGAACCCAGGGTTCTCCGCAATAGCCATCCTGACCCTTGCGTTGGGTATCGGAGCGACAACGACGATGTTCAGCGTGGTCAATGGAGTGCTACTCAAGCCCTTGGACTTCGAAGACTCGGACAGGATCGTCTACGTATATGAATCCGATCCTGAAAAAGGATTTCAACGCAGACACACATCCCCTGCCACCTTTCTAGATTGGCGGCGCGAGAGCTCAGTCTTCGAGACACTAAGTTTCACTGCTGAGTATGCCGGGCAGACAACCCGCAGCTTTCTCTATCTCGGAAAGAACGGCGATCCGGCGGAACGTTTCCACGGTAGATTCGTGCCCAATGACTACTTCGCCACCTATGGCGTGGCACCATTCATGGGGCGATCCTTCAACAAGGAAGAAGAACAGGCCGGCTCAGCCAGAACCGTCGTTCTATCACATACCTTCTGGGCCAATGTGCTTGGATCCGATCCGGATATCATCGGCAACACCATTACGTTGGAGAATCAAGGACGCCATACCTACGAAGTGATCGGTATACTTCCTGAATCCCCACGCGTGCCCGGTGGTGATATCTTCTCCTCTTGTGCCCACATGGGGCGACCAATGACCCGCCGCGGCGGCCCCATGCTTAGAGTGATCGGAAAGCTCAAGCCTGATGTCTCAGTCGCTCAGGCTCAAGCGGAGCTATCCGCCATCCAGTCACGCATTCATGACGAACACGGACACTTGGCCGAACGGGGCTCTCATCTGATGATCGGACAGTCCATTGATGTTTTCCCCTTGAAGGAGGCCACCGTCGGAAATGTCCGCAAATCGCTCTACATTTTTTCAGGGGCTGTTCTTCTCGTTCTCCTGACCGCCTGTGCCAATGTTGCCAACCTCCTTCTTTCCCGTGCATTGACACGTCAGCGCGAGGTCGCCATCCGCTCTGCATTGGGAGCCAGTAGAATAAAGATCGTCCGGCAGCTCATGGCAGAAAGCATCACTCTGTCTCTGATGGGCGGAATCGTAGGAGCCATGTTGAGCTACTGGGGACTCCAGCTGTTGATCCAGTTCAATGCCGACAGTGTTCCTCGGATCGCCGAGGTGACCATTGATCCTTGGGTGCTCGGTTTCACCCTCTTCTTATCTGTTGTCACCGGACTCATCTTTGGTCTCGTGCCTGCGCTTCAGACATCCAAAGCAGATCTGAACCACTCATTGAAAGAAGGCTCCACACACACTACTGGAAGTCGATTTCATCATGGCATGAGTCACATCTTCACGGTCGCTCAGGTGGCCTTGGCTCTCATCCTCCTGATCGGTGCCGGACTACTTCTCCAGAGCTTCAACAAACTCCAGTCCATCGACCTCGGTTTCAAGAATTCGAACAACCTTCTGACGGTGGACGTGGTCATGAACGGAGCCGCCTACAAGAACGAAAGCCAACGCAGAATCTTTATCAAAGGACTGCTGGAAAGAATGAACGGAACATCCGGGGTCGAAGATGCCTGCCTCGTCTCGATGATTCCTGATCGAGGAAACGGGTGGCCCACACGTTTCCCCCGCATGGATCAGCCTCAGGTCGAACCGAACAAACGCCCCACCGTAAACACCCGGGTTGTCACACCAAGGTTCCTGAGCACCTACGGAATCGCTCTCCAACAAGGTCGCGAGTTCTCAGACGCTGATTCCGAGAAATCTCAACCGGTAGCGATGATCAATCAGGCATTTGCAGACAAGTACTTCCCTGATGAAAACCCACTGGGGAAACTGATCGAATGCGGAGGCAGGCGCGAGATCATCGGCATCATTTCCAACGTAAAAAACGCTGGCATAAGAAACGACACCCAAGCCGAAGTCTTCTTTCCCTATACCCAATGGGAAAACCCTTCCGGCTTTCTGACCGTGAGAGCGTCCAATCCCATGGCCCTGGCACCCGTGGTCACCGAATACGTCCGCCAACTCAACCCCGAACAGCCTCTCAAATTCTTCAAGACAATGGACGACTACATCGATCGCGCCTACGCGCGTCCGAGATTCAGATCCATGCTGATCGGAGTCTTCGCATTGATCGCACTGATCTTGGCAAGCATCGGAATCTACAGCGTGATGGCCTACTCCATTTCCCAACGCACCAGTGAAATGGGAATCCGGATGGCTCTTGGCGCTCAGAGACGGGATGTCCTCCTTCTGGTTTTGAAACAAGGACTGAAACTGACCTTGCTCGGAATCTGTATCGGATTGGCAGGAAGCCCTGCCCTAACCCGCGTCCTCCAAAGCTACCTGTACAACATCAACGCAGCTGATCCTTGGACCTATCTGGGTATTGCCGGATTTCTCGTCCTGATCGGAACCATCGCCTGCATCATCCCCGCAGCAAGAGCAATGAAGATCAGTCCCAACGAAGCGCTACGTTACGAGTGAGCCCCAAAAAATTCTCTGTCTCGATTGTGAAACACCTTCTCCTACTACTCATTCCTTTCATGGCATCAGCCGACCCCTTCATCGTCGCCCACAGAGGGGCTTCAGGCGACGCACCTGAGAACACACTCCCAGCCTTTGAACTGGCATGGAAACAAGAAGCAGATGCCATTGAAGGTGATTTTCACCTCACGGCAGATGGTCACGTCATCTGCAACCATGACAAGACCACCAAGAAGATGGCAGGCAAGAACCTGACCATCAAAGACTCATCATTGTCCCAGCTCCAAGCCCTCGATCTGAGTCAGGTTCAAGGGAGGAAATGGGCACCACTTCGTTTTCCAACGCTATCAGAAGTGCTGGGCACTGTTCCTGACAGAAAGCTCATCTACGTCGAAATCAAGAGCGACAAAACGATTCTCCCAGCCTTGCTGAAAGACCTGTCAAACTCAGGCCTAAAGGATGAACAAATCGTCATCATCTCCTTCAGCACAGACGTGATTCGCGCCGTCAAGAAGCAGGCGCCGCAATACAAGGCCATGTGGCTTTCATCGATCAAGAAAGACGACAACGGAAACACAACACCCGCCATTCCACATATCCTGAAAACCCTCAAATCGATCAACGCCGACGGCTTCAGCGCACAAGGAAATGCACTCCTAAAGAGTCACTATGTAAAAGCGATCAAAGAGGCAGGCTACTCCTTTCATGTCTGGACAGTGGATAATCCATCCGAAGCAGAACGTTTTGCCAAATACGGAGTCGACTCCATCACAACCAACTACCCAAGACGCATCAGAGACACCCTGAAGTAGTCGAAGCCAAGTCTCCAAGCCCTCGATCATGAAAGCATCCATTGCTGCAGCCTGTTTCGTGGTTGCCTCTACCCTCCCCCTCGTAGCACAGAGCCCGGAACGACTAGAGTGGTCCAACGAACTGAAACCTGTAGAAGATCGATCAGCTCTGATGGTACAGGGGATTCATCGATTCGCTGATCGACTCACTCTGAAAGCCGTTGAAACAAGGCAGACTATTTCGGCAGACTCAGCAAAGGAATTGGCTCAAATGATCGGCGTCATCGATGAACGCGCGACTCCCGCAATCGAGTATGCTTCGTCTTGGAATCAAACTGCCGAACTTGGAGCAACCAGCGACTGTTCAATCTTCAATGTCCGGTGGCCTGTCTTGAAGGATACCTACGCCGAGGGGTTACTGATCCGCCCAAAATCCGAAATCAAGGGATTGATCGTATTGGTCCCTGATTGTGAAACATCTCCAGAGGCACTGATGTTTTCACCAGCATACCAATCACAGGCAAGCCGAGTTCTGCAATTCGCCAAGGCGGGTTATGTGATCATTGTTCCCGCACTCCTCAATCGTGATTCACAGTTCTCCGGCAATCCGGATCTGGGTCGCAAAACCAATCTCCCTCATCGTGAATGGATCTACAGGCAGTCCTATCAAATGGGACGTCATGTCATTGGTTACGAGGTTCAATCGCTTCTTCAGATTGTCGATTGGGCCAAATCGAATCTCGGTCAGGATCTGCAGATCACCTTTGCGGGACACGGAGAGGGCGCACACATTGCCCTCTACTCAGCTGCACTTGATGCACGAATCAATCATCTTTGGCTGAGCGGATCATTTGCCCCCAATACAGAACTGTGGAAGCAACCCATTGATCGAAATGTCTTTGGCCTGATCGGGTCCTTTGGCCCTGCTGAACTCGCTTCCATGTCCAAGGCTGCCATTCTGATTGAAGACTCCCCATTCCCTTCCGCCATCGGTCAACCAACTCCTACGAAAGGGCAACGCGCCGCAGCAGCTCCCGGCTCAGTCTCCACTCCTGATGAAGCCTCCGTGAAAAAGGAAATCGGGCGCATCAAATCCAGCACATCTGTGAAACATTTGAGACAAGGGGACAATTGGGATGGCTTTCCGTCATCGAAGGGAGCGGCTTCCTTGGCGTCCGCTCTGGGGATCAAGCTTCAACCCATTTCATCATTACCATTTCCTCTCGGAAATGAAGCGATCAAACAAGCAGGCATCGAGCGTCAAGAACGACTCGTCCATGACTGGAGTCATTTCACTCAGCAGTTGATGGAACGCTCAGCCTCTGTTCGTGATGGCAGGTTCTGGAAGAAGGTAGGCAAACCCAACGCTGCTGAGTGGAGCAACGCTCGCAAGATCTGGCAGAAGGAGTTTCACGATAAGATCATTGGTAAACTCAATCTCCCAGCAAGTGACCAAATGGTCGGGACAAAGAAGTTCAAAGAGACAGAGAAATGGACCGGTTACGAGGTCGTGCTCAAGATGAACGAGGAGTTGTTTGCCTGGGGGTATCTTTTGATTCCCAAAAATATACCAACGGGCGACAAACGCCCCGTAGTGGTGTGTCAGCATGGTTTGGAGGGATTACCGGAATATGTGATCGAGGACGATCAATCCAACCGTGCATGGCGTGCCTACAAGGCTTATGGCGGACAGCTTGCTGATCGGGGGTATGTTGTCTTCGCACCACACAACCCTTACCGAGGCAAAGACGACTTCCGTTCACTACAGCGCAAACTGAATCCACTGGGGCTATCCCTCTTCTCAGTCATCGTAGAGCAGCACAGGCGCATCCTTGGCTGGTTGAGTGAACTCCCCTATGTGGATGAAAACCGCATTGCCTTCTATGGACTTTCTTATGGTGGCAAGTCAGCGATGCGCATCCCCGCCCTGCTGGATCAATACTGCCTCTCGATCTGTTCTGCCGATTTCAATGAATGGATCCGGAAGAATGTCACCATTCATGAACCTTACAGTTATATGTTCACCGGTGAGTATGAGATGTTTGAGTTCAACCTTGGTGAGACATACAGCTACGCGGAAATGGCAGCCTTGATCGCGCCCCGTCCGTTCATGGTCGAGCGAGGCCATTCAGACGGGGTTGGAATCGACGAATGGGTGGCTTGGGAATTCGCCCGCGTTCGCCGGTTCTACACACGGATGGGGATTCCTGAACGCACAACGATCGAATACTTCGACGGCCCACACACGATCAATGGTAAAGGAACGTTCAAGTTCCTGGATCAGCATCTGGACTGGTCACCTCAATAAAAAGAGCCCGGCACTTTTCAGCACCGGGCTCCTTGCAAAAGTTTCGACCGATTCAGCTCTTCTTTTTGAGCATCTGACCGAGGAGAACAGCTGCTACAAAGACGCCAAAGGTGATCAAGGCTCCTGTTCCCTTGGTGCTGAGCACGTAGAGTGATCCAAGTCCTGATGCGGCAATGGCGATCAGCATGCCGATGTTCATGGCAATGCGCTTGTTGCCCTGAAGCATATTGTCACCGAGAAGAGACTTGTTGTTCATCATCAGGAAGAAGGTCACATAGGCGATCGGCAGGAGCACCATTCCAAACACACTAGTCGGAACTGCCAGATAGAACTTCGCCGTCGAATTGCTCCATAGGAAAAGGAAACCCAATGCACCGGTGAATCCTGGCATGTAGGAACCGATACGATGCATCGTTCCTTTGGGCTCCATACCCAGGGCCTCACAGAGACAGAAGCCGTTGATCAGCATCAGAATAATGATCGTGGAAACAGCCATTCCCAAGACACCAATACCAAAGACGGTCTGAGCCACGCCTTCGCCAACGAGGTCCTTCAGGGATAGTGCCAAGGCACCTGCATCACGATTGACCAATGAAGCGGCCAACTGACGGTCGCCCATCTCGAGGCCCTTACTGGCTTCGAAGATCTGTTCGTTGGTCATTGACGTCACGTCTTCTCCTCCTGCGGCAAGGCGCCCTTTGATCGATTTGCAGTAATCGTTGTAGGCACCACCACTGAGGGTGGTCGGATCAGTATCACTGACGAGTCGTTCATCATACTTGCCATGGAACTGGGAAGCAGCAGCAATCACCACACAAGAGGTGGCAACCAGAAACGGAACAAAAAGTCCGGTGGAAAGATCAAACGTAGCCAATCCACGGAAGTCCTTGCCCCATCCACGCTTCAACATGGAGTAAGGCAGCAGGAAGGTCATGTTGATACCCACGGCTGTGGCGGCGGCAGCGATCATTTTCTCTCGCTGCATTTTGACCACGGTATCAGTCCAATATGCAGCATCTCCGGAGGCATTGATGAAGCCCTGGAGACCGTCCGCTGGCGTGCTGAGCATGGACGGATTCGGAATGAAGTTCATAAGAATCTCACCCCATGGAAGAACTCCTTTGGCAGAAAGTGCGATAACTACGCCAAAAAAGGAGACGACCACAACCCCAACCATGAGCTTCAATAGCATATCAAAGATCTTAATCCCCTTACCCCCTGCATCATAAAACCAGATCACCACACCCGCGATCAGGAACAGGATCACAGCGGAAAGGCCGTCGGATCCTTCAGGGATGATACCCAAATTCTGCTGAAGCGCAGCGGCCCCAAGGGAGAATTGCGGCATGGCCCAGACCAGATTGGCCATCATGGCTGCAATCAACCAACCCCAACCAAGAACGGGGTTCACATGCTTGTTGATGGCACGGAAGGGTTTCTCACCGGAGGAAAGCGTCACGTAGGCAATGGCCGAAAGCATCAGAATGCCCAAGATCATCATCAGTGGCTGCAGCCACATGAACTGATATCCACCAATAACACCCAGGTAGAGACTTCCTGCCAGAGAACCGCCGCCAAGGGTGATTGCACTCTGCAACCAGCCCGGTCCGGACAGCTTGGTGTAGGCTTTCAGGACTTCAAAGCCGCCTTCTTTTTTCGCATCCAGGATCAATTGCCTGTCTGCCTGCACTTTTGCGTCGTCGCTCATCGGTTGATTCAATATTGGTTTCAGCAATGGGCACAGATAAGGAGTATCGTGCCTTTCAAGAGAATGGCGCGCAGTCTGCACCAGCCCACATGGCTGTCCAACCAATTTTCAAAATTCGACACTCAGGCCACTAATTCTGCGGAAAACAGTCTATGCCCTCGCATGGCCTTGAACCTCCTCCTACCATTGACAGACCGGGTCTCAAACCTCTAACCAAGCACAGCGATGTATCACCGAACCTTATTCTTCACCCTGCTAGTCAGCGCTTTCAGTCTCACTGCGGACTTCCCCGGATCAATGCAGACCATGCGCTATGACGAAGACCCCATCAGCTATGGCAAGAACGGCTATGGCGGTCCCGTGGTGGAACTTCAGGACAAGCTGATCTCTGGCGAGGTCGAATTGGAGTATGATCCCAAGTTCGGATACCTGCCGTCGTTTCTGAAGGCACTAAACATCCCTGTTTCTTCCCAGCTCCTTGTATTTTCCAAAACATCGCTTCACCGGCAGTTGATCAGTACCAATTCTCCAAGGGCAGTGTATTTCAATGATGACGTCTATGTCGGGTGGACAGTTGGTGGCGCCTTGCTGGAAATCTCTTCAGCAGATCCAGAGAACGGCGGGGTCTTTCACGTGATTGAACAAAACAAATCCGCACGACCAATGATCCTGCCAAGCAATCGATGTTTCGAATGCCACGTGGGCTCCAAGTCCATGGGCGTCCCCGGTCACATGGTGCGTTCTTTCTACAATCTGGAAAACGGATGGCCGGAAGATGCCAGTGGCTATCCACGTATCAGCCACCGTGCCCCTTTCGAGGATCGTTGGGGAGGCTGGTATATCACTGGAAAGATGGAGAACAATCCGACCCGCGCCAATCTCCCCACCGCGGCATCCGTGCATCAGCGCAAAGAGGATCCAGAATTTCTGCAGAATCTGTCCAAGCTGGATCCACTCATCGACACGGATCGCTACATCACAGAATCGAGCGATATGGTTGCCATGATGGTCCTGGAGCATCAGACGCACATGCATAATTTCATCACCCGCATGAACTACGAAGCACGCACCTTTCAATCCCAGTATGGGCACCTTCGATATCTCAATGGCCCAGTGGATTCGTTCGTGTCCTACATTCTTTTCGCAGAAGAGACTGAACTTCCCGGCAAGGTAGAAGGAAATCTCGAATATCAGAAATGGTTTCAAGACCAAGGTCCCAAGGACAGCAAGGGTCGGTCATTCCGGCAGTTCAATCTGGATACACGCCTCTTCGAGTATCCATGCAGCTTCCTTGTTTACTCTGAGGCTTTCGAGAAGATGGAACCTTTACTGAAGGAGAAGGTGATGAAACGCATGTGGGATGTCCTCAGTGGAAAAGAAAAGAAGGAACCGTTCTCGAACATTCCAAAAAGCCGCCGCCGTGCCATTACTGAAATTCTCATAGAGACACTCCCCAGCGTTCCTGACTATTGGGTATTGGAACCTGAGGAATCAGCAGGAGAGTAATTCTACTCGTCCTCGTCATCTTCGGGGCCTTCAGCTACTGGAGCCTGCCCAGTCCACTTCTCAAGACTGATGAAGAATGTGGTGCTCTTATCTTTTTCTGACTCAAACCAGATCCGTCCCGAGTGCCTCTTCAGAATCCTTGATACCGTGGCCAGGCCAATCCCTTCCCCTTTATACTCATTCTTGTTGTGGAGCCTTCGAAACGGCTGAAAGAGATTGGATGCGTACTTGGTATTGAATCCAATTCCATTGTCCGAGATCGCAACGACCGTTTCCTGCGGGTCATCAGTGGGAACACTTCTCACCTGGACACAGGGATGTTCTTCCTTTGCCGAATACTTCATGGCGTTTTGAAGCAGGTTCTGAAAAACGATTTTCAACAACCGCCAGTCACCAAAAGCCATTCCGCCAACGTTCACTTTTACCTCACCAGATACATCCTGCCATTCGCTCTCGCGGCAATCCGCCTCAACCTTGGCGATCAACTCTGACAGGCTCACCTTGTCCTTGATCAGTTCATAGCTGGAAATCCGGCACAGTGCATTGAGACCATCCACCATGGAGGAAAGCTCCTTGGCTTCACTCTCAATCTTTGCGAGATAGTCGCCGACTTCTTCCGGCGGCATGCCGTTCAACACTTCAGCATAGCCTTCGATATGTCGGATCGGGGCACGAAGATCATGAGACAAGGCATGGGAGAACGAACGCATTTCAGCATTGGCTGTTTCGAGTTTATGCGCACGTGATTGCAATTAATCATTGGCGAACTTGAGTTCACCACTTTTGGCAAAAACACGAATCGTTTGAATCACTACGACGCTAATCACCAGAAACGCACACGTCAAAAACCACCCCCGCTTCCAAACCGTCTGAACAACTGAGAAAGACGCCACCACAGGAGTCTGGTCCAGGTTATTCTCCCAGTCGCGCGCCCTCACTTCCAAGTCATAAGTCCCATGAGGAGGTTGCTCTATCCGCAACAGATTATCGGACTGATACGGACTCCAGTCTCCCCCGTTGATACGATAGGAAAACTCCAGATGCTCATTCAGTGATTCATCCATGAAGTCCTTGGCAGAAAGACTTAGAGTAATCAATGGAGGTTCGATATACCTGCTCGAATAGCCTCCGACCATCGTATCAGGCGCGGCCAGATCCTTCCGGTAGAGCACGGCCCGATCTTTCCAAGAGAACCAAACTCCGTTCTTCCCATCGTTCCTGATCGCACCACGCAAAGTGCTAAATTCCCTCTGCAGCTTACCCAGTCCTTTTTGCCATGCAGTTCCGTCAAACCGCCCCAGACCAGATGGAGTACCAATCCACACACTTCCATCTTCGAAAACCTCCACGCTCTCGATCCTGTTGTTTGGCAAACCGTCATCGATCGTATACTGGGTCCAAGCTCCTTTGTAGCGATTGAACAACCCACTATATCTCGTCGTTATCCAGAACCCACTTTCTGGTGAAACCGTCATGTCATGAATCCATGCGTTCAATCCCTCTGGCACTCCGTCCGTCGACCAACGTCCATCACGATAGATGGAAAGCGGACCGCCAGCCCACACAGCATCTTCATATTCAGCCATCGCATAGGGTGTGATCGGAGCCTGAGTCCCTGGATGTGAGATCCACTCACCATCCTTCAACTGAACAGCCCCACCAGCCGAGCCTTCCTTGACATCAGTTGCCCCAAACCAAAGCGAACCATCCGACATTACTAGGACTCCATTTTCATCCACCCTGCTGCCAAATTCAGAAAAGACATGGAGGTCCCATGAGCCAGATGAATCATCGTAGAAGGAGACCGCGGCCTGATTTCTTTCGCCGCCATGTGCCACAATTTGTTGACCAGCTACCAACACTCCGGTGATCCGATCCGGCAATCCATCTTCCTTGGCATACCGGGTCCATTGATCCCCTTCTTCGACAATCACTGCCCCCTCGGAATAGAACCAACGTCGTTTGAGGTCATCACTTCCGGAAAAGGCAAGTCCCTGATAGGTCGTCCACCGCATTGTCGAATGCATGAACCTTGATACACCCGCTTTGGCGCCAACCATCCAGATGGATCCATCTGAGGCCTCTAGCAGATCAATAATTCTTACTTTAGGAAGCGGAATTTCCGGAGGAGCCACAGCTCTCAGTCCCCGTCCTTCCGAATAGATCAAACGTCCATCGTGCCCTCCGATCCATGTCGTCCCATCCGAGGTTCCCAAGAGTGACACTTGAATATTTTCGTGCCCACCTGCTGCATCTGCAACTGAGACAGCGTTCCATTTACCGTCACGGAAACGACTGGCTCGTGAGTCTTCTTCATTTGCGATATACCAAATCTCGCCATCCTTCTTTTCCAATAGCTTGGGCCAACGAGATGTCTCCAGTCCATTACTCCGATTATACGATACCCATTGCTCATCCGACGGCGAATACACGATCACCTTCCCTGTGACAGCCTCTCCCATCCAGATACTACCATCCTGCGCTTCAAAGACATCCGTCAGGGCAAACTGAGAAAACCTGCCTGTGAGATCCTGTCGTAGCACATCAAAATCAATCTCTTCTTCGCTCCCGCGATACAGAATTCTCAGCCGAGAGATATCGCCTGCGCGTCCAGCCAGAACCTTGCTCGGCTCGTAAGGTGTCAACCCATCTACATTCACCAAGGCATCCCCTGCTCTGATCCCCTTGGCTTCCGCATCAGATCCCTTGGCTACTTCCGTGATCAACAATGGATAGGTTTCTGGTGCAGCGGCCACAAAGTCCATCTCGAGAATCTTGATCCCGGTCGAAGCGCCCCAATCCATCAGTGGAAGTTTCTCTGTGGGGAGTTGTTTAAAACGCCAATCAATTCCATTGGCCTCAAGTGCCTCTATTACAGATTCAGAAGCCCAAAGTTCCCAATCTTCATCTATCAACTTCACCAATCCCAATGAAGTTGCCAACCAGATCCCACCACTCTTCCCTTGATGAATTCGATAGACATTAAAGTATGGCACATCCTCATTCGGAAGCACCTTGTCCCAGCGATCTTCGGATCCCTTCCAGTGATAAAGACCTCCCTGACAAGCGGCATACAAGCGGCGGCCATTTACTTCTTCCAAGTCGTTGAGTGAGAGATGTGCGAGCCCTTCGTCGATGCCATAGGTTTTCCAATCAAAACCATCATAGCTCATGATGCCCTTATCGCCGCCGATCCAGAAAACACCATTTCCATCTTCCTCTACACATTTGACGTCAAAGCTGCGTGTCTGATCAAAGGTCTGCCACCTCCATGGTTCATCGAGGCCAAGACTGATCTTGGGGGAATAGCTGCTCGCTGCCTGAAGACTGAGCCCGGTCAGCAATCCGAAGAAAACGACCTGAAGAATCAGGGCCGTTGAATGAGCAATAACACTTTTAGAACAGTTGAGGCGCACGGACTGACCAAAAGCCAACCACCTAGCGCCCAAGCGTGGCAACAACCAAATCTGCGCTTTCAGCGCACTTGATTGCTATCGCCTACGTCGATTTCGGTTCTGTTTCTTCTTGGGGGAGAAACTCTGACTGCCGCCCTTCCCGCCTTTCTTTACTTCCTTGGCCGTGTCCTTTCCGCGCGGGCGAACCGAACTCGTGGCTCGTCCTTTGCGGGCACCACCTTCCTGAACCATCTGGAAGTCCACTTGCTTCTTGTAGGTGTCCACCTTGGTGACCTTGACCTTGATTCTGTCTCCTAGGGCAATCGTCTTCTTCCGGTGCTTCCCTACAAGTGCCATCTTCAATGGATCAAAGATGTAGAAATCGTCTTCCAATGATGAGGCACGGATCATCCCAGAAACACCCAAGGCATCCACTTCAGCAAAGAACCCTACATTACGGACGTCCGTCACGAAGGCTTCATAGACCTCACGCTTGCCACTGACCAATTGACGCTCCAGATACGCCAGCAACTTCACCCGCTTGCTGTCAAATTCAGCATCCGCTGAATTACGTTCTGTAAAACTGATATGATCCGCCGCGCCTGCCAGCTTCTTGGCCGGATAGCTCGTGCGACTGAACAAAACTCGATGAGCAATCAGATCTGCGTAGCGTCGGATCGGGGATGTGAAATGGAGATAGTCCTCTTTCGCCAATCCATAGTGCCCGATCGGTTCCACGGCATAACGCGCACGCTTCAATGAACGAAGGAACGCAATCCTCAACACCGGAGCCGCAGGATGCACCTTCAGCTTGGCGATCGCTCGTTGAGCAGCCTTCTGATTTCGGATCGAACCCACCTTGATACCGACTGCTTCCAACTTACCTGCAAACTCATCCAGCTTCTCTGGATCCGGTTCTTCATGAACACGATAAATCGCGTTGCGTTTGCGGCGCCTCAACTCAGCAGCCACTGCCTCATTGGCAAGCAACATGAATTCCTCGATCAACTGGTGACTTTCGTCGTTTTCCACCTTGATGACTTTGTCGAAATTTCCATCGTCATCTAGAATGATCTTGTTCTCAGGCGCTTCGAGTTCCAGTGCTCCCGAACGGAAGCGTGCCTTTCTCAACATCTGCGCCAGGCGGTTTGCATTAAGAAGCATTTTCTCAATCGGCGTCTCAGCCGGTTTGTCGCCCTTGAGATACTCGTAGGCTTCCTCGTAGCTGAACCGACGTTTCGAATGAATCACTGACGGGTAAAACTCGACCGCTTCGATCTGCCCATTCGTCCCGATGGTAAACTCAGTGCATTTGGTCAAGCGATCCACATTGGGATTCAACGAACAAATCCCGTTACTCAATTGCTCAGGCAACATGGGAATCACGCGATCCACAAGATAAGTGGAGTTACCGCGAGCACGTGCCTCGTCGTCCAAAGCTGTTCCAGCCTTCACGTAATGGGACACATCAGCAATGTGAACCCATAGCCGCCAACATCCATTGGCTTCCTTTTGCAGAAAGAAGGCATCGTCAAAATCTTTTGCGTCAAAGGGATCAATGGTGATGACATCATGATCCCGACAATCCTTACGGCCTCGCAGATCCGTCTTCGTCACCTTACTCGGCAGACGATCCACCTCAGCCAAAACATTCGCAGGAAACAGCTTGTTCAGATCGTAGTGGGTCAGGATGGAAAGCATGTCCACGCCCGGTTCATCCGGACGTCCCAAACGCTCAACGATCGTTCCCTCAGGCGGCTGATGGCGACTCACCCAATCATCAATCTGCACCAACACCTTATCGCCTGGACGACAGAAATTCTTACCTCTGCGCGGCGCATCCACAAAAATATCCAAAGGAATCCGTGGATCATCTGGGATCACAAAGAAGTAATGATCACCACGCTTCAGCGTGCCCACCACCTTGGTCCGCGCACGCTCAAGGATCTGGATGACTTTTCCACGCGGTCCATCATGTTCCTTCCCTCTCCGGCGTTTGACTCTCCATGCCGGCTCCTGAACCAAACGTACTAGCACGCGGTCATGCAGCATGCCCGTTCCAGTATGATTGGGGGCGATGTCCACAGGGCCTACCTGAATGTCATCCGGGTAAAGCGTCGCCGCACCACTCCGGTGCACCTGTAAACGCCCGACCACCAGATCTGCAACCTCAGGCATCGAGAAACGCTGTCCTTTGATCCGGACGATCTGCCCACTCTTCGTCAAAGCCGCCAGGACGTCAGATACCACATGCACTTCATCAGTGCGAAGCTTCGCGGAAATCTCCTCGGACGTCATGGGGACGTAATTCTTCCGACTCAACAGCCGAATAATCTTATCTTCGTAATCCATGAATTAGTGTTACGACAGTCGCCATCTACTCAAACGATTGAAAGACAAAACGGTGCCCAATCAGTGAAGCTATTTCTTGAGCTGGGAGATCAGAAATACAGTTACATTGTCATACTTCGTGATCTTGGGGCCTCCTCTATAGCTGACGTGACATTCGATCCCCAATCGATCCATCGCCTCCTTGAGCTTGATCCCAAGTCGTGGGTGATGAACCCACAGATTGGGAGACGAGTCCTTGCTCACCGGCACATCTCCCGAGCTGTAACTCAGAAACGCTGGCGGATCATCTTTCGTCAGATGAGTGATGGGTGACGCCTCAACCATCAAGGCAGACAGCGCTTCGGTGATTTTGATTTCATCCGATCCGGCAGGAATACCAAACAACGGACGCAAGGCAGGATGTTCCTGAATCCCTTTCACTCCAAACCACTCTTCGAACGTTCGAATATCCAGAGTGCTCTGCCCTGCATTCGGAGCGATGGCAGCCAGTCGGGTTGATTCTCTCGCAATGGGATCATTGCTCTCCGGATCGGCAAGGTCTTCATGAAACGCAAGCCACATGGACATGCAGGCACCGGCCGATCCTCCGGTTGCTGCGATGCGGGTCTTATCGAGATTGTATTTCTTTGAATGGAACCGAAGAAACTGAAGCGCTCTGCCACCATCATGCATCGCTGCTGGAAAAGGATATTTCCCACCTTCGGTCAAACGATAATTGATTGATGCCACACTGATGCCTGCATCAAGTAAGGGCTGAATAAGAGATCTGTTTTTACGATAGGACGATTTATCACCAGCTCTGAATCCACCTCCGTGAATACAAACGACCAGTGGTGTCGGCTCCTTGCTATCAGCAATCCAAAGGTCGAGTTTATGCCGTTCGTGATCGCCATAAGGAACATCACTGTGAGTTGGAGTCAGTGTTGCCTGCTGCTTCTGATCCCCTCGCTGTTTTCGCCTCTGTTCCTGATAGGCTCGAACCTCGTCCGTGGTGAGTTTCCCATCCTTGTTCAGATCCGCCTCAGGAAACCTCTTGAGGAGCGACTCCATCCGAGCCGCCTGATCTCGATTCTGCCCCTGAACAGAAACTGCCAATACCAATAGAATAAAAACAATCGTTCGGATTCCCATGAAAACCAAGACGATCTAATCCACTTGATGGTTACCAAAGGACATCAAAGTCCGGCGCACTCAGATTCTCGGAACCTTCTGTTTGTTCCTCTGCATCATTGCTTGCTCCCGGCCTCTGCATGGCTCGAGGCATCGGTGGATGAGGCGGAGCCAACCTTCCCATTCCAGGGCGCCGGGCCATGAAAGCCGGAGCCAGCGGTCTGTGCCGTGGGCGATATTCTCCTGGTGCCAGACTGCCATCTCCATCCGCATCCAGAACGCGCAATGCCCCCACAGCGTCGTTCAGTTCCTCTTCACTGATCACGCCGTCATCATTTGCATCCAAGGCGAATATCAGAGGGGTCAAGGGAGCCTGTTCAGCATTGGCTGGAGGAGTCATGGGAGGAGCAACGTGACCTTGATGGCCCCGGGTGTAACCTACAGCAGCAAGCAGCACGGCTGTTATGGAGAGAAGCTGGGTCTTCAGTAATTTCATAGGCTCTACGCAAATATTTCGATCTGGATTTGCTATGACCCTGCTCCCTGAATGTTAAGCCATTATGAAGAATGACTGAAAAACTTGTAAAAAGCTCAAAGGATCATCCGAAACTCCGTGAGGTCTTCGCCGCTCTTCACCAGCTCCAAGGTCCCAGCATGGGCCCGGACAATCTCCAATGACAGACTCAGTCCAAGTCCAGTGCCTTCCACTTCCTTGTTTCGCGACGGATCTGCCCTGAAGAAACGATCGAACACCTTCTCACGATCCTTTTCAGGAACGCCAGTTCCAGTATTCGACACCGTCAAAACCTTGCGCCCTTCCTCGTCGGTCAAGGACACGCGGATGCTTCCATCGGGGCGATTGTATTTCACAGCATTGCTGAACAGGTTTTGAATCACCTGCTGCATGAGCGTGACATCCCCTTTGATCTTGAGTCCTGAAGTTATGTTGCTCTCCACCTTTAGCCCCTCGGCAAGGATGGAAAGATCCTCAACGTGATTCTCCACACAATCACTCAGCGAGAATTCCGCCTGATCAAGACGCAGCTCACCGGTATCGGCCTGAGACAACAAAAGCAATTTCTGAACAATGGACTTCAACCGCTGGATCTCTTCCAGGAGTCCTCCCAACATTTTCTGCTCAGCTGAATTATCAGATGCATGTTGAAGTGCAGTCTCAATCTCACCCTGAAGAATCGCCAATGGTGTCTTGAGCTCATGAGACGCATCAGCACTGAAACGCGTCGCCTGATGAAAGCCGCTTTCGAGTCGACGCATCATACCATTGAACATCTCCACCAGGTTCTTGAAATCGCGGTCAAAGCCGGTCGTATCCAATCGCTGATCCAACCCCTTGGAATGAACGTTCTTCAATGCTGCGGAAAGCTCATTCACAGGTCGCAAGGCTCGTCCGGCAATCACCCATGCACCGCCACCAAGAAGAAACAGTCCCGCGGCAACGGTCAGGAGATATTGCTGGCGGAGCTCCTCCATACCTGAATTGAACAGGGTCATGTCAGCACCGATCATCAACGTATTGGCCGGATTCCCCATGATCGCAATCCGCCACTCAGTTCCATCCGGGCCAATGTGCGTATTCAACAAGGGGCGCTTCAACGGAAGATCCATCGGCTCTTCTCCAGGGCGTCGCCCTCCCCTGCGTCCAGGTCCACGGCCATCTTCAGGACCGTCCCTCTCAAACTCCTCCAACTCATCTCTGGGCGGTCTGCGTTCACCATCGCGCCCATCACCGAAACGAAAACGCCCGTCGCGACCACCATCTCCCAGACGTCCCGGTTTCCCCCGATTCCTTCGGTATTCAAGCAGGCGCTCTTCATGCCCCGGCAGATAATCCTGACTCGCTTCCAACGTGGATACATCAAGATTCTCCGGCCAGTATTCTGATTGGTGAGACATTCCCTCGCGCTGATCCACGAAGCTCATTACATAGAACGGACGCTCTCCGCTGGACACAAGGCTCAGTGCTTCATCCAACCGCTCGTAATGCTGCCCACCATGACGCCGGGCCAGATTACCCTGTCCTAGATCGACGAGATCACGATCCACACGTGCCTTGTTCTCTCTCAGATTGAACTCCCACAAGACCCAACCCGTACCCAACAACAACACCGCGGAGATCAATCCGGACAGCAATGCTATTTTGACGCGAAAGGACATAGGGCTGGCTCAGGCTTTCTTAAATCGATATCCGACACCACGGACTGTTTCGATCAGCGGATTTGAAGGATCATCTGAAATTTTCTTACGCACCCTCTGGATATAGACATCCACAAGATTGGTCCCGGGATCGTGGTGGTATTCCCAGACCTGTTCACAAAGCTGTGTGCGGGAAAAGACACGCCCTGGTGTTCTCATCATGCAGGTCAACAGAGAGAACTCACGCGAAGTCAGTTCAACCTCCTCGCCATCCTTTTCCACTTCTCTCGAAAGCAGATCCACCTTGAGACCGTCCGCCTCCAATAGATTGGAACCACCGCCACCTGAACGTCGGATCAACGCGTGCAGGCGCGCCACCAGTTCATCAATGTAAAAGGGTTTTGTGAGGTAATCATCCGCGCCATAGTTCAGGCCTTCCACACGCTCATTGATGGAACTCCTCGCAGTCAACAGAATCACAGGAAGGCTCTTCCCGTTTTCCCTCAACTGACGCACCACACTCAACCCGTCACGTCCGGTAAGCATGATATCCAGAACGATGGCATCATAGGACGATTCCAGGGCCATGGTGAGTCCCTCGGCGCCATCGTGGCAGACATCCGCCACGAAGCCCTGCTCCTCCAGCCCCTTCTTCACAAAAGAGGCGATCTTCTTTTCATCTTCGACAACCAGGACCTTCATCGGTGCCCAAAATATAATCCACACCCACCTCTATCCGAAGCGAATTAGCATTACAGTTCTGTCATGAAGCGACGAACAGCTGTTAATCCTTGTTCTTCTTCCTCGGCCTGCCCTTGTTCTTGGAATGCTTCTTAGATTTGTTCCGACGCTTTGGTTTGGACTCCTTGTCGGATGAAGCACGGGAAGGTCTTTCATCCTCAGTGTCAGGTCGATCGTTGGGCTTTCGCTTGATCTGAGGAACGGGGATCACCTTCCGCTTTGCTGACACCTTCTTGCGTTCCGGCTTCCTACGTTCCGGCCTCGGCCGCTCAGGTCTCGTTCGCTCCGCCTCCTTCAATTCAGCCAAGGTCTCTGGACTCACATCTTCCTTGTCCGAGCCGAATCCAAATGAGCTGAGCCATTTTTCATCATTGGTCTCGATCTTGATGTTCCGTTTTCTGAAAGGGTCCTTAAAGGCCACCCCAACGGCACGCAGTCCAAGATACACATGCTTCTGCTGACGGTGGCGATCATTCATCCGATCCGAATACAAAGGATCACCAACGATCGGATGCCCCGACTCCTGTAGATGCACGCGGATCTGATGCGTCCGGCCTGTTTTGGGAAACGCCTCCACCAAGGTATTGGTCATTCCCCGTTTGAGCACGCGGAAGAACGTAAAGGCGTCCTTCCCTTCCTTATCCACGACCACATGCACCGGCGTCTCCTTGAGCGTCATCAGCGGCGCATTGCAGAACCATTCATCCTTCTCAGGGTTTCCACGCACCACTGCCAGGTAGCGCTTCTCGATTCTGCGCTCTTGAAACATTTCAGAGTAAGCCTTGAGCCCGCCTTGCGAACGCGCCAAGAGCAACACCCCACTCGTATCCCCGTCCAGACGATGGATGTAACGGATGAACTTGATGTTCCGCGACTGCGCCCAGAAATCCCGATGCTGCACCGAAGACTCAAGCGCCAGTTGCAGATTTCGGCGTGTGTTAACCCAGTCATCCGGAGCCAGCATCCACCCGGGCGGCTTGTCTACTGCAAGCACGGCCGCATCTTCCCAAAGGATGGGAATGCGGATTTTGCCGGGGAGTTCGATGAATTTTGGTTTAGCCATACAGTGCCAAAGGCGCGCGGAACGTATCAGGGTCGCCACCAAAGGCAATCCGACAGCAAGGAAAACATGGTTCTTTCAAGATTTCCGCTTGCAGTGGCAACCCACTTTTAGCACTCTCCGCGGTCCCCGGGCGGGGTAGCCAAGTGGTAAGGCACGGCTCTGCAAAAGCTGCATCGTCGGTTCGATTCCGACCCTCGCCTCCAATTTCCTTCTTTTTACCTACTTTCCCTCAGTCGAATCCCCTGCGGATTCATGCTCTGGAAGACAGATATTCCAATGGACCGACATCAATCGCGTGGCAACAACAACACCGATTCCGGACGGTAAAGCCCATTGCTCAGAACCCGTCCAAGCCTTCACTCCGAAATAAACCCAGCAACCGACAAAGGCACAGGTCGCATAAAGCGGCGTGGCTTTGAACAGTCGCGGCACCTCATTGCAGATAACGTCACTGATCGCACCACCCGCCGTTCCCGTCACCACACCCATCAGTGCAGCCAGAAAAAGAGACGTCCCTGCTTCGATGGCGTAATTCGCCCCAATGATTGCAAAGAGCCCGAGACCGATCGCATCAGGCACCTGCAACCAGTTTTCAAAGCCGTCCTTTCCTTTTTTGATCAGCGTGCTGGAAAGGGCGATCGTGAAGATGATCAGGGGATAGTGCTCATTGGCGATCCAGAAGAGCGGATGCCTGTTCAGGAAAAGATCTCTGAGAGTGCCGCCTGCGAAGGCAGTGATGAAGGCCACGGTGAAAACGCCGATGAAATCCAATCGATTCTTCCGCGCCAGCATGATGCCGAAAATCCCTGAAGAGATCACAGCGCTGAATTCGATCACCTGGAGCATGAATCTCCTGTGATCAAAGGATCGAAATCAGATGAGGGCACCTGCATGAGGTCCATCTAAATGACCCATGGCAGGATTATCAAGGAAGTGGATTTAGAAATACTTCCCGAGAAAGTTCTCCTGACCGTGACCTGCGAGAATGTAGCTGTGGTCACCTTCGGTCCAGCTGGCGGTCACGATATTGTTCTGTGATGTGAACACCGGAGGCGACTCAGGTGGTGCCACCTGCAATGCCTCACGATTCACCACAAGCAGATGAACTGTATCGTGAATGTCATTACTGCGATCCTTGAAGCAGATCAGCGCGACCTTGTTACCATTCCAGTCCAAGACCTTGCAGCCCAATCCTGAAAGATGTTCCAGTCTCGCAGGCATGCTGAATTCCCCCGGACCAGCGCCCGATGCCAGCCAGACCCTGAGCTCATTCACATCATCACTGCGCATGTCCAGAGTCTTCACCCCGTTCAAGACATCCACCATGTCTGTGTGATAACTCGCAAATTCCTTCTGGGATTTGTCTCTCAACTGCGTGACGCCCAAGGCGACCAGAAGAATCAAAGCCGCAGCCCATGCCATTGCCTCACGCCAATGAAAGCGCGGACGGATGGTGTGATTGCCACCAGCAAGGATGGACTCACGCAACCCATCAGGCACCGGGCATTCGCAGAGTTTGTCGCAGAGCATGCGGTCCAGTTCACGTTCCTGCTCCAGCCACTTGGCAAGTTCCGGGTCCGACTTCGCCATGGCCAGCGCTTCCTGCGCCTGTGGCATATCATCGTCCTGTCCATCGGGCCGGAGGGAACTCAATATGAATTTGGCTTCGTTCTTATCCATTGGTTTGAGCGGCCTTTGTTTTGGATTTTGGTAGAGAAATAATGTTATCTTTTCCGGCACTGGCTTTGGCTTCGAGGATCTTTCGGATCTCAGCCTTACCTCTTGAGAGGCGGGACATCACCGTGCCGATCGGGATGTCCAACAGACCAGCAATTTCCTTATAGGCATGCTGTTCGATGTAAAAAAGCATCATGGGCGCGCGATAGAGTTCATCCAGCTCAAGCAACGCATCCATCACCGTGGTCCCATCCATTTCATTGACCACTTTCGGAGAGACAGAAGGCAACTCATGGCTGACCTCATCATACTCCTGATGGGGAAATTTCACCTCACGCCGGCGCCCTCCGAGGAACGCCCTGTGAAGTGTGGTAAACAACCAGGACTTGGCTTTCGAGGCATCACGGAGCTGATGTCCCTTTGACGCCCACAGAAAGAACGTCTGCTGAGTCAGGTCACTGGCAACCTCCTGGTTCTTGGCAAGACTCATCCCGAACCGAAACAACGGCTCGTAATAATCATCCACCAATTTCTGAAAATCAGGTCTGTCCACGTTCTGTCAGAGTTTGCCCCACCCGTTTTATTCCAAAGATTCTTCAATTGCCAAGAAAGGTCATCAAATCACGAATTTCATAATCCGTCAGCCCGGCAAGAATCCCTGTCGGCATCAGCGAATGCTTGTTCTCACGCCTTTCAATGATGTCGGTCTTCAGAAAGCCCTGCTCACCACCACTCAGATCGCGATAAAACTCCTTCCCGCTCGAACCACCCTTTCGAAGCATGATTCCCGTAAAGTCAGTTCCGTCCTTGAGCTGAATGGTCCATGAGAAGAACTGTGGCGCCACTTCCTTGTTCGGCTGCATCAGTGACTCAATCAACCACTTCGAATCAGCTCGATCATTCACCGCAGACAGCTCAGGCCCCACCACCTTGCCCCGCCCTTCGTGGCGATGACAACTCGCACACATGGCCACTCGTGGATGGAAAAAGATCCGCCGTCCTTCAGCCGCATCGCCCTTGCCCGGAAGTTTAGCCAGCCGCGTGCTCCACACATCCACATGATTCCAATCAGGGCGGCCTGCTACCTGCTTGGCCGGATTCAACACCATCTGCCTCAAACTTTCCGCCCTGGCATCCAAGCCCTTGATGTTCTCAATGATCGCGCGCTCCTCTCTCGTCAAACTTGCCATCCTCAAGGCCCGCAGAGCCTCACGCTGCGTCGCACCCGAAGTCTCCGCCATATCCACAATCAACCCCTGAGACATCCCCACATCTGAAGCCAGCCCAAGGATACTCTCAGCCCGGATCTCATCCACCTTGCTGTGGCGCACCAGATCCGCCAGCACATCCAGCGCGGCGCGGGTTGGATTCTGCGCCAGAGTCCTGATCGCCTCCAGAGACAGCAATGGATCACCATGACTGATCATCTCCTTGAGCACTGGAACCTTTAGTGCCCCCGTATTGGCAGGCAGCAACCTCAACGCAAATGCACGCAGACGCGGCGAAGCCTTACGATCCAAGGCACGCTCAGTAAGAATCTTCCTATCCTCAATCCCAGCCCGAGGATTTCCATTCAGCGTATTCCATGATGCCAGACACGCCTCAAACAAACGGTAATCCAGATCCGGTTTTGAAAAGAGCGCCTCCACCTCAGACTTCAGTCCCACCAGATTTTCATCCGAGATCCAGCGCAGCGTCTCAAACACCACCTCTGAATTCGAATCAGCCAGCATCGCCTTCGCCAGATCCACATCCCAGGGACGCTTCACCTTCACCGCTAGCACAGACGTCACTCGATCCCGATCACTGCGCCCCTGAATCCGTGAATCCGTCCAAATCCCGGCACGTCTCGACAAGGCAAGGATCGCTGCACGCGATACAAACGCATCCTCTCCCGCAGCCAGATCAAACAACCGTTTCTCAGGAAACGAATCCGGCTTTGCCTGTAGTCGTGTAAACAGCTTCTTCGCTGCATTCGGTTTCGCTGGCTGGGATGGCTTGATCCAATCCGCATCCAGATCGATCTCCAGTTTCCAGACACGCCCCTTACCATGCAGAGCGTACGATCCAAACACCCAGTCACTCAGATAAAACACCCCCGGTTCACCCTCCGCGATACATACCGGACGAAACACATCACCTCCCGTCACAATCTCCATACGCTCAGATTTATACGTCGCGCCATCAGGAATCAGCGGAAAGAAATCAATTCGATGATCCGCCCATGAAGGAACCAACACACCACCACCCAGAGGCACAATCCCGCAAGGCGCCTCACCTGTGCCCGTGATCATTGGCAGCGTACTTCGCAACTCACCATTCCAAGCCACAAAAGGATGAAACGGCGCACGCCCATACAAGCGCTGATATCCATAGTCACCACCCTCCACCAAATGAATCAACCGACATGGAGGCCGCGCCCCCGGATCATTTTCCGCCACAAACATCTCACCGTCCTCACGCACACAAACGCCAAACGGATTCCAGAACCCTACTGCAAAACGCTCCAGATTCTTACCGTCAGGAGAACATCTGAATATGCCACCTTCGCCCGTGCCCGTAATCGACGTCCCATCCGTGCCAGTCAACGTCCAGACCTTCCAGAAATTCTCACCCAAAGAAAAAATCAGATTCCCGTCATTATCCCAAGCAATGCCAGCCAATCCATTATGAGGATAATCCGCCTCGGTCTCCAACACCGCCAGATCCTCTTCCTTGTCACCCACTCCATCACCGTCCGTGTCCTTCACCCTCAAGATTCGATCCCGCTCAGCCAGATACACCCAGCCATCCTTGCCCAACTCCAGATCCATTGTCGCCGCCGTCTTGTTGTAAAAGAGCGTCCTCTTACCTGATGGGGCCAACACAACCACCTCATCGAATTCAGGCCCCTCATACGACTCCGGCCGGAAATGCGTATGAGACGACACCACCCACACATCCCCCTTCCCATCCACATCGATCCCCGTAGGCGTCGACACATCCGGATGCTCCGCAATCATCGTCAGCTTCACCCCATCCGCCAGAATCTTGATCTCAGGAGCCAGATCCTCCGGCACCACCGGAGTAACCACCTTTCTTGCCGCCGCCGCAGAAGAAAACACACCACCCACCAGCGACAGCGCCACAACCAACCAAACCGATTTCAAAAGGGACATAAAACGATCGTCCCCCAATCCCCCCACCCTGACGAGCCGATTCTACAAGCGCCCCCCCGGAGGGACACGTTTCTACGTGTCCCACTTCAATAGGCAGCAGAGCACCCCTCTTCCACCTAGTCACGTGCGGCTATCGCGTAGAGCGTCATGCCTTCATCGATTCAAATGTCTGAAGTTTGGGTCATGTGGAAACATGCCACTCCGGGCCCTCTTCTCTCCCCTTCAGCAATCAAGAATCACAAAGCAACAATCACCAACCCCCCCGTCCGCGCTCCCTGCCCTTACAACTTTTTTACAATCAACTGACACGGGGATGACAACTCCCTTGGGCGTCGCAGGCAAGGTGGGACAAATGAAAACGATTTCACTCTTAATCTTGTTGGGCTCCTTGGCTTCGGCTTCGGGAGCGGCTTCTTTGAAGGTTCATGAATGGGGCACGTTTACGTCGCTTCAGCGTTCTGATGGCGAACAACTCGCATGGCTGGCAACGCCTACTGAGGATCTGCCCGTCTTTGTCTACAAGGACCTCGATCCAAAGTCGACGCGTGTGGGCAATGTCTCGACATACATGATGTCGAAGGGACTGACGAAGGCAAAGCTGCGGATGGAGACGCCGGTGATTTATTTCCATTCGGATGAGGCGATGGAGGCAAATGTGCGGGTGGATTTACCGGAAGGCCGTCTGACAGAGTGGTATCCGGTGGCCAATCAATCAGGCCCGTCCCTCATGAACAACACCAACAAAGTCGATGACCTTTGGGGCCCCATCCCGAACAACAAGGCTTTCATAGAGTGGCAGGACATCGCCATTCATGCGCCCGGGCAAAAGAAGGATCTTCCTCACAATACTGACAAGACGCACTACTACGATGCTCGGGATACGAGCGCGAACCACATTTCTGTTCCCGGAAAAGAAAGTCCGGAGAGCGAGGCCTTTCTCTTCTATCGAGGCATTGCCCATTTTGAATCGCCGGTCATGTTGACCGAAAATCCAGACCGCGCGCTGCGTATCTACAATCGACTGAAGGGTGAAGCGATCGAGAACGCGATCATCATTGAGAACACCGGTGGTGCAATCTTGAGCAAATGGACCGGGGCTATCCCAAAAGGAAGAAACATTACTGTTCCTCATTTCGAAAAGATTGGATCGGGTTTCAAGAAGACAACCGTCGCCAAGTTGACCCGCGAAGTGGTGGAGCAATTGACCAAGGCGGGACTCTATGAGGACGAGGCCAAGGCGATGGTTAGCACATGGGATGATTCATGGTTTGAGGAAAAAGGCACACGAGTCCTATATCTACTGCCTCAATCATGGGTGGATGAGCGCATGCCACTGCGTGTGAAACCTGAGCCGATCGAAACGAAGCGTGTGATGGTCGCAAGATCTGAGCTTATTCGCGATGCCCGCGAGTGGACGCTCCTTAAGTCCATTCACGACTACGCCCACGGATCACGCAAGGAACGTGCGCAGGCAATCAATGATTACAAAGCACTGGAACTGGGACGTTTCTCCGGCGCTCTTGTCGATCGATTGGTTCACACGATCAAGATGCCTCACTTCAGCGAGGCTGTGCGCGAAATGAGGAAAGAGGCCCATCCTCCGACTACGACGAAGCTCGGCCTCACAAGTTTCCTTTGGCCAAACGTCAAGCCATAGGTCTAACCTCTCGTTCATGAGGCAAACGATCCTCATTTTCCTTTTGGCGGTTGCGCTGCCTTCCGGGGTTCTGACCTAGTTGGCAGTGCAGTCGCTTCAACATCAGCTGCTGCTGGCTGAGCGTGAGCAGGCATTGCTGGCTCAGAACACCGTGGACGCGATTGCCTCGTTTGCGGATCAACGACTGGACGATCAGGCAAATGAGTTTTCTGAAACAGTGGACAAGCTGCTGACCACCACAGAGGTCAGCCAACTGGCGCCGCAATTCGACCAGACGCTTCGCCAGGCCTGGCCCAATGCCTCCGTGGGATTTGCCGTCAACCTCCCTACTCTCAGCTGCGCGTCTCCCGTGGCCGGGTCATCGCCTGATGCGAGTCGGTTCCTTCAGGGAAACCTCAGTTTTCTCTGCAGCACAACAAACGCACCGATCTATTCCAAGGCGAGTTACCTACCTCCCAAGACCGCCCCCACTCCTACATGGGCACCTGAACCCGTGACGGGATCCATTCCACGTCAGGCCGATTTCCCATCCATTGTAGCAGGCAAGAGCCAGAGCATCCTGTCGCGTTTTCTTCAGGACGAACTCTCCGTCATGATCTGGCATAAGCCGGACAACCATCCCGAGCAGGTTTTTGGCGCTGAGCTGGCAAAGTCGAAAGTTCAGGAGCTGCTGAGTGACAACGCCTTTGAAGCAGCGATTGCCCAGGCCAGAACGGCGTCACTGGGAAACCATCCAGATCTGAACCAGCAACTGGAGATCGCAATCTTGAACGACAAGGGATTCCCAGTTTATCCAAAGAATACCAAGAAGGAGGACTACGCCAATGCCTTTGTCTCCACCGACATCAGTGACACACTGCCGCACTGGGAAGTAACCGCACACATCAAGGATGCAGGTGCGCTCCAAGCCGCTGCTCAGGAAGCCACTTGGACACTGGGTGCCATCATCGCTTTTCTCACACTGGCCATTACCACCGGTAGTGTCTTTATCCTCCGTCAGGTCCATCGACAAATGTTGATCGCGCGGCAGAAAACCGACTTCGTCAGTAATGTCTCTCATGAACTGAAGACGCCTTTGACGTCTATCCGCATGTTCAGTGAATTACTCGCCAACGAGAAGGAGACTGATCGCAAGAAGCGCAGCCAATTCCTGTCCATCATTCAGGACGAAACCGCACGACTGACCCGCCTGATCAACAACGTTCTGGATTTCACGCGCTTGGAACGCAAGGAACGCCCTTTCGAACTCACGGAAACCGATCTACGCAGCGTCGTTGAAAAGACCTGCTCCGACTTTGCTCCATCCATGGAACGAGCGGGATTCAAATTTCTATGGACCAACCCAGATTCACCAGTCCCAGTGTCAGCCGATAAGGATGCACTTTCCCAAGTACTGCTCAACCTCCTGTCCAACGCACTCAAATACTCACGCGATGACAAGGACGTCAAAGTCACTTTATGCACTGAGGACAACCACGCTCATGTCAGCGTTTCAGATCAAGGCGATGGTATTCCCGACGAGGACAACGAACGCATCTTTGAGAAATTCCACCGCCTACACGATCGATTGGATACAGACCGCTCCGGCACAGGACTCGGCCTCACGCTTGCCCGCCAGATCGCACAAGCACATGGCGGACGCCTCTATCGGCAATTGGGTCAGAAAAAAGGCAGCACTTTCACATTGGAACTCCCCTTGAGCGCATGAACGACCTCATATTCATTGCAGAAGACGATCCTAATATTTCACTGGGACTGACCGAGCTTTTGACCAGAGAAGGCTTCAGGGTTGCTACTGCTGATCATGGAGATCAGGTCGAACAGCGCGTCCTCAATGAAAGCCCATCCCTCCTGATTCTCGATATCATGATGCCCGGAAAGGACGGCTTTGAAGTATGTCGCTCCCTCCGCCAACACAACGCAGATCTTCCCATCCTCATGCTCAGCGCCAAAGGTCAGGAAGCTGACAAGGTTCAGGGACTCACCACCGGCGCTGACGACTACATGACCAAGCCCTTCGGAGTTCAAGAGATCGTGGCCAGAGTGCATGCCCTGCTCCGCCGAAGCCGATCTACAAACACGCCTCAAAAGGAGATTCATTGGCACCAGCTCACCATTGACCCAGCCCGCTTCAAACTCACCAACGGCCAAACAGAACACGATCTTACCGAGAAAGAACTCGCACTCCTTCAGCGATTCATCGCACAACCCGATATCGTCCAAAGCCGCGACCAACTCCTCACCGACATCTGGGGCTACAACTATCAAGGAACCACCAGAACCCTCGATCAAGTCATCGTCCAACTTCGCAAAAAAATCTCAGACACCACACCTCCAAGCCAACTTCTCACCGTCCACGGAATCGGCTACAAATGGGCGTCATAGAGTAACAAAACACAGAGCCCGGATGCCCACATCCGGTCGAATCATTGTTTACTCTCGCGGACATAGGCGTCCACGCTCCTCTTATTACCAGTCATTCGTGACAAGAGGGCCTTATTCCCCCACTCTTTCTGACAACTGATTCCGCCTCATCTCAATGATCATACGCATGCATCGTCTTTCTTTGCTCACCATATTTCTATTCGCGGCAGTGGCATCTTCAGCTTCACTGCAGGCTGCTTCCAAGCTTCCAAACGTCGTCATTCTCTATGCAGATGATATGGGCGTGGGCGATGTTTCCTACGGGAAAAAGAAGGCCAAGATTCAGACACCCAATATTGATCGATTGGCCGATCAGGGAATGACTTTTACTGACGGACACAGCTCCTCAGGCATCTGCACGCCAAGCCGTTTCGCCCTACTGACAGGGCAACATCACTGGCGTCGCTTTCACGGTATTGTGAATGCATTTGGCGGCCCTGTCTTTGAGGACGGTGACTTCACCATCGCTGGCATGTTCAAGGAAAAGGGATACAAGACCGGTGCCTTCGGAAAATGGCATCTGGGTTGGGACTTCGACGCGATTCGCATACCAGGCGTAAAGGAAAAGGACCCCAAGCCAGAATCCTACGACTGGACCAAGCGCTTTCCCGGCGGACCTGTGGAACGTGGGTTCGATTACTACTTCGGCGACGGAACCATCAACTTCCCTCCCTATTGCTGGATTGAGAACGATCGCTTCGTGACCATTCCAACCAAACCGGTAATGAAGTCCAAGCCACTTGCAGGCTCAGGTTCATTTCGCCCTGGGCCCATGGCTGAGAGTTGGAATCCTTATGACATCCTCCCGACCATCACCAAGAAGACAGTGGAATGGATCGGCAAGCAGAAGTCAGATAAGCCATTCTTTGCCTATCTCGCTTTCAATTCTCCTCACTATCCAATCGTTCCCAATAAGGAATTTCACGGAAAGTCCAAAGCCGGCTACTACGGCGACTTTGTCATTGAGACGGACGCCATGGTTGGACAGGTATTGGACGCCTTGGAAAAGCACGGTTTCGCAGACAATACGCTGGTGGTATTTTCTGCAGATAACGGAGCTGAAACCGCAGCATTTGAACGTCTCGAAAAATTCAATCAATGGAGTTCAGGCAAGTTCCGCGGTGTGAAGCGAGACATCTACGAAGGCGGCCATCGCGTCCCATTCATCGTCCGATGGCCCGGACAGATCAAGGCTGGTTCTGTCTCAGATGAGGTAGTCAATCAAGTTGATCTGGCTGCCACCTTTGCCAACATCATCGATCGTCCACTTACCAAGGACGAAGCCATCGACAGCTACAATCTCCTCCCTGTGCTCAAGGGCAAGAAATACTCCCGACCATTGCGCACCGCGACTGTGCAAAACACGTCCCCCGGAAAGTTTGCGCTGCGACAAGGTGATTGGGTATTGATCGACACCTCATCCGGCTCGGCCAAAAGAGAATCCAAGAGCTATCTCAATCATTTCGGATTGGAGGGATACGGAAAGGAAAACCCTGGACTACTCTTCAATCTCAAGAACGATCCTCGTCAATCGAAGAACCTCTACGCCGAACACCCCCAACGTGTGGAGAGCATGAGAAGCCTGTTGAAAAGCTACACAAACGGCGAACGCTGCGCACCGGCGAGATAGAAAGGAGCCCGCATGCCCACATCCGGTTGAAATGAAAACGCCCCTTGCGGATGTAAGCATCCGCGCCCCATACCAGTCGTCAACATAAGTCGAATTCCCCGGCTTTAGAAACCGGTTCCAACTGGCACGACAACAGGATTAGTGATAGTACGACTCTTTCTCTTTTCGATCATCCAGACTTCACACAAACACGAATCATGATGCCCCGCCTCATCAAGTCACTGCTCTTGTTCGCGCTACTGATTCCAAGCGCCCAGGCAGCAGACACCGACTGGCCAGTTTACCTCGGTGGCAATAAGAAGAATCTCTATTCCGAAATTGATCAGATCAACCGGGAAAACGTCACAAAACTGAAGACCGCATGGACCTATGAAACGGGCATCAAAGGCGAATATCAGGCCAACAATCTGATTATCGATGGCGTCCTTTTCACTCCGGATCAAACGCGCAAGGTGGTCGCTCTCAATGGCGCCACGGGTGAAAAGCTCTGGGTCTGGGACCCGGCGAATGAACATACGGGCGCCGGTCGGAAACGCCAACGGGGACTGACCTATTGGGCAAATAAAAAAGGGGGTGAAGCCCGGCTGCTCACGGGCGTGCGTGGACATCTCTTTGCCATCGATCCCAAATCAGGCGAGACCATTCGAAGCTTCGGCAAGAATGGTTCGATTGATCTTCAATCCGGCCTCAACACACCCGGCGTCATCTACAAGGACCTTTACATCATCGGCGGCCTCGGTGGGAAAGGATCGATCCGCGCGTTTGATGTCCGGAGCGGCGAACGGAAATGGATCTTCCATCTGATTCCACAACCGGGTGAGTTCGGCCACGACACCTGGCCCAAGGACGCATGGAAAACTGCCACCGGTCTCATGCCGTGGTGTGGGCAGTCGCTCGATGAAGAGCGAGGCATTGTCTACGTGGCCACCAAGACGGCAGAACCGGACTTCTACGGAGGGAGCCGCCATGGTGCCAATCTCTTTGCCAATTCCATCCTCGCCCTGAACGCCAGTACCGGAGAACGTATCTGGCATTTCCAGACCGTGCATCATGATCTCCTCGACAAGGATCTCCCCTGCCCACCTGTGCTGCTTGAGGTCACCCACGACGGGAAAAAGATTCCGGCGGTGGCCCAAGGCACCAAGCACGGCCTGCTCTTTGTCTTCAACCGCGTCACTGGTGAACCTCTCTGGCCCATTGAGGAACGCCCTGTTCCCCAGTCCGACCTGATCGGAGAAAAGGCATGGCCAACACAGCCCTTTCCGACCAAACCCGCACCCCTGATGCGTCAACGTTACACCGAGTCCGACGCCTCCAACATTTCACCCGAGATCCACCAACTCACCCTCGATCGGATCAAGGCCTCCCCCAATTTCGGTCCCTTCCCAGCAGCAAGCCTCAAAGAGACCGTGATGTTTCCCGGGTTCGATGGTGGCATGGAATGGGGAGGCGGTGCAGCTGATCCCGACGGCATCTACTACGTCAACGTCAACGAAATGCCTTGGCTCCTTCAGATGATCGAGACCCGTCATTCCGATGGCACGCCGATGGTGAAAGGCGAAAAGGATTACATGATCTACTGTGCTGCCTGTCACGGCATCGATCGCAAGGGTAATACTCAGATGCAGTTTCCATCCCTGCTGGGCATTGCAGATAGAAAGACGCGTTCAGAGATTGAGCTCATCACACGTCAGGGAGGAGGAAGAATGCCTGGCTACGCCACCATGCTTGAGGCCAAACGCGCAGCCATTCTGGACTACGTCCTCAGCTCCGCAACCGCTCCCGGCCAGAGGCCCAAGAAGGAGGACGACGGCGATGTTCATGCTGTCACTGAAACCGGAGGGCTCTACGCCTTTGGAGGCTTTCGGCGCTGGCTGGATCCCGAAGGCTATCCCGCCATCAAACCTCCGTGGGGCACACTCAACGCTGTGGATCTCAACACCGGCGAACTCAAGTGGAAGGTCATCCTGGGCGAATACCCTGAACTGACCGCCCGCGGCATCCCACCCACCGGAACAGAGAACTATGGTGGCCCGCTGGTAACGGCCGGAGGATTGATCTTCATCGGCGCCACCGCAGACGAAACCTTCCGCGTCTTCGACAAGGAAACCGGAGAGGTCCTCTGGAAGACCAAGCTTCCCTTTGGAGGTAACGCCACCCCAAGCACCTACACCGTCGACGGCAAGCAATACGTCGTCATCTCAGCCGGTGGTGGCAAGTCCGGCAGACCAGCCGGTGGAAGCCTCGTGGCGTTCACGTTGGAATAGCACCGGTGCCCCCAATACTTCGCGCGAATCAACATCCATGGCTGAGAGCCTTTCCATACCAGAAGCCAGGAAGCTCGTCCTTCTGGCCCAACAACTCCCGGGAACCAACGCCAAGGGTAACGCGGAGTCGGCCACCTTGTCGGCGATTGAGCATTTGGGATATATCCAGATTGATACGCTTTCAGTTGTTCAACGGGCTCATCATCACACGCTCTGGAATCGCAACCCGCGCTACGCTCCCTCGCATCTGGATCAGCTGACCGAAGACAGAACGGTATTTGAATACTGGTCCCACGCGGCAGCCTTCCTGCCCATGCGCGACTATCGATTCAGCCTGATTCGCAAGGATGCCTTCGCCAGTGGCAAAATGGAGCATTGGTTTGATCGGGACAAAAGGATGGAGAAGAAGATTCTCAAGCGGATCCGCAACGAAGGTCCATTGATGGCCAAGGATTTTGAGGACACGGGAAAGAAGTCTGGAGAATGGAAAGTCAAACCCGCCAAGGCATCGCTCGAAAACCTGTTTACACAAGGCGATCTCATGATTTCCAAGCGCATCCATTTTCACAAAGTCTATGACCTGACTGAGCGCACACTGCCTGATGGAATCGATACATCACTTCCTTCAACAGAAGAATACGCCCGTCATTTGATCATCCGCTTTCTTCAAGCACATGGATTGGGACAACCATCGGAGATCGCCTACCTTCGCAAGAACATCAAGAAACAGATCACAGCAACGATGGCCGAGATGGTTTCTGCTGGCGAACTCATCGAACTCGACGTCGCAGGCAATGTCTATCACGCCCTTCCTGAATGGTTGAACTTGCTCAAGAAGTCACTGAATCGCAGCCGCTTAAAAATCCTTTCACCCTTCGACAATCTGGTGATTCAGCGCAAGCGAATGCAGGACCTGTTCGATTTCGATTACCTGATCGAATGCTATGTCCCAGCAGCCAAGCGACGCTACGGTTACTTCGCTCTACCGATCCTCTGGGACGGACGTCTCGTCGCACGCATGGACTGCAAGGTCGATCGAAAGAAGTCACTACTGAACATTCTCCACCTATCCCTTGAACCATGGTTAAAGAAGCGTGACACCTTCCTCCAAGCCCTTAGCAAAGAGCTCGACTCCTTCATGAAGTTCAATCAATGCGACAAGCTTAGTGTTCACAAGACCAGCCCAAGCAGTCTCAAATCAGCGCTAACAAAAGTGATCTAGGAGAGTGCTTGATTGAAAATTCAAGAGAAGGTCGAAGTCATTCAAAGTCTCTCTTCTGGCGTGACCACTCAGAAGATTTCATTTAATTTCCGCTTATGTTCACCAGATTGGGTCTCCGGTTTCTTCCGGTCATCTTGCTCGAATTGACTTCAGCGATCGCTGTTTCGTCGCTCGATTTCGGGAATGATGTTGCGCCAATTCTGGAACAAAACTGCCTGTCTTGTCACAACGCAGACCTGAACAAGGGAGACCTCGATCTTTCCACCCGCTCAACGGCACTTTCCCTTGAAGGCATCATCCTTCCCGGCAGCCCTGATGCCAGCCAGCTGATCAAGGTCGTCTCTGGTCCGTCACCAGAAATGCCTTCCAAGGCTGAACCACTGACAAAGGAACAGATATCCACGCTCAAGAATTGGATTGCAGCTGGTGCAACGTGGCCCGATGGGCGCGTCCTCAAGGACAACCCGAAGCGCGACCTTGATTGGTGGTCATTGCAACCGATCTCGAAACCGGATTCGACGACCCTGCTAGGAAGCCATCCGATTGATGGATTTATAGAAAAGAAACTCGCAGAGAAACAACTGACGCCAGTTCCTCAAGCCGATCCTCTGACATTGGTCAGACGGGTATACTATGACCTGACCGGTCTTCCGCCCTCGCCTGAAGACATTGATCAGTTTCTGACCAATAAGGATTGGAACGCATTGATTGACCGGTTGCTTGCGTCTCCCGCCTACGGCGAAAAGATTGCTCAGCACTGGCTTGATCTCGCCCGGTACGCAGAGACACACGGATACGACAAGGACAAGCCTCGCAATCAAGCGTGGCCCTACCGCGACTATGTGATTCAGAGCTTCAATCGCGACAAGCCTTTCACACGCTTCGTCAGGGAACAGGTGGCCGGAGACGTGATCTATCCCAATACTCCTGAGGGAATCACCGCTCTCGGTTTCTTGGCTGCCGGACCATGGGATTTCATCGGGCATTGGGAAGTTGGCGAACAGAAACTTGATGGCCGAATTGCCAAGCATCTTGATCGAGATGAATTGGTGAGTGCCGTCTTCAACATCTTTCAAAGCACGACCGTCCAATGTGCCCAATGTCATCATCATAAATTCGATCCGATCCGGATGGAGGACTACTATCGACTTCATGCCGTTTTCGCCGCCATCGATCGCGCCGACCGCGTCTACGAAGGATTATCCCCCGATCAACAAAGGATCAGAAACGATCTCGTTGCAAAGATCACCAATCTCAAAAAGGAGCAAGAATCGCTCACCAGTCAGATCAATCGACTCGTAGCCGCAAAGGCATCGGGGTTGGATCGACAGATCGCCGAGTTACGAAGGAAATATGGAACAGGATCCAAACTCAGGCCGCAGTATGGCTACCACAGCTCCATTGAAAAACGTTCCGACGTTCAGAAATGGGTGCAGGTCGACATCGGCAGAGCTCGCATGGCAACCGAAATCCAGCTGATTCCAGCCTTCGATAATTACAACAATATCGGCGCAGGGTTTGGGTTCCCCGTTCGCTACCGTGTCGAAGTTTCGATGGACGGTGCTTTCAAAAAGGATGTGCGCGTCATTAAAGATGCAACGGATGCAGATCAGCCCAATCCTGGAAACCAATCCATTCGTCTCGGAGTTGATGGCCATCCATTCCGCTTCGTAAGAGTAACGGCCACAAAGCTCGCGCATCGAAAAAACGATTACATATTCGCGCTTGGAGAAATCGAAATCCTGAACGAAGGCGCCTCCGAAAACTTTGCAAGGAAGGGCACTGTATCAGCAAAGGATTCGATAGAATCAGGTATCCGTTGGGGCCGTTCAAATCTGATCGACGGCATCTACTTCCGCGAACTGAACAACCCTGAAGCAGCCTCGAAACTGGCCACGCTTGAGAAGGAGAGAAAAGCCATCGAGAAATCACTTCGTCCTCCCGGGTCAGATCAAAGACTTGCTGAAATATCTGCTCAACTGAAGAAACTGGAGGCTGAGGTAAAAAGATTCCCAAAGGGTAAGATGGTCTATGCAGCTGCGACTCATTTCCCACGCGGTGGGCGTTTCACAGCCACGGAAGGCAAACCTCGTCCCATTCATTATCTGCACCGAGGCGATCTCCGTTCCCCCGGCGATGCGATGACGCCCGGCGTCCCGCCGCTTTGGCACGGAGTTGATCCGATCTTTTTTTCAGGTTCTTCAGATTGGAAGGAAGGCAAAGCCCGCGCTGAGCTGGCTCTCCATCTGACGCGGGATGACAACCCTCTGTTCTGGCGCTCAATCGCCAATAGGGTTTGGCAATGGGTTTTCGGCACACCGCTTGTGGGAACGCCAAACGACTTCGGTCGTGGAGGCATGCAACCAACTCACCCGGAGTTGCTCGACTTTCTAGCGGCATCACTCCGCGACGATCGGGATCATTCCATCAAGTCACTGATCCGATTGATGGTCACGAGCAGAACCTACCAACGATCCAGCCAATACCATGCAGAGAACGCAGCCATTGACGGGAACAATGCCTACAGGTGGCGAGCAAACCGGCGACGTCTCACAGCAGAAGAAATGCGTGATTCACTGCTCTCCATCACCGGTGCACTCGACCGCCATATGGGCGGACCCAGCTTCAAGGATTTCGTAATCGAGAAACCTCAACACTCCCCGCACTACGAGTATCACCTGCACGATCCCAATGATCCAAAATCCCATCGCCGCACTGTCTATCGATTCGTAGTGCGCTCTCAACCCAATCCCATGCTGACCTCACTTGATTGCGCCGATCCCAGCATGAGCGTTCCACAACGCGACGAGTCCACGACTGCCCTCCAAGCCCTGACCCAATGGAATCATCGCTTCGTGGAAACCATGTCCGAACGTATGGCCGAACACCTGCGCCAGAACGCTCCAAAGTCGCCAAGTGAGAGAGTATTTTTTGCCTGCAAAGCGACTCTGGGAAGAGAGCCAAAGACCACTGAGCAATCGATCCTGATAGAGCACCTGAATCACCATGGAGCAGCGAGTCTTGCACGAGTGCTCTTCAACATGAACGCCTTTGTCTATGTCGACTGAACTCCACAGCAACCGACGTCATTTTCTGGGCTCACTCGCAGGCACATTCACGGGAATGGCTTTGACCGATCTGCTTGCCCGTGAAGGGCAGCTGAGCAGGACGCTTCATCATCCCCCAAAAGCAAAACGGGTCATCCAGCTCTTTATGGCTGGAGCCGCGAGCCATGTAGACACCTTTGACCACAAGCCGTTGCTAAAGAAGAAGGACGGTCAACCATGGGATCCGGGTGAAAAGGTAGAGCTGTTCCAAAGCACTCCCGGTGCGTGTTTTGCAAGTCCATGGAAGTTCCAGCCCTACGGTCAAAGTGGCAAGATGATGAGCGACATCGTCGCACCGCTCGGAGACGTTGTTGATGACATTGCCTTCGTTCACAACGTCGAAGGAAAAACAGGCGTTCACAGTCAAGGCACGCTACTTCAATCCACTGGGTTCAACTTCCCCGGATTCCCCAGCGCCGGATCATGGGTCAGTTACGCTCTTGGATCTGAAAACGAGAATCTTCCCGGATTCGTCGTGCTACCCGATCATCGAGGATTGGCATCCAACGGAGCAAAGAACTGGGCAAATGCGTTTCTGCCTGCCGAACATCAGGGAACGGTGATTCGTCCAGGTAGCAAAGAACCGATCGCTGACCTGTTCCCATCCGATAACGGCTTCATCACGGATGAAAACAATCAAGCCGGACTGAACGCCCTCTCCGCGCTGAATTCTCTCCATGCTTCCGACCGTCCGGGAGATGACCGTCTGCTCGCACGTCTTCGCAGCTACGAACTTGCAGCCGCCATGCAACTCAGCGCCACGGACGCTCTGGATGTCTCCAAGGAACCTCAATACATCAAGGACATGTATGGACTCGCCCCCGAGGGCCCGGGAGTCAGCGACACAGGAACCATCAACGCAAAAGCTGAGCGCGAATTCTTCGGACGCAAGTGCCTGATCGCCCGTAGACTGATCGAGCGCGACGTTCGTTTCATTCAGGTCTGGAGTGGCAACGACAATGGATTCCCACGTCGCAATTGGGACAGCCATGGCGATGTAGAACGTGATCATGCGCCGCTCGCACTGGGAATGTCCCAAGGCGCAGCGGCCCTGATAAAGGATTTGAAACAACGGGGACTACTGGACGACACCATCATTCTTTGGACCACGGAATTCGGACGCATGCCCTGTTCTCAAGGCAGCAAAGGCCGTGATCACAATCCCTTTGTTTTCACCAACTGGCTCTGTGGCGGAGGCATCAAGGGAGGCACCTATGGAAAGTCAGACGAATGGGGATTCAAACCTCTCGACCGCGCCAACCCGACGCTTGTCTACGACATTCACGCGACCATCCTACATCAACTGGGGATCGATCACGAGCGGCTCACTATCCGAAACAATGGAATAGACCGCAGACTCACCGACGTCCACGGCCATGTGATCAAGAAGATGATCGTCTGATTCGGAAGACAGCCCGCTAAACGTAAAGCTCGGAAAGATCGCCGGTACTGTCGGCAAAACCGGTATCTGAGATGCCCATGCGATTCAGCATGGTGAAGAGGAGATTGGACATGGGTTGGTCGGCGTTCCCCTTGTTGTAGGTGAGGAACTGCCCGTGTTTGACTCCCATATTTCCTCCTCCAGCAAAGACCAGAGGATAGTTACGGTTGTTATGAGTCCGGCTGTTGGACGTGCCCATCAGGACCATCGTGTTATCCAGCATGGTGCCTTCCCCTTCCCTTGTTTCCTCTAGACGGCCCAGGAAATACGCCAGCTGCTCAATCAGGCAGAGATTCCATTTACCCTGTCTTGGGAACCCACCGGGCTTACCCGCCTTATGCGCAAGATCATGCTGACTGGAAAGCCCGAGTGCCTTCGGAAATTGGTTGGATACATTTCCATTCATCGCGCTGAGCATGTAAGTGGCCAGTCGAGTGGAGTCTGTCCGAAAGGCCAGATACATCAGGTCATACATCACCTTGATATACTCAAGTGGAGCATCCGTGGACGCGGACAATGCCAGCTCCTCCGAATCCACTTTCGCCTTTGGTATCTCCAACCATTTCTCACTGCGCTGCACCCTCTGTTCGATATCGCGAACCGAGGCGAGGTACTCGTCATACTTCACCTTGTCCTGCGCACCCAATTTATTACGGAGGGACTTCGACTGCTCCAACACAAGATCCAACATACTGGATTCCGTAGCCAAACGACGACGGGTCTGTTCGATGGTTCCCTTTTCATCACCGAACAACCGGTCAAAGATCTGACGCGGGTTGTCCAGTCCAGGAATGGGTTGCCCAGATGCGGTGAAAGAAAGTGTGCGTGAACGGGTGGGCATACCAATGCCTCCATCACTGGACAAAACCAACGATGAGAAGCGTGTCTTGTGACCGATCTTTTCGGCTGCAATCTGATCGAAGGAAACGGTGTTCTTGAAATTCGCCCCTTTGAACCCAGCTCCCGTCAGAAAGATATCTCCGGTATCGTGTCCACCGATCTCACGCCCCGTCGGGTGGGACAACCCACCAATCACGCTGACCGAATTCCGCAGAGCACTGAGCGGCTCCATGACCTTGGTGTAACGGAAGCCATCTCCTTCACGGACAGGAAACCATCCCCAATCGCGTTCCTCGTGATCATCTCCCGGCACACTGGCTCCGTATGGAAAGTAGATGGAGCAGAGTCGCTTGGGTGCTTCGCTCGTCTTGGCGGCACTGGCCGTCCCATGCATGCAGTCAAGGAATGGCAACGCCAACGCCACACCACTTCCCCTGAGAAAAGATCTCCGATCCAAATGCCATGATTTCTGTTTCATATTCAGTCTTAGATTGTCAGCGATTCAAAAAGAGCTCCGAGGTCACGATTGATTGGATCAATCTATCAACGCGATAGTCTTGCTTCCCAAAACGCTCAGTCAGGGTATCGACCACTGATTCATCGGTGAATCCGAGTGAACGCCCCAGGGCATAGGTTGTCAACTTCGCGACCAATGCCCGTGCAAACTCATCCTTCTTCGTTTTGAGCAGATAGCCCTTTAATTCATCGACTCCATTGATCTCAGTCCCATCAGGCATGACATCGGATGCATCCAGCGGACCTTTACTGACATTGTTCCGCGCCCGCCCCTTTTTATTGGCGGTCAGCCGTAGGGCCTGTTCACGGTAAAGTCCGGTGGCGTCATAGTGCTCCAAGGGGATCCCCCATGGATCGATTCGTTGATGACAGCTGGTGCAGGCAGCCACATCACGATGTACCGCAAGCTGCCCCTTGAGGGTCAATTGATCAAAGCCCGGTGTTTCCGAATCCAACGCAGGCACATTGGCCGGAGGTGGTGGTGGTGGATCATCCAACAATCTCTTTAAGATCCAGACTGCGCGATTGATCGGATGCGAGTCTTCACCAGTGGAATTACCAATCAACATACTTCCCTGCGTGATCAATCCACCGCGATTGTGCTCCGGCCTCAAAGCCACCTTCTGCATCTCCGTCCCCTCAACACCATCAACTCCATAGTGCTTGGCCAGACGCTCGTTCAGCATGGTCCAATCCGAGTTCAAGAAATTCATGGCAGAATGCCGACCGTGAAGCACTTCGGCAAAGAACGATTGCGACTCCAGGCGCATGGCCTCCTTCACCCTGTCCTTGAACTTCGGATAAAACTGCGGATTCACAGCCACTCGATCCAGAGCAGAAAGATCCAACCACTGCTCTGTGAATTGATCCAAAAAGCGATCTGCCTTTTCGTCCTTCAGCATCCGCGCCACCTGCGCCCTGAGGACCTTGGGCTTGAGAAGCGATTTATCAACCGCCAGTTCAAACAACGTTTCATCAGGCATGGTGCTCCAAAGGAAATACGACAAGCGCGACGCCACCTCATGAGCGGTCAGTTTCCGCGCTCCCTTGTCGCCTTCGATCGGCTCGACGAGATATAGAAACTGCGGCGAAATCAAAACCATCGAGAGTGCCTGCCTCATGGTCTGCACAAAGGTCGGGTAATCAGGACGCACCTTTTCGTAGAAACTCAGAACCTCTTCAATCTCTCCCTTTGACGCAGGTCGGCGATAAGCGCGACGCATGAAGCGCTCCAAGATTTCACGGGCATAACCACGTTCGTCTTCGGGCACCTCAGCCCCCTTGAACAGAATGTCCTGATGATGCTTGGGTGGCCACATCTTGTAATCAGGTCCAACAAACTCAACCGAGTGAACCACAAGCCAAGGTTGTTTGGGATCCGGCTTGTTCAACTTCTTCTCCTGCTCATTGATCCTCTTGTCGAACAACTCAATAGCCGCACTGCCATCGTCATAGACATTGTGCACATTCACCAACATGCCCGGAAAATTGGCACCGGTCTTCAACACACCAATGTTATCCAACCATCCGCGAAACTCATAGACACCTGGCTCGGCTTCCGTCGCAGTGACATCCACATCCTCACCAATCCGTCCACCCGGCACATAGGTATCAGCACGGAGGCCAATCCTGACACGCATTCTGGGTGGGCCTTTCCCTTCCGGAATCTTCGCATGCGCTTTCACCCTGATGGTCACCGGGCCTGACTTGGGATACGTCAACATCCGCGTCATGAAGCAATTGCCTGGCTGAATATTTCGTGTGTGCGTCGCCTTCTTCTTAGGATTATGTCGACGTGCTGCATTGTCTGTATGCGTCACTTCAAAACGCTTCGGTTCCTCCATCTCGACCAATGCCAAATCCAGCCCCATCTGTGCTGACTTCAGGTAATACTCCAGCTGCATTCCGGACATACCCATCGTCATTGCATTGTTCTTGAAGCCATCCTCGTTGGTGGGCTCTGGAGGTAGGTCCTTCGCATAATCCAGTGGAATCCCCAGCAACTGAGCCATCGTGTTGTTGTATTCGTAGCGAGTGAGTCGACGCAGAACTCCCTGCCCTCCGGTTGATCGACGAATCTTGGCTGCCTGAATCATCTGCTTCGTGATCCAGTCCACCATCACCTGCCGCTCCCCTTCGCTGGGTTGAGGCTCATCTTCAGGGGGCATCTCCCCACGATTCAGAGCATCCAGGACATCATGCCATGTCTCCCGATCCTTCCCCTTCACGAAGTCGAGCTCCAGCGTATCCACACGAAGTCCACTCTTCTGTTTCTCCGGGCCATGACAGTCTCCGCAATGCTTCTTCAACAGCGGCAATACCTTCTGCTGAAAATGGAGAGAGCCTGAGTCCCCCTCTTTGGCACTGGAAGAACCCGCACCAAGTAGCAAAAGACCAATTAGAATGAAGCGAAAATTAAACATCTGGATCAGCTGGACAGATGGAAAGGACCGCAGACCACTCCTGTAAATTCAAGCAATATCACCAACTCGCCCACATCCTCAAAAATAGTTCCCTTTTCCCAGCAAATTGGAGAATCTTTTGAAAACCCACGCAGAGATACAGTGATTCACCCTCCTCCCTTGGAGCTTGAGCCTTCTCAGCATGGATCTTTTGCCCATAGGGACGCCTGAGTGCTGGTGAATACCCGTGTGACAACACTCGTCAGCCAACCCGACCATAAGATCATCGTAGACGTTACATGAACCGACTTTTCATATCATTACTCTGTTTGATGGCATGCGCTTCCACCGCGTTCGCCCTATCTCCCAAGGTAAAGGAGCATGCGCAGCAGCTGGATGAGTTGGTGCGGGAACAGTTGAAACAGACTGGTCAGGAGCAACGACAGTCGATTGATGACTACACCTTTTGCCGTCGCGTGTATCTGGATGCCATCGGGCGGATTCCTACCATCGACGAGCTGGATGCCTTCATAGCAGATCAGAGTTCAGAGAAACGCGCGCTACTGATCGAGGAACTTCTCGCTTCCAAGGGCTACACGAGTCATTGGTACAACTACTGGGCGGATCTGCTGCGTGTAAAATATGTGGGCGACAAATTGCACCACCCGGGCAACTACTCCGAGTGGATCAAGGAATCACTCCGCAGCAACAAGCCATATGATCAAATGGCTCATGAATTGATCAATGCCAGCGGCCACCTCTACAAGCCTGGCAATGGCGCCACCGGATTCTATGCCCGCGAACCCATGCCTTTGGATCATCTGGCCAATTCGGTGAAGACCTTCCTCGGATTGAGCATTGAGTGCGCACAGTGCCACGACCACCCCTTCGACGACTGGACACAAAAGGATTTTTACAAGTTGGCCGCCTTCAGCTCCCGGACTCACCTGCGAGTCGATCCTCCGGCGAATCTTGAGAAGACTCAGTATGCCAAGGATCGCAGGGTATTGAAGAACAAGGATTTCGATGAATGGATCGTCTATCGCGAATCCGTCCGCGTGAAGCATGCCGCGATCTATGGCAAGGGGACCGGATTCATGCGCCTGCCACACGACTATCAATACAAAGACGGCAAGCCCTTTGAAGCAATGGAGGCCGATGTGTTGTTCGGTGAGATGCCAAAGCTGAATCACATACTGTCCAAATCCCAATTGGACACGCTCAAGAAGAACAACTTCGGCCCCGAGATCAATTCACGCCAGGCACTGGCCGACTGGATCGCGTCACCCAAGAACCCCATGTTCACCAAGTCCATCGTGAACCGCATGTGGTATCAGGTCATGGGCACGGAACTAGCGGGGCCGCTCGGAGGACTGACACCCGACAAAATGGGAGAGCATCCCCCACTGACCCAAAAGCTGATCGAAATCATGCAGGCGTCGAACTATGACCTTAAGAAGTTCCTGAGCGTGCTTTTCAACAGCAGGACCTACCAGGGCCAGGCCTTGGCTCTCGATGTGGACGCGCCTGACTACATTCTTGATGGTCCCATCGTTCGTAGAATCCCCGCCGAAGCCATTGTTGATTCCTTCCTCAGTCTCAAGACAGAAACACCTGACAAGTATGTGGCCACCGAATTTCAGTGGGATGGTTTTACTCATTTCTATGAGAAATCTCAGGAAATGGGTGTTAAGGATTTCGTCAACTACTCGGTCAAGGGACCAGGTCGCAGCAAGTTTTACAGGAGAGAGGAAAACGCCTCGATGAAACGGAACGGACACCCAGGGCCAAAGCACTTATGGAGAGTCTCTTCTTATCGTCATAGGGATGGAAATCACCCGATCGCCATGTTGATGGGCAAGTCTGATCGCGACCTGATTGACAGTGCCAACAAGGAACCTGATATCCCTCAAATCCTCTACTTCATGAATGGCCATCTGGAACAAGAGATCACCACGCAGCCCAAGGCGTATCTGCATCGCAAACTGGAGGACATCACCGATCCTACCCAACGCATGGAAACCATCTGGAAAGCGATCCTTAGCCGATTACCGAAAGAATCTGAAAAGGCACTCTTTTCCAATGATCAGGACGACCTGATCTGGGCCTTGCTCAATTCCAACGAATTTAGATTTGTAAAATAGTCACATGAACCGTCGAGATTTCATCTACCGCGTTGGAATGACAGGAATGTCCCTGCCGTTCCTGAACGCAGCATCGGCAGCCGAACTGGCCCCCAAGGCCAAGTCTGTGATCAACATCTTCCTCTCAGGTGGACTCAGTCAGTACGACAGTTTCAACATGGAGGTGGACAAGTCAATCATTGCCAACTCCAACATCATCAAGAGCAATGCTGATGGCATCCGCGTAAGCAACTACTTCCCCACCCTGGCCAAGCAGATGGACAAGCTGATGGTCATCAACTCCATGCAGTCCAACCAGGGCGCCCACCCTGCTGCCATCTACAAGATACTGACGAGCTACAACCCTCGCTCATCCATCACACATCCGGAACTCGGCGCATGGGTCAACAAGCGCATGACCACCGAACAGGACAGTCTTCCCAACTACGTCAGCATCGGCAAAGGCAGCGCAGGCACGGCAGGCTTCTTTCCTGGTCAATGGTCTGCACTCCCCGTCAAGAACACGAGCGCCGGAATCGATTTCGTAAAGCGGCCACCTACGGTCAACGAAGACAAGTTCAACAATCGGTTGGGGATCTTGGAACCACTGAACGGTGATTTCGAAAAGGACTTCGGAACCCGTGATACCAAAGCCTATGTCGACACCTACAAAGGCTCTCTGAAATTCATGAGTTCAAAGGACATCGATGCCTTTGACCTGACGAAGGAGAACCAACATATTGTCGATCTCTACGACCGGCAGGAGTTCAGTCGCAGTTGCCTCCTTGCCGGGAGACTTGCCGAACGCGGCGTGCGCTTCATCAAAGTCGCTCTCGGAGGATGGGACTACCATGACAACATCTATGGCAAGCTCCCTGCAAATGCCAACAAGCTGGATAAAGGGCTATCCTCTCTTCTGACACACCTGAGCCAGAAAGGACTCTTGGATTCCACCCTCGTTGTGGTCTCCACCGAGTTTGGTCGCAAGCCAGGGATCAACCCCAACAAAGGCAGAGATCATCACCCGGACGGCTTTACCTGCTTGATGGCCGGAGCCGGCGTCAAGGCGGGCCAGATCTACGGCAGCACAACAAAGGATGGAAAGTCCGTCGCGGACAACGCCCTAGACGTCACCGACTTCAACGCCACGATCGCATGGCGTCTGGAAATCGATCCAGATCATGAGGAAATGAGCCCCAGCGGTCGCCCCTTCAAACTGGCTAACAAAGGCAAAGCCCGCACGGAGCTATTTGCCTGAGTTCCCCTGTTATCGTCTGTCAAATCGCGGACAGAGCATTTGGGACTTCCTTCACTCGCCTCGGAATAACGGGCTGTCCGCTACTGCCGCGATCGTGTCGACGATGCGATACTCATTCTCTGCAGACTTGGCGAGGATCTGATCAATTTCGGCAAAGTTGGCAATAGGCTCTTCTCCGTTGGCGTAGGTAAGCAACTTGGAAATGAAACAGCGGACAAAGCGATCGCGGTTGGCGTCAGACATCATGAGTTGTTTGAACTCCTTGATATCGGAATAACTCGTTCCATTGCGAAAGCGGGCGCTGGCATCCACTGGCTTCACACTACCCAACATAGGTCTCATTTGCTTGTCGGGCATGGTTATATTTCCGAACTCCCGATAGTCATCCCGCCACGCGCCGGTAGGAGCAAAGTTTTCAAAGGCGAATCCCCACGGGTCGATACTCGCGTGACAAGCCGCACAGGATGTATCTTTGGTGTGAGCAGCGAGCACCTCGCGGATGGTCTTGGCATTTCGCACATCCGGTTCCGTAATTTCAATGTCGGGCGGCGGCGGAGAGGGATGAATGCCCATGAGGTTCTCCATCACATAGACGGCTCGATGAATGGGTGAAGTCGTCTGGGTGTCCGCGGTCGAAGTCAGGAAGGCTCCCATGCCCAGCAAGCCACCGCGACGCCCGTCTGTGAAGGTGTATTGCCGCAATTTTGAATCCTCGGGAACTCCCTCCAGACGATAGATCCGGGCGAGATCGGCATTCACGAAACTGTAGTTGGCGGAAATCAACTCGGTGACTGGGCGATTGTTTTCCACAATGTGTCGGAAGAATGCGAGCGCTTCATTCACCATGTCCTCACCAACCTGCTTTCGATCGTAGAAAGGATACCGGTCCGGATCCGGAGCCATGAAGTTGATGTCGGCAAGCTTAAGCCAGCTATAGGGGAACTCTTCAATGAGCGCTTCTGCTTTCCCTGTATCGATCCGCCTTCGTAGTTCCTGACGAACGCTCTCAAAGGACGCCATCTTCCCCTTGGCGACCTGCTCCCGCAGACCGGCTGGAGGAATCGTGGCTTCAAGGAAGAAACTCAACTTCGAAGCGAAGCGGTCGCTGGCTGAGAGGTCCTCGCCATCCAGAATGAGAAAGGCGGGAGATAGCAACACGCCGAGAATCCCCTCTTTATAAGCGTCCACGATACCCACTCGTTCCACGTGTTTTTCGACCAAGGCCACCATGGGCATCAATTCATCATCTGTAGCGGCGCGGCGCCACGCGCGTTCAGCGATGGGTTTGAGAATCTCCAAGGCCTGTTCCACCGTAGGGTTTTCGCCCAGCAGAGCCACCTGCCTCTTCGGAGGCCAGCTTTCGAAAAGCGGTCCCTCGATATCGACGCTGAAGAGGCGAGGCCGGGCACCATGCCAGACGTTTCTCCAGAATACCGAATGATCAGCGGTTCGGGTGGGAAACCTTTTCTGAAGTGACTTCTGCTGATCGAATATTCGCTGAAATGCAGCTGGATCCGCTTTCTTGAGATAGGCGCCTGCGATTGCACGTTGATGTTTAAAACTTCCGTTGTGCAACATGCGGAAGGCATCCGTCTCGTGCCAGAATTTGAGTTCAGTGCCGGCGGTCAGCCACTCATCGAGCTTGATGTCCATCGCTTCCTCATCCGGTAGATCTACCAGATGCTCGCGATCTCCCATCTGAATCTTCAATTGAATCGGGTCGGCGTGGTGGAAGCCCGTATCCTTGGTATCGTAAAGAGTCCGATCCACGCCGGTCGCCTTAATCGTAATTCGGTAGCGCCCCGTCTTTGGAATCCGCCGCAGTTTTTTCAAAACGTAAGGATCCCTAGGATCACTGAAGTCTCGATACTTGACCGAAGCATGACGGGACTTTGCCCCAGCAACGTTTCCTTTTTCAATACCAGCAGCTGAAATCCTATAGCGTTTCGCCTCAGGCTTCTTCCCCCTTTTCAAAGTCGCATCCAGGATATTGCGAATGGCCTCGACATAGCTTTCCAGATGAAAACGACTCATGCCCAGCGTTTCGCCGTGTGTATCAAAACCATGGTGACGGGAATCTCCTACAAGGTTGGCCAAGGGGAAATGCGTGCCTACATCCTCCAGCAACAGCGCATCACGCACGCTATTGGCAAACTCGAGATTGTTCATCCTCCGCGGGCGCGATGTGACCCGAACCGTTTCGAAGCTCTTAATCTTCTGCTCCAAATAGGTCACCAATTGCTTACGATCGGTGGAGGTGAGTTTGCTCTCATCCTCGGGCGGCATATCTTCGACCCTGACCAGGTCCAGACAATCGAGCCATCGTTCGAAGTTGTCATCCGTCGGCTCGGAGCCGAGATCGGCAATCTTGAATTTGCCTTTGCTCTTCTCGTCGTTGTGACACTTAAAGCAATGGGTTTCGAGCAGGGTTACCGAGCCGGAGACTTGAGTGACCGGCAATGTCACTCCGAGCAGGAGGCAGATAAGCGAAAATGGAAATTTCATATCTTTCAGCTGTAACGTAGATCAAAATTTCCGGTGCTGGTATTGAATGAATCCACCTCGAGACCAAAGCGCTGCAGCAAGGTTACGAAGAGATTGCAGAGCGGCATGTTCTTTCCACCCTTGGCGGCATCTACATGCCCCAGATGTTTAAAGCCGCCTCCAGCCACCATGATCGGCAAATTGCGACACGAGTGCGTACCTCCATAACCCATGCCGCTACCGAAAAGAACGATCGTGTTGTCTAGCATGGAGCCTTCGCCATTGGGTTCCTGAATCGAATCCATTTTCTGGAGGCACCGGGAAAGTTGTTCAATTTGGAAGGTTTCGATCGCGACCAATTCCGCTGTGATAGTCGCCACCTTTCCATTATGCGTGCAGCTGTGGTAGCTACGAGTGACAGGCCCAATTGCTGTGTAATCCACTGTCCGCGGGAATGCCACAGTCGCCACCCGGGTCAGATCCGTCTCGAAGGCGTAAGTGACCATATCAAAGATGGCGTTGTAGTCTTGAAGCAGGGTCGGCTCGAGGTTTGCGTAGTGACCGGAAATATCAAACGTTGGTTTATCTTTACCGATCCACTGGCGGCGATTCTCGAGAACCTTTTCAAACTCACGGACAGAAGTCTGATACTGATCCAGTCGTTCGTGATCGAACCGACTCGCCGATTTTTCGAGAAGTGCAAATTGATCAGCAACCTTATCAAGGACGCTGTCATTGCGGTCGATCAGATCCAGTTGTTTCGTCTTTTCCCGCGCAGAGGGATTTGAAAACAGATGATTGAAAAGCCTCTGAGGATCGGTGATCACCGCATCCTTTACGCCATTGGCCGTCCAACTCATCTGGATGCCATCCCTTAGAGCCGCATTGATGGAAGGAAAGCGCACTTCACTGCCAGACTGACGAGCCATCAACTGATCGAACGACACGTTCTTTTCAGGGAATGAGCCGGCATCCTTTGGCAATATTCCATTGAGAAAGGCAACTTCACGGCCATGGCCATTGACCATTTTGTGATCGGTATGGGAGAAGATGCTCAGGCGATCCTTAAGCCAGTTCAATGAACGTAGAGACAGCGGTAAATCAAAGTTCTTCCCAAACGTTTTGGGAAAGAAATATCCCGGATGCATTCCCAACGGATTGGCGACAATAAGACAACGGGTCTTCGACGCCTCTGCGGCACCGCCCAAGCACTCCAAAGAAGGAAGGGCCATTGCCCCGCCCATGCCGGCTAGAAAAGTTCTTCGATCAATTTTCATATCTTAAATATACTAAAATTCAGAGGTGATCAGCGTTGCTTTCACATCGTCGACATAACGATGCACCATTGGTTTGGTTGAGAACTTCTCCCGAGCTGCCAGCCAGATAATCATTCGACGAGCCGAGGGCGGCACTCCGAGTTTGGTCACGACCCGCTGCCATCCTTTGTGATGCGGTTTTGCATCCACTCTTTGCCTTGCCGAAGCCACGGCATCTTCGACCAGTTCTGGGAAACGTATTTCAGCCTCTTCCACCTCGTAGTCATAGGCCAGCAGATTGACACTGTAGCGATTGAGTCTCGCCTCGTCATCGGTGTAAAACGCAGCTGACACCTCAATCTCAACGGACCGATTCAATGGCTCCGGCAGCAGGGTCGTAAGGTCGACGACATAGCACACGCGGCCACTGCCTTCCTTTCCCAAGGGAGTCAGCTGAAGCATCGATTGACCCTCCTTTGCCGTAAATCCGGTTTCCTCTTTCGTTACACGGTTGATCTCCCCTCCCCAATTTCCAACTGCACTGGGAAATCCCGGATGGTAGTTCTGAGCTGAATCTTCAAATCCCGGATCCACCAGAGCGATGGCCTTACGTAATGGCTTTGGCGCTCTGGCGCTCACACTGGGTAGAATGACCGAAGAGAAGTATGTGCCCAACAAAATCCCCATTATCGATGCGGCAATCGGTTGCCACGTCAGCCATTGCGATACCGTTCTCCGCTGGCGTGGTGGTGGAGATTGAACCGACTCTTTCTTTTCGCCGATTGAGAGTGCGTAATCGATGTTTGCGTAGCTCACCCAGGCATCGCGGAATTCAGCATCCTCCCGGAGCAAGGTTTCCACCTGGGTATGTTCTTCCTGAGTGACGCTGCCATCGCGGAAGCGCTGAATCAGGTCAAAGCGTGGATCGTCGGTCTTCATTTCGGTTCAAACAGGATAGAAGGCTTATCATTCTTCAGCCGCGAGGACTTGCCGGGTACAAGCGATGAGGGTCAATCGGATTCGGTGGAGTGATTTGTAGAGAGCCATGGCTGTTTTTCCCATCTCGGCCGCCATCTGATCGATCTGCACCCCGGGTGCATAAGCAGCCTGCATCAGCTGCCGTCTCTCCTGAGGGAGTTTCTTGACGCAACTTTCGAGAGCCATGCGTTCCTCCTCGAAGTGCTTTGATTGTTCGTAGACCGTTTCTGACAGAAGTTGGTAAATGTCCTCGCTGAACTGCAGCCGGTCGCGCGCTCGGTCCCGGCGAAACGTCAGCACCTCCATCCGCGCCTCACCAAATGCCCATCGGCAAAAACCTTCGCTGTCCAGAGTGGGATCGAATTTCCGCCAAAGCACCACCGCCACATCCTGCATCACGTCGTTCTCGTCTTCACCAGAGAACAAAAGGGAGCGAACATAGACCCGCAACGACGGCTCATGCTCCATAAAGAGCCTGAGAAATAGGTCGTGCAGTTTGTGATCAGGTTCGAACATTCCCACAGTTAGTCCATCAACTGACAGATTTGCCGATTTTTTTCAAGAAAGTGTCCTCGAACTCCTCGCCACTAAATGCCAACTCACCAATTTGACCGAATCACATTGGCAAAGCGTGGCATCAATCCGCATCCTTTTACATCGCAGTCCCGTCCACTCCAAAGGAATTGAAGGAACGCCAGATGGACCTTCCTTACCTCCTCGAATCCTCCTAATTGACTGAGATAGTTTCTTTTGAGGTCTTCAGGCTTTTCAGTCCGTCTACGTTTTCGCTCGGCATTCTTACGTTGCTTATCAATGAATCCCTTCTCGAAACAGCTATCGCGCGATTGGAAACAGAATGCAGATCGGAGATGGCACCTGAGTGATGACGCCGCGTTGATAGGTCAGTTTCCCCGTCTTGGGATCGATTCGATGCGCGGCGACGGTTCCTGAATCAGCGCCTGCTGCAAGAAGCCAGTTAGCCGTCGGGTCGAGATTGATGTTCCGCGGAAAGGCTCCCCTGATCGGCTGCACCTGAACCACCTCCAGTTTACCGGTCGTACGATCCGCCTGATAGACCGTCACCGAATCATGCCCACGGTTCGAGGAATAAACAAACTTACCGCTGGGATGCACGAGGATCTCAGCGGCAGAATTGAACGACTCTGCTGCCTTGGCTCCTTCGCTCAATGACGGAGTCGTGCTCAAGCGTTTTGCTGTGCCCGCTTTGGCATCCCAGGCAAAAGTCGTTACGGAAAGGGACAACTCATTGAGCAGGTAGATGAATTTGCCATCGATCGAAAACCGCATGTGCCGAGGGCCGCCTCCAGGAACTGACTGAGCGAGACCGTGAGGCGAAATTGAACCCAAGTTTTTAGCAATTCTGTAGATATGGATCTGATCCGTTCCTAAATCTGGAACAAATGCATACTTCGCATCAGGCGAGAACCCACACCAATGAGGATGTGGCGAGTTCTGCCGGCCAGCAACCACTTTGGAGCCACCCTTATGTTCATGAACCACCGGCTTACCCAGACCACCCTTACCATCCAGCGGAAAGAACGCGATCGAGCCACCACCATACTGTGCGGTGAGCAAAAACTTACCAGAGGGATGCACCGCAACATGCGCTCCGCCTCCATCAGGGTTGATCTGCCTTGTGAACTCAACCAACTCACCTTTCGGCTTTATCTCATACCCCACCACTCCCGCTGATTTCCCCCAACGAGCCACCGCATAAAGCTTCCCTCCCGCAGGATGCTCAGCCAAGAATCCAGGCGAGCCAATCTCGGCAGCAAGACTCACTGGAGTCAGTCTGCCCTTTGCAGCGTCAAAGGTTCCGCGGTAGATTCCTTTCGCCCCCTTGCCTCCAGTTCCAAAGTAAACCGATTGTGGTTCAGCAAGGGCGGAAGCAGTCAGAGTGAGCAGGACGGCAAAGAGAGTTGATTTCATGGGCCTTGGTATCGGCTTCTAGTCCTCGCAGGTCAAGTGATTCGATCTCAACAGCCCGATCAACTACTCCTGATTCGCTGTTGTATACCTTGGTGGTGTAGGCGCTTTCCGCAGTTCCTTGGGCCCTCCAGGAACCCGTCCTGTGGACACATACTCAAACGCACGAACAACACTGAACTTCTCGGCTGGGATCCGCACATCCTTTCCTTCTCTGGTCAGGTAGGCATCGCAGTCGTAGGTAGGCGTGTTCAACAAGTCGCGCAGCTCAGTAATGTGAAGTGGATGATCCCCCCACCCTGACTGATCCGCAATCAGTCCACCAACAGATCCTTCGCCCTCAATAATCGCGGCTATGAACTGAGAATTATAGACTTCTGGAGCCCACTTCTCGGGATTCTTTGGATCACGAGGAAGCCCTTTATTAAAGGTCATATATATTTTCGTATTCCAAGAAACAGGCGCGTAAGGAATCTCCCAAGGAAGATCCTTCAGAACAATCCGTTTGGGCGTCGATGAAACGATCTTCAGCAATCCTTTGTGCTCCATCTGCTGCGCGCACCACAACGCCCGTTTATTCTGGGCACCACTGACTCCAATGATGAATTTATCGCCGCCGCCCGTCGGATTGACACAGCTACCCTCACCGTACAAATAGCCAAGCAACCTGGCACTAATCCGGATATCCACCGCAGTTTTTTGTTCTACAACCTTCTTATCCGCCGCCAAAACATTCATGGCCTGAACAGCGAACAACACGACGGCAATCATTCTATAAACTTTTCTCATACTTTTATCCCATGAACTTAAAACGTATTGAACTCTCGAAAGAACAAGATCATTCAACGAAATTCCAGATGCCCAAATAAAAGAGGAACATAGTTTCCATACCAAAACGTCGGAGCCCACTGGTAGGAATTTTTCTCTTCACGAGGACGGTGCCGAGCTAACTGTAGGCCCCAAGTTGCCTGTTTCTCCGGCTTCGTTCCAATGTCTTTCAGAGGAATGGCCATTTCCACACTCCAACCACGATCATCCACTGACGTTGCCACCTTAGCTCCGCTGTTCCATTGTGGGTCGCGTTGCTTGCCGTCGTAGAGCACGCCTTTGGAATTCACAGCGAAATGACGAAAGGTTTTCTGATCTCGATTGGCGTCGATCAGAATCTCTACAGAATCATCCTGCCAGACCTCGCCGTCCCTAGATTTCACGTCGGCTTTCATGAGTTGGAGACGTGGTTCATCGCACCGCATGCCGACATAGAAATTTTCACTATCGTGCCACAACCAAGTCTTGGTGGTCACGAGGGCGTATCCATCCGCCTTCATGGGAACCAATCGGGAAATGGTCGCTTCGTTCTGCCAGAGTTTCTCATTCAGAATACCATCGATGGTCGGCTGTTCATTGGTCTCCGAAACCTGAGTCTTCGTCGGGTGCTTCTTGGCATGCTCCATCATATCCAGTGGCAAGTAGAGACTCCGATCCAAATGAAACCGATCCTGATCGGAATGGAAGTGGGCATTCAAACGCGGCAACGGCAGATACGTAGAAACATCCCCTTCATGGCTCAAGGTGAACTGGATCTGTCTTTGTTCTCCAGGTTCCAAATCGATTTGAACACGGCGCGGACTGACCTTCCAATTGTCCGTAGCCGGCAGGAGCCAAGAAAGCCGCCCTGACAATGTCCCTTTGAACAAGTTTTCCACAGGCAGCGTTACGACCTGATTTTCGAAGGGATAGGTTTGTCTAAAATCCTCTGAGAACCTCAATCCTCGCCAAAATTTTTGATGCGCCTCAGTGGTGATATCGTCTTCCAACATTCCATCCAGGGTCAGATTCATCATCCTCGGTCCCTGATCGGTCATCGTGATCCAAGTGGCATGATCGAACTCACCAAAAGTGCCCCCTCGCAAGGCACTCCCTCCGCCAGTCGTCCCCAGCGTATAATAGTTCACCTTGTTCCGTTCATACTTTGCATAGCGATGCACGTGTCCGGCGTAGACCGTATGCTCCCTGCCCGCCAAAGCAGCTTCCACTTCCGGCCAGCCAGTCTTGGTTTTCCGAATCACCGCCTTGCCGCCTACATTGCGCTTTATCCCTTCCTCCGACAACCAGAGCGGCTGGTGAATAAAGACCATTGTCCAGCGGACATCCGAGTGTTTTCCAAGTTCCTCCTTCACCCACTCAATCTGCTCGTTTCCAAGGAACGGCTTGGTCCCTTCCCCATCCTGAGTATTCAGGCACAGGAAAAGCACACCCTTGTATACGAACGAGTAGTATCGGACACCAAACTGTTCATCCCATATCCGATCCATCACCTCGTTACTTACATCATGATTTCCTGGAAGATAGAAAAAGGGCATCTCGAAACCTTCAATGAAACCATTGAATTCATTCCACTGGCGCTGAATCTCCTTTTCATTCCTCTGACGTCCACCACCTGGGATCAGATCGCCCACCGTTATCACAAACTCGGGTTGAATCTCATTCACCTTCTTCACTGCTCGCGGAAACACTCCAGGGCGCAATCCTCCGGTTCGATCTGTAACGATCGCGAACTGAAAATCATCCGGATTGTTCCGAAACGCTCGTTGGGTCCATGGCTTTTTGGAGGTATCAACGCTGTGGGAAAAATTCTTATCACCTTCCGGGCCGGACTGCGAATGAAGCGACGATGTCAGACAGCAGAACATCAGAGAGAGGAGAATGTATGATTTCATAGACGGATCGGATGGATTCTATCGACTTCTGATCGCACCACAAAGAAGCCTGCTCGCATGACTTCCGGAACTACCGGTGATTCTTGTATTATCGACGTTCCCATCTACTGTGACGGGTAATGCAAGTTGCAACCAACGTAAACGGTTTCAAACAATTGGGCATCAAACAATTTACCGCAAAAGGACTGATTCTTGTGGGGTTACTATGGGGACTGATTACCCATGGCCAAGATCAGATAACAGAGCTTCCAAAAGGTTACCGAGAAGTAGGGTCTGACAAGCAGGAATCGTTGCGCCAATTGTGTCAATCAACGGCCGATACAGGACGATTTTCCGGAGCGGTCCTTGTGGCAGACAAAGGCAAGGTCATCTACAAGGAAGCCTTCGGTATGGCGAACCGGGAATGGAAGGTTCCAAACACGACCGATACCAAGTTCCGACTGGCTTCCGTCAGTAAGCAATTCTGCACAATGATCGTGATGCAACTGGTCATGGAGGGCCGACTATCACTCGATGACACAATCACTGATCACCTGCCCTTCTATAGGACTGATACAGGGGACAAGATCACGATCCATCACCTCATGGCACACCAGTCGGGCATTCGGGATTTCACTGCCAGCTTCGACTATCGGGGTTCGATCTCCAGACTGCCTTCAAGCCAGGATGAATTCATCAAGGCGTATTGCAGTAGTGATCTGGTCAACGATCCCGGCACCATATACTCCTACTGCAATGCTGGTTATATCATCTTGGGACGAATCATTGAAAAAGTGACCCGAAAGACATTCGAACAGAATCTAAAAGAGCGCATCTTCACTCCTTTGGGAATGAAGAACAGCGGATACGACCGAAACCGCTACGTTCTTGAAAAACGCGCCAATGGATACACCCGAGGGCCATTCGGATATGACAACGCAGAGTACATGGATATGGATTCATCACCCGGCGCAGCCGGTGCCCTCTACTCCACCGTCGAAGACATGTTCTTGTGGGACCGAGCCCTCTACACAGACAGGCTCCTGGACCAGAAACATAGAGACCTCATGTTCACCCCCAACCGCGATGTTCCCGAAGTAAAGGCAGCAGGTGGACGCCCTCAGAGTCGCTACGGTTACGGCTGGCAAATCTATAACCGGACTCATCCGGTCACCAAGCGCCGCACCAAGATCATCAATCACGGCGGCGCCATCAACGGATTCCGTGCCATGGAACACCGATTGGTCGATGAGGACGCCTTCATCATAATCCTTTGCAACCAAGGAGATGCTTTCGGCAAAAGCGATGTTTGGCGAACCATCGTCAACCTGAGCAATGAGTTGATTCACGTGGTGACCGATCAGCCGTTTAGAATGCCAGCCAAGAACAGTATCACTCAAGAGCAGCGCATGTATGAGATGGTCAAAACCAAGGGAGTGAAAGCTGCCATCGAATGGTTCAGGACCAAGGGCAAGAAAGCCGCATGGGGCGGCGCAAATCAGGCACTGGCAGAGCAGCTGATCAAGGAGGGCCTAGTGGGCGACGGAATCCGACTCATGGAACTGGATGTCGAACAAGCCCCCGGAAAAGTCTGGTTGCTTAGAAAGACAGCCCTGGCGTGCCTGAACAACGGCCGTCCTGAGAAGGCATTATCCTTGGCAGCCAAAGGACTCGAGCTACGTCCTGACGATGAACGTTTCAAGGCGATCAAGCAGGAAGCAGAACAGGATTTGGAAAACAAGGTTCCTTAGCAGTCCGTGAGATTTATTCCCCAAAAGGGGACCCGACACAGGCGATGCCTCGCCCTCTTACTCATTTCCTTCGAGTAGAAATTGATTCCGCGTATTCCAGTTCCCCTGTGTTTCCGTTGTAATACTGGAACACCACCTGAGGATGAGGATATGCCACCCAACGCTCGTCACCAAGCTTCTGCGGCATGTTGAAGACATTGTTGATCTTCACAACAGCGTAGTATGGATATAGACGCTCCATGCGCTCCAAGTCAGGCAGAATATAGCTACTCCAGCGGATGTCGCACTCACGTGGTCCGAACTTGAACTTACCCGTTGCTGGACGATCCATTTCGTCATTCTTCGGCACGTGGTTGACGCTATTGTGAGGACCACAGCAGAACTCCCAGATCTGATCCGTGATCTTGATCGCGAAGCTGTTATGGAGATCACCCGTCATGACAAAGACCGGTTTCCCATTTTTTTTCCAAGCATCAATCAAGATTTCTCGCTCATCGAAAAACGCAGTCCACGCTTCTTCCTTGTTTGCCGCAGCCTCGAAGCCACCGGCTCCACTGTGAGGAATCATGAAGGGAACAGAAGAGATAACGAATGAGAAGTCGGACTTGCTGGACCTCATGGAATCCAACAGCCATTCACGCTGGGCTGATCCAAGCATGGAGAGACCTTTCTTGCCACGGTCAGACGTATCATGCATGTCCCGCGCCCCACGAGTATCGAGAAGGTAAAAGTCACAGTTGCTCACCGTGAATTTTCCGTAGCTACGGCGCCCGATGGAATAGGTGACGGTGTCAGTAGCCTTGGCAGGCATATGAAGGCGTAGCGTATGCTCATCGATGACTTCCTTGATATTGTAGACATAGGAATTGGGGTGACCTTCGCTCAAGACATCGTATTTCAGGTCATTCACTCCCGCAGTGGTTGTGCCCCAGTGCACGTGGAGATTGAGCATCTCATTGAGGGGCATTTTCTTGAAATTGGCGGTTTTATCGACCAACAGATCGCTCCCCTCATTCATTTGCGCACGGGAGACATGTACGGAGTGAGAGAATTCCGTCGGATTGGCCCAACCGAGATAATCATAGAAAGCATGAGTGCCGATGTCCCGAAATACAGCACGTCGATTACGACGTCCCGCGGTGGCTGCTCCCCAAATGTCATTGACCAGCTCGTGGTCATCGAAGGTAAAGAAACTCGGTACGTTGCGGTGCCACTGCGAGAGCGAAATTCCCCGACTGAGATAGAGTTTATAGTTTTCCCAAACCCCAACCATCGTCGGCATGAGTTCGACATTCGATGGCACCTCATCAATGCCTGCACGGAGGCGCCAAGCTTCCACAGGATGCTCGCGAAGTTCTTCGTAGAGCCAATCACCATTCATGATGTGAAAGTGGGTCTTGTCCGCCCAGGATTGATTCAGGTTTTCATACGTCCGGGCTCGGTGACCATTGCCATGAATTGGGTTCTGGTTGGCACATGATCCGATTTGGAACCGAAAATTGAACAAGCCCTCAGGGTTGTACTCCGCGTTTTTGACATCTTCGGCATCGGGCAGCGTGAGAAAGGATCCAGGAATTCCGTGAGGTCGGTCGTTGATGTAGACTTGATAGAAGTAACGTTGATCTCCCTTCAAATCGACAAGTGTGGCTGTTCCTGTGTTGTCATCCTCAATGCGGGTGATCCCTGCTGGCGATACCTGATCGAGGTTCGACTCGGTGACTCCGTATCGGACGTGGAATTCAGTGGGATCGGAAGTCCTGGCCCAAACCGTCATGGTGTGGGCTGTGGGTTTCCCCAGCATGGGACCATGGGTAAGCCGGGTTGGATCGCGTTCCGCGTGCAAAACGCTCAGCGAGAATCCCGTAAAAAGGAATAGATAGGTTAAGAACTTGTTCATGGTTCAACTTTTACTTTTTTGACGCTCCGCAACGAGAATATTTCTTCCGAACTGAAACCAAGTGGATACTGAGACGAGTATGCAAAGAGCCGAAGGTCACGAGTCGTGCATCTATTCACGCCAACCTTTTCCGGCTCACCACGAATTTCTCATCGTATTCATAGCCCATCCCCGGTTTCCCGGAAGGCTCGAAGTAGTAGCCGTCGATTTTGATCGGTTCTTTGAAAAATTGATTCCTATTCAAACTTCTGGGCCCGGACGGATTTTCTCGCAACGAATTCGCTTCGAGAATCAACACATTGGGGGTGGCCATGCAAAGGTTGGCCATGGCCACCCAGGTCAAAGGTCCATAGGAAAAGAAATGTGGCGCAATCTGGATGCCCCGCAGTTCGGCCAGAGTGGCGATCTTGCGGGCTTCGGTCAGTCCTCCCACGTTGGGCGGTGGCAGATTGAGAATCGACGCGGCACGCTTATCGATCAGCCGGGTGAAGTCTTCCAGGCCCTGAAGGTTTTCTCCGGTAGCAATGGGGACCGTAGTGGCACGTGCCACTTTGGCCATTTCATCAATGCTGCTGGTAGGGGCCACCGGCTCTTCCATCCAGAGAAGGTCATACTGTTCGAGCCGTTTGCAGGTCGCGATGGCCCCTTCCGCAGAGCACTGACCATGGCCGCCGTGGATCAGGTCCACCTTGTCCCCTGCCCCTTCACGAAGGCAACGGAAGACCATTTCGTTGAAAGCCATGTTTTCTGCGGTCGGCATTCTTCCGCCAGCCTCATAGACAGTGTCTTCCCAAGCTTTCTTGTCGATAGATCTTTCGAAATTCAACCACGGATCGACCTTCACCACCGCACCAGGTTGTTTGGCCAGTTGTCGCCCTAGTACGCGCCAGGCGTTTTCATTCTCCAGCTGTGCTTTGGGCGGCTTGCCGTAGTAGTAGATCCTGATTCGGTCGCGCACGGGTCCACCGAGCAGTTCGTAGACAGGTCTGCCGGTTTCCCGACCAACCAGGTCCCAAAGGGCATAATCCACGGCGGTGCGATGCGAACAGAGGACACCAGCCTGCCGCATCTTTGACCAAATGGCTTCCACGGCAAAAGGATTGCCCCCGATCAGATGGTTCTTGGCAACACCGCCCAGCGCTGGCGCGTAGTCAAGGTCCGGAAAATCCGCATACCCTGCTGCGCCCGTGCTTGAGATAATTTTCAACACACGCCGCTGCTCACCTTTTTGCTTCAACACGAGCAGTTCCAACGCTTCGATGCGGCTCGAGTTGCCCGAGGCTGCCGCAGATAACGAGTGGCTGAGGAATGGCAGGCCCGCAAGCGCACCAGCCCCCAACGCAGACTGTTTGAGGAAGTTCCGACGATTGGATTGGTTGTTCATGACTTGGTAGTCCATCACTTTTCCTTGGTCGTTGTTTCCATCTGGGCGATACGCCTTACCTGAAACTTCGCTTCATCAATCTCACACGATTCCGCCTCCAGGGATCCTCGCGTCATCCTCAATGGAATCTCCAGCACACCGTCCTCCTTCAACCATTCCTCCTGGTAGCGGGATGTCACCCACAGCACTTCATCGCGTCCGGAAAGCGACCGCGCCACAGCCAGCAATGAAAGAGGTCCACCCTGCACCACCGGAGCCACCTTCAGCTTGGCTTCCTTTGCGAGGTCCACCGTCCGAGCGAGCATGGACACACCGCCAATGCGGCCGGCATCCGGCACCAGAATCGAACCGGCCTGTATCTTGATACCCTGCGCGAAGTCTTCGATCACCTGATAGTCTCCGCCGAACCCCAGAGGCTGGCTGAACTCCTTGCGAGCCTCACCTTGTTCGCGCAAGTGCTGGAGCGCCATGGGATTCTCGAGCAGGGTCACCCCGTTCCTTTTACAATGCAGCGCCAGGTAGGTCATGCCATCTGTGCTCAAGTTCATGTTTGCGGCGACAACCACATCCATCTCCGTGCCGGCTGCCTTTTTCGACACCAACACCAGCCTGTCTATACGACCCAGAACCTCCTGCGGGTAGCGATAGGGTGCGCATTCGCCACGCGCCTTCATCTCATCCTCGAGAGCTCCGGCCAGTTCCAGCCGGACGGCAGCAAAGCCAGCTTCCTTGAGCGAAGCGACTGTCTGATGCATTTCGTCAGGACTACTCAACCGTCGTTTGCCACCTACTTCCCGGTCGATCGTAATCGATGGACAGAGCCGCACCCGGCATGCCCCCTTTTCCCCGGCGAGGTCAAGCAGGGCTGCCTGCAGGGCAATGATCAGTCCTGCTTTTCCCGGGCCCTGCCACATCGGACCAAAGCCTTCTCTAGGGAACAGTGCATTTACGCCCATTCCGGTTACCGGTGGTGCATGGAGCAATTGCTCGGCAGTCTGACCCATGACGGTGTGTCCAACACCAACGGCTCGCATGGAAGGATCGGTCAGAAAGATATTCTTCTTATGTTTTTGCGCGGCATATCGGTTCACTAATCTTGCCAGTGTCTCTTCCTCATTTTCGGCGGAAAAATCAAAATCCAGATAATCTCCATAGCCCGTTGCTCCGCTCCGTGTCGTTAACCGGATGACCCGCAACCGTGACTCAGCTTGCGATCCCGGTTGCTTCACAGTCAACAGGTCCATCGCCACGATCTCCTCCGACCTTGCCGCTGCTCGAGCTTCCTGCAGGTTTAGAATCGAAAGCGCAGCCAGCGACAGAATGACTGGTCGAAGCCACCACTGTGTTTTTGTCTTCTTCATGGAACGGTTGCGTTGGCCTGGGAGTTATTTCCGTTGAAACGGCTTGCTTTGAACGAGGGCGTGGATGAACTCACCTACGTTGAAATCTTCTTTCTGGGTGGCGGTCACGATGTCGTCGGCAAGGTCCTGATCAGTGAAGCCATAGGGGCGACCCAAGCCGTATCCAATGAGATGTTCGACAAAACCACGGGCGAAGTCTTTTTCTTTCGCGGCGATAATGTCCCGTAGCTCGAAATAGTCAGCGAATTCAGGACCATTGAAAAACTTGCCAGAAGTATCAATCGGAGTGGAGGTTTTGCTGAGCTGTAGTTTCCCTTTTTGGGTCTTGGTGTATTGGCGTTCTTCAGTACGCCACTTACCGGCTGCGTTGAAGTTTTCAAGACCGAAGCCGATGGGGTCGATCTTGCGATGACAACTCGCGCATTGCGGCTCTTCCTGGTGGGCAGACAGCTTTTCACGCACACTCAACGGTTTGTCAGCCAGACGTGAAAGTTGAGGGACATTTGGAGGCGCTGGTGGAGGCGGATCGTGAAGTAGATGGCGCAGGACCCAAGCGCCGCGTTCGACAGGACTTGATTCCACTCCGTCACTACCCATGGCATGGACAGCTGCCATTCCCAAGAGTCCTCCGCGAGGGGAGCCGGCAGGTAAAACGACCTTCTGAAACTGATCTCCCGAGACACCGTCGATCCCGTAATAGGTGGCAAGCAGACCATTGACGAAAACATAGTCGCTCTTCAGCAACTGACCGATTCGACCTTCGCTTGGATCGCGGAGAATGTGAGCGAAGGAATGATAGACTTCCTGTCGTGCCGCGGTGCGTGTGCTCTCGTCGAAGTCGCGGTAGAGCCGGGTATCGAACTGGAAGAAGTCGAGGCGCTCCATGTCGAGCCACTGGTGGAGGAAGCCAGCGACAAACTCGTCGGAGCGCGGATCGGTGATGAGACGATTGACCTGGCTCCGGAGGATGTCCGGGTTACTGAGTTCACCACGTTGGCCGAGGTCGAGCAGTTCCTGGTCGGGCGGCGCGCTCCAGAGGAAGTAAGCGAGGCGCACGGCGAGTTCGCGATCGTTGAGCTCGCGGCGTTCGTCGGCGTCATTAGGCTCATTAAAATAGAGGAAACCGGGCGAGGACAGAATGATGGAGAGCGGCAGCTCGAGGGCTTGCTCAAAGGAATCGCCCGTGGCACGGCGGTTGTCGTAGATGGCGGTGAGGCGATCGATGAACTCGTCCTCCGCTTCGACACCCCGGAAGGCTTTGAAGGCAAACTGCTCAAAGATGGTTCGGGCGCGGGTGGCCTCGTCAGGATCGGTCGCGGTGGTGAACCAGGCGTCGTCCCGGTCCGGTCCGGCTTCGGAGGGGGCTGCTCCATGCGGGCCTTCCAGCTCGACCCAGTCGATCCAGATCGCGGGCGGGTGGCCGTAGCCGTTTTCCTTCTTGAAGGCGTTGTGCGCGTCCCAGAGTTCTTTCAGATTGCCGGTGTTGGGTTGCTTCTCTTGGATGGCGAACTCCTTGATCGTGTCGGTTCCGACTTCGAGCGGGATTTCGATCACTTGCGGGTTCTCGATGGTGCCGGTGACCTGGTGGCTGCTGATGGGCTGGCCCGCGAGTCCCCAGTTTCGGCTTTCGATGAGGCGCTGGGGGTGCCCCACTTCGATGAAGTGGCGTGAGGCGGGCGAACCCTCAACGGCCGCCGCCGCAACGCGGAGGGTGTAGCTGCCGGGCGGTAGTTGGTTTTTCTTATGGGAAATGATGACGCGGCCGGTGCCGTGCGCGAGCTTCAGGTAGGTACCGCGGTCACGATGCGGGAGGCTGGCGTAGTGCTTGTGGTAAGCGAGGTTGGCACGGTCTCCCTCGGGATCACTGGCCGCGGCTTTCTGGGCGTCGCGAAAACCGAATTTCGTCGCATCGGGCGTGCCCTCGAGCCGATCGGCGAAAGCGTATCCCCACTGAGGGTGATCGATCTTGGGCTCGGTTTTGCGGATCTCGGCAATTTTCGCCTGGTTCGCAGGTGTGTTGATGACTGCGTCGACGCCCTTCTGCCACTCGGCAGAGCGGGCCTGCGCGGCCTCGATGTTGGCGATCTCTTTTTCGTTATCCGGATTGATCGTCTTTTCGGGCTCGATGCGGGTGATCTTGGATTCGATCGCCGTGTTGTCCGGGATCGGTCCGACCAGTTCAGCCCAGTCCACCCAGATGGCGGGCGGAGTGCCGTAGCCGTTCTCTGCCTTGTGGCGATCGAACTCTTCTCTGAGGAGTTTTCCGGATTTGGGCTGACGTTCCTGGATGCCGAAGTCGCGAGGTGTGTCTGCGCCGATATCGACTTTGACCTCAATGATCTCGGGATTCTGAATGGTGCCGGAAATTTGTTGTGTGCTGAGTAGTTTGGAAAACCCGAGTGAGGTTGCGTTGCGTCGTTGGGGGTGACCGATCTCGATAAAATGGCGGGAAGGATCGGAGCCCACCACCGCGCCGGCCCGGATCCTGAGCTTGTAGGCGCCCGGCGGGACGTCTTTCGGATCGGGGCGAACGTCAAAGCGTTGAATTCCCCGTGAAAGTTTCAAGTAGGCACCCCGATCGTTGTGAGGAAGCTCAGCGTAGTGCTTCATGTAGCCGTGATATCGCTGATATGGGCTGTATAAGGCGGCTACGGCATTGATCGGATCAATGCCGCCATAGTCACGAGGATCGGGCGCTCCTTTCAGAAGCTCAGCCTTTTTATACTTGAGAGTAGGATTGGAATCATAATCCGGGTGCTTCTTACGAAGGGTGGCCACAATATCCTTGTTCTCAGCAGCTTCGGCTGCCTTGTCGACCCCTTCTTTCCAGGGGAGCCATTTCTTCTTATAGGTGTCTTCCAATCTCTTGATAATTTCGAGGTTCCTGACGTTGACCGTTTCCTCGAACTCGACGCGATGGGCTTTGGGTGCCGCCGTCATCGCATTCGATATTGGGCCCTCCAATTCGATCCAGTCCACCCAGATGGCGGGCGGGGTGCCGTAGCCGTTCTGCGCCTTGTTGCGGTAGAATTCTTGGCTGAGGGCTTTCTGGTTGCCCTCGGGTCGGCGTTCCTGGATGCCGAACTCGCGTGGCGTTTTCGAGCCAACGGTGAGAGTGGTCTCGATAATTTCTGGATTCTCTTCGGTGCCGGTGACCTGGAGGCTGGCCAGAGGCTTGCCAGCGAAACCGGCTGGCACCTGATTGACGCGTTGGGGGTGCCCCACCTCGATGAAGTGACGGGAGGGATTGGAACCCTCGACGGATCCGGCACGAACTCTCAGTTTATAGGTCCCCGGAGGAAGGTCTTCGGGATCCGGGGTGACGTCGATGCGCTGGATGCCCCAGGCGAGTTTCAAGTAAGTGCCCTGATCACTGTTGGGGAACTTGAGATACTGCTTTCGATAGGCGTGGGTGCGGCTGTAGCCGCCCTGGTTGGAAAAGGAAGCCTGATTGCCGTCCCGAAAGCCAAACTTCGTGGCGTCCGGTTCACCCTTGAGGAGGTTGGTGTTTTGGTAGAGTCGAAGGTGGTCCTTGAGGTCTACGCTTTCGTCGAGGTCGTATTTTTTGCGGATCTGGGCGAGGGCTTCTTCGTTCTCCGGGAGAAAGGCGACCTTGTCGACTTCGGCTTTCCATTTGAGGTAGCGCTCTTGAGTTTCTTCCAGTGCCGCTATTGCCTTGCGACTCTCGACATTGACGGTGGTCTCTGGCTCGACCCGAAAGGTCTGGGGCTCCACGCCGACCGCGGCCTGACGTTCGATCCATTCGCCAATCGCGCTGCGTCCAAGTTTCAGGTACTGCTCGATCTGGTCGCTGGAGATGAACTGCGAGCCCCCCTCTGTATCGAAAGCGCCTCCTCCTCCGTCAGTCGGCAGAGTTGAGGCATTCACCCGGACGCCCAAGAGGGATTCAATACTGTTCTGGTATTCGCGCCGATTGAGACGACGCATTGTGATCTTGCCGCCAGTGTCGGAGAGCGAACGGCGAGCCATGACCATGGTCTGTGCAAGCGCATCCAGGAAGTCCGTCTTCTCAGCGCTCTGAGGCTGACGTTTGTTTTCCGGCGGCATCTCGCCGGCGTTCATCGCATTGAGAACCTTTTGCCAAAGCTCTGCCTGCTCAAGGGTGGTGATTTTGAAAGGCAGAGTCTCCAGGTTGACCTTGCCCTTCTGCATGTCTGAGTCGTGACAATCAAAGCAGTAATTCTCAAGCAGAGTTCGGTGCTCTTGCGGGAATCGGGCTTCAGGTGGGCTGGCTCGCACGAAGGCACAAAGGCACAAAGTCAACGCGAAGACAGTCCCTGCTACAAGTGAGTCTCTTCGTGTCTTCATACCTTGGTGCGTAAAAATAGCGCGACTCATGATTCTTTTCCGTTTCAACATCGTAAGAACACGTAATTGGCGATTTGTTTGAGTTTTTCGTTCATGTCAGTTGTTTCGGTTGCGCTCGCAGGAAGACACAAAGGGAAAGGCATCTGTGGCAAATTCTTTGCGTCTTCGTGACTTCGTGACTTCGTGCGAGAACTTCATCCCTGCAATTGGGTCACCACACCGCTGCTGTCACCATGACGTTCGACATCGATGCCCATACCATGAAGCATCGTCAGCCAGACATTGCAAAGCGGTGTATCCTTCGGCAGGACGACGTGTTGCCCCAGTTTCAGATTCGCTCCGCCTCCAGTGAGAACGGTTGGACAATTTGTAAGGTAGTGAATGGAACTGATGTTTGAACCAAAGGCCAACGACGTGTGATCAAAGAGTCTCGATCCATCAGCTTCTTTCGTTGCCTTGAGCTTGTCGATCAGGCCGGCCAGTAGTTCCGAATGGACCTTATCTTTCGCTTGGGATGCAGCCATCCGATCACCGGGTGAATAGTGGCTCACATTGTGGGCACTCAATGAAATATCCATGCTGGTTAGAAGCGATTGATTGGGCAGGCGATAAGTCAACGCGCGTGTGCTGTCAGTCTGTAACGCCGCAACGATGAGCTGATACATGATCTCGACCTCCTGCCTGCCCTTGAGGCCAGGCTCGGGTTGCTCGAGGGGGGCTTTCTTTTTCGGCACATCTAACCAGTCTTCATCTTTGTTGAGACGAGTCTCAATGTCTCGAATGCCCTGGAAATACTCATCGAGCTTGTCGGTATCAGTTTTGGACAGACCGCGCTGAACCCGCTTTGCGTCGCTGAGCACAGCATCGAGGACGCTGCGGTTCTCGGCGATGGCTGCCTGACGCTGCTCCAACGGCATGTCATCTGCAGAAAAGAGCTTATGGAAGACCTGAACAGGGTCTTCGTGTCCGGCGACGGGTTTCCCACGCTGATCCCAAGCCATCGAAAGCCCCGGACCATGACCCTGGAGATCGGACGCATTCAGATGGAGCGATGAAAAACGGGTGTCCTGTCCCAGTTGTTGAGCGACCACCTGATCAACCGAGATACTATTGGCCATGTTCTGACCGGGCACGGAGTAACGATTGGCTCCGGTCAGCCAGAAGGTGCTGCCCCAGTGGGCTTCGTTGCTATACTGGTTGGCGCAGCCCTGCACCACGGTGAGGTCGGACTGATGGCGTGCAAGAGGAGAGAGACCTTCGGAAAGCTCGTATTCAGCGCCCGTCTGATTCACATCAGGAAACCAGGTTTCCTTGGTTACACCAAATCCAGTACCAAGAAAGACGGCGCGCTTGGGAGGCATTCCAGAAGACGTTGATGCCGCCGAAGCAAAGCGACGAAACCCAATAGATTCGAGTGCTGGCAACGCAATCAGCGCTCCGGATCCTCGGAGGAAATAACGACGATTGAATGGGGAGTTCATGATCTTGAATTATAGAGAAACGTTGAGCTTTAATGCGTTCAGGAAAACTTACTCGGTGCAGTCCCAGAGGCGAACGGAATCAAAGATAATCCGGCTTTCTTCACCACCTTTGAAGGAGAAACGTGGACCGAACTTATCCTTTTCATTGATGATGGTAACGGTCGGGTCCTTGTATGTTTTCGAGGCTCCGTTGACACCGATCACCAGGGTTCCTTTCTCATACTCAATAACCAGATCTATCCAGCGATTAAGAGCCATTTCCGAATCTGATTCTGCGAAGGTAGGTCCATCCGGCAATTTGATTCGGTGCCCCCCGCCCTCCAAAATTCCTAGGTTAATCATGTGATGACCGATTTGAAATGAGGGCCGACCGGGAGTGAGTTTCTGCTTCTCAAATTTGTAGCGCAGATGACAAACAAACTTCTCAGGTATTTTGTTGAGATGCCCGACTGGTTCCAACCCGAGATGATGATCGCGCTTCAACTTCTTCATCGCTTCCTCACGATTGGTGAATTGCGGTCTGATGATCAGTTTTCCGTCCTCGATCTTCGTGCCCTTGGCTCCCCAACGCTCACGATTGAGTTCGCCGTCAAAGTCATCTGAGTGGACCAGTTTCCCAGTCTTGAATAGTTCAGAGACAAATTTTGGTTCTTCAGCACAAAGCTGAACCGACAACGCAAGGAGGAGGATCAGGGACCAAGAATTGGCTTGGGATATGTTCATGATTGGTGATTCGTTCATCTGCTTACAACTTGAACAGGCAACTTCGGTTGTTTGATCACCGTAAGTTGGACGTCATCCACGAAGTAGCCACCCACCGGAACTGAAGTCTTGGAGTTGAAACCGGTGCTGGCGGCCACCGCGATCAGGGCGACGGTCGCATCCGATTCCACGATGCAGGATGTCGAAATGATCGCCGTATCATCTCCCGGTTCAAGCTTGAGGGACTTCTTGCCCAGCGCCTCTGCCTGTTGAACCACTCGAGGCCACGCTTCCCTGATCGATTCGGGTTCGGCCCGAAACAGAAAGATGCGGACGCTGGCCTTGGGTTTGGGCAAATCGGCGTCGTTCGGAGCGGGGGCGCGACGGAAACGCGCCGAGAGATTGAAAGAGAATTGAGCCTGCGACTGTTCGGCTTCCCATTGCTGGCGCAGAGTGGAGAGGTCAACCAGTTGAAAAACGGAACAATTGGAAGCAAAGCCGTCGGGGTTTTCTTTCACATTGGCGGTCCTGATAAATCTCAAAATATTGTTCCCGTCATCTTCTTTGATTATCTCGGCGGGATTGCCACCCCACTCACCGAAACGAACCGGAAATCCTTTCGCGATCGGTCCCGTCGGCAAGGATTCGAAATCGCCGTGCGCAATGTCGAACGCCCGAGCCTCCGCCTTGGGTGAAGCCACCGCCCAGACCATTCCCACGCCCAATAGCCCTACAAACAAACCCACCACCAGACCGGCCGCAATCTGTCGCGACCATGCAAAATGCCAGATCACCTTTTGCGGTTCCGGCGAAACCACGATCGGCGCTGACTCCAGATCCGGCGCCAACGTTTCATCCGCCAAGGCACCGTGGATCTGCACCGCTTTCAAATACCTCGAACGTACCGCCCGGTCTGCCATGATCTGTGCGGAAAGCGATTCTGCCTCCTCCTCATTTGTTCTTCCGTCCAGGTGTTTCTGGATGAGTTCGTCCAATGAATCTGTCATTAGCATTCCTTTCCATTCTGCCTTTCAATGCACTCCTGCAGGTCGCGCCGAATGCGCTGAATAGCCTTGTAGACGGCCTCGACCGTCCGCCCCTTGTGTTCCGCCAACCACTCGACACTGCGGCCCTCGTGATAATATCCGTAAATGAGCCCACGCTGTTTCTCAGTCAACTTTGCCATACAAGTTGCCAAGTGACGTTCAATCGCTCTCGCAAATCCAGTGTCCCCCTCCAGCTCCTGTTCCAGCACTTCCATCGCCTGCTCCGTCAATTGCGCCCGCCGCTGCTGACGCGCCAGAAAGCGCCGCGTCTCAATCCGAGCAAAGCCCATGGCCCAATTCACGAAGGGCCGCTCCTGACTATAGGTAGGAAACTGCCGCCATAGCGCCACCGCCGTCTCCTGAACAATCTCCCGCGCATCCGCCCGATTCGGCACAACTACCAGAATCGAACGCAACATCACCGGCTCACTCTCCAGAAGCAGCCGCGTAAAGCGTTCATGATCGTTGTTGTCGTCCGTAGTCGGCATGGGTTGCAAAAGGGCTTTCAACTACAGGTCCACACATCGAGTGTTTTTTGGACAAAAAAGATGAAACAAATGATTATCAGTCCTAAGTCAGCAGTGAACCCCAAAGATCAACGCTCGCTCTTTTTCTTCGGCGAGGGAACTGAAGGCTCAGAAGGGATGAAGTTCCCTGCGGTGGAGCGATCCTTCAGGCGAAGAGCGCCAGCTCCGGCTTTCCTTTGTGGGCGACAGTGAACGGACGCAGGCTCGGGCTGTAAACGATCTGTCGGGTGGGTATGCCCAATGCATGGGCAATAGTCGCGTTGAAGTCCGGAATCGTCAGCGGATTCTCTACCACTTCCTCAGCACCTGTGGAGGTCTTGCCGTGGACGTAGCCGCCTTTGAATCCTCCCCCTGCGAGGACGCTGGTAAATGCTTTTGGGTAGTGATCGCGGCCGGAGTTCTGGTTCACGACCGGGGTGCGACCGAATTCCGTTGTCAACACGACCACCGTGTCATCGAGTTTGCCGATCCTCTGAAGGTCATCGAGCAATGCGGAAACGGCGCGATCCATCGTCTGGCACAGCACAGGTAGAGAGGTGAAATTGTTCGCGTGGGTATCCCACCCGCTGAAACTGACTTCGACGCTACGGACATCGTGTTCGATCAGACGTCGTGCCAGGAGACAGCCCTGCCCGAATGGTTCACTACCATAGCGCTCGCGCGTTTTTGCGTCTTCCAGTTTGAGATTGAACGCAGCCAAGTCCGGACTCTCCATCAGCCTAATCGCGTCCGCATACATGTCCCCATAGGCCCGAATAGGCTTGGAGTGGTATCGCTCAAGAAATTCGACATCGAGGTCGCTAGCCAGATTACGACGCCGCTGAAAGTGATCAGCGGAGATAGCTGAACGGGCGTGCTTCAGTCCGGCACCGGGATCGCTGATTGCCAAGGGCTCAAATTCCGGTTCGAAGAAACCGCCACTACCGTGAAAACGACTTTCACGTCCGATGAAAACCGAGGCCGGCAGGGTTGGATTGAGCCTGCCCCTCAATCTGTGATTCCAAGCTGCGAGTCCAGGATGGCGAATCGTTGCACGCTGCTCGTAGCTGGTGTGCATCAAGTAGTTGCCTTTTTCATGGTCGCCAGCGGTTGAGGTAAGTGAGTTGATCACACAAAGTTTATCAGACTGTCGGGCCAGACCGGGCAAATGCCTGGTGAAGCACATGCCATCCACCTTGGTATTGATGGCTTTGGTGGAACCCTGGTTCACGTGGCCGGGCTTGAGATCGAAGGTATCTAGATGACTCATCCCCCCGGCCATGAAGAGATAGATCAGTTGCTTGGCCGGCTTATTGCGTGGTGGCAAGGGGCTCGGAGCGCCTGTTGCGGAGAACAGCCCACTCGTCCGAACCCCGAGAAAGCTACCGGCGGCAAGCTGGAGAAAACGGCGACGGTTGAAATCACTTTTCTTCATTGGATAAACAGGAACTGCGGTGAATTGAGCAAGGCCCAAACGAGGTCCTCTAAGGTTTCTTCCCCATACTTTTTGTAGTCGCTCAAGATCCGCGCGACTTCGCGTTCGGTCGGGCGCCGGGTGAGCATGGCGCGATACACCAGATCGAATTTTGATTCAGGTGTTGCTGCTGCAATGAGATGGGCGCCAAGCGCCGAGTTCGGGTTGCCAATCGCGACACTCAGTGGGCTATTGAGCAAATAAAGCGCCTGCGGCACGGAGGCATTCGCGACTGCGTTCTCGATTACGTCGCGATCCGATTGCCCGAAGTCCCGGAGGAAATGCCCGCGACGAGCAGGCGAGTCGAGGGCTGCTGCACGCCCCATCTCTTTCACGATTTTCCGGAAGTGCTGCAGACTGGCCTGTTCTCGTTTTTCCCAACGTCGGCGCTCATTCTCGTCCAAACCCTCGGGTGCTGCCCGCGGTTTCGCTTTCAGAATCCGTGCGATCGGCGCCCCGGCTTGGGACGGAGATGCCGTCATCATAGACGAGTCTGGATTGATGGCGCGTCCGTCCTTGAGGTCGACCAAGACAATCTCCTGCCCGCGACGATCCACCGCACGAACCTTTTCCTTCAACTCCGCGGTCAACTGTTTCGCCGTGGAGTTGTCTCCGGCATCGTAGGCTGCTGAAATTCGTTTCTCGTAGTCATCTTGCTGGGCGCGGAGCGTCCGCCGCAGGTCGCCAACGGCCTTCATTCGCGGCAGCACTTCCTCCAACGGTCGTCCATTGAGACTATGATAGACCGCCCGCAGTCGCGCCATTCGCTCATGGTTTTTGGTGCGATTGGGCGAATGGGCGTCAACGTCGGGAAGGACCAGCGTCGCGATCGAATCCCAGATTTGCTCAGCAGTCATTCGCTTCATCAACGGTCCGGTGAAATGGAACGGCATGCCGGGGGGATGGTCCTCCCCGTGCATTTCACGTCGAAAAAGATCGGTATTGAAAAGCACGTTCTGGAACGCGCGGATATCATAGTCGAGATCGCGCATCAGCTGCTCTAGAAACGCCAGCAACTCAGGCTGACTGATGACCGTATGGTCGGTCAAATTATCAACCGGCTCAAAAATCCCGTGGCCAAAGATGCGTTTCCAGAGACGGTTCACGATCACGCGGGTGAAACGCGGATTATCCGGTCCGGTAAGCCAGTTCGCGTAGGCTATCTTCCGCTCCATCGGATCGGCTGAAGGCGTGATCTCGCGGCCGAACATTGTGGTGGGCGTAACCGGGTCGTGCGGCTTGGCATCATCGTACTGATAGTCATGTGGCAGCCGTAGTTGTGTATCACGGAGATGACGGACCTGAAGATAGGTGGTCATGTTGAACAGCTTCCCGATCGATCCGTAGGTGGGTTCGTTTCTTTCTTCGGCAGCCACCCGTGCGCGGATACCGCGGATGGCGTGTTCACGAAACTGATCCGTCGTCAGTCCGTTTCGATCCAAAAACTTTAAGGAGGATGACTTGGTCAGGAATTTATCGATCGTGTCCTCGGATTTCAGGATTGGAAAGTTCTCGATCCCGACAGCTTTTCGATAGGCCTCCCTCTCCTCTGCCTTCAAGGCGTCGTGAACACCCGAGCGATTGGGATTGCCGCCTCGGTGATCGAAGCCATAGGTGAACGCCGCCATCTTGAAGTAATCCAACTGCGTCCATTTGTCGAAGGGATGGTCGTGGCATTGTGCGCACTCCAGCCGGGTGCCAAGGAAGATCCGAACCGTGTTGGACATATTGTCGAGATCCATCCCTGTATCGCGGATATAATAACCCGCCGCCGGATTGTCGAACACCAGCCCGTGGCCGCTGACGAGCTTTCGGACGAGATCGTCGTAACGCGTATTGGCCGCGATCTGTTCCTTAATCCACACCCGATATTCAAGGCTCCAGTGTACTTTGCTCCGGAGACGTAGAAGGTCGGCCCAAAATTGGAAGTGATGAGCAGTGTAGCCGGCGTCGTTCTTCAACAGTTCACCGATCAATATGGTGTGTTTATCGGTGTCGTCAGACTCCAGAAACCGGTCGGCCTCGGCAATGGTCGGTATCCGACCGACGATCCCGAGGTAGACCCGGCGCACAAAGGTCTCGTCGTTAATCGTCGGGGTGGGCTTGAGCTGCTCCCTCTCCAGATGTGCCTCAACCAGCTGGTCGATCTTCTGAGACGCTGCCCTCGGATCTATTTCCATGCCCACAGCTGGTGCTGATAAACCGACGAGCAACAGAACACAAATCGACACAAAACCTAATGGAGTGAATGGCTTCATTTTATTTAGGAACAGGCTATTCGGAACCTTCAATTTACGTCGATCAGCAAAAGGCTGCCATCTTTTTTGGTTCCCGTCCCTTTGCAACGCCTAACTCGTCTCTCCCTCCCAGTTGGCCCCGCTGTCTTCGTAAATCAGGACGCCATTGAGCGGGAAGTGGTTGATCTAAGAAGAGGGCGGACAGTTGGTACTGAAGCTTGGTAAAGCGAACGCTCGACTCGGCACAACCACCACAGAATTGAGCAAAGCATCACCGGCTCACTCTCCAAGAGCAGCCGCGTAAAGCGTTCATGATCGTTGAAATTGTCCGCGATCGGCAGTGCCCCCCCCAAAGATCAACGCTCGCTCTTCTTCTTCGGCGAGGGAACTGAACGTTCGAAAGGGATAGCGGTTCTACTCATCTCAAACTCCCATTTCTCCAACAGATTGCTCATTGCCTTCACCTTCGCTGGGCTGGACGCCGCGAGGTTCTCTTTTTCGGCGATGTCGTCCTTCAGGTTGTAGAGCGTCGATTGGTATTTGCCGGTTCCGAGTGGCTTGTAGGTTCGCAAGTATTTCCAGTCTCCCTGCCGGACAGCCGACTGCCGGATGACGTTCTGGTTGGCATGCACCTTGATATTACGACGGCGAAAGAAGAGGGGCCGGTCGGCCTTCAATTTCAACTTCCCGGTCAGGATTGGCAGGAGGTTGACTCCATCGAAAGGAGTATCGGCCCGAGGCTTGGCATTCCCTGCGGCCGCAACGGTGGCAGTAAGGTCCATGGCGGCTACGGGGTTGGAAAACTCTTGGCCCGCCGTGATTTCACCGGGCCAGCGAAGGATCAGCGGCACACGTATACCACCCTCCTGTAGCATTTGCTTCGCGCCGCTAAGCGGCAGGTTTCTCCCGATGATCTGTGCCCCACCGTTGTCGCTGGTGACGATAACAAGGGTATTTTCCGCCTGCTTCTCATCGTCGAGCGCTTTGAGAACGCGCCCGATCTCATAGTCGAGACGTTCGATCATTTTGATCAAAGTCTTGCGGTCCTTCTCGCCGGGAGGATCGAGTGGCACGTTCGGATCCTGATACGGAGAATGTGGCGCCTGGAAAGGTAGATAAATAAAGAACGGCTTTTCGCTCTCAGCCTTAATATATCGAATCGCTTCGTCGGCAAAGATCGTGTCCGACCAGACTCCTTTACGATCGAAGGGCTCACCGTCCTTGTAGAGATCATGCTCGCCGGTCCGTAGGAGCTTATGGGTATAGAAGTCGTGATTGAGGTGAAAACCAACCCAAGAGTCGAAACCAAAATCATTAGCCCGGCGGCGATTCAAATTGGAAACGTTCCACTTGCCAAAGCAGGCGGTTCGGTAGCCCGCATCCTTCATCATCTGCCCAATGGTTGGATGTTTTTTCGGATCGAGCTCGGGCGAACCACCACCGTAGTAATCTTCGTATGTCGGTCCAAATCGCGCGGGATAGCGTCCGGTCAGGAGCGCGGCGCGTGAGGGCGAGCAAACGGGAAACGCAGCATAGGCATCTGTGCAACGAACCCCATTCTTGGCCAACAGGTCCATGACCGGCGTCTTGACGTCTGGAGCGCCATAACATCCCACGTCGCCGTAGCCGAGATCATCAGCGAGTATGAGAATGACATTGGGTCGCCCAGCCGCAGTTCTTGATTTCGGGTTCTTTGTTCCTGGTTGTGGCTTGGCCGCTTTCTTTTTCGGATTGGCCGGAGGCTTCGCTATTGCCGAGGCTTTGAAATCCCAGCGCTTTCGATCGGCGGCATTACTGCCTTTCGAACCGGCTTCGATCCAGTCGATCTCCACCGAGTTCTTTTGTGATGGCAGAAAGAGGCGCACATGGACGAGGCGCCCCTCGATGGGCAGTGACACCTTCAACTCCTGCCAGCCCTCAGCGGCGATTGCGAACGATTTGGTCTGCCCGGTCTTTGGAAAAAGATCCTGTCCTTCCGTTCGCCATTGAAAACGGGCTTTACCATCTACATCTGTTCGGATTCGCATCCTGATTTCGGCCGGACCGTTCGCCCTTACCTTGGCGTTGGCGATGAAAGTCTGCCGCCCGACAGGAGTGATCCGCAGCGAATCACCAATCACCGATATCCCACCGTTCTTGGCGATCCATCCCAGCATGGATGCCTTGTTGACGGTCATCGCGGGTTTGGCTCCCCCTCCCTGCTGTTTCGGCTTCTTTGAAGGAGGCATCTTCAATCCGCCGGCCTGCACACCAATCTTCGAAGGATCGAATTTCGCGGGATCAAACTTCGAGTTGGGCAGCGGGACGACGACGTTCGCCTCGGCGATGTAGTCGTCAATCAATCGGTCCATTGCCTTGACCTTGTTCGGGTGAGCGGACGCGAGGTTTTTGTTTTCTCCAATGTCGTCGCGAAGGTTGTAGAGTCGATACTGATGTTCTCCACCTTCGCCATAGTGGTAAGTCCGGATCATCTTCCAGTCGTCGTGATGAACAGATGTAGAAGGCGGGAGCCATTGAGGTGTATTTCCATGTCCGGGAACGTGCGTGAACATTGGCCCCCGATCCATATCTTCCCCGCGAAGAGCCTTCGCGAAATCAACACCGTCGATCACGTGGTCTCTGGGACGCTCAATGTTCAGCATGTGAAGAATCGTCGGATATAGATCGTTCGATTGGATGCGCACATCACTGCGAGAACCGGGCCTGGTGACACCCGGCCAGACGACCACCGCCGGAACACGAACGCCGCCTTCGTGAATACCTCCCTTGCCTCCGCGCAAGGGATGGTTGCTGGTGATGGCGGTAATATATTTTTCGCCGGACACATCGGTCTCCTCTAAGCCGCAGTGAATGTTGCCGCCATTGTCGGAGTAAAAGACGATGACTGTCTCATCCAGTATGCCTTCCGACTCAAGGACATCGAGTAGCGAACCGACCGCGTCGTCCAGCGAATGCACCATTGCTGCGTAGGTCGGCGACTGCTGTTTTTCACCCCGCTTGATCTTCTTGCGATAATAATCGATCAACTCTGGCTTGGCTCCGAAGGGCGCGTGCACTGAAAACTGCCAGTAGTTCATGAAAAACGGCTTCTTGCGGTCGCGCTTCTTCAACCAGGAAACGGCCTCTTGCGCCATGCGATCTTCAATGTGTTCGCCCGGCTTTCCCTCTTCAAAATTCGGATTCTCATATCCCCAAGGGGCCAAGTAACTGGTCTTCGGACCGGGGCCGTGCCAGTGCGGAATGTCGACATCAAAGCCTAGTTCCAACGGGGAATGCGGTTCGCGTCCCAAGTGCCACTTACCAAAATGCGCAGTCGAGTAGCCCACGTCCTTCAGCAACTGAGCCAGGGTGGGAATCGATGGGTCCAACCGTGTGGATGAGCGAACGTTGGCACTTTTCTGATGGGGTGGACCGCTGGTGTTCGCGACAGGATCAAAGCGAACTTCCTCCAGGTGAGCGGCCGGAGCAGTCATACCGTGTCGGGCTGGATTCTGTCCGGTCATGATGCTCGCGCGGGTCGGGGAGCAGATCGGACTGGAGTAAGCGCGGGAAAACGTCATCCCGCGAGCGGCCAGACGTTCGATGTTTGGCGTCTCGTAGAGCGTGGTCTTGCCGTAGAGCGTGGTATCCGCCCAGCCGAGATCGTCGGCCAGGATGAGGATAATATTCTTTGGCGCTGCAGCAGCTGATACCTCAGCCATTGAGGCACCTAGAAACCAGAGGGCGAACACGGTCGCGCTTGTCAAAACCTGAATGGCACGCGCACACCATCTTGCTGCAGGGAATACGGAGGTTTTCCTAATTTTCATATTTCTCTCTATTTTAATCTGCAGGATTCAGCATCCCTCAATCTGGAATGGCTTCACCGGGATCGATATCGTCTCCCTCCCAGTTGGCCACGCCGTTTTCGTAAATCAGGATGCGGTTAGCACTGCCGGGAACGGGTTTCTTGTTGATCCTGGGGAGGCTCTTCTTGAGGGCCGACTTCACCGCGGCAACCTTTGGCTTACCTGCCAGATTCGTGAATTCATGTGGGTCATTGACCATGTCGTACAGCTCCTCCGAACCATCCGCGTATTGTATGTACCGCCACTGTTCATTTCGTACAGTGTGATTGTCGTGATTGTGCGTTGTGATGGCAGGACGAGATCTCGGCGCGTCGGCATTCCTCAATTGGGGAACCAAGCTCAGTCCTTCAAGGTGATCGGGGATTTCCAGACCACAGAGTTCGCTCAACGTGGGATAGATATCCAAAAGCTCTACCGACCGGCCACTGCTTTGACCTTCGCTTGCACCGGGGCCGGAGAAGATCAGTGGCACACGGGTGGAACGGTCCCACAAGGTGTTCTTGCCGGTGATTTCCTTTTCACCCAGATGATATCCGTGATCGGACCAGAGGACGACGATCGTGCTATCCTCCAAACCGTTCCGTTTCAACGCCTCCAGGACCCTGCCCACCTGACTATCCACGAAACTGATGCTGGCCAGGTAGGCTTGAACGATTTTGATTTGCTCACCCTGTTGCAGCAGAAACCTCTGACGCGGTTCAGGCAGCTTCCAATGCAGATACCAGCTGAAACGTGGGGTGTCCGATCGATCGTCCAACAACATCCGCGGCAACTTGAGGTCTTCTTCCGGATACAGATCAAACCACTTCTGGGTCGCAAACAAGGGCACGTGCGGCAGAGAAAACCCCACAGCCATGAAGAAAGGCTTGGTCGGCTTCTTGTCCAACTGTTCGACCGCCCAACTCGCTCTTTTCCAGTCCGTGTGATCCGATTCCTTGTACGGATACACAGCCCAATCCATGCCGCGTCCGCCCCGCGGAGTCGCGACGCGTTTTTCCTTCGGACGCATACCTCGATCGGCCTTGCCAACGACATCAAATTCCTCAGCTCCCAGGGCAGTAAACCGACCGTGGTAGATTTTCCCGACCGTGAACGTCTGATACCCAGCGTTCGAAAAATGCTGCGGCAAGGTGGTCAGTGACTTCAATTCCTTCACCGTGCGAAACCACGGAGCGAGTCCATACACGCCGGTAGACGAAGGCCTCAGACCGGTCATCACACTTGTGCGTGATGGATTGCATAGCGGTGCCTGACAATGGGCGTTGGTAAACAGCGTTCCCCGTTTTGCCAACGCGTCAATATTCGGCGTCTGAACCTGAGGGTGACCATTCAGGCAGCCCACCCAGTCATTCAGATCGTCGATCGCGATGAAGAGGACGTTGGGCGAGTTCCGAGCTGGACTGGCCTTTGCTTGCCCATCTTGCAGCTTCGCCGCGGAGGTTGCGATTGGGCTAATCGCGAGCGCCAGTAAGAGCACAACATTTCTTCTAATCTTCATATTTGTCTCGATATAGATCTGTCGAACCTCAGCCCAACGGGCTCAATTGAAGACCCGATTCAACGCATTGCTTTCTTCAGCTCCTCAAGGGACAGCTTGTCGTCGCCATCCGAATCGAGCTTTTTGAAACGCTTGGTAAGAGAGGGCACGTTTCGTCCCTTGGGGTTGCCGATGAACTCTTCCAGTGTGATCGCTCCATCCTTGTTCCGGTCCCGGTTCTTGAAAAACTGATCGGTCGATGCGCGATTGGGAGCCGGTGCGGATGCCGGTTTCCGGGGCTTGGGTTTCTCTTTTGGGACAACTGAGGATTCTCCGGTACCGGGATACTCCGCGTTGATGTTGGCGAGATGACCGATCAGCTCCTTCTTGAGTGAAGCGTAAACATCAGGGCGCTTCGTCCGAAGATCGTTCTTCTCAGCAACGTCATTGCTGAGTTCGAAAAGGGAAAGATTGGCACCCTTCAGCTCGGCGGAAAGGGCGTCCCAATCCGGGGAGTAATCCCTTCCGACGTCGGCCCAGAGTTTGTAATTACCCTTTCGCAGACCTATGTTGCCCCACAGCTCAAAGATCATACTTCGCTCCGGGATGGTTTTCTTCCCGGCCGAAAGCATGTGCGGCATCAGTGACATCCCACGCACTGGGTTCTTGCCGTTCATCTTCGGGACGGCGATGCCTGCCACGTCCAGGAAGGTGGCAAAGATATCGCAATGCATCACCTGATTATCCGAGATCATCCCTTGGGGAAGTCGCCCTTTCCAATTCATTAGGAAGGGCACGTTCAACCCGCCTTGATAAGTGGTCGCTTTACCTCCACTAAACGGGCCGTTGTTTCCAGGAAATCGGCCGCCAGCCGTGCCTTCATCCATGGTGCAGCCGCCGTTGTCACTGACGAACACGATGAGTGTATTGTCGGCAATTCCCAGTTCATCCAACAGGTCGACCAGGCGGCCGATGTTGTGGTCCATGTGTTCGAGAATGGCGACATAATCGCTGCGCAGGAAACTGACACCCCGGTCGAGGGCTTTCTTAAGCCAGGCCTCGGGCGCGGAAGCCGGCTTAGATTCATTCGTGCGAATGGGACCGTGCACGGCGTTGTAACCGAGGTAACAGAAGAACGGATCATCCTTGGAGACATTCTTTCGAATGAATTTTTCCGCCCACTGAGTAAACAACTCGGTCGCGTGCCCTTCAGCGGACTGGTCCGGTTCGCGATTGTGCATGATCTTAGACCGGCCGGGCTTGATCCAATACGGATGGGCCCCTTTGAGAAATCCGCGAAACTCGTCGAACCCTCGATCGTTCGGTACTTCCCCTTCCAACTCGCCCATGTGCCATTTGCCGAAAGCCCCCGTCTTGTAGCCGGATTCGGAGAGATACTCGGGGAGCGTCTTCACATCGCGTTTGATGCCGCGGTATCCCGGAGAACCGAGCGGCGAGTTGCCAGGGCCGCGCCACATGCCGTTCTCCGTCGAGTATTGACCGGTAAACATGCAGGCGCGGGACGGTCCGCAAAGCGGAACGGTATGGTAGTTCGGAAACCGAACACCCCGGGCGGCCAGCTTGTCCAGCGTCGGAAGCTTCACCTCCGTCTTGTCCCAATTCGATGGCAAATCCCCCCACCCATGATCATCGGAGACAATGA
>CBFHTT010000032.1:0-94147 GCA_965658675.1 Limisphaerales bacterium
CGCCTCGGCGGGACCGACAGGAATATTATGAGCAGGAAAATTGGAACTGCACTCTTATCGCGAGCCCCAGCGGGGCATACGGTCATTGTAGAGGCGTGCCTATGACCGCCTCACTTCAATCCGACACAGATCTACGCTACACTTGAATCGAATACCGAGCGAACTCCTAGGGAACTAACTGAAAAAGGAAATTAGATCCGGTAAATCTTACAGATCCTGTGAACTTAACGCTTAACGGGTCTGGCGTCTAAATAAGAACGACGGTCAAGAATCGGTGAGGAATTTCCCGAAACCTTGACGATATCCCCGATGCGGCCGTAGCCACATGCGCAGCGATTGGTAGTGAAACTCACTGGTGAACGGCTCCGCGAAGTGGCCCTCCACGCAATCGTTCCGCACAAAAAACGCGTTGACACCGACCAAGTCGCAGCCCACCAGAGAATACCCATGCTTTCGTCCCAGATTTTCCAACGCCTTCAGACTCGCCCCGAAATAAAAACTTCCATCCCAGACGCCCCGGTCATCGGGAGCCACGCGTAAAGACCGGTCACTTCCCAGATCCGCGTTGTATTCCACCACCGCCACCCGGGCCTTCAGTCCGATGATCGCCTCCCAAGCGGCGTAGGTGTTGTAGTCGATGTCCACGCTCACCAGATCGATGCCTTCACCGAATCCCCTCTCCTCCAGAAATTCCTTCAAAGTTTCAGTTTCAACCCAGACGCTCTCCGCCTTAAGACGCCCCTCGCGCACCATGTCCATTAACGCCGGAGCGAAATCTCCTTTGTCCAGCTCCAGGTCCAGCCATAGCCCAGACCAGCCTTGGTTCAGAAGATGAAGAGTATTGTTTTCATTGTGCGCGACGCCGATCTCCACGCACTTTCGATTCGTTTCACCAATGCGATTGAAAATCTCACTGATTATCCCGTCCTCACCGTTCTGCGAGTAGACCTGGTATTCGAACCGGCCGAGCCGTGACGGATCCGCCTGATTTTCCTTTTTCAGCAGAGCCTCTCGGGCCACGACCACATCGGCAGACTCCACCGACAAGGCGACGCGTCGCAGGTTGGCCAAATGACGTTTAATTAACCTTAACATACTCGCGCCTGATACCCGCCGATCCCTGCGCATTCAATCAATTTCGTTCAGGACTCCGCGAATTTGCAAACTTCTTCGGATTCCTCCATCTCGCATGCATAAAAATACTCCTTAACCATTTATGAGATAGCTTCTAGGCATGTGCAGAACGCAGTCCATGCTGTGTAGGATTTCTTCTTTACTTCGTGACCAAGGCTTATCCGAGGGAATTTCTTTTCCTTCGCAGTAATCGCTGTAAAACATTTCGTGTTTCATGCTCTTGTTTAGCTAACAATTGGCTGATGGGGCGGGTTGCCCAATCAGCGGAAAATCGGGCAAGTTCCTCTTTGGTTTGAACCAAGTGTCAGAATCCTTATCGGAGGAATGGAGGTCGGTCAATGAACAAGGATGTGAAGGAGCGTCGTGCCAAAACTGGGGGCTCACTGAGAAACCGCGAGCACAGGGCAAACAACTTGACCGTTTCAGTGAAACCTCAGATTCCACAGATGGTCACAGATCCAAAACGCTACCCTTGTAGAGTCGTGTCTTTGGTTGATTTACTTCAATCGCATGCATGTGGAGCACACTTAAGAAGGAATTAGGATTCGGTAACTTTTTTCTAAAGGTTCGAGCAAGCCCGTGTTCGTTGGGGTACATGAATCTTTCATGGTGTCCAAAGAGGGTCCAGCAAGCTGCGCTGTGGCGTTATTTGAGGACAGTAATGGCTCTCAGCTTCTTTGGTTTTCATCAACTCTTCGATGTCCTCACGTGTGCGTTTGCCCCCAGCGCAAGTTTTGACATCCGGCAAATAAGAGAGTTAGAGAGCAAAGAAGTGCAGCTTGAATTTCAGAGGTAGGGCTCGGTGCTTCATAGCGTGTTTTGTGGTCCAACGTTTGGCGGAGTCATAGGCCATTGGTCGTTGGCTCTCGCGCTTATTCTTATGATTCCCTTGTTGATTCGTAGCCGTCGGCCATTTCTTTCTCCTTTTTCTTGAACTATCGGTGAGAAAGAACGTTTCTTGGGTGTTGGGTAATCTTAAATTGTGTCATCCCTCTGCGCCTCTGCGCCTCTGCGTGAGAAATCCTTCGGCGGCGTAGAGGATGACGCCGATCCAGATGAGGATGAAGGTGATGAAGCGGCCTTTGGTGAAGGGTTCATCATACATGAATACGCCTTGAAGGAACATGAGGGAGGGCGCGAGGTATTGCATGATGCCGAGCGTGCTGAGGTGAACCTTCCTTGCGCTGGCGGCAAAGAGGAGCAGGGGAATGGCGGTCACGACTCCACTACTTGCGAGGATGATTTGCTGACTGGTGCTCATGTCTTGTACGGTTGTGTTTCCGTTTGCCCAGAGGTAGAGCAACCAGCCGATGGAGAAGGGGAAGAAGATGGCTGTTTCCAATGCCATGCCTTGTAAGGAATCAAGCGGGGCGATCTTTCTCAACAGGCCATAGGCTCCAAATGAAAAGGCGAGCACCAGCGCGATCCATGGAACCTGGTCCAGGGCGAGTGTCTCGTGCAGCACGCCGACGGTGGCAAAGGCGACGGCGATCCATTGGAGTGGGCGTTTCTTTTCCTTCAGAAAGATGGCTCCCAAGGCGACGTTGAACAGCGGGTTGATGTAGTAGCCTAGACTTGCTTGGAGCACCTGATCGGTCTGGACGCCATAGAGGAATGTAAGCCAGTTGATTCCGAGGCAGAGTGAGGAGCCGAAGAAGAAGATCAGGTTGCGCGGTTTCCGACATGCTTTGAGGAAAGGTGTCCAGATTCTGCTCGCTGTAAGGAGGATGAGCATGAAGGCCAGTGACCAAATCATACGATGGCAGAGAAGCTCTGCTGGTGGCACTCCTCCAAGAAGTTTCCAGAAGCTGGGCATGAATCCCCAGATCGCAAAGGCGGCGATTCCTTCGGCGACTCCTCCTTGTTGTTCGCGATCGTTCACAGGAGGTGTCAGCCGTTGCTGAAGCGCATGCTGTTCACCCGGCGCAAGGCTTGGGTGAGTTCGCGTGGGCTTAGGGAGCGACTGATCTTATCGCGGGCGTTGGCCGCTGCGGGATTGCCTTGTGCGGCGCTGTGCTCAAACCAGACATAGGCCTCGACGGGGTCGCGCCGGACGCCGTGTCCTTTGAGGAACATGAGACCGGTGTTGTATTGGGCGTCGCCATGGCCGGCATTGGCTGCGGTGAAGAACCAGCGGAAGGCCTCGTTGAGATCCTGTCTGATGAGTTCACCTGCGTAGTATCTGACGCCCAGTGCAAACTGTGCTCTGATGTGTCCGAGGCTGGCTGCTTTGACCAGTGCATCGAATGCGGCTTCGGGTTCGTGGACGATGCCTTCTCCGTTTTCGAGGAGGATGGACATGTTGAAAAGGGCATCGGGGACGTTTTGTTTGGCGGCCTTGCGGAACCACTTCAGTGCTTCGGCTTCGTTCTTGGCAACGCCGCGCCCGGTCAGGTGCATGATACCGACGTTGTGCTCTGCCTCTGGGTTGCCCGCTTCAGCTGCGGCGCGGAACCATTTGAGGGATTTCACTGTATCGCGTGTGACGCCAAAGCCTTCTTCGTAGGCGATGCCGAGACTGAGCTGCGCCTTGGTGTGTCCTTTCTCTGCTGCTTTTTCATACCAGCGAAATCCTTCGTGCGAGCTGGGAGCCATGCCACGACCGAGGACGTAGAGGTTGGCCAAGTTGAATTGGGCGTTGGCGATTCCTTCATTGGCTTCTTTGCGGACCTTGTCGAAATCGATGCCGGGAGTCTCAAGTTGCTTGGCTGCGTTTTCATTGCCCAGTGCCTTGGCCCGGATGTAGAGCTTGTGTGCTTCAGCAAAGTCTTGGGCTGCTCCGGTGCCTTTTTCGTAAAGCACGGCAAGATTGTAGAGTGCTGATGGATCGTGTTGGCGTGCGGCTCGGCTCAACCAGTCGTGTGCCCTTTCAAAATCTTGTTCCACCCCAAGGCCAGATGCGTAGCTGGCGCCGAGCATGGCCTGTGATTTTACAAAACCTTTGTCTGCTGCCTTCTCATACCATTGAAATGCCTTGGTGTGATCTTTGGTGGTGCCGGCCCCGAGTGAGTGAAATGCTCCGATGTTGTGCAGGGCTTCGACGTGTCCCTCGTTGGCTGCCATCAGTGTCCATTTGAATGCGAGGTCGGCGTTCTTTTCCAAACGGTCTCCCTGATGGTAGAGAGCGCCGAGGAGAAAGGCGGCTTCAGCATCGCCTGCTTGAGCTGCCTTTGCGTGGAGATCAGTGGCCTTCTTGATGTCCTTCTCAACGGATTGGCCGCGAAGATGGAGTTGGCCTAGATCTCGAAGTGCCTTTGGATAATTCTTCTCTGCTGATTTCTGGAGCCATTGAACGGCCTGATCAGGATCAAGTTCGCCACCGAGTCCGAGCGAGTAGATGAGGCTGAGTTGATACATGCCTTCTGCATTGCCCAGATCAGCCAGTTGACGGCTCCAGACGAGGGCCTCTCTGGCATCGGGCTCGATTCGACGACCCTCAAGATAGATTGAGGCGAGTTCAGACATGGCGGGTAAGAAGCCCTGGTCTGCTGCTTTCTCCAGCCATTGGATGCCTTGCTCAGCTGTGGATTTGATACCGCGTGAATCAAAGAGAATGACGCCGTATTCAAACTGAGATTTGGCGTCGCCTGCTTCAGCCTGCTTGCGAATGTCTTCGATACGATCCTTTGCAGGAGGGACTGGTTCAGAGGGCTTTTGATTAAGCATCTTCTCCAGATCGAGAGAAGGTGCCTTGGGCTGGATGGTTGGTGTGGGATCGGGGGATTTCGGTTTGGGGACGGAAGCAACTTTGGGCTCTGTCTTTTCTGGAGCAGGAGGGGTCTTGGGAGCTGGCTCTGGAGTAGGTTCAGCTACGTCCATTGGCTTTTTGTCAGCGATCTTTGGGGCGGGCTCGAGAGCCGGAGGGGCCGGTGGGACAGGGGCGGGAGTGGTGGTTGTCTCCACGGGTGTTGGTTCAGTCGCTGGGGTGGAAACCGGGTCAGTGGGAGTCGGGGCAGCGGACTCTGTCTTCTTGTCTCCGCAGCCAGTGAGGCAAAGGGCGCAGGTGATCAGAAGTAAAATACAGGCTTTTTGAAACTTGGTGCTATTCATACGACGCAGCCGCGGACGATGAACTCCGGGACCGCAAACTCAAGGAAAACACGCTTTGGTTGTGAGCCTTTGGAGGTGAGTCAGCGGTGGTTTGGTCGAATTTCGGGTAAAGCCCCACTTGCCCGAAACGGGTTGCGACGCCATATTCCGCCCCCCCGTTCCGGGATGATCTGTGGTCGGGGGATTCACTTTGAAGATTCTCATCGCCATTACTGGAGCCAGCGGTGCGCTTTATGCGCAACGGCTGCTGGATCAGCTGTGTCCGGATGAGCATGAGATCCATGTGGTGTTGAGTGCCTATGCCAATGCGGTGCTGAAGGAGGAGCTTGGCGGGGAATTGAAGCTGAAGGATGGCGTGGTGAAGCACGGGCTCAAGAGCATGAACGCCCCTTTTGCCAGCGGTTCGAATCCTCCTGATGTGATGGTCGTGATCCCATGCACGATGGGAACGCTTGGTCGGATAGCCCACGGCCTGAGCAGTGATGTGTTATTGCGCGCTGCTGATGTGGTGCTGAAGGAGAAGAGGAAACTGCTATTGGTGCCGCGTGAGACTCCATTGAGTCTGGTGCATGTGAAAAATTTTGAACTTCTGATCCAGGCGGGCGCAACGTTGATCCCTGCCAATCCATCCTTTTACACACGGCCTCAGACAATCGAAGAGGTTGTGGATACGGTGGTGGCAAGGGTGCTGGATCACATAGGTGTGAGTCACAAGCTGGTGGCTCGTTGGCAGGAGGAGCAGGAGTAGATGATTTTTGGTGAGATCAAGAAGTGGGCGGATTTCGTAAAGATCTCTCATACGGTCTTTGCTCTGCCGTTTGCCTTGTCGGCCATGTTGGTGGCGGCGAGGGAGGATAAGGGATGGCCGGGGCTGGAAACGTTTCTGTTGATCTTGGGTGCGATGTTCTGTGCCCGTACCTGTGCCATGGCGTTCAATCGGATCGTCGACAGCAAGTTTGACGGTGAGAACCCTCGGACGTCCATGAGACACATCCCGGCCGGGACGGTTTCAAAAGCCAGTGCATGGACCTTGTGGACGGTGACCGCGATCGGCCTGATTGCCTGTAGCTATTTTCTGAATCCCATTTGTTTTTACCTGTCGCCGGTGGCTTTGTTTGCCGTTTGTTTCTATTCATTGACCAAGCGCTTCACGGACTTCACGCATGTTTATCTGGGAATTGCTCTGGGCTTGGCTCCGGTGGGTGCGTGGTTGGCGGTGAAAGGTTCCTTTGGCATTGAGGCGATCAACAATGGATTTCATCTGCCGGTGATTCTGGGCATAGCAGTGGTATTCTGGCTGATTGGTTTCGACATCATCTATGCCATTCAGGACTACGATTTTGACAAGAAGCATGGGCTGCATTCCGTGGTGGTTCGGTGGGGACCAAAGAATGCACTCAAAGCGGCGTTTCTTTCGCATGTGGTCATGTTGCAATGTCTTGCAGTGTTCGGGTTGCTCTGTCGGTTTCGGGTGGCATATTTCGTGGCGATGGGGATCATTCTCGTAAGTGTGCTGCTGGAGCATTGGCTAGCGCGCATCCGGAACATGAACTGGGTGCAGAATGCGTTCTTTCGCCTGAACGCTGTGATCAGCATTGTCTTTGTCGTCGGTGTGGCGGCTGAAGTGATTTTGGGAAGTTTTCGATTGGTTCGTTGATAATGAGTCTGTTGCTGGAAAAAAGTGAATTCGCAGATCTTCACCAGAAGGTGTTGAACGAAGAGCGTCTGACTGAGGCCGATGCCTTGCGTCTGTTTGAGACCAAGGATCTGAATGCCCTCGGCGCCTTGGCGAATATCGCACGTGCCAAGAAGGTGGGCAGCAAGGCCAGCTACATCATCAACCGGTATATCAATTACTCGAACTACTGCATCCTGAGTTGTCAGTTTTGTTCGTTCTCTCGGAAGAAGCGCGATCAGGATGGGTTTCAGTTGAGCATCGAGGACATGGTGTCCAAGGCCAAAGAGGCTTTGTCCATTGGGATCACCGAGCTTCACATTGTAGGTGGTCTGCATCCTTCGCTGAAGTTCGATTATTACCTCGGGATGCTGAAGGCTTTGAAAGAGGCGGACAATCAACTGCAGCTCAAGTGCTTTACCGCCATTGAAATTCTACATCTGGCATGGCTGGCGAAGAAGTCGGTCAAAGATACGCTGATCGAGTTGAAGGAGGCTGGATTGGATTCATTGACCGGTGGGGGCGCTGAGATATTTGATCCATCCATTCGCACGCAGATCGCCCGTGGTAAGGAATCTGCCGAGGAGTTTCTGGATGTGCATCGCGCATGGCATGAGCTGGGTGGACGTTCCACCTGCACTATGCTCTTTGGTCACGTGGAGAGTCTGGAACAGCGTGTGGACCACATGAGTCGATTGCGCGCGCTTCAGGATGAGACCAAGGGCTTTACGGGATTCATTCCGCTTCCTTACCAACCTGAGAACAACGGCATTCCGGTCACCCATCCGCCTTCGGGATTTGATTGTCTGAGGACAGTGGCCGTGGCCCGATTGTTTTTGGATAACTTCGATCACATCACTGCCTACTGGGTGGGGATGGGGCTGAAGCTGGCACAGGTGGCTCTAAGCTACGGAGCAGACGACGTTCATGGAACGATTGTTGAAGAACATATCTTTCACATGGCGGGGGCCAGTTCGCCCCAGTTGCAGACGGAGACGGATATGGTGGCCGCGATTCGCGAGGCAGGCATGACTCCGGTGCAGAGAAACACATTCTACGAACCACTGCGTGTCTGGAAAGAGGATGAGGCCCTGCCGCTGGACCCTGTGTCGGAGCGCCTGCGTTTAAAGGTGGAAGAAGGGTCGTGCAAGTCCTAGTAAAGTCATGAGTAACGACGACGAATTGCCCAAGTTGAAAATGGCTCCGCGCGAAACGGTGGAGGAGACATTGGCTCGTGTGGAGCGTGAACGTCGCATCACGCAGAACCATCGTGAGAAGGAGCTGGAGGAAAGTCGTGCATTCCGGATTGGCTCAGTGCCTTATCTCAACTCAGTTCCACTGACTCGCGGTATCGAGCATGAGACTTCGTTCATACCTCCATCACAGCTTGCAGTGAAGCTCAGGGAAGGCGAACTCGATGCAGCCTTGGTCAGTATCACTGAGGTGCTTTACCATGATCAGTATGACGTTCTGGACAGCGTGGCTGTGGCTTCCTTGGGGGACGTGATGAGCGTCTTTCTTGCACATCGGAAACCATTGGAGGAAATCACGGAAGTTCATTGTGACCCGGCATCACTCACCAGTGTCAACCTGCTGAAGGTCCTGCTTGGTGAAAAGGGCCTGACGCCTGAGTTCAAGACACTCGAAGGATACGATCTGGAGGAACAGCCTGACGCATTGCTCCTCATTGGTAATCCGGCAATCGATTTCCGCCGAGGCGAACACGATCACCAGATCTGGGACCTGGGTGGTGCCTGGTATGAAATGACGGGACTGCCTTTTGTCTACGCGATCTGGGCAATCCGCAAAGAGGTCGTTTCACCCGAGTTGTGCCGGTATCTGAAAGAGGCAAGAGACTTCGGCTTGGATACGCTTGATTACATCATCAGTGATCGCAACGAATACGATCGGGACTTTCGCCAGGACTACCTCGGCTGGCACATCCATTATCATTTGGGAGCTGATGAAAAGAGAGGCATCGAGCGCTTCAGAGAACTGCTTCAGAAGCACACCAAAGACACCGTGTATCCGGTGAATTTCGTGGCTTAGTAACGGACTACTTTACCTCTTCATTCGGCGATTCAGCCTCGCTTGATTTTCTTTTACGCCGATGCATCCAGTATAGGGCGAGGAAGGTTGCGACGCATCCGGCCTTCCATACAAAAAGCCACCAAGGCTTCCACCATGCGCCCGTCTTCATTTCCATCAGATCGGATCCACCGAAAGCAAACAAGGCGATCACCAGCAGATTGCGTTGAAGAGGTTTCCATCCTGTTGGGAGTGGTCTGAAAAGGACGATCATGCCCAGAATGCCCCAGAGAAGGGCCTCCCAAAGATTGAATTCCCTGAGTAGCAGGATCGGATGCATGTGGAAGCGTTCCCACAGGATTACAGGTGTTTCAACAGGGATTTGAATGAAAACGGAACTTTCTGAGTCTGAGAATATTGAATGACCGTGGGCCTTGAGTTGGGTCGAATTCCGGCGATGAGTGAAAATTACACGAATTGCCGGATTGAATTCGGACGAAAATGAGGCAGACTCACAAGTATTAAGCCATGGAAAGCGTCACTCACATCTCTGAGACGCACCCACTGGACGATCGGTGGAAGGCGGCATTACTGACTCTTCTAGGAGACGAAGACCCCACTGTGTATGAGGCCACGCGTGATGAAATCGTGGCGCATGGCATGGAAGCGCGGGATTGGCTGGAGGGTAGTCTGGACGATGTAAGGGGCCTTGCTCGCCGGAGGAGTCGCGAGATTGTTCGCTTCTTCTATCAACAGAACGCCGACAACGACTTTACGTCATTCTGCCTTGGCGCGGGGGATCAACTCGACTTGGAACACGCCTCATGGTTGCTCGCTTCCACTTCCTTTCCAGAGATCAACATTGAAGCTTATTCGGCATGGCTGGATATGTTTGCCGGAGAGTTGCTGGACCGGATTGATTATGGGGCTGAACCCATGGCGATCTTCAGCGTGATCAATCGCTACCTCTTTGATGATCTGAAATTTCGATCAGCAGCTGCCGGAATGCGACTTCCAGAACACTATTTCCTGAACAGGGTCCTTGAGGAACGGGAAGGTAACTCGGCGGGCTTGTCCCTCTTCTACACCTTCTTGTCGCTTCGGCTTCATTTGCCGGTCTCGCTTATTTATCTGCCTGGCTATTTCCTTTGTCGCTTTCAGACATCTCGAGAAGAGTTCTTCATCGATCCCTGTCAGAAGGGACGCTTTCTTTCCAAGCATGCGTGCAACAGATACCTGCAGCACGACGGGTATAGTCCCTACCACCAGCACCTGATACCTCAGAGCCCACGCAAGGCGATGATCCAGATCTGTCAGGAGTTGAGAAGGGTCAGTAGTGAGAACGATGACACTGAGCAATCCTCACGCATGCAGCGCTATATTCTCGCCCTTTCAGGGTAGTTTCGAAAGGGCGCAGGTCCCCTGATATGACCGAGCCCAGCAAAGAACAATACTTCTACGCATCGCCATGGCCTTGGCGGATCTGTTGTATCTTTGTCGTTGCCCTTGTGGTCCTTCCTGTCTCGTTCGCGAATCGGGGATTGCTTGTTGCAGGGGCTAAGACCGGTGACGTTCTTCAATTCCTCTGGTGTGTCGTCCTCGCTGCTGGAATTGGATTCTTCCTCACATTCTTCCCGGGGATTCTGGTTATTGGACCGTTTTTCTATGGGCGCGAATTAAAAAACGGTGGCCCATTCATGATTGGGGATCATGTGTGAATCCTTTCTGGAAAAAACAAAGACCGGATCGCCAAGATCTATGCAGAATTCCAAGGAGACGCTGTCCGTGTTGATCTGGGAAAGGAAGAAAAAGAAGCCCTCGATGATATCTATTCGCCCGTGCAACTGATGCGCGTCGCACCCAATGAAGCGATCAGGTTGGATTGAGGGATAGGTGGCAGGATCTATCGATCTCGTCGAACGACGCCAGCGGTGGCGAATGTTCATGTCGAACAGGACTTTCACAGATATTTCTCTTCGAGGTGCTTTTGGGAATCTGCCTTTTCGACTGAAGAATTTTCCTGCTTTTTTGCTCCCAGCATGGATTTGGTTATGGTGCCCAATTCGGTGTTGGCCGAAGTATCTGAGATACAGATGTCCCTTCGTGTCGGGCGATGTTTTTTTGCTTTTCTTACGACTGCTTTATCCAACCTAAGAGTGAACTCCTTTTTCATGATATGTTGATATTTGGAAATGCACGTCTTGCCAAATGGTGTCCGGAGAAAGACTCAATAGATAGTCACTTCTTGATCATCTTCTTGATTCCCTGAAACCAGCGTTCGGCCATCTGATCATAGAGTTCGTTTGATGGATGATTGTAGAGATTGGACAGGCGTTGGATGTCGATGGACGTTGGGTCCTTGAGGTCTTTTAAAAAGGGAGTGTAGAGGTCGACCGTGCTGATTTGATAGCCCTTCTCTTTGTATTCAGGAACGAGTGTCTCGCGGATGTGTTTGTTGTAGTTGAACAGATCCTGATTGAAGTCTTTGAGTGGCGTGATCTGGGCAACGATGAGTTTCACTTCTTTGTCGGCTTGATAGATGAGCTCGATGAGTCGCGTGAGATCGTTAGAACTTTGCGGGTAGATCCCATTGATCCCGATTAGGAGCAGGACGATGTCCGGCTTGTCCTCTTTCATCCACGAAGTGATGTGCTTTTCTATGGCAACCGCATTCCACCCGCCATATCCCCGGTGCCCATCTTGTCCTGCTTTTCTGAGATCGAGCTTGGGGAGGACCTTGCCGCCATGGGTGGGATCCCCAAATCGGTTGTCGAGCGGCTCAGTCGACTTACCGACGAAGGTGAAGTTGATATTTGCGTTGGTCAGCCGTTTGTAGAGACCACTGCGATAGCCAAACTCAAAGGGATGCTTCCAGGCCGAGTTGTCTGTGTAGCCGGCAGTGATCGAGTCTCCCAATGGCATTATGCGAAGGGGTTGTTTCTCGGCTCCGCTTACATTCGTTGCAAGCAACAGCAAGCAAACGACTGCCAGAATGGTGTGTTGATAAATCCTTTTCATGTTTCCGCGGTTTTAGTGGGAAGGGGTGAGCAAAGATGAATGATTTGATCGCGAGGGAAAAGAGCTTTGTCAGAGCATTAAGCACCGACTTGGTGGAGTAGGGAATGTCACTACCAAACTCTTGCAGATCGGGGGCAAAGTGGGCATGGATAGGGGCACGGCGTTCAGGCGTCGCTTGGTGGAAGAGTGGCTGAGTCCGGCTAAAGGCGCTCGACTCGAAATCGAGTGGGCGGTTCATCCCGTCCCGGGGGTTCGAATCCCTCCTCTTCCGCCACTTTCTTTTTCTTTGCTCTCCCTTTCAACTTCCTTAGGCTCCGTCTCAATCCCGCTTATGAATCCACTGATATTCACGTCTCTCTCGGTAATGATGTTCCTGCAGTTCTTTATTTGGGGCAGTTGGTATGTCACTGCTCCGAATTACTTGGGAACCATTGGTTTCGGTGCTGAACACTTTAAATGGACCTACTCGGTAGGTCCGATTGCGGGAATGATCTCACCGTTCTTCGTGGGCTTTGTGGCCGATCGCTTCTTTCCTGCTCAGCGAGTGCTGGGTGTCATGCACTTGCTTGGGGCGGCGTTCATGTATTTTGCCATCACCTTGATGCAGGCAGCGGAGCCTGACCCCACATTGATCAACTGGGTCTTCTTCCTCCATATGCTGACCTATTTCCCGACTCTGGCTCTGACCAACTCCTTGGCCATGAAGAATATGACGTCGCCGGATAAGGAGTTTCCGTTTATCCGAGTGTTTGGAACCATTGGTTGGATTGTGGCTGGAATTACTCTAAGTGCTTTAAAATACGATACTTCTGTAAATATGTTTCACCTGACGGTGGGCGCGGGTGCGTTGTTGGGTGTCTTCAGTTTCTTTCTTCCAAATACGCCGCCATCTGGAACAGGCAAAGTGACTGCAGGCCAGCTTCTTGGTCTGGATGCCATGGTTCTCTTCAAGAAGAAGGAGTACCTGATCTTCCTGGTGTGTTCTGCGCTGATCTGTATCCCGCTGGCATTTTACTATCAGATTGCCTCACGTGTGGTGGAAATGGTGGGGCTTCCAATTGGCCAGACCATGTCTTACGGGCAGATGTCTGAGATCTTCTTCATGCTGGTCATGCCGCTCTTCTTTGTCCGCTTGGGAGTCAAATGGATGCTGGCAGTCGGCATGCTTGCCTGGGTTGTGAGATACGCTCTGTTCGCCTTTGGTGCCTCTTCTGAGGTTCAGTGGATGATCATTGTAGGTATCGTGCTTCACGGCATTTGCTACGACTTCTTCTTCGTAACAGGCCAAATCTATACGGATAAGAAGGCTCCGTCCCATATTCGCTCTCAGGCACAGGGTCTCTTGGTTTTGTTTACTCTGGGACTTGGAATGCTCATTGGTGCTCAGGTAGCAGGTGTTATTGAAGGTAAGTTCACTACTGATGAGTCCAAGGCCAAGAAAGCACTGGTGACACTGAAGGTGGAAGAGATTGCCACCGCTACGGAGGCTGGAGCTGATGAGGCCACGCTTCAGGCGCTCAACGATGAGAAGAACACTCTCCGTAAGGAAGAGCTGGCTGCGATTGAATGGAAGCCTCTCTGGTTGGCCCCAGCGGCATTTGCCGGCCTGGTCATGCTGATCTTCATAGCCACGTTCAAGGACGAGGAAGTGGAAAAGAAAGCCGTCAAAGGCGCCAAGTCAGCTCTGATTGAAGATTAGTTAGCTAAGATTTAGCGCTCATGGTCTGGATAGGTAACTCCAGAAGGGATGCTCTGTCAGTGATCAGAGTGAGTCCTTCGTGATGAGCTTGAGTGGCCAAGATTCCAGTCTCAAAAGATAGTCCCTTCAAAGGAAGTGATTTCCAGTTCTGACTATGCTCAGGAGTGATGGGTAGGGGAAGAAATTGATAATCGCTCCAAAGCCGCTCCAAGCTGTCTGGAAAAGACAATTCTGCCTCATCCAGCTGCCACTCCCAGATCGTTGCAGCGCTGACATAGACGAGGTTCGAAGCGTCGCTTAAGAGGTCTTTAACCCCAGTATTCAGGCGTTCCGGGTCATTTAGTGCCCAGGTCAACGGATTTAGATCGAGGAGGATTTTCATGATTCAGAGCAGTTGCACCTCTATTTCCTCGTCGGGGATGGATGGTGTCGACACAGAAGAAGGCACGCTGCGAGATCTGGAAGTGTTTCCATCTTCCCAAGACCCTAGAGGGCGCTTTGATGGAGTAGAGCTTGATTGGTAGGCAACTAGACGCGCCACCGGTTTGCCAGCACGGGCAATGACGATCTCCTCACCTCTCTCCACACTTTCCAATAGTTTTGATAAGGTGGTCTTAGCTTGATGAACATTTACCAGATTCATGATAGAAAATAGCTAAGCTAAACTTAGCTAATATGCAAGAGGTGATTTGTGAAATTGTAGTTGAAACTCCGGATGTCATCCCATGATAGGGCTGTTTGGAGAAGATTAGGAAATCTGGAGCTCTTGGATGTCGCTTGGGTGGTCTCGGCCTAGAATCTCAAAGGCGCGGACGACGGGGATGGTTGAATCCAATAATGACACGATGAGCCAAGGTGTGCCCGGGGAGATCGGTTCGATGGAATCGGGCCAGTGGGCTTGATCCAAATCTGTTTGAGATGGAAATGCTACGCTCAGAGGGTGCGAATGCACGATGGCGATCAGTACCTGATTGGTTTCCTCCATGGCTCGTTCCGCCTTGAGCTGATCGATAGGGTTCATGTGGAAGAAGCGGGGTGAGGCGGCGTCGTTCTTGATAGGGTAGAAATACTGATCAGGGCTTTCGGGATCCTGGGCCAAAAGACCGCAGGCCTCGTTGGGTAACGAGGCCTGGCAGTGGGAAAGGATCTGCTGATGGGCAGCTTCTGTGAGCTGGAACTGTCTCACTTTTTGCCGCCAATGCTGACCAAATGATTGCTGGTCCTGACGTAGAGCGTTCCCTCAGACACTGCCGGGGTGCTCTGGATGTTTTCGCCAAGATCGTTGCGAGCAATCACCTTGAAGGTGGGCGATGCGTCCAAAACCACGACGTTTCCGCCCATGGAACCAGCAAAGAGGCGTCCATCGATCAATACGGGACTGCCGAAAAAGCGATCATTTAGGCGCTCACTCCATACTGATGTGCCGGTTTTGGCTTCAAGGCAGGTGGCGAAGCCATCGTCATTGATCACGTAGATGTAGCCATCTCTGTAGATGCTGGTGGGAACGTAGGGGGACTGTGAGTTTCTTGTGAACTTCCACGCCAGGCTGGCTTTGCTTTTCTTCTCACTGCCTGGTTTGACAGCAACGATGTAACGTCCGCCGCCGCCGCTGCCGCAGGTTCCGAGGATGACATCTCCTGCGATAACAGGGGAGCTGCAGCTGCGCTTATTGAATGCTTCAGGATAATCCCATAGCGCCTTGCCTGTGGAAGGGTCGATTCCAGCAATCCCGTGGCCTCTGCTATTGGCGACGAGAACAGGTTTGCCGGACTTCGGTGTGTAAATGATGGGGGTGGAGTAGGCTGTTTGTTCTGATGTGGTTCTTGGGCATTTCCAGATGTCTTTTCCGGTGGCTGGATCGAGGGCAATGATGAAGCTTTCTCCCAGTTGCTCATTGGGAACGATGAGTTTTCCTTCATGCAGGATTGGAGATGCGCCCAGTCCGTGTTGGCTCGAATAGGCGCCGAAATCGCGTTCCCAAACCTTTTCTCCGTTGTGAGTGAATGCTGATACGAGGAACTTGTCAGGTGTCATCCACATCACATAGACGCGGTCCTTGTCCACGGTGGGTGTGGATGAGGCGGTGCTGTTGTAGCGGTGTTTCTTGAAACTTCCGAACTTGTATTCGTTCTGCCAAAGCATCTTGCCTCCGTTGGTGCTGAGCGCATAGATGATGGTCCCGGGCCTGTCGGCTGTCTCACTGGTCAGAAACACTTTGTCACCCCAAATGACAGGGGATGAGTGCCCTTTGCCCGGCAGTGGTGCCTTCCAATTGATGTCGGATTTGGTCCACTTTGCAGGAATGGTCTTGGCGTTGCTGACTCCGGTGCCATTTGGTCCACGGAAGCGGGTCCATTCCTGAGATTGGAGTGTTGAGGTGAATGCCAGAAGGGCGGTCAGGGCAATGAGGCGAAAGGATTTATGATTCATGTCGCGTTGACGTCAGTTACTGGGGGTAATGTTCAAATATCGTATGTCCTCAAGTGGTTACGGAAAAGTCCGGAAATTTCGAATTTCGAATGTGAAAGAATCAAAGATGTGAAACGAACAAGGTGAGACGTCGACACCTGAAGGCGTGATTGGCAAACTGACGAAAATTCATGAAATTGATATTGAGATTATTGGTGGGGTGGTTGTTTCGCTTTCGAGTAGAGGGATTGAACTCCTTGAAGACTTCGGGGCCGGTACTGTTGCTTCCCAACCACGTATCGTGGATAGACTGGCTTTTCCTCGGTGTGGCTCTTGATGATGACTGGCGCTTTGTGGCTTCTGAGAACGTTGCCAACAAGACTTGGCTTCATCGGAAAATTATGAAGACGGATCGGACCTTCCTTATCGATCCGTCCTCTCCTTACTCGCTTCGAAAGATGTCAGAGTTTTTGTCGAATGGTGGGCGTTTGGTTCTTTTTCCTGAGGGGCGTATCTCAAGTACGGGCTCACTTATGCGTCTGTTTGATGGTGTTGGATTTTTGATGCTTCGAAACAAGCCAAAGGTCATCACCGCTTACCTCCGAGGTGCAGAGCGATTGAGAATTTCTAAAAACCCAGGTTGGCGCCAGTGGTTTCATCCAGTGACGTTGCATTTTGGTAAGCCCATGATTGCCCCCAAGATTGAAGGGCTTTCCATGGCCAAGTCGCGTAAGCGTGTCACCGATTGGTTGCGCGACCGGATGGTGGAGCAGCAGTTTGAGGTCGATATGCGAATGGGACCCAAGACGGTGTTGGATGCGGTGTTGGATGTGTCCGTGAGCCGGCCTAATGATGTTGCCATTGAGGATGTGCAGACCCAGCCGATGACCTACCGCAAGGTGGCGATTGGTGCTCATGTGTTGGCCGCGAAATTGGAGGAACTTCTTGATCACGAGGTGGAGCGTGTCGGGGTATTGATGCCGAATGTGAATGCGACTCCGGTTCTGTTGATGGGTCTTTGGGCCATGGGCAAGACGCCCGCGATGTTGAATTTTTCGACTGGAGCACCGGTGATGCTTCAGTGTGCTGAACTGGCAGGGATCAAGCAGATCATCACGTCGAAGGTATTCTTGGAGAAAGCCAAGATCGACCTGTCTTTATTGGAGGAATCTGGCATTCGCATTGTACTGATGGAGACGGTGAAATATCGAGTGACCTCGTATGACAAAGTGGCTGCGCTGGTCAGTAATCGGATATCTCCGGATGGCTTAAGCCGCAAATTTCTGCAACCGGGCAAACCTCGTAATCCGAAGGATACTGCAGTTGTCTTGTTCACCAGTGGTTCTGAAGGTGTTCCCAAAGGGGTGATGTTGAGCCATGAAAACCTGATGGCGAATATTAGGCAGATCCTTACGACCATGGACCTCGAAGATAGTGATCGAATCTTCAACGCGCTTCCTCTCTTCCACTGTTTCGGACTCACCGTAGGGACGTTTCTTGGGATGGTGCGTGGTCTCTATGTCTTTTTATATCCGTCGCCATTGCATTATCGAATCGTCCCGGCGGTCATCTACGATAAGGAGTGCTCAGTGTTCTTGGGAACAAACACCTTCCTCAATGGCTATGCGCGTAAGGCGCATCCCTACGACTTCAGGACGGTGAAGTATCTGTTTTCTGCTGCTGAAAAACTTCAGGAGTCCACGGCTCAGACCTGGTCACAGAAGTATGGCGTGCGGATCTTGGAGGGATATGGAGCTACTGAGTGTGCGCCAGCCGTCAGTATCAATACGCCTTTGGATCCACGCTATGGATCGGTTGGCAAGCCGGTGCCTGGTATGGAATGGAAGATTGAAGAGATTCCTGGAGTAGAGAGTGGCGGGCGGTTGTTTGTTCGCGGACCCAATGTGATGAAGGGTTACTTGAATGAGGATGCGAATGCGAAGTTCCAAGAGCTGGATGGTTGGTATGACACTGGAGACATCGTGGAAATCAGTGATGAAGGCTATCTCTACATCCGTGGGCGTCTGAAGCGATTTGCCAAAGTCAGTGGAGAGATGGTCAGTCTGACTGCTGTTGAAGATGCGCTGGCCGGTGCGTTCCCTAAATACGGAATCCGCCACGAAACCGCCGTTCTTGCGGTTCCCGATAAAAGCAAAGGTGAGCGCCTGATTGCTGTTTCAAACGATGAACGACTGACGCTTGGAGAGATTCGTGAAGTGATTTCAGCCAAAGGGCTTCCAAATCTCTTCAATCCACGGGAGATCAGGTATCTTAGGAATATTCCCAAACTGGGAACAGGAAAGGTAAACCACCGCGAATTGGCGGATGGGGCTCTGGGGGATTGAGGAAATGCCTCGCGGATAAAGATGTTGGATAGGGACTGAGGTCAGTCCTCCATCTTCTTAATATCCTCTGCGAAGAACTTGGCGACGTCTTTGAACTTGGCGACGTTGTCCGGATGGATGGCCATGAGGATCTCGTGTGCTTCCAGACAGTTCTTCGAGATGTCCGTCTTACTCGGGGCTGGATCGCCGGATGGGACGGCATCCATACATTCTTTTTCCAATTCGTCTCCCTGAATGACCTGAAACAAATCAAGAACGCCGAGGTTGTCCATGAGGTCTTCGACTCGTTCACTTGGATTGAGTAGCTTAAAGGAGGCGGATTTTTCTTCCTGAAGGCGAAGACCGACCTTGGCCATGACACCGAGGAAGGTGCTATCCATATTCAGGCAGTTGGAGAGATCGGCGAGGTAGGTGTGATGTCCCTTTTCAATCATATCAAAGACGAGGTCTTTGAATCCCATGCTGGAGGAGAAGTTGGCTCTGCCTTCGATGCGGAAGCATACGGTGTCGTTGAGGATGGCGACGGATAGGCTGGCTGGAGTTGGACTCATCTTTGTTTCTGGCTCCGTAAAATTTCGTGTCACATCTCCACGTTGCGCGGACGAACGGCCAACATGCAAAGTGGCCGGGGCAGGTGCAAGCGCAAACGGAGGTGGTTGTCTCTTGTCTTTGTGGTTGTCTGTTGAGGACATCCGGAATTCATGTCATTCGACCGTATCTGCATTTCACTGAAGGAGTTCGTTCGCAGTTGTTTGGGAAGAAAAGATTGCCCTGATCTGCAAAAGCGCAAGAATGCCGAGACCTGACACGATGCTGACTGAATCTTCCAAATCGTCTATTCGATCTGATCTCTCTGAAGGGCGTTTTGTGGACGCATTTCGGTGGATGGTCCTTGGGCGAGTATTGGATGAGAAGACGGCCTCGCTTTATCGGGCTGGAAAGATCGCTGGTGGAGCCTTTCTTGGATTGGGGCAGGAGGCACTGAGTGTGTCTCAAGCGCTTCCTCTGAATTCAGGAGATGTTTATGCCCCTTTGATTCGTGATGCTGCCGGGCGTCTTGCCTTTGGGGAATCTCCGGAAGAAGCCTTCCAGGCATGGCTAGGTTCACGACTGGGCCCCATGCGTGGTCGCGATGGAAACGTTCATCGAGGACGCCCCAAGGATGGATATCTTCCCATGATCAGTCACTTGGGTGGTACGCTTTCCGTGGTGAATGGGATGCTGATGGCGCGGCGGATGGATGGGAAAAAGGATTTCGTGGGTATGGCGTCCATTGGGGAAGGGGGCACGAGTACGGGAGCATTTCACGAAGCCTTGAATCAGGCTGCTGTTGAGAAGTTACCATTGGTCCTTGTGGTGGCTGATAATCAATTTGCTTATTCGACTCCCAAAGATCGCCAATTTGCATGCGACTCCTTGGCTGATCGGGCCAAGGGATATGGAATTCAAAGTACGACGGTAAATGGAAATACCTTGGTGGATTGCCTCCCGGCATTGGAGCAGGTGGTGCAGGATGCCCGGGAAGGTGGTGGACCGCAAATGGTGGTGGCCAGTCTTCTGCGGCTTTGTGGTCATGGCGAACACGATGATGCTTCCTATATTCCAGAGGAGATGAAAGGAAGTGATCTGGCCCGGGACTGTATCGAACTGGCGGGTGATCACATCCTTGAGCAGGGGTGGAAAACACCTGATGAACTTTCTACGGTCTGGGATGAGGCCCGGGCGCGTGTGGATGATGCAGTGAAGGAAGTAAAAACGGAACCAACACCAGATGCGGAAAACGAAGTCTGGTGCGCCTTGTCTACGTCTCATTTACGCGATGATTTTGCAGGAGGGGAAGTGAAGGCCGAATCAAGAGCTGATGAAGGGGCGGTAAAATTAACGCCATGAGTATCAGCTATCTGGAAGCCATTCGTGAAGCTCAGCGGCGCGCTTTGAAAGAGGACCATTCGGTTTATATCTACGGTCAGGATGTTGCTGAATTTGGTGGTGCCTTCAAAGCCACAAAGGGATTGGTGGAAGAATTTCCAGGCAGGGTGATCAATGCGCCGATCAGTGAGGATGCGATTGTCGGCTCGGGCATTGGTGCCGCCATTGAAGGTAAGAGGCCGATTCTCGAAATGCAGTTTGCTGACTTCTCCACGGTGGGGTTCAACCAGATTGTGAACCATGCCGGTGGATTCCATTGGCGCACAGGAACGCCTTGTCCGTTGACCGTGAGGCTTCCTTCTGGAGGAACGTCGGGAGGAGGGCCATTTCACAGTCAGTCTCTGGAAGCGATCTATGCTCACTTTCCCGGATTGATTGTGATGACTCCTGCCACTGTGGAAGATGCCTATAGCATGTTGCTCGAAGCAGTGGCCATCGATGACCCGGTCGTTTTCTGCGAACACAAATTTCTTTATTTCCATCTCAAGGCTGAGTCGCTGCCAGATAAGGCGCTTCCTGTCGGACAGGCACGTATTGCACGCCAGGGAAGGGATCTGACGCTGGTGACTTACAGTGCGATGGTTCACGAAGCGATCGCTGCTGCTGATGAACTGGTGGCTGACGGCTATCAGGTCGAGGTGGTGGATCTCCGATCAATCAAACCGATCGATACCGATACCATTATGGCTTCCGTTGCCAGAACGGGGCGTTTGCTCTGCGTGGGTGAAGCCTGGCCATGGGGCGGCGTCACTGCCGAGGTGATTTCACGTGTCGCCTCTGAAGGATTTGATTTATTGGATGCGCCTCCTCGTCGTTTGAACGCATTGGATACTCCGATTCCCTATCATCCAAATCTCTGGGCAACACACCGCCCGACTGCGCCGGCCATCACCAAGGCGGCGCGTGAACTCTTAGAAGCCTGAATCGTTATGACTGCTCCCATGATTCCCATAGTGATGCCCCAGTTGGGAGAATCGATTGCTGAAGCCACGATCGTTGAGATCAAGGTCCAGCCGGGGGATTCCGTGGTCGAAGATCAGGTCGTATTCGAAGTTGAGACGGACAAGGCGACTCTTACCGTCACTTCACCCTGTAGCGGAGTGATTGAAGAACTTTGTGCCGACGTTGATAAGAGTTACGCCGTCGGAGATACCTTGGGACGTATTCGCGGAGAAGGGAATCAGACGGAGGATTCAGGTTCAGATACGGGGGGGCAGGCAACCGCTGATGAACCGTCTGCGCCGGCGGCCCATAGAGAGGTGATGCCGACCCTTCAGGCGCTGCCCGTTCCTGTAAAGGCATCCGGCGCGAGTTATCTTTCCCCTCGAATGAAGGCCCGTATGGAAGAGCTTGGGCTGCATGCAGCTGATCTTGCAGGCGTGGCCGGGAGTGGGGCAGGTGGGCGTGTGACCATTGACGATCTTGAGCGCTTTCTTGGTCGCATCGAAAGTCTTGAAAAGACCAAGGCCAGTACCATGCGTGTGGCAGTGGCGGATGCCATGCGTCGTAGTTGGACGCGTCCCTTGGCATCAGTGGGAAGAGGTGTTCATGTGGATGCTCTTTTCAAACACCGCCAGACACTGACACCTCGTCCGGGACCGACGCTTTATGCCATTCGTAGTCTGGCGATTGCTCTGGCGGAAATGCCGTCTTTGGCCGGTCGTCTGATCGGTAAGACCATTGTGCATGCGCCATCGATTGATATCGGATTTGCAGTGGAAGCCGATGACGGTGTTCTTGTGCCGGTGGTGAAGGAAGTTGATAAGCTTTCGCTGGCTGAGTTGACCGAGCGTTATCTGGATCTCGTCAAGAAGGGGCGTGATCGTCAATTGCCTCCTGAATCGCTGGGATTGGGAATTGCAACCGTCACCAACTTTGGCGGATTTGGTCTGACTTGGGCCACGCCGATACCACTTCCAGAACAGACGCTCGTATTGGGGCTGGGGGCTGCGTCCAAGGTTCCTTTTTGGTCAGAAGAGAAAGGTCAGTTCGAGCCGGTCACTGAGGCTCAATTGACCCTCAGCTTCGATCATCGAGTTCTTGATGGCGGGGCGGCAGGAAGACTTCTGGCCAGAGTGGCTGAAGGGATGATGAATCCTGAGTCGCTCTGATCATATTGTTCTCTTTTCAAATTTTCGGGGTTCGCCATTGGAGTGGAAACCCGCTAAATCTTATACATGATTTCCCGATTGGTGTTGTTAGGGCTTTGCCTGTGCATGATTCAACAAGCAGCCGCACAGATGATGGGTGGTGCCCATGTGGTGGCCTTGAGAAAGGGCGTTTCGTTTGTGGATGTGGGAGGCAGCCCCGGGCCGTTGTCAGTGTTTGGTAGACAGGCTTTCGTTGTTGGGACGGGCCTGAAGGGAAAAGATATCCGAATGCCACTGGTTGCTGGCTCGATCTATGGGAAGGGACGTGTCGTTGCCTTCGGTCATACTGGTTTTATTTCTGCAGGAGGCATGTCCAAGGGTGATGCGGGGACGTTGATGATCAATGCTGTTAAGTGGACGGGAAACAAGAAGGCTGGTGCGGTAGGGCTCTACAAGAAGGCCGATTCTCTCAATGGTTACCTGACCGGAAAAGGTGTCAGCTGTCGTTCAGTGTCGGGTGTTGCTTTCAATGGAATCTCCGTGTTGGTGGTGCCTTCGCATGGTTTGAAGGATCAGGAAGTCGAAGCCATCAGGAACTTTGTCAAAGACGGCGGCGGGTTGATAACAGCTGGATTGGGTTGGGGGTGGAAGCAACTGAATCGCGGAAAGGATCTGCCGAGCGATCATCCTGGGAACAAGTTGTTGGTCCCCATGGGAATCGCATTTGCTGATGGGTCATTGAATCGTGATTCAGGTAAGGGGTTTGATTTCTCAAGAGCCCCGGGTGCGTATGAGAGTGCATATTTCTGTCTGGTTGCTGCTCAGCGTCAGGCCAAACAACCAGTGATCAAGCGATCGGACCTTAAACAGGTTTCACAGATTTTGATGGCAGCGATGGATGCCCTGCCTCAAGGCGAGCGCTCCTTTCTTCCAACCCTTAGACGGCTGGCGCAATCACAGGGCAAGCGAGCTTTCCCGACGCAGAAAAATCCAGTCAAGGAGCTCGACCTTGGAGCTCGATTGGCCGTGGCTCTGAATGATCAAGTCATCAAGGGATTGCCCCCTGAAAAGATTCGTGCGCATCAGTCTTCAAAGGCATTCCCGGGAGAAGTGCCGGCAGGTGCGAGGCGTGTCAGCCAAAGCATTCAGGTGGATGCATCCACTCCTGGACGCCATAGCACCGGGCTGTATGCAGCGGCTGGAGATCTCATCAAGGTCGAGGTCGTTTCGGGTAGCATTCCTAAAGGAACGCTCGTTCGTATTGGCGCCCATAGTGACAAGCTGTGGCATAAGGATGATTACCGGCGCTGGCCTGAGATTTCCAACACATGGCCAATGACAGGGAAAGTGACGTCAGCAGCAAATGCCTTTGGCGGATTGATCTACATCGAGGTGCCCAAGCGGAATGCGAACGGAACGTTTGAGGTTCGGATCAGCAATGGTGTTGAAGCTCCTTATTTTGTTCATGGAGAGACGTCCGTCAGTGATTGGGAAAATTCAATCCGTAGTCATCCTGCCCCATGGGCTGAGCTGGAATGTTCCCGAGTGATTCTGACGGTGCCGTCTTCGGTGATTCGGGCTTTGGATCGTCCTGATTTACTGATGGATGAGTGGGTAAGGATCCTTGATCAATGTGCTGATTTGTCATCCATTCCGCGTGAACGTCCGAGACCTGAGCGCTTTGTCCCTGATGTGCAGATCTCAGCCGGTTACATGCATTCGGGTTATCCAATCATGACGTGGATGGATCAGATTCATAATTTCGTGGATCGCGAGAAGCTGCTCAAGGAAGGTAACTGGGGATTCTTCCATGAGCTGGGGCACAATCATCAGAAGAAGGAGTGGACCTTTGCTGGAACAGGGGAGGTTACGTGTAACCTGTATAGTCTTTATGTGATGGAGAAGCTTTGTGGAATTTCTGTGGCCCAAACCAAACGAACGAGCCCTGAAGGAATGGCCAAACAGTTCAAACTCTATGACTTCAACAGCCCTGATTGGAATGTTTGGAAGAGTAAACCATTCCTAGCTTTGGCCATGTATGCACAGCTTCAGTTGGAGTTTGGATGGGATCCGTTCAAAAAGATCTTTGCCGACTACCAGAAACTGCCCAATGCCAAGAAGCCCAAGACAGATCAGGAGCGCATGGATCAGTGGTTGATTCGTTTTTCAAATGAGGTGAACCGCGACCTTGGGCCGTTTTTCAAGACATGGGGAATGCCGCTGACTGACTCTGCTGTGAAGCAGGTCAAAGGGAAGAAGGTCTGGATGCCTGCCAACTTCCCTCCACGCAAGTGAACCAAATTCTATTCCTGAATCATCAGGCCAAGATCGGCTTGATAACGGAAGCGGGTTCCACGCCGGTGAGGCGTTGATCGAGCCCTTGAAAACGGAAGGAGAGGCGATCGTGCTTGATGCCGAGCTGATTCAGGATTGTGGCATTCAGATCGCGGATGTGAACCGGATCCTTCACGATGTTGTATGAGAAATCATCGGTTTCTCCATGAACCACGCCGCCCTTAACACCTCCACCAGCCATCCAGATGGTGAAGCACTTTGGATGATGGTCCCGACCGTAGTTGTCTTTGGACAGGCCGCCCTGGCAATAGACTGTGCGTCCAAACTCACCACCCCAGACCACCAGGGTGTCATCAAGGAGCCCGCGCTGTTTCAGATCGGTGATCAGGGCCTTTGAAGGTTGATCAACGTCATTTGCCTGATTGGGGAGATCGCCGCCTACGTTTCCGTGTTGATCCCAACCACGGTGGAAGATCTGTGTGAAGCGGACATCGCGTTCAGCCATTCTTCGCGCGAGCAGACACTGATTGGCAAAGGTGCCGGGGGTGGTCACATCGGTCCCATACATATCAAGGATGTGTTTGGGCTCGTTGGAAATATCCGTGAGATCAGGGACGGATGCCTGCATGCGAAACGCCATTTCATACTGGGCGATTCGTGAGACGGTTTCTGGATCGCCCACGTCGCTGTATTGGCGTTGATTCATGCTGGCCAAGGTATCAAGCATGTCGCGGCGTCGCGAACGAGTTATACCTGCTGGATCCGTGAGATAGAGGACCGGGTCTCCATTTGCTCTCAGAGCCACTCCCTGATGTTTCGATGGCAGAAAGCCACTTCCCCAAAGTCGGTTGTAGAGTGCCTGCGCCTCTTTGCGACCGGTCCATGAACTGGTGAGCACGACAAAGGCAGGGAGGTTTTGGTTCACGCTGCCAAGACCATAGCTCAGCCAAGAGCCAAGGCTGGCGCGCCCGGGGAGTTGATTGCCGGTGCAGATGTAGGTGATGGCTGGATCGTGATTGATCGCTTCTGTGTGAACCGATTTGACGATGGCAATGTCATCCACCATCTGTGCTGTCTGAGGAAGCAGGTCACTGATCCATGTGCCGTTCTGACCGTATTGTTTGAAACCAAATTTTGAAGGCGCGATTGGGAAGCGTTTCTGCTTCGACGTCATTGTGGTGAGACGTTGTCCTTTGCGCACGGAATCAGGCAGGTCCTTGTCGAACCAGTCATTCATCTTCGGCTTGTAGTCGAAGAGGTCCATCTGACTTGGAGCCCCTGCCATGAACAGATAAATGGCGCGCTTGGCTTTCGGGGCATGGTGAGGCAGGCCAGGGATGCCTCCGATGGCATTGGTTGCTGCTCCCAAATTTGATTCACCCAGAAGGGAAGCCAAAGCAGGAACGCCAAGCCCGAGTGCTCCCTTTTGGAAGAAATGGCGGCGCGTGATGAGATCGAGTTTTTCCTGAACAGGGTCCATGGCGATTATCCTTTGTTGATGGTTTCGTCCAGATTGAGAATGACGTTTGCCACGACGCTCCATGCTGCAAGTTCTGCAGCGGAAACGCCTGATGGCAGGTGCTCTGCGAGATCACCAATAAACTGTTTCGCCTGATCCGGAGTCTGCTCGAATCCCTTTTTCTGTTTCTCGAACAATGCGGTGAGATCAGCGAGGTCGCCTGCGCTCGCGGTTCGCGCTGTGGCTTCGCGAAAGAGGCGGGCTGCGGTTGTTTTGGGGTGGTGACCTACTTCATTGAGAATACGAAGCGCGAAGCTTCTGGATGCTTCCAGATACTGAGGCTCGTTCATGAGGACGAGGGCTTGAAGAGGCGTATTGGTGCGTTCTCTTCTTGATGTGCAGGCCTCTCGTGAAGGCGCATCAAAGGTGGTCATCTGGGGTGGGGGAGAGGTGCGTTTCCAGAATGTGTAGAGGCTGCGGCGATACATATCTTCGCCTGCATCTGGTCTGAAGCGGACGGTGTTGGAACCTGAGTATCCGACAGAGAACCAAAGACCGTCAGGCTGAGGTGGCTTGACGCTGGCTCCGCCGATTTCAGGATGAAGCAATCCACCCAATGTGAGTGCCTGATCACGAATCGTTTCTGCGTCCAGTCGGAATCTTGGTCCGCGTGCGAGAAGTCTGTTTTCAGGATCGCGCTCTAGTTGTGTCGGAGTGACTTTAGAATCCTGTCGATAGGTGGCGGACATAACCATCTGCTTGATGAGACCCTTCACATTCCAACCATTGTCACGGAAGTCGGCCGACAGGTGATCCAAGAGCTCGGGATGGTAGGGAAGTTCGCCCTGACTACCGAAGTCGCCGGATGTCTTCACAATTCCTGTGCCGAACAGGTTTTGCCAGAAGCGATTCACTGCTACACGCGCTGTCAGTGGATGGTCGTTGGAGAACAACCACTTGGCATAGCCCAAACGATCGTTGGGTAGCGATTCATCCATTGGAGGAAGGAATCCGGGAGTGGCGCGTCCTACCTTGTCGCCCTTGGCTTCGTATTCGCCGCGCTTGAGGATGAATGCCTCTTTGGGCTCCTTGCGCTCGCGATAGATCAGTGTCGTTGGAATCGCGCGATGCAGTTCAGCGAGCTCCAAGTGATTGTTTTCCAGTTTGGAGCGGAGGCGGGTGAGTTCATCGTTTGTGGCAATCTGGAAAACGAATGCTTCAGTCAGTTGTTGTTGCTGTTCCTTGTTCCGTTTGTTTGGTGCCAGATCTGCAATCGTCATCAAGTCCCATGAGGGAAGCGTTTCCTTCTCTGGTTTGAAGTAGAATCCACTTTGTCCCTGACGGTTGATGATCTTGAGCAGCAGTTCGTTGTCGCCCTTCTTGAGGTTGAGCGTCAGTTCATGTTGATCGGTCTCGAGTGTGCGCTCGTCATTGTTGCCAAGGATTTCCTTTCTGTTCAGGAAGACTTTGACTCCATCGTCTGAACCCAGAGTGATTTTGAACTTGGTGTCTGAGGTGGCGTGGATGGAGCGATAGATGTAGTTCACGCATTCCTTGCCAGGGAGGTCGTAGTGAATTCTGCCATCCACCCAATCCAGTCGCCTGGTCCAAGGGCGTGATTCGCCGTTGTCGGAGAGCTTCTTTTTCAGATCAACGGGTTTGCCTTCTGGTCCGAGCTTGCTGCGATAAGAGCGGTTGCCATTGGACGTGCTGGTGAACGGACCAGTGTGATGCCATTCGCTCATGGCAACCGTGGCTGGTTTCTCCGGCTCGATCGGATCAGAGGAAACACTGAAACGTACGCGACCCAATGCGTGTTTCGCATACTTGGATTCGTAATGAGTCTTCACCCTGATGATGCTGCCCTTCTGGGAGGCAAAGGGGGCTTTGGTCTTCAGGATGGCTTTGTTGTTCTCAATGCGTTTGAAGGACTCGAGGGCCCAGCCGGTTTCTGGTTTTCCATCGATGGCGAATTCAGGAAGGAACTCTTTGGCCTGGTAGTGATCTACTTGAATGGAATCTACCTTGATGGGCTTGAACTTGTAGGGAGCGTCTGGTGAAGCGACTTCCAGTGTGATCTCACTGACCACTGCGTTGGCATTGTCGGAGCGTCCAAGGCTGCCGTTCTTCATCGACTTGTGGGTGAGCGCTTCCAGTCGGAGGGCGGTCAGGTTTGCCTGCTTGCTGACGAACGTGAATGTGTGGACGTCCTTGGCCGGATTCTTTCCGGACGCGAGTACGGACTGATCATCCTGAATGATGAGCGTTGAACTATTTGAGGAGATGGATTCCATGGGGCGGAGGATCTCCCATTCAGGTTCGGTGCCTAGGGTGTGTCCCTTCAATGACACTTCCCATTGAATCTGCTGTGCTTTCAGTCCGGGGGCTTGAGCGAGAAGTGCCTTTTTGAGTTCGGCGATGTTTGCGTTCAGCTTCTTGTCCTTCTGTTGCTGCAACTCAGAAGGAACATGGATGTATGGAGCGTGATCCTTTCGGTTGCCATCGAGTGCGCGTCCATCCAATGAATTGAAATAGGCGAACATGGAATAGGTGTCCGTCATCGAGATGGGATCGAATTTGTGATCGTGACAGACGGCACATCCGAATGTCAGTCCCATGAACACCTCGCCTGTCGTTTGGATTCGGTCCGTGACATTGCGCACATAGACTTCTTCCTCGATGGAGCCACCTTCAGAAGTTGTGACGTTGCAGCGATTGTATCCACTGGCGATCAATTGATCTCTGGTCGCATCAGGCAACAAATCGCCTGCGAGTTGCTCGATGCCGAATGCGTTGAACGGTTTGTTCTCATTGAAGCTGTTGATGACCCAATCCCTGTAAGGCCACATCTCGCGGTAGTTGTCGAGATGGAGACCATGAGTATCGCCATAGCGAACGAGGTCCAGCCAGTAGCGCGCCTGATGCTCTCCGAAGTGTTGGGAATTCAACAAACGATCAACAACTCGTTCAAAGGCATTGGGTGAAGTATCTGCGAGAAAGGCGTCGATCTCCTCCGTTGTGGGAGGCAATCCGGTCAGGTCCAGTGTGGCGCGTCGGATCAATGTTTCGCGAGAAGCCTGTTTTGATGGAGTCAGTCCCTCTTCCTTTAATCGCTCTTGGATGTAGTAGTCCACTGCATTGCGTGAGGCACTACCTGCCACCGCTTCTTCAGGGAGTTCAGGTTTGTTCAACGGAGCAAATGCCCAATGGCCCTGATAGGCAGCACCCTGACTGATCCAATTGCGAAGGGTGGTGATCTGTTCGGAGGAGAGGGTCTTGCCACTTTCTGGTGGCGGCATGAGATCATTCTCATCAGAAGTGGTGATGCGCTTGATCAGCTCACTGGCTGAAGGATCCCCGGACACGATGGCATGGGTGCCACTTTTCAATGCCGCCAACGCACCTGCCTCTGTATCCAGTCGCAAGCCTGCCTTGCGGTGCTCACTGTCAGGTCCGTGGCAATAAAAGCAATTGTCGGAAAGGATGGGACGGATGTCCCGGTTGAATTCGATCTCCGCCTGGGAGGAGATCGGGGTAATCAGGGCGATTCCCAAGATGGTCTGTGCAAAGGCCAATTTCATAAACGAACCGAATATACGGTCAAAAGAGTGTTCAACTTCAAGCGATCTGAATGAGGGGCAGAGGAAGTTAGCGTTGGCACGCCTCTGTCGCCATGAATATTTCTGCCGGTCATCAGACAGGATTATCCATGAAAGCCAGTTGGAGGAGTGGGAAGCTCGCCCTACATCAGTAGTCTCAGCTTCTCATATGCGGCCTTTTTCAAGGGCTTGTCTTCAGTGGCCAATGCCAGCTCATCAAAACCGAACATGGTCTTTGCCCTATGGGTGAGCAGTGCGCGATCGTAGGGCACTGTGCCATCGCTCCAGTAGCCTTCGTCGTGAGGAGGAAACGTAGAATGCTTCAGAGGTCCCAACTCTTCGACGAGATTGGGCAGATGCCTCCAGAGTTGAAGATGCTTCCTGTGAGAGGCGATCGCCTTGGGAACGAGTTCTTTGTAGCCCAGTTGCGAAAGGGTCACAATGGCTGCTGCGTGATTGATGATGTGAACCAATCCACCGTATCCCTGCTTATGAACGTCTCTTCGTTGTGCAATCAACTCTTCCAAGACTGTCTCAGCCATATCCCCCAGATTCATGTAATTCGGTGTGTCGTCGTCGTCTGGGATGGTGATCTTGTTGCCCGACATCCGTCCTTTCGCCTTGCCGTAGTAGCCACTCCCCGCATGCGTCGTGTTGAAAAGGGTCATCAACTTGCGAATCCCATCGACAACAGATGGCGTTGCAAAATCCGGATGGCCCTTCAAAGCCCTGATTGCGATTGAGGCAAAGATGATATTATGACCGGATTGTCGAGGGTGGGAAATGCTCTTGGAAAGACCCTCGGCAATATCATCGATCAAGGATTCGTTCGGTTTCTCCTTTGCGAATGGTTCAAACAACTCTGGATCTGAAATCGGGGACTTCTTACTCATCCGGTTTCCGAAAACAGATTCACCTCTAATCACACGATCAAGATCGTCCTTAATGCCTTTGCTGACGGCGGGATCCAGATCGACACGTTGCTCACTGATGAAGTAACCAGTGATCAGGGAAGCGCCCAGATGCCCGGCCATGGAGCTCATCTGATGCGCACGCGCCATGGCATTCAGCCCTTTGGAGAGATAGGCGAAATCGATCATGTCTCCAGTGGAGCACGAAACGAGTCTAAATCCATGTAAATCTTTAACGGCCTTTAATGACATGTATGCCTGCAAGATAACTGGACGAAAATCTGATACCGAAAACTTGCTCTTGATGGAGAACGTGATAGGCACATTGCGTGTTAACCATGAAGAAACCATTGTTGATATTGTTGGGAAGCGTTCTGTTTTCAGGAACGCTGTGTGCGCAGGATGATGTAGCGGAGTTCCGTGATCTGTTTCAACCACCGCTCAAACCGGTCTGGGATCAGCCGCGCAGTGCTGTGGACGAAGCCAAAGTGCAGCTTGGAAAAGCACTGTATTTCGACCACCGCATCAGTCAGGAAAAGAACATCTCCTGTAATTCATGCCACGACCTGAACAAGTTCGGCGTGGATGGTGAAGGCTTTTCAATCGGCTTTGAAGGACATCGGGTCGGGCGGAATTCCCCCACAGTCTACAATGCATTTGGGCATATCACGCAGTTCTGGGATGGACGTGCCTCCACCGTGGAAGAGCAGGCCAAGGGACCGATCCTCGCCGCTGGTGAAATGGCCATGCCATCTTCGGATGCCGTCGTGAATGTCCTCAAGTCCATCGATGGCTATGGTCCGTTGTTCAAAGCAGCCTACCCAGAAGCCAAAGATCCTATCACTTACGATCACGTAGGCGATTCCATCGGTGCCTTTGAGCGCCTGCTCGTGACACCTGGGCGTTTCGATCGCTGGGTCGGAGGTAAGGATGATATCCTCAAGCCAGAAGAGAAAAAGGGACTCAAACTCTTCGTCACCAAGGGCTGTGCCACATGTCACACGGGTTCTCTTTTGGGTGGATCTCAGTATCAGAAGGTCGGACTCGTGAAGCCATGGCCCAATCAGAAGGATCAGGGTCGCTTTGCCATCACCGGCAACGAAGAAGACAAGATGAAGTTCAAGGTCCCCAGCCTTCGAAACATCGCCAAGACAGGCCCCTTCTTCCACGATGCCAGTGCCAAGTCCTTGGACAAGGCCGTGCGCATGATGGGAGAGCATCAGTTGGGCATGGAGCTCAAGGACGGAGAAGTGAAATCCCTCGTCACCTTTCTCAAAGCCCTCACCGGACGTATCCCAAAAGATATCGTGCAACCACCAACACTCCCCGGCATGGCCAAAGCCAATACCGCTCCCGCAGCGTTTGAGTAGAGTCGCAGATTAGACATGTTTTCAAAAAGCGTCATCGCCAACCGGCGGTGGCGCTTTTTGTGTGGGTGTAATAAGGGCTTTCGGAACGCCCGGTAGGTTTTGGAGCGCGGGGCTTTGTCCCGCTTTGAGGTTGGTGTGCGTGCTGGATGAATGATCGAGATTCAGAAGCGCAGTGGGAAAGCGCCACGCGGCGGCGCACTCCAAGACGCTGTCGCGCATTCGAATATTTCGGTGCGGAGCGGACGCGTTCACTGAAGTTTCCCTCACGCCATGTGCACGGGGTCTACGTCGACGGCGAGGTACATGTCTTTATCCAGTTTGAAGTTCTGGGTGATGAGGTTGAGTCGGCGGCTTAGGGGGAGGATGCGATTGGTCTTCAGGAAGAGATGGAAGCGGTAGTAGGTCTCTGCTCGGGCAAGCGGGGCTGGTGCGGGGCCGTGGAGACTGACTTGTTGCTTTTCGATCATGGGGGCGAGTTCCTTTTCGAGAATGTCGCTGAGGTGATCGGCAAGGAGTTCTGTTTTCTCTTCGTTTCTACCTCGGAGAATTAGGAGGACGGTGTGGTTCGCTGGTGGATAATTGAGTTGATTGCGGAACTCAATCTCCTGTTCGTAGAAGGGTTCGTATTCCTGTCGACGAGCGTGCTGAATGGCTGGATGGAAGGGCGTGAACGCCTGCACAATGACTTCGCCTTCCACATCGCCGCGCCCAGCACGTCCAGCCACCTGGGTGATCAATTGAAAGGTGCGTTCTCCAGCCCGGAAGTCGGCTTGGTGCAATGAGAGATCTGCCTGGATCAATCCCACAAGTGTGACGTTTGGAAAGTGAAGTCCTTTGGCGATCATCTGAGTGCCAAGGAGGATGTCCAGCTTGCCTGTGCGGAATTCGCCAAGGATGCGTTTGTAGTCTTCCTTGCGTTTGAGTGCGTCTGAATCCATCCGGGCAATTCGCGCATGAGGATAGGTTTCCATCAGTGCCTCTTCGACCCGCTGTGTGCCTGTGCCTGCATAGCGAATGGCTGGACTGTGACATTCGCTTTCCGGGCAGACCTTTGGGGCGTCGCGTTGAAACTGACAAATGTGACAACGAAGGATTTGTTCGCCTCGATGGTAGATGAGTGAAACAGAGCAGTTGGGGCACTCAGCGACGAAGCCACAGTCTGGGCATTGCATGGATGTTGCGTAGCCGCGTCGATTGAGAAAGAGGATGGTCTGCTCTTTGCGCTCAAGTCGCTGAAGGATTTGTTCGTGCAGGATGATGGAAAAGGGAGAGGGGCCGCCTTTCTTTTTCTTGGCATCCATTCGCATGTCCACCACGCGGATGAGAGGCATCTTTTTGTTGTCCGCGCGTTCGGGCATTTCGATCAACCGATACTTCCCGTTCTTGGCATTGTAGAAACTCTCCATGGACGGAGTGGCTGAGCCAAGGACGCTGACCGCGGCTTCCATCATTCCTCTGACAACTGCGACGTCTCGCGCATGATAGCGTGGGGCCTCGGCCTGTTTGTAGGAGTGTTCGTGTTCCTCATCCACGATGATGAGTCCCAGAGGTTCCATGGGGGCAAAGATCGCTGAGCGTGCACCGATGGCGATGCGGGCCCCGCCTTGTCGGATCTTGTGCCATTCGTCGTGTTTTTCTCCGGCGGAAAGATGGCTGTGAAGCACGGCGACCTCTGTCTTCAGTGGTCCTTCGCTGAACCGTGCCTTGAAGCGCTCGACTGTCTGTGGTGTCAGTGAAATTTCCGGCACGAGCACGATGGCTCCTTTGCCTTGCTGCAATGTGTGTGCGATGGCTTGGAGATAGACCTCTGTCTTGCCTGAGCCGGTGACTCCGTTGAGAAGAAAGACGGTGGGCTTGTGCTTCTTGATGTCCTTGGGCGGAGGCTGATCAAGGGCTTCTGTGATTTCGGTGAGGCACTTGGCCTGATCGTCGTTCAGTTCCAGTGGCTGTGATGCGACGATTTCTTCATCAGCATAAGGATCGCGCTCGGTGATCATGCGCTCAATCTTGAGCAGGCCGAGAGACTCCATGCGCTGGAGCGTGTCCTTGGTGGTGCTGAGCTCTTTGAGAAGTGGTTGGAGCAGGTGGTCGTTTCCCTCCTTATTTCTCAGATGCAGGAGGATTTCTTCCTGTCGCCGAGTCAGTCTGGGCGCCTTTTTGGGCTCTGGTTTCAGGTGGACGCAGAGTTGCTCCTTGAAGCCGGAGGATTCTTTGCGGACCGAATCAGGGAGGACGCTCTTGAGTGCGGTCTCTGGAGCGCAGCAGTAGTAGTCTGCGATCCACCGTGCCAGAGCAATGACCTTGGGCGTGACCAATGATGGAGCCCCGATAATGGAATAGACCGGCTTGGTCTTTGGGTGGGCTGGCTTGTGGACGAGGTCGGTGACGGTGCCGGTGATCTCTCGTTTACCAAAGGGCACACGGACGCGTGATCCGATCAGGACCTGGTCCTTGAGTTCGTCTGGAATGGAGTAATCAAACTCCTTGCGCAGAGCGATCTCGAGTGTGACCCGTGCAAACATTTAGAGACGCTCGTGTAAGTAATCGGACTAGATGAACATGGTCTTGCCTGGAGAAGGGGGGGCTCCAACGGGAAGCTTCATGTCCCAACTGAGATCCTTGGGCATGGTATCCAATTTGGAATTCAGAGCCTGTTCCCACGTGAGTCGCTGACCGGTGTAGGCTGACATGCGCCCCATGATTCCCATCAATGTGCTCTTGGCCATGCGGTCTCCATTGTTCGGACGTTTGCCAGCACGGAGGTCTGCGAAGAGTTCGTCATGTTCGATCTGATGTGAACTGACGGGGTCACCTTTGTAGCGCCATTTGGTTTCGCCGGTGATTTGGGCCTTGTTCCACCCGAGTTCACACGTGCCCTTGGTGCCGATGATGAGATCCTGATGAATGTTGTAGCAATTGCTCTGGTAACGCGTCTTGAGTGCGGCCTGAACGCCATTCTCATATTGATAGGTCACATCAAATTGATCCCAGATATCGCCCACGCTCTGTTGATGGCGTGCCCCGGTAGCGACACAGGCTGCGGGTGGCACATCGCCCATGACCCATCCGATCTTGTCGATGCTGTGAACTGAAATCTCCATGATCAGATCGCCCGAAAGCCAGTTGAAGTAATGCCAGTTGCGAAGCTGCCATTCCAGATCACCCTGATTGGGCTTGCGTTCGCCACTGAAGCGGGCGAGGCGATTACTCATACGTGTGGCAAAGATGGCTTTGATCTCTCCGATCTGACCGTCCTCGATGCGTTGCATGGCTTCGCGGTAGGCGGTGTCGAAGCGCATGTTGAATCCGGCTCGTATCGCCAGATTCTTTTCCTTTGAAAGTCGCATTGACTCCATGACTGAGCGTACCCCAGTCGGGTCCACCGCCATGGGTTTTTCGCAAAAGATATGTTTGCCAGCGTCTACCGCAGCACTGAGATGAATGGGGCGGAACCCTCCGGGAGTGGCGATCAGGACCATATCGATTCCTGAGTCCAAGACTTCCTTGTAGGCATCAAGGCCGACGAACTGCTTGCTCTTCTTGACGTCGATCTTTTCCGGAGACTCCTCGTTCTGCGCTTTGAGATTCTTCAGGCTGTTATCGATCTGCTCGGGGAAGACATCTGCCATGGCAACCAATTGGACATTACTGTCTGCCTTCAGCGCCTGTGCAGCCGCGCCTGTATTACGTCCGCCGCAGCCGATCATTCCCAACTTGATCAGATCACTGTTTCCCTTGGCACGCGTAATGGATGGGAATCCCAGCGAGGAAACCAATCCGGCGGAAGCGGCGGCTGTTCCAGAGGTTTTGATGAAATCTCGACGCGAAGAGGTGCTGTTGTCGGGCATGGGGGGAGTTTTAGCCGGGAGCAGGGGAGTAGCGAATCAAAAAAGCGACGGAGGGCTCTTGTGTGGACGTTGGACACTGCTTAATTCAGAAAAGGCGTGGGATATTGGCTTTTTGAGGTGTTGGTCTGGATTGAACGTGTTCTACCTGAGTGATTTGTGGCGTTTGGCACGGAGCTGGCATCGGGCTTGTGAGTAAAATCCTTTTGCCCTCTTGGGTGGCTACTCTATCTTCCGCGCTTTGCTTTTCTGAGCCTATGAGAATTGAAGACATGAACATCGGGATGAAGGTCCAACACGTTGACTATGGCGTGGGAACGGTCAAGGGCCTTACTGAGCACTTGGCTGAGATCCGTTTTGAGGAGGGCGTGAAGACGTTGGCTCCTGAAAATGCGGAGATGACCATGGTGGGCGAACGAGCCGAGATCGAGGGACTGAACGTGCCTTTGGATCAGTTCATTGGGCAGGTGATTGATGCGACTGTCTCCAAACTCAAACTGAAGGAAGAGCCGATAGCCTTGGAAATGGCCGCCAAGTGGAAGGATGGGAACATGATTCTCAAGCCGGCCAACCCTGAGCTGCAATCCAAGGAGGTCCCACTGGAACTCTTTTTCCATAAGATCGTGATGATGCGTAACAACCTTCGTGTGCTGGAGCAGAAGTTTAATTCGCACAAGGGGCTCACCGATACGGAAAAATTTGATCTGCATCAGTATATCACCCGCAGCTACGGCTCCATGACGACTTTCAATCTGCTCTTCAAAGATCGCGAAGATTACTTCTCAGGTTCTGCCTCCTGATTTCTTTCCTACACCCTCAAGCTTACTGACCTTTGTCCAATACTCCCTTTTTCAGCCCCACTTTCACGGATCGATTCGATACACGCCATATAGGCCCATCGGCAGAGGAACAGCAGACCATGCTGTCGGCCTGCGGTGTGGGGCAGATGGATGATCTGATTTCGAAGACGGTGCCTGAGTCCATCCGGCTTGAGGCTCCTCTGAATCTTCCAGAGCCGTGTGCGGAGTATGAGGCACTGGCTCAGCTGAAGTCCAAGGCGTCTGCAAACGAGGTGTTGAGGTCGTTTATTGGGCAGGGATATCACGACACCATCGTGCCCCCGGTGATTCAGCGAAATGTGTTAGAGAATCCAGGTTGGTATACCCAATACACGCCGTATCAGGCAGAGATTGCTCAGGGGCGTCTAGAGTGTCTTTTGAATTTTCAGACCATGGTCAGCGATCTCACCGGGATGGAGATTGCCAATGCGTCTCTTCTAGATGAAGGAACGGCCGCCGCAGAAGCGATGACGATGGCCTTCAATACCAAGGGCAGGTCGGGAACCAAGGACCTGTTTCTGATTGCTGCCAATTGCCATCCACAGACCATTGATATTGTGGTGACACGCGCGGAGCCTCTTGGGATTCGCACACAGGTGGTTGAAGATGTGGAGGCGGCAACGTCTGAAGAAGTATTTGGTGCGCTGATTCAGTATCCGGATACACATGGATTGATTTCTGACCCGACCTCCATTGCTGAAAAGGTGCATGAGCACAAGGCGATGCTGGTTGTGGCTGCGGACTTGATGAGTCTGGTGTTGCTGAAGACTCCGGGTGAATGCGGCGCCGATGTCGTGGTGGGCAATGCTCAGCGATTTGGTGTGCCAATGGGATATGGTGGACCGCACGCTGCTTTCTTTGCCACCAAGGATGCGTTCAAACGACGTATGCCCGGGCGTTTGGTTGGTGTGTCGAGAGACTCATCCGGTCGCGCTGCGTATCGTTTGTCACTTCAGACCCGCGAGCAACACATCCGCCGTGACAAGGCCACGAGTAACATCTGCACGGCACAGGCACTCCTCGCCAACATGGCCGCACTCTACGCTGTGTATCATGGCGCGGAGGGACTGAAGGCGATTGCCAATCGCATCCATGGCATGACCTGTATGTTGGCAGCTGGCCTCAAGAAGCTGGGTGTTTCGGTTGCTGAGGGGGCTTTCTTCGATACCATCAAAGTCTCTGTAACTTCAGCTGATGAGGTTCAGGCCAGGGCAGTGGAAGCAGGGATGAACCTACGTAAGGTGGATGATCAGACTCTCTGTATTGCTTTGGATGAGTGCATCACTGAAGAAGAGATCGCTTCACTTTGGCGAGTGGTTGCTGGCGCGGATGAGGTTCCTTCATTTGATGAGATTGCTGGCGAGGTTGAGCCTTCGATCTCTGGTGGATTGGCACGCGAGACTGCGTTTCTATCGCATCCGGTTTTCAGTCGATATCACTCCGAGACGGAGATGCTGCGCTACCTGCGTCGTTTGGAGTCGCGTGACCTGTCGTTGACGCGTTCCATGATTCCTCTGGGATCGTGTACGATGAAGCTCAATGCATCGGTGGAGATGTTTCCTGTGAGTTGGCCGGAGTTTGGAAAGATCCATCCATTTGCGCCGCTTTCTCAGGTGGGCGGCTATCTGGAGATGTTCAAGGACCTGGAAACGTGGCTGGCTGAAATCACTGGATTTGCTGCTGTATCTCTTCAGCCCAACGCCGGGAGTCAGGGAGAATACGCAGGGCTTCTTGCAATCAGGCGTTATCACGAAAGCCGTGGAGACAAGGACCGTGTGATGTGTCTGATCCCTCAGTCCGCGCACGGAACGAATCCGGCCAGTGCCGTCATGGCAGGCATGAAGGTCGTGCCTGTGAAATGTGATGATGAGGGCAATGTGGATGTGGATGATCTCAAAGCACAGATTGAGAGACATCGTGATCAGCTTGCGGCTCTCATGGTGACCTATCCGTCCACTCATGGAGTGTTTGAGGAATCGATTCGTGAAATTTGCTCTGCTGTTCATGACGCTGGCGGACAGGTCTATATGGATGGTGCCAATATGAACGCCCAGGTTGGGCTGTGCAGTCCGGGAACCATTGGGGCAGATGTCTGCCATCTGAATCTTCATAAGACTTTTTGTATTCCACATGGTGGTGGCGGTCCGGGTATTGGGCCGATTGGAGTAGGTGCGCATTTGGCGCCGTTCCTTCCGGGTCATGCTGTAATTGATATGCCGGATGTGGAGCAGAGTGGCGCTGTCTCGGCGGCTCCATGGGGAAGTGCTTCCATCCTGCCGATTTCTTGGGTCTACATTGCCTTGATGGGCGAGCCTGGACTGAAGCGTGCAACTGAGGTGGCCATTCTCAATGCCAACTACATTGCCGCCCGACTGAAGGAGTATTTCCCCGTTCTCTACAAGGGACGTAATGGATTTGTGGCGCATGAGTGCATTGTGGATCTGCGTCAGTTCAAGGTGGTGACGGTGGAAGATGTGGCCAAGCGCCTGATGGACTATGGTTTTCACGCGCCCACCATTTCGTGGCCGGTGGCGGGAACCATGATGATTGAACCGACCGAGAGTGAATCACAGGTGGAGTTGGATCGCTTCTGTGATGCCATGATTGCCATTCACGCTGAAATCATGGCTGTGGAGTCTGGAGCCATGGATGCTGCAGATAACCCATTGAAGAACGCGCCTCATACAGCAGCGGTCCTCGCAGCTGAGGAATGGGCACATCCTTATTCCAGAGAACAGGCCGTTTTCCCATACGCCTGGTTGCACGAAGACAAGTTCTGGCCTGCTGTCGGTCGTATCGACAACGTCTATGGCGATCGCAACCTCGTTTGCTCCTGCGTAGGGATGGAAGCCTACGAATAGGGTGGGTCTTGTGGTGGGATCTTTCCATCGAACAGAAGCGGGGGGCTATTTCAGCCGCCTTCTAGCGTTCCGGAGATAACCCAGACCTGAATCTGGGGAAAACTTCCACTGGCGCGGTTGGGGGGCTTTGCCTATGGTCTCGCGCCTTTGTGTTATGAGCAGCCCTTCGGTACCATCCAGCAGCGAGATCCGTCAGCAGTTTCTTGATTTCTTCCAATCGAAACAGCACACGATTGTGCCTTCATCCAGCTTGATGCCGGATGCGCCCAATCTGTTGTTTACGAACGCGGGAATGAACCAATTTGTGCCCATTTTTCTTGGGCAACAGAAGTCTCCCTACACGCCTGGTCGTGCCACGGACACCCAGAAGTGCATCCGCGCCGGTGGTAAACACAATGACTTGGAGGATGTAGGGCTGGATACCTACCACCACACCTTTTTCGAGATGCTCGGAAACTGGAGCTTTGGTGACTACTTCAAGAACGAAGCCATTGACTGGGCATGGGAGCTGATCACCGAGGTCTGGAAGTTCCCCAAAGAGCGCCTTTACGCCACTGTTTATAATCCTGACAAGGAAGCTGGCGACCCGGCTGATTTTGATCAGGAAGCCTATGATTTCTGGAAGGAGAAGTTCGAAGCCGCTGGATTGGATCCCAAGGTCCACATCGTCAACGGCAACAAGAAGGACAACTTTTGGATGATGGGTGAGACAGGGCCTTGTGGACCATGCTCAGAGCTGCATATGGATCTCACACCTGCGGGAGATACCAAAGGTTCGTTGGTCAACAAGGACAGCGCCCTTTGCATCGAGATCTGGAATCTGGTCTTCATTCAGTTCAACGCCAATCAGGATGGCTCATTCTCCGACCTGCCAGCCAAGCACGTGGATACAGGCATGGGCTTCGAACGTGTGGCTGCCATCATGCAGGGTTCCAAAGGATTCACGGATTTCTCCAAAATCGTATCCAACTACGACACGGATGTCTTTGCGCCAATCTTTGAGAAGCTGTCTGCCATTTCAGGGAAGCAATACACAGCCACAATTCCCAAGACAGGTTCCAGCGGCGACAACGAACAAGAAAAGATCGATGTCGCGTTCCGTGTGATTGCTGATCATATCCGCACGCTGTCTTTCGCCATTGCGGACGGGATTGTCCCAGGTAACAACGACCGCAACTACGTCCTGAAGCGCATCCTGAGAAGGGCTGTTCGTTATGGACGCACTCTGGGAGTGGAAAAGATCTTTTTCTGCGATCTGGTGGATGTGCTGGTTGAGAAAATGGGTGAAGTGTTTCCGGAGCTGAAGGAACGTCGCGACTTCGTCGTGAAGACGATCCGCACAGAGGAAGAAGCATTCAACAAGACGCTCGATCGCGGTATCGATCTGTTCAATGACGAAGCAGGTAAACAAAAGAGCGCCGGGGCCAAACAGCTCGATGGCGACTTTGCTTTCAAACTCTATGACACTTACGGCTTTCCTCTCGATTTGACCGAATTGATGGCTCGAGAGATCGGACTGGGCGTGGACAACGCTCGTTTCGATGTGTTGATGGAAGAGCAGAGAGACCGTGCACGCAAAGCTCGTAAGAGCGAAGTTATCGAAGTCACTGATCTGGGCGATCTGCCTGCGACGGATTTCAATGGCTTTGAAAGCCTCTACGCCAAGAGCGAAGTGCAGCAGGTTGTCAATGTGTGTGGTAAGACCGCAGTGGTGCTGGATCAATCTCCGTTCTATGCGGAAATGGGTGGTCAGCTCGGCGATACCGGAACCATCAATTTTGGCGACCAGACATGGAACGTGCTCAACACCATCAAGTCCAATGACACATGGCTGCACCTGATCAAGGGCGGCGATGCGCTTCCTGAGCCGGGTGATCATGTGGATGTCTCGGTGGATGTGAATCGCCGCCATGCGTTGGAACGCCATCACTCGGTGACACATCTTCTGCACTGGGCGCTGCATGAGGTCGTGAGCGATGACGCCACTCAGAAAGGGTCCTATGTCGGACCTGAGAAACTGACCTTTGACTTTAATTCATCCGCACTGAAGCCGGCGCAGATCAGTGACATCGAAAAGCTCGTCAATGAGCGCATCGTTGAGAACGCACCCATTACGTGGGGCGACATGCCATACACCGAGGTCAAGGACCGGGAGGACGTCATGCAGATGTTCGGTGAGAAGTATGGTGATCTGGTCCGCGTGGTTCAGGTGGGTGGTCGGGCAGGGGACTTGGATGGTTATTCCATGGAACTCTGCGGCGGCACACACACACGTCACACGGGCGAGATTGGACTTTTCCGTATCGTGAGCGAAGCAGCCAGTTCAGCTGGGGTGCGTCGTATCGAGGGCATTGCAGGACTAGAGGCTTATCAGGCTGCGCGCTCGGACATGGAGCTGATTCAGCGACTGGCCACATCGATCAATTCACCTCTGGGCGAGTTGGAAAAGAAGGTGGAAGGCCTCCTGACTCAACAGAAGGATCTGGAAAAGAAACTCAAGTCCATGAAGCAGAAGCAATCTGCTGAGATCGCCAAGGGACTCCTGGAGAAAGCTCAGGAGATCAATGGCACCAAGGCCATTTTCGAGAATATGGGTGAAGAGGATGGTGACTTTTTGCAGGCAGTGGCAGAGAGTCTCAAAGCTCAATTTGAGGGTGTTGCCCTGTTGATTGGGGCCGTTGGTGGTAATGTGGCTTTGGTGGCTGCTGTGCATCCTTCCCTTGTGAAAAAGGTGAAAGCTGGCGATATCATCAAGAATGTGGCTCCTATTTTGGGTGGCCGCGGTGGTGGACGCCCTGAAATGGCCCGTGGCGGAGGCAAAGATGCCTCCAAAATTGGTGAAGCATTGGCCAAAGCGGCCGAATTACTGGGTTGATAAGATGCGGATAAGCCGCTCTTGTGTTTTCTCGGACTGTTTTTAGACTGAATTTTATGAAGAAGAAGCCGGTGCCAGTAGGTATTCGTGGGATTCTCCCGGCCAACAGCGGGTGTGCGATCTTTGTGGGTAATGAGGACAAGGTCTTCGTGATCCACGTGGAGAAGCAGATTGGTGCTGTGATCGGGATGTTTCTTCGTGGCACCCCCAAGGAGCGACCGCTGACCCATGATCTCATGCTCAGCGTCTTCAAGGGGCTTGGTGTCACCATCGAACAGATCGTGATCACGGACCTCAAGGAGTCCACCTACTTTGCCCGTCTATTCCTCCAGCAGGAAAACGATCTGGGTAAGAACCTCCTCGAAGTTGATGCCCGTCCAAGTGATTGCCTTGCACTTGCCTGCGCTTCCAAGCGACCCATCTTCGTCAGCGCTGAGTTGTTCGAATCCGTCGAAGACATGTCTGAAGTTCTCGACCGCATTCATCAGGAAGAGGGCGGTTCCGAAGACTGATCCGCTCAGTCGACTGATCTCATGGCGCCCAAGCTTCCCTCCACCCCACTGGTCCTCATCTGCGGCGAAGATGATCTGGCAGTGCGCCAGCGCGCGAATGAAATCTTCAAAGCATGGAGCGAGGAACTCGGAGGAATGGACCACGAAATCATCGATGGTCAGGTCAGCAACACCAGCGAAGCACTTTCCTGTTTGGGCAAGGTCCGCGAGGCACTGCAGACACTTCCGTTCTTTGGCGGCGGCAAGGCAGTGTGGCTGAAGAGTGTTTCCTTTCTTGGCGATGATCGCACCGCCTCCTCTGCTGCAGTCACTGACTCCGTATCCAGTCTGGCCAAAGAACTGAAGGCCTTTGATTTCACCAATGTCCGGTTCATCGTCAGCGCGGGAAAGGTCGATAAACGAAAAGTCTTCTTCAAGACCTTCAAGGCATCCGGAACGATCGAATCCTTTGAAGGCCTCTCCATCAACGATCGCGACTGGGAGACCAAGGCCAGTGACATGGCTGCCCAGATGTTTCGCGAGCGGGAGAAACAGATTTCTTACGAAGCCCTCGCACTCTTTGTGAACTACGTGGGGCCTGATGCCCGCGCGCTTCACTCAGAGGCTGAGAAGTTGTCTCTATACGTTGCTGACGCACCAGAGATCACAGCGCAGCACGTGAATGAGATCACCACCCGCAACAAGCACGCCCGCGCCTTTGCGCTCGGTGAAGCCTTGGGCGAACGTGACCTCAAGGGACTGCTCAACATCCTTGATGAAGAGATCTGGGAAATGAAGACCGACCCCAAGAAGACAGAGATCGGTCTGCTCTACGGATTGATTTCCAAAGTCCGCGTGATGCTGGGAGTCAAAGAAGCCATGCATCAGGGACTGCTCAGGGAAGAGAGAAATTTCAATGGTTTCAAAGGTGCACTTGCTGCAATTCCCGCCGGAGCCATGCCAGAGGTTGCGCGGGCCAATCCACTGGCCGCCAATCCATTTGTCGTCTTCAAGGCCTCACAGCAATGTCGTAACTACACCAGCAAGGAACTGGTAAAAGGCATGGAGCTTCTACTCGAGTGCAATCGCCGGCTTGTTCAGACGCAGACAGATTCCGCCATGCTTCTCCAGCAGGCATTGACCACCCTTGTGGCACGAAAGAAGAAATAACAGCGACTTGGGTGCGCCAGAATAAGGGCACGTAAGGCCAAGATCGGTTGGGTTTCAAAGTGAGGAGGTTCGTCAGGGTTCGGGATTCCGAAAATTCTTATGATTTACTCTGCGTATTCTCTTCGTCGTGGGCTTGGCTTGAACCTATTGCCCATTCTTCTGCTCCTCATGCTGGCAGGCAATCTAGGTGCGGCTGAAACGGCTTCTGTCGCAGCTGATCAAGAGGGCCCGTTTCAGTGGTTTCCCTTTCTGGCACCGTTTCACTCAGTGGTGCTGCATCTCCCTATCGGCTTCGTGATTATGGCCTTTGTTCTGGATCTCTATTCGCTCAAGTTCCCAAGTCCAGAACTTCGTAGAGGCATCTTCTTTTGCTTGTTCCTCTGTGTCGGCTCCGCTGTGTTGGCCATTGTTCTTGGATTAATGCGTGTCGCAGGGGGAGGATACGAAGAAGAGGCCTTGTCTCTGCACAAGTGGTATGGGATTGCAGTGGGCATACTGACTTGTGTTGCCTTGCTTATCCATCTCGTTGCTTACAAGAAGGGTGAAGAACATAGCGCGGGTGCCAAATGGGTGTATCGCTTGGTGATGGTTGCAAATGTGGCAACACTCGGTGCGGCCGGACATCTGGGCGGCAATCTGACATACGGGTCCGAATACCTCGTTGCCAATGCACCCAGCTTCGTGAAAAAGCTTTTGGCAGACGATGATGATAAGAAAACTGATCCAGTCATGGCCTCACAAACCGCTGGGGATGCTGCCGTAGTCAAAGAGCTGTCTGAGGGAGAAAAACTCTTTGTGGATCACGTTCAGCCTGCACTTAAAGAGAAGTGCGAACGCTGTCACGGGGCAGAGAAGCAGAAAGGTGGTTACGTCCTCCATGAACGGGAAGGAGCCCTGGCTGGGGGCGACAGCGATGAACCGGGCATCGTGGCCGGCAAGCCATTGGAAAGCTACATCGTCAAACTTATCACCATGGATGAAGATGCAGACGACGTGATGCCACCTTCAGGAAAACAGGCCCTGACCCCGGAAGAGGTCGGCTACATCATCCGTTGGATCACTTTGGGAGCTCCATATGCATCAGAGGAAGGCTGAGGCCTTTTGGAGCGTAGGAAACCAGCTTACCATCACTAAACGCACTCAAGAGCGGTAGCTCCACTTCGTTGCGCGACCGCAGTCCACAGCCAGTGGGAGGAGGGGAGTGGGTTGGTTCACTCTGGTTCGCAAAGTAGAAATTTAGTTATTGGGAGGTTTGGATCAAATAATTGAGAAATTTGTAGAAAAACTTTGAGCATAGATTAACTTTGAGAAACAAAGTAAACCTATGAATGAGACGAAGGAAGTTGTGTTGCCGGTGAATCGCATGCTGTTGGCGGCGGTTGTTTTGGGGATTTTGGGGGACGCCCTGTTTACTGAGGTGAACTTCGGAATCAACGTATCGCTCTGGAGCCTGGCTGCTTTGATGGGGATCTGGTGGGTGAGAGGGCGCTTGGGGAGCTCGTGGCTGAGCTGGTTGGTTCTGTTGCCGGGGGCGGTAGGGGTGGCTGGGTTGATTCTGTTTGATTCTCGAGTGCTTCAGTATGGGTCTGTGTTTTGCCTTTTTGTCACGGTGGGGTTGTTTCTGTGGGTGGATCGAGAGGATGGCCCTTTGGAGGGTGGAATCCTGTGGTCGATGGAATCGATTTTCTTGGGAGTTCTGGGATGTTTCGTCTCGGGCTTTGAACTGTTTTCCCGATCTGTGATCAATGGCATGCGTGGAGTGCATGCAAAGATCGATTGGGGAAGCTGGAGACGGGCAATTCGTGTCGGGGCTGGGCTGTTCCTCGCGCTGCCGCTTCTGTGTTTGTTCGGTACCTTGTTTTCGATGGCGGATCCGGTCTTTTCAAAGTTGATGAATCAGATGCTGTTTCAGGATCCGATCACTTGGGCGAGGCATACATTCAACGTCGCTCTTATGAGCTGGCTGAGCGTTGGTTTCCTGTTCTCACTGCTTCTGAGAAAGGCTCCTGAAGCTTCATGCTCCCGATTTGGTAAGCGCGAAACCTCTTTCGCATTGATCGAAATCAACACGGTGTTGCTGGCGTTGGCGGGGCTGTTCCTTCTCTTTGTGATGGTGCAGTTGCCATATCTCTTTGGTGGTGATGAGTGGGTATTGAGCACGTCTGGACTCACCTATGCCGACTATGCGCGGCGGGGCTTCTTTGAATTGGTGACAGTTGTATGCCTCCTGTTGCCCATGTTGCTGGTGGCGGATTGGTTGGTGGGGACGGAGTCAGACAAACGTTGGCTGCATCGGGCGATGATTGCTCTGTGCACCATGACGTTGGTGATCATGATGTCCGCGTTTAAACGTCTGACTCTTTATGTGGAGGTCTATGGTCTGACGGAACTCCGGCTCTATGCGACATCGATCTGTGTCTGGCTGGGGATTGTGCTGTGCTGGATGATGCTGACGGTTTGTCGTGAGCGGAGGGGGGCGTTTTTCAAAGGGGCATTGGCGTCGTTCGTATCTGTCTTTCTCCTGTTGATGGCGGTGAATCCTGATCGCACGATCGCGAGGGTGAATGTGGAGCGTCATAAGGCAGGGAACGCAGCAGATATCGATTACCTGTTGAGCCTGAGCGCAGATGCTGCGCCGGTGTTGAGAGAGTTTGCCAATCAATTGGAGGCGTCTGACAGATTGCGGATCAATCAACGGCTCAATATGATGGTTGCTGAGAATGAAGATGACTGGCGGTCATGGAATCTGGCCAGAGCGAGAGCGACTGAATTGGTGGGAAAGGAAGCAGAATGAATCAACGGAACAACCACTTACTGAAGCGAACCCGTGTGATGACCCTGGTCATGATGGTTGGTCTTGTGTTGTCGGGATTGACGGCCATTCCATTGGTGTGGGAATTGGACCTTCTGGTCAGGTGGTTTGGTGACGGATCGGGATGGTTGGCTGAATGGCTGCTCCGGGTGAATGACGCGCTACATTACACCGTGGAGCATTACCACTTTCTTCATTATGGAACGGATTGGCTGGCGTTCGCTCATATTGTGATCGCGATCGTTTTCTGGGGAGCGTTTCAAGATCCGGTTCGGAACAGGTGGTTGTTCAAGTTTGGAATGATTGCCTGTGTCGCGATCATTCCATGGGCTGTTGTGTTTGGAGAGGTAAGGGGGATCCCTTTGTTGTGGCGGGGAATCGATTGTCTCTTTGGGATCATTGGGTTTGTTCCCATGTGGTTTGGTTGGAAATGGACTGGTGAAGTTGAGAACGGACTCGCTGGATGATCGTGTGTTGAGCTGAGTTGGGTTTCGGTGCAGGCTCTCGCCCAATGGACACTCCGTTTCACCTGAGATTGATCAGTTTGGTTGGTGTGGTGGCTTTTCTGGCATTGGCATGGGCTTTTTCTCTGAATCGAAAGGCATTTCCGACCCGGGTGGTGTTGTCGGGACTGGGGCTTCAATTGGGGTTGGGATTGTTCATTCTTAAGACGGAGCTGGGGCGCAGGTTGTTTCAAGGGGCGCAGGCAATGACCGAGGGATTTATCGATGTCTGTATGGAGGGAGCGAAACTGGTCTTTGGCCCTTTGGCGGATCAAGAGTTGCTTGCCGGGGAATTTGGTCCGGCCAATTCAGTGGTTCTGGCAATCACCATCGCGGTGACAATCATTGTCGTCTCGGCACTGAGTTCTCTCCTTTATCACTGGGGAATTCTCCAGAAAGTTGTGAAGGGCTTTGCAATTGTGATGGAGAAGGTGATGCGGCTGAGTGGCTCTGAGAGTCTGGCTGCCGCAGCAAATATCTTTGTCGGACAGACAGAGGCGCCACTGGTGGTGCGTCCTTACATTGCCAAGATGACGGACAGTGAGCTCATGGCGATGATGGTGGGTGGCATGGCGACGATTGCCGGTGGTGTTCTGGCTGTCTATGTCTCTCTGGGGATTGAAGCGGGACATCTGCTCACGGCGTCGGTGATGAGCGCGCCAGCGGCATTGTTGGTTGCCAAGATCATGATTCCTGAAACGCAGGTCAGTGAAACGGCCTCTGGAGCGCAGGTGGACATCAAGCGGGATACGACGAATGGGTTGGACGCCTTGTGCAAAGGGACCACGGACGGTGTGACCCTTTCTCTGAACGTCATTGCGATGTTGATTGCGTTCACTGCTGTGGTGGCGTTGGTGAATGCCTTGCTCGGACTGCCGCAGGGCGAGAATCCAACCGTGACGCTGCAGTCGATACTAGGTTGGATCAACGCACCTTTTGCCTTTCTGATAGGAATGCCGATGCAGGATTGCGTTCAGGTGGGTGGGATCTTGGGAAACCGCATCGTGTTGAATGAGTTTATTGGCTACCTGAGCCTGACCTCTGAGGGAGGCAATCTTTCGGAACGTTCCCAAATTCTTTGCACTTATGCCCTTTGTGGGTTTGCTAATTTCGCCAGTATTGCCATTCAGATTGGCGGTATCAGTGTATTGGCACCTGAACGGAGAAAAGACCTCGCCCGCTTTGGTTTCCGGGCAATGATAGGTGGGATACTGGCCTCTTACCTGACGGCAAGTCTGGTTGGGGTGATCTTATGAGCGGTCCGCAGATCGATGTCTGTTCGATTTTTCTGTGTCTTCTGGAGGGGTTTTCTTGTTTGAATCCGCGCAGATGAAATTGTTTGTGATTGGTGGCGGCGGGCGAGAGCACGCCTTGGTCTGGAAACTGGCCCAGTCTCCCCGGGTGACGTCGATGGCGTGTGCCCCGGGAAATGCAGGTATTGGTCGTGAGAAGTTGGCCTCCAATGGTGAGGCTGTGGAATGTGTCTCCATTGGTGCGGAGGATTTGGATGCTGTGTTGGCATGGTCCACTGAGAACAAGCCGGATCTGGTTGTTGTGGCACCGGACAATCCTTTGGCACTGGGAATGGTTGATCGTCTTCAAGAGGCAGGTTTCCGTGCTTGGGGACCGAATCAACAGGCGGCGCAGTTTGAGTCGTCGAAGGCCTTTTCGCAGGAGTTTATGGAGCGTCATGGAATCCCGACGGCGCGTTCAGGAATTTTTAAATCCGTAGAGACAGCCAAGGAGTTTGCCCGCGAGTTGGGTGGACGTTGCGCTGTTAAGGCGGATGGTTTGGCACTCGGTAAAGGTGTGTTGATTTGTGGATCCGTCGAGGAGTCTGATGCGGCTGTGGAACAGATCATGGTGGACCAATCATTTGGCAATGCCGGAAACCAAGTGGTGATTCAGGAGTTTCTGACAGGGATGGAAGTGTCACTGCACGCGATTTGCGATGGAACGACCGCTGTGCTTTTCCCTACATCACAGGATCACAAGCGAGCCCTCGACAATGATGAGGGACTGAACACCGGAGGAATGGGCACCTACTCTCCAGCTCCATTTCTTAATGATGAGCAATTGGCACAGGTGGAAGATGCCATCCTCAAACCATGGGTGGCTGGTTGCGCCAAGGAAGGAATCGATTTCCGAGGCATCCTTTATCCGGGAGTCATGATGACGGAACAGGGTCCCAAGGTGCTGGAATTCAATGCGCGCTTTGGCGATCCGGAGACGCAGGTCTATCTTCCGCGTCTTGAGAATGATCTCGTGGATCTTTTCGAAGCCTGTGTGGATGGCACGCTGAATGAGCACAAAGTCACCTGGTCATCACGTGCCTGTGTCTGCGTGGTGATGGCTTCAGGCGGCTATCCTGAAAAATATGACAAGGGCATTGAAATCACTGGCCTTGAAGACGCTGCTTCCATGAAGGATGTGGTGGTCTTCCACGCAGGCACCAAGCTCGACGGAGACAAGGTCGTGACCAATGGTGGCCGCGTCCTCGGTGTCACTGCCATGGCTGATGATCTCGCCTCTGCGCGTGATCTGGCTTATGAGGCAGTGAAGAAAATACATTTCGACAAGGCACACGTGCGCAGCGATATCGCAGCCAAGGCCTTTTCCTGACCAACATGAAATCACTCATCTGTTCATTGCTTCTGGCGTTGCCTCTTGCCTCCGGGCTTCAGGCAGAAACTCCTGAACTTCCTCCGTTTGACGAACTGAGAAAGATCATCCTCAGCAATGTGGATGGAGCAGATGGTGCGTTATTGAATCAATCCGCTGGTGAAGCTGCGCTTGAGGCTTTTGGAAACAGGGTTTCCATTGTGTCAAACCAAGGCGGTGAAGCTGCTGAAGGGCCGTTTGTTTCGCGTTCGGAAATGATCGGGACATTTGGTTATCTTCACCTTGGGCAACTGGAGGAGGGTGCGGCTCAGGAGTTTGATGCATTGATTGCAGAGTGGCAGAAAAAAGAACTCAACGGGATCGTCCTGGATCTGAGGTTCACGCGTGGCTTCGATTACGAGGAGGCTGTCTCCATCGCAAACCGTTTTCTCAACAAAGATGATGTAATGCTTCATCTTGGACGCACTGCGCTGAGGGCGACCATCAAGGGGGCTGCGTTACAGATGCCAGTGGTGGTGCTCATGAATGCACAGACTGCGGGGGCTCCAGAGGCTCTGGGAGCGCTTCTTCGTCACCATTCGTCCGGTGTGCTGGTGGGGAGTGATTCTGCAGGTGCCGCTCATTTCTATCGCACGGTGAAGACGAGCAATGGTCTCAAGCTCCGTGTGGCCAATGGATCCATTCGCCTGGGAGATTCCCTTACACTGACCACTGATGGCCTGACTCCGGATGTGAAGGTTAAGACCGATTTTAAACTGGAAAAAGAGTGGATCGTGAATCCCCGTCTGCAACCAACCAAAACGACAGCTGAGGATCGTGAAGATCTTTTTGGGCGCCCCGGAACAGAGCGTGAATTGGTGCGACGCCACAATGAAATCAATCAACGGATCGAAAAATCCGATGATAACGGCGAGGAAGATGCTTCTGGCGAGGATGCATCAGCCACATCGGATGAGATCCATGACCCGGTCCTTATTCGTGCGCTCGATCTACTAAAGGCCTTTTCAATCGTAAAAGGTCGGTAATACTAACCTGCTCGTTCAACTTTCATACAACATGCAAAAGACAGTTCTCGCATTTCTCGAAGACGACTACGAAGACCTCGAACTCTGGTATCCGAAAATCCGTTTGGAGGAAGCCGGCTTCGAGCTGCATATAGCAGCACCGGAGATCAAGACCTACACAGGCAAATACGGTTACCCAGCACAGTCTGATATCCAGATCTCCAAAGTTCGTAGCATGAACTACAGTGGTATGCTGATTCCTGGAGGCTGGATGCCAGACAAGCTGCGCCGCGATGAGAAGGTGCTGGAACTGGTGAAGGAGTTTGATGAGCAAAAGAAAACCATTGCCTTCATCTGCCATGGTGGCTGGATTCCGATTTCAGCTGGGATCCTCAAGGGCCGCAAGGTGACAGGCTCTCTGGGCATCAAAGACGACCTCATCAACGCCGGTGGTGTCTGGGTGAATGAATCTGCGGTCACTGATGGAAATCTCCTTTCCAGCAGGACGCCACGTGATCTGGCACCGTTCTCCTATAATCTGTGTCACATGCTTCAGCGGCAGTAGGTTGTTTCGCCGTCGTTCATGAGTGCCAATCGCTACATCTACGAGAAGCGTGATACAGACGCTTCCTTCTTCGCCCGTACCCGTACGACCTTTGCGGTTCTGAAACGGGTCTTCCGGTATATCAGTCCCTACAAAAAGATGGCTTCAGCAATGATCGGCTGTGCCATCCTTTCGCTGGTGGCGGGGCTGATTTTCCCCAAGCTGGTCCGAATCATCATTGATGACGTGATCAAAGGTGGGCGATTGGAACTGCTGACGCCGGTGATGTTCGGGACGATTGGAGTCTTTTTCCTCAGGGATCTCTTCAACACGTTGCGTATTCTGGTGAACAATCACTTTGAGCAGAATGTGATTTTTGACATGCGCTGCGAGTTGTTTGAGAAACTGCAACGCCTACCCGTCAGTTACTTTGACAAGCATACTTCGGGTGATCTGATGACCCGTGTCATTGAGGACGTGAATTCTGTGGAACGCGTTTTGATCGATGGCACAGAGCAGGGGACGGTTTCCATTCTCACGGTCTTTGGAATTCTTGGCATTCTTCTTGGCTCCAATCCCGCACTGACTGGAGTGGCATTGATCCCCATGCCGCTGCTGATCGCCGGTGCATGGTGGTATACCTCCACTGCTCATAAGCGCTATCGCAAGCAGCGTGTGGCATCCAGTGAGATGAATTCTTTGTTGATGGACAACCTCCAAGGCGTGCGACAGATCAAGGCATTTGCCCGTGAAGAGCTGGAGGATAAGCACTTTGCTGAAAAGGCAGAGAACCTGCGTCAGGGCACCTTGACCGTGATGCGTGCCTGGGCCGTATATTCTCCGGGAATGAGCTTCCTGGCGTCTCTGGGGCTGGCATTCATTCTTTGGTTGGGTGGACGTATGGTGATCGACGGAACTATGACTGAAGGCCAGTTGGGAGAGTTTGCTGTCTATCTGATGATGTTCTATGGGCCGGTGAACAAGCTGCACTCACTCAATCAGATGATCGCTGGAACGCGGGCTTCTGGTGAACGTGTGTTTGATATTCTGGATACTCCAGTGGAGCGTGATGGAGCGGAGGACCTTGATGAACTTCCGTTCCCTGTTAAGGGCGAGGTGCGCTACGAAGGGGTCGGCTTCCAATACAATGATGACAGGGAGATACTCAAAGGTATCGATCTCCATGCCAAGGCGGGGGAGATGATCGCTTTGGTTGGTCCGACGGGTGCTGGTAAATCCACGCTTACATCGCTTCTGTCCGGATTTTATGAATGCAGTTCGGGGAAGGTGGAGATTGATGGCATTGATACATCAAAGGTTACTCTGCGCTCCCTGAGACGGAACATCGCAGTAGTGAGTCAGGAGCCGTTTCTGTTCAACGGAAGCGTCCGTGAGAACCTGCTCTTTGGTAAACTGGATGCCTCGATAGAAGAAGTCGAGGAAGCCTGCAAGGCAGCCAATTGCCATGAATTCATACAGAAGCTGAAAGAAGGCTTGGATTCAAAGGTAGGGGAACGGGGTGTGAAGCTTAGTGTGGGGGAGAAGCAGCGCATCAGTATCGCCAGAGCACTTCTTGCAGATTCTCCGATCCTTGTATTAGACGAGGCCACCGCCAGCGTGGATACGGCCACAGAGCGCCTGATTCAGCAGGCTTTGGATCGGCTCATGAAAGGTCGCACCAGTTTTGTGATAGCGCATCGCCTGAGCACGATTCGCAACGCAGATCAAATCCTGGTCATCCGCGACGGAGAGATTGCCGAGCGTGGCCCACATGACGAACTCATGGAGAAAGACGGAATCTACGCCCGCCTCGCTCGCATTCAGAACACCACCTTCATCGAAGAAAGCTTCGAAAAGATCGAAGCCGATGCGTGAGCAAAGAAAAGGCGCTGAAGTGAATCAGCGCCTTTTGAAAATTTGTTGTATGGAATCTGGATCAGGTATTCAGGATTCCTGACCCTTCTTGGCCAGTGCGTCCCGGCATTGCGCCGCTTTCTCATAGTCTTCACGACTGATGGCTTCCTCCATTTCCATCTCGAGCTTGTCTTTCTCACTCAGCTCGATGGCTTTGGTATCCACAGGGTCTTTCTCTGCACGAAGCTCGTTGATCCATGCTTCAAGTGAGAGGATCTCCATGCTTTTCTCCGCCCATTCTGGATGAGCCTGCTCCAGATAGAATTCCTTGAGATCGTTGATGCCTTCTTCCACTGCTTCAATGGCTGCATCGGCTCCGGCTTTCTCCTTGAGGAGCGTGCCGCGTGAGCGAGAGCGGAGCATGAGGAGCTGAGGGCGCCATTGGTCCATGGAGGAAATCATTTCGTCATCAGCTGCATACTCGGAAACGAATTCGAAGAGATCGAGGTTGTGATCGGTGTCTTCGAGCACGCGAGGGTAGTCGTCGAGCTGATAAAGGGAGATGTAGCGGTGGTGAAACTGGATGGCCTCCTGCTGGAGCTTGAAACAGTCTTCAGAGCTGAGCTCAAACGCCTCATCATCACCATTGTGAGTGTCGAGGTGTTCCTGAAGCCGGGACTGCTGATAGTCCAGCATGGTTTCAAAACCAAAAGGGCGTTTTCCATCCGGGCGACCCAGGATGTTCATCTGAAGAAGTCCGAGATCCACGCGGAGCTGTATCTTTTCAAGACCGTCTGACCCTGCAAAGCGTCGAACCATCTTACGATCGGCCCGGAAATCCCAACCTTCTAGTATCGGCGTAATGTCGATGTCCATTCGGGGCGAAATATGGTGGCATGACACCTCCAAGTCAACGGTGGGGAGTTTTTGGAATGATGCTTTTGTTCATTCTCTAATGTGTCAATCGGCGCCGTTCATGGCGTAAACTCCTGATGGCGAGGAAGGCACGGCTGATAAGGCGCCTGTGCTTGGCGGTTAAACTTTTTTTCGGAGGAAAATCAACCGTGCGGGCTTGCGAGCGGGTGATATGGATGCTCTTTGTGAATTTACACATGCAAGGAACTATGGGCATGATCCTTCTGTTTCCTGAGATGGCTGTATCTGTTCTAAGGAAAGAGTGTGGTTTGGAGTGGAGCGGGATGTCCCATCGGGCGTGCTTTTCCATATGTTCAGACGATTGCCCACAGTTCTCTTTTCTGCTGCCTCTCAGATCATTTTCCTTCGGATCCTTTTTCCCCTCCATTCACCCGTTTTTTAAATGAGATGTCCCTGTCGTCAGTGCGGTCAGAATATTGAGTTTCCCGATGAAATGCTCGGGGAGGAATGCCAATGCCCACATTGTGGCGAGGCGACCTCTCTCTATGACCCAAATGAAATCTCCATTGTTGTCCCGGAGACTTCAGACCGTCCGGAGGCTCAGGCGGCGGAGACCGCCAAGGTGGGCGACTTCGCCGGGCGTGTGCTCAATAACATCGAGAAGGTCATTATCGGTAAGACTGAGCAGATCAAGCTGTGTCTGGTGGCCTTGCTGGCTGAAGGGCATGTGCTGTTGGAGGATGTCCCGGGAGTGGCCAAGACGGTTCTGGCCAGAGCGATGGCGGCTAGTGGTGGATGTGATTTTAAACGCATCCAGTGCACCCCTGATCTTTTGCCCAACGACATCACCGGTGCTTCCATCTTTAATCCCAAGACCACCGAATTTGAGTTTCGAAAAGGTCCTGTTTTTGCGCGGATGATCCTCGCTGATGAAATCAACCGCGCGACTCCCAGAGCGCAGGCTGCTTTCTTGGAAGCAATGGCTGAGCGGCAGGTTAGTATTGATGGTGATGTTTACAGTTTGGAGCGTCCGTTCTTCATGATTGCGACACAGAACCCTGTCGATCATGAAGGCACCTTTCCTTTGCCGGAAGCGCAGTTGGATCGTTTTCTGATCCGGCTGAGCCTTGGGTATCCGGGAGAGCAGGAAGAGCAAAGCATGCTGGAGCGTATGCAACAGCAGCATCCGGTGGATACGCTTGAATCAGTGACGTCTGCTGAAGAGATTTTGGAATGTCAGGAATTGGTGCGTGCAACCTATGTGCACGAACGTGTCAGGGAATACATCGTAGGAATCATTCGCGCCACGAGGGAACACAGTGATGTGGCCCTGGGCGGTAGCCCTCGATCCACCCTCGCGCTCTGCCGTGCAGCTCAGGCGTGGTCTGCCATGCATGGATACGACTATGTGCTGCCAGATGACGTGAAGCGTGTGGCACTGAATGTCATGGCGCATCGATTGATTGTTCGACCGGAAAGCCGGTTGAGAAAAATCACAGTTGAGGGAGTGATGGCTGAGGTCCTTCGCTCAGTACCTGTTCCGACTCTTCCATCTTCCATGGCCGTCAAGTGATCTGGCTTCTTGGCATTCTGGGGCTGCTGATTGCGGGATTTGTATTCCAGCTCGGTCTGCTCGTTTATGCCATGTATGTGATGTTTGGTGTGCTGATCATCGGAAGATGGTTGGCGCGACACTGGATATCCAATCTGGAGATCGTCAGGGACTGTAATTGCCACACTGCTGAAGTTGGGGATGTGGCGGCGGTGGTTCTGACGGTGAAAAACAAGGGCATTATTCCTGTGGCCTGGTTGATTGTTGAAGATTCCATTGTCCAATCCGCTGTGGTGGATCGCCCGCATCGCCTGAAGGTCACCGGACCACGGATTGCAGTGACGGCTTTGAGGCGGAAGGAAGAGAAGGTTCTCCTGTATCAGGTGCAGTTTCTTGCGCGTGGTTATTACCCAATGGGTCCGACTTTGTTGGAGACCGGGGATTTGTTTGGCCTTCACCGTCGATTCAGAATCGCAGGCAAACCAGCCTTCGTTCTGGTATATCCAAAGGTCGTTCCACTTCTTTCTGTGGATATAAAAACACGTCGTCCCATGGGGGAGGTGCGGATGACACATCGCTTGTTTGAAGACCCGACGCGTATTTCAGGTGTAAGGATGTATCAGCATGGAGATCCTTTAAGGCGTGTTCATTGGCAGGCGACGGCACGCACAGGGAAGCTTCACAGTAAGATTTTTGAGCCTTCCTGTATCACTGGGGCGACGGTGCTTCTGGATTTTCATGAAGACTGTTTTCAAGGCTCTTTCGGGCGTCGTGTCGCTGAGTTGGCTGTCACGACAGCTGCTTCGATAACCAATGCAGTCTGTCAACAAGGCCAACAGACCGGATTGGTGTCCAATGGCTACGATGCGTCAGAACGTGTCCGACGCGAAGGCTGGTCTGGAGATTTCCTGATGCGGAAATTCAAGGCCGCCAAGAAGTCGAAGGACGAGAGGCGTCCTGTTGAGCCAGTGGTCATAGAGACAAGCAAAGGCGCCATGCAGAGCGACGAGATCCTCAAGGCCCTTGCCAGATTGGAGCTTTCAGACGGACTCCCTTTTGCTGAGCTGGTGATTGAAACAGAATACCTGATGCCGCGTGATGCTGCTGTGGTTGCCATTCTTACCACCGTCACTGAAGAAGCTGCGATTGCTTTGGGGAATCTAAAACGCCGTGGCTATTCCGTTTCCGCGGTGATCGTCTTGGATTCCGTAGATGTCTTTCCAGAATGGGCCAGTCCTCCCGAGTGGGCAGGGCGCCTATTGGTCCAAGGGATACCATTCAACATGGTGGACAGTGCTGAGGCATTGGCTGAGTTTGCCTCATCAGAATTGGTCAGCCCATGAGCAGGAATACAGGACGCCCAAGAAAGACGCTGACAGATCATCTGGTAACGATGATCTGCCCGGTCCTGATCATGGCCATGACCGGAAGCTTGGTCTTCTTCCTTATTGAGGTGGGATATGATGGGCGGTTCGACGATCGTTTGCGATGGGTGATGTTCTGGTTTGTGGTGGCCGCTGTGCTCATCGCCAGAATTTCCATTCAACAGGGATCTACCTACGCGGGCTTGTACGCGCTCGGACTGGGAACAGTGACACTGATGTGGCTGGATCGTTTTGTGGGATTGGTGCCGTTGATTGTGATCCTGATCGTTCTTATCTGGCTTTGTGCCCATAAACTAACGTGGGACTGCACCTTCCTTGATGATGAATCCCCCAATGAAGAGAGTCTGCTTGGCGAAGAAGCGGAAGCTGATGAGACTACCTTGGAAGAAGAGGATCAGGACGAAGATCGTCCCAAGAAGAAGCGCAAAAATCGTAGACCCGGTCTCTGGGTGATTTGGTTTTCTCTGGGAGCCCTGCCGACCTTTGGTATCGGGCAAGCCATTGGTGGTCCTGCAGATGATGCATTGAAGGTATTTGGCTTTAAATTGCTGGGGATCTATCTCGCCGCAGGGCTTGGGCTATTGGTCGCCACGAGCTTTCTCAATGTAAGACGTTATTTGAGGAAACACTTTCTCCGCATGCCGGCGCGTGTCACCCGCATGTGGCTTATGGCTGGTGGTATTCTATCCATTTTCCTTCTCGCAGGAGTGCTTCTTCTGCCCAGACCCAATGCCTCTTATTCGCTCAACACCCTGATCGATCAGACATCTGACATGGTGCAGGAAGCCAGTGAGCATGCTTTCTTTGATTGGGATCCTGTCGAAGATGATGATGTTTCCCAGAAGGTGCCGCCAGAAGAAGATGATGAGCCACCCGCAGGAGACGACAAAGGCGATGGAGAAGAGGGCGAGAATGGCATGGAAGAAAAGAGCGAAGATGGTGAACCATCCGGCTCTGATGGAGAAGAGGGTGAAGGAAAGTCTGGCGAAGGTAAGGAGGGGGAAAGCTCTCAGGGCAAAGGTGAAGGTGCTGCCTCGCAATCTGTTGGTGAGGGAGAGGGGGAAGGCGAATCCGAATCTGGTGAATCTGAATCGGGAGAGAATGGTGAGGGAGATCAATCCAACATGACCCAGCCGGAGATGCCCTCGCATTCGTCCTCATGGATAGGAACGGTTGTAAAGGTGTTGATATGGTTGATTTTGGGAGGAGTGTTCCTCTTCTTTGCCATCAAGAACCGGAAAGCACTGTTGAAAGCCTTCAAACAGTTGGTGGATGATCTTCTCTCGCTCTTTGGTAAGAAGAAAAAGAAGACCCAATTCTCAAAGGCCAAACCCAAACGCCAATCGCTCTACGCAGATTTCAGAAATCCGTTCCTCAGTGGTATGGCAGACCGTTGGAGCCCTGAAGAATTGATTGGCTACACATGGCAGGCTGTCAAGGCATGGGCGCATGATCGCCATGTGATCGAAGGCGAGGGAAAGACACCCAAGGAACTGGCCGAAGAGATTGCAGAGAAGGCTCCTGAGATCGGAGAGGTGGCCACTGAAACCGCCGAGCTCTACACCAGACTCGCCTTCACCCAATACGGCCTGCCGAAAAGCTATCTGCTCTCATTGAAAAAGCTCTGGGCCAAGATCAGCTGAATTTGGTCCACCCTAGCAGAGAAACCATGCGTCCTTTCCTGCGGTATGACCTGTTGTGTTCAGGTGCTGCAAGATGAGTTCTCTGATGCCTTTTGTGCCTACCGCGACGAGAAGGGGGACGCCAGTGCTATGAGGCATGTCTTCTGGTGTGATGACCGTGGCTCCGTGAATCTGCTGTCCGATTTTCTTCCTGCTGACATCAATCAAGTGGCGAATCTTGAATCCTTCCGAGATGAGCCATCGGATCCATGGCTTCCCTGTTCTACCCACGCCCCAGAAATCAATTTCAGTAATTCCCTTCAAAGGGCCGCTCAAGAGGTGTTCTTTGCGACAACGGTCGAACGCTTCTGGCGTGAATGATTCGTTGATACGGGTAAGTCGTGAGGGACGGTCTCTCCACGTCAGAAGTACATCGGGATGCTTGGCCGGCTTGTATCCCTTTTCAAATGCGCGAAGCCACAGGTCATAATCCTCAGGAAAGGAACCTTGTCGACAGCCAAGTTCCCAGACTTCCCGTTTCGCCAACGTGGTTGGATGCACCAAGGGCGATTCGACAAAACGAAAAGCGAGGATGTCCTCTGTGCTGATGTGTTGGTTGATCCATTGCTTGTAGCGATCGAGCGATGGAACTGAGGCTCCTTGATGATCAACGATTTCTACTCGGCTGCCTACGATGTCCAAACAATTCCGCTCAAGCATCTCCAGCTGGAGGTGGAGTCGATCAGGGTGTGCGATATCATCGGCATCCATGCGTGCGATGAGAGGTGCCTTTGCTTGCCTGACTCCCTCGTTGTTTGCAGCAGCGACTCCAGCGTCGGGGTGATCAATTAAGCTAACGCGAGAATCATTGAAGGATTCGACGATGGGCTTTGTGGTGTCAGTGGAGCCGTCGTTGATGACGATAAGCTCCAGCTCACTGAATGACCCGGACAGTATCGACTGCATCGCATCAGTGATCGTGTTCTCGGCGTTGTATGCCGGTAGAATGACGCTGATGAGCGGAGTCGAGGGCATGGAATAAATCAGATGGCTGTTCGTGTTAGTTGAAGGACTTCGAGTAGTCCTTCATTGATGACAAGCGGAGCAGGGACGAAAACGATCAACCATGTGAACGCACGTCCAGCTACAGGATGGTGTCTGAGTCTACGTTCCAAAAGAATCCCAATTGGCTGTGGCAGGAAATAGATCATCATGGTGCCAAAGAGGATTTTTCCTGTAATGAGATAGAGGGGGAGGTTGATGACAAACTCGTGGATCAAACCAGAGGCAGTGAAGGTTATAAACAGCGCTTTGATTGGCGTTCGCTTGAAGCGTGAGAAGATCGCATAGCGAAACCAATCGCTGAACCAGAGATTCCATCTGCGCCCCCAAAAATCGCCAATGCTGTGAGCGGTCCATGGTCGATGGTGGACTGTCGGTAGCAATCGACCGGAGGGGATCCATAGCCAGGTTGCCAGCGCGACAAGCCCTTCAGAAACCAGGATCAGGGCAGGGGCTGCACTGTAACTTTGCAAGAGATGATGCTCGGCAAAACTGAATCCTGATTCCAAATGAACCCAGTAGATACCGATGAGGCAGAGAAGCAAAAAGAGAGTTCTTAGAGTCAGTCCATTGAGATCGTGTAGCGGTCTCAATCTGTCATGGGATGAAGGCGAGAGCAGAATCCAGAAGGTCGGCGAACGAGTCAGATCTTTCTCTCTTCTTGAGAGAGGCATCGCGATCAGCTTCATGATGAGACCAGAGATTGCCAGAGCGAGGAGGAATAACCCCGTCATGGCCCAATCATGGTCATTGCCCCGCATAGGAGAGAATCTTCTTTCTATGGGGGCTTAAATCAAGAGCAACCATCAGTGGGGGGGAGGGTAACAAAAAAGCCGCCCTGAATGAACAGGGCGGCTTTTGCGAAATGATGGGCTTAGTTGCCCTTGAGGATCTTGGCGCGGCGGCGATGGTATTCGGCCGGGCTGATCTTGTCGCTTTTGTAGAGTTCCAAGATTTCCTTGAGCTGGTCTGCCTTGGACTTGATGACTGGAGGTGCAACAGGTGCTGGCTTCTTGCTGGGTTTCTTGGTGCTCTTCTTAGGCTCTTCCTTCTTAGGAGCTTCTTTCTTAGGAGCAGGCTTGGTTGACGTGCTCTTCTTGGGCTCTTCTTTCTTGGAAGATTTTTTGGCGTCTGCTGCTTTGCGTTTGGCATCGGCTGCAGCCTTCTCTGCCTTACGTTTTTCTTCAGCAGCTTTTTCTGCATCGCGCTTGGCTTTTGCTTCAGCTTCCTTCTTGGCCTTGGCGTCAGCTTTGGCTTTCTTTTCAGCCATCTCTTCAGCCTCTTTCTTGGCTTTTGCTTCAGCCTCTTTCTTGGCTTTTGCTTCAGCCTTGGCCTTTTCTTTGGCTTCTTTCTCGGCCATTTCAGCAGCCCTCTTCGCATCTGCCTCTGCCTTGGCTTTCGCTTCAGCTTCTCTCTTTGCCTTCAGCTCAGCAGCTTTCTTGGCGTCTGCTTCTGCCTTGGCCTGAGCGCGTGCCTTTTCGCGTTCCATGGCTGCCTTCTCGGCTTCCATGCGTGCCTTGGCTTCTGCTTCCTTCTTCATGTTGGCCTCGTATTCGGCGCGGATGCGTGCAGCTTCTTTGCGGCGTGCATCCCAGTCGATGGGCTCGTCAGGATTACGAACAGGAGCTGGGGCAGGGGTTGGTTTTGGTGCAGGTTTCTTTTCTGCGACAACCGGCTTCTTGGGTGATTCTTTCTTAGGCTCAGCCTTCTTGGTGACCTTGGGTGCTTCCTTCTTGGGAGCTGGGGCAGCCTTTTTAGGTTCTGCTTTCTTGGCGACCGCAGGTTTGGATTCAGCAGCAGCTTTGGCGGCTGCCTTTGCGGCTGCACGGGCTGCTTCTGCCTCGGCGCGTGCCTGTTTCATCTCGGCCTCCTGCTTGGCCTTGCGTGTTTTTTCGCGCTCTTTGCGAATTGCTTCAGCGCGCTTCTCTGCTTCCTTCTTCGCCTTGGCAATGGCTTCAGCGCGCTCCTTGGCAGCCCGCTTGGATTCCTTTGAATCAGGTGAAGGCATCTGCTTGGTATCTGCCTTGCCTATGGTCGTTGGTTGCGCCTTTGTTGGTTCAGCCTTGACTACCTTCACCGGTTCTGGAGCCGTGCCTGATTTTTCAGCAGCTGCTTTGGCGGCACGTTCCTTTGTCTTCTGAACGGCTGCGTAATCTTTTTGTGCAGCGCGGGCTGCTTCACGTGCTTTTTCAGCTTCACCCTTCAGCTTGGCGGTTTCGCGTTTTGCGTGCTCAGCCTTGGCGCGTTTGAGGGCACGTGCGCGTTCTTCGGCTTCCTTCTTGAGGCGTGCCTTCTCACGAGCGAGATCTTTGTCTGTGGTCGTCGAATTGGCTGCTGCTTTCTTCTCAGCATCTTTGGCAGTCGCCATTTCCTTGGTCTTGGCTGCTGCTTCGGCCTTCATCCGTGCCTGTGCTTCTGCCTTGTTTTTCTCCTCAAGGCGTTTGGCTGCTTCGGCTTCAGCTTTTGCGCGTGCCTTTTCCTCTTTGAGACGGCGCTCTTCAGCCTTCTTTAGCTGACGGGCGTTGGCCTGTGCTTCAGAACGCGCTTTTCGAGCAGCTGCTCGGGCAGCCTCAGCAGCGTCCTGTGCTTTTTTCACAGGATCTTCTGAGGCGTCGATAGGTTTGGTATTCTTAGAGTCTGAGCCTTGGTTGTCTTGGTTTGATAAGACGGGTTGGACGGGACCAAATGTAAGGCTGAGACTGGCTGCCAATACGATGACAAGTGACTTCGGAGTCCGCATTTGCCCGGTTTAAGGAAAAACTCAATCCGAAGCAATTCCGATTTCGTACAGATTGTAGGGAAATGCTTCTGCGGCAAGAGGCAATGGGGTCTGAAACAGGCCATTTAGCCCCTATTGGGTCATGGCGTAGAAAACGATATTGATGCCGAGTGGGTAGGCGCGTTTCTCCGAGAATTCTTTGAAGTAGTAGATGTTGTCGCCCTCACGTTCCCAGCCGTCGCCGAGGTCGGTGTTGTGGCAGATCAGGACCATCATTCGCCCTTTATCGTCGTAAATGCCTTTATAATGCACTGTTTTGGAGTCTTGGGACTCCCACGTGCGGCCGGTCCATTGGTGCTCGGTGCCGACGCCAACATTCGGAATCTGGGGCTTTTCCTTGATTGGAAAGACGATATTAAAGATGGGATGATCGAGTTCGAGTTCTTGCGGTTCGTACTCGGGGAAGACCTGTTTCAGCTCGAAGTAGAGATTCTCGTAGTCTCGTTCTCCCCAAAAATCATCAAACATCAGAAATCCCCCGTTGAGGAGATGCCTGCGAAGATTCTGACGTTCTTCCTCGCTGAAGCTGAGAGACCCCGGTTCGACGATATAGAGGAAGGGATAGTTGAAGATTTCAGGATTGGTCATCCTCATTGTCTTGCCGTTGGGATCGACATTCAGCGAGGTCATCTCTTTCAATCGATATGAAAAATTGATGTCCGCATCTGGATAATCGATTGCCCAGCGTTGAGGTCCACCGACTCTACCATAACGCCCACTGTGTGAATCATAGATTACCCGGACGAATGTAAAAGTATCCTTTGGCAGGGTCTTGTCGATTTCCCATGTAGGGAGTCCATTTCGTGCCGGGATTCCACCTTCAACAAATCTACGTTGCCAGCGTTGGCCAATGGCGAGGGTGGCGATACTGATTAGGAGAATGAGGGCGATGGCCTTTTTCATTTTGATTGGATCCTTTTTGGGGAGGGAGTAGGCGCTGCCGTAGGCTCAGCGGCTGCAGCTTTTGCCTGTGGCGAAATGGATGCCTGCTTGCTGAGCTTTTGCAGGAGACGATGTGCATCACGGTAGCGTGGTGCGTCTTCCAATGCCCGTAGAAGATGTTGCCTGGCTTGAGTGGGGTCGGAGTCGGCGATGAGCGAGGCGAGTTTGAAATTGGCTTCAGCTGGATCAGCTGGATCCATTTGAAGAATCGCTTTCCAAACCTGGATGGCATCCGTGCTGGAAGAAAGATTTTGATAGGCCTTGGCCATACTACGATAGATCCGCGGATTGAGGGGATTGGCTGACAGGTAGCGTTGGCCGTTCAATGCGACCGCTTTCCAATTCTTCTCCTCTTCTGCGATCTTGATCAGTCTTTCGAAGGTGTCGATGTCATCTGCGCTGAGTGCAGCCAATTTGTTCAGAATGGCTTTCTCTTTTTTTGTTTCCTTCAGTTCGCGGTGAATGATCGCCATCAACTTCAGCGGGCTGTCGTCTTCTCCGTTGTTTGGATAATTATCGATCAGGACTTGGAGTGGCTCTTTGGCTTCTTCCCATTTTTCGTCCCTCATCAATCGCCCGGCTTTTTGTTGAAGCACGTAATAATTTTTTGGGTGCATGACTCCTGCCCAAAGATTTGGAGTATTGATCTCTGGAGTTTCGGGACGCTCCCAATTCAATCCTGGTGCCAATGATTCTGCGCGGGCTTTGGCGAATTGTTCGAAAGCGGGTTCGAGTTCGCTCATGTCTGCCGTGTGGGCGGCGATGGCTTCATTGATTTCGATGCCTTTACCGAGATCTTTGAGAATGGCGCGAAGTGATTCGATGCCATGATTCTTGATGATGTAGTCCACGACCAACGCTGATTCGTAGTAGGCGTACTGCAGATGCTGAGGAGTTTCGGGTGATAGAAAGGCGCTACTAAGCTTGCTGACAGGTGTGAGCTCACCACCGAGAGTCATTTCCCTGTATTCGGCGTTCATGCGCTGTCCCCAGATCGGATTGGCCTCCAGCTCTTCGTGAACGGAGATGCCTTCGCTGAGCCATCGTGGCATTTTGTTTTGTGTCAGCGTGAGTGTGATAACATGGGCAAATTCATGCCAGAGGACGGCTTCCCAGTTGGATGGATCCGCAACTTGTGAAGCCGGGCTGTTTGCAGTGATAACTCTTCCGAAACAGACACCGAGGAAACCGTCGCCGCCAGGGAGACTGAAGGTTCGGATCGCGAAATCTTTCTGTTGAGGGAAGATTTCAATGATTGTCTTTTCCTCCAAGTCGATCCCGTATTTCTCGGTCAAAACCTTGTGAGCTCGATTCAAGAGAGCCAAGACACGGTCGCCGTAGATGGCTGCTTCTTTTGGGGACATACGGACGATGAAGTGATCGTTCTCCAAGGTTTTAAACTTCGCCATGACGTCGGCGAGCGTCACCAGATTGTAGGCCACGACATCGTAGGGATCTTCATCGTGTGCCTCTTTTGCAACGGTCCATCCGCTGTCATCGCCAAGCCTGAGGAGATCCTGCGCGAGTGCGATACGGGCTGAGGGATGTTTCGGATCGAGCTCGAGTGCCTTTTTCTGAAAAGCGGCGCCTTCTTGGAAACGATATTTTCTGGAGAGTTTCTTACCCAGCAGATGAGGGACTTCAGGATTCTCCTTCCAATAGCTGGTGGCGCGTTCGAGTGAACGCTGTTCGCCTTTGGGGCTGTTGTGCAGATGCTCTATGACAGCCTGATAGGTCCAAGCTTCCGGTGAATGTGGATTGATGGACAATGCTCTTTGGATACCTTCGTTTGCTCCTTCGTAGTTTTCTGCATCGATGTGATAATCGACGGCGAAGAGGATGGAGGGAATATGGTTGGTGTTGATGTTCAGAGCATCGTTCAGGTGCTTCATGGCTTTTTGAAGATCGCTTTCCGCAAAGGCCATCGCCATGCCCCAATGAAAATCTGGTTCGTCTTCAAATTTCTTCAGTCCCTCTGAAAACTCTTCACCTGCGGTTTGAAAATCTTTTTTATCCAGAGCGATCTTACCGGCCAGTAGCCAGGACTCACTGAGTTCCGCATTTTGTTCCTTGGCGCGATTGAGAAAGGACTCCAATACACTTTTTGGATCTGCGCCGAGATGCAGTGCGGTCTTGGAGACCGCCACCAGATTGGAGGCCTCGCCATAGGCCCAGCTTCGATTGGCAACGAGGTAATCGATCTCTTTGAGCAATGAGGCGCAGCGTTCGAGATTGCCATTGGCCTTGAATACGTCGTAACCAAGGATTCTGGCGCGAACGCTGGTGGGGTAACGGGAAATGGTGTTGATGACCGCGTCTCTGGCCTCTTCGTAGCGGCCCTGCACCATCATCGTCTGAATCAGGAGGTGTCTCCAATCCTCCTGGTAGGCGTAGTCCTCAATAGCCTTGGTCGCCATTTCATAACAGGCCTGATACTGCCCGGTCCTGAAAAGTTTCTGACATTCCTCCAAGTCAGCAGCCTGCGTGGTAGGGAGCCACCAGAGCAGGATGAGCATGAAAAACGCGGTAGGGAGCCGCTTGTTTACAAACCCGTTCAAAGCCATGTTCGCGAAGCTAAGCATGTGTTCCTCTGATTTCAACGCAGGAAAAACCAATACGGACACAAAAAAAGGCGCTCCCGGTAAGGAAGCGCCTTCTTTAAATTGGTTATTAACGCGAGTTACTTGGCGTAAGAGGAAGTAGCCTTGTCGTACCACTTCTTGGCTTCATCGAAGTCTTTGGCAACGCCCTTGCCGTTGTAGTAAGCATCACCGAGAGCCATCATGGCGTCAGCATCACCCTTGGCGGCAGCAGCCTTGATTTCATCGATGTTTCCAGAGGCTCCGCTGGAAGCGCATCCAACGAGCATTGCGGTCATTGCGAAAGAGGCGAACAGAGCAGCGGTTTTTTTCATGAGCATTATTTTTTCAAACTTGGTTGGTTAAAGTCTGAGCGGATCTTAGCAGGAGTCGGTGTGGCTTGGCAATTATTGATCTGTAGTAGAAATGAACAGTTTTATGGGGCTTTTGTTTCAGATTCGTTCGGACCATTCATTATTCTGATAGCGTTCCTTTGTCAAAGAGTCAATCTGACCACGATCAACAAGCGTGTTGTAATCGGCCTCCTCTGCTGCATTCCATTCAGATCGAAGGGCAGAAATGCAGGCTTTTTGGCTGAGAGACAGATGGGTCACAAATGCGTCATGATTCCGGCCTGAGCGATAATCTGGCTCTCTGCTCGGTTGGGGAAGAAGGCGGGAAACGAGCTTCAGATCCATACTTAATAACAGGGTGCCGTGGAAAATCAGGGCGTTGCGGCTGCGTTTTTGAGAGTTTCCGGCCACTTTTTTCTCTTCAATGACCAGATCTGTATGGCCCCTGACGGTCACTTTTTGTGAATTTGGAAGGCTCAATGCCGATGCCACCCGGTTCATGATGTAGGTGTTGGTGCCGGTGACCGTCGCAAGCTCCGGTGCCTGATTGATCGGTAGGATCAATGAATAATTCAAGCTGCCTTCCCCTTGAACCACGGCTCCACCACCGCTGATTCTGCGATAAACAGGGACGGAATCCTGATGACAATGCTCCACGTGGACCTCTCGCTTGATCCGGTTTCCAAGGCCAATAACAACGCATGTTTCGGAGGGTTCCCACATCAGAAGTGTGCCTGGAAGATCCGGTTGGTCATGGAAACGTTCGAGCAGGAGTTCCTCCAATGCGAGATAGTGAGCCGTGGAAGGCAGGTTGGGTGAAAGAAATATCATTGTCTGAGAGACGGACCGGTGCCATGTTCCCGGCTTTGCCGACGCGCTGGCGGAGTTGTGTCCGTCTGCGAAATTCAGGCACTAAACCTGGAGTTATTGAAAGTGAATTTGTCCTCTGAAACGCAGACAAAATCCACCGGTTCCGATGGGAACGGTGGTCCTAATACCCATTTGCGCAATCTAAAGCGCTTTGGAGCCCTCGAACAATTGATGGAGATTGCTCTTGAAGAACAGGGGCCAGATCGTGCCTCTGATTTCCTTGAACAGTTTCTGGATCACCTGAGAGCAAGTGGGTTGCAGACGCCGCGTGTGGTGAGTTCGCCATACGTTAATACCATTCCGGTTGAAGAGCAGGAACCCTACACCGGTGACTTCGAGTCCGAGGTAAAGATCAAGAGCTACATCCGTTGGAATGCCATGGCCATGGTCGTGAATGCCAACCGGAAACACGGTGGTCTTGGTGGGCATATTTCCACCTTTGCTTCTTCAGCCACGCTGTACGAAACAGGTTTTAATCACTTCTTCCGTGGCAGGACGGACGATTTTGTCGGAGATATGGTTTACTTTCAGGGCCATGCTTCTCCAGGAATGTATTCCCGTGCGTTCCTCGAAGGACGTCTCACTGAGACCAATCTCCAGAACTTCCGTCAGGAATTGACAGAGGGCGGCGGACTTTCTTCATACCCGCATCCTTACCTGATGCCTGACTTCTGGCAGTTTCCGACAGTCTCCATGGGACTGGGGCCGATCATGTCGATCTACCAGGCGCGCTTCAATCGCTACATGAAAGCCCGAGGCTTCATGAAAGGTGAAGAGCCCAAGGTCTGGTGTTTTGCTGGTGATGGTGAATCCGATGAGCCTGAAACTCTCGGTGCGTTGACCCTCGCTTCCCGTGAGAAACTCGACAATCTGATCTGGGTGGTGAACTGCAACCTCCAGCGCTTGGACGGACCTGTCCGTGGCAACGGAAAGATCATTCAGGAGCTTGAGTCGGCGTTTCGCGGTGCAAGCTGGAATGTCATCAAGGTCATCTGGGGATCCAACTGGGACGATCTGTTCCGCCGTGATACTTCAGGCCTTCTGCTCAAGCGTATGGAAGAATGCGTGGATGGAGACTTCCAAAAGTATTCTGTCGAATCCGGCAGTTACACCCGTAAGCATTTCTTTGGTAAATATCCTGAGCTTTTGCAGCTCGTCAGCCATCTCAAGGATGAGGAGATTCATAAACTCCTCCGTGGTGGACATGACACCAAAAAGGTCTTTGCCGCATACAGCGCTGCCATGAAGCACAAGGGCGGGCCAACTGTCATCCTTGCCAAGACAATCAAAGGATACGGTCTCGGTGAGGCAGGCGAAGGACGCAACATCAGTCACGGTCAGAAAAAGCTGAATGAGAAGGAACTCCGCGAGTTCCGCGCCCGTTTCCAAATTCCTATCTCTGACGAAGAGATTGCAGAGACACCATTCTACCGTCCTGATCCGGAGAGCAAGGAATACAAGTATCTCATGGAGCGTCGCGAAGCACTTGGTGGATATGTGCCAGCTCGCTTCTCTGAATATGAGAAGATCAAGGCGCCTTCACTCGATATTTTTAAACGCGAACTTGGTGGTTCCAATGGCCGGCAGATTTCATCAACCATGGCATACGTCGGCATCATCGCCGCGTTGATCCGTGACAAGGAAATCGGTCGCAACATCGTTCCAATCATTCCTGATGAAGCCCGTACGTTCGGTATGGATGCCTTGTTCAAGGACGTCGGTATCTACTCGATGAAGGGCCAGCTCTATGAGCCAGTAGACAGCAAGGCGCTGCTATACTACCGCGAAGCCAAGGACGGACAGATTTTGGAAGAAGGCATCACTGAAGCCGGTTCGATGTCTTCCTTCATCGCAGCAGGCACGGCCTACTCCAGTCTTGGAGTGCCGATGATTCCTTTCTACACCTACTACTCCATGTTTGGTCCTCAACGTGTGGGCGATCAGATTTGGTTGTGTGGTGATATCAAGGCACGCGGATTCCTGATGGCGGCCACTGCAGGGCGCACCACTCTCAATGGAGAAGGACTGCAGCATCAGGATGGGCACAGCTTCATCCTTACTAGTTCTGTTCCTACCTTGGTGACCTACGATCTTGCCTTTGCATACGAATTGGCAGTGGTCATTCAGGACGGTATTCGCCGCATGTATCAGGAAGACGAGAGCATCTTCTATTACATTTCCCTTTATAACGAAAATCATGAGATGCCCGCCATGGAAGAAGGTGTGGAAGAAGGCATTCTCAAGGGATTTTATAAATTCAAGAAGGGTGCTGAAGGCAAGAAGCACAAGGCACAGATCCTGGCCAGCGGCCCGATCATCAATCACGCTACAGCAGCCCAAGAAATTCTCGAAGAGAAGTATGGGGTGTCTGCAGATATCTGGAGTGTCACGAGTTACAAACAGCTTCGCACAGATGCCCTCAAGGCACAGCGTTGGAACTGGCTACATCCAGAAGATGAGCCTCGCACATCCTACCTCGAAGATACACTTGCTGGTGAAGAAGGAGCCTTCGTTGCCGTGTCTGACAACATGAAGATTGTTCCAGATCAGATCGCTGCATGGGTGCCGGGTGGATTGACCACTTTGGGAACGGACGGCTTCGGTCGCAGTGAAACTCGCGGAGCTCTCCGTCGCTTCTTTGAGATCGATACCGAGTCGGTTGTGATTGGCACACTCAACGCACTGGCCAATAAGGGCGAGATCGAGAAGAAGGTCGTCGCTCAAGCAATCAAGGATCTCAACTACAATCCCGAAAAGGATTTTCCGGAGCTGGTCTAAAGATCATCCGATCAAGATTCACAATCAGCCACTGGTGCAAGCCAGTGGCTTTTTTGTTGGTTCTGCAGGCTTTGTGGTTGCCGCTTTCGGGTGAAGGGGGCAACACTTGCCACAGTGCGGAAGCCGTTGTCTTATCAATCCATCAACCTGAAATAATACAATGAACAAACCCAATTTTCTCTTGGTCCCGCTGGTATTGCTGGGGGGAGCTGTCGTCACCCTCTTGTTTCAGTCCGGAAGGGACAGGGAAATGCTGGAGACGGCATTTGAGACAACCAAGGAACTTCAGAATGAGCTGCGCGAGGTGAAGCGTGAACTGACGGAAACAAGAGGCGGAGTGAAGCATGCTCAGAATGCAGCACGGTCTGCCATGAATGCGTCGCTGACTGATGATGGCGTGGATAAACAGGTGGTCGATCAGAACCAGCAGGAGGTGGCGGCCGCTTTCGAGAATTTGACAGATCAGATCAATGAACAGTTTCAGACCATCGATGAGCGGATGAATTATTTGGAGTCAGGGATGGGGCAGTGGGCTGATTTTCGTCAGGAAGCGATGATGCAGGGGCGCATCAAGGCTGACGAGGAGGCAGTGGCCATGTTTAAACAACAGGTGATGGATGGAAATCTGTCTGAAGGTGACCGGCTCAGAGCATTGCGACTCTTGAGATCCAATGATGCAAGGACGCCGGAGGTGGTGAAGTCGATGATGGATCTGGTGCGCACTTCTGATAATGCGAGAGTGCGGGCGGATATCTTCAGGCAATTGGATGGTGTGACTGATCCCGCTCTGGGGAGCACGTTGGTCGAATTTGTCACCAATGATCAAAGTGAGAATGTCCGCGAAGAGGCTGCCGAGGCGTTGAGTTCATTTGCTGGTGATCCCACGATACGGGAATTGCTTACCCATATTGCTGAACAGGATCCCTCGAAAGATGTGCGGGAAGAGGCCTTGGAGTCGATTGAGGATTTTGACCGGGATCAAGAGAGGGGCTGCGACGGTCGTTAAATGAGATTTCGACCCAGTAGCAGTGGGCTGCTCTGACGGCCCGGTTCTGATCACTGTGCGTCTGACGAACGAAGCCTGTAATGTCCGGGCGTTTCGCCTGTTTCTCGTTTGAAGATCGAGCTCAGGCTTTCCTTGTAGTCGTAACCTGCAAGGGGAGCCAGTTGTTCCAATGACATGTCGGTCTCAGTGAGTAACTGTTTGACGCGGCTCACCTGAATGTTGGTGATTTCTTCTCGTGGTGTGCGATCCAGGGCGGTCCTGAACCGACGCTCCAATTGACGACGTGACATGGATGCCTGTTTGGCTACATCGCTGACATCGATTCCATTGCAGGCGTTCTCCCTGATGAACTGACAGGCACGCGCCACTTCACGATCTTCAACGGCGATGACCTGCGTGGAGAGTCGCTGTGCGATGCCGGTTGGGGGAATGTATTCAATCTCTGAACGCGTGGTTCTCCCATGCATCATTTCTGAGAGTTTTTCTGCAGCTCGGTACCCAATACGGTCTGCATCCGGGCGCACGCTGGAAAGAGGTGGATCACTTAATGGGCAGATCGCATCATCGTCATCGACTCCTATCACGCCAAGGTCATCAGGGACTGAGATTCCGAGTTTGCGACAGGCATTGAGCACTTGCTGTCCACGGATGTCATTGCAGACGAAAAGACCAGTCGGGGGAGTCAGATTTGAGAGCCATTCGAAAAGCGGTTCCACGTCCAGCACGCCCAGTCGCTCAATGCTGGTCAGTGCGTGTCCGGGATCACCATCGGTTTCGTAAACTGAGAGAGGGCAGTTCTCGGCAGAAACCATTTCACGAAACCCGCCCAGTCGATTTTCAGAATAGTGCGCACCTCGATATCCGCAGAAAGCGAAGCGTCGGAAGCCTCGTTGCCATAGATGTTCGAACACAAGTTGGGAGACATGACGATCGTCGGTTTCCACCTGAGGGATGTCTGAATAGTCTCGGCGGCATCGAACATCGACGATTGGGACGTTCAAGCGTCGCAAGGGATCAATGATGTGATCGTCCAGCCGGGCAATGATCCCATCAACCTCGGCGTCTTCGAGCCAGGTTGGGAGATCAGCATCAATCGTCATTTCTTCGTGCAGCAACGACCAATTGCCCTGGGTTCGGGAGAATTGGGCAACACCGCGCAGCAAGCCCCGTCCATACGAACGGGAGGATTCAATGAGCAGAGCGACGTTCTTCCGGTTTCTCGGGGGCATGCGGATAGAATGGTGATTGAAGGGGTATGTCGCAAATCGTTAATAAGATGTCGCAAAGCGCCCTCGACGGAACTTGGAAAAAGCATATACATTGAAGATCAGCACCCTGAATCGAGTCGCAGACTATTCTTGGTATGTGCTGAAGTAATACAGATGTTGATGATAAAGCCCATGTGGAAGTGGTTGAGAACAGGCCCTTTAATACTGTGCCTGCTGGTAGGCTGGATACTGATTCCAGAGGTCTTTGCTGAGAGTAAGGAGCAGCGGCAGCAACTGGAATTTTTTGAAAAGGAAGTGCGCCCTCTGTTCGCTGAGCATTGTTACAAATGCCATAGCGTGAACGCGAAGAGACTCGAGGCAGGGCTCCTGTTGGATAGCCGTGACACTCTGCTGAAGGGTGGCGATTCAGGAGCGGCGATCATTCCGGGTGATGCGGAGAAGAGTCTCATGATTCAAGCGGTGCGCTATGAGGATTTTGAAATGCCTCCAAACGGGAAGCTGCCGTCCAAGGATGTGGAGACGCTTGTGCGTTGGGTCAACATGGGGGCTCCGTGGCCGCAAGAGGCGGCTCCGGTCGCCACCGTCAAGCGGGGGCAATTTGATCTGGAAGGGCGCAAGTCCAGCTTCTGGGTCTGGCAACCAATCACGTCGCCCGAACCACCTGTCGTTCGGAACAAGGCATGGCCCAAGACGGAAGTGGATCATCATATATTGGCGGGACTGGAGAAGGCAGGGATTGAGCCGTCAGTAGATGCTGATAAGACAGCGCTATTGCGTCGTCTTCATTTTGATCTGGTCGGACTTCCTCCAACTCCTGATGACGTTCGTTCGTTTGTTTCTGACAAGGAATCGGGTGCGATTGAACGTGTTGTCGATCGGCTTTTGGATTCACCTCACTTCGGGGAACGCTGGGGGCGTCACTGGTTGGATCTGATGCGTTATGCTGAATCGCGAGGGCATGAATTTGATAACGACACACCCAATGCATTTCAGTATCGCGACTATGTGATCAGGGCTTTCAACAAAGATGTGCCTTATGACCAGTTTGTTCGCGAGCACATTGCTGGCGATTTGTTGAAGAAACCTCGTTTGCATCCTGAAAATAAGTTCAATGAATCAATATTGGGTACCGGGTTTTGGTTCTTGGGTGAGTGGGTTCATTCGCCGGTGGATATTCGAAAGGATGAGGCCGATCGCTTCGACAACATGCTCGATGTGATGTCCAAATCGTTCCTTGGTGTCACGGTTGCGTGTGCGCGTTGTCATGATCATAAGTTCGATGCGATTTCCACGGCTGATTATTATTCTCTCTCGGGCTTTCTCCAGAGCAGTGATTATCGACAGGTGCGGTTTGAGTCGATGGAAGCCAATCGTCGTGTCGCAAAGGAATTGATCAAAGTTGATGCGACGTATCAGCAGCGAATTTTGTCCTTCTTGAAGGAGCAGGGGCTTACTCAACCCAAGTCTTCGAAACCGATTGAGGACGATGCCATTATTGTCGATTACGCCAATCTCCACCCAGGTGAATTCATGCAGGATGGGGTTGCCTTTGGAGAGTCTCCTCGAAAGGAAAGCCTACCATACTTCAACAGCGATTCATTTGTAGGGATAGCCAGACATGGGGCAGCAGTGAGTGATCCGATCTGGGCTGATCTGGAGTCGGTCACGGAAGGTTCTGTGCATAACAAGAGTTCATTGGCCAAGCTTCCTAAGAGTGGTCGAAGCCTGCGGACGCCGACCTTTGAATTGAAGGGTGGGAAAGTCAGCTGTCTTGTTGAAGGCCCGGGACATGTGGTGGCGTGTGTGGATTCGCACCGGTTGGTTGCGGGGCCGCTGCATAAGCAGACAATCAAGGTGATCGGCAAGAAGGCAGGTTGGGTCACGTTGAATCTCGAACGCTATCTGGGGCATCGGTTGCATTTGGAATTTGTTCCAGCAAAGGGAGCGACCATGTCTGTGCGTATGGTGACTCAGGGATTGGGTGCAGAAGAACTGGCGAAATTGGATAAGCAATTGGCGGTTGGTGCGAAGGAGATGGAAGTCTATGCAAAGGCCGCCGAGCGTTTGTTGAATGGCGAAGAGGGGGCGGTTGAAGAAACCATTTTTGAAGACTTTGAATCAGGGGATTATGAAGGCTGGACGTCTACCGGTGAAGCCTTTGGAGGAGGGCCTCAGACGCTGGATACAATTGGCGACTATCAGGGACGCATCAACGGACTTGGAACCTACTTCGTCAATTCTCACAACATCCGCTCCGGCGGAAACATGGCCAAAGGGGATCGGTTGACTGGGACATTGACCTCTCCGGAATTTACAATCGATTTTGATACCATTGAGTTTCTTGTAGGCGGAGGTTCTCACAGCGGCCAGACATGCGTGAATCTGATCGTGGATGGCGAAATCGCTCAAACAGCGACAGGACAAAACAACAACCAGATGGTGACCAACGCGTGGAATGTTAAGCACCTTGTGGGTAAGAAGGCGAAGATCCAGGTGGTCGATGATCACAAGCGAGGGTGGGGTAATATTGGGATCGATCATATCGTCTTCAAGAAACAGATTGTCAAAGTAGCGTCATCTGCAGGTGGGCAAATTGTTCGTGCCTGGCAGAGAGAGCGGCAGCGTCTGAGTAGCCAGATCGTGCACAAGTCTCGTGTAGCGTTGGCGATGATGGATGGCACTGGCGAGGATGATCGGGTTTTGATCCGTGGAAACGCATCGAAACCGGGCGATGTGGAACCGCGTCACTTTCTGACTGCCATCACCGGCGGTGAACCCATGAAAATTAAATCAGGGAGCGGTCGATTGGAGTTGGCTCAGCAGATCAATCATCCTGCCAATCCATTGACGTCCCGCGTGATCGTCAATCGAATCTGGCACCATCTCATGGGCCGGGGGATTGTTCCAACAGTGGATGACTTTGGAGTCCTTGGTCAGCGGCCGACTCATCCAGAGTTGCTGGATCATCTGGCGACCCGGTTCTTGGAAGAAGGACGTAGTATCAAGCAGTTGATCAAATACATTGTTCTTTCCAGAACCTATCAACTTTCCAGTCACTCAACTCCAGATGTATTGGAGGCGGATCCGAAGAATCTTCTTTGGCATCATCAGCCACCGCGCAGGCTGCAGGGAGAGGTTATTCGTGATTCCCTGCTTGCGTTGTCAGGGCGATTGGATCCGACGATGTATGGTCCGCCTGTTCCTATTCATCTCACTGCTTTCATGGATGGTCGAGGCAGACCAAGAAAGAGTGGTCCGCTCGATGGTGAGGGGCGTCGCTCCATCTACATTGCGGTTCGTCGTAATTTCCTTTCACCATTCATGCTCACCTTTGATACGCCGGTGCCGTTCAGTTCCATGGGACGCCGCAATGTGTCGAACGTTCCCGCACAGTCGCTCATAATGATGAATGATCCATTGGTCGTGGAACTGTCGCGCGGCTGGGCTGAGAGGGCACAGCAGGCAGTTGAAGAAACGGGAAATGAGGGTATGACCAAGCGGGTTGAGTGGATGTATCTCACCGGCTTTGGCAGGCAACCGACTGCGCTGGAATCACAGGCAGCGCTTGGCTTTCTCAAGGCAAAGACAGACGAACTCGACGTCTCCACAGATGATCTCAATCTCTGGGCTGATCTCGCCCATGTTTTGGTCAATACAAAGGAATTTATTTTTCTCAGATGACAACTCCCAATCCATATCCCTGTCAGAGCTATCAATCGCTTCCGTCTACACGGCGTGAGATGCTTTCGAGGTGTGCCAGTGGTTTTGGTGCGTTGGCCTTGGCAGGGCTGCAGGCCGACAAGGCTTTTGCTGGTGAAAGTGCAACCAAAGCGGGGGCAGCCGGACACGGTCCACATCACCTGCCGCGCGCCAAGAATATCATTTTTCTATACATGGATGGCGGGCCCTCTCAGGTGGATACGTTCGATCCCAAGCCCATGTTGGATAAGCACAATGGCAAGGATCCGGGAAAGCTGTTCAATGTAGAACCCACGCAGTTCAACAACAACGGAACGGTGCTTGCGAGCCCATGGAAATTCAATCAACACGGTGCTTCCGGTATTCCTGTCAGTGAGTTGTTTCCTCATGTCTCTCAATGCGTGGATGAACTGGCTGTGGTGCGTTCCATGACTTCGGGATTTCCGGAGCATACCTTTGCGAACTATTTCCTACACACCGGGAGTGGATTGCAGGGGCGTCCAAGCATGGGGGCATGGGTCAATTATGGACTCGGCAGCGAGTGTCAGGACCTACCTGGTTTTGTGGTGCTCAACGGTGGACTGATACCTCCCGGAGGAATGGATTGTTTCGGGAGCGGTTTTCTACCGGCAAGTTATCAGGGGTCGGTCTTCAAACCGGCAGGCACAGGGGTGGCCAATATCACGCCCACTGAGCGCAGTGCCGCACATCAACGGGATAAACTATCCCTTATTAACCAGCTCGATGGTCTTGCGACGAAACAGTTTGGCAAGCACGACAATCTGGACTCGGCGATCAAGAACTACGAACTGGCTTATTCGATGCAGATGGCTGTGCCTGAAGTCATGTCGGTTTCGGATGAACCCGCCTATCTACAGCAGGCGTATGGAATGGAATCCAAGTACGAGCCCACACGCATTTACGCCGCGCAGTGTCTGATCGCGAGGCGTATGATCGAACGTGGTGTCCGCTTTATTGAGCTGACTTGTCCCAAGGTGGGAGGCGACCGTTGGGATCAACACGGCAACCTCAAGACCGGCCACGAGAACAATGCTCGCGCCGTCGATCAACCCATCGCTGCATTGCTCAGGGACCTTCGTCAGCGCGGTATGCTGGATGAGACGCTTGTTGTCTGGGCTGGTGAGTTTGGGCGTACGCCTTTTGCTCAAGGCAAGAATGGTCGTGATCACAATCAATACGGATTCACAGTCTGGTTGGCGGGCGGAGGAGTGAAGCCGGGAATCGTTTATGGTGCCACCGATGAATGGGGCTACAAGGCCGTGGAGAACCGCGCTGAAATGCACGATCTGCATGCGACCATGTTACATCTGCTCGGCGTCGAACATACCCAATCCACCTTCCGGTTCAGCGGCCGTGATATGCGTCTCACTGACGTCCATGGTCACGTGATGCACGGCATTGTTGGTTAGCACATTTCAAGGAAGAGCAATACGATCTTATGAACTCCATTAAACGTTCAATTCAAGTGTCCCTCTTGGCACTGATTACCCTAGGGATGATCAGTGTTTCCGGCGCGGCAGAGTCCAAACCCAACTTCGTGGTGATCTTTACCGATGATCAAGGGTATGAGGATGTTGGTTGCTTTGGGTCGCCTGATATTAGGACACCGCGGTTGGATGCGATGGCGGAGCAGGGGATGAAGTTCACCAGCTTCTATGCTCAGCCCGTCTGTGGTCCATCAAGAGCGGCGCTGATGACCGGCTGTTATCCCATGCGCGTTGCGGAGCGTGGTCATACGAAACAGGTTCACCCCATTTTGCATGAGGATGAAATCACAGTTGCCGAGGTCTTGAAGACAAAGGGCTATGCCACCGCCTGTTTTGGAAAATGGGATTTGGCGAAGCATGCGCAGGAAGGCTTTTACATGGACCTGTTTCCAACTCGTCAGGGCTTCGACTATTTCTATGGATCTCCCACCAGTAATGACCGGGTGGCCAATCTCTACAGGAATGAGAAGTTAATCGAGCCCAAGACGGACATGGCCACTCTGACGCGGCGTTACACGGATGAAGCCATCAACTTCATTCGAAAGAACAAGGAAGAACCCTTCTTTGTGTATATCCCGCATACGATGCCTCACACGCGATTGGATGCGTCGCCTCAGTTCAAGGGGAAGAGCAAGCGTGGGCTATATGGAGACGTGATTGAAGAGATCGATTTCAATGTTGGGCGTGTGCTTGATGCGATCAAAGAACTGAAACTCGCCGACAATACCTACGTCCTTTTCACCAGTGACAATGGTCCATGGTTGATCAAGAACAAGAATCATGCGGATGGTCACCTTTCGCGTGACCATGGAGGATCAGCTGGTCCACTGCGAAGCGGTAAGGTATCGACCTTCGAAGGTGGCGTTCGTGTGCCAACCATTCTTTGGGGACCAGGACGCGTTCCGGCAGGGAAGACCTGTGACAACATCGCAACCACCATGGATGTATTGCCTACGTTTGCGGCGCTGGCAGATGCGAAGGTTCCTACTGATCGGGTGATTGATGGTCGCGACATCCGACATCTTTTTCGCGGTGAGTTCGGAAAGGCTGATCCGGATCGAGCCTATTACTACTACCTGCGCGTTCACCTTCAGGCGGTGCGGCAAGGGAACTGGAAACTTCACCTCCCGCGGGAGAAAGAGCCTATAGGCGCTGCCCCATTCAGTCGCAATAATCATATCGCGCCAGCTGATCGTATCGCTTTCCCTGAACCGTTCCTTGTTGATCTGAAAAACGATCTGGGAGAAACAACGAATGTCGCCACCAAGCATCCTAGAGTTGTGCAGCGCTTGCTTGTACTTGCTGAAAGCATGCGTGAAGACCTGGGTGATTATGATCAGGTGGGCAAGAACATGCGCTTCTTCGATCCCATGGATTCTCGTCCAGCAAAGCCACCTGTGCCGCAACCTCGAAAAAAGCCATCGAAACCAAAGAAGTCCTCCAACTAGAACATTTGATCCGACAAACTTGATTATATGGAAACAAGAAGACTGGGTAGAACAGACCTTCAGATCAGCACACTCTCAATCGGAGGGCTCTATACTTCATCGCTGGCTGGCGGTGAGTCTGAAACGCGACGGATCATGGAGCGTGCCTTGGAGCTAGGGATCAATGCCATCGATACGGCTCCTGCTTATGCTGACAGTGAGGAGACCGTGGGGCAGGCGCTGAAGGGAAATGACTCACCTTTGATCATTACCACCAAGTTGGGTGGACGCCCTCAGCCGTTTGATCCGCGGGACATCAAGGCCCTTCGTGAATCAGTGGATGAAAGTCTCAGGCTGCTGGGCCGCGATTATATCGACATCCTGATGGTGCATGAGCCGGATCGCCCACAACAGTATCCATGGTGGACCAGTTATGATCCATTGGATGGTCCTGCATTGGTCTTGATGGAGGATCTCAAGGCAGCTGGAAAGATTCGATACACCGGTTTGGCAGGAACCACTGTTACGGAGCTTTCATCATTGGTGAAAACCAACTGCTTCGATGTCGTGCTGACCGCCTTCAATTACAATGCGCTTTTCCGCGAAGCCAAGGACACAGTCATTGCCTCTGCGAAACAGAACGACATGGGCATCGTGCTTGGTTCTGCCTTGGGGCAGGGCTTTCTGACATGGCGTGCGGACGAAGAAGTAAGTTCCCGACCAATCTGGCTCTCTGAGGCGCGACGTGAGCAGGTGTTGGCCTACTACAAGTTGCTGGATGATGCGGGGATGACGGCGGCGGAACTCTGTCTGCGCTTTGCCATCGGTAATCCGGACATCTCGACCATCCCTGTCGGTTGCAAGACGATAGAACACCTGGAAGCCAGTGTTGCAGCCGTTGAGAAAGGGCCGCTGCCTGAGGATGTGGCGTCGCGTCTTGATGAAATTGCTGCCATGCTTCCTCATCGTCCCTATGAAGAACCCATGATTCTTCCATTTGGTAAATCTTATCACGGTCCCGGCATTGCCAATATGGGTGCCGCCGTGCAGGTCGGTAAACTGGAACTCTAACCTCTATGAACAAAATCCGGATGCTTCATTCGGTCGGAACATTCAAAGACACTATGAAAACACTTCTACTATCCGCATTGGCACTTGTCGCCTTCGCGCACACCTCGTTGTCCGCCCCGTTTGGGCGGCAGGAGTCTGCCTCCGGTATCAAACACTCCTTCCTCATTGCCGGACCCATCACAGTCATTGTTGGCGAGGATGGTGAGGTCAAATGGCAAACCAAGGGCAGGGCGCGTGATGCCTTCGTTTTGAAGAACGGGAATGTGCTCGTCTCAGTCGCCAATACCGCCAAGGAAATCACCCGCAAAGGTAAGGTGGTATGGAGTTACAAACTGGCGGCTGAAAACAAGGAGCTTGGAACAGCTGTTCGTCTGGACAATGGCAACACACTGGTGGTTGAACGCGGTGTCAAACCGCGACTCCTTGAAGTGACAAAAGATGGTAAGATTGCGGTGGAAGTTCCTCTCAAGCCAGAGACAAACAATGCACATATGCAGACTCGTATGGCGCGCAAGCTGCCCAATGGGAATTACCTGGTGCCTCATCTCCTTGCGTTCAAGGTGAATGAATATAAGCCAGACGGAACCATCGTCCACACCATCAAGACTGATTTGGAGGAGCTGGGTGGTCGTGCTGCTGAAAACTGGCCCTTCACCGCGATTCGATTGGATAACGGACGGACGTTGGTGAACCTCACTCATGGCAATAAAACAGCTGAATTCGATGCAGACGGCAAGGTGGTCTGGAAAGTGACGAATGCTGATGTGGGAGGACGTTTTGCTGATCCATGTGGTGGTCAACGATTGGCCAATGGAAATACCGTTATCTGCAGTTACGCTCAGAAGAATCCAAACAAGCCGAAGCTCTTCGAGGTGACACCGGACAAGAAGGTTGTCTGGGAATTCTTCCACCCGAAGGCCAAAGCCCACGAAGTCCACGTCTTGACCACCAACGGTAAGAAAGAAGGTTTCCTGAAGTAGGCATGCATCCCTCCAAGGTAGAATCTGTTTTTGGTCCCACCAATCCATCGCCTGAATCACAGGCAGATGCCGGTGTCAGACGGTTTGGTTCGGTGATTGGTTTGGATCCGGCAAAAGAAAAGTATTATCGCGAACTCCATGCCGATGTCTGGCCCAGCATCCTGAAACGATTGGAAGAATCCCACGTCCGAAACTATTCGATCTACATGACCGAGATTGAAGGACGAAAGTATCTGTTCAGCTACTTCGAGTATTTCGGAAAGGATCTGGAGTCGGACATGAAAGCGATCTCTGAAGATCCAGAGATGCAGCGTTGGTGGACGGAAACGGACCCGTGCCAGATTCAACTTCCCTCCAGAAAAGAGGGTGCCAATTGGAGTGAGATGGAAATGGTTTTCCACGCAGACTGAAAACGACTGTTTACCCCCGGCCGATGATATGAAACGCCTGACGATACTATTTGGATTACTCTGTCTCTTTGCCTTTCAGGCCAATGCAGCCAAACCTAACTTCATTGTCATCTTCACGGATGATCAGGGGTATGGTGATCTGAGTTGTTTTGGTGGGACTCACGTCAGCACTCCGCGTATCGATCAGATGGCGAAGGAAGGTGCGCGCCTGACCAGCTTCTATGTCGCCGCTCCGGTCTGTACTCCATCACGTGCTGCGCTGATGACAGGTTGCTATCCGAAGCGGATTGATATGGCGACCGGTTCAGACTTTGGTGTGCTCTTGGCTGGTGATTCCAAAGGGTTGAACCCTGATGAAGTCACTATTGCAGAAGTCTTGAAGGGCGCTGGCTACAAGACCGGAATGTTCGGAAAGTGGCATCTCGGCGATCAACCGGAATTTCTACCGACGAAGCAGGGCTTTGATGAATTCTACGGAATTCCCTACAGCCATGATATTCATCCATTTCATCCTCAGAAAAAATGGAACTTTCCGCCGCTTCCGCTCCTCGAACAGGAAGAGGTGATTGAAACCGATCCGGATGCCAATCTGTTGACCAGGAAATTTACAGAGCGTGCAGTGAAGTTTATCGAGAAGCATAAGAAAGATCCGTTCTTCATCTATCTGCCTCATCCCATTCCGCATAGGCCTCTCCACGTATCATCCCCTTATATGGAAGGTGTGCCTGCTGATATCAAAGAGCGACTGTCAAAGGAGGATGGGAACATTGACTACAAGACGCGTGATAAGCTTTTCCGCCAGGCCATTGATGAGATTGATTGGTCGGTTGGACGCATTTTGGATTCCCTTAAGGCCGAAGGAGTCGACGAGAATACCTTTGTTATCTTTACCTCTGACAATGGCCCGGCCATTGGAAAGGCAGGGGGGCTGAAGGGAAGGAAAGGCAGCACGTTCGAAGGTGGTATGCGTGAAGCAACGGTGGTTCGCTGGCCTGGTAGAATTCCGGCGGGCAAAGACAACGATGAGCTTATGACTGCCATGGATCTACTGCCGACCTTTGCCAAGCTCGCAGGAGCCAAGATTCCAAATGATCGTATCATCGACGGGAAAGACATCTGGCCAGTGTTAAAGGGGGAATCCAAGACGCCTCATCAATCCTTCTTTTACCATCGGGGCAATCAACTCGCTGCCGTGAGGTCTGGCAATTGGAAGCTCCATACAAAGAATGGAAAACCAAGTGCTCTGTTCGATCTCGAAAACGATATCGGTGAGAAAAATAACATCCTCAAACGCCACCCTGCGATGGTCCAGAAGCTCAATGGTTACATGAAGAAGTTTGCGAAGGATATTGCTCAGAACAATCGCCCCGCGGCATTCGTCAAAAACGCCAAGCCGCTTTCGAAATAGATCGATGAAAACGATTGCGATTACCCGCGCCTTCCTCCTGCTCTTGATTACATCCTGTGTTGTCTTGGCAGAGCGGGGCACTCCCAACGTTGTTGTCATCTTCGCCGATGATCTTGGGTATGGCGATCTGGGTTGTTATGGCGCTACCAAGGTGAAGACACCGCACATTGATCGACTGGCGGCAGAGGGGCGTCGCTTTACCGATGCGCATTCAGCTTCGGCTGTCTGTACGCCGAGTCGGTATGCATTGATGACAGGTGTCTATCCTCATCGTTACGGACACAATCGCCCGGTCTTCCTCAAGACGGGGCTGATCATTGATCCGGAACGACAGACCGTTGCTGATTTGATGAAGGATGCTGGATACGCGACTGCCTGCATCGGCAAGTGGCATCTTGGATTTGGAAAGGGGGCTCCCGATTGGAATGGTGACCTCAAGCCCGGTCCACTTGAGTTGGGCTTCGATTACTACTTCGGTGTTCCTGTGGTGAACAGCCACCCGCCGTTTGTTTATGTTGAGAATCATAAGGTAGTGGGATTGGTGGAGGATGATCCTTTCGTCTTCGGGAAGAACGCGGCGACTCGTGTGTTTCCTGAAAAGATGGGGATCAATCAAATCGGTGGAGCTGACGCCGCACATGCCTTGTATGACGATGAAGCAGTTGGCACGACGCTGGTGAAGAAGGCAACCGACTGGATCAAATCACGCGGAGACGATCCCTTCTTTCTCTATCTGGCGCCGACTCAGATTCATCACCCATTTACCCCTGCACCTCGCTTCAAGGGCACCAGTCAATGTGGCCCCTATGGAGACTTTATTCATGAGCTCGACTGGATGGTGGGCGAAGTCATGAAGACATTGAAAGATCAGGGAGTGGCGGAGAATACCCTGGTTGTTTTTACCAGTGATAATGGAGGGATGTTCAATGTCGGTGGGCAAAGTGCGTGGGATGACGGGCATCGTATGAACGGTGAATTATTGGGCTATAAGTTCAGTGCATGGGAGGGAGGACATCGGGTGCCGTTCATCGCCAACTGGCCGTGTAAGATCAAGGCAGGTTCAACGTCTGATCAGCTCGTATCCAATATCGATCTCTTTGCATCCATGGCCTCGTTGACCGGCAGCAAGGTTCGCGATGGGCAGGGGCAGGATAGTGTGAACATTCTACCCGCTTTGATCGAGGAGCCCACGCAGCCCTTGCGTGATCATCTTGTTCTGTCCCCTTTCAAGCCGAGCCATCTTTCCATCCGTAAGGGTGATTGGATGTATATCGGTGCCAGAGCTGGTGGTGGGTTTACAGCTGCGAAACGCGGTGCACATGCATTTGGTGGTCCCGCTGCCATCACATACGGAGGACGTCAGAACAGTGATATTGAGAATGGTAAAATCAAACAAGATGCTCCTCCAGCGCAGCTCTACAACTTGAAGAGTGATCTGGCACAGACGACCAATCTCTATCGAGAGCATCCCGCGTTCGTGAAGGAACTGAGTGCACTGCTTCAAAGCTACCTGCCAAAGAAACGGGAGCCGGCACGCAAGAAGCCTGCGGGCAAGAGTAAGCGTAGTGCGTCGTTCGACTTCGAATTAGGAGAGCTGGCACCATGGAAAGTTGTTGAAGGAGGGTTTCGTCACGTCATTGGCAGCCGGGAGCGTTTCCTTCGGAACATTGGAGTCTACAACAAACAGGGCAAATACTACCTGACCACGATTGAGACTGATGCCAAAGCCTTGAGAGGTGATGACAAACAGACGGGTGTGATTGTTTCGCCACTGTTTATTGCGGAGAAGGGAACCATGACCTTTCGCCTTGGTGGAGGCAGCGGCAAGCGCACCTACATCGCTCTCTGTAGCGTTGACGGCAAGGAATTGAAGAAGGCTCACGGCATCAACAATCAGACCATGCAGGAGGCTGAATGGGATCTGGGTCCCTATGTTGGAAAGAAGCTTTTCTTAAAAGTTGTCGATCAATCAGAAACCGGTTGGGGCCATATCACTGCCGATGACTTCCAGTTCGATGGGAAGGTTCTCGAGCAGTATCCCAATTTGAACTCACGGGCCGATCCCAAGGCGCGCGCTGAGGACGCGGCCGTACTCTCGGAAAAGCCGCGAATGGCTCAAGGGTCTCGTTTGCCAAATGTCATCTTCGTTCTCACGGACGATCTGGGTTATTCGGATGTCAGTTGCTACGGAGCGACCAAGGTCAAGACACCACACATTGATCAACTGGCATCGGAAGGCGTAAGGTTCACGGACTTTCACACCGCGGCTTCGATTTGTTCACCATCACGCGCAGCCTTTTTGACAGGCGGCTATCCGCAGCGTTCCGGGCTCTACATGGGCATCAATCCGAACCGGACAGCGCATTGGTTTCTCGGAATGCATCCCGACGAGATCACGATCACGGAACAGTTCAAGCAGCAGGGTTACGCTACCCATATGGTCGGTAAATGGCATCTGGGCACGGAACCAGAATTTCTCCCCCGCAGGCAGGGCTTCGACACTTACTATGGCATGCCCTGTAACTTTAGCCACTCGCCCAAGTTCTTCGATGGCGACAAGGAAGTTTTCGCGAAAGCCCCGCTGGACCAGTTGACGGAGCTCTACACCAAACGCGTCACCCAAATCATCACCGAGAGCGAGGACAGGCCGTTCTTCCTCTACTACGCCCACAACTACCCGCACACACCGTATCAGGCAGGCGAGAAGTTCAAGGGCAGTTCCAAAGATGGTGTCCGCGGCGACATGATGCAGGAACTCGACTGGGGCATCGGCGAGATGTTGAAGGACTTGAAAGCGGCCGGCATCGCAGAAAACACCATCGTCATCTTCACTTCCGACAACGGACCCACAAAGAACGCGTATGCCCAGCCTTATCGCGGTACGAAGTATGTCACCTTCGAAGGTGGGCATCGTGTGCCGTTCATCTTCCACTGGCCTTCCTTGATCAAGGAAGGAAGCGTTTCCAGTGTGGACATCAATGCCATGGATCTCTTTCCAACGCTTTCCGAAATCATCGGAGCCCCGTTGCCGAAGAACCGCGTTTACGATGGAGAGAGCCTCTTGCCCCTGTTCGCGGGCAAGCCGCTCATGCGAAACGCAAACGCTCCGTTTTACTACTACAATTGCGAGAACCTGCAGGCGGTGCGATCAGGTGACTGGAAACTGCATCTTCCGCGTGAACAAAAACAGATTCCCTTCTGGGACAAGAACAAGACATTCTTCAAGACTGGCAAGCACACTCTCTACAATCTCCGCCAGGATCACGCTGAGACCACCGACGTCGCCTCCGCTAATCCGAAGGTCGTGCAAAGGATTTTGAAGGAAGCTGCCTCCGCCCGAAGGGATCTCGGGGAGTTCATGCAGCGTGGAAGAGCACAACGCCCCACCGGCTCGCTCTTCCCGGACGTCCCAGTGATCAGCCACCAAAAGGATTGGGGCGAGGTCCCTCCGGCGACAGCTAAAGCCATCGAGACAGAACGAATCGCGCGACATCCCGAATGGAAGAAGAAGCAGCCACGGCAGCGAAATAAGAAATGAAACGAATTTTAACAGTTCTGCTTTGTGCCGTTGGTGTCTTTGCGGTTCAAGCCGCCAACCGTCCGAATGTCGTGGTCGTCATCACGGATGATCAGGGCTACGGGGACCTGTCGTTTACGGGGAATCCGATTATCAAGACGCCGCACTTGGACGACCTCGCTGATGAATCGGTGTGGTTGGAGGACTTCCATGTCGCCCCTTCCTGTTCGCCCACACGGTCAGCCATGCTGACAGGTAGATGGACGAATCGGACGGGTGTTTGGCACACGTTCTTTGCACGCGCCATGATGTATGAGGATGAGGTGACCTTGGCCGATCATTTTCAGGCAGCGGGATATGCGACCGGGATGTTTGGTAAATGGCATCTGGGTGATCATTATCCGTATCGGCCGCAGGACCGTGGCTTCGATGAAACCTGGTGTATCCGCGGTGGCGCCACTGCTGTGACGGCCGATTACTGGGACAATGACTATTTCGATGATCATCATTTCCACAATGGAAAGGCGTCGCCATCCAAGGGCTACAGTACGGATGTGTTTTTTGAAAAGGGTCAGGAATTCATCAAGGAACAGGTGGCGGACAAGAAGCCTTTCTTTGCCTGGATCGCACCCACGGCGGCTCACAAACCGTGGATCTGTCCGACAGAGTATTCAGCGTTGTATCCGAATCAGGACAAGAAGGCTGCGGCGTTCTACGGGATGATCAGCAACATCGATGAGAACGTCGGTCGACTCCGGGCATTCCTGGAAGAGCAGGGTGTTGCTGATGACACTCTTTTCATATTCACCACCGACAATGGCTCGGTTGGTCCCAGGAAATTCAACGCCGGCATGCGTGGCGGAAAGATAAGTCCATATGAAGGCGGGCATCGTGTCCCTTTCGCTTTGCATTGGCCTTCCGGAGGTTACTCGGAGCATGTGCGCGTCAAGGAATTGACCCACATGGTTGACGTCCTGCCCACCCTATTGGATTTGTGTAGTGTCGATCCCTCCAAAGAAGTGCCACTGGATGGTCGATCTTTTAAGAAACTGCTCGCGGGCGGAGGGGATGCTTCTTTTGACTGGGAGAGTCGGGTGGTCGTATCTGATTCGCAACGAATCCAAGTGCCTAGAAAATGGAAAGACTCGTCCGTGATGTCGGGCAAATGGCGGTTGGTGAAGGGGACTGAGCTTTACGACATTCGCAAGGATCCGGGGCAAACAAAGAACTTGGCCAAGAAACATCCTGAGCGTCTTGCTGCGCTCAGGAAATGGTACGAAGACTGGTGGGCGGAATTGGAACCGACTTTCTCACGAACGTCATCGGTTTATGTTGGAACTCCGGAAACGCCTGAATTGCAGATTACCGCGTTGCAGTGGATTGATCAGGCACCGCCTTGGAATCAGGGGATCATTCGGCGAGCTGCCGTCTCGACTGGACGACGCGGAAAGAAGCAGGACTCAGTCGCCGCCAAGTTCAAGGGACACTGGGCGGTTGAGGTTGGGCGTGATGGTGACTACGCCTTCGAGGTTCGACGTTGGCCTGAAGAGTCCGGATTGAAGATCCGTGAAGGTGTTCCGGCGCTTAAGCCTACACCGGGCTGCCTACCCAGTTATTCAGCGGTGGTCGGAACTGCGTTGCCTGTTTCATCCGCCACCTTGCGGATTGATGGGGAAGACTTGGAAACAAAATCTGTTGGTGACCATGATGCTTCAATCCGATTCACACACCGCCTGACCAAAGGTGCCCACAAATTCTCCCCCTACTTCTCGATCCCAAAAACGGGTTTGAAACACAAACTAGGCTGTTACTACCTGCATGTAACTTTTTTGAATCCGTAACCCCAGTTCCTACTATGAAACGAAATCTACTTCTCCTCCTGTTCCTTTGTGCCTTCGTGGTGCATGGGGCGGAGCGCAGGCCAAACATTGTCCTTATTTTTGCTGATGATCTGGGATATGGAGATCTGGGTTGTTACGGCGCTACCAAGGTGAAGACGCCTCATATTGATCGTCTGGCCGCTGAAGGTCGTCGGTTCACGGATGCGCATTCGGCATCAGCCGTCTGCACGCCCAGTCGTTATGCGCTTTTGACAGGGCAGTACCCGTTGCGTGCCAATGGTGGAAAGGGTGTGTGGGGACCCTCGCCCATCACCTCGGGGCTGATCATTGATACGGATGAGGTGACTATTGCTGATGTTTTGAAGAAAAAGAATTATGCAACGGCAGCCATGGGTAAGTGGCATCTGGGCTTCGGTAGGGAAAAGAATGATTGGAAGCAACCGCTTCGTCCCGGTCCCAATGATCTGGGTTTTGATTATTACTTTGGCCTGCCGGTGGTGAACAGTGCCCCGCCATATGTCTATGTTGAGAACGATCGTGTCGTGGGCGGGGACCCTGATGATCCATTGGTTTATGTCGGGAGAAATGGTTCGAAGCAGGCCACACCCATCACTCCCATTCCACCTGAGGCATCGCAGCGTAGTGCCAACCAGTTCACCGGTGCGGCCAAGGCACATAAAATCTATAACGACTACACGGTCGGGACGGTTCTGGCAGGGAAGGCTGTGGACTGGATTTCAGACAACAAGGAGAAGCCCTTCTTTCTCTATCTGGCCACAACGCACATTCATCATCCGTTCACACCCGGAAAACGATTCCAGGGCTCAAGCGACGCGGAGCTTTATGGTGATTTCATTCAAGAGTTGGATTGGATGGTTGGGCAGGTGACAGACAGTATTGAGAAGCATGGTTTGAGTGACGACACCCTCGTCATCTTCACCAGTGATAATGGCGGAATGATGAACCTCGGTGGGCGTAATGCCGTGAAGGCAGGTCATAAGATCAATGGTGATCTGCTTGGATTCAAATTTGGATCTTGGGAAGGTGGCCATCGTGTTCCCTTCATTGCCAAGTGGCCAGGGAGGATCAAGCCGGGAACGGTTTCTGATCAGTTGATCTGCAATGTGGATATGCTTGCCAGTTTCATGGCGCTGACCGGTCAGGACGTTGGGACATTGGACGGCAAGGACAGCATCAATATCCTGCCAGCCCTTGTTGGTGAACCAAGCGAACCTTTGAGGGATGAGCTGTTGCTGGCTGCTCATAAGCCGTCACATCTGGCGCTCCGCAAAGGAAAGTGGATCTACATCGGAGCCAAGGGTAGCGGTGGATTTGGCGGTTCGAAACCGGGACAACATGCATGGGGTGGCCCGGCGGCTGTTCAGCTGGTTGGCGGTGTGAACAGCGACATTGTGGAAGGTCGTTTCAAAAAGGGTGCTCCTAATGCCCAGCTCTACGATCTCGAAGCCGATATCAATCAGGCCCGTAATGTGGTCAAGGATCATCCCGATGTTGTGAAGGAATTGAGCGGTTTGCTGGATACATACATGCCACAAAGATCCAAGCCTGCACCAAGGAAGAAAAACACCACTCCCCCCGGCAAACCGGCACGCAAGAAGCCTGCGGGTAAAAGTTCGCGCAGTGCATCGTTTGGTTTCGAATCAGGGAAACTGGCGCCATGGAAAGTGATCGAAGGTCGGTTTCGTCATATCATAGGCAGTCGCGAACGTTTCTTCCGTGACCTCGGCGATTACAACAAGCAGGGCAAATACTACCTGACCACGCTTGAGTCTGCACCGAATGCCGCCAGAGGTGATGACAAACAGACAGGCGTGATTGTTTCACCGCTGTTTGTTGCAGGGAAGGGAACCATGACCTTTCGTGTTGGTGGTGGAAGCGGTCAACGCACCTACATCGCCCTCTGTAGCGCCGACGGTAAGGAATTGAAGAAGGCTCACGGAATCAACAATCAGACCATGCAGGAGGCTGAATGGGATCTCCGTCCCTATGCCGGCAAGAAGCTCTTCCTTAAAGTCGTCGATCAATCGGAGACCGGATGGGGCCACATTACCGCCGATGACTTTGAGTTCGATGTGAAGGTGTTGAAAGACTATCCGAAACTCAGCGCGAAGCTGATGAAATAAGCCGATATCATTCGCGCGGAATTGGGTGATGTGAACACCAACGGAAGTGATCAAAAAAAGATCAACCTTGTGGCACCTCAAGAGCGGTAATTTTCGATTTTTTTCGGCAAAACAGTAGCGACTGTGGAGCATATCCAAAGTGTTCACCCAGTCTCTTGTCCTTCAATCAATGAAAATCAAATTCAGAAGAAGCAGTTGTTATATTCTACTCACTGTTGCGTGGATTTGCTTGGCAACAATCGCCAGTGCGGCAGCCAAGCCGCATGCGGTGATTGTCGTTGGGACCCACCATTATTCTCCTCACAAGACCATGCCTCTGTTTGCAGAGGAATTGGAGCGTCTTGGGTTTCAGACGACTGTGGTGAATCCGGATTGGGACCCTGAGAAGGACAAACGTGGATTGCCCGGACTGGAAGCCTTGGACAAGGCGGATGTCGCGTTGTTCTTTACCCGCTTTCTCAAGCTTGATGAGAAACAGCTGAACCATATCACGAAGTATCTGAAGTCGGGCAAACCGGTGGTTGGGTTTCGGACCAGCACGCATGCATTCAACTATCCAGCCGGACACCCTAGTCAGGAATGGAACAATGCCTTTGGACGTGATGCTTTGGGCACTCCTTATTTGATTCACCTCGCAGGCAAGACCCAGATTGCTTTGGCCCCCAATGTGGAGAAGCATCCAATCCTGACGGGTGTTGATATCAAGAGCTGGGAATCACCGGGCACCCTGTATCTCACCAAGGCCGATCCGAATATCAAGCCGTTGTTGGTTGGCACGGGTAACTCCAAACGAACCGGCAAAGTGACCAATCAGTTTGGCACTCACGAGCTGAAGAAAACCATGACGGATACCGTGGCTTGGACATGGTCGAATAAATGGGGTGGGCGCACGTTTACCACATCACTTGGTCACACGGGAGATTTTCAGGTGCAGCAATCGATGCGGGTCATGGTGAACGGCGTGTTCTGGGCGGCGGGGCTTGATGTCCCTTCCACGGACACAGAGGTAAAAACGTTTTCTCTCAACGCGAAACCAAAAGCGACTGCTGGAAAGCCTGCCGCCAAAAAGAAGATCAAAGGCGGAGGCGTTACCGTTTTCTACGGGAATAGCATGGTTGAGCGGATGCAGGAGGAAGGGACTCTTGAAGCTCTCATGCAGGCGGCGCAGGCCGGGAAGCGTCCGCAGTTTCGATCCTTTGCCTATACCGGAGACGAAGTGGGATATCGGATTCGTCCGGAGAAATTTGGTGATCATCTTGGTTTCGTTTCCAGTCAACTGAACGCGGATCGCGTGGTCTTGTGTTTTGGCATGAACGAAGCCTTTGCGGGCTCTTTCGAAACGGAAGCATTCGTCAAGGCGTTGGAGATGTATCTTTCAGTCATCAAGGATCGCCACCCCAATGCGGAACTGGTTCTGGTGTCACCGACTGCAGTTGAGGACTTGGAAGGATTCGCAGACGCAGCGCTGCGAAATGACGACATCTCGGACTATTGTAAGAACATGAAATATGTCGCCACGAAGCATGGGGTGACATACGTCGATCTCTTCGATCCGAGCAAAGAGCTATACTCCGAAAGCAAGCAGCCGCTGACCATCAATGGCCTGCATCTGAATGATGCTGGCAACAAAGCCGTGGCCAAGGTGCTTGCTACGGCGTTGGTTCCTTCCTCGAAAAGAGTGTCGACCAGCTCCCCTGGCTTTGAGTCATTGAGACAGTTGGTCTCACGCAAGGCGTATGAAGTGGCCATGGCCTATAAACCTGCCAATGGGATTCACTACTATGGCGTCCGCGCGCGATCCTTTGAATACGAGACGGAGATCCCCCACCATCTTCGACTGGCCAGCTTGTTGGATGCAGCCATCTGGGCTCAGGCAGCTGACCTTGGCGAGGTAAGGCCATTTCCTGATCTCCCGACCACCAAGGCCGATCCTCCTCCAAGGAAACCGAGGAGAGGCTTGGGTGTCATCAAGACTGCCGAGGATGATCTCAAAGACTTCACGGTTGCGGATGGATTCGAGGTCAATGCCTTTGCTTCCAGTGAAGAATATCCTGAGCTGATCAATCCGCTTCAGATCCGTTTCGATGCACGGGGGCGTCTCTGGGTTGCCTGTTTTGCAAGTTATCCAGTGCCGCTTCCGGGTAACCTGTCTGACGACAAGATACTCATCTTTGAAGACACGGATGGCGACGGAGTGGCGGATAAGCGAACGGTCTTTGCCGATGATCTCAAGCTCCCTGACGGCTTCGTCTTCTACAAGGACGGCATCATCGTCTCAGTGGCCCGCAAACTTGTCTGGCTGAGGGATACAAATGGAGATGACGTGGCTGATGTGCGTGAAGAGATGTTGCGCGGTTCAGACGACACGGACACGCATCATGGCGGGTATCTGGCACGCACACCTCAAGGGCATGTGATCTACTGCGAAGGTCTTTTTCACAGAGGGCAGTTTGAAACGCCATTTGGACCAGTCCGCACCAAGGATGCCTCGGCACTTTATCTGGATCCAGTGACACGCGAACTCACGATCCAGCGCCAGACCACTCATCCGAATCCCTGGAAGATCTCCTACAACGCATGGGGTGAATCGATGCAGATGTTTGGCGGCGGTCAGATCATCGATTGTGATTACTATGATATTTGGACCCCTATCGGAACCTCCAGTTCTGGAAACATGGGCATGCCATTCCGCGATGACAAAGGCTGCACGCTTGAATGGGTATCCAGCTCCCATTTTCCTGAAGCCTGGCAGGGCGGGTTGCTTACCGGGCATCTGCTTTCCAAGAACGCCATTCTATATACACCTCTGAAGGTGGAAGGAGGAACCTATGTGAGTTCAGACAAGTCCATGAATCTTCTATCATCGAACAACAAGGTGTTTCGTCCCACGGATCTTGCATTTGGATTGGATGGCGCGCTGTATATCGCAGATTTTTATTATCCGATCATTGGACATGCCCAGCACTCCATTCGTGATGAAAACCGCGACTATGCAAACGGACGCATCTGGCGAGTGACCCGTAAAGGTGTTCCTCTTACAAAGGCTCCGGTAGTGGCTGGTGCGTCACTTCCCAAACTCTTTGATCTCCTGACGCATGAACAGGTTCGTGTTCGTGAGTTGGCCCGCTTGGAACTTGAGAAACATCCTGAGGAAACGGTTCTTAAACAAGCCCGTGCCAAGGTGGATACCGCAAATGATCTACTTGCTCTGGAGCTGCTCTGGCTCTTTGAGCGCGCCAAAGAGTATTCGCAAACCGATCTTATCAAACGCCTGCTCAATGCGGACAATGTGAACATCCGCAGGTCCGCGGCCCGCTCATTGCGTTGGTGGGCTCCGGCATTGGGTAAAGAAGCCAAAAAACTGGCCGAGCAACTTGCCGGTAGTGATGACGACCGTATGCGCATGGCAATCATATCAGTTGCCAGCTACCTCCAGGTCACCGACCCGACATGGCGTGACTTCATCCACAACGTCGATGCGGAACCAGAGACACCACTTGGGCAGGTTGCCGCTCTTGCCTCTCTATATGATACCCCTCCATTGAAGCCTCAGTTTCCTTTGTTGAAGGTGGACCCGGATGCCAATCTCAAGGGATGGCTCATGAGTGAGTCGGAGAAGGGTGGTTCAATGATGGTGAAGAGTGATCGTCAGCAGGATCTCGTGCTTGGGTATCGGGG
>CBFHTT010000033.1:0-130724 GCA_965658675.1 Limisphaerales bacterium
GTCTTCTGGAAGAACTGCTGCTACGATGTCCCATTGCTTGTCCGTCAAATCCATCCCTAACTACATAAGCAGTACCGACAAAAGTACAAGTTCAAAACTAGCTCCTTTGGCTATTTTTACCATTTATGAGATAGCTTCTAACTCATCTGTAGTGATGCCCACGGAACACACGGAAGGACACAGGCGGGAGGACCTAAATCCTGTAGATCTTGTAGATCATGTCCGAAAGATGACGTAGTAGAGGGCATTGCTTCGAACTCGGAGCGAGACGCTCCTATAACCCGCAGGCGGACGCCTACGCCACTCTCTTCACACAATCTCTTCAATGGCTTTCAGTGAATACCATTTCACGGCGTCGCTCATTGGGGGATCTAGTTCGTCTAGTTGTTCTGGGGTGCACCAGCGGATGTCGTGGTGTTCTTCTTCAGCGAGTTGGACTTGTCCGGACTTGGGGCGGGCCCAGTAGATCATGCCGATGTGTTCGTGTGTGTCGCTGATGCGATGGATGTCGAGAAATCTGGGTGCGATGAGGGCGCGGGTGCCGGGCTCGGTGGTGGGTGGACGATCTCCGAGTAGTTCCACATCGAGTCCGCTTTCTTCTTTGGCTTCGCGCAGGGCTGCCTGTTCTGGGTCTTCATCGAGTTCAATGTGTCCACCAATGGGGAGCCACTTGCCCAGTTTGCGATGGTGGATGACAAGGAGCTTTCCGTTCTCAACGATGAAGATGGCTACAGTGAAATCGATTTTTTCGTGGATGTGTGGCATGGAGTGGGGAGGTTGGCACAGGGACTTGGCTGAACTCAATCAGGGATAATTTTCTTCATGGCGGGACGGTTGCGGTTCATGTTGGGCGCATGTGGCAGCACTGGCTGGATACGTCGGAACAGTGGTTGGATCAAATGCGGGTGATCGTGTTTGTGAAGGCGCCGCGTCTTGGCTTTGTGAAGACCCGTTTGGCGGAGGGGCTGGGAAAACAGGGAGCGCTGGATGCGTATAAGCATTTGCTTGAGCGTCTCTTGGAGGAGTTGGCTCCGTTTCCTTTTGTGGAACTGAAGTTTGCGCCTGCGGATGCGGAGGAGGAATTGCGTTCTTATCTGAGATCAGGGTGGAAGCTGTCGCCTCAATGCGAGGGTGATCTGGGAGAGAAACTGACGCATGCGTTTGCTGAGGCGTTTGATGAAGGTGCCTCGCGCGTGGTCATCATTGGTTCGGATTGTCCGTATGTGACAAAGGTGCATTTACAAACGGCTCTGACATCTGCCTTGGATGATGCGAATGTTTCCATAGGCCCTTCGCGGGATGGTGGTTATTGGCTGGTGGGGTTGAAGGCTCCTTGTTCGGAGCTGTTTCAAGACATTACATGGAGCACAGAGAAGGTGTTGAAGGAGACGCTGAACAAGGCGGAGTGTGCAGGGAAGAAGGTATTCATGCTCGAGGAGTTGGAGGACATAGACACTGTTGAGGAGTGGAAGAGGTATGGGGAATGACGAAATACCCAAATAACCAGGGAAATCTGTAATTCGAAGGTCGGACAAATGTTTGGGGTGCCCCTACCTTGATCGCTTTAGCCGGCGCCGATTCCTGCTACCCAAATTGTTAGTCCGATGACGCCGAAGCAGATGAGGAAACAGACGATGAAACCTATGACGTCTTTCTTGGTTGGACGTTGAATCTCGAAGTCGGGATGAGCGAAGAGGTTTTTGTCCTTAAAACGGTCTGGTGAGGCGTAGCTGGTCTGCATGGCTTGGGCATCCAATGCCGGATCGGGCTCCACCGGGGTTTTCATCTTCACGTAGAAGCGATCGAGTGCGGCTTTGGAATTTCTGGGCGACAGTAGACTGAAAAGGATCATGACGACGAATGGGAGCAGGATCTTGAATGGGAGATCCAAGGTGCTGAGGGTTGCTTTACGGACTTTGGTCAGATCAATGCCGATCCAGTGATACAAGAGGAGATCCATGCGCAGTGAGCCTTTTCCTTTGGCGGGGCTGTCGTAGATCTTGGTGATGGTTGTGACTCCGTTGTCTTCAGTCTGATTGACTTCCTTCAACACAGGGTAGTCGCCATGGTCCAACCCTCCATCCCAGAAGATTGCATGGCCGCCTGAGACAGATGTCTCTGTCATGGATTCGCCTGCAATGAGTAGCGACGGTGTGGGGCCATTCTCCGGACTCCAATGATCAATCTGAACCTGACGTTTTGCTACATCGGATGGAGTAACCAGTCGCGTGCGGGTGGTCTCTGTGATTTCTGTGGCCATGGTGAGGGTGGCGTTTTCCCGAAGAGAGGAGACGAGTCCGGGCACGGCTTTGGGTAGAACAAAGAAGACTGCCACGCAGAAGATGACGGTAGCCCATGCGGCCTTGGTTGTGGCGCGTCTCCACCACATGCCGATCCAGAATGGAGCAGCGAATGTCATGGGGACGATCCATGTAAGTTGCAGCTGCTTGAAGACATCCATCATGGTCCATGCAATCACCACGGCACCCAACACAACGAGACCACCGATGATTCGACCAAGTTTCAGGCACGTTGCTTCATCTGCCTCTTTCTTGAAGTAGGGGACATAGACGTTTCGGACGACCAATGCCGAGCAGACGATCATGTAACAGTCCACGGAGCTCATCAGTGCTGCGAGAAGACAGGCAAGCATGAGTCCGACGAGTCCGAGATTTGCAGGGCCGAGTAGTTCCAATGTGGCAATACCCCATGTGCGATCTGGATCTGTCTGCAGCTCGGGGCGGTCGGCGTAGAGTGTGAGAACGATCAATGCCGTGATCACCCAGCCGATGGTACAGAAGCGCTTGATGAAATTTCCGGTAACGAGGCCGATGCGGGCGTCGTGTTCGGACTTTGCCGTGCCGCCCCCGGTGACGATGAAATGTGGCGTGATCACGATGCCAATCATGTTGATGAGTGTGATGGCAAGGATGGCGTAGAGAGGGAATTCGCTGGCGTTGGATGAGCCGACGACCTGGAAATAATGTTCCGGCAGCTGCTCATGCATGATTCTGAATCCACTCATCATGCCATCGCTTTCCGGATTGCCGAACTTGGCGACGAGTGCCTTCAAACCGAAAGGCAACAGAAGCACGGAAAGAAGGATGATGCAGATGCCTTGAATCACGTCGGTCCAATAGGCGGCTGTCACACCTCCAAGGACTCCGTAGGCAATCACAATCAGGGCAATGATTGGCACGAGCACGTATTCGAGCGCCATGGTGTTTCCAAAAAGTGCGACGGTATCTCCCATCAATGGGGCTGCGACCTTGCCAATGGCGGCGAAGAGCATGGAGCCGTAGACCATGTAGTAAAGGACGCCAAAAGCTGCGTAGGCGGCCCCCAAGCTCTTTGACTCGTAGCGCTCGGTAAACCAGTCACCAAGTGTCAGGCAGCGCATGCGACGGTACCACACTGCCGCAATCCAATAGAGAGGTGTGACGAAGAGCCAATACATCACACTCCACATGCCGCTCATTCCGCTGGTGAAGGTGGTGCGGGCTGTGTTGACCGGATCTGCTGAGCCTGTTCCTGCACCGAAGGCAGCGAAGGTCTGGAAGAGTTTTCCAAATCCACGGCCGCCCATGAAGTAGTCCTCCTGTTTCTTGACCCGTTTCATGGCCCACCAGCCAATTCCTGCCATGCCGGCGAAATAGAGTATGAGAACCAGATAGTCGGGGAAGGTCATAGAGTGGTTGTTGATAAGGGGAATGGCCCTGCGGGTAAAACGCAAAAATTGCCGATGTGACAAGTGAAGCCGCTGCTGGGCAATCAGATCGCAGGATCTTTAAAGATTGCTGTCTATGGCTCCGATGATAGAGAGACGACGATGATTGATTTGAAACTGATTTGGAGATGGCTCATGTGCCTGGCCTTTGTGGCGTGCTCTGTGAGCGCTGAGGTGCAGGTGGGGACCAGTCGCGATGTGGTGATTCAGGAATGGGGGCTGCCGAAATCGAAGTTCTCTATTGGGGCTGAGGAGACCTTTATCTATGACAACAAGGTCCGGGTGTTCTTCAAGGATGGAAAGATCGTCGCCTTCAAGAACAGGGATAAAATGGTCGTAGATGGGGAACGGAGAGAGAGAAAGCCTGTCCGTAATACGGGAACAATCGTGCTCACTAAAGATCGTGCCATTCGGAAGCAGCTTCCCACGGAGGTGCCTGATCTGGCCAATTACGAAATTCCCAACCCTTCCATTATCACAGAGCCCACATTTCGCGCTAAGGGAACATCAGGAGGTGAATCTGATGGGAGAACGATTGGCGTGGATGGGCGCCCATTGGCGGATCACAGTCAGTATGCACGTGATACCGGAGTTTTATCTGAGCGATTGAACCTGGGACTGAAGGGTAGCGATCTGTTGAAGACCCCTCATCAGATGTATCTGCTTCGAAATGTGTTTCGCGGTGCGACGGATGAAAAAAGGGCCAAGGCGGAAGCGGAGTATAAGGAACGTTTCAACGAGCCGGCATTGGCCCATGCCCTATATGATTTTGCAGCGCTTCAGGTGGCGTTGGAAGATGCCTACGGTGTGTATCACTCCAACAGCGGACAGGTGGGTTACAAGGAGCGACTGAAGGTGAAGGACCGAATCAATCTCAATGGCGGATCAACGCCTGCGGGCAGGGAGTCGCGGAGGTTGATGAAGGAAAGCATCTGGAGAATGGAGCAGATTCGTGGATTGATCCTGAAGCATTATGGATCGATCTATGACAAGGGGCGGTTCATCCAACAGACTGAGCATCGAAGGATCGTGGAGGCAGAGTCATTTGGGAAAGTGGTCGTGACGGATGCTCAGATGTTTCTTTATTAGAAGTTCGAAAACACACCGATGTTGGTGGGGCTACAACACGCTGTGCATGGGAGGACGCACACACGAGCCAAGCCGTTGCTGTTGCCGCTGAATGCGAAGGTGCAGGTTTTGGAGAGGCTGGACAAAGTGGCTCCGAAGTCAGGTGGGCTGCCTGAAACAAAGTTGGAATTGGTCAAAGTGAAATTAAAGGATCCCGGTGTTCGTCAGCTGGACGGGGCTTCTCTGAATATGACAATGGAAGGCTGGACTCTGGCGCGGAACGTGAAGTGACGGCCGGCTATTTCGAAGTATTGAATGTGTAGCCTCGTTGTCGTTGAGCTTCGTAAAAATAAATCGCGGCTGCGTTGGCCACATTGAGGGAATCAATTTCTGGATGAATGGGAATGGCAGAGAAGGTAGAGCAGGCAGACAAGACCGTTTCTGAAATTCCCAAGCCCTCGCTTCCAAGGACGATGCAGGTGTCTTTCTTGAAATCCACTGCGTCGATCTGTTTCCCGTCGGGCCGAGGGTGACAGGCGACGGTTTCGATTCCCTGATCTGCCATGTCTTTGACCGCTTGTGCGAGATTGGGAACTTCTGCACAGGGTAGTGAGAGGATGCCGCCCATGGAGGACCGGACCGAACGTCTGAGCCACGGACTGGAGCAGGTTTCTCCGACGACAATCCCATGGATGCCCATAGCAGCGGCGTTGCGAACCACGGCACCGATGTTCTCTGCGTTGCTGAGTCCATCCAGCGCGGCGATCAGATAGGGACGGGGCAGAGTCATCAACATGCTTTCCAATGTTGGCAATCTTGGAAGGCGTCCAACAGCGAGTATGGGTTGATACATGCTGTGACCGGTGACTTTCATCAGGAGATTCTTGTCGCCAATGAAGACATCGACGAGTTGGCCCCGTGCCTCGATCTTTTCCCGAACGCGCTCAAACCATTCTTCAGAAGCCATTACGGACTGAATGGCGCAATCGCTCTTGATGAGTGATTGGACGACCTTCTCACCCTGTGCGACAAAGATGCCTTTTTCCCGGTGCTCGGCCATGAGCTTGAGCGTCCGGTAGGGCTCCAGTCCCGGGAGATTGAGGTCGGTGATGTGTTGGATTTTCAGCACGGGCAGGGAATGAAACAGGCTGAAGGCGTGGCCTGAAAGAAAAAGCGGATCAACGGGGCTGGTTTCCTTCTTCAAAACCGGTGGACAAAAAGGGCGATTTGTTTGACTCTCGGTGTTTTGCAGAAAAGTCATGTTTACCGGTACCTACACAGCAATTGTTACTCCGTTCAAGAAGGGCAAAGTCGATGAAGACGCATTGGCGCGTCTGGTCAAGGCCCAGATCAAGGGCGGGGTGGATGGCGTTGTACCGGTTGGTACAACCGGCGAATCTCCAACAGTGAACGTGGATGAGCACGTCCGTGTGATTGAAATCGCCGTGCAGGCTGCTGCTGGAAAGATCCAGGTGGTTGCCGGTTCAGGTGCCAATTCCACTGCTGAAGCTATTCACCTGACTCAGGCAGCCGAGGCCGCCGGTGCTGATGGATCGCTCCAGGTCTGTCCTTACTACAACAAGCCTTCTCAGGACGGATTGTTCCAGCATTACCAGGCCGTGGCCAAGAACACCGGACTGCCAATCATGCTTTACAGTATTCCTGGACGCAGTGTGATCAGCATCGAGGTGCCTACGGTGGTGAAGTTGGCGGCCAAGTGTTCCAACATCGTTTCCATCAAGGAAGCAGGCGGAACAGCCGACCGTGTGAGTCAGTTGCGTCAGGCACTGCCAAAGGACTTTACGATTCTCAGTGGTGATGATGGCCAGATCCTTCCGTTCATGTCTGTGGGCGCCGCAGGTGTGGTCTCTGTGGCATCCAACGTGGCACCGAAACTGGTGTCCAGAATGGTGAAGTTGATGGCGGCAGGAGACCTCAAGAAGGCCCGCAATCTGCACGAAAAACTCTACGATCTTTTCAAGGTTCTCTTCATTGAGACCAGCCCGGGTCCTGTCAAAGCCGCTCTCAATCTCATGGGAATGTGCGATGAGGAATACCGCCTGCCGTTGACCAAGGTTTCCAAGAAGACCAAGGATCAGGTGCGCAAGGTGATCACCGAGCTTGGCATTCTCAAATAATCCCAGAATACATCATGGTTAAAGTCATTATCTGCGGTTCCAAAGGCCGCATGGGGCAGATGCTCATCGAATGTGCCGGACGAATGGACGGTATCGAAGTGGTTGGCGAAATCGACATGGGCGACAATCTTGCCGATGTCATTGACGGCTGCGATGCCGTCATCGATTTCAGCGTTCACAGCCAGACCTACAATGTAGCCAGCATTTGTGCTGACAAGGGTAAGGCCTTGGTGATCGGCACCACGGGTCATGAGGATGATGAGCGTGATCGGATCCTTGAGTTCCAGAAGAAGATTCCTCTCGTATGGGCATCCAATTTTTCCACCGGCGTTAACACCTTGTTCTGGTTGACCCGCAAGGCTGCGGAGATTCTAGGGCCAGACTTTGATCTGGAGGTGGTTGAGATGCATCACCATCACAAGGTGGATGCACCAAGCGGAACCGCCCGCACCCTGGCTGAGATCCTGGCCAAGGTGCGCGACCTTCAATACAACGAGGCAATCCAACATGGTCGCTCAGGAATCGTCGGTGCACGGACGAAGAGCGAGATCGGCATGCATTCCTTGCGTGGAGGCGACGTTGTGGGCGATCACACGGTCGTTTATGCCCGTGAGGGAGAACGCGTTGAATTGACTCATAAGGCCAGCAGCCGTGCGACCTTTGCCAATGGCGCGTTGCGCGCTGCGATCTGGGCCACCAGCAAGGATGCCGGTCTCTACGACATGCAGAACGTGCTCGGGCTGGAGTAAACCGGCGTAAAGAAAAAGCGCCCAACCGAGATTGGGCGCCTTCAAATTTGATTGGAACAGGGAGTCTTCGAGGCTCCCTGTTTTTTTGTGGTGATCAGTCTTCGAACTCGAAGGCGACCTTCTTGCCTGCGCGACCACCTTCCAGCACCAGACGTGCGGAGAATGGGCGACCAGCCTTGGAGACGAAGTCGGTGAACTGCTTGGTTCTATCCTTCTCCAGAAGCTCAGTAAGTTCTTCTTTGGTAAGCTGATGTCCTGCGATCACTTTGCCTGCCTTGAACTTACAAGGGCGGGTGTCTTCATTGGACTTCTCACAGATGTAGGACTCTTCAGTTTCAAAGAGAGTGCTCTGACAACGAGGACAGGTGCCGACCTTGGGTTTGTCCGTGAAATCGATCTTCACCCGAGGCGCATTCTTGTCAGGGCGTTTGCGTGGCTTACGCTCTTCAAACTCGAACTTGCACTCTCCCTTGTCATCAATCGTCCAGAATGCTGAAAAGGCGCGTCCTGTGCGGTTGGAGACGAATCCTTGAAGAAGATCCGTCTTCTTTGTCGTGAGCATTTTGATCATCTGCTCCGGCTCAATCCGTTTCTGAAGGATGATCGTGCGGGTGCTGAATGTGCATTTTTTGTCTGGGCCGACACTCTTTTCGCAGATGTAACTCATGCCGTGTTCGTAGACATTGGCCTGACATTTGGGGCAGGGGCCCAGTGGTGTCATGGTCGAGAAGTCCGGCACTTCATCCTTCTTGTCGTCCTCATCATCGTTGCCGAAGTCGAACTTCACGGCGTGCTCGTTATCAAGCTTGATGATGGCGGCGAAAGGGAATCCTTTCTTGTTTCTGAATCCCTGAAGAGGTCCGACCTGTCGTGTGGTCAGCAGCTCTTCCATTTCTGAGATCTCGAACTGACGTCCGCCCATGATCTTCCATGAAGCCCAGTCGCAGGCGTCACACTGGAACTTTTTGTAGTTCTCTTTGACGGTGCCTCCGCACTTCGGACAAGGGGTCTTTAGTTCACCAAAGTCACCTGGAACGGTATCGCTCTCGTATTCCTTGGCGCGTTCGACCATCCGACGTGTGATGTCGGCAATCTCGTGCATGAATTCCTCACGCCCGAGTTTCCCGGCTTCCATTTGCTTGAGCTTGTGTTCCCAGTTTCCTGTCAATTCAGGGGAACAGAGTTCCGCAACACCCAGTCCACGAAGGAGGATGATAATGGAGAAAGCTTTGGCTGTGGGAATGAGTTCGCGCTGTTGCCTGAAAAGGTATTTTTCGCGGATCAGATTCTCAATGATGGAGGCTCGGGTGGCTGGGGTACCCAGTCCCTTTTCGCTCATTGCTTCGCGAAGCTCCTCGTCATCGACAAGCTTGCCGGCACCTTCCATGGCGGAGAGGAGCGTGGCTTCTGAAAATCTGGAAGGTGGCTTGGTCTGATTGGCCTCTATGTTGATCTCTTCCGTGTTGACCGTCTCACCGGGAGAAACAGGAGTGAGATCCGGATTGCCGTCATCAGACTTGGCTCCCTTGCCATAGACCGCGAGCCAGCCAGCTTTCACCAGCACTTTACCTTCAGTCTTGAAGGCTTCGTTTTCAACGCGGGTGATGCGGGTGGTGATCCGATACTCAGCAGCAGGGTGGAAGACAGCCAGGAAGCGTTTTACGACCATGTCGTAGAGCTTGGCTTCATCGTCCTTCAGTGCCTTTTTTTCACCGGTGGGGATGATCGCAAAGTGATCCGAAATCTTGGCGTTGTTGAAGACCCGTTTGTTGTTCGGGTTCACCCAGTTGTTATCGAGAATCGCTTGCGCGGATGTCTCGTAGCTGGTCGCAGCAAATTTACCAAGGGTTTCACGAACTGTGTCCGGATAATCTTCAGGTAGAGCGCGTGCGTCTGTTCTTGGATAGGTGAGAACCTTGTGGCGCTCGTAAAGTGCTTGGGCCAATCGAAGAGTGCGATCTGCAGAGAATCCGAAGCGAGAGTTGGCGTCGCGCTGAAGGCTGGTGAGATCGTAAAGTGGAGCGGCTGCCTTGGAGGAGGGTTTGCTTTCCTCGGTTACGGATCCGGGTTTGCCGTCGCAGAGTGCCTTGATGGCTGTGGCACGACTCTCGTCCCAGATACGTTCTGCCTTCTTGTGGACATCGTCTTTGGACTTCTTGAATCCTTCGTCGATCCAGCGCCCTTCGTAGTTGCCTGCGGCTGCCTTGAAGGTGGCGTGCACTTCCCAATAGTCCTTGGGAACGAATTTTTTGATCTTCTCCTCACGCTCAACAACGATGGCGAGGGTAGGGGTCTGGACGCGTCCGACTGTGGTCAGATGGAAACCACCGGACTTGGAGTTGAAGGCGGTCATGGCCCGGGTGCCATTGATGCCCACCAACCAGTCGGACTCAGAGCGGCATACAGCAGCGTTGGCCAGTGGTTGAAGCTCTTCGCCCTCACGTAGTTGTTGGAGGCCCTTCTGGATGGCTCCCTTGGTCATGGACTGCAGCCATAGGCGCTGGGTCGGCTTCTTGACCTTCAGATATTGGACAATGTAGCGGAAGATGAGCTCACCTTCACGGCCGGCGTCACAAGCATTGACGATCCTCTCCACATCACGCTTACGGCATAGCTTGCCCAAAAGCTTGAGACGGTCCTCTGTCTTTGCGATAGGGGACAGGTCAAAGTGCGGGGGGATGACCGGCAGGTTGGGGAAAGTCCATTTGCCTCGCTTGACCTCGTATTCGGAGGGACAGGTGAGTTCCAGGAGATGACCGACTGCCGACGAGATGATGAAATCATCGTTCTCGAAGTAGTCCTTCTTCCGTTCCATACCTCCAATAGCGCGGGCAATATCACCTGCGACGGAGGGTTTCTCGGCTATAACTAGTGTTTTTCCCATGGCTGAGACGGGCGTGCTTTTACAACGGGGTCAGGCACACCGCAACCTGTAGTTTTGAGATTTTTTCATTCTCCCCAACCATTTCCCTCATTTTGACAGGATGGCAAAAGAGGTGGGTTTTACGGGAGAATAAGGGGATTGTTTAACGTAGATCAACTGGTCTGAAGACGAAAAAGGCGACCTTTTTTGTAGGGTCGCCTTCGTCGAGACATGGTCTGATCCAAATCTTAGTTTCTTGGTCGAAGCAGGATGGCTTTCCGTTTTGTGCCGTCCACTTCCACACTGTGAGTTTCCACGTCGGTGTCCTCTTTGAGGAGGTTGTGAACGATACGTCTGTCGTAGGCGTTCATAGGAGGCAGTTCCACGATATCACCCCAGCGGCGAACCTTCTCGGCAGCTTCCTTGGCGCTTTTGACCAGATTATCGCGAACTTCACGACGGTAGCCACCCACGTCGACAGTGACGCGTTCGGCTTCTGGATCATGACGCTGGATGATGCGGTTCATGAGGTATTGGAGGTCGCTGAGGGTCTGTCCACGGCGTCCGATGAGGCGGCCTGCGTCGTCACAATTGATCGAGAGCATGAGGCCTTCCTTCAGTTGCTCCTCTTCCAGCGTGGATTCAAATCCCAAATTGGAAAGGAGATCACCTAGAATGGCTTTTGGTGTTGTATCCATAGGTTTTTACAGATGATTGAAAAATGAGTGGTCGATATCAGCGCTTGGGCATGCCTTTGACGCGTTTGCGTTTGGCCTTCTCCTCAGGAGACCCGGGGACAGGCGGTAGGCTGCTCTTGGGCTTCTTGGGGCCGGGAGCGCCCGGTTTCGAAGGGGAGGATGGTGACTTGGTGTCATCATCGTCATCTTGATTCCGGACAATCTTGGTTTGGATGATGGAAAGGATGTTGTTCACGGTCCAGTAGAGGGTCAGACCAGAGGAGTATCTGTAGAGGAACAGAATGAACATCATGGGCATGAACTTCATGATCTTCTGCTGGGTCGGATCCATCGTAGGGGACTGAGGAGTGAGGCTCATCTGATAGAGCATGGTCACGCACATCAGAATCGGCATCGGGTTGATGGGAAGTCCTTCGCCAGGAACGCCGAGGAATGGGAGCCAGCCCAGACCAGGGATGGTAAAGATCGTATCCGCTACAGAAAGATCACAGGCCCACATGAAGCTTGCACCACGTAGCTCGATGGCGCTTTTGATCATGAAGAAGAAACCAAAGAAGATCGGCATCTGGATGACCATCGGAAGACAGCCACCAAGTGGGCTGACCTTCTTCTCCTTCATCATGCGCATCATCTCAACGTTCAGGCGCTGAGGGTCTTCCTTGTATTTTTCACGGATGGCCTGCAGCTCAGGTTGAATCTTGGCCATGCGCTTCATGGAGCGGGTGCTGGCCTGGGTTAGTGGCCAGAAGATCAGTTTGATGATGATGGTGATCACCACGATGGTCCACCCGTAGGGGATGTTCAGCGAGTGAAGCCAGTTCATGGAGAGAAGCAGAATCTTGGAGAAGAATCCGAAGAATCCACCAAAGCCCATGATTTCCTCGAGGTCGTTGTTTAAAGACTCTGAAAGTTGAGCAAGACCCTTGTATTCCTTGGGGCCTGCGTAGACAGCGTAGTTGTAGATCAGGGCTTCTCCGGGTTGGAGCACCTGGGGGCTGTGAAGCAGGGATGCCTGAAAACCTTTGATGGAGGGGATCATCTCATTGATCCAGCTCTGCTCTGCAAGGAGGCGATTCAGGCGAACGGTGTCTTCAGGATAAATGCGCTTGTCCTTCAGCTCACGGATCTCACCGAGTGCTAGTGTGGATTCAAAGTAGTAGCTGTTATCAGCAAAGAAATCCTTGCTGAGAATCAGGCGATTGATGTCTTCCAAGACCAGTGCTGTAGCCTCGTCTCCACCTTGAGTCAGAGCTGCAGTGGTTTCCTGGCTCAGATTCTTTGAAATGTAGTCAGAGAAGGTGTCTGCTGGTGCCGCCAGTTTGGCGGTAAGACGGCTGAAGTCCTTGAAGTCCTTCTCAGTCAGGAGCCATGCATTGAAATTGGGATCAATGCTGGAAGCATCGTGTTCCACCGAGCCGTGGCGTGGCTCTGTGATGCTAACAACGCGGAACTGATTCTCAAGTGCCTTGGGAATGACGGCGACAGCGAAGAATTGATTGTAGGATGCCAGCCAATTGAGCTGCTCCAGGCCATCTTCGGGGTTGTATTGATAACGGGGAGTGCCAGGGAAACAACCGAGTGTGCGGTTCTCGAACCAGCGTCCTTCCACCTTGTCAGTGTCTTCACCTGCCTGCCATGTGACTCCCTTGAAAAATGGGTCTTCCTTTGGATTCGCGCTTGTTGCCGTGCCCGCCACAACCTCGTGGGCCGGAACGGAGACTGGTGCTTCAGTCGGGTTGGAAATCTTGATGCTTGTATCAAGCAGGTAGTTGGTTCCGGTGAGAGTGAATGTCTTGGTGACCTTCAGACCGTTGGCCAGTGTCCCGACCGCTGTGACCTGATTCCCGTCCTTGGTCAGTTCGTACTGATTGCCCTGATTGAATTGGGATCCTCCTCCAAGTGAAAGGATGGGAGCGGGAGCGTTGGTATTGATGGAGACCAATTGGCCATCGCCTTCTCCGTCGCAACTGTTGGCCAGATATTGGCTCAAATTGACAGCGCGGACACCGCCTCCGTGAGAGGTGATGACGAATTCGGCCTTGTCGTCAGAGATGGAGAGCAGCTGCTCTGGCTTGCGTTGCACCTGGGTTGCTTCAGCCGTGATGGCTGCGACAGCATTGGTTGCTTTGGAAATGACTGTAGCAACGGCGTTGGTTCCCGTGCCGGTGGACGATGCATTTGAAACTGCATTGGTGTCACCGATCAGGGGAGCGTCTGGTTTGCCGGTGTCGGGCCAGATTTTCTTGGTTAGAGATGGCCACGCCAAAAGTAGGGCGAAACAGGTGACCAGAATGAAGATGCCTTTACGGTCCATGGTATTTATTGGGGCGCGCCTTGGTCAGGTTTCTTGGGTATGATCCCGGCCTTGCGCATAGTATAGAGAAAATCCTTTTGAACTTCGGCGAAGTCTTTGCCGGCAATGGCAGGTCTTGCCACGAGAATGAGGTCAATATTGAACAGAAATCGATGCCTGTTCAGCCTGAAACATTCTGTCAAAAGCCGACGAGCACGACTGCGAGCCACCGAATTCCCAACTTTCTTGCTAACCACCAAGCCCAATCGTGAAACGGGACTCGGAGCATTTTCCTTCCAATTTGAAAGGACAGACCTGCTAGAAGCCCTGCCTCCTTCAGTCTTCAGGCGTGCAAAATCACGCCCGTTCTTGATGTGGCAGGATTGGGGAAAGCGTAGGGAAGGCGACGACGGCGTCGTCATTCGCACTCAGGAGGCCATCGGTTTATACCGGAGTAAGGCGCTTACGGCCTTGGCGGCGGCGGCGTGCGATGATGGCGCGACCGCTCTTTTTGCGCATGCGGGAGAGGAACCCGTGTTGGCGCTTGCGGCTCAAATTAGATGGCTGGAATGTGCGTTTCATAACTGCGGTTTATCGGTGAAATTCTTAATTCACACCCCGATAAGCGGGGTATCCAGCCGGAGCTTTCCGGCGGAAAAGAGGCGGGAGAGTATCAATGAACCCCGAAGTGTCAAGATTCTGAGGTCAATTTGTCCCTTATTGTAAAGAGGGATCTTTTTGTGAAAATAGATGGAAGTGATCAAAAAGAGCTGGCGAAATCGATTTAAGAAGTCGGATTCCGTAGGTGAATCTAGCTAAAAGCTGGCTCCCGAGTGTTTGCAGGGCCATAAGACTTGCTTGAACTGTGGTGGACAAGAGCAGTTTTTATTCATGGTGACGAACGCAGGGACTACAATTTGTGTAGGTATTTTGTCATTCCCCTCAGGAATTGAGCCACTAGGATCTCGAACAGTCCCTGAAAGAAAGCACTGCCTTATGAATCCAAGAAAACTACTCGTCGTGTCCATGGTCCTAAATTTGGCCCTGATCCTCGGTATTGCCGGGGTGATGAAGAACCGTTCATCAGATGAAGATCTGTCCAAGGCTGACTCGATCGATTCCATCGATCAGCCAGCTCCACCGTCATCTGCCGAACCTGAGGTGATCTATGTGACCAATAAGGTTGCTGCGCCAACTGGCTCAGGAAAGAGTTTCAATTGGGAACTGGTCGAATCCAGTGACTACCGGGAATACATCGATAACCTGAGAGCCATCGGTTGTCCCGAGGAGACTATCAGGGACATTATTATGGCCGATGTGGGCAAGCTCTTTGACGAACGTGCCAAGGCCAAGCGGGCCGAGGAGAAGCCGTATGAGTTCTGGAAGACCGGAAACATGTTTGCAGAGATGTTCAAGAAGGAGCATTTGGAAGAGCAGCAGGCAGCACAGGCGGAAAAGAAGGATTTGTTGAAGGCGTTGCTTGGAGAGGACATTCCAGTGAAGCCCGATATGAATGCCATGTTCAATCCCTTCGAGCGTGCGCTGGGTTATCTCTCTGACGAGAAGCAGGCCAAGGTGATGGAGGAGTTTCAATCACTTCAGGTGGTCGCTGCAGAGAAATTTGGAAGTGGGCAACCGGATCGCAAGGACCTTGAGGAGATTCTGACTTTGAGAAAGGGGATGGATGATCGACTGAAATCGATTCTCTCCCCGGATGAGTTTGAGCGTTATCAATTCACGCTTTCAGATACGGCAAATATGATGCGTGCCCAGTTGCACGGCTTTGAGCCAAATGAGAAGGAGTTTCGTGATATCTTTGCCATGAAGCAGGAGTTCAGCGATGACTGGGGGCCATATGGACAAATGGGACTGAACAGCGAGGAGCGCAAGGAATACAAGGAGGCTGAAAAGGCTTTGAACGAACAGATCAAAGGCCTCTTGGGTGATGATCGTTACGGAGATTACGAAATGGTACAGAACCACGAGTTCAAGAATTTCTATCGACTGGCGGAACGCGGAGGGCAGGGACGTGAGGAAGCTGCTGCAGCTGTGGATATCAAGAAAGAGGCCCAGAAGGCAGCACGGGAAATCCAAGGGAATAGGGACCTGACATGGGATCAGAAGCTGGCTGCTTTGGAGCCGATTCAATCAGCAACTCAGGAAGAATTGTCCAAACTGTTTGGCGAGCAGATGGAGCGCTATAACGACAGTGCTCAAAGTGATTGGTTGAACGACATCACGAAGAACAGAAATCCGCCGACCAAAACATTCGATGCGCCGACAGTCACGGTGCCTTGATGGGGACCAGTGTTTTTAAATCTGCAAGGATCAGACGGCCGGTGATTCACCGATTGTCTGGTCCTTTTCTCGTAGGTCGGGGCGGTGAAGGAGCGCTTGGACCTGTTTCGCAGCCCAAGTCAGCGTAAATAAGAATGCTCCAGCCACGACCATGGCTCCCGCAGTGGAGCAATCCAGCCATAGTCCCAAGTGAACTCCCAACACCGTGCTGAGCGCGGCATGAATGACTGTGAGAATCATGATAAACGAAAGCCGCGTAGTGAGCAGAGAGGCGGTTGCTCCTGGCAGGATAAGCATCGCAATCACGAGGATAGCCCCCACTGCCTCAAAGGCACTGACCACCACGATGGAGAGCCATGCCATCAGTCCATAGTGCACCGCTGTGGCATTGATTCCCAAGGATGCTGCAAGACCGGAGTCAAATGAACTGACGAGTAGCTCTTTATAGAAGGCGATGATCAGGCAGAGCGTGATGGCTGCGACTATCCCCATCCGCACGACAGGGATGGGAGCGATTTCCTTGTCTCCGATCATAAAATGGTTTTCTAGCGGGATGTAGGTGATTTCTCCGTAGAGCACACAGTCGGCATCCAGATGGATGTCTGCCGAGAAGAGATTAATCATCACCACACCTAGGGCAAAGAGGGATGAGAAGGCGATACCAATGGCGGCGTCTTGTTTTACCCGTGTTTTCTTGTGGATGACCTCGATGATGACGGTGGTAAGCAAGGCGGCGAGCAGTGCGCCAATGAACATGGCGATTGAGAAGCCCAGTCCACGCTCATCGGATTGATTGCTTTGAAAGGCGGCTGCCACCAGGAAGGCACCGGCCAGTCCCGGTAGGATACTGTGGCTGATCGCATCACCCACCAGTGCCATGCGTCTAAGTATCAGATAATTCCCGACCAGTCCGCAGGCTGCTGCCACGAAGAAGCCCATGAGGATGATCCAACCAAAGTGGGCAAGTTCCTCCGTCCATGGCATGACCACGTAGTCCTGAAAATTGAATAGAGGAATGAGGTCGCTCATCTTCAATTCTGTCCGTAGCCGACAAGGTCGTCGTGTTGACTGATTCCAGAGCCGCGTTGCAGGTCGTCGAGGCTGGGAATTGGTTTTCCATGTGGATCGGTCTTGGCGTAGTCGAGGCGGCGCTCCAATTGTCTTACCACCTCTTCCCCCAAGACGTGTTCGATCTTCTCGGCATCCTCATGCACGTGATCGGCAGGGTAATCGGCTGCATTGGTCAGATAGAGCTCCCAGAGTCGATGGTTGCGAACGATGGCGCAGGCGCGTTGCCAACCATCAGGATTGAGGAGGATAAGATTCCCGTCTTCATGCAGGGAGGCTAGTCGATTGCGGACGAGTGCCAGAGATTGTTGGCGAGCTTCCTCAATCGTCTCTCTGCGACGTTGCGCCAGCTCTCTGAGTGACACGCCCTCGCCTTTGAATTCGCGTTCTTCCAAGACCTGATAAACGGCCTTGAGCGTGTTTTCGCGCTGCACCTTGTGTGAACGTGAGAGCTGTCTCCACCAACGCATGACGACGCCGTGGCGCGGTCCGAACAGGAACGCTCCGAAGAAACAAAGACTGGCAGCCAAAACCATGAAGGGACCAGTGGGCAGGCCTGGTTTCAGGAAACTGATGAAACATCCGATCGCGCCTGAAACCACACCAAAGATCATAGCCATGCTGATCATGCGATGAAGCCGATCTGTCAGTAGGTAAGCCGTCGCTGCAGGCGTGATCAGCATGGCCGATACCAACACCACGCCCACTGCCTGAAGGGCGATGACCACGGAGAATGCCAGCAGCAGCATCAGCAGATAGTGAAAGAATTTTACGGGCAGACCAGAGACCCCCGCAAAGCCGGGATCAAAGCTGCTGACCAGGAATTCCTTGTAGAAAACGCCCATGACGACCAACGCTGATATCGTGACGATGGCCATGAGAAAAACATCGTCTGTGTTGATCGCTGCGGCCTGACCAAAGAGGTATTTATCAATGCCGCTCTGATTGCCGTTCTGCACCCTGCGCTGGATCATGGAAACCAGACAGATGCCGACAGCGAAGAATCCCGCGAGCACCATTCCCAGTGCGGTGTCTTCCTTGAGCCGGGTGGTGTGAGTGATGAGATTGACCACAAAGCTTCCCAAGAGTCCTGCAATCACGGCCCCGATCAGGATTGCGACAGGATCCTTTTCCATGTTCCAGAGGAAGCCCATGGCGACTCCGGGAAGCACGGCGTGTGATAGGGCATCGCCCATCAGGGAAAGTTTCCTGACGACAATGAAGCTACCAAGCATTCCACAGTTGATGCCCAGCAGGATGGAACCGAGCAGGGCATAGCGGACGGATGGATCTTTGAGTGAGAGGAAGCGTTTGACCTGTTCGCCGAGCGATGTGTCGGAAAGGTCGCCAATGCTGCTGGCGTGTGCCGTCAGAGGGAGCAGCACAAGACAGAGAAGTGAAAAGGTGATCCAGCGACGGACGTTCATCACTATTGCCCCCGTTCGCGAACGGCTTCGGCCACCTCTGACAGGATGGTCAAGCGACCGCCATAGGTCTTTTGAAGCAAATCGAGAGTGAAGGTCTCACTCGTTTTCCCAAAGGCGACCACGCGCATATTCAAGAGAAGGAGATGATCGAAGTATTCCTTTGCTGTGCCGAGATCGTGATGCACGACGAGGATGGTTTTGCCCTTGGATTGAAGTTCCTTGAGCAGGGTGATGATGGCCGATTCTGTAGCTGCATCGACACCTACGAAAGGCTCGTCCATCAGGTAGAGATCACTTTCTTGGGCCAGGGCTCTTGCAAGAAAGACGCGTTGCTGTTGGCCGCCGCTTAGATTCGAAATCTGTCGGTTGGCGTAAGGAAGCATCTTCACCTTGTCCAAGCACTCGCGGGCAAAATCACGATCGGCTTTGGATGGGCGTTTGAAGAGTCCCAATCGGCCGTATCTTCCCATCAGCACGACGTCCATCACATTGACGGGGAAGTCCCAGTCCACGGATTCGCGTTGAGGCACATAGCCGACGCGTTTGAGGTTCTTTCGTGCTGGTACACCAAACACCTTTGCCCAGCCACTGCTTGCGGGAAGGAGTCCAAGGATACTCTTGATCAGTGTGCTTTTTCCAGCGCCGTTGGGGCCGATGATGCCGACCAGACTTCCCGGTGGCACTGACAGGTCGATACCCCACAAGACAGGCTTCTTGTGATAGGCCACCGTCATGTCGTGGACCTCGAGAGGAATCTCAGAGGGCGACAGTTTCTGTGTGGGCTGGTTGGTTGATTCTGGCATGGCTGCAAAGCGCGGGTTCTCGGACTTGGATCCGGAACCAGCAGCAGCATTGATAATCATGGGGCGCATACGAAAGGAAAAAGGTTGGCGGCCTGCTAGGACCTGTATGCATTTTGGGTCGGGAATCAGGTTCCCTTCAGAGCATCTACGGCTGTATTGATGTTGTGTTTCAACATGCCGACAACCGTGCCGACGTCATACTTCTCACCGTGAGCTTCATGGATGTCACCATTGGGACCGCAGGCATCGGAGAAGAGTTCGCCTCCGATGCGTGCACCTGAGTCGCTGCTGATGCGTTGGATCACAGCAGGGGACACACTGGACTCCACGAAGATGGCCTTGATCTCTCGGCTCTTGATGAAGTCGACGGTCTTGGCGATGTCTGCCAGTCCGGCTTCCGTTGCGGTTGAGACACCTTGCACGCCCACGACTTCCAGACCATAGGCCTTGCCGAGATAGGCAAAGGCATCATGACTGGTGACCAGCACACGTTTTTTAGTTGGAATTTCAGAGACCCGCTTCTTGGCCCATGTGTGCAGTGTTTCAAGTTCTGCCTTATGCTTGGCTGCGTTCTTTGCGTAGAGGGATTTGTTTGCCGGATCTGCCTTGCTGAGTCCTTCAGCAACGACATCGACGGTCTGTCTCCATAGGGAGGCATCTCCCCATACGTGTGGATCGTGATGGCCTTCGTAGTCTTCAGGTTTCAGGAGAGCCTTCTTGTTGAGTCTGCCAGTGACGGCGTAAACCGGTTTGCCGCGTTTGGTCATCCTGGCAAAGAGATCGGTCATCTTGCCTTCGAGATGAAGCCCTGAGTAGAAGATCACCTTGGAGCGATTTAGCTTCAGGATGTCGCGGGTGGAGGGAGCACAGAGATGTGGGTCCACTCCCGGGCCCATGAGTGCTTCCACCTTCACTTGATCTCCACCGACCTGACGAACGAGATCTGCCACCATGGTCGTGGTCGCCGTCACACTGATGGGTGCCGCAGAGACGTTCAGACCAGTCAGAGCGACCAGTCCCACCAAACACATTTTCAATAAAGTCCGATTCATTTTCATAGTTCTCGCAACATTCACGAGCGGGTGAAGGTAGTATTAAGATTATTCGATGCAAATAAAAAAGTTAGCCAAGACTAACTTTCGTGAATTCGAGTTGATTCAAACTACTAAATCGGAGGTATTTGGAACTTTTGAAGGAATTGGCGTTCAGAATCTTGCCCTAGGTGGGGTGGATGGGCACACTCCGCGGCTCGTGCGAGAGGCGTTTCAGAGCTGGATAGAAAATACGGAAACCTTTGTTCTCGAAGTGATCTTCGAGCAACGAAAGGGGAAGCGCGCTGCCCTGTTGCGCTTTGTGCTTTTCTGCCTATCCAAGGTCTTCGAGGTCATCATCAAGCTTCGTCGCTTTCTCTATAATGTGCGTATCCTCCGCGATACGACCTTGGGAATTCAGGTGATTGCCGTGGGTAACCTCACAGTGGGCGGCACAGGAAAGACGCCTGTTGTTGAGAAATTTGCCCGAGTTTTGCAGGACGAGGGGCGTAAGGTGGCCATCCTTTCCCGTGGTTATCGCTCCAAGCCGCCTCCACTTCGTAAACGCCTCATTGATAAACTCCTTCTCCGCGCCGACACCACGCCGCCTAGAGTTGTATCTGATGGCAAGTCGCTGCTGCTCGATTCTGAAACAGCCGGTGATGAGCCTTACATGCTTGCATCCAACCTTAAGGACGTCGTGGTTCTTGTGGACAAGGATCGTGTGAAAGCAGGGCGTTATGCAGCTGAACACTTTGGATGTGATATCCTGTTGCTCGATGATGGTTTCCAGTACTGGAAATTGCGCGGACGCCGAATGGACGTGGTGTTGATCGACCGTCAGCAACCCTTTGGCAATGAGCACATGCTTCCGCGTGGAACGCTTCGTGAACCACCCAAACATCTTTCCAGAGCCAATGTGATCTTCATTACCAAGAGTGATGGCGACACAGCAGGACTGCGCGCACGGATCGGAAAACACAATCCGCGTGCGGCCATTATCGAGTGTATCCATCACGCACTCTACTTCCAGGATGTGTTTACGGGTGTGCAGGAAGGGCTTCAATTCCTGAAAGGGAAGAAAGTCGCGACACTCAGTGGTATTGCTCAGCCGGAGAGTTTTGAGGAGAGCCTCGTAAAGCTGGGGGCGGAATTGGTCTATCGTCGGCGCTTTGCGGATCACCATCGTTTCACCCAACAGGAGATCCTCAATGTCATCAACCGAAGCAAGAAGCGACAGGCAGAGATCATCATCACCACTCAGAAGGATGCCGTGCGCTTTCCAAAGATTGACCGACGTGATCTTCCCATCTTTTACATGCGCGTAGAGATCAAGATTCTGAGCGGAGCCAAGGACTTCAATGACTGTGTCCGGCAGATCTGTTTTCACTGATCGATTCCCAATTTCACCAGATGCAATGGCTCCTTTATATTGTCGTCCGCACACTTCTTTTTGTGTTGCATTCTCTCCCTTTGGGATTGGTTGCCAGGGTGGGACGCTTCTTCGGTTGGCTTGCCTGGTTGATCGATAAGAGACATCGACGCGTTGCAGCTGAAAACATCCGGCACGCCTTTGGCGACGAGATGGACGAAAAGCAGATCAAGGCGTTGGTGAAAGAGAACTTCAAACGGATCGGTGAGAACTTTTCCAGCGCTGCAAAGACGCTTTCCATGAGCAAGGAGCGAATCAAGAGCGTCCTTGAAGTCAAAGGTAGTGAGGAATTTGTCGAGCGTGACGAAGAAGGTAATCTGATTAGTCGCGTGGTGGGCATTGGTCACTTTGGGAACTTTGAAATCTACTCACGTCTCGCCGATGTCTTCAAAGAAGCAAGAGGCGCCACCACCTATCGAGGACTGAAGGAAGCCACGTTGAATCGCCTGCTCAAGGATGTGCGTAGCCAAACCGAGGTGACCTATTTTGAAAGACGGACCGAAGCTGCCGAACTAAAGAACTTCATGGCGGAGGGCGGGGCGATCGTTGGATTGCTTGCAGATCAAAGCGGTGGCGTTAAAGGCGCTCAGGTGATGATGTTTGGTCGTCCTTGTTCTGCATCCACAGCGCCTGCCTTGTTTGCCCTACGCTATAAGTGCCCATTACATACGGCGATCTGTTACCGCACCTCACCGGGGAGATGGCGGATTGAGATTGAGCCAGAGATCGCCACCCATGTGGATGGGAAGCCACGGCCGGTTGACGAAATCACAGAAGACGTTCAGAAGAGATTTGAAGATGCGGTGCGCCGGGATCCTGCCAACTGGTTTTGGGTTCACAACAGATGGAAGCACACCGGACGCCCGAGAGCAAAAAAGCGGGCCGAGTCATGAAATCCTCCGTTCAGAATTGGAAGCCAGGACGCGTGCTGATTCGCAGTGTGAATTGGCTTGGGGATGCCGTCATGACCATGCCCGCCATCGAGTCGATCCGTAGAGGCTGGCCTGATGCCTCCATTTCCATTCTCACCCATCCCAAGCTTGGGGACCTATGGCGGATGCAGTCCTTTGTGGATGAAGTGATCGAATCTGATAAAGAGGAATCGATCCTGAAGCTCGGACGACGCCTGCGGGAAAAGAAGTTTGATGCCGCCATCGTTCTGCCCAATTCACCGAGAACTGCCTTGGAAATGTGGTTTGCCGGAATTCCCTTTAGAGGCGGATACGGAGGTGGCTTCAGAGGATTGATGTTGTCCGCACCTGTGGAACGCCGATCAGACGTGGTTCACATGAAAAAGCGGACTCCGGCTGAGGTGAAGAAACTCGCAGACCACCCGGAGCTTGCTGAGAATTCGCCCATTCCAGTGGCATCCCATCACGTCAGTCATTACCTGCATCTGGTTCAATCACTTGGGTTTGATGGAACCCTTTCGGCGCCCGCTCTCGAGGCCTCAGAAGATTCACAGACAGACTGGGTGGATACCTACTTTACTCCCGATCAGAAGGCTCAACTTTCAAAGGGAACACCACTGATTGGTCTCAACCCTGGCGCGGACTACGGACCTGCCAAACGCTGGCCTACGAATCAATTCATTGAATCCGCAGCCACGGTCAATGAAGCCAAAGGAGGATTGTATGTCGTCTTTGGTGGCCCTGGAGATGAAGTAGGGGAGCAGGTTGCCAAGACTCTGGGTATTCAGATAGGTGCCGAAAAAGTGATCAACCTAGTTGGCAAGACCAGCTTGGGCGAGCTACTGGCTGGATTGGCCCGCTGTGATGTGGTGCTGACCAATGACAGTGGTCCCATGCATGTGGCTGCTGCGCTTGGCACAGAGATTGTCGGTGTTTTCGGCAGCACATCAGTCGAACTCACCGGGCCAGGTATGCCGGGCGCGCCATCCAAAGGAATCGTTCAAGAGAAGGTTTCCTGTGCTCCTTGCTTCCTTCGGGAATGCCCAATCGACTTCCGTTGCATGGAATCCGTGCAGGTGGAGGCCGTAGTGGATCGAATAAACAAGGCCATCGAGGTGCACTGAAAACTTCCCCTTTTTCAATCGGCTGCTACCGTTTCGCCCATGCCCAAGCAAGCATGGAACATCTTCGTAGGATTCATGGTTTTGGCGGTGATTGCCTTTCTCGGATTCACAGCATGGCAGTATCGTAGCCAATACGACCTAAAACTCGCGGAAGTGGACGAAGTTCACGGCCTTACCGATAAGCTGGAGAAAGAGCTGGAAGAGAGCGAGTCCACGCTTAAGGAACTTGAAAAAGAACTCGAGGAAACCAAGCAGGATCTCAGCGATCAGACTGTGACCGTCAATGAGCTCAAGGGCCAGGCCACCAATCTGAAAAGCGAGAATCTCAAACTCGTTCAGGAAAAGGTAGAGATGAATCGGATCAAGGGAGATCTGGAACGCTCCATGAAAGAGGCCCTTACCTCCAAAGACGTCGCCATCTCCGAGCTCAAAGGCAAACTGACTGTCGATATTCTCAACCGCGTCCTCTTTGATCTTGGTCGCACCGAACTGAGAGAAGAAGGAAAGAAGGTGCTGTTGGAAGTTGCCGGAGTGTTGGAGCGCTATCCCAAACGCCAGATCCATGTGATCGGTCATACAGACAACATCCCATTCTCCAGCGCCAGTGGACGATACCGTAACAACTGGGAACTCTCCTCAGGACGGGCCACCGCCGCAGTGACCTTTCTTCAGAAGAATGCAGGTGTGAATCCCAAGAGATTGGCGATCGTCGGCTACGGTGAATATCACCCTGTAGCTACAAACAAATCACCCGAAGGAAGAGCCAAGAACCGACGCATCACCATCGTGATCATGCCAGAGGACCTCAGTCTCGCCCCTGAACCATTCATCGAAGAAGACACCGCACCCGATGCCTTTGCCGCTGCGCCCGACGCCGCACCTGTGACCACAACGACGACCAATACCGTTGAGGCCGCTCCTGCGCCAACTCCGACACCAGCGCCAAAGAAACCAATCGCCACAGGCATCAAGCCCATCTCCAAACCCATCTCAACCACCAACGAGTAAGGTCAGGAACGCGGACGCCTACGTCCGAAAGGTGATCAGAGGAATCAAGACCTCAGGCAGAGGCGCTGAGAAAAGAAGGCGGTTAGGCCCCAGAGTATCTCTGAAGCTCGAATTTTATTTCGCGGAGTACACGTTTGCTCCGGAATCGAAAGGGAGGCCGTCTTCTGCCCGTTTTCCTTCGAAGGCTTTCTTGAAGAAGTCTTTCACTTTACCATTCTTAGTTGGGCCGCCTTCAAAATAGGCGTGTGATCGACCGACTCCTTTAGCTTCGGTGAAGTTCACGGGCCCTCAGAAATAGCGGCGGAAGGCGACTTGGATGAAGCTGTCGTTGCGGAAGGCGTGGAGGGGATCTGTTGGGTCAGTCTCGATGATCTTTTGACCTTCGATGGCGAGGGTGTAGTTGCTTCCTATTCTTCTTTCAAATTCGATGCGGGCTGAGGCGCTTCCGTTCTCGTGATCAAAGATGCCTCCGGCGATGAGTGATGTGTCTTGTTCATCGTTGAGCGTGAGGCGGGTGCCGACAAAGACGTCGTTGTTGAATGGCGTTGGCGCGTTGTTGCCTTTGCTGTTGTAGAGGTATTCTCCGATCAGGCCTGCATCGATGGAACTTCCTGCTATGCCGTAGAAGGTGTATTCGAATCCTGTGCTGAATGCTTGGAAGTGTTGGGCGCGTCCGTCGCGGTGGAGTCCTTCAAATTTCAGCAACCACCCATCGCGGGTCCATTGAAGTTCCATGCCGCCTTGATGCATCTGGTTGTAAATCGGTTGCAGGGCTGCTTGTCCCGAGGCGTCGATGAACGGACGAAAGACTGGATCGCGACTTGTGCCGCGAAAGTAGTGGAGGGCGATGTCCACATCGCCAAACATGTGGGCCCAGCGTATTGCGCCATCCGGATGCCATTGCTTGAGGCTGCTTTCATAGGCGGCTGTATCTGTATCGACATAGGGGAGAGAGCGAAGGCGGCCACCGATGCCGGGAAAGGTTCGTTCACGGAAGTAGGGTAGGAGAAAGAAATCGAAGGTTCCGAAGTCGCTGAGCCAGGTGGCATTGAGCATTGGTTGACCGAGGCGGTCCTCCATGTCCACGTTTTCGACCTGATCGATCTGATTGATGGTGTCGACGAGATGAAGCGATTCGGTGACGCCCCAGAAGACTTTGCTGACACCAAATTTAAGCGACCATGTGTCGAAAGTTCGACGCAGCACGAATTCTCTGAGGTCTACATGTGTGCGGTCTTCGTCGCCGAGATCATAGCGGACAAAGGGTTCAATCGTTAGTGCCAGATCGCCGTTGTTCCATTCACGATAGAACTCAGGCTCGAGGGCGAATGAAAGGTTGGCGTCTTCGGTCTGTCGTGGGTCTGATGGCGAGTCGGGGAAGAGTCGTAACTCGGTTTCCACATAGCCACTGAAGTCCCATTCCTTGTACCACTTGGGTTTCTCGTCAGCCTCCTGACCGGATGCGATGACCGGAATCAGGAGGCTGATGTTGAGAATGATCTGACGAAGGGTCACTTGCATGGATCAACGAGCGTTCTTCAGGCGGGTGGCAGTGAATGAGGATTCGCGTAGGTCTTGACCGAACTCATAGTTGCGCCAATCGAGCAGGGTACTCTTGCCAGTCTGGTGGTTTTCCATGAAGAAACTATCAGCACGCCAGTAACCATTGTATTCTTTGTAGCCTTTGGCTGTCAGGGTTTTGAGCAGGGCGTCTTTGCGATCGTAATAGTCAGTCTTGAGCACACGGTATTGTTCCTTGTCGATCCATGTGATCTGCCGTGTGTAGCCTGATTTTTTATCTTCAGGATAACGCTCCACAACGTAACAGGACATGCCATCGACGGTCTCGTCTTTCAGGTACTTGTAGGTGTACTTCTCGACCTCTTGTGAGGAAAGATCTTCATAGGCAAATTCACTTCCGACAAAGGGGCCGGACTTGTTGTTTGAGGAGATCCGTTTGACGCGCTTGAGTGCGGGGAGGAACAACCATTGATCGTCATTGCCCACCTTCTTTGTGTGAACGAGAAAGGCAGTGCCCTTGACATCGCGAGGCTCGGCAAAGGTGATCAGGCGATGGTCGCCATCCTTCTTTTGCTCCAGAGCCTGGATCTTCATTTCGCGGGAACTGGTCTGTCCCTGGCGGTTCTTGAGAACCATCTGTGCGAGTGCGGACCAGTCTTTCCAACCCTCGTCTCGCTTGTCGGAGGCGATGGCGATGGCCAGGCCTTTTTCTTCGGGTGTCTTGGCTGCTTCAATTGCGGGATCAGCCTGTGCGTGCAGTCCCATGACTGCGGTGAGTGCCAATGTAAGAATCGTGGATGCTTTCATGTCGTTTTCAGATGTTAAGAGTTTGAAATGGGTGTTGCCTCAGATTGTTTGATGTCATGAGGTGCGTTGTTTTGGTTGTCCTTCTTCCTATCCATGGTCAGGAGCAGGGCAGGTAGCAGAAAGAAATCTGCAATCAGTGCAAACACGATCACGATCGCAGTGAGCTGTGCCATCCATGAGTTCAGTCGGAATGGCGAAAAGCTCAGGATTGCGAAACCGACCGTGAGGATGATGGTGGTGACGACCAGCGCTTGTCCAACGGATTGGAAGGCAAACCGGATGGCTTCTTCAGCCGTGTATCCGTGCTCCCTTCGGGCTCTCAGATACTTGCTGATGAAGTGAACCGAGTCGTCGACAACGATTCCAAGTGTCATACCTGTCACGACTGCGAGTGACATACCAATACTACCGACCAAGAGCCCCCATGCACCAAAGCCCATGATGGCTGGAATGAAGTTGGGAGCCAGACTGGCAATGCCGTATCGGGTGCTGCGAAGGGCAATACCGATGATGATTGAAATCAGAACCACTGCGAGTGCGGTTCCTGTCAGCATGCTCTCGATGTTTCGCTTGGAGATCCATGCAAACATTACTGACGGACTGGCGGCTTCGGTCTGCATGACTGTCGGTAGATTCTCTGTCTGCCAATCACGGATCTTATCGATCATTTCCCTGAGCTGCTTGGTGGAGATGTCTCCCAGAGAAACGATCATCCGGGTGGCGGATTTATCCACGTTGATCTGGTTGTTGAGATCCAATCCATAGGGAAGTGACATCTCAAACAGCAGGAGATACTGCGCAGCCAGATCACGCGCTTCAGGAGTGCGGTAGTAGGCTGGGTTGTCCGCATGCATGTTCTTGTTCAACCGCTTCATGATATCAGCAAGCGTGGTGACCTGCTGGACCTCGGGTTGGCTGCGCAACCATGTGGCGAACTTGTCCAGATTGGTCAGGTAGTCCGGATCAGCGATGCCTTGGGATTCTCCAGACTCGATGGAGTATTCCACTGTGTAGATTCCCGTAAGATTATCGACGGCGTAGTCCGTGTCATCGCGGAACTCGAGGCCCTCAGCGAAGTAGTCCACCCAACGATCATCCAGAACAATGCGTGGAATGAAGGCTGATAGGAACACCACCACAGCCGCACTTCCCCAAAGCACTGCGGCCCGGTTTCCAATAATGAAATCAGTAAGGCGATCAAAGCCACGTGAACGATCTTCACCACTGGTCTTGGTTCTGAGTTTGATCAGTGAAAGAAAGGCAGGTAGCGCGAAGATGGAAAACAGCCAGGCACCTATAACACCCACTGCGACGATGTTGCCCAAGTGGCGGAATGGAGGTGCATCGCTGAAGTTGAGGCTGAGGAACCCGATCGCGGTTGTCAGACTCGTCAGGAAGACGGGTTGGAAGTTCACCCTGATACTTTCCACGAGCGCCTCGCTTTGGCTCCGGCCCATTCTCATATAGGCAAGCAGGGTGACCAGAATGTGGATGGAGTCTGCAACGGCGAGCGTGGTTATGATCGTGGGGGCGGTCGCTACGGGCGGTGTCAACGGAATGCCTACATGCCCCATGAACCCCATACCAAAGGCACTGGATGCCATGATGACTCCGAGAGTAGCGAACGTGCCTGCAAAAGATCTAAGAAGGAGGCCCATGATGACGACGATGCCTCCATACATGATCGGCACGATGGTGGCCATGTCGCGTTGGCTCGTTTCAGCGAACGAATTGTTCAGCATTACCAATCCTGTGAGATAGGTCTCAAAGCCGGGGAACTCCTGTTTGAATTCCTCCATCACTGCCCGCGCCTCCTGCGCTGCCATGACCGGTTCATCCGGTCGTTTCTCAGGTAGGGTGAGCAGGACATTGATCCCAACAACATGAGGATTCTGTCCGATTAATCGATTCGCCAATAGAGGCTCATTCGTGGCCACCTCCTTGATCTCCTGAATGGTGGCATCGTTCAGCGTATCGAGATCTTCGACCAGATCCCCCACAAGGATGTCGTCTTCCTCCGCCTTTGAATGTTGGAAGTTCGTCACCGAATCCACTCGGGTGACATGATTGGTCATTCGCCAGGCACGATCCGTGAGCCAGTGGATGGCAGTGAGATACTCCTTGCTGAAGACCTCGTGCTCAGGGTGATTGAGCACCATCATGATGTTGTCGTCCTTGGTGTAGACGTTCTGCAGTTCTTCAAACGCAGTGAGCTGTGGATTTTCCTTTGAGAAAAAGATCCGATAGTCCGTGCGGATGTAGATCTTTTTCATGCCTGCTCCCATCAGTATGAGAGCGGCAAGGGACAGGGTGAGAACGAGCCATCGGTTACGGATGATGCCTCGGGCAAATGCTTCAGTTCGAGGATTGGTGGACATAGTAAAAATCGATTAGAAACGGTTGATAAGAAATGGGAGTTCTTTGGTGGCGATCTCTTGAAAGAGAGTAGGGAACAGCAGTTCAGGAATACCCGATTTCCAAGCCAGCGACTCAGCCTTCAGCGTGGCCACACTGAGCGCCAATTTGGACGAATCACTCGTGGCGAGGATTTGCCAAGGGGCGGTCACTCTCTCTCGAATCGACATCCAACAATCAGTGAGTGTCGTTCTGGAATCGCAGGGTGTTTGTGTGAGTTGGGTATTCATGATACGGCTTCTTGTCTTTTGTGTTACATGTTAATCCGACCGGTCGGTTTGTTTTGGGGGTAAATTTTTTTAAGCGGGGCTGAGGGAATCCAGGTAAGAGATCATGCCCTTACCGAGCTGATCCATGAGTTCAAGAGAACGGGAATTCTTGATGGTGCCGACCATGCCTTCGAGGGCAGCGACGACAAAGGCACCTACGTGCTCTGGAGTGATATCCTTTCGGATCCTTCCCGAAGATTGAGCCCGGCCGATGGACTCGCTGATGGCAGCCCGCCACGATCTGAAAATCTGTTCGACACGCATACGGAAACCTTCATCCAATCCGGCCATTTCCTGTGCAATGTTGTTTAAAGGACAGCCATTTTGAAGCGACTGACATTCCCCTTTTTCTGCACTTTCGCGGTATTCCATAAGGATTTGCTTGATGGTTTTAACGGGATCGTCCGTTTCCCGCAGGGGTGCTATCCAACGCTCTTCCACGTAGCCACTGAGCAATTCATCCACAACAGCATACCCCAATTCGAACTTGCTGCTGAAGTGATGGAACAGACCACCCTTGGTCGTATCCGCCGCCTTGATGATCTTGTTCAGACTCCCAGCTTGGAATCCGTTACAGTAGAATTCCTCAAACGCTGCATTCAGGATGCGGGCGCGTGTTTCATTTGGTGTCTTGGCTGGGCTCATATTTCGTAATTCGCGAAAACAGATACCGACCAGTAGGTCTGTTATCAAGTGGGAGGCTCAAAAAAATCAAAACCAGCCAGCTATCGTAATAGGGCTTGAGTCGAGATGCCCCAATAACCGGCAGTCGAGATGGTTACCCAACGAGCTGGAGAACTACTCAATCTTGATTCCCAAGTGGTTGGCGACTGGTCTCTCTCTTACTGGGATTCGGGTGTGAAAGGGGGCGTTCATGAGAGTTGGTTTTCCGGCGATCTTTACGGCCATTGCGGATGAGCCACCTCCATCCAGATTGATTGCTTCCCATGCACCAAGTTCGAGCATCAACACAGCGAGCTCTTTCACAGTAAGACCTAAACTGTAGTCTTCTTGTCGCCCATCAATGACAACAAACCACCATCGCTCATTGGCTTGATTGAATCCGACCGCGGTTCGCGGATGGCGTTCACCGTCGGTGCTCTTGACCGGTGCAATCTGGATCTGACCGTTGCTGATCAGCATGTGTTTGCCTGAGATCGCCCAATCAGCGGATGCTGTGGGCTGGAACGTCACTGTGGCTTGATTGTTTTCCCAAGCAAGGACGGGTAGTTCGTCGTAGGTTTGAGAGTAGTAGGAACCATTGGCCGCGCAGTGGCCTTGAGCATCGACGGGGTCTCCTGAGCGAGGATAGAAATCCAGTGCGTGTTTTGAATGAAAGGGTTCGAATGGGCTTCCGTTGACAGCGAACAAGAGATCGAATTCCTCAACTGCTTCCGTTGTGGTTCGCGCTTTGAAGTGTCGATTGATTCCAGAATCTGGCGGAGTGACAAAGATTGAAGTCGTGGATGGATCTACATCTACAGTGATGATGTGGATTACGTTCGGGATGGGGGAATTGCTGATTCTTCTTTCGTAGATTGTTGATGAACCAAGATCGACCGTAGCGCTTGTCGTATCTGGGCGCAGAAGAAATCGAGACTGCCTCCATACTATTGCGGTAAGGATTACAAAGAGAACAACGCCAACTGTAGAAAGAACCGTCTTTAAGAGTGCTGTGGATCGTCTTGGTTCTTGGGAAGGACGGTCCAGCATGGAGGGTCGTAATCTCAATCTGAGTTTATCATGGATGGCGGTATCCAAGGAAATTCAGCACTGACCAGACCACTGCCTCACGTTTGGGAAGGTCTTTGGCTCCATTTGGGGTATCGATGTTCAGTGCGTGATCTGAGCGGAAGGGTTTTATCGGCTATTTGGATTTCTTTGCATGACTGATATAGGCCATTGCTCCGAAGACGAACGCCAGTATTCCTCCTGCTCCGGCTCCCAGTGGAAGGTTGTCGATAGCGACTCCTACACCAGCACCTAAAGGAACAAGCGCCATTGCCAGTCCCAGCTTTGGGCCTTTCGTGTTGGAGAAATCAGTGTCGTGTTTTCCATCAGTCACTATCGGCAGTCTATTCTGGGACTAAGAGAAGTCAATCTGGTGTGCCTACATCAGGCATGACTCATTCTTGCTATTTGTGCTGATAGGTCTCTATCGATGTTATGTTTTTGAACTCTTAATTCATTGCCAAGATGGTGGGATGGAAGGCAGGTTTTCCGGCTTTGTTCCACAGGGATGACTTTTCTTGAGGGCTTTCTGTGTGGGGTATTGCCGAATTGATGTTGTTGGGTCGTTTTACAGTCTTGTTGTTGGTGTGGATCGTTGGATTCACCGGTGCTTCATGGGCGGCGGATGAAGAAGAGGGATCTGTGCTGAGAGGGGAACGTCCATTCACCAAGGCGATTCACGTGGAAGTAGGGCCGGACATTGATGGTGTGCTGGATGATGATGTCTGGGATCAGGCTCCGGCGGCGGGCCCGCTGTATCAGTATAATCCGGGTGAAGGTGAGGAAATGACGGAGCGGACTGAGTTCCGGATCCTTTATGATGATTCAAATATCTACCTGGGGGTGTGGTGCTTCGATAAAGATGCGGATTTGATTATTGCCCGCAAGATGGAGCGTGACCGCTCCATGACGTCGGACGATTACATCAGCTTTGTTTTCGATACCTTTCACGACTTTCGGAATGGATACTATTTTCAAATCAATCCGAATGGAGCGCGGCGTGATGCACTCATCGGTGACAATGTGAACTTCAATGGTGACTGGGACGGACTTTGGCGAGCGTCTGCAAGCAGGGACGACAAGGGCTGGTATGTCGAGGTGGCGCTTCCGTTCAAGACCTTGAGTTTCAATCCAAAGGAATCCACGTGGGGATTCAATCTGAACCGAGGCATTCCAAGGAAATTTGAGAGTGGCCGTTGGCATGGGGCACGGCGACAGATCAAGACCTACAATGTATCTGCTGCCGGTGAAGTCCGCGGAATTGAGAATGCTAAGTTGGGTAAGGGGATCGAGTTTTCCCCTTATGTGGTGGGCAGTTACCGGAAAGAGGATATGGATCCGCAGGGAGACATGTTTTTCGATTATGGTTTTGATGCCCGTTATCGGTTTACTCCCAATCTGAGTGGATCTCTTACATACAATCTCGATTTCGCGGAAACCGAGGCCGATCGTCGTCAGATCAATCTTTCCCGTTTTCCTTTGTTCTTTCCTGAGAAGCGGGACTTCTTTCTGGAGGACAGCAGTGTTTTTGAATTCGGTGGTATTACGAGATCTCCATTGCCTTTTCACAGTCGTCGAATCGGTCTGGCGAGGAATGGCCAGGTGGTGCCGGTCACATTGGCAGGGAAGGTCACCGGACGAGTGGGGGACTATAACATTGGTGTGCTCAATGCGACGCTGGGCGAGCACTCTGGCATGGAGCGCAAGAATGTGACAGTGGCGCGCTTGTCGAAGAATGTGTTTGATCAATCTAGCGTGGGCATGATTACGACGATTGGAGATCCGAATTCTGCCAATGACAACTATGTCGCTGGAACGGACTATCGTTTCCGGACAACCAAATTTATGGGCGACAAGGTCTTTGAGGCTAATATCTTTGGTTTGGGATCTTACACGGACAGAGGGGCGCAGGAACGGGGATATGCCTACGGTGCTGAATTTTTGTATCCGAACGATCTATGGTGGGGACGATTGGAGTTTATGGAGACTGCCAATGCCTTCAATCCGGCCTTGGGGTTTGTGAGCAGGCGGGGAGTGAGAAACCATCGATCGTTCTTGAGCTATCGTCCGCGCCCGGAGTCTTGGGAGAATGTCCGCCAGTATCGCACGTGGTATTCTCACAATCTCTACACGGACATGTCCAACGATCTGGATAGTGGTGATGTTTCCTTTTCTCCGATGATGATCGTCTTTGAGAGCCAGGATGAGGTTTGGATTGAAGTGGAGAGGAATTTCGATCGCCTGATCACCCCGTTTCAGATCGTCAATGGTATTACGATTCCGGCAGGGCACTACTGGTGGACGGAAGTGAAAGGAGAAATCGAATTGGCCAGTCGGCGAAAGGTGTCTGGAGATTTCAATGCGACGCTGGGGGAATTCTACAATGGTTCCAGAAATCGATTTGGGTTCGATGTGGATTATCTTCCAAATCGCTATTTTGGGATGAATATAGATTACTCCTACAATCTGGTGGACCTGCCAAACGGATCATTTGAAACCCACCTTGGAGCGGCCACCTTTCAAATGAATTTCACTCCTGACCTCTATTGGGAGAACCTGGTTCAGTATGACAGTGTCTCCTCCTCAATCGGCTATAACGGACGACTTCAATGGGAATACCGTCCGGGTTCCAAACTCTTCTTTGTCGTCAATCAGGCTTATGCCGTTCGCAGTGAAACCTTGGCTCATCAGGTCAGTGATGTGACCTTAAAGGTGGGCGCCATCTTTCGCTTCTAGAATTCGTGACTGGCGGGGGAGGTCGATTGCCTGAGTCCTTTTGGTTGCGAGTTTTCTTAGGAAGTCGGATTCCTCTTCTGCTGTCAGTCCATCGGCTTGAATCATTCTCTTGAGCCAGTTCTGCAGCTTCTTCTTTGCAACGGGACGCTCGGTCATGCGTGTCACTCGTTTAAGGAAGTGGGATTCTCTTTCATCAGTCTCGGATGCCAACCTGATTCGAGCGGTGGCCACTTTCATGAAGCTGTCGATTGGCTGGATGGATTCCCAATTGAGAGCAGTCTTGGCTTCTTTGATCACGGCGTCTTCATCCCTTGTGATCAGATGATCTGTGAACATCACATAGAGCAATGAGTCCAGAATGGCTTCGCGTTCAGGCTGTGACAGCCCGTCGTTGAAAGCGCCCATGGGTGTTTCGTCTTCGAATAGATTCCTTATCCAGTTCATGGTTGGGATTGTCCCTGATTGAGAAACCCTGCCCATGGTAATCCTGACCCAAAGTTGCAATGGGTGATCAAGATTTGAAGGAAATTTTCGATGAAAATTTTTAATGATGAATAAGGCTAATGGAACCGGATGAGTGGTCGATAATACGGATGAATGATCGATAAAAGGAACAACCGAAACCTAGGTCAGGGCCCCTTTTGACGAAGGGGATTCCTCGCTGATATTTAATAAGATGAAGAAAAAGGAGTTGAGTTTTGCGGTGAAAACCTTGGTTACCTCGTTGTTCTCGGGTCTTGTATTTGTTGCATTGATGGCTGTTAGCCTCAGGACACTTGAAGAGACAAATGAGAATTACACGGATATTTTCGATGGTCCTTCAGCAGTCCTTAATCAAGCTGCTAATGCCTCCCGGTTTGTAGCTGAGTCACGGAGCGCCGAGAAACAGTTTCTCCATACAAAAAACGAAGAAGCAGTAGAGATACATGCAGCCGGTTTCGCTGAGGTGATGGAATCTGCCAACTGGATCGCAACGATTGCCAAGTCTCGTGAAGACGTGGAGCTCGGAGCGTTGGCTGCATCTGTCGAAACAGAAGCAGACCTCTATGATAAGGCATTCAAGAAGGTGGTGGAGAATTGGAGGCTGATGGGTTTGGATCATGAATCAGGTCTTCAGGGAGATTTCAGAAAAACCGTTCATGATGTGGAGGCCTTGCTTAAAGGGTATGATGTGGATGAGGTCTATCTGGATATCCTCTACCTTTGGCGGTGGGAAAAGGATTGGATACGCACCCAAGATGAGAAGTATGATAAACGCCTAGGGGCAACACTTGCGAAGTTGGAATCAGCCACTCAGGCTCCGAATCTGGATGAGGCCTTCCGCAAGGGGCAGAAGGAGGCTCTGAACTCTTATAAGACTGCATGGGGTGAAATGACCAGGTCAGAAAGTGGCAGTGAAGCCCGGGATGCTGCCTATCAGAAGTTGAGAGCTGCTGCCCATGAGATCGAATCAATGGTGGTGGCACGTCATATACCGGGCGCAACTGTCCAGCTCCTTCAACTTCGCCGAGCCGAGAAGGATTATCTGATGCGCCGATTGGATAAATACATCACCAAGGCTGATGGCATTATTTCAAACCTGAAGGAATTGACGGGTGATTCCGGAATTCCTGACGATCAGAAGAAGGCGATCGCTGGAAAGTTGGATGCATATTTTACCGGGTTTCATGCGTTGGCGGATGCGTATGCTGAGAATGTAAGGCTTCGCGAGGAAATGGAACTGGCGGTTCAGAACATGTTGGTGCCAGTAGGGGAGATCGTCTCACGCGCTGAGCAGAAGCTTGGAGAAGGGAGACAGGAAACGGCGATCCGTGCCGAGAAGACCAAGGCGGATCTCACCAAGATGGGGATCGGTGCATTGGTTGTCTTTCTTGCTCTTACCAGTCTGATCGTTGGGGGAAATATGAAAGTGACGAAGACATTGAAGCGCGTGTTGATCGATCTCTGTGATTGCTCAACCACGGTTTCCAGTGCCTCAAGTCAGATTTCAAGATCGAGTCAAAATCTTGCTGAGTCCTGCAGCGCTCAGTCGTCTTCCATTGAAGAAACCAGTGCTTCGTTGGAGGAGATATCCAGCATGACGAGAAGCAATGCAGACAATGCCCAACGTGCTCAATCGGCTGCGAGAGAAACCCGTCAAGCAGCCGAGTATGGGGCTTCTGATATGGAGAAGATGTCGGAGGCAATGAACGTGCTGAAGGATTCTTCGGACAGTGTTGCCAAGATCATCAAGACGATCGATGAGATTGCCTTCCAGACGAACATCCTGGCTTTGAATGCAGCTGTTGAGGCGGCACGAGCAGGTGAAGCGGGTATGGGATTTGCCGTGGTTGCAGATGAAGTAAGGAATCTTGCCCAGCGTAGTGCTAAGGCCGCTACTGAGACCTCTGAGATCATCAATGAATCTGTTTCCAAGACAGAGGCAGGGCTCGAAGTGAACCAGCGTGTGGCTACTCGATTGCATGAGATTGTCAGCAAGGCGCGCGAAGTGGATGAGTTTGTTTCTGGTATTGCTGTTGCTTCGAAAGAACAAAGCACAGGCGTGGAGCAGGTGAAGACTTCTGTGGAGCACTTCGAAGAAGCCAATCAGACCAACGCGGCCGAGTCTGAAGAAAATGCGGCAGCGTCTACAGAACTGAATTCGCAGTCGCAATCTTTGGAACAGATGGTTTCCACTCTTAGAAATGTGGTGGGGTTGGGTCAGCGGGCTGTTCCGGGATCGCTTTCGATTAGAACTGAATTACCGGGCAGTGAGACTGGGCACTCAACATTGTCACCAACTGCTGCTGCTGGAGATCCTAAGAAAGCTACAGACGACAAGTTTGAAACTTTCATTGAGTTGCATGGGCGCAACTGATCTGGACGGATTGCACTTCTATTCAGAAGCCCTACCGCCTACGGCGTGGGCCAAGCGAAACTGGGCCTGATTGTAAGCTGTTACCGTATCAATGCGGTAGAGGTGGGCGCGGGCCAGGCTTTGGATGGCCTGGAGTACTTCGATAGGTAGTCCCTGACGATCAAAGATACGTGAGCGGTTCAGCTCAAAGGATGATTTCGCACTTTTCAATGCCTGCTCAGCGATGGCGATCTGCGAACGCTGACTCTGAATCAATGCGTGTGCCTGACGAACCTCAGCGACGATGCCATCAATGACGGCATCCTTCTGATGTTCATGTTGGTTGAGGATCGAACGTGAGGCCTTGATCTGTTGGCGAGTGCCGAGGCCAAGACTATCCAGTCGCCAGAAAACAGCAGCGGTGAAATCCGTGCGTCCTCCACTGTTGCCAACTCCTCCTCCAATGCTTCCAGCAAATCCCGCGGCACTTGCCCCGAGAGATACGTGAGGAAACAAGACGCTGTTACGAGCCTGTTTGACACGAGAGGATGCCGAGGCAATCAGGGCGTTGCTTTGACGAACTTCAGGGCGATAGGATAGAGCCTGAGCGATGAGGTTTGCCAGCTCTGTATCCTTCTCCACGAAATCCACTTTTGCGATCTGTGCCTTGGGTGTTGTCAGGGTGGTGTCGACGGGAAGGTGGAGCAGGGCGGCGAGTCTCGCTGTGGCGGAGGCTGCCTGACCCTTGGCGGCTTCAAGCTGCCCCTTCTGGATCAGATGTTCGACCTTGGCGCGTTCAGAATCTGATTGGAGCCCTTCGCCGCTATCTGCGAAGTCCGTGGTGAGCTTGGCCAGTTCAGCAGCGTTTTTGACAAGTTGCTTCTGGATCTGAAATGCAGCTGTGGCGCGTTCCAATTCGAAGTAGGCTTCAGCGACTTCCAAGAGGACTGCTTGTTCCATCACCTTGCTGGCTGCAGCAACGGCTGCCTTGTCTTGCTTGGCGGCCAGTGGCTCGTAGAACGCATCGGCAAGACTGGTCTGCAGTGAGAGCCCAGGGGCGCCGGGTGTGCCTGCTGCGATCGCACTGACTCCGGCTCCGAAGCCCGCTGATGAACGACTGACATTGCGGATGCGGCCACTGCTTTCCTGAAGTGGTCCGTCGTGATGCTCAAAGCTGGCACCGACGGTGAAGTCGGGGATCCAGAGGAGACGGCTGAGACTGAGGCGGGCATCGGCTTCGTTGACGGCTTCACGTGCCGCTGCGATGTGTGCATTGTCAGCCTGCGCGAGTTTTAGCGCGGTAGGTAGATCAATGGTCAGTGTCTTGGGCTCAGCGGCTGAGACGGATGCCAATGTCAGTCCGGTGAAAATCAGGGAAAGGAGCGTTTTCATTTCAATGGGTTTTGAATGACTCATGCTGTGGCTGGAGATGGATCAACATCCTTCTTCAACAGGGTGTAGACGCAAGGCACGAGGAAAAGAGTGAGGAAGGTGGAGACCAACATACCGCCGACCAGTGCTCGTGCCAGAGGTGCCATGGCTTCGCCGCCTGGGGCGAGGTTCAAGGCCAGAGGGAGCATTGAGGCCACCAACACAAAGGCGGTCATGAGAATTGGGCGTAGACGGACACAGGCGGCCTTCCATGCAGCCTTCTCTGTCGGGACACCTTTCTCGCGAAGCTGATTGGCGAAGTCCACTAGCAGGATCGAGTTGTTCACCACGACTCCGATCATCATGAGCGTGCCCATGAGCGACTGGATGTTGATGTAGGTGCCTGTGAGGAAAAGTATTCCAATGACTCCGGTCAGTCCGAGTGGAACAGCGATCATGATGATCAACGGGTCGATGGCTGAACGGAACTGCGCCATCATCACGAGATAGACGAGGACCGCGGCTGTGAGCAATCCCCACCCGAGTGAGCCTGCGCCTTCCTTCATCTTGGTGACCGGCCCACGCATAGTGATGGAAACGCCTGCTTCAAAGTCCATGCCATTCACGACTTTATCGATTTCATCTGCAAGTGATTTGAGATCGCGACCCTGTGTGTTTACGTAGACGTCTGTCACTCGTGCGATGTTGTAGTGAGCCACTTCACCGGGAATGTTGACGCGACGAATCTCGGCAACCTCTGATAAGGGAATGGTTGTTGGGCCGTCTTCAGTAGTGACGGAAAGGGGCAGGTTGCGGAGTTCATCAAGTGAATCGACCTCGTTGTCTTCGTATTGAACACCAATGAAGAAATCCACGCCGCTCTTTGGATCCACCCAGATGGTGGGAGCGTAACCGACACTGGATGAGAATGCGGTGACCACGTTTTCTGCGATCTCCTTCTGCGTGAGTCCGAAGTAGGCAGCGCGGGTACGATCTACTTTTACATCAAGCTGAGGGTAATCGAGTGCTTGGGCGATCTGGACGTCTGCTGCGCCTTCGATCTGTTTCACGCGTTCAACAATGGCTTCGCCAGCCTTGCGTGTGGCGGCGGTTGAGCCTGCGGAGACCTGAATGTTGATCGGGGCAGCAACACCTTCGTTGAGAGCTGCGTTGATGATGCCGCCGGTGACGAAGAGGAACTTCTCCTGGGGGAATTTTTCAGCGAGAACACCGCGCAGTTCCTCCACGTATTCGCGGGTGCTTGTGCGGCGTCCGTCTTGTGAGAGCGTTACTGTCAGGAAGGCCGAATCTGGTCCGCTGTTGGGACTGAGAATGGTGGAGAATCCTGCGCCTTTACCGGCAGGTAGTCCGATGTTGGCCATGATGGTTGTGATCTCATCCTCAGGGATCAGGCCTTTGATGGTGTCTTCGATTTCAATGATGAGTTTCTCAGTTTCTTCGAGGCGTAAGCCGGGTGTGGTTTTGACACGGAGTTCAAAGACGCCTGCGTCCACATCAGGAAAGAGTTCACCGCCAAGCTTGGGGAAGAGCATCAATGAAATGGCGACCAACGTGACTCCGCCGCCTATGACCAAAATGCGTGCCTTCATGGCTGTCTTGAGCAGTCCGGCGAAGGCACCTTTGGGCTCTGCATCCTCGGGATCTTTTTCATCACTCTTGCTGCCTGCTTTCAAGACGCGAGAGCAGAATGCAGGAATGATGGTCATGGCGATGAAGTAAGATGCGCCAATGGTAAGAATCGCAGCGAGGGAAAGGGGCTCGAAGAGGAACTTGATCATGCCAGTCAGAAAGATGGCAGGAATGAAGATGGCGAGTGTGGTGATGGTGCCAGCGAGAACGGGTGTGGCCACCTCGCCGGCGCCGTCTCTTGCTGCTGCCATGGCACTCTTGCCCATGCGCAGGTGACGGACGATGTTTTCCACAACCACGATGCCTGCATCAACCACCGTTCCCACTGCCAGCGCGATACCGCCAAGCGTCATGACATTGATGGTGTGTCCTGAGAAATAGAATCCCAGCATGCCTACAACCAAGGCCAATGGCATGGTAATCAGGACTGCGATGGACGGCAGCAGTCGTTTGAGAAACAGCAGAATGACCAGTGCCACCAGAATGGCCCCGGCAACGACTTCATATTGCAGGTTGCGGATGGCGTTGCGGATGTAGATGGATTGATCGTTTACGAGGGTGACTTCAGCGCCTTCAGGTATATCGCCACGTTCCTTCATGAGGGGGATTTCACGGGCAAGTCCTTCGCGGATGCGATCCACCACCTGGATGGTGTTTTCACCGGGCTCGCGATGAAGTGGGCAATAAACCGAGCGGCTGCCGTTCACCCGGACGATGTTGTATTGAATGGCGGCGTCATCCTTGGTGTAGCCGACATCACGGATGAAGATCGGGTTTCCATCGCGCACGGCGACCACGATGTTGTCGATTTCTTCCGGAGTAGGGAGCGTGTTGATTGGATGCACCTGATACTCTGTCTTGCCCATTTTCATGGAACCGCCAGCCAGGACCAGATTGGATTCATTAACGGCTCTGACGACATCAGCAGGAGATACGTGATGGGCGCGGAGTTTGTCCGGATCCACATAGATCATCATCTGACGGAATTTGCCTCCAAATGGATGCGGAATCTGGATTCCTTTGAGTCCGCCCATTTTGTTTCGCACGGCGTAGTATCCGATCTTGTAGAGCTCGGTCTCGCTCAGGTCATCACCTGCGATGGATGCGAGTACGACAGGAAGATTGGCAGGTTCGCTGCGGAGCGTGAAAGGCCATTCGATTCCAGACGGCAGGTGAAACATATCACTGGCCTCAAGATTCACGATGTCATTCATCGCTGAGGAGGCGTCGGCTCCGGGCTGGAAGAAGATCTTGATGACCGACACACCGGGCATGGTGCGTGATTCCTGATGCTCGATCTTGCCGGCGAGAGTCAATGCACGCTCTACACGTGAGGTGACTGATTTTTCCATTTCTCCGGTAGGCAGTCCTGGGTAGGAGAAGAAACTGGTGACGACCGGTGTCTTGAAATCCGGAAGGATGTCAGCTGGAATCTTGGGGATTACAGAGACGCCCAGAAGCGTCATGCCAATCGCCATCGCCCAGACGGCGTAGGGATTTCTGAGTGCGAAGCGGACTAGAAACATGCTTTTAAGGGAAGAGTTGTAGGGAGGCCGTGGACCTATTTGATGAGTTCGACAGAAGCGCCGTCTTTCAGCCGACCCAGCATGCCGGTGACGATCTGGTCCTGTTCAGTGAGGCCGGAGAGAACTTCGATCTGATGCCCATCATCCAATCCCAACGTGACGGGAACGTGCTTTACCGTTCCGTTTTGCACGACGTAGACAATCATTTCATCACCATGTTGATCAAAGCGGATGGTGTTAGCGGGAATCACCAGGGCGTTCTTTTCCTGCATGGTGATGGTGGCCTTGCCAAACATACCGGGAAGCAGCTGTCCTGTGCCGTTGATGATCTCGATCTCAGTAGCCAATGTCCGGGTCTTGGGATCGAGACTTCCGGAAGTTCTGGTCACGGTGGCTTCGATTGGTTTTGGAAGGGCAGAGAGCTGGATGCTTGCTTTGTCACCTTTGTCTATCCAGATGGCGTCGCGCTCGGGAATGCCTACGGTCACCCGGAGTTTGTCGACCTGAGCGACTGTGAAGAGTGGCGTGCCTTCACCTGTGCGAACGTAGTCGCCGGGAGAGATGGAGCGCTGTGTGATGATTCCGGGGAAGGGAGCCTTGATGGAAGCGTAGGCGATCATGACCTTTGTTTCATCAATCGTGGCCTGAACCTTTCTGCGTTGTGAATCAAGACTGGCCACCTGTGCCTGGGCTGCAGCGAGCTTGGCTTTGGCTGCCTCGAACCTACTGGCGACTTCATCACCCAGCTTCTGCGTGACAGACTTGGTCTTGAGCAATTGCTGAATACGTTTGTTCTCTGATTCCAGCGCCGAGTGTTCGGCTTCGATGACATTTACCTCTGCTGTCAATTGACGGCGCTTGAATTGGAATTGATCCAGTTCGGCCAGATAGGCTTCGAGGCGATAGGCCATTTCGGGGACACTGACCTCTGCGAGAACCTGTCCTGCCTTCACCTTGTCACCGATGTCCACCTTGATGCTGCCGACGTAGCCATCGACCTTGGAGATAATCTCGGCCTGATGGTAGGCTGTCACGGTTGCTGGTTGGGCGGTCGTGCGTTTGATGGTTGTCTGAGAGGGGGAGACGGTTTTGACAGCGGCTGCCTGCACTGAGATCGCTGCCAAAGCAGATAGTGCGACGAGTCCAACCAGGATTCGGTGAGGTTTCATGTTCGTTGAGTGAATTAAAGATTGGGGAAAAGGACGCCTTTTGTCAAAGAACTGTAAGGAAAATCGCCCTATAAGAAGCGGGGATTTGCTGCCGCTTGGCCTTGTTTGGCAAGTGAATTTTCCTTTGTAGGAGAAGGGAAAAAGAAGAGCTCAGCTAGCGATGGATGCTTTTCCGTGTTCTGTCTGTTCAATCCGAGTTTTCGTTCCACGCAACTGGATCGAGTTTGTAGAAGGTCTTGAGCTCGCTGTAGAGCTCTGGATGTTTCTCTTGCAGGGCACGTGCTTTCTCGAAGAACGCCTCGGTGGAAGTTGCGAAGAACTCTGCGGGATCCTTTGCTCCATATTCATCAATCACCGTCTTGCGCCTGCGTTCAACCTGACGTTGATGCTCCTCAAACTCTTTCTGAAACACTGCTGACCACGCCTTGTAACGCTGCACCCGCTCTTTGAATGAAAGACTGCGACCCAACCTCGGTGCGCCATCAGCCACGCCGTCGATTTGATCCAGTTGATGTGCGAATTCATGGATGGTGACGTCATGGCCATCGCGCGGATTTACGGCACCCTGTTTTGCAGAATCCCACGACAGGACGACCGGACCATACTGCCAGGACTCTCCCAACATTATGGCGTCATCATCCGGATGCGCGTAGGAGCTTGGGTAGATCAGGATGGTTTTCAGCGTCGGATAAAAGTCCGTCTCACGGTTCAGTAGAAGCAAACATGCCTGACCCGCAACGGTGACTCGGATTTCGTCGTCCACCGTCATTCCCCCGCAGCCTTCAAACGTTTTTTCACTAAGGAACACAAGAATCAGTTCCTTCAACTGAGATTGTAGATCCGCGGGCAATCGCGGGTACAATGCCATATTGTTTCCGAGTATTTGTTCCCAAACCTCCGGAAACGGCTTCTTGCGAATCTTTTTTCGGCGGCGTTTTTTGAAGAAACTGAACAAGACGCGAAGACCTTTCGCAAAGTTATGTCCAAGTGCAAGGCGTCAAAGATCCAACCTATCTCCAAGTGAGGACTGCTTGGAGGTGATAGTCCATTTGTCGCCAGCGTATACGCCTGAGTTTAAAGCAGGCTTGATGGGAGGAAAGTTAATCGGAAGGGGAATCGGTTGGGGGGGGGAGAACAACTGGTGCAGCTTGGGCACCGTGCCGGATATCTTTTCCTTCATGCAGAAAAACGACTTCTTCTGCGATGTTTTTAACATGGTCTGCGATCCGCTCAATGGCCTTGGAAATGGTCATCAGGTGCAGGCACCTTGTTATGTTCTTCGGGTTCTCAACCATGTATCCAGCCAACTCACGATGAAGTTGTTTGTTGATCAGATCGACTTGCTTGTCTCTCTTGACGATTTCACGCGCTTCATTGGAGTTGCCGGTTACAAAGGCAGCGAACGCGTCACGGAGCATCTCCATAGTGATCTGAGTCATCCTCGGGATATCGATGTAATCCTTGAGTTGAGGCTCTTTGGATAACTCGAGACCTCTTCTTGAAATAGTGGTGGCTTCATCACCAATGCGCTCCAAATCAGAAGATGCCTTTACTGCGATCATGATCAGTCGCAGATCGCCTGCCAAAGGGGCTTTGGCGAGAAGAGCAAAGGCTTTTTGATCGATGTCCATTTCCAACTCATCAATCTCTTCGTCTCGTTGAATGGCCAGCTTGAGTTTGTCATCGTCTCGATCGATCAGTCCCTTGATGGCCAGATCTACCACAGTCGTGCTGAGAGAAGCCATTTTGAGAATGATTTCCTTCAGGTCACTGAGCTCGTTTTCGAGACGTTGCATGGGGGTAACTGTATCAGTCGTCGGCCAGAATGGAATCCTTGGTTGCTAAAGAATCACAAGGATGTTCACCCAAATCGTCCCGTCACGTAAGCTTCTGTCTCCGGATGTTCGGGGGTGGTGAAAATGGACGAGGTGGAATTGAATTCTACAAGTCGACCCTGATGGAAGAATGCGGTGTCGTCCGAGACTCTTGCTGCCTGCTGCATGTTGTGTGTGACAATGACGATGGTGAATTTCTCCCTCAGTTGGAGCACGAGATCTTCGATCTTCGCTGCGGCTGTAGGGTCCAATGCTGAGGCAGGTTCGTCCATGAGCAGGATGGATGGTTGTATGGCCACGGCTCGAGCGATACAGAGTCTTTGTTGTTGTCCTCCGGAAAGCTCAAACGCGTTGTTGTGGAGTCTGTCTTTTACCTCATCCCACAAGGCTGCCTGCTTTAGGCTGTCCATCACTCGATCGTCCAGATCACCTTTTGACGTGACCCCATGCAGTCTCAGAGCAAAAGCGATGTTTTCGTAAATGGTCTTTGGAAAGGGATTGGAACGCTGGAAAACCATTCCGATCTGTTGGCGAAGAGCGATGACATCAACATCATGATCAAAGATCGAGGACCCTCGGAGTAGGACGTCGCCTTCAATATTCACGTGCTCGATGAGGTCGTTCATTCTATTGAAACATTTCAGCAGGGAGCTTTTTCCACAGCCTGACGGGCCTATGAGAGCGGTTATCACATTCTCTCGAATGACCATCGATATCTTGTTCAGCGCCTGCGTCTTTCCGTACCACAATGAGAGGTTCGTGACCTCAATCAACGAGGAAAAACCACTTTCATGGACTGGAGAGGAGGTTTCGGGCATGAGAGACTACACTGAAGTTTTGAAGGGGCCTTTTAAGCTGTTCTCTGCGAATCAGTTTGAGATCTGGGTGTTCCTTCTAAGCTTCGCGCGAACAAGGACGGTGACGATATTGAGGGAGAAGGTAAGGAGCAATAGAATAAGAACGGTCGCGAACAAGAACGGCTTGGTGGCATCGATATTGGATGAGGACGTGGAAAGAACTAGTATATGATATCCCAGATCCATGAACTGGTCGTTCAGCGATTGAGGGTAGCCGCTCATGTAGTAGGCGGCGCCAGTGAATAGGATGGGCGCGACCTCACCTGCCGCCCTGCTGATGGATAGGATGGCGCCTGTCAAAATTCCAGGAAGTGCGTGAGGAATCACGATACGGAGAGTGGTTTGGAACTTGGAGATTCCCAGTGCCAAGGATGCCTCTCTTAGTCCAATGGGGACGCTTTTGATGGCTTCCTCTGTTGTCACGATCATCACCGGGAGTGTCATGACAGCCAAGGTCAGGGAGGCCCAAATGATCGCTGGCTTTTTCCACACCGAGGCATCGGCGTTTGGATGAAACAATGTATCGAGTCCGCCGCCGACGAAATGAACGAAGAATCCCAGCCCGAAGAGCCCGAATACGATGGCTGGCACGCCTGCCAGATTATTGATTGCCAAACGGACCCACCTGATTGTCTTTGAATGCTTCGGGGCATACTCGGCCAAATAGATTGCGGTGATGACACCGATTGGAATAACAAAAACGGACATCAGGATGACTCTGGATGCGGTCCCTACAATCATGGGTAGGACACCTGAGCTTTCGGGTTTGAAGAGTTTATTCTCGCTACCGGTAAGAATGAACCTGAACGAAAGGGCATCGTGTCCATGCCAGATCAGGTTTCCAAGAATCAGAGCCAAGAAAAGGATGATCAGTGATGCTGCAGCTCGGGTCATATTGATCCCGACCCATTCAGCTCTGACTTGGGTATTCCTGACCGAATCGTTCATGTTTGTCCCTCCAGCCTGTCCTTGAGTTGCTGGATGATCATGCCTCCAATCAAATTGGATACGAAGGTGATGATGAACAGGAGTGTTCCGAGAAAAAAGAGAATGTGAAAGTGTGCTTGGCCAGGAACGGCGGCTGCCAGTTCGGCTGCAATGGTGGCTGGGATGGGTCTTACGGAATCAAACAGGTTCCATGAAATCATGTGAGAGTTTCCACATGCCAGCAGAACAATCATGGTTTCTCCAAAGGCGCGTCCGAACCCCAATACCATTGAGGCCAGAATTCCTGGCATGGCTGCAGGTAGATTGATTCGTGATGCGGCGCTCCATCTTGAAGCCCCCAAGGCCAAGGCAGCTTCACCGTAGGATTTTGGCACACTCATCAATGCGTCTTCCGCAACCGAGAAAATCAGTGGAATGATTGCTAGGCCCAACGCGATTCCTGCAACAAATGCGTTTAGTGGTACTTCATACCCCAAGAGTTTTTGAAACAGAGGTGCCAATACCAACAGTGCGAAAAAGCCGAGTACAATGGATGGAATCCCCGCTAGAAGTTCGATGGAAGGTTTGAGCCATTCCCTTATTTTTGAAGTCGCGAATTGAGAGACGTAGAGTGCAGCACCTAATGAAATGGGGATGGCAAACATGAGTGCGACGAAGGTTACCTTCAAGCTGCCGGTAAGAAGCGGAATGATGTTGAATTTTCTGATGCTTGAAACGGGTTCCCAAATGAACTCGGGTTCATCCAACCCTTCCCACTGATGTGGAGCGACAAGCATATTGGGAGCAGCCGTGTTGATTCTGGCGTCGGGACTGTCGGTGCTGCTGTCTATATAAGATGCCTTTATTTCGAACATCCTGCGAAGCTGGTCTTGGTCGAGGCGCGAATACTGATCTGCGTCGAGTCCCAGATAGTTCTGTATCTCCTCAGGGGGGAGAGAATCCAGCTCCTCTGGCTGATACGATTGTGTGGCTTCGACGCTTGAAACAGTACCTATCATGACAGGGAGTGCCTCCCTTCCCACAAAAAGAAAAATCAGAATGACGATTCCGATGGTACTGAATGCGATCCCTTGGATTCCTTTTTCCAATAATCTTTCAATGTTCCTTGGAGAGGTGCTTTTCAGTGGGGCATGTCGAATGGGTGCGGGCATCGCAGCTTGATTATGGGCGTGTGACTCATTGAGGTCACATGGTGATGGCTGATCAGGGAAGCGGGAAGTATCCGACGTCGCTCACAATCCTTTTTCCTTCAGGGCCCATGATCCACTCAACAAAGGTGTCGATGTTGTTCTGGTCGTCACCAGGGATGACGTATAAGAAGAGTTCCCGGGTTAATGGATATCGATTTGAGGTGACTGTTTCGGGGGTAGGGAGTAGGGGCTTGTCCTCCTTGGATTTTTTGACAGCCAGGACCTTGATCGTCCTGGCGTAGGCCGCTCCGCCGAATCCGATGGCTCCTGGTGAATTGCGCACGGCTTCGACGACTCCTGCTGTGCCTGTGATATACTGAGTCCTGGGAGCGTAGTCCGCTCCTTCCATGACTTTTTTCCTGAAGTATTCATAGGTTCCGGAACTGTTTTCTCGTGAGTAGGCGAGAACTGGTCGGTCAGGCCCTCCCAACTGACTCCAATTGGTTATCTTGCCCGTGTATATTTGCTTCAGTTGTAGAAAAGAAAGGCTTTCCACGGGATTGGTTTCGTTGACGTATATTGATAGGCCATCAAGACAGACCACATGCTCCTGCGGTTCCTTGCCGAACTTTTTCATGAATTCGAGTTGTTCTTCCGGGTTGATCTTCCGCGAGGCACTGGCGATCCGTGCGGTGTTTTCCAAGATTGCGGCAAATCCGTTGCGTGAGCCACCACCATTGATCTGTACCTTGATTTCTGGTTCAGCAATTGAGAATGCCTGCGCCCATTCAGTCATCAGGATCACCATACTGTCGGAGCCTGTTGTGGTGACAACCGAGTCGGTGCGTTTGCTGTTGGGTTCGCTGCTTTCTGCTTCGCGTTTCGGTGTGGTGAACACAAGAATCAAAGGAATCAGGAAGAAAATGGTGATGATGAAAACGACTGGAACCCAGCGCCTCTTCACACTTTCGTCAGCCAGCCATTCCGCACATTTGATGGGGATTTCTCTAATTTTTGGAAATGGCCAGACGATCAGGATGCCTGAGATGTTGAAGAGTAGGTGGGCGAAAGCCACCGTTAGGGCAACCGGCTTGTCCGGCGTCGCCAGAGCAGCCAGTATGGCTGTCATTGTTGTTCCCACGTTGGCTCCCATTGTGTAGGGGAAAATCTGCCTGAGAGTCAAAGCCCCTGCGGCAGCGAGAGGGATTACAAGGGAGGTGGTGATTGAGCTGCTTTGAACCCCTACGGTGATGATAAAACCTACGCCCATGGCCAATCCCCAGTTCCTGAACAAATACTGATCGAAGAACATTTTGATCTTGTTTAACATTAAACTCCGGAGAAGTTTAACGATAACGATGAGCATAATAATGGTTATTGCAATGGCACCTATAAGGCAGAACCACTTTTGATTTCCCAATCCGCTCATGATCAACTTGACGACGGGCTTGATTGCTTTTGAAAGAGGGTCAGCCAGCTCCATTCCCCCGGCGCCTTGGAAGACTCGTGTTAAGAACTCGGCGGATTTTGCTAAGAATCCAGTTAGAAGTTCCAACGGGAATAGTATGCAAACCGCTAGGAGATTGAAAAAATCGTGAACTGTGGCAGCTGAAAATGCCCTTTTAAACTCATCGGACTGGGTCATGTGACCCATTGAAACCAGTGAATTGGTCACTGTGGTGCCGATATTTGCGCCCATAATGATTGGAATTGCGGTGGTCAGGGTCAGGACGTCTCCGGCAACCATACCAACCACGACGGACGTGGTTGTGGATGAACTCTGAACAAGAGCCGTGGAGAGAATTCCAACAAAAAGGCCTACGTACGGGGATGCTGTCGAGGTGAGTATGCTTTCTGCGAACCCTTTGCCAAACAGCTTGAATGAGCTGGAAAGCATCTTGATCCCGACGATGAAAAAGAAAACACAGGCGATCAGGCCGACAATTTTCAGAACGGTTTGGACCGTATCGTTTTTGGTCTGGGCTGGCCGTGGAGATCCGGTGGACTTTGTTTGTGACATTTAAGAATATTTGAAGGGGACTGGTGCCATGTCGGACGTGCCGCTTGGTTTATGAGGCTTCCTTGGTTTAATCAAGGCCTTGATGCCATTCTTGTTACGTTAGGGTGACATTAAGAGGGGCTTTGTTCTCATCTTTGCACGAAACCCGTCACAAAAACGTAACAAAACTGACTTTGCGTTGTCATCGCGTGATTTGATGGTGCGCTGCATGAATTTACGCGCCATCGGCGTCATGACATTATTAGTGGTAGGTTCGGGGCTTTCTCAGGCTCAGGTGAACCTCAGTGACACACGTTCAACTCTCCAGCAATGGGTGCAGACGAGGCAGATCATTTCAGAGACCAGATCCGAGTGGGTGGCAGATCAGGATATGCTCAAGAGCAGCAAGTCCATGTTTGAAAATGAGTTGAAACAACTTTCTGAAACCCTGGCTGAGATTGAGGGGCAGGATTCCAAGACCGACGGTGAGATTGCAGGACAGGAAGCAAAGAAGGCAGCACTGCTGGAATACGAAGAAACAGGCAAGCAGCTTGCCACCAAGATGGAGGCGAGACTCAAGGCCTTGATCCCTAGCTTCCCTGACAAGTTTCGTTCACACATTACTCCTTATCTGGATCGTCTTCCTGAGAATCCGGTTGAGACAAAGGAGACTCCGGGGCGCCGCCTTCAATTGGTCGTCGCAATCCTTGCGGAGGTCGACAAGTTCAATAATTCGCTTCATCTCGAGACGGAGGTCCGTGGCGACATCAGTGTGAGGACGCTCTACCTCGGATTGGCACAGGCCTATTTCGTGAATAATGACGGCACGGTCGCTGGCACTGGAGGTTTGGGGGCAAATGGCTGGGAGTGGACAGAGACCCCGGCATTGGCTCCGCAGATTCAGAAGGCCATTGCCATCTATGAGGGGACTCACCCGGCAGAGTTTATCTCACTTCCTGTCGCCATCAAATGATCCGACCCCTGCCGGAAATCACTTTCCCTTTTCAAAGAATGAATTTCAAAGCACTGACACTCGCATCCCTGATGGTGGCCATCCCGGCCATGGCGGTTGAAAGTTTCACTGAGGTGGACGCTGCTGCAAAACAGGATCTTAAGGATGCCCTCAAGGAGCTTTCTGATCTGCAGACATCGATCGCAAATCAGAAAGAGCCCATCTCCAAGGAACTCAATCGTCTTGAAGATGATGCAATCGCCAAGGGGAAGGCTGTTGAAAAAGCCATCCGCGCGAAGGACAACAAGCTCGTTGATCTTAATGTCCTGAAAAAGGATGTGTCCGCCCGCGAAGAGCAGGTGAAATTTCTCAACGGTGTTCTCAGTGACTTTGCCAATCAGTTCGAGACACGCATTCACATCAGTGAAGTGGCTGAGTTCAAGGAAGGGATTGCGTCCGCAAAAGCTTCAGGCGTCAGCAAGGACTTGAGCGATGTTGAGAAGTTGAAGGCGCAGGTAGCACTGATCGAAACGGCTCTGGAGCGCACTGAAAAGATTGTGGGAGGCCGCACCTATTCAGCAAAGGCGTTGGCTGCTGGAGGCAAGCTTGAACAAGGTAACTTTGCCCAAGTGGGTCCGGTTGTGGTGTTTGCCTCTGATGCTGGTCCGGTAGCTGGTTTGGCACGCCTGCAGGTTGGATCACCCGAGACTACCATCGTGGATATCGGGGTGGAGAACGTGGCTCCGATTCAAACCCTTTCCAAGAGCGGTAATGGTCAACTGCCATTTGATCCAAGTGGAGGCAATGCACTCAAGATTGCGGCTACCGAAGAGACCCTGCAGGAGCATGTGGCCAAGGGTGGTATCGTGATGTTTCCTCTCCTTGGTTTGGGAATTGTTTCGGTGATCATTGGATTGCTCAAATACCTTCAGCTTGCTGGCATTCGCACAGTGAAGCCTCGTGATCTTCAGGTCATTCTGGATCGCATCAAGGCGGGGAAACCCGATTCCGCTATGGAGCATGCTCAGGGCATCAAAGGGCCGGCAGGTCAGTTGATGGAATCAGCCGTTCTTCACCACGAAGAGAAGAAGGAATACATTGAAGAGGTGCTGTATGAGAAAATGCTCTCAGTGCGGCCATCACTGGAACGTTGGTTGCCTCTCGTGGCGCTGACAGCTGCCACGGCTCCTTTGCTCGGATTGCTCGGGACGGTGACCGGTATGATCAATACCTTCCGTCTTATCAGTGTATTTGGAACCGGCGATCCAAAGATGCTTTCCTCAGGTATCTCAGAAGCTCTCATTACCACGGAGTTTGGGCTCATCGTGGCCATTCCTGCACTTTTGATTCATGCAGTCTGCTCCCGCAAGGTGAAGGGAGTTTTGGGAAGCATGGAGCAGACCACTGTGGGCTTCATCAATGGTGTGCCTGATGTGGAGGAACTCAAGAAAGCCGCCTGATGACCCGATCAATCATTCAACAACCCGGAAATCTTAATCATGGATAGCGTAGAAATCTCAAGAATCATCAGTCTCTGGACAGCAGGTGGCTGGTTGATGATCCCATTGGCCTGTGTTGCCATTTTTACATACGGAGCCGCCGTGCAGCTGCTGGCTTACTTCAGCAAGCGCGAGTTCAAATCTGTTTCTGAAAAGCAGTGGAAGAGCTGGGTTCTGAATCCGCAAACAGGCGAGGGCGAGATCGGTGAAATCATTCGCTACACACAGGATCAAACTCAATGCGTGGAAGCGATTCAGGATCGTTTCAGTGAAATCGTACGTGCCAAGATCCCTGAGGTCGATCGCCGTCTGGTTTTCCTCAATATCATGGTTGCCTCTGCACCGCTTCTTGGACTCTTGGGAACGGTGTTGGGAATGTTGACCACGTTTCAAGGAATCTCTGCCGGTGGTTCCAAGACGATCGATCTGATTGCCTCTGGTATCTCAGAAGCATTAATCACGACGGAGATGGGACTTCTGGTGGCTCTTCCGGGTTACTTCCTGGTTTACCTGATTCGTGCACGCCGTGATGAGTATGAGGCATTCCTTCTTCGTTTGGAGAGCTTCACCATGCTGCAGTTTGGCAAGGATCAAGAATTTCCTGAGGATCTGGATCCAGACAATCAGCCTACACCTTCCGGTGAACCGGGAGAGGATTTCATGGGCGACATGGTTCCGGCCGGAGCTTAAGGGTTTTACTGATATTTCTTCATGCGCAATCGACGCAACATCAACGACACGGAAGATCTGGAGGAGATCAACATCTCCCCACTGATCGACATGGTCTTCATTCTCCTGATCTTCTTCATCGTGACCACGGTGTTTGTTGAGGAAACAGGAGTGGAGGTCGACAAGCCATCCACACAGAGTGCTTCCCAGTTGGAGAAGAACAGCATCCTGTTGGCGATCACCTCCAAGAACGAGATTGTATACGGTGGTTCTGAGATCGGACTGACAGGCGTTCGCCCATTGGTCAAGCGACTGACCGCCACGGAGATGATGCCGGTGATTGTTCAGGCTGATCGAGGCGCTTTCGCGGAACTTCTTATTCAAGTCATTGATGAAGCCAAACTCGGCGGTGCAGAGAACGTAAGCGTCTCCACCCAGAAGGCAGGCACTTGATTCCTCTCATATCACAATGAGGAAAGTATTTGATCCACCAAAAGTTGAGACAGGCTGGCTCCGAACCATCATCGGGGCTCTCTTGCTGACGTTTGGTGTTTTCATGGTGCTTCCATTGACGCAGATGGTCTCAGCGAAGAAGGGGGATTCACTGGAACTCAAGGAGATGTCCATAGCTGAACCGCCTCCACCACCTCCGGAAATTGAAGAAGAAGAGGAGGAAGAAGAAGAGCAAGAGCCGCCTCCGCCAATGGACATGCAACAGGACACGGCTCCTCCCGATATTCCTCTTCCCAGTTTGGATGGCTTTGCCGGCGGGGCGGGTGTCTTGGATCTTGGGAACTTTGACGAAGTGGCAGAGGGCTTGAGTGATGATGCGATCGGGATCTTCGACGTTTCAGATCTGGACAACAAGCCACAGCCCATCGCTCAGATCGCACCGAGGCATCCCCGCGAACTTCAGAAGCAACGCATTGAAGGATCGGTTGTTCTGCTCTTTGTGGTGAACGAGCAGGGAATGGTTGTGGATCCGCGTGTTGAACGAGCAAGCCGAAAAGAGTTTGAGCAAGCTGCCCTCGAAGCAGTGCGCAAGTGGAAGTATAAGCCCGGAATGAGGGAAGGCGAACCGGTGAAGACCTATATCCGCCAGCCGATCAAATTCTCAATCTCTTCCTGATATCCCCAAGATTTAAATGATTCGAATGACGACATTATCCATGAAAAAGAGACTCAACGTGTTGGTCGTGTTGATGATTCTCGTATCCTTTGCTGCCGGAGCGGAGGTGGTAGAGAAAGATGAAAAGAAGCGCCGCTCTTGGTTTTCTCTGAAGACTCCGGAGAGCGAAGCCAGACGCAAGGCTGAGGAGGCCGGTCGACCATTTGAAGAGGGACCCAAGATCACTTTGGAAGACATCGAGATTCCTGAGAGCTCAGCAGAAATTCCTGATGACATTTCTTTGCCCAATCCTCCTCCTGCCGACAACCCACTCGCCGTGTTCTGGAATGACAAGGAATTCGTGAAGCGTTTCGCTGGTAGCTATGGATTTCTGTCTGCTGTGGAACCAAAGGTCACCAGCACGAATGATATCGCAGCCTACAAGGCGGTGCGGGATTACGTGGCAACGAATGCGCCAATGGCGATCGAAATCCTTTCTACTAATCTGACTGCAGACAGTTCTGCTGTTCTTGATTACACCATGGGAACGCTTCTTTTTCAGAACGGAAAAGGTAAGGAGGCCATCACTCATTTTCAGAATGCGATTGAGAAATTTCCCAGCTATCTGCGTGCACATAAGAATCTCGCGTTTTCGCTGGTGCGGGAGGGTAAGTTTGCTGAGGCAACTCCTGAGTTGGCCAAGACCATAGAACTGGGTGGCGGTGACGCCGTTGTATACAGCGCACTCGGGTATGCCTTGATGTCTGATGAAAAGTTTCTGGCTGCTGAGGCTGCCTACCAGAACGCACTGATGTTTGATCCGGGCAAGGAGAAGTTTAAGCGTGCCATTCTGAACTGTCAGGTGGCGCAGGGGAAACTGGTTTCAGCAAGTGCTCTGATCCAAGAGTTGCTCAAGGAACATCCATTGGATGCCAAGCTTTGGGAACTCAAGGCGCGTATCGAACTTCAGCAGTCGAAGACCATGGATGCAGCGTTGACCTACGAAGTGCTGCGCAAGCTCGGAAAGCTCTCCCTCGCCAACATCATGTTGCTGGGAGATATCTACCTTTCAGAAGGAAATATGGATATGGCGCTGCACGCTTATCTTGAAGGGATCGAGAGAGATGGCGATAAGGACATCGCGCGCTCTCTCAAAGCTCTGGGGCTCTTGACCAGTCAGGGTGCATGGGAGCAGGCCGACAGCATGTTCAAACAGATCCGGAAGCACCACACCGGTAAAATGACTGAAGAGGAGGAAATGAAACTTCTCAAGCAGGAGTCTAAGGCCGCCATGGTCAATGGTGAAGAAGCCAAGGCAGCAAAGGTGCTCGAGCAGATCGTTATAAAGAATCCATTGGATGGGGAAGCCCTGATACTTCTGGGGGACACCTATCGTAATCAAGGCGAGGTGGTTCGCTCAGAAGAGCGTTATGATCGTGCTTCCAAGCTGGATGACTTCCGTGCGACAGCCTTTCTAAAGATGGCGCAACTTCAGGTGCAGCAACGCAAGTATCAGGAGGCACTTGAGCTTCTCGATAAATCTCTAAAGGAAAAGCAAAGCGATTCAATTCAGCGCTATCGCGATGCCGTGGAACGTGCACTCCGCGGTCGTTGATTCTTCCTTTCAACCATTCAGAAAACAATTTTGTGAGTTACGGCAGGGAAACAGCCAGAGCGGGCCGGAATGCGTGGACTTTGTTCCTATGCATCTTCTGCATGCTCGTCTTTTGGCAGGGGAGCTTACTCGCTCAGGATGAAAACACGGGGTCCATTGCGGGCGAGGTGAGTGATTCTTGGAGCAATGGCAAATTGGGCAAGGTGGTGGTCTCTATCAGGGGAACGACACTCGGTGGAGTCACAGACTCTCTGGGGCGCTATCGGGTTGATGGTGTAGCACCTGGTAATTACGTGGTTGTCTTTTCACGGAGCGGCTATGTGCGGAAGAGCGTGGAGAATGTGCGTGTTGCCATCGGCCAGGCTACTCCTGCGGACATGACGCTCAAGCCGGAATTCTACACCGCTGAGACTTATGAGAATATCAGTGAACCACCCGATGATAATAATGGAGGAGTGGTTCAGCTTTTGGACGACAAGAAGAGCGCCAATGAGTTCAAGGATTCGATCGGATCGGAGCAGTTCAGTGCTTTGGGAATTGATGATGCAGGCGAGGCAGTTTCCAAGGTCACAGGTGTCACAGTGACCGGTGGAAAGTTTGCCGTCGTCCGTGGTCTGAGTGATCGTTACACACTGGCTTTGCTGAATGGCGCCATCATCCCATCGGCCGACTCAGAGAAACAGGCAGCCCAGCTTGATCTGTTTCCCGCTGAGATGATTGCCAAGGTGGATGTCAGCAAGACCTTCACTCCGGATCAACCCGGTGGTTTCACAGGTGGTGCCATCAACATCGTGACCAAGACTTTCCCGGATCGTCCTATCTATAAAGTTTCTGGAAGCACGTCCTTCAATTCCAACAACAACCTTCGTGATGACTTCTTTACCTACCCCGGTGGTAAACGTGATTTCCTGGGGCTTGATGATGGAACACGTGCGCTGCCTGAGGCATTGGAGGAACGGATTCGTTCTTCAGTCGAAGGGGATGTGCGTATTGATCAGGCCTTGCGGAACGGAGGATGGACCAGTGCGGATCGGGCGGCATTGGCAGCGTCATTTGGAGACAATGTCTTTGGGCCTACAAGAAGGTATAGTCCGGTAAATTATGGTTTTGCGACCACGGTGGGTGATGGCTACAACCTCCTCGGAATGGAGTCGGGATTCCTGGCGTCGGTTAACTTTGACCGATCCTTCACACTGCGTAAGGACAACCCGAACACCAAACTCGATTTCTCCCAGAACGGAAACATCAGCGGCACACCCATTCGTGATCTCAGGGAAACAGCCGGGACCGAGTCTGCTGTATGGGGTGCCAGCATGGCCACGGGGTTCAAGATTGGTGAAAATTCCGAGATCGGATTCACCTTCCTTCACACACAGAATACTGATGATACCGTCCGCGAACTCAGAGGGTTTACTGAGAATAACGCAGACGCCTACATCTACTCGATCGACTACAATCAACGCGCACTGCGCATGTATCAGGTCCGCGGTAACCACGTCTTTCCTGAGGCTGGGTTTCTTGAAGTGGACTGGACCACATCGCTCGCCCAGACATCTCAGTATCAACCCGATCTGCGTGGCATGGCGTTTCGGAGAAGTGGAGGCATCTACTCCTTTGATCCCAGTGGATTCTCGCCTTTTGGTCTGCCCACACGTGTCTTTCGTGACATCGATGAATCCAACGTGAACAACAAGCTGGACTTCAAACTTCCATTCTATCAGTGGGAGGGTGAAGAGGGGTTCTTGAAATTTGGTATGGCACAGAGCCGCTCTGAGCGTGATTACCTTCAGGTGTCATTCAGGACGGTTCAAGAGGAGGAGATTCCACCGATCCTTCCGGGGTTTCCGCCCATCATTCGGCAGACCCCGCCGCAATCAGGTGATCCCAATGACATGACCAATGTTCGTCTTACCGGAGCGGGACCTGATAACAAAAAGTATTCAGGAAACGTGGATGTGGATGGTATCTACCTGATGACCGATCTTCCCATCAACTCACGCTTGAAGCTGATTGGTGGTGCCCGACTGGAGAAGACCTATATATCCGTGACGGGTAAGGATCTCACCGGTGCTTCGTTTCAACCTGCCACCATTCAGCAAAATGACATTCTGCCAGCCTTGGGAATGGTCGTTTCTCCCATCACCAATGTGAATGTCCGCCTGCATTGGTCCAAGACAGTAGCGCGTCCGATCTATCGAGAGATTGCCGACCTTCGCACCTTTGAATTTGCCGGTGGTGATGAGTTGTTCGGTAATCCTGATCTCGGGATGAGTGCGATCGACAACTACGATTTCCGTGTGGAGTGGTTTCCGCGGCCGGGCGAGGTCATTTCCTCCAGTCTTTTTTACAAGACCATTTCCGACCCGATCGAACTGGTGCAGTTCAATGCCGGTGGTTCTTTTCGATTCGTAAACAGCAAATCAGCGGAAGTGATGGGCGTGGAATTTGAGGCACGCAAGCAACTGGATTTCATTTCGAATGTCTTCACCAACTTCAACGCCGGTTTCAACTTCGCCTACATCAAATCAGAAGTCCCGGTGGATCCCACAGTGCAGGCAAACAAAGGTGTGTTTGCAGAAGAGAAACGTCCGCTCTTTGATCAGTCTCCCCACATCATTAATGCTGATCTGACCTACGACAATCGACGCATCGGAACCATGGTGACCCTTTCCTACAGCGTTTTCGGAAGACGTCTGCTTGCGGAGAACCTCGGTGGCCCGGATATCTATGAAGATCCCGCCCCGATCCTCAGCGCATCCATCACTCAGGCACTGGGCAGAAACCGACGTTGGAAGCTGAAGGTCTCAGCCAACAATATCCTCAACCCCGTGAACCGACGTTCCTACGACGAAGAAACCTTCGAGCGAGGCAACAACCTTGGAAACCTCCAACCCTACGAGCGCAGCTTCACAAGAGGAATCAGCTTCGGCTTCTCAGCCAGCTACTCGTATTAGGGGCTAACAGGAGTCACCTCTTCGTTGTGAAATGAAGGATCGCTGCCTGGTCCTTGTGGAAGTCTCATTGTAGGTATTGGTGAAGATCCATTTTAGTCCCTCTTCGAGTTCTTCAACAGTCATATTGGCGGGCTGGTAATTGACATCGAACAAGGTGCAACGATCCCAATACCGTTCTCTCAACAGTCGACCCTCGTCTTTGAGTCGTTGATGTAACGGCGAGCTTGGAAAGGGGGTCATGACTGTAAACTGAACTTCAGCCAGCCCGGATTGTTCAACGAACTTGTGGACCTCTTCAAAAATGGCAGGTGTGTGATGATCCAATCCAAGAATGAAGCATCCATTTACGCTGATGCCTCGCGATTGAAGCGTATCTATTGCCCGCAGATAGTGGTCGGACTGGCGTTGTTTCCAATTGCTTGGATCGATGTTATTCAGATCAGACTGAGAGGGGCTTTCAAGGCCGATTAACAGTTGGCGGCAGCCAGACTCCGCGACCAGATCACAGAGTTCAGGGTCATCAGCAATTGAGATATCCGTCTCGGTGAACCAGTGGATGTCTTCTCTTGTAAGTTGTTTGAGAAACTCCCGGCTCCAATCGTGGTTTAGAAATGTGTTGTCGTCGGCCAGTTCAAGAAAGGGCTGATTGAAGTGTTTCTTGGCAGAACGAATCTCCTCCATAACAAGCGGAACAGGTTTCTGTTGATAGCCTCGTGTTATAAGAAGACTGGCGGCACAGAACTCACATTTTCTGGGACACCCACGGCTCGATTGCACAGTAAACCGATTGTAGTCGCGCCCCTCCAAGAGACTGAATCGCGGGGACTGATATCGATCTGCTGAAAAGACCTTGTCCGTCGCTCCGTGATAGATTGGCTGAGGTTATCCTTGTGCAACGTCGTTCAATAGCTTAGCCCAAGCGTCTTCCGCTCCGCCGACCACCACGCTATCACAATGCTCCAAGGCCTCTTGCGGCATGCTGGATACATGGAGTCCTCCCATCGCGACATGAGTGCCCTGAGCCCGGTAGTGGTCAGCGATTTTGTAAGCGGCATCAATCCGGGCTGTCAGAGATGAGATGCCGACAAGGTCAAAAGAGGGAAGAGAGGATAGCGTCGGTAGTGTATCGATTTCGATATAGTGGACCTCATGTTCCTCAGGTGTCAGACCGGCCACCGTGAGCAGACCGAGACTGGGTAGGGACGCGATAACTTTGCCCCTTTTTACAAATCCCGGAAGGGTGACGCCCAGCTTCGCCAACTCGTCGGTGCGGACTCGGACGCCGCTCATGCCTATGAGTCCTATCTTCATTCAATTGTTTGTTCAGTTGAATCAGTTTTTTCCTCATAGGTGAATCCTTGTTCCGCTAAGAGCTTGAGAGCTTCGGTCACAGCCTTAGCTTTTTTTGGATCCCCACCACCATGAGCAAAAAGGTTTTTTTGAATAGGTTCCAAAGTCTTTCGATGTTCGTCGATCAGAGTGTCCCATTCGGGGAGTCGTTTTGATGCACGAAGAATTGCAGCGATCGTAGGGGCTGTTTTATTGATGAAATAGGGGCGATGCTCAAAGACGATTTCAGCGTAGTTTCGATAGTAATTTTGTATCCAAGAAGGCGTCGTAGGCGAGAGTTGGTCCAAGGTCCCAGGAAGATGGTCCCACAGTTCCATCTCGTATGGTTCAGGAGCGAGACGCTTGGACGGGCTGAGGTCATCGAGTTTGAGGTCTTCCAAATACAGCATGGCCTCCTCGTAGTTGCCTTGGAGTGTGAGCTGTCTGTGGTTGTGGTGGTGCTTTGTTTCATGTTGGGGAGCGATCGCGATTGCAATCCAAATTGCTGTAGGGGCAAGCATCCAACCCAATTGATTGAACGAAGACCTTCTTGCTGGTTTGAAAGCAGACTTGCCTCCTTCTTTCTCAGCAATCCATTCACAGCCCCCGACAACGGGAAACAAAATGCAGGTCAACAGAAAGACTCCATTGATGAATCCTATGAGGAGATCTTCTTCTGGAGCGTTCCTCATTCCCATCATTCCGGCTGCAATTGCTTTGCCCAGATTTTGAACACCTCCCAAGCCAAGGATGATGCCTGCCTCAATCAGGGCGCAGAATAAAATGATGCGAAGTGCATTTCGGTAGGACCACTCGAGAACAACGCTGATCACTCTGGCCATGAGGCAGACACGCCAGATGGAAACGACGATTAGCAAGCTCGCGTTGAAAACCGCACTGACTGATGGATTGCTCAGCCGTTCGATCGGGATTGCGTAAAGCCAAGCGGACGGCGCTGTCATCCAAAAGAGGGTAAGGAACAGCGGATACTGATGTCGGAGCTTAGGTGGAGTATCTCCTGTCGCTTTTTGACGTGGGCGTAGTTCGGCCAGATGAATGACGATGAAAAAGAGCGACGCTGAGACCCATGAGAAGAGCAGGTTCCCGATCAACCAGAAGGGATCGGCCAGTATCCATTCCTGATCGTAGTTTCGGGCTACAGCGCTGAGCAGGACCAACCAGATCGAGCACCAGAGGAATGCCTTGTTACTGGCGACAGACTTGATTGCCTCCTTCTTGCCGAACTGATACCCGAAAATGACTCTGAAAAGTTGCATGCTTCAGTGTTGGGGGATTCCCTTGAAGTTGGCAGAAAGAGGAATGAAGAGCAACTGACTGACTTTCAGCGACGCTTACATCTTGGGCAGAGTGACATAGAAGCCGCTGCCGGATGCTTCACTCGTGAGGGAGATTTCTCCTCTGTGTGAGCTGATGATTTCACGGGCGACAGTCAGCCCGAGTCCCGAACTCGATTGCTCGCTCTTGGTTGAGAAGAAAGGGGTCCAGATCTTGTTCAGCAGATCAGCTTCAATGCCTTTTCCTGTATCACTGATCTCAATGGTGAAGGCTTCGTCCGTGTCCTCGATAATTTCCACTTTCAAGGTTCCGCCTTCGGGCATGGCTTCGATCGCGTTCAGACAGAGATTGTCGAGAGCATGGTAGAGGAGATCGAGGTCGCCAGTGACTTCTTGATCAATGGGAGGAGAAGGGAACTGTAGGTCGATGGAATCCGATGCCACGGCCTGAAGATTCTTTTCAAGTGTCTGAAGCAGTTGATCGACGAAGACCACGTTCTTTCCCGGGAGTGTGCCTTTGGAGAGGAACAGGAGCTTCTTCACCACACCGACACCGCGCCGCACGCTTTCTTCCAGAGTCTCCAGCTGTTCTTTGAGTTTGGGGTTGCTTGTTGATTCGCGCTGCAGACTGATCAACGTGAGGATGGGCGTCAGGGTATTGCGAATTTCGTGAGCCATAACTCCCGTCAAGGACCGGAAGTCCTCTTCGTTGAGGCGTTGGCCCTTTGGAAATACTCGTTGTTCCTTTGGATTCATCCCAAACCTGTTACACACGTCCCGTCTCGTTTTGGCTGACGGAAAACAAAAACTAATTGGCTAGGCCAATCAAGCACAAGTCAGTGATAATCAGGAGTTTGGGGAAAAGAAAAGTGTCTCATCTATGGGCACCAGCCAAGACATCCGTCTTTGGAAGTGGTGGACTAAAGGGTTCCAGAGGGGTTGGTTCATCGTGATCCAAGAAGCGTTCACAGATCGAAAAGAAGTCCTTTTCAGTGTGGGCCCTGCGGATGTCATGAAGGAATTCACCTGTCGGTTCGATCCCGATTCCAATGAAGTTCATATACTTCTTCAACTTCTGGATGAACTTGTTCTCAATCAGGTTATCTGGCCGCACGGCTTCATACAGGTCATGGATGTATTGGAGCACATCACGCCCCTTGGGAATGAAGACCTCCTCGCCCGCGCGGTGCTGCCTGATCTGATTGAAGATCCATGGATTGCGGATCGCCCCGCGACCCACCATCAATCCGCCTGCACCTGTCTCCTTGATCACGCTTGCCGCCTTTTCGGCTGAATACACATTCCCATTGGCCGATACCGGACAGGGCATCTGATCCACAGCGCGCTTGATAAAATCATAGTGAACTTCGGTTCGATACATCTCCTTCACCGTGCGCCCATGGACGGTCAATAGGTCCAGGCCATGCTTGGCAAAGATCGGCAGCAGTTCATCGAAGACCAGCCCGTCCTCAAATCCGATCCGTGTCTTGACGGTGAAATGAGTGGTCACGTTCTCCCTGAGGGCTGCGAGGATGCCATCCACTCGTTTCGGATCGCGGAGTAAACCACCACCGGCACACTTCTTGTAAACAACCGGGGCAGGACAACCTAGGTTCAGATCGATCCCGGCCACATTCAATTGTTCCAACTTCTTTGCGGTTCGGATCAGTGAAGGAATGTCATTCCCGATCATCTGTGCCACCACAGGGATGCCGGTATCGTTTTCAACAATCGACGGTAGGATCCATTTCTCAGGCACCGAATCAGCATGAACGCGGAAATACTCAGTGAAGAACACATCCGGTCCACCGTAGCGATGCATCAATCGCATGAACGGTAGATCCGTCACATCCTGCATGGGAGCCAACGCCAGATGCGACGTATTGCCTCTCAGGATGGATTGGAACTGTTCTACAAGTTTGCGTGGCACGGTCGGAATGATGAAATGTTCAAGGCATCGGCTTTGTCAGCCAATGTCCGCTGTGCTTTTTGTAAATTTTAAACGTCCTTTCTCCTAGGATGAATTTCACAGTCTCGTTCGTCTGTCGGGAAAAGGCCTGTAGGGAGCCCCAGGCCTCATCGGTATGAACCTCCTCAACCTGGGCTATTGCAAGCTGTCAGCCCTGCGGGCCTTTGGATTTGGTGTAGTCATGAACTGATTTGGTTGGTATCTCGATTCCATGTCTAACACCTACACGCAGTGCTTGCTGCGTGTGGTGTTCTCTACCAAGGAGCGAAGGAAGGTTATCCGTAAAGAACGACGGGAAGACTTATACAGCGACATCTGTGGAATCCACAAAGAGTTGAAATGTCGATTGTATCGAATCGGCGGAATCGAGGATCATGTTCATATCTTGGTGACCTTGCATCCCACGGTATCGTTGGCGTCGTATGTTGAGAAGGTGAAGAGCGGTTCAACCAATTGGATCAAGAAGGAGAAGGTGTATCCTGACTGGGAATGGTGGCAGAGTGGGTATGCAGCGTTTTCGAAGTCGTGGGAACAAAAGGAAACGGTCGTGAACTACATTGCGAACCAAGAAGCACACCATCGGCATGTTTCGTTCATGGATGAATACCGCGAACTGATGGACCTAGGAGGCATTCCCTTTGACGAAAAGTATCTTTGAGGGTGAAGCGAAACAGAAAAGGGCCAGACCTATGATGCGTGCGGTCATACTGGTCATGGGGAATCATGTTCAAGGGGCGGGCGGGTAGATGTTGCGAGTGTTTTCGTGCAACCAGTGGCCCCCTCTGGATTTGTAGTTTTTGAAGGTTTCTTCGCCTAGGATTCCTTTGACGGAGTTCTGGGTTTCCTGACTGATCTCTCTGATCGCTGCGTTGCGTTCTTCCGGACTCATGTCCTTGTTTCGCATGATCTTGTTCCTGGCATCATTATAGATGTCCTTCATCTCCCAGACTTCGTTGATGGATTCCTTTGGTATGTCCTCACGGCGTCCCAATTTGTAGAGGGTCTGGTAGGAGTAGTCGTTGGATCTTTGATACTCTTCATACCGCTCTGGGCCGAGGGTTTCCTTGAGCTGTTCATTCATCTTCTTCGCCTGCTCCTGATAAATCTTACGTTCCTCAGGAGTCATGGATCCGTAGTCGGTGCCTACCGTACTTAGGGAGTTTTCGTGTTTGATAGGAAAGATGTTTCGAAATTCTTCCTCGGAGGGTTCAAAGACGTCCAAGGAGAATCTCATTTGCTGCGCTGTGTCTGAGTTTCGAATTTCCCAATCAAACAATTCTTGGGGCGTCAGGATCTTGCTCAGTTGGTCACGGTGCTTTTTATAGATCTCAGCAATTTTCTTCTGATCGGATGGCAGGATGTGACCTTCCGCTGCGGCATAGATTGCTTGTTTCTCTTTGTTGAGAGCGGTGAGGACCTTCTGTGCTTCATCGCGCTTGTCCTCAGGTATGTAGTCGAGACCTCGATGATTGGAATTGACGCCTGAAGCGAGCTGTTGCTGCTTTTTGTAGTCGTCTCCGAGCAGTGCTTTGAGAAGGTCATCCTTTTCTTTGCTGATTGCTTCCCGTTTGGCTGTGAGTTCTGGATCGGCGCCGAAGAACATGTTGTTCTTCCAATATTCCTTGTTTCGATTCTGGGGATACAATGCCATCAGTTGTGGGCTATAGCGTTTGTTGACCTCGGCAATGACCAGATCCCGGATGGTCTCTTCTGGGCAACCGATGGCTCTTAGGTTGGCGATGTAGTCCCGATAGTCAGGGGCTTCGAGCTGACTCCAGTGAAAGGCTTGGATCTGGGCGACGGGTTCGGGGGGCGTCGGGGTAGAGGAATCTGTAGGTGCTTCTGTGGCGGTTGATCCTGATGCTTCGACGATCTCATCGATGGGTGCGAACGATGGTGCGGGGTCGGATTGAGGCTTGGGTGTGAGCTTGAAGGCGACAACGCAAATGAGCACGAGATTGAGCAGCAATGACGCCGCAAGCATGTTGGATGGCTTCATTTCTTCCCTTGTCTTGTGTTGGAACAGAATCTGTCCGATGGCGTATACAACGAAAAGTGAGGCATTTGTTCAACCTTTTTGGATTTTTAGGCAACGAATTGGGCAATCCCGTGTTTGTTTGGAATGCCCCTTCCTTTTGACTGAATCCATGTATCGGGGTATGGGTGTTTCTTGTCTATGAATCGCGTCATTTCCAGATCAGCCATTTTGTCGATGGTCCTCCTCGCTATCTTGTTGGGCGTGGTGTCTACCCATGCGGGTAAGAAGATTCGATTCTCAGGGCGTGCTGGCGCTGGAACCAACTTGGTGGGGCAACCCTTTGAAAAGAAGAAGCTCTTGGTCAGTGATGTGATGGAGCTCAAGCCTGGTGATTCGAAGGATCTGATCATTGGTGATCGTATGCCTGGCATGGGAGGGAATCGAGCAAGGGCTCTTGAAGAGGATGAGGACAATTTGGATGAGGATGGAAATCCTGTTCCCATGACGGCGTCCAGAGCTGTGGAGAAGCGGATGGATGGTTCTGAGAACCGCATGGGACTCAGCAAGCGTTCTCGAGAAGTTTTGCAACGTGGTGAAAACAAGGAACGGGATCCCTCAGGCAGGGGTAGCGATACCGAGAAACTATTTGATCCATTGAACCCTGAGGATCGTGGTCGTGTGGATGAGGATATCGATTTGGATACTGAACTTGAGAGCAAGAGCCAGATGCGCAAGGCACTACCTGTTTTCGGAGGTGCCAATCCCATGTCCACAAGTGCGTTTCCTTTGTCTGATAATGTCGAAGAGCGTTCCAGACAGGCTGTGATGTTTGATCGTAAGGCTTACATGCAGGGACAGAATGAGCGTCTCGAGGCACTGTATCGTCTTTTGAATCCACAGGCAGGGGTAGCGAATCTGGGGGGGGCTGGAAGTGCGCAAAGTCCTGGAGCCACTGGTCCGGCGGCTCTTCAGTTTTCCACACCGTCTGGTCCCGGCGCTCAATCTGTGCAGGGGCCAAATCCCATGATGAGTTCTGGTACTGTCAATGTGCCGGGTATGCAGAGCGGAATGGGAAGCAACGTGGCGACACCGGGGAGCGAGGCGCGACCTGTGAGTGACAATGGGGAGAGAATCATGCCGATGTTTCGTCCCGGAGTGAAGATTCCGCGACGTGGCTTTTAGTCAGGGAACTCATCGCATGAGCAAATCATCAAACACCGGGAAGTCCCTTTCTGCATTGGGGAAGCGCACTGAAGATCCACCGATCGCATGGTTGATGCGGATTGCGTTGGAGAAGCCTGAACTCATTTCTTTGGCGGCGGGCTTTACTGATAATGCGTCGCTCCCGGTGAAGGAGACCAAGGCGCTGGTATCCGATCTCCTTTCAAAGCAGAAACAAGGTGCCACAACGCTTCAATATGGTCCTTCGGCAGGCGATCCCGAATTGCGGTCACTGACGGCTCGGCGTCTGAAAGAGTTGGATGGTCAGGGGAATGCCAAGGCGCTCAGCGAACGAACAATCATTACTCATGGCTCCCAGCAGTTGCTCTATCTCCTGAGTGAAGTGCTCTTCGATGAAGGGGATATCGTGTTGCTGGAGGACCCGAGTTACTTTGTTTATTTTGGGATCGCTCAGAGTCGAGGTATCCAATGCCGTGGTGTGGCCATGGATGAACATGGCATGCGGCCTGATGCACTGGAGGCACGTCTTGCAGAGATGAAGAAGAGCGGAGAGATCAAGAAACTCAAGCTGCTGTATCTCGTCAGTTACTTTCAAAATCCTTCAGGTATCACCACGACCATTGAGCGAAAGCGGGAGTTGATGGCCGTCCTCAGGCGGTATGAGAAAGCGGCGGGGCGTCTGTTGCCTGTGCTTGAGGATGGTGCCTACAGGGAACTTGGCTTTGGTGAAGGAAGCGTGCCTTCGATGATGACAATCGACGGTGCAGACGATCGACTGATCTACACGAGCACTTATAGCAAGCCCTTCGCCACCGGTATTCGTGCCGGATTTGGTGTGTTGCCTGAATGGTTGTTTCCTGTGGTGCTGCGCGTGAAAGGGAATCACGATTTTGGAACGGCGAATTTCGTTCAGCAGATTCTGCGTGAGTCGCTGAGAACCGGTGTTTATCAGAGGCATGTGGAGAAAGTGCGCATGCGGTATCGCAACAAGGCGCGTGTGATGACCAAGGCGATCGAAGCCTCGTTTCCTGACTGGGTGGACTGGGGGGAACCGGATGGCGGGCTCTATGTCTGGGCGGGACTGAAGAAGAACAGGGCCGCCGGAATGAACTCTGCGTTCTTCAAGAAGGCATTGGACTCGGGCGTGCTCTATGTTCCCGGGCAGCTCTGCTATGCGGATGACCCAACCCGCAAGAAACCCAATCACCAGATGCGCCTGAGTTTCGGCGCGGCGTCAAAGGCCGAGATCGAAGCTGGCATCAGCCGGCTTGGTGGTCTGATGTCTTGATGTCCTGATCCGTATTAGGCAGAGAGTCGGGGCAAACCAGTTTGACCAGAAAGGTAAGGGCGTTACTTGTCTTGAATGTTAAAGAGTTCGGTTCGGGCTCTTTCGGTGATCATAGCGATCGCGGCGTGCTTGACCTTGCGTTCCACAGTGATGGCGTAGAAGGACTCGCGGACGTGTTCTGTTTCGCCAATCTTCTCCACTCCATATTCGCGGCAGACTTCGTCGGCGATGGTCGTTGGGCTGGCGAAGACGCCGACGCCTTCTCTTCCGAACACCTTGAGCAAGGCGCTGTCATGAAATTCAGCCACGATCTGCGGTAGGATGCGTTCGTTCTCAAACCAGTGATCAAAGCTTCGCCTTGTCACGGTATCGTCTGTCAGTGCGAGGTAGGGAGCTCCATCCATGTTCTTTGGAAAGGACCCAGTCAGTTGCTTTGCCAACTTCGGCGCGGCAAAGAAGGACATGCCACTGTCGCCCAGATAGTGATTGAACGCCTTGACCTTGATGCCGCCTCTGATGGGGGCGTCTGTGAGCACAAGGTCGAGTCGCTGGATGGAGAGCTCTGCTAGAAGCTTGTTGGTCTGACCTTCCTCACAAATCAGATGGATATTGGAGCCTTCTTCGAGAATAGGGGACAGGATTCGGTGGAGAATGAGTTTTGGGATGGAGTCTGAGGCGCCTACACGGATGCGTTTGGGGCGGGTGGTTGCCACACCTTTCAGACTTTCTTGAAACTCATTTCCAAGGTGGAAGATCTCCTCAGCATATTCCAAAGCCAATCTGCCTGCATCAGTCAGCTCGAGCCTTCTGCCAGTGCGCTCAAACAGTTGTTCCCCAAGACTTTCCTCCAGGAGTTTGATCTGTTTGGAGATGGTGGGCTGGGTCAGATTCAGTGATCGACTTGCTGCCTGAATGCTGCCTTCTTTGGCAACTACCCAGAAATACTGTAAATGATGATAATTAAGCCAATTCATGATTGTTAGCTTTGTATAGAGAAAATCTATAGGTTGCGCATATTAATTTCAATTAGACAAATTCAGTAACTGGTAGATCATCAGATCCATGTCGAATTCTGCGACCTATACTGAAATGCTGTCTGGCCTCGAATCTCACGAAGAACGTGAGGTGACGCCAAATGCCGCCTTGTTCGAAGCATTGGGCCAGGGGCAGAGCCCCAAGGTTGCGTTGGTGACCTGCTCAGATTCCCGTATTGATCCATGTGCTATGACCGGCACTAAACCGGGGGATATCTTTGTCATTCGGAATGCCGGCAATATCGTTCCTCCATCCACGGGTGGTGAGTTGGCCTCATTGGAATTTGCGATCTTTGGTTTGAAGGTTGAGCACATTGTAGTTTGCGGCCATTCTCAGTGCGGAGCGATGAAAGGCCTTATGAATCCGGACTCATGCGCCTCTCTGTCTCATGTGTCTGCATGGGTGAAGCACGCTGGGGATGCTCTCAAAGTTTTGGAGTCCGATGATTCAGGAGATACATTGGCGATGGTGACGGAAGAGAACGTTCGCCTTCAAATGCGTAACCTCATGGAACTGGACTTCGTTAGACAAGGTATCGAGGCTGGCTCTCTGCAGGTCCATGGATGGGTCTACGATGTAGGCACGGGAAAGACTAAGGTCTTGGCCGAATAGATCGATAGAATAAGTACTGAACAGTTTTTTGATGAGGCTGTCATATCTGGAGGCAAATTCAAAATGAGTGATACATCGAACAAAGTAGACTTGAAGACAGAGATTCTGGCTTCGGTCGTCGTTTTCTTGGTAGCCCTGCCATTGTGCATGGGTATTGCCATCGCCTCTGGTGTTCCGCCAGCCCTTGGGTTGGTCAGCGGCATCATTGGCGGTTTGGTGGTTGGAAAGATTGGTGGATCACCTCTACAGGTCAGTGGCCCGGCCGCTGGTTTGGCGGTTTTGGTTTGGCAGATGATCGAGAAGTATGGTCTGTCAGCCCTTGGTTGGGTGGTTATCGGTATGGGCGTGGTCCAGATGATTTCGGGTGCCGCTAAACTTGGACGTTGGTTCAGGGCTGTGTCTCCGGCAGTGATTCAAGGAATGCTCGCGGGAATTGGTGTGCTGATCTTTTCCAGTCAATTCCATGTTATGGTGGATGATTCACCTCGCTCCTCTGGTATCCAGAATTTGCTTACGATCCCAGAGGCCATTCAAAAGGGTCTTCTTCCTGTGGATGGGTCTGTTCATCACCTTGCTGCCACAATTGGTATCATCGCGATTGTGACCATTATCGCTTGGAACAAATTCAAGCCGGAGAAGCTCAAAGCGATTCCGGCTCCGTTGGTGGCGGTTATAGTGGCTACGGCCTGCGCAGGATTGATGAGTCTTCCCGTTCAGTATGTCGAAATTCCTTCCAATTTTGTGAAGGGACTGAACATTCCATCCTTTTCTGATCTTGGCCTTTTTGCCGATCCGATGTTTTGGGGAACCATCATTGGTTTCTCTGTAGTGGCAAGTGCTGAGACACTTCTCTGTGCGACCGCTGTGGATCGTATGCATGACGGTGCGCGAACCAAGTATGACAAGGAACTCTTTGCGCAAGGTGTCGGTAATACACTTTGTGGAATGGTGGGAGCCTTGCCAATGACGGGTGTGATTGTGCGTAGCTCTGCGAATGTGGAGGCAGGAGCTAAGACCAATCTCTCGGCCATCATGCACGGTGCGTGGTTGACGCTCTTTGTGATCTTCCTTCCATTTGTCGTTGGTTGGATTCCGGTTGCCGCACTGGCTGCCATTCTAGTCTACACTGGTTATAAATTGGTGAATCCAAAGGCGATCATGGCCCTTTACCGAGAGGGCAAGTCCGAGGTGTTCATTTATGCTGCAACGGTTGTTGCTATTGTTGCAACCAACCTCCTTTTGGGGGTCATCATCGGGTTTGCTTTGGCACTCGGAAAGCTGCTCTACAACTTCCTCCATCTCTCCATCTACAAAGAGATCAATGAGGAAGAGAATAAGGCAGTTGTCGAACTTCATGGTTCAGCAACCTTCATCCAACTTCCTCGAATTGCGGATGTCTTGGAACAGCTTCCAGAGAAAATGGACGTGACCTTCAAGGTGGGCGAACTTGCCTATGTGGATCATGCCATACTTGAACAGTTCACAGATTGGAGCGTTCGTCATATCGGGAAGGTGTCACTCTGCTGGGATGACATCGGTGAACATTCACCACGGATGATCTACAGAAACATTCTTGCGAAACGATTGGGTATCAATTCCCATGCCAGTGGAGCAGAAGGCCCCATCAATATGCAAGGCCAGGTTCCAGAGCAGGCTTAAGAAACTTTACGGTTCCTCTGATTCAAGGCTGTCTGTCCGATTGGGCAGGCAGCCTTGTTTTTTGTGTAGGTGGTGAAAGAAAATATACGGATCATCAATCGGAGGAGCGATCGATGATCCGCAGAGAAATTGAAAGATGACTATGCTGCCCTCTTGGATTCAGTCTTCCGTTTGTTCTCAAACAGATAGTGGCAAACCATCCATTCATTCCCTTCTTTGAAGCCCCATAGTTCTGCACAAGCCATGTAAAAGGTGCGCCAGTAGACCTTCCACTTGGTGGCGTTTTCAGCGCCGTATGTGTCTTTGAAAATGCTATCCACGTCCGCCTCGTTCTGATCCATGTGCTCCAGCCAGGCTTCCGCTGTCTTTTGGTAGTGAGTCCCGTTTACCTCCCATTGTTGGGCAAGGTTCAAGTCGTCCTGGAAGTGTGAAAGGAGGTCGTTGGATGGCATGATGCCGCCTGTGAAGAAATAGCGCGCCATCCAGTCGGATGCATCTTTGGCAATGAAGTGATAGGCGAAGGTATGATGGGTGAAAATGTGTACAAACAGTTTACCCTCAGGCTTCAACCATCGACTGATATTGGTCATCAGTTGCTGATAGTTCTTCATGTGTTCAAACATCTCGACTGAAACCACGCGATCGAAAGCGGTGTCGATATCGAAGTGGTTGATATCGTTGGTGATGATTCGGATGTTGTTCAATCCACGCTGTTCTGCAGTTTTGAGAATGTGTTCCCTCTGCGTGGCGGAGTTGGAGACCGCGACCACGTTTGAATTGGGATAGTGTTCCGCCATCCAAAGTGTGAGTGAACCCCAGCCGCAGCCGAGTTCAAGAATGTCCTGTCCGTCTTCGAGCTGTGCTCGTTTGCAGGTGAGTCTGAGCATGTCTGCTTCAGCCTGATCAAGGGTTGTGGTGGATTCGTTCCACCAGCCACTGCTGTATTTGAGATGCCTGCCGAGACAGAGCTGATAGAAAGCTGTGGGCACTTCATAGTGTTGTTCGTTTGCAGCATTTGTCTGGATGGCGATGGGGCTGTTCTTGAGGTCCTCCACCAATGCGTTGAGTTTTTCTGCCTGTTGTTGCGGCGTTGGCTCCATTTCTTCTGCGATACGTTGTTTCAGAAGTCGGCGAATGCCCATACGGATCATCCAATCAGGGACGAGGTTGAGTTCGAGACTCTTGTCGATGATGTTCATGATGTTTTCTTTTTGAACCAGGGCACAAAGGCACTGGTGGTCTGTTGATAGCGGCGATAGTCCTCGCCGCGACTTTTAAGAGCTTGTTCCTCAGTGGCCGGAATACCTGTCTTCTGGGTGAGGAAATAGAAAATGAGAATGGGACAGGCGATCGTGTAGATGCCATTTGGCGATGCCAGCGAGAAGACGAAAAATCCGACCCAAACCATCCATTCAAAGAAGTAGTTCGGGTGTCTGGAATATCGCCAAAGCCCTTCTTGGCATGTCTTTCCCTTGCTGTCGGAACGTTTCTTGAACTGGTCCAATTGCCAATCCGAAATGGCCTCTCCAATGAGCGATCCAATGATAAGTGCGAAACCTATCCATTCGATCATCATCAGCTGCGGTGAGTGATTCAGACTGATGACCAGAAAGGGTAGGGAGAGCCCAACGAGCACTGAGGCCTGCAGCTGGAAGAACCAGAACATCTTTCTGTGTGTTTGTGCGCCCCACTCATCGCGCAGTTGGTTGTATCGTCCGTCTTCTTCCGGATGGTGACTCATGACGCGTCGGTAGAGATGCCATCCAAGACGCCCGCTCCAAAGCGTGACGGCGATCAGAAGAAGAACCTGCCTGAGTCCGGGGTTGCCGGTTGCCATGATGTAGATCAGTGCCAGCGGAATGAATCCCCACGACCAGGCAATATCGACGATTCCGTAGTTGTTCATCCGTTTGCCCAGGCGATGAATGATTGCCATGAGCAGGATTCCGAACCCAAGGGCGGTAAGAATAATGAAGGGGGCGCTCATGGATTTTGAGGACAACGCTGTACCAGGAAATCTTGTATCGTGCTGGTCGCATTCATCCTGAATGTCTCCTTCAGGACATATGCGGCCATGGCCATGTTTCCCAGAAGCATAATACCAATGAACCATGCTGCTTGGCGTAGCAGGGTTGTCTCCTTGTAGGCGACCCAGACAAAGAACGTCAGAAATCCGAGGTAGGCATCTATAAGCGTGGCCATGAACCATGGATCATCCAGCACCACATCAGGTATCGCCCATATGGGTGTCTGCATACTTGCCCAGACGGTGGTGCCGAACATGATGAGGAAGTGCAGTGTGAAAATGATGCGGAGCGTCCGAATCATGAAGCGGCCTCTCTCAGAGTTGGATTGTTGGGACGAGTGAAGACCGCTTGTGTGACACTGATGTTCCTCATGTCGAATGCGGCTTCGCAGTATTTGAGGTAGTAGTTCCACTTGCGGATGAAGCTGTCGCTGAATCCCTGGGCTTTTACTTCCGCAAGTTGCGAGTTGAAACGCTGATGCCACTCATTGAGCGTGCGCTTATAGGAATTGCCCATGTCTTTGAGGTCATGGAGATGGAAATCCGTATGCTTGTTGATGGCTTCGTGAACCCGTCCCACAGACATTAGGAGCGAACCCGGAAAGATATGCTTCTGAATCCAATCCACTCCGTCTCTGAATGAGGCGTAGCGGCTGTCAGGGCAGTTGATCATCTGGATCGCCAAGAGTCCTTCGGGCTTCAGAAGTGATTCACAGGTCTTGAAGTATTTTCCCACGTAGGCGTCACCAACTGCCTCCAACATTTCAATCGAAACGATTTTATCGAATTGGCCGGTCAGGTGGCGGTAGTCACAGAGCTGAACCTCCACCAGATGATCGAGTCCCTCTTTCTCCATGCGCTCCTTGGTGAACTTGAGCTGTTCCTCGGAGATGGTCACCCCGGTGATCTTACATCCGTAATGCTGGGCGGCGTGACTGGCAAAGCCTCCCCAACCACAACCAATCTCCAACAGATGATCGTCTGGTCCCAGTTTCAACAGTTGGCACAGGCGGTCGTATTTGAGGAATTGGGACTGTTCCAGCGTGCGTGTGTCCTTTCTGAAGAGGCCGCATGAGTAGGTCATCGTTTCATCCAGAAAGAGTCGGTAGAAATCGTTTCCGAGATCGTAGTGCTCATGGATGTTCTGACGACTAGTCTTGATGCTGTTTGGACGAAGCTTGTGACCGATCCGATTGATGAGGCTGAGTAGATTGACGAATCCGGCACTGACTTTGGAGCCCGACATCGTTGGTGCGCTTTCGATATTCTGAATCAACCAACGGATGACTGAAGCAATATCCGGAGTGTCCCAGTCGCCATCGACGTAGCTTTCACCGAACCCCACATCTCCATAGAGCGCGCACTTCTTGAAGAAGGCGTTGTCGTGGATCTGAAAGGACGCTTCGATTGGAAGGTCGATCTGTCCGATGTGTTCAGCTGTTCCGTTGGGAAGTGTGATTTCCAGATGCCCCTGATTCATTCGGCGCAGTGCCTGAAGCACGAGGCGTTGACTCAGTTCAGGTTTGTTGGTCGTGGAGACGTCACTGATCGGTTTTGACAAGGTGGAGGTGCTCATTTGGATTGGGAGATGGGTTTGAAAACGTGTTTCTGTAGGGCCGGAGATTCGGCCTTTCTGTGGAATGGAACCCCTTTCCTCCATAGAAGGAAGGCATGCCAATGAATCAGGAAAATGACTCTCATCGTTACCAGTGGGTAACGCATGGTCAGCCATGCCAGCTGCGCAGAACTGAATGGTCTGGCTTTGCCTGTCAGCGAGCTGTGTAGCGTCTTTGCTTGACCATCGTAGTCGTCGACATAGACGCGGAGTTCATCGTCGGGCGTCTGGAGTTGGAAATGGAACTTCAGGTCGAGCGGAGAGAAAGGAGAGACATAGAAGTGCTTGGTGGCGAGCAGGGCAAAGTCCCATTTGCCACTGTCGTCAACGGGGACCAGGTAACGCTTCTTCTCGTCGAAGGTGTTGCCTACTTCAGCTACTGCGCATACGGGTTGATCTTCCGTATCGCACACGAAGTAAAACGACACCGGATTGAATACGTATCCCAGTGTTCTTGGAAATGTGAGCAGTTTGACGCGCTCATCACCCTTCGTTCTGTGTCCTTGCTGGTTGATCCAATCCAGAATGTTTTCCTTCAATGACTGATCGTCGGGAGTCAGATGATCCTTGTTCCAAAGGGCGTAGAGATTTCTCCTGTTGAAGCCGAAGAGGCGGACGCGTCTGTTCAGTTGTTCCAATTCGTCCAGATCCAGAAGGAACATGAATGCTCCGTGTCTGAACGCATGCTTCTTTGGCGAAAACCGGTGATGCATGATGGAGCATTCGTAGAGTCTGGAACGAAGTTTCATGACCAGATCTCCTTTCCTAGAATCACCCGGCAGAGATTCAGTGCAGATGTGAAAGCGTCCTCATGGAATCCATACTTGAAGTAGCTGCCGCAAAAGAACACCTGCTGATTTGCTGATTGGGTATTCAGCGTTGGTAGTTCGTCCTGCGCTTGGATGGCAGCCAGATCAAAAAGCGGATGATCATACTCGATGCGCTTGAGTACCTTGGATGTCTGGATTTGGCTGCTTCCATTGATCGATACGAAGTAGTTCTGTCTGTCGCTGACATTCTGGAGGCTGTTCATCCAGTAGATCGTGGATGTCTTGGGTTTGTTTGGTTCGCCTTGATCGATCCGGTAGTTCCACGATGCCCATGCACGCTCTGCTTTTGGCATGACGGATTCATCGGTATGGAGTGTGGCCAGATTGCGTTCATATTTGAATGGTGAGAGCAGTCTTCGCTCTTTCTCATTGGCATTTTTAAGAATCCTCAATGCCTGATCTGCATGACAGGCAAAGATCACCTGATCAAATGTCTCCTTCTCTCCATTGGTGGTTTCGACGATTGCCTTGCCGTCCTTTCGGTGAACAGAGGTGGCTCCGTTTCCGAGGCGGATACGTTTTTTGAACGGGGAAATGATCTTCTTGAGGTAGCTTTTTGATCCACCTTTTACAGTCAGCCACTGGTGCTGGGTGTCCAACCCAAGGAAGCCGTGGTTGTGAAAGAAACGAAGCAGGGTTGCGGCGGGGAACTGCAGCATCTTTTCAGGTGGCGTGGACCACACGGCAGAACTCATGGGAATCAGGAATAGATTAAAGAAATCGTCACCGTAGGCGCCTCGTTCCACATATTCGGTCAGAGAGAGTTCCCTCGTTTCCGCTTTCTCAAGAGCTGCGATCGCTTCCTTGTTGAATCGGTTGATCTGCATCAACAGTTTCCAGTGTCTTGGCCTGAACAGATTGCGTCTTTGTGCGAAAAGGTGGTTTATGCTGGAACCGTTGTATTCAAGCCCGGTCGGGCGATGCTGAACACTGAAGGACATGTCTGTCTCTTGTGCTTGTAAACCGAGTTCGGAAAAGAGACGGGTCAGATTTGGATAGGTCACCTCGTTGTAGACCATGAATCCCGTATCAATAGGAATAGAACGATCTTTCTCAGCAACATCCACTGTATTGGTGTGCCCGCCTGGACGCCTCTCTTGTTCAAAGAAGGTGAGATCGTGGTGCTGGTTGAGAAAGTGGCCGCATCCCATGCCTGCGATGCCGGTCCCTATGACGGCAATGCGCTTCATGATTCAGCAGTTTTGTCGGCTCTTTCATAAACTCGGGCAGGAACAGGTCTGAGTTCCCAGATGATACCAAGACGCTCCATCAGTTTGAGTCCGTAGTAAGTGAGATCGATTTCCCACCAGTAGAATCCCTGCCTTGCGGAACTCATATAGTGGTGGTGATTGTTGTGCCATCCCTCTCCGAGAGTCAGCAGGGCCAGCAGAAGATTGTTTCGGCTTTGATCATCGGTTTCGAAGCGACGTGTACCCATCACATGCGCCAAGGAATTGATACAGCAGGTGATATGAAAAAGGACTGTCGTGCTGATGAAGAAACCCCAAACCAGCAATTGTGCTCCCGTTACTCCCAAGCCCGGCGCAAATGCTTCAAGCAGACTTCCAGTGACGTAGAGTATCAACGCAAACAGGAAAGGGATGAGGCTGTCGAAGCGGTTGAGGAAGACTAATTCGGGATATTTGGCGAAGTCTTTGATTCTTGAGTAGTCAGTGTGAAAATTTTTCGAACATGTGATCCAACCAAAGTGGGACCATGCCAAACCATGTTGGTGAGGGGAGTGGGTGTCTTCTTCAGAATCGGAGTGGCTGTGGTGGCTCCGGTGATGGTGTGCCCACCACAATGCACCTCTCTGGACTGAAGTGGCTCCCCAGATCGCAAAAACGAACTGGGCCGCTCTCGAGGTCTTGAATGCCCTGTGAGAGAAGTAACGGTGGTAGAAGCCCGTGATGGCGAACATTCGGACGAAGTAGAGCCCGATTGCCACCGCCACAGCGGTCCAGCTCCAGCTTGTCCATATCACTCCCAGGCATCCCAAATGCAGGATGATGAAGGGAATGCAGCGGACGAGGTCAATTTTTTTGGAGCTCTGCTCTTCTTTTGAGGTCGCTCCGTCTTGGTGATCAGAATCAACCCATTGGATGAGTGATGCAGCAAGAGTCTTTCGCGGAGGAATGTCCTCCGCTTTGTCTGTTTGGAGATGGTTCAATTCTTTTGTCTGGCGAATTGACTCAAATGGTTGCACGGGTTTGCGTCCGCGCAATGGGGTAGATGGGGATTAACTACGAAAGTACCGTCGGTCTGCCTACGCTCAATGAAGAATTGGGAGGGAATGGGTTTCCTGAATCAGCTCAGCCTCTACTTCCAGAAATGACTCAAGGCGGTCGCGGGTCTCGTCCTCGTCTATCTCGCGGGCCATCAGAATATAGGTGGCGTAGTGGTTGCCTTCTGATTCCACGAGACTTGCGTAGAACTCGGCCAACTCAGGTTGATCCTCTTTGAAGCCATCTGAAAGGATCTGGAATTTCTCGCAGCTACGCCCTTCGATCAGGGCGCAGCAGATGAGATGATCGATCACCTGGCCGTGCCTCCCTTTGCGCATATGCTTCATTAACCCTGAAATCCACGGACTTGAGGTCGCTGGCCCGAAATCAATCCCACGGTCACTCATCAGCCGTAGAACCAATTCAAAATGTTCCAGCTCCTCAATGGCGATGGCGTTGAGTTCAGAAGCCTTGTGGTAGAGCAGGGGATACCGTTCCAGACTGAGTGCGGTGGTGGCTGCCTTTCGTTCAAGATGAGCATGGTCCAGAAGCACAGGTCCAAGATTATCACGAATCTTGTCCATCCACACATCCGGAACCTTTGCTTTGAACATCAGCATGAGCAGATTGTCACCGCCGTCCGCTCAATTGTCAGCAATTGAAAATGTAGAGGGAGTGTCTATTGGGGGATGCCGCACTTCCAGCGCTGTGAATTGAGCACTGAAGGCGTGGCATAGATTGGCCGGTGTTGAAATAACCGGATTGTGACTCCAAGAGACAAAGGCCCTTTAAGGCAGTAAACCGGGTTCCTTACTTTGAAAGGGCCTTTTTGCGGGCGGCGATCAGATCTGGGAATTTTTCATCCGTATCACCGACTTCTTTCTTCAATGCATCCAGTTGTTTGAGGAGCTTTTTCTGGACTCCTGAATACTTTTTGCTGCCAAAGACGTTGTTCATTTCGTGTGGGTCCTTGGTGAGGTCGTAGAGCTCGAAGAAAGGTGGTGTCGGTTCACCTTTGGCTCCTGGCGCATCGAGTTTCAATCCGTAGAAGAAGATCAATTTGTGTTCCTTGGTGCGGATGCCGTAGTGGGCAGGGTTGTCATGATGTGCCATGTGCATCCAGTAGCGATAATAGGTGGATTGGCGCCAGCTGGATGGGGTGTTTCCCTTGAGATTGGAGACAAAGCTTCGTCCTTGGAACTGCTCTGGAAACTCAGCTGATAGAATGCCTGCGAGCTCAAGAAGCGTGGGTGTGAAATCAACATTGTTGATGATGTCATCACAGACCTTGCCGGCTGGAATGTTTGATGGGTGACGAATGATGAAGGGCATGCGCATGGATTCTTCATACATCCAGCGTTTGTCGATGTAGTCGTGCTCACCAAGCATGAATCCCTGATCCGCAGTGTAGATGATGATCGTGTTGTCCAATTCTCCCGTTTTTTCGAGATGCGTCAGTAGTCTGCCAATGTTGTCATCCACCCCCTTCACACAACGAAGGAACTTCTTCAGATAGCGTTGGTAGGCCACTCCTGTGTATTCATCCGCAGGTAGTGATTCATCGACAAACATGTGGTGACCCATGTTGCGGCGTGAGTTACGTGGTGAAACGGAGGTTCCAAAGAGCGGGAGGTTCTTGGGGCCATGGTTGCCGCGCTTACGCAGGCTCTCTGGCTCGGGAATCGTGACGTCTTCATAGAGCCAATCGTAGCGCTCTGCATTTTCAAAGTTGTCATGAGGCGCTTTGAAGTGATGCATCAGGAAGAAGGGTTTGTCTGTTTTCTTACGTCCACGTAGCCACTTCAGTGAAATGTCAGTAATCGCATCTGAAGAATGAACGTTGTCATAGCGGGCGACGCGAAGGGTGTTGTTTGGCCACTCCTGCTTGCCTCTGGTACGGAAGATGGGATTGAAGTAGGATCCTTGCCCCGGGAGCACAGTGTAGAAATCGAATGCCGCTGGTTCTTCTTTGAGATGCCATTTGCCAATCATGGCTGTTTCGTATCCAGCCCTCTTCATTTCGTGTGCCAATGTCTGCTTGGCTGGTGGAATCTTGCCGTTAAGCGTGGTCACCCCATTCGCATGGCTGTATTGACCGGTCATGATGGTCGCACGGCTTGGTGTGCAGATGGAGTTGGCGACGAAGCAGTTGCTCAGTCGAACACCTTCCTTGGCGAGTCGATCAATGTTGGGAGTGGGATTGAGAACGGCCAACCTTCCACCGTATGCACCAATGCCGTGAGCGGCATGGTCATCGGACATGATATAGAGAATGTTGGGTTGCTTGGCTGCACCGGTCAGTGCAAACGCAAGACAGAGGAATCCTATGAGGTGGCGTTTCATGGTCCAACCTTGCATTGAAGGGTAGGTTGGGGTCTTGTTCTCTTTCGACATGGTTTATCAAAAATCCGCCATATGAAGATCGTTGGTGAATTGATGGTAGAGAATGATTTGAAGCAATGAATATGGTCGATACTGATATTCGAAGTCTGATACCGCTTTTTGATGGAATGCGGACGGTCTTTTTCTTTGTTAAGGATCGGTCAGGTGTGTTTATGCATGCCAATCAGGCATTGCTGGAACGGCTTCAGCTGAAATCTGTTGATGAGATCAAAGGGACCAGCGATTGGGACAGGTACCCTGACGAGTTGGCTCAGCGTTTCTCTGTGGACGATCAATGGGTGATGGATCGAGATCAGTCGATCGAGGGGAGGGTGGAGCTTTTGTTTGATGAGGTCGGTGTCTTGAACTGGTTTCGCACGACAAAACGCCCACTGAAGGATCGCAAGGGGCGAATCGTTGGTGTGGTTGGATTTACCGAGCCAAGTGAGGTGGAGGGTGGAGGACTGAGGGACGATGCGGTGCGGAGCGTTGTGGATCAGGTGAGGGCTGATTCGGGTAAACGACCGCGAGTTGGGGACGTAGCCATGAAGGTGGGACTTTCAGAGCGCCAATTGGGGCGACGGTTTCGAGCGGCGATGGGAATGACGGTTCAGGAGTTCGTTCTCCGCACTCGAATCCATGATGCAGCCAATGCCCTTCGTGAGACGGACTCTGAATTGAGTGAACTGGCCCTTCAGTATGGCTTCTGTGATCAGAGCGCGTTCACTCATCAATTCAAGAGGCACTTGGGGATCTCGCCAGCCGCTTTCCGTCGGCGGTACCGTTAGCAGCCCGTTCAGATCTCCAGCTTGTAGCCTACAGCATGGATCGTCTTGATATAGGTTGGGTCGTCTGCGTTGGGTTCGATCTTTTGTCGCAGACTGACGATGTGTTTATCTACTGTCCTCGTCGTTGGAAAAGACGTGTAGCCCCAGACCAGGTCCAGAAATTGTTCACGAGTTACAGGTGACCCGGGATTGGTGGCCAATAGCTTGAGCATGGAAAATTCCTTTGCAGTCATTGCAATGGGCTCGCCTGATTTGGTGACGGATTGCTTTGTGAAATCGACTGTCACATCGCCTAGTTCGAGAGTCTCAGGTCCATCTGTGTTGCGTTCCATCCGTCTGAGCTGTGCTCGAATGCGGGCAAGGAGTTCGTCGCGACTGAATGGCTTGGCGAGGTAATCGTCTGCACCGGCATCCAGTCCATTGACGCGGTCTTCCACACTGCCTTTGGCGGTCAGCATGATGATGGGTTCTTTGTGATTCAGTCGACGCAACTCCTTGCAGACCTCCAGTCCGCTCAGGCGCGGCATCATGATATCCAAGATGATCAGATCCGGCTTTTCCTTGATGGCTCTATCCAATCCTTCCTCACCATCCCGGGCGAGAATGATCCGGTAACCATGGCGCTCCAATGAATCCCGCAGAACGGTGCGCATCGGAAGTTCATCCTCGGCGACGAGGATACGAGGCATGGGTGTTTCTGTGTCCGTCATGATTTGAAAAAGCGTGTTGTGTTGGATGCAGATTGTTGATTCGGAAGTTCCACAAAGAATTCGCTGCCGTTGCCTGATTCGCTTTCGATGCGGACCTGTCCCTTGTGCGCTTGGATCACGTGTTGGACGATTGCCAGTCCCAGTCCCACACCTTTGGTCTCACGGCGTAGTTCAGAACCGCATCGGTAGAACTGTTCGAAGACCTTGGATTGATCGTCCTTGCTGATACCCGGACCATGATCACGGACGGAAAGGATGGATAGATTGTCGCCGAAAGTGAGAGACACGATGACTTTTTGATTCCTGGGTGAATGTTTGATGGCGTTGTCGATCAGGTTAACCAGGACCTGTTGAATCGCCTCCGGATCTGCTTCGATCAATCGTTGTTCACCATGAAACTGAAGCTCCAGCGTGATCTCGTTTTCTGAAGCAAACGCATTCAAGAGTCGCACTGTGCGTTCTGCCACCTCCTTGAGGTCGGCCTGTTGGAATTGGTATTCCTTGGTGTTGTTCTCGATCTTGGAGAAATCGAGGATGTTTTCCACGAGACCTGATAGACGACGGCACTCCTGAAGAATGAACTGGTTGTATTCCTTGGTTCGTTCCTCGTCAGATGACCCGATGGCTGTCAGTTCCTCTGCCATCAACTGCACTGAAGCCAAGGGAGTCCTGAGCTCGTGTGAAACGCTGGATACGAAATTGGACCGCATCCGGCTCAGCTTTTCCTGATGGGACATGGAGCGCCAGATCGCAATGCAGCCCACCAACACACTGACAGCGGACAGTGCGATCAAGACAGTAAAGGACACGCTTCGTGCGTTTTGTCGCTCAAGGAATGCTGCGTCATCCTTGATGACCACTCCGACCTGGAAATCTGGGATGATTCCCGTTCCCTTTCCTCTGATGAGGGCGAGTGGAGCTTGTCCCTTGTCGCCGCTGATATGTCTGCCAAGCACCTGTAGAGAAAGACTGAAGTCACGGGATTCAGGCATGGCCTCAAAAAAATGTTTCATGGCGATGACGATTGCTGGAGTCCTAGTCGCCACGATCCATTTGTTTCCATTTTGAGAAGGGGTGACACATGCCAGGTAGCGTTTTCCTCCTTCGAGGGCTGCAGGAAACTGAGCCTGTGCCATCTGTGCTGAGGCAAGATGACGGTCGATATAGATCTGATGAAGGAGTCTGGCTTCCTGTTGAAAGATCCAGTGGTCCCAGAGTCGGGCGAAGGCAGTTTGCCTTGGCGTGGGAGGAGTGATGGTTTCCCCTTTTTGTAGAGCACTCTGATGCTCGATGAAGTCGAGCTGTTCGGCTGTGTCTCTGAGCATGAGCAGTCGGTCATTTGTGAATCTGTCAGGGCGGGCGATCTGATCGATGCCCATTTTGAGAACTTGAGAGGCGGATACTTTCGAAGGGTCGTTTCGCTCCATGTTCAGTTTGATCTCCATCCAGTCGCACCAGAGGGGAATTGGCATGCCGAATTCACTAAACTCATCGCGGAAATCTTCTCGTGTCGACTGGATCAAGTCCTCGGCTTCATCCCATTCCTGCATGGAGATCAGGCAATCAATGATCCGTGTGGCGACGAGCGCCTCCAATCGTCTGTCCTCCGCAAGCTCTCGGAGCTCGTTGTAGATCTGTTCTGCAAAAAGGGGATTGTTTGCCATTCGATAGTCTTCTGCCTCCCTCCAGATGCGACGGATTTTTATAGGTAGTCTGTTGATGAAGAAGGGTTGAGGGTTTACCAGCCGCGGATTGCTTGGTGGCCATATGAGATCGTTGTTTGCATTGATCAGACAGGCGACGATCTCTCTGTGGTTTAAGGAAGGCAGATCTTGTGATGCGATCAATTCATCAGGACTCATTGATGCCGCCTTCGATGCTTCTGAAGGAGGATGTTCGAACTGTGCTACGTGCGCCTCCAATTCATCCACTGTCTTTTGGGCTAGAGCGGTGGCCTGATCGTGCGCTTCGGCCTGAGCAATGAATCGATCCTGACGTAGCGACTGGAATCCCACCCACGCCATAATCACTGCCGGAAGAATGATCAGCAGGTAGAGCAGGGGAGACTTGGTGCTGGCGGTGGGCGAGGTCATACGATCACAGTCAGCGTTACGCTATCAGCTGTATCGAGAAGCATGTGCCTCTTTTGTAACAAGGTCTTCATCCCGCTCAGGTCCACTTGAGCCGGTGATCAAATATCAATCACCGGGCCTGAGCCGTCATCGTCATCATCCTTGATCCTGCGGCGGCGTTCCTCTTCCTCGTTTTGACGAGAGCGAGAGGTCTGGATATTGACCTCGAAGTGAGAGTTCCTGAAACCACCCTTACCGCGTGAAGTCCCGGTCAGCATCAGGACACCGATGGAAACCAGACTGATGATGATGCCTCCGAGAAATGCGGAGCCAAAACTTTCTACATGAAAGGGTTCAACAGCCCACGCCACGAGCATCAGGAGCAGGGCATTCAGAAGCATTGCGAACAATCCGAGTGAGAGACATCCAAGGAAGATCTTCAGTCCTCCAAAGGTGATGTTCAGTACGCCCAAGGCCAAAGATGCGATCACCAGACCGGCGAGTGAGTCGCATTTGATACCAGAGACCACATTCAGAGCCACCACAACACCAGCTGCTGTAGCTACCCATTGCTTGAGCAGGGCGATGTTTCGCTTTTTGGCTGAAATCTCTGGTTGTGGGTTGTTCGGGTCCATCTGCGGCAACCATCTGCCTCACAATGAGGTTTTGGCAAGATGAGAAGCGTCCCTTGTCAGGGCATGGACTGAGTTGCCTGGAGGACCACTTTTCCTTTGAGATCTTGAATTTGCATTCGGACCGTTGGAGAGGGTGTTGACCAATCGATGACGAGCATGCCGAAGTTGGGATCGAAATACATGCCGCCGAGACGATGTGGATTGAGTTCGCTGCGCCAGAGATGGCGCTGGTTCAATGCACTGGCAGTGATGTCATGAATCGGACGAACGGTCTTGTTATCGATGCGGGAGATTTCTGATGTGTGTCTGTCTCCACTGAGAATGACGAGATTGTCTGCCTTCGTCTCGCGGATCAGTCTGAAGAGGCGTGCGCGTTCGTGTGGGAAGTTTCCCCACTTCTCATACCAGTGTTCATTCGAGATGACCTGGATGCTGGAAACGAGGATTCTGATCTCGGCAGGTTTGAGGAGTTGTTGCTTCAACCATTCCCATTGCGTGGCTCCGAGAATGGTTGTCTCGGGATCGTTGTTGGGGAGAAAGATGCCATTGATTCCCTCGCCTGGTTCGAAGTCGCGCTTCTTGCGCTTGATGAGCGGACTGCGGTGGTAGCGCGTGTCGAGTAGGATGATCTGTACTCGTTTCCCTTCTGGTCCGATGATCTTGGCGTCGTAGATGCCTTCCTGTTTTCTGCGAGGCGAATCTTTGGGTTCGGCGAAAAAATCGAGGAAGAGTTGTTGGGTCTGTGCCTTCTCCGGGTATTCGGCTCCGGCGTCATTCCATCCGTAATCATGATCGTCCCATGTGGCTAGAATGGGGCAGGTGGCTTTGAGTTTTTGGTAACCGGGTTTGGCTCCAAAGGCATCCCAGCGTGCCTTCATTTCCGTCATGTCGTGAGAGTCGCCATAGATGTTGTCGCCGCAGAAGATGAACAGATCTGGATTGGCTGCGACGATGGTTTCCCAGATCGGTTGTTCCAGCTGTTGCTTGGCACAGGAGCCAAACGCGATCTTTTGAAGGGCCTCCGCTGCGGAACAGGCGAGTGTTCCAGTGATCAGCACAATGATGATTCGAAGTAGATGCATGGGCAAAAAAACACCCGCTGGTTTAGAGCGGGTGTCGTTGAAAGTATGGTAAAGATTCTGTGTAGGTTCCTAGCGCCCTTCGAACATGCTCGCCGGTAATCCAGAGTCCCAGCCGGTAGGGCTGTTCCATGCTCTTGGTGAGCGGTTCTCTGGCTCGGAGGATGCGCAACCAGTGCTGAGGATCATGCCTGCTGCAGCAAGTGCGAGGAGTGCGGTTTTGATGAGGCGGGTTTTCATCTTAGAGTCCTTTGTATATGGCGAGGTCGCCTTCGATGACGTCATCCTGCTTCCAGTCCTTGAGGACATTGGCAACACTGTGATCGTCTTCAACGCGAGTGACTTTGGCCTTGCCGAGGTAGCGGCCCTCACGGCTGAGCATGAACTCTCCGTGCATCTTTACTCCGTCAATGGCGCCGATGTTCAGCACGACGAATTCGTATTTTGGATCGAAGGTGGTGATGATTCCAACGAGACCTTCAGGAAGTTTTGGTGCTTCGGCAGGAGGGGCAATTTTGAGAATGGTGTTACCCAGCTTGCGGTTTTCTTTGGCCATGATTCCAAGATCTCTCTTGGTGGTCTTGAGCTCGGCTTCGGCTTCAGGAAGGCGGTCGCGGATTGTTTTGATCTGAGCAACCTTCATGTTGAGATCGAAGAAGCCTTTGTTCTCGCTGATGACTTCGTCGCGCTTGTTCTCTGCATCGCGCTGTGCTTTGCGGGCGTTGTTGGCTGCCATCTCTGCCTGCTGGCGTGCATTCTCTTCGTTGGCCAAGGCCTGCTTGGTCTGAGCGAGATCTTGTTGAGTGGAAGTCAACGTCGCTTGAGTTGATGCGAGAGTTCCCTGTGTGGTAGTCAGCTCTTGCTTGGTGGAATCGAGAGTCGTCTGAGTCGCTGCATGTGCTTCCTCTTCAGCAACGATACGAGGTTGGACCTTCAAGTGAGAGACAGTGAAGGTACTGATGTTAATCAGAAGCGCTAAAATAAGTAGAATGCGAAATGCCATGAGTAAGGTCTTTTGGTTGCGAGTCCGGAAACACTAGTGATGAGACAAGAGGGTGTCAACGCCTCGAAATAGCCCGTTGGTGTTGATCTTTAGGGACTTGGAATTGTATAAAAAAAGGCCAATCGGAGGTTGTTTGCGTCATTTTTCTTCACCTTTCGGGCTTGGGTGGCCTATCTCTTGTCACATGATCTCCCGTCGATGTTTCCTGTTTTTGCAGTTTATCTTTCTGTTTTTTGTTTCTTTGGCCCAGGCCAAGGAGCGTCCCAACATCGTTTTTCTTCTCGCTGATGACCAATCGACCTACACGGTAGGCTGCTATGGCAACAAGGATGTTCAGACACCTCACATGGACAAACTGGGCGCTGACGGAATGATTTTTGACCGGCACTACGATACGACAGCTATCTGCATGGCCAGTCGCGCCAACATCATGACCGGCAATTTCGAATACCGCACCGGTACCAATTTCGAGCATGGACATATGCTGAAAGAGACTTGGAAGCAGACGTATCCAATGCTCCTTAGAAAAGCCGGATACGTCACAGGCTTTGCCGGGAAGTTTGGATTCGAAGTGGCGGAGGAACCAGATTCCAAAGGAATGCTGCCAGAAGAGGACTTCGACCGATGGGGAGGTGGACCGGGGCAGACCTCCTATGCGACCAAGAAGAACAAGTCGATGCAGGCATATGCAGAGAAGTATCCGCACGCCACTCTGTCCTATGGCGCCTTTGGTCAGGATTTTGTCAGGGACTATGGAAAAGGAGACAAGCCCTTCTGCCTGTCCATCAGCTTCAAAGCCCCTCATATGCCGGCGACTCCAGATCCGCGCTTTGACCATGTCTACAAGGGTAAGAAGTTCAAGAAGCCTGAAAATTACGGAAGACAGGCTGGTGCTCATTTCTCAAGACAGAGCCAGATGGGGCGTCAGTATGAACGGTTTGAGAGCTGGGGCTACAAAGACAAATATGACAAGGTGATGGCCACCTACAATCAGCAGATCTATGCCATCGATGTTGCCTTGGGAATGATTCGTGATGCGTTGAAGGAACATGGTGTCGATGAAAACACTGTCATCATCTACACATCGGATAATGGCTTCTTCTGCGGTTCTCATGGATATGGCTCCAAGGTGTTGCCTTATGAAGAGAGCAGCCGCGTTCCGATGATCATGTTTGATCCACGTCATAAGAATAGTGGCAAAGGACTTCGCAGTAGTTCTCTGACTGGAAATGTCGATTTTCTTCCTACGATATTGGAATTGGCCGGTGTGAAGTCACCGAAAGCCATTGATGGAAAGAGCCTCTTGCCACTCTACGACAATCCTTCAGCCAAAGGGCACGATGCCCTGCCGCTCATCAATGTCTGGGGACCAAAACAAGTTCACAGCTTCGGCGTCGTGACACCGGATTGGAAATACATCTACTGGCCTTACGCAGGTGAAGACTTCAAGGCCGCGGAAGAGATGTATCAGGTCGTGTCAGATTCAATGGAGCTGTCGGATCTGTCCAAGGACCCGAACTATGGAAATGACCGGAGGAACATGCGCCGGCTTTACGACCGCTGGGTGAAAGACTGGAACAAGCGTTCCGTGGATTATCACAAATACCCGCAGTATGGAGAGATATTTGATCGGAAGGTGGATTGGGAAAAGAAAGCTGATCTTTATGAAGGGATGAGCAAGCGACGGAAAAAGTAATCCAGCCGGGGTCTGGGCTGCCTTGTTTGTTGTTTACTGGGCACCAATATGAGGTCATGTTGTGTCTATGCCTGAACTGAGTGATACAAGGATCTTCAGCGGATTGCTCGCAGAAGAGTTGAGTACGCTTGCTCAGACCGGGGAAATACGGTCATTCGAACAAGGGGATACTATCTTCGCCGAGGGAGACCCAGGCGACGGCCTCTTTGTAATCATTGAGGGCAGAGTTCAGGTATCCACCTTGATGAGTGATGACGAACGCAAGGTCTTCTCAGTGGTTGATACAGGAGATTTTTTTGGCGAGATGGCAGTCTTGGATGATGGTCCTCGCTCGGCCACGGCTGTTGCTGATAAGAAGACGCGCCTTTACTTCATCAGGCGTGAAGACCTGCTCAAGGTCTTGGATAGTTCCCCCAAGCTGGCTGTGAGTCTGATGCGTGAGTTCAGTCTCAGACTTCGTGAGTTCAACAGGAAATATGTCGAGGAGGTGCTTCAATCAGAACGCCTCGCGCTCGTAGGGCGGTTTGCTCGATCCATCGTTCACGATTTCAAGAACCCGCTGAACATCATTGGCCTTGCCGCCGAGTTGGCTGCCATGGACGGTGCTACTGACGAGATGAGAGGCAACGCCCAAAAGCGGATTTCAAAGCAGGTCACCCGCCTGAGCAACATGATCAACGAGTTGCTCGAGTTCACACGAGGTTCACAGACATCCGTTGTCTTAGCAGAGGTGAGCTACAAGGAATACATGGAACCGCTTCTCGAAGATCTGAGAACGGATCTGACCGTAAAGAATGCGGAACTGAAGGTGGGCGGCGATATTCCAGAAGTATTGGTCAGGATGGACCAACAGCGCCTCATGCATGTCTTTTACAATCTCGTGAACAATGCCGTGGATTCCATGGGGCAGGGCGTCGTGACAGTCAGCTTCAGGGAAGAGGAAGATGTCGTTTGGACTGATATCAAGGACGAAGGACCGGGTATTGCTCCTGAGATTGCAGACAAGCTCTTTGAACCATTTGCAACCCACGGCAAATCACAAGGAACAGGACTGGGATTGTCCATCTGTCGCCGCATTGTTGAAGATCACAAGGGGAAGATTCAGGCGGCAAATGCACCTGAGGGCGGGGCATTGTTTTCCTTCTCTTTGCAGAAGGTGAAGCAGGCTTAGCGATGGCCTGACAGCCAATAGGAGGCGGGATTTACCAAGATTCCCATGCAGAACGGCACTTGCCAAACCCCCAAAATCGTAACCATACTCCCGTTTTTATTATGAAGAGCAGCGCATCAGCCCTAGCCATAGCCATTCTAGTTGTCATCAGCCTTGTGCTGGGTGGTAGCTTTTTGAACTACAAGAAGAAGGCCTCCCAGACCGTTGGCGAGAAGGACAAGAAGATTGAAGTTCTCAATGTTGACCTCAAATCAGCTCAGGGCAACCTCACTGAAGAGAAAAAGGTCAACGATGCATTGCGTGGCCAGAACCAGAATCTGACCTCCAACGTCAACACGCTTTCCAACAATCTCCAGCGCACCACTGCCGATCTTCAGACCACACGTTCAGATCTGTCCAAGGTATCCACTGAGCTGGACAAGACAGCGGCCACACTTCAGAAGACACGCAACGAGCTTGCCGAGACCAAGAAGGTCGTGGAATCCAAAGACCGCGAGGTTCAATTGGCCAAAGCTGAGATTTCCAAACGTGATGACAAAATCCGCCTGCTGGAAACAGAGCGCGGTGACCTCAATAATCAGATCGGAGAGCTCAAGGGTAACATCAAGAACCTCGGGCAGGAGATCGTGGACAAGGAACTCAAGCTCGCAGAATCCGTCGAAGATCGTGAATTCCTCATCAAGGAACTCAAACGCCTGCAGACAGAGAAAGCTGAACTCGAAGCTCAGCTCAATGACCTCGCCTTCCTTCGTGAGCAGGTTTCAGAGTTGAAGAAGCAACTTTCTGTGGAACGCCGTCTGGACATGATCCGTGAGGGCATCTTTGGCAACAACCCATTCGCAAAGGGAGCCAGCCGTCTTCAGAATCATTCCTTCAAACGCAAGCCAACCGTCACACCAACCGGAGACTTTGATCTCGAAGTTGAAATCACCCGCGATGGTGAAGTGAAGATGGTTTCTCCAGGCGATAAAAAAGAGCCCAAGTCGGAATAATCTGCGTGCCTAAATTCAGGCGGCAGTCCGGCGCAATGAGTCTTGCGGAAACCATGTTCCCCGCATGAACCGTGCTCCATTACAGGATTCCCAAGGCAGGATCATTCGTGATCTGCGCATCAGTATTACAGATCGCTGTAACTTCCGATGCGTCTACTGCCTGCCTGAGACAGAGGAAGCAGCCAACTTCTACCGCACCCGCTTTCAATCCGCGGACAAGCCACAGCCACAGGCCCTTGCTGTAAAGTGGCAGCCCAAGAGTCAGATCCTCAGCTATGAGGAGATCACCCGCATCGTCCGCATCACTGCCGGAATGGGAGTGAACAAAATCCGGCTGACAGGTGGGGAGCCACTCCTGAGAAGAGGCGTCGAGAATCTCATTTCCAATATCCGCTCCATAGAAGGCATCGAAGACCTTGCGCTCACCACCAATGGGTTCTCATTCCCCGAGCGCGCCGCTGGACTCAAAGAAGCCGGACTCGGTCGCGTGAGTATCAGCATGGATTCCCTCGATAGGGAAAATTTCAAGAAGATGACCAGCCGTGATGGACTGGACACCGTGCTTGAGTCCATCAGGATCGCCAAGGAAGCCGGACTGGGCCCTGTGAAGATCAATGCCGTCGTGATCAAAGACCTGAACGATCATGAACTTGAAGCACTGGCGCGGTTTGCAAATGAGCAGGACATCTCCATGCGCTTCATCGAGTTCATGCCCTTGGATTCCAAGCGCGCATGGCTCCAGGAACTGGTGGTCACAGGGAAACAAATCAGGGAACGACTCCTGAATCAATTCGACCTCAAACCCGCCGAGCCCAACAGCCCATCGGAAACCGCCAAGCGATGGATTTTTCCAGATGGACGCGGTGAGATTGGTATCATAGCTCCGGTATCAGAGCCTTTCTGTGGACACTGCAATCGCATCCGCCTTACAGCAGACGGACGCATCCGCACCTGCCTCTTCAGTCTCAAAGAACCCGACCTCAAGCCGCTCCTCAGAGAAGGCGGCACCGATCAGCAGATCGAAGACGAACTCCGTAGAATCATCCTTGGCAAAGAACCCGGTCACCAGATCGGGAAAAAAGACTACATCCAGCCCGACCGCTCCATGAGCTGCATCGGCGGGTAGGATAGAAGGTTCCCAGCGGTGGGCCTCGCAGTTGAGTTACCTTTCTCACGAGCCCAGTGGGCTCAACGCATGTAGCCCCGGATGTAGTCCGGGGAACCAGACAAACCAAAAGAAAATGCCCCGGAGGGGTATGCGAACGATGTATAGGCGCGTCTATGACCGCCTCACTTCATCCGAGCCCGATTGAATGCCCGTGGAACAACCGCAGAAGACGAAGAACACAGAAAAGGAGGACAAGAATATTGCGGACAAGAATATTGAAACGGCACACTTATCGCGAGCCCCAGCGGGGCATACGATCATTGTAGAGGCGCGTCTATGATCGCCTCATTTCAATCCAATATTGGTGGAATGCCCACGGAACACACGGAAGAAGGGAATGGGATCCTGTAAATCTTGTAAATCCTGTCTAAAGAAAAGGGAAGTGGAGTGCTATTGGCACAAATTTGGAGGTCTGGTTTACTTGTTGTTCGAGGCCTGTAGGGCTGAAAGTTTAAATAGCTCAAGGTGTAGGCGCACGCGCCAAGCCTTGGGATTGATGCGGAAGCAGGGGGAAGCCGTGTAGCGGTGGCACGGCAGGGCGTAAGAAAAAACTTCGGTGTCACCGCGATGCGGCTTTCGGATACATCAAAACAAAAAGAAAATGCCCTTGAGGGGCATACGACCAATGTAGAGACGTGTCGATAACCTTCAAGTGAGGGACGACGGGCGACCTCCCGCTTGCGTCGTCACAGTTGTTGTTTCAGATTTCATAATTCGGATGAATCCGGCGAGGCTTGCCCGTCGTTCTCTCCACTGCTTGGTTCGGCTGTCACGCCCCTGCGCAATAGATGATTCCCAAACGGTAACTTCATGAAGATCCAAACGATAATGGCTAATTGAAATCCAAGAATCCAACCTCCAAATCCACATGCAATTACACCAGTCCCTTCCGGAAAGAACCCAAACGCATTCTGAAATCCGACTCGATGAAAAAGCAAAGGAAACAAAATGCAGTTCAGTAGTGACCATACGAAAACATACGCCCAAGCCGTGTAGATCAGGTGGGTGTATGACTTGGTCTTAGTGAATCCTCTAATCACCATCCACAAAACAACGGCAAAGGTGCCGGTCTGAAGAATGGATGAGGTCAAAATCATAATCCTACGTTTTCTTGCTGAACAATTTTTTGATAGGGCAACTTACCCTAGTATCGCATTATTAGACGGGAAATCGCTCAAATTCCTCTTTTGTTTCAATCAAGTGTGTTTTCCCTAACGGAGTAATGGAGGCCGGTCAATAGATGAGGAGGTCAAGATTCGCATTCTGGTTGGCGGCTATTGCGATGAAGTGTCACTTGCGGATCAGGAACACGCCTTCGTGGCCTTCTGGTTCTATGTAGGAATGAATGGTTTTTAATCCGATTTTTGTCAGGGTTTGGCTTAAGCGTTTTGGGCAGTGGCGGTGGGAGTAGAGTAGTCTGAGTTTTTCTCCAGCTTTGAGATGGTGATCACCCGTGATGGTTTGGGCGGTTGTGGGCTTGTTGGGTTGGAAGTGGATTTCTATGCGAGAATGATCTGGCTCGGTTTGTGCAATTTCGTGAATCCATTCTCCTTGTTCAGGATCGATACCGTGATCGCGGAGGAGGATGGAAAGCCATCGTTGGGTTTCGGGATTGGCGTATTGGTGGAGGACCTCTTTTGCTCCTGTTTTGAGATCCTCGTTGGGGGAAAGGTTGGCGCTGATGAGGGCGGTGTCTCCGGGTGCCATATGCTCACTCAGCCAGGCGAGGGATTGGTGGGATGGGAGATTGGGCAGCATTCCGTAGAATGTGAATAGGGTCGGAGTATCAGGCTGAAGGTCTGCTAGTTGGCGTATGTCTGGTTGATGGTTGAAGTCTGCTACGGATGGATTGGTTTGGTGGGAAGTATCGGAAAGTCGGGATGTGGACGTGAGTGCCAGGGGAAGGCTGGAGTCGATGCAGGTGACGGAGGTAAGGGAGTCTTTTCCGAGTTCGTTTATGAGGTCTACTTCTTTGTCTCCACCTCCGGGGCCAAGGGCTACGAGCTGGATCTTGCTGTTGCCGATTTCCTGTGCGGCTGCTTGGTGTGCTTGTTGGTAGATATCAATGACGTCGCTTCGATTGGCTGCGGGTGAATGGGTGGTGTGGAGATCCATCCATGCTCTTGCCTGTCGGGCGCTCTCATAGTGGAAGCGTGGTGGGATGTCGCGTTGTTGAAAGCCGTGATCGAGCTGCTTGAGCAGGGCTTCTGGGGCGCAGCTTGAGTGGATACGGGCGTCTGTGAAGTCAGGGGTGGACATGGGTTACCATCGGTTCTTGCTGGATCCTGCTGCTTTGGTGAAGGGGAGGGCCTTGGGTTGGACCTTCTTTCCAGTGAGGTCCTGATAGAGTTTGGAGATGCTCTGGATGAAGTCTTTGGTGGCAAAGTGTTCGATCAGGGCAATGACTGGGTGATCAAATCCATCTCCAATCACTCTGGCGCCCAGGCATGCAGGATGTGAGCGGGCGAGTTGGAACATGAGATCGGTGTGTGGCGAGGTGTTGTTGAGCAGTTCGCGGCCGGCTTCGTGGCTCTGGGTCAGGTAAGCGGCGAATTGAGCGGGGTCGCTTTGGTTGAGTGCCTTCTCTGCGTAGACGGTTCGGATGATTTCTTCGACCACGTAGCGGGCGACGCGGAATTCATCTGGCGTGAGCTTGGCTTTGTGTTCGTTTAGCCATTCGAGATCGACTGAACGGAGGCTTCTTCCCCTGAGTTTCTCTGCAGCGGATTGAGCGTGTGTGTGAAAGTTGGTTTGCCAGTCGGTTTGGAATGGTTGGTCGGTTGCTGTGGGGCAGATGATCAGGGCGAGACTGCCTGCCATGACGATGGGGCGCGCTGTTTCGTGATGGTAGTCCAGACAAACGGCGTGATACTCCTGAGCATTCAGCGCTGTAAGAAAGGGGAGTGAACTGATGTGTTCCGGCTTGTCGGATCGGGCTCGTTGGCAGAGGGATGCCAGAGCATGGGCTTCAAAGTCTTTGAGTGGTGGTAGTTGGTTTCGTTTGTCCCGTTCCGGTGGGCGGATCAATCCTGATGCGGTGATCGTGAAAGGGCGTAGCTCGCGAATGAGCAGCGCGGTGGCGATCGGAATCATCTCTTCCGATGCAGTGTCTTCAGGTGGCAGCACCGCGGCATTGAATCCGGAGAACATGATCTCCCGCTTTCGCAGCTGGGCAAGTGTCCTGATGATTGGATCGGCCCATGGTGCGTTGGCCTGAGGTTCCAACCGGGTCATCCAGAATGACGCTTTTTCATCGTGCCCGTGGCAGACGAGTTCGATGCGTCCATCGGTTCTGGGAGCGCCAGCCATGGACAACATGGGTTCCAATGCCACGCCCATGGCGAGTCCTTTGCTGGACTCAGTCAAATTGCCAAACAAGGGCAGGCATGTGGGTGACTGGACCTGAAAGGGAGGGGTAAACCCAAAGGCGTTGCGGAACACCATCTGCACATCTTTGATCTTGGGCTTACGGACAGGCACGAGCGGGTGTTTTAAAGGCAAGGGCTCTCCCGGACAAGCGGGTGCTTTACCAGCGGGCGGGATTCCTTATGCTCCAGCCACTTACCCGTCTCAGATACCCATGGATCCTTTACTGATTCTCGCCTTAGGAATGGTGGTGGTGGTCGGAGGAATTCTTTTCCTTCGTCTTCATGCCTTTCTCGCTCTTGTTGCCGGTGCCTTGGTCGTTGGTGTGCTGACGCCTTCTGCCTCTTTGGAGAACTATGCAGAGAAGCAGGTGCAGGCAGGGAAGATGACGGAGAAGGAAGCGGGCGGCTTTCATAAGAAATCTGTAGGAAGTCGGTTGGCAGGCAAGTTTGGAGAAACAGCGGGGAAGGTAGGTATCCTCATTGCGATGGCGTCGATCATCGGAAAGTGCCTCTTGGATAGCGGTGCTGCTGATCGAATCGTGCGTTCTGCATTGAGTCTGGTAGGGGAGAAGCGTGCGCCGGTTGCCTTTGTTGGAAGTGGCTTTGTGTTATCGATCCCTGTCTTCTTCGATACGGTCTTTTATCTGATGATCCCGCTGGGCAAGGCGATGGCGCTGCGAAATGTCAAAAAGTATGGGCTCTATGTCTTGGCGATCGTGGCTGGTGGAACCATGGCGCATTCGTTGGTGCCGCCTACTCCCGGTCCACTTTATGTGGCCTCTGAGCTGAAGATTGGGATTGGAAAGATGATGCTGGCGGGTTGCCTGGTCGGATCGATCACGGCGACGATCGGCTATCTCTTTGCAAAATGGTCCACCGCAAAATGGCCGATTCCACTAAGGGATTCAGCAGACGCACCTCTTGCGGAGCTGGAACAGAGGGCGCAGTCGTCGGGCAAGGATCTGCCGTCCTTTGGCTTGTCGATGCTGCCAATCATTCTTCCGGTTTTGCTGATCACTGGAGCGACCTTTTCAAAGATGGATGGAGCGAAGGAAAGCATGGCTGCCATCCAACCCTTCTTTGCCTTTTTCGGAGACAAAAACGTGGCCTTGATTGTATCGGCTCTGGTTGCGCTGCTGATTCTTGCTCGCTTTGGAAAAAAGGGGAAAGACGGATGGACAGCTGCAGCTCAACAGGCGTTGGCCAGTGGTGGTGTCATCATTGCAATCACTGCGGCTGGTGGAGCCTTTGGAGGGATGCTGCAACAGAGCGGCATTGCTGAACGCATCGGAAGCATGGCGCCGCCTGCACAGAGTGTGTGGATTCTTCCCATGGCCTTTGGTGTGACTGCGATGGTGCGCGCTGCTCAGGGATCTGCGACGGTTGCCATGATTACTGCAGTCGGGATTCTAGCTAGTCTGGGTGATCCGACGCGGCTTGGTCTGGATCCGATCTATCTGGCGCTGGCGATAGGCTGTGGTTCCAAACCGTTTCCTTGGATGAATGACAGTGGCTTCTGGACGATCAGTCGCATGAGTGGCATGACCGAGAAGGAGACACTCCGTAGTTTCTCCGCCTTGTTGACGGTCATGGGATTTGCGGGACTTGCAGTGGTGATGATCGCTGCAGCTATCAAGCCGCATTGGTAGTCTTAAGAGCTGTTAGAAAAACCAGGATGCGATCGCAATCAAGAGTACAGCGGCTGTGAGAATGACCCATGGTTTCTGATTCGGCTTCTCTGGTCCGAATTCGTTTTCCACAAACTCATCGTAATCAAAGTCGTCTCCGGGAATGCCAATGGATTCCGTATCGGTCTCGTCCTTCCACCCCGTTTCATCATCAGCGCCACATTCAGGGCAGGCGACGGCATTGCGAGGTAGATCGGATCCACAGTTGGGGCAATGAGAAGGCATCTGTAATTCCTGAGGAGGTAGGAACGTTTACGAAGAGCGGCGGCATAGGGAGCCGCGTTCTGTTTCCAGAATGGTTTCGTCAATCGCTGCGGGATCGAGGCTCCATCTGGATGCGATCAAGGAGACTTTCTCTACATTGGCCATGATCGAATCTGGAACGCTGAAGAAATCACGGGAGGGATTGTCGCCATAGTTCAGGCAATGCACACCGGCTTGGGCTTCCACCGGAGTGGGGCGACCTTGGTTCCAGAGAGTCTCTCCTGCCCAGGCATAGGCGCGAATGACCTTGCCGTAATTCACCTTCACCCAAGCATGTTGTGATAGCACCGGGTCGCGTTGGAAATATTGAACCTGTCCGATTTTGGCGCTGAGATCGGAAAGAAATTTGAAACAGGCATCCACATCCTCTCCCGGTTCAGGGTGAACAGCTCCGTAAACAAGGATCCAGTCATTCACAGGAGGAGCAATGAACAAGATGCCATCCTCAGCCCGATCCATTCCCTCTGACCATGCGCAGACTTCCATGCGCTTGACGTCCAATGCCCGTTCCACGGCTTCGATTTTACGGCTCTTGATGGCAAGCCAATGGCGTGGTCGGGATTGTTCTGACCATCCCTGACTCATCATGGGAAGCTCAGGGGGATCTTGTGGAAAAAGCCCCTCAGGAATGCCGTTGAGGTGGCCCTGCTTCTTCAACCAGAGACGGATGAAGATCATCATTGCCACAATACATAGCAAAACTGCCGAAAGGAGGATCAGCAGCAACTCAGCCATGTAATGTCCATTATCGGAAAGCATGAGACGCCCCGAAGGGTAGATCACCGCCCTGTTCACGCAATGGCAAAAAAGGGTGTCCGTGGGAGGTGTATCGGAATATCAGGATGCTCAGTTAGCCGAAAAAGGGCGAATCCTGAAGAACTGACTGAGCGTTGTTTGCTGCGCCTTTGCGTACAATTTACTCAACCAGCGGTGCCTTGGCTCATCCGTGCGTTGAATTTCTTTCGGACTTCGGCGAGATAGCTTTTGAACCGGCCTTTTTGTTTCTCATCGAGGTGTTCTTCGATCTTATTGCTGGATGCATCGATGAGAGTCCAGACGCGTTGCAGGGTGTCGCGGTAGAGTCCGTTCATTTCGGTTCCAGTGTCGGCTATGACGGGCTGGATTTTCTGGGCCTGCGCGGGGGTAAGTTGGAGCTCTTTGACGAGTCGGTTCATTGTGGCTTCTGTGTAGAAGTCGACCGATGTCCTTTCAAGTTGCTGATTCTTGGCCCACGCCAGTGTGAGTGAACCACCAGCCACCATGCCAGCGGTGAAGATGGCGGAGAGACTGAGAATGATCTTCCAGTGTTTGAGAAGGTTCATGGCGCGAAGGTCCAAGTGATGGCGTCCTCGATGACGTCGAGTTCAGGGGTGGTATCCTGCGTGTTGGCCACGGATACATTCGACCCGATCATACAGATGATCATGATGGCACAGGCTCCCATGAGGAAACGGAGTGAGGCAAATTCCCATGCCTTTCTGAGCGATAGGACCGGTTGCTCCATCCATTGGGCAACGACGCGCGTGTCGAACCCAAAGGGCATGGAGCTATCGCGATCGTCTTTCGACTGCGATGCTGCGCTGGCGAGTTTGTTCCATGCGTCTTCGTTCATGATGAGATGTGGGAGGATTGTTCGAGTTGCTCGAGAAATTTCTTCATCTTCTTACGGGCTCTGTGGGCACGGACCTTGATGGCGGAGGTTCTCCATCCGGTGATGGTCTCGATCTCGGCCACAGTCTTTTGCTCAAGGTCCAGGAGTTGAATGACAAGGCGATCGTCTGGATTGAGTGAGTCCAATAGTTTGTCGACGACCATGCGTGCGTCGGTGGACAGGTCTGGGTCCACGACTTCGTCCTTGGAGATCACAGCATCCAGCGCGGCTGCTTCGTTTTCATTGAGGTCAGCCCAGCGGAGTTCGGGACGGCGCTGATGGTAGCGGAGCTTGTCGATGCAGGTGGTCACAGCGATCCGCGACACCCAGTGAGGGAAGGGGACTTGTCCTGCATATTGTTCAAGGTTCGCAAACATCTTCAGAAAGACATCTTGGGCGAGGTCTTCCTCGGCCATTCTTCTCGGGCGATGAGAGCGGACGATCTTGATGACGAGCGGATAAAGCTGCTGAACCAGTTCTCTGGCAGCACCTTCATCTCTTTGGCGCACCTGCTCAAGGCAGGCTGCCATGTCAAATGGCTCATCACCCATGATCTGACGCATACTCTATCAGCCACACACTCCTGTGACGACCATTGCTGGAGTGGGTTACATCGAATGTTTTCCAAGTGATAAGCGCGAAGATTTGACGCATGGCGACATATGCGGTTTTCAATAAGGATTGGCATCTATTTTGCCAACACGGGCGGCTTATGAAGGAGTTCAGGAGGAATTGGTATGGGGGGCTGACTCTGATCGAACTGCTGGTTGTGATCGGAGTGGTCTCAGTCTTGTTCAGTATCCTGCTTGTCGTGATTGGCAAGGGGAAGATGCGGGGGCAATCGGTAAAGTGCATCGCCAATCTAAGGGAGTGGGGCAATGCCACGATGTTGTATTCTGAAAAGACTGGAGGCCTGTTGCCAAAGGATGGTGCGCCCAATGGACGCTCGCGGGTGGAAGGCTGGTATGTTGAGTTGCCTCCACTGGTTGGGCAGCGCGTCTATCATGAGCTTGCCTGGCATACGAATGCATCTGAGCCTCTTGATAACAGTATCTGGATCTGCCCTTCGAACGAGAAGGTGAGTAATGGAAACAACCTTTTTCACTATGCGCTGAATCGAGGCGTCAATGGCAGTGGCGTTGGAAATCGCCAGCATTTGTCTTCGCTGACGTATCCCTCAATGACGGTCTGGATGTTTGACAATGGAGGTAGGGCAGCTGTCGCAGGCGTGAATAATGCAGATCCTGACATTCATGATGGAGGAGGGAATTTCCTCTTTCTCGATGGGCATGTTGAGAAGGTGCCTGGTGAGGAGTATTGGGATTTCACCCGTGATCGAGGTCACACTGATAGCAGTGATCTGCTTTGGAATCCGTGAGCGTGAATTAAAAAAATAAAAAACCCTGTATCGTTTCCGACACAGGGTTTTTAGAAAGAGAAATGGAGCGAGTGAAGAGATTCGAACTCTCGACAGTTACCTTGGCAAGGTAATGCTCTACCAACTGAGCTACACTCGCTCGCGAAGAGGGCGAAAAAGTAAGGGAATCACGGAATGATGCAAGACCCTTTTTGAAAAAAATAACTTCTTCTTTTCGGATCCACAAAGAATGCTCCGTCCCATGCGTTTTCGCTCCGTTTCAACCTTGGCCGGGATCATGGGCTTTGTTCTGAGCCTTTCTCTTTCGGTACCCCTTGTATCAGCACAGGAGGAGCAGCCGACTCTTGGTGAATTGGTGGAAGCTGCGTTTGCCGGGGATGTGGTGGCTCAGTTGTCAGTGGCTGCCATGTATGAGGAACGTGAGGCCTATCCCGATGCGGAAAAGTGGTTTCTCAAAGCAGCTCATCAGGGAAATCCAGACGCTCAATTCAAAGTGGGGTTCTTTCTCTCCACAGGTCTGGGAGGTGTGACGAATCTGGTGGATGCTGCCAGTTGGTATGAAAAAGCAGCCTCCAACAAGGTGGCCAGAGCACAGCACAATCTGGCTGTCTGTTTTGAGCATGGGCTTGGTAGAGGAAAAGATCTAAACAAGGCACTACGCTGGTATCGCGAGGCGGCTTATGCAGGTGACACATTTGCTCAGAAAGCGGTGGGCGTGTTTCACGAAAAGGGAAGAGGTATCACCATCAATATGGCCGAAGCCGCTGCTTGGTATATGCTGTCTGCCGGACGTGGCAACAAGCGTGCGAGTGAACTTCTCAATTCCCTCAAGACCAGAGCCTCAGCTGCAGATTGGGAAAAAGGGAAAGAGATGGGCAACAGACTTTCGGTAGCGATCTACTCCGAGTCTCTCAGACCACCGGTTGCCCTACCTCAGGAGCAGCCGGCGATTCCGAAAGACTTTCTTGAATGAATTAATGTTCGAAGTGAGAACGGCGGAGGTAATTAAACCGGGTATCTCAAATTTTCCACTTCGTCCTGAACGGATTGGGGTGGAGCAGGGGTGAACTTGCTGACCACGATCGTGACAATGAAATTCAGGATCATACCGACGGTTCCGATTCCTTCCGGGCTTATCCCAAAGAGCCACTCGTCTGGTCCGGCACTCTTGTTGATAAACTTGAAGTAGATGATGTAAATGGCGGTGAATCCGATACCGCTGGCCATTCCAGAAATGGCACCTTCCTTCGAAGTGCGCTTGCTGAAGATTCCCAAGATAATGATCGGGAAGAAACTGGAAGCCGCGAGCCCGAAGGCGAATGCCACCACCTGTGCCACAAAGGCCGGTGGATAGATGCCAAAGATGCCAGCCACGACCACTGCCACAGCGGCTGCAATTCGGGCATATAGCAATTCCTGCTTTTCTGACATATCCGGCTTGAGGATACGTTTGAAAAGATCGTGAGATACAGAGGATGAGATCACGAGCAGAAGACCCGCCGCAGTCGACAATGCCGCAGCAAGTCCGCCTGCGGCTACCAATGCCACAACCCATGCAGGGAGCTTTGCAATCTCTGGATTGGCGAGCACCATGATGTCGCGATCCACATAGATTTCGTTGGGGGTATCGGTGGCTGCGTTCGTGATGAGTCGTTCGCCGTGAATACCTTTTTTGTCACCATCGAAGGTGGGCTTGCCTGCAAATGGAGCACCGGAACCGAATTGAATCTTTCCATCGCCGTTCTTGTCCGTCCAAGCAATGAGTCCCGAGCCTTCCCATTTTTTGAACCATTCGGGCGTATCGGTGTAGTTCGCGTTGTGGGTGGTCTGCAACAGATTCACACGAGCAAAGGCCCCAACAGTTGGGGCGGATGTGTAGAGTATTCCTATAAACAGCAATGCCCAGAAAGCGCTCCAGCGTGCAGCCTGCATGTTTTTTACTGTGTAGAAACGAATGATGACGTGAGGCAGTCCGGCGGTTCCGACCATGAGGGCGATGGTGATGGCGAGGACATCAATCATGGACTTCTTGCCGTCCACGAAGGTCGCTGTGTATTCTGGGAGTCCCAGTTCTCGATGGAGATTGTCCAAGGCTTCCAAGAGGTAAATGCCGGCATTCGCCCCCTCCTTGATCTCTGAACCGAAGCCGACCTGAGGAATCGGATTTCCCGTAATTTGAATGGAGATGGCAATGGCCGGAATGACAAAGGCCATGATCAGCACACAATACTGAGCCACCTGTGTGTAGGTGATGCCTTTCATACCGCCCAAGGTGGAATAGAAAAAGACGATCGCCATACCGATGATGACACCGCTTTCCACGCCCCAACCAAGCAGGTTCGCAAAGACGAGTCCGACACCGCGCATCTGTCCGCAGACATAGGTGAAGGACACAAAGATCGCACAGAAAATGGCCACACTTCGGGCAGCCGTGGAGTAGTATCGATCCCCGACAAAATCGGGCACGGTGAACTTTCCAAATTTCCTCAGATAGGGCGCCAGCAACATGGCGAGCAGCACATAGCCACCTGTCCAACCAATCAGATACATGGACCCGGTGTAGCCCATGGTGGATATGAGACCTGCCATACCCATGAAGGACGCGGCACTCATCCAGTCCGCACCAGTGGCCATGCCATTGAGGACGGTGGGCACGCCCTGATCGGCGACGTAGAATCCCTTGGTGTTTTTGACACGTGCCCAGAAAGCAATGCCGATATAGAGGCTGAAGCTTATCAGGACGAAAATCCAGTTCCAGACAGGTTGTGTCATTTCGAATCCTCCTTCTCTTCAAATCCGTATTTGGAGTCGATCTTCTTCATGCCGATGGCGTAAACTAGGATCAAAATGAGGAAGACAATGATGGAACCCTGTTGAGCAACCCAGAAGCCCAGCTTGAATCCGCCGAATTGAATTTTGTTCAATGAATCCACCGCGATGATCGGTAGAACACAGGAGAAGAGAAACCAGACTCCAAGGAGAATGGAAAGGAGCCGTTTATTGGCCTGCCAATGTTGTTTGTGTCGGTCGTCTGAAGACATATCGTCAACTCAGGGTTAAGGAGGAAAGGGAGGCTTTAACAAAGGGACCACCAAGAGGCAAGGGTTGTCGCGTTGGAGCGCAGGATTGAAATGAGCAATTGCCCCGTTCGTCGTCCCGCCTTCAGGCGGTTATGCCGGATGGAAAAATGGATAGGACATAAGCGATGCCTTGCCGGGGAACTGCCTGAAGGCAGAACTACAAACGGTCGTGCTGAGAAAGGAAACTGAGGGACTAATGAGGTGGGGGGGCTCGTTCGTAGTCCCGCCTTTAGGCGGTTATACCTGATGAAAAAAGGGATAGGGCATAAGCGATGCCTTGCCGGGGAACTGCCTGAAGGCAGAACTACAAACGGTCGTGCTGAGAAGAAAACTGAGGGGCGAATGAGGTAGGGGGGCTCTCGTTCGTAGTCCCGCCTTTAGGCGGTTATACCTGATGAAAAAAAGGGATAGGGCATAAGCGATGCCTTGCCTGGGAGCTGCCTAAAGGCAGAACTACAAACGGTCGTGCTGAGACAGGAAACTGAGGGGCGAATGAGGTGGGGGGGGACCTCGTTCGTAGTCCCGCCTTTAGGCGGTCTTACTTCACTCGGCCTTTGAGCATGCCATCCATCATGGTTGCCTTGGAGGGTCTTGGGCGGATGCGGGCAGGTGTGGCCAGTCCTGTTTCGCGGTGAAACTCATCTGGTGTTCGGACGGTGGGGATATAGTCCTCGGTGGTCTTCTGCCATTTGGTGAGTTCTTTGCGGAGGCGTTTCAGATCCTTCGCGTATTTGGGATCGTTGGCGAGGTTGTTGATCTCGTGGGGATCGGCCTGACAGTCGTAGAGTTCTTCCTCGGCGCGTGGTTGGCGGAAGATGGCCATTTGCGCGTTGGTGAGCTTACCTTGTTTCTTCATCTGCAGCATCTGCTGAAACATTGGAGAACGGACGCCGTCTGCTGAAGGGGTGAGGGGAAGGTCGTTATAGTAGTTGCGGATGTATTTGAAGCGACTGTCCCGTACCGCGCGGACCTGATCTTCGTAGTCATGCCAGTGTTTCTCAGCGTAGATGTGACTGCGGATGCTGGCTTTGGGATTGCTAAGTATTTTCGCAAAGCTCGTGCCTTCAAAGAGGCTGGTGGATGGGGCTTGGGCAAGTTCGATAAATGTTGGGGCGATGTCGACCGCGCTCACCAATGAGCTGCTGACGGTGCCACCTTTCACTTTGGCCGGCCAACTGACGAGCCATGGCGAGCGGATACCACTGTCGTAGAGTGTGGTCTTGTCGCGGGCAAATGGACGGCCGTTGTCACTGATGTAGAGAATGACGGTGTTGTCAGCGATGCCTTGGCTCTCGAGTTCATCCATGACGCGTCCGAGGTAATCATCGAGGCGTGTGATTTCGTCATAATAGAGCGCCATGTCTTTCCGTGTGTCTGGATGATCGATCACATAGGGGGGCAGGATGACATCACTTGGCTTGTGGGGGGTCTTGAGAATGCCTTCGTCATAAGGACGGTGAGGATCGAGTGCAGCCAACCAGAGGAAGAAGGGTTGGTCTTTCGGACGTTTCTTCAGTGTTGGGATCCATTGATCACAGCCACTGCGTGCGTCGCCTTCCATGGTCTGGATGAATTTGCCTGCTTTCTCAGCATCACCAGTAGGGAGCTGAAAACCTGATGTGTCTGCTTCTGCGATGTGATCAAAGTGGCTCTTGATGTCGTCGCCCAAATGCCATTTACCGGCGGCGGCGGTCCAATAACCGGAGGCTTTGAGAAGTTCTACGAATGTCAGGTGGCGTCCAGGAAGCGGCCAGTGAAGTTGCTCGGCATCCGTGTTGTGAGGGTAGCGCCCTGTGATGATGCTGGATCTGCTGGGGCTGCAAGAGGCAATGGTCAGGTAGCCGTGCTCAAATTTCATCCCGGCCTTGGCCAACCGCTCCATGTTGGGTGTTCGGATGTTTGGATTGCCGTAGACGGTACTGTCGTTCCATGCCTGATCATCTGCAATCATGAGGATCAGATTGGGGCGATCATCTGCCTGGGTGGCAGTTGCTGTGAACAGAAGAGCGAGGAGAAGGCGTTTCAGTATCATTGGTCTGATTGTTGAGCTGTGCTTCTGGGCTTAGTTCTTACGAAATTCTTCAGGCGCAATCCGATAGGCCCCCCGAGCGCCAAGAACGCGTCCGTAGACAGAGGTGCGTGCGGTTACGAAGAGTGTTTTTCCATCAAGTCCGCCAAAGGTGACGTTGGTTGGTTTCTCAGGCACTTCGATCTGATCGATCAACAGACCTTCGGGATTGTAGACATCCACTGTCTTGCTGGTGAGGTAGAGATTTCCGAATTCATCCAGAGTCATGCCATCGGATCCTTGTGTGGCGAAGATGCGTTTGTCGGCGAGTTTGCCGTCGTCCTGGATGGTCCATTCGTAGATGCGCTGGGCATCGGTGTCAGCGACGTAGAGTGTCTTGCCATTCGGTGTGCCGATGACGCCATTGGGTTTACCAAGGTTGTCAGTGACTCTGATGATGAACTTGCGATCTGGAGTGATGTAATAGACATGCATTCCGTCCTGCTCGACGGTCTTGACGCTGGCTCCGTAGGCAGGGTCGGTGAAGTAGATGCCTCCCTTTGGGTCGATCCAGAGATCATTGGGGCTGTTGAATTTCTTTCCATTGTAGGATGCCGCCAAGACTGTGTATTGACCAAGCTTGTCGCGTTTCACGACCTTGCGGGCATCCTTTTGGCAGAGAAGCATGCTTCCCTTGTCATCAAGGTAAAGGCCGTTGGAGCCGCCTGAGTCTTCTATGAATGTTGAAAGTCCTTTCACCGGATCCCAGTGATGAACCTTGCGATTGGGGATGTCTGAAAAGTAAACGCCGTCGCCTTGATCTGCTACGGGGCCTTCGGTGAACTTGAATCCACTGACGAGAAGGACGAGTCCGGTGTCTTTGCGGATGGGTTCAGTAGTGGAGCAGCCGAAAGCCAGCAGAACGGTCAGAAGGATCAGTGAAGTCCGAGCGGTACGAATGAATTGGCGCATTGATTAAAGCAGTATTGTTTCTGTGCCCGGTTGGCGGGCAGTGGAGGCTGGCCGAGACGGTAATGAAAGCCGGGACCAGGGGCAAGGGGGGAGGAAATGGCGGATCGCAAAAATGGTGGGGTTCCCGATTCTGCCATTCTTGAATGAGGCGTGCTGGGGATTTTGATGAGGGAAATGAGGCTCCTTGTGAGGCGGATTTGTCAATTTTGAGTGCTGATTGGGCGGAAAAGGGTCAAAAATAGCACGTTTTTGGATGATTCAGGGGCAGCAAAATAGGGTGTTTTAATCCCTTGTCCGTGCTGGACCCTTTCCCTAGGCTTCGCCGCCATGGCGAAGGCGTCAAAGAATGAACAAGCTAAAGCTCAAGACGAGTTGGAGCCTTCATTTGAGCAGGCGCTGGGTGAACTGGAGTCCATTGTGGAAGCAATGGAAGAACAGGACATGCCGTTGGAATCGCTGCTGGAAAACTACGAAAAGGGCACTGCTCTTGTCGATGTGTGCCAGAAGCGACTGACAGCTGCAGAACTGAAAGTCCGGAAGCTTGAGGAAGATCGTGGTGGTTCACTGACCACTGAGGACTTCCCGTCAGGTGAAGAATAAACGTTAGCTTATGAGCCGATATCTCGACATGGTCGATAGTCCCGAACACGTGAAAAAACTCACGGATGAGCAGCTGGTCCAGCTTGCTGAAGAGATCCGTGAAGAATTGATTTCCAAACTCTCCAAGCATGGAGGCCACCTAGGCCCCAACCTTGGCGTGGTGGAACTCTCCATTGCCCTCCATTACGTCTTTTCCACTCCAAAGGACAAATTCATTTGGGATGTATCTCATCAGAGCTATGTCCACAAGTTGTTGACCGGTCGCAAGGATCGCTTTGGTACCATCCGCACCACGGATGGTCTTTGTGGATTCGCTTTGCGTTCTGAGAGTGAGCACGATTGCTATGGCGCGGCTCATGCAGGTACTGCTCTTTCCGCTGCCCTCGGTATCGCCGCAGGTCGCGATCAGCGTGGCTCTGATGAGGATGTGGTTGCCATCTTTGGTGATGCAGCACTGACCAACGGTATTTCCTTCGAGGCGCTCAACAACATCGCGCCGACCACCAAGAAGTTCATTGGTATCCTCAATGACAATGAGTGGAGTATCGCCAAGAACGTGGGTGCGATTGCGACCCACCTCAACAAGCTGATCACCACGCCTTCATACAACAAGCTTTCCAAGGATTTTGAGCGTTGGCTCAAGAAACTGCCAAAGGGTGATAGCGCATGGTGGTTTTCACAGAAAGTGGAAGAAGCAATCAAGGGAGCGGTCACGACCGTGTCTCTCCGCCAGAACGAAGAGAAGTTTGATGACGACTCTGACGGCAAGGGTGGTGGCTTTGGTAACAGTCTTCTTTTCGAGGAAATGGGACTCCGTTACCTCGGTCCGATCGATGGTCACAACATTCCTCTGCTCATCAGCACGATGGAGTTTGCCAAGACCTGTGATCAGCCAGTGATTCTTCACGTGGTGACAGAAAAGGGACGCGGCTTTGACGCAGCTCTCAAATACCCTGAGAAATTTCACGGCCTCGGCCCATACGACTCTCAGACCGGAGAAACGCCCAAGAGCAAGCCGGATGAAGCGCCCAAGTGGCAGGACGTCTTTGGCGACACCATGGTGCGTATCTGTAAGAAAGATAAGTCCGTCGTGGGTATCACCGCCGCCATGCCTAGTGGCACCGGTCTTAAGAAACTTCACGATGAGGTTCCAAGCCAGTACTACGATGTAGGAATTGCAGAAGAGCACGCAGTGCTGTTCGCCGCTGGTATGGCCACCATGGACTTCCATCCTGTCTGCGCCATTTACTCTACGTTCCTGCAGCGTGGTTATGACTGCATCGTGCATGATGTGGCTCTACAGAATCTCCCTGTGATCTTCTGTATGGATCGCGCTGGTCTTTCCGCTCAGGACGGTCCAACTCACCACGGTCTCTACGACATCTCTTACCTCCGCTGTGTGCCAAACTGTGTGGTCATGGCACCTAAGGATGAAGATGAGCTTGTGGACATGATGTTCACCTGCACCCATCACAAGAGCCCTACCTTCATTCGTTACCCACGTGGTGCGGCTGTCGGAGTGCCTATCAAGGATACGCCAGCGATTCTTGAGATTGGTAAGGCAGAGACCATTGAGAACTTTTCCAACAGCGGTGGCGCCAAGGTTTCCATCTTCGGACTTGGAAACATGCTCGAAGATGCCAAGAAGCTTCAGAAAGAGCTCGTAGCCAAGGGACACGATGTTGCCATCGTGAATCCACGTTGGATCAAGCCGATCGACGAAGGCATGACCGAGTTCTTCGCAAATGCATCTGATCTCGTGGTCACCATGGAAGATCACACCATCGTTGGTGGTTACGGATCTGCCGTGCTGGAGCACTTGGAAGAGCAGGGCATTGATACTCCAGTGCTTCGCCTTGGCTGGCCTGACAAGTTTATCGAACACGCCAGCTCGGTAGGTGACCTCCGTAAGAACCACGGTCTGTCACATGAGCAGATGCTTGAGTCCATTGAGACCAAGGTCGCCTCACTTGCTTCTGATGCATCTGAAGACAGCGATGACATCGCTGTTGCCAAGTAAGACCTTTCAGTAAGTTCTTTTGCAAAGCCCCGTCAGTCTTTGGCTGACGGGGCTTTTTCTGTCCAAGGAGTCCTGTTTTGAGTTGCCCGAAAGGACTTGGAACACAAGAGTCTGGACCATGTTCCAAAGCGTTTTTATAAGGCTGCTGTCCATTGGCCTATTGTTGAGCCTGATTTCTTTGAATGGTGTCCGAGCAGCAGAGGTGAAAGATATCTCGACCGATAAGGTGGTGGCTGATTTGAAGGGAGCCTTGGAGATACCTGAAGAAGGCGAACGCATCATCGCGTTGGTCAAAGCGCTCGGTCAGATGAAGGAGGGAGATGTGAGCAAGGTGGCTGAAGCGGTAAAGCCATTGATTGAGGCTGATCCTTTCAATCGTGACCTGCGGACGGTTTTCTTTACCTACTGGGTTCCCGAGGATCCGAAGGGCGCAATGGAATTTGCGGAGAGTCTCACTCCGGACAATACCAAGGAGACCTTCATGGCTCGTGTGATTGATGTCTGGGTGCGTCACGATGAAACCGCAGCCATGAAATTCATTGAAGGGATTCATACCTCCAAGCTCCGAGGGCGCCTCGCTTCAACAGTGGCGCACCAGATAAAGTATAGTGAGCCGTCAAAAGCCTTGGATATAGGATTGGACCACATGCTTCCGAATGCCACTCGTGACCGGTTGGTTCAGCAAATCTTTGATGAATGGAGCAAGCAGGATATTCCAGGCGCCATGAAAGGGCTGACGCGCTTGAAACGAGATTCAGAGCGTGGCTATGCAGTCGTCATGGTGGGGGAGGCGTGGAGAAAGGAAGATCCGGCTGCAGCTTTCAAGTGGTTGATGAATCTGGGATGGCAACCGCGGATTCAGTCCTTACGCTCCGATGTTTTTTTGGATTGGTGTCGCGCTGATATGGAGTCGGCACGTGCGTATTTTGAAAAAGAAGAACGCGATGAGAATCTACATGGTGCCTTGGCGCGGGCCTTGGCTGAATCATCGGTCGACGAGTGCTTGAAGTGGGTTCGGTCTTTGCCTGAAGGGATTGCCCGTGAACAGGCTGCCAGTCGCGCAGTATCCACCATTGCTGAATCTGATCCGGCGGGAGCGGCCGGACTGCTGATGGAGGTGGGAAAACGACAGCGCTATGGCGTGCTAAGGGATGTCGCACAGCGTTGGGGAAAGACTGACTTTGAAGCTGCCTTCAAATGGGTTGAGACTCTGGATGATGTGAGATTTCGATCCGAGGCCGGAGCCTCCTTGATGGCTCAGCTTGATAAAGAGAAGATGGCAACGATCGCTGAGATTCTTTTCAGTCAGAAAGAAAGCGAAGTGAAACATAATGTCATGCGTTCCTTTGCCATGCGCTGGGTCTATTGGGCTCCGGAGGCAACGTGTGAATGGATTTCCAAGACCAGTGATGTGGACCTAAAGTCATCATTGTTTCATCTGGCCTTGTCAGCCATGACCACGAGAGAACCAGAGAAGGCGGCTGCATTGTTGGACCAGTATCTCGGTAGTGATGCTTCACCACAGACGGTTGAGATTGTGTTGTCTGCGTGGAGCAAGGTGGATGGAAAGGCGGCTGCTCAGTGGGCAGGGAAAAGGGGGGGAGCGCAGATGACTTATGCCGGGGCGCAGCAGTTTCTCAAGACCAAGGGTGTCAAAGATGTGGCTGAGGTTGAGTCGTTCATAGCCGCGATCAAGGAGCCGGGTGTCAGAAACAAAGCGTTGGCATACTGGGTGGAGCGTTATTCTGGATTGGATGCGATTGGGGCTTTGGCCTGGCTTGATGATCCGAGGTTTTCGAAAGACTCGAGAGTGGATCTGCGCACTGTCATTCGACGAGGGATGGAAACGAATGCGGAAGAAACAAAGAACAAGGTTTTGGCGGTCAAGGAGACAGAGTATCGTGACCGGCTTCTTGCACATGTGGTGGCCTACATGTCTGAAGATTTGCCGGTGAAGGCGTTTGAATTCTTACTGGAGCTGGAGGACCGGAGGATCTTTCTAAACAACCAGTTTCGTTACACAGCGGTGAAGGTCTCCCGGAAGGATCCTCGACTTGCGGCAGAACTGGCCATGAAGGTGAAGGCTCCAACAGTCCGTAAGACCACGGTGACGGATGTGTTGCGCTATTGGTCAAATTCGGATGTTACGGCTGCCTTGGAGTTTGCCCGTAAGACCAAGGACCAAGAGATTAAGTTGGAGTTGATGGTCCTAGTGGCAAGAAGTCTCGTGAAGACCGATCCGCTTGCAGCAGTTGCCATAGCCAATGAGTTACAAGGCGTTGGTCAGATCACGGCTCTGCGAAGTGTCTTGAATGATTGGATTGAAAAGGACGTGGGCAAAGCTGTCGCCTGGATTGAGAAGGAGGCGGATGAAAATCTGAAACTCCGAATCATCGAGTCGATTGGTTACACTTTGGCCAGTAGAGATCCAGAGCGTCTAGCAAGGCTTGCAGCTGGTCTTCCCTCAGGAAGAGCGAGAGGTAATTCACTGGGACGTGCCATCAAGGCTTGGGGAAGTAAGGATGCTCAGGGGGCGCTGTCGTTTGTGTTGCAGTTGGAATCCTTGAGCGAGCAGAAGGATTTTTCGGCATTGGTATTCTCCAGTGCGGTATCTTCATTCAAGGATCAGGTGCCCTTACTCTTCTTTCGGATCAAGAGCGAGGAAGTGAAGCTCCATGTGTTTGACAGGATTCGACGTGATTGGACCCGAAAGGACTCCTTGGCTGCGGCGAAATGGATGTTGGAGAACCTGACCAAGGATCAGCGGGCTGGGATGGTTTCTGAGCTGAGTTCCTATTCGATCACGGGAGGGTTTGAGATCTTTGACGAGCTGATCCGAACACTACCTGATAACAAGCGAATACGGCCGACACAGAGCCTGACTTCAGCGTGGTTGAGAAAGGACCAAAAGGCAGCGTTGGAATGGTTGAAGAGTTTGGAGAACGGAACCACGAAAGACGCAGCGCTGCAGTCTGCGTGTCAGAGTATTGGATTTGACGATGTCATGTTGGCATCACAACTCGCTCAGCAGATTCAATCAGAGACCCAACAGGCGTTTACATTTGGGACGATCGCGGGGCAATCCATGAAGAATCCGGAGGTAGGATTGACATGGCTCAAGACCATCACGAAGCAGACCAATTACTTCCGCGCTGTCGCGTCCGGAATGTATGCCCTCGGACAAAAGGATCCGATGAAGGCGGTTTCATTCGCTGTCAGCCAGAGCGATCCAGGATTACGGTCTGAGGCGATTTATCAGCTCGCTTCGTCATGGGGGCGCCTGGAACCGGAAGCTGCTTTGAACGGGTTGTTGGCATTGGAGGATCAGGCACTTCGTGAAAGGGGAGTGGTCACGGTGGTTGCCCTTTGGGCCAATCAGGACCCTCACGGTGTGGCCAAGCAACTTGATTTGTTGAAACCAAAGTCCTTGAGAGATGCGGCCATTAAGAAGTTTATCAAAGAGATTCATTATTCTCGCCCTGAGACCGCGGCGCCCTGGCTGCCTCAGATCGATATAACGTCGCTCGGCATGATTCCGGTCGAGATAGGGTTGAAACTTTTGAAAACCCATCCTGAACGGGGCAAGGATCTGATCGAGACACTCCCTGAAAGCATGAAACGTCAGGCCATTAGCCAGGCCAAGCGGCGCAAGCTCTGGTAACGAAATTCTTGGCCCCATTGATTCTCTAGGCTGGTCTGATCGATTTGTTTGAATTATTAAAGCCGCTTCCCAATCTATTTGAGACACATGAAGAAAACGTCGACTCTCCTCCTTTTGTTGGCGGCCATTTCCATGGCTGCATTCTCCTCTGTGGCAGCAGATGCCAAGAAAAAGCACCCAACCGGTTATACCGACACCCCCCATCTTCCTGGTGGTAAATGGCGTGTGCATGATGATGCCCGTCCTCGTCCAGGCGTTGTGACACCAGGCAAGAAGAACAGCGCGCCTTCTGATGCCGTCGTATTGTTTGACGGAACGGATCTTTCCAAGTGGCGCGACAGCAAGGGGAAACCATCCGGTTGGAAGGTTGAGAATGGCTTTATGGAAGTGCCAGCCAAAGGGACTGCAGGTGGTGGAGATATCTGGACCAAAGATTCCTTTGGTGACTGCCAGCTCCACATCGAATGGGCGACACCGAAAGAAGTGAAAGGTAACTCTCAGGGACGCGGCAACAGTGGTGTCTTCTTCTTCGGTAAGTATGAGATCCAGGTTCTGGATTCATACGACAATGAGTCCTATGCCGACGGTCAGGCATCCGCACTCTACGGCTGGAAGCCACCGTTGGTGAACGCTTGCCGCAGGCCCGGCGAATGGCAGACCTATGACATCATTTTTGAAGCTCCTCGTTTCGACAAGGAAGGCAAGCTGATCAAGAAAGCGTATGTCACTGTGATTCAAAATGGAGTTCTGACTCACCACCGTCAGGCGCTCCTCGGTGCCTCAGGTCACAAGCGCGTTGCCAAGTATTCCAAGCACGAAGCCAAAGGCCCGATCAAGCTGCAGGACCACAGCAACCCAACGCGCTTCCGCAACATCTGGATTCGCGAACTGGACCTCGACAGCAACGAGTAATTCATCGAGCCAACAGACTCGAAAAATCAAGCCGATCTCCCAAAAGGAGGTCGGCTTTTTTGATAGGTGGAAAGGGGGCAGGGAAAACGCTCTGTCAAAATCTATGAAATTCTTCGCTGAGCCTCGTAGTTATAACATTCATCGATCACCTCAGTGCCAAAGAGTTCGGTGATCTTGAACTGTTCACGTCTCTGGATGTATTCCGTCAACGCAGCGTTGATCACCTTTTCCTTTGTGTCTTTCGCCCCGAACTCCATTGCTTTTGCCAAGAGTTGTTCGTCTAGATCGATATAGATGCTCATGTTCGTATGATTGCAATTGAGATTAGGGGGATCGAACCAAATACGGTTATGGCACGTGTAACAAAGAATAGTGGGGATAGAGCCCAAACTTTGAATACAGTAAAAGCTTAAACAGTTAAATAAGGGGAATTCGGGTCTTTACACTCTCGGTTGGATTGTTAGGTTCCGGGCTCATTTCACCGCACTTATGAAGAATCGATTGATTACCCTCACGATCATGGTGTTGATGTTGGCCTCTTCATTGCAGGCCAAAAATCAGCGCCCGAACATCCTTTTCATCTTTACTGACGATCATGCACCTCATGCGATTGGTGCCTATGATGGTTGGCTTAAATCCGTCAATCCAACCCCCAACATTGATAAGTTGGCTGGGCAGGGAATGCTCTTTCGCAAGAGCTTCTGTTCCAACTCCATTTGTGGACCGAGCCGCGCTGTGATTCAGACCGGTAAGCACAGTCACAAGAATGGTTTCATGAACAACGGCAACTCGTTTGACTGGAATCAGCAGACCTTTCCAAAGCTGCTTCAGAAGGCAGGTTACCAGACAGCGATCTACGGAAAGAGCCACCTCAAGGGGCAGCCTCAGGGATATGATGACTGGGCCGTGCTTCCTGGACAGGGACTCTACTACAACCCGGACATGATCTTCCCGGATGGACGTAAGCGCATCGACGGTTACTGCACTGATGTGGTGACTGATCTCGCTGTGGATTGGCTGAAAGACAAGCGCAAGGGTGACAAGCCATTCATGATGATGGTTCAGCACAAGGCACCACATCGCAACTGGATGCCAGCATTGCGTCATCTTGATCTCTATGACGACATCGACATCCCAGAGCCACCGACACTCTTCGACAAATGGGAAGACAATGCGCCCCCAGCCCGTCATCAGGAACTCGAAATTGATCGTCACATGGACATCAACTACGACCTCTTCCTTGATCTGACTGCAGACTTCAAACAGGCCCCGTCACAGAAGCGTCAGGATCGCTCAGCGTGGAACAACATGAAGCGCATGACACCTGAGCAGATGAAGGCATGGCGTGCTGCATATGGGCCAAAGGACGAAGCCTTTCACAAGGCCAACCTCAAGGGTAAGGACCTCGTGCGTTGGAAGTATCAGCGTTACGCAAAAAACTACCTTCGTTGTGTCAAAGGTGTGGACGAAAGCGTCGGCCGCCTTCGTGACACATTGAAAGAGCTCGGCCTCGATGAGAACACCATCGTGATCTACAGCTCTGATCAGGGATTCTACATTGGTGACCACGGTTGGTATGACAAACGTTGGATGTATGAAGAGTCGTTGATGATGCCGTTCATTGCCTACTGGCCAGGTGTCACCAAGGCAGGTTCCAAGAACAACCTGTTGATTCAGAACCTCGATTACGCCGAGACATTCCTCGACATTGCAGGTGCCTCAGTTCCGTCTGACATGCAGGGCCGTTCATTGGTTCCTCTGTTGAAGGGCGAGAAACCCGAAGACTGGCGTAAGTCGATCTACTATCACTACTACGAGTATCCAAGCGTCCATATGGTGCCACGCCACTACGGGATCCGTACGCAACGTTACAAGCTGATGCATTTCTATCAGTTTGGAAATGAGTGGGAACTCTACGATCTGAAGAATGATCCAGACGAGTTGACCAATATCTACGGACAGCCCAAGCACGCCAAGTTGACTGAGCGTTTGAAGAAGCAATTGGTGAATCTTCAAGAGCACTACGAAGACGACAGCGATCTTTCCGAGAAGCCGGAGAGCTGGCAGAAGGATGTGCGTCCTCTCGAATAAGCGGACCATTCTATTTCGATCAAAGCGGGCTGACGGAGAAATCTGTCAGCCCGCTTTTTTGTGGCATGAGGAAGCTTCTTTCCGGCGGCGTGGTTTGTTAGAAACGTCTTTATGCGATCACTACTTTTGGGACTTGGCTTGATGTTTTTGTCGGCGGGATTGTGCGGTGGTGCGGATGGCGTGTTCTCTCGCACGAATCTGGTGGCTTGGTGTGTGGTGCCCTTTGACGGGTTGAAGCGTGGGCCAGGGGCACGTGCGGAGATGTTGAAGGAGCTTGGCCTGATGCGCTGTGCCTATGATTGGCGGAAGGAACATGTGAAGGAGTTTGAGCAGGAGATTCAGGAATATAAGAAACGGGGTATCGAATACTTCGCTTTCTGGGCCGGACATCCTGAGGCGTATCGACTCTTCAAGAAGCATGGCTTGTCGCCGCAAATCTGGAAGACCGTTCCGTCACCCAAGGCAGAGACTCAGAGTGAACGAGTGAAGAAGGCTGCTGAGGCCATGCTCGCCGTCGTGAAGGATGCCAATGGCATTGGAAGCAAGGTGGGGCTCTACAATCACGGTGGTTGGGGAGGTAAGCCTGAAAACCTTGTCGCGGTTTGTGAGTATTTACGGAAACACCATGGGGCCGATAATGTGGGAATCGTATACAATTTCCATCATGCCCATGAGGAGATTGGGCAGTTCGAAAAGATCATGAAGCAGATGAAGCCTTACCTGCTTTGCGTGAATCTCAACGGCATGAATGACAACGCCGAGCCGAAGATTCTGCAGATTGGTCGAGGTAAGCACGATGAGGCGATGATCAAGGCGATCCTGTCCTCCGGATATCGGGGACCGATCGGTGTGATTGGTCATACTCAGGATGATGTCCGTGAGCGGCTGACCCAGAACCTGAATGGCTTGGAAAGACTGACGCGCTAGGGAACTGCTGCCTACTTGGTGAGAAAGGATTCGCTTTGGATCAAAGCGAGGAGCAGATCCTTGAATCCGTTTCCATTGGCGTGATTGGATTCGACGATGTGTTCGATCTCTTTCCGTTCCACGTAATTGGGGGGGCGTCCCGTGGCATAGGTGAGGAGCTTTTCTGAGAGGCATTCTGAAAACTGATCCACATTGGCAACCAGCCAACGTTTAAGGTCCGTGACATCGTTCAATTGTGTCCCATCGGGCAGCTGTCCTGTGGAATCAATCTCTGGCCCGTCTTTGGTCACGCGTTGTCCTTTGGCGTTCGTGGTATCGATCGGGTAGTGAGTTCGCCAGCGTCCCACTGCGTCAAAGTTTTCCAATGCAAATCCGATGGGATCGATCTTCTTGTGACAGCCTGCGCAGCTGGTTTCTGAGGCATGTGCTTTGAGTAGATCTTTGGGTGATTTGGCTCCGGTAGTATCTGGTGTGATGGCCGGCACTGCCATTGGCGGTGGGGGAGGAGGATCACCAATAATGTTTTCCAAGACCCAGACACCGCGGATCACTGGTTGGGTGTCCACGCCGTTTGCTGTCGCCATCATCACGGCTGCTTGTCCAAGTACACCGCCGTGGCGGCTGCCGCGTTCGAGGGAAACGCGTTGTAGTGAGCGGCTCTTCTTGTTGTAGCCGTCCTTGAGTCCGTAGATCTTCTTTGCAATGGAGGCGCTGGTGTAGGTGAAATCGGGATCGATGAAATCGGTCATGGAGCGGTTCTTGGTCAGCATCTCATGGAAGAAGGCCTCCGCTTCCATCTGTGCTTTGCTCTGATCATCGGCTGAAAACTTCAATCGAGGATCCGGCATGATGTCTGAGAGAAGGCGGGTATCGAGCCACTGTCCGATGAAGTTGCGTACAAAAGCGTCACCGTATTTTTTTGGTAGGAGACGCTCAGCTTCTTTCTGAAGGATTTTAGGATCACCTAAGTGCCCCTTGGCGGCGTGTTTCAGTAGTTTGTCATCTGGAGGACGGCTGGTTAGAAAGTAGGACAGACGAGCCGCCAGATCGTAGTCATCGAGCTTACCTGGTTTGAGTGAACGGTAGAGAAATCTCGGTGAAATGAGGGCTGTGCGGATGGCGAGATGAAATCCGTTTTCAAAACTGTTGCCCTCAGCCCAATGGCTTTCGACCAATTTGAGGTAAGCGTCCACTGTTTCCTTGTCGGCCGGTCGGCGAAAGGCCTTGGAGAGAAAATTGGTCAGAATCTCTTTTGCCCATGCCTTGTCTGAACGCTGATTCCTTGCTCCAACGAAGCGTGTTTGGACGCGCTTCCTTTTCTGGTCTTCAGGTCCGTCAACGATGCTGATTGGGCCTGTGATCTGGATGTGATGCAGATCCAGTCCGGGGCCGTTTTCGAAATGGTCATAGGCGATTGTTTCCGTGAACAGAACAGGATTTCCAACGATCCGTTTCAACAGCTTTTCAGTTTCCTCTGAATCCATTGTGGCGTTGCTGAGATCAAGTGAATCATCAGCGATCAGCGCCTTGACTCGTTCCCAGCCTACGCCACCTCTGAATCCCTGATCGCTGCTCTTGACCATCTCCTGCCATCCGGCGAGATAACGAGGTGAGGCTTTGAATTTCTCAACGAACACCTGTTTGAGTTCTTCCTTTTTGACACGTGTGCTGTCGAGTGGCGCGTTGGCGTAGTGGAGGACGATGGTCTGCCCTTTGAACAGGGTGGCTTCGAATTCAAAGGTCTCTGGAGATTCGCTGTTGATGGTGATTTCCTTCACGACGCGCAAAGAGCTGGCATCAACTGAGTCTGCGCTGGCGACATCGCGCACGAGCACATTCAAAATATGTGGTTGATTGCTCTTTGGGGCGAACTGCGAGGCGGTCAGCGTCACCTTGTAGATACCAGATGCCTTTGCCTCCACCTTGCTGGGCCAGGTGCAGCTGCGCATGATGCTCTCGCACTTTGAAACCAATCGCATGGCTCCGTTGCGTATGCTTCCAGACGAGTAGCTGATGACCATGTCTTCTGCCGGAATCTGATATTCAGTGCTTTTGGCAGGCGGGCGGGCAGGCGGAAAGATCTCATCGGCAACCATCGCGGCAGTCTCTGCGTAGGCATTCATCAATGGAGGGGAAAGGATCAGTGACTCACCCACGTTGTCGAATCCATGACCCTCACTGTCCGCAGGAAATCCTGGAGGCAGATCAAATGAGGTTCCAAACAGGGAAGCGATGGTGCGCTCGTATTCATCACGATTCAGGCGACGAGCATAGGTGCCACCAATTTTAGAATGCTTGATGAGTTCCTTGTCTACCCATGCTGTGAATGCATCGCGTTCTTCCTGGGTGGGTTGATTGCGCTTCTTTCTTGGCGGCATGTCCTTCTTGGACACGGCGTTCATGACGCGTTCCCAATGCGCCTTGGTGTCAGCGTCGCTCCAATTGAGCTTGTTGTATTCCAAGCTGATCTCGCCCTTCATGGTTTCGGCGTCGTGACAATCCATGCAGTAGTCGTTGAGGAAAGCAGCTTCGGATGAAGGCACCTTTGCATTTGCTGAGGTGCAGATAAGAAGGCTGACCAAAAAGAAAATCAGGTGAACACGTGCCATGGCTGGGGAAAAAATCTGTTGGCAATGGGTCATGATGGTAAGCAGGAGGGAATGCTTTCGCGACATGGATGAACTGTTCGCCTTGTTCAGCTGAACAGGTGATTCAGGTTGCGATTGGCGTTGGAGAATTCATTGGTCTCCATGCCCAGCCGTTGCATGAGGGTGATGTAGAGATCACCTAGAAGAGGTGCGTCCTCCGCTTTGCGATCAATGGCGATGTGTTGCCCGTGATCGAATCCGCCACCAAGCACCATGGTGGGAAGATCGCTGTTGGCGTGTCGGCTTGCGTCACCCATGCCGGTGCCCATCACGACGATGGTGGAATCCAGCAGCGGTTGTCCGTTTTCATCAGTCTTGGTCTTGAGCTGATCAATGAATTTCGCGAAGCGGATCATGTGTTGCGTCTCCACTTTCACGAGGTCACGGATTTTGTCCGGATCATTGCCGTGATGAGAAAGTGCATGGTAGCCGGCCTGCAGTGTTTCTCCATCAATCGTAAACACCTGGCCAAGGCCGGCCAGGAAGAGGGTGAGTACGCGTGAAGAATCGGTTTCCAGGGCGAGCGCCATGAGATCATACATCAGTGTCTCCGCCTCGAGCATGAGGTTGGGTGCCACCGGGTCGTAATCAGGAAGGCGGTAGTTGGTCTCTGGAATTGGGTCGTCGATTCCATTGAGCTGGCGGGTCATGCGCTTCTCCACATCACGGATGGAATCAAAGTATTCGTTCAGCTTGGCCCGATCGGTTGCCGTCACTGTAGCCTGAAGTCGTTTGGCGTCAGCCATGACCAGATCCAATGCGCTACGTCCGCTTTTCAGGAGATACTCCGTGTGGGCTCGGTCTTCTGCCGAAGCAAAGAGTCGGTTGTAGAAGACGCTTGGGCGCTGAACCATCGGCAGTGCGATTCCTTGCCTGGTGTAGTTCATGTTCTGACTGGCCTTGCCGGCTGTCAGTTGCACTGAAGGAAAGCGTGAGTTCTGTCCGATCTTTTCCGCAACGATCTGATCGAGCGATACATTGCCGACCTGCTGACCACAGAGATAGTTGCCCCAGTTTTTATGACCGTTGCCTGAGCGGTGGTCCAAACCTGAAAAGATGGTGAAGTCCGCTCTGTGGCGCTCCATAGGTTCAAGGAGCGTTGTCTGTTCGTAGTCCCGACCGGTCTTCTTTGGGTAGATGGCTGCCTGGTGAAAACCTAGAAAACCTCCGACGCAGACAAGGCGCTTTGCCTTGGAGCCGGATGGTGATGCCATTGCTGGGACGGACTCCAGCATGGGAAGCGCCAGCGAAATGCCGGCTGCCTTCAAAAAACGGCGTCGATCCAAAGATGAGGGGGCGTTGGACATGGGTGTAGAATTCTTTAAATAACCAAACTAATCAATCGAACTCAGAGTGGCCTGACTATTTCGTCTGCCAGCGTGCCTGAATGACTGAAAGGGATGCGGCGGCTTCACCAATCTTGTCTGCAAAAAGTAGTTCAGCAGCTTCATTTAGTGGGGCTTGGGCTGCTGGTTTGTCACTGAGTTCTTTGCGCAGCTTGAGAAGCAATGTGGGGAGTCGGAGATCGGATTTCGTGAACGAACCGTCTTTGATCAATCGCAACTGAATGGCCTCCAGTGATTTGTAGCCATCATCCATGGTCGGTTCGATGATGGTGCCTTCTCCATAGTCATTCCATGTGGCGATCTGAATGATGGGGGAGTCGCTCGCTAGTGCACGGTCCAGTGTTTCTGTTAGAGTCCTGCCGTTGCGATCGTCAATGAAACCGTAGCTTGGGTGCAGCTTTGCTTCGTTGTAGATGTCGTGGAATCCGGGGAAGGCGGTTGCAATGGCCGGTTGGCGGTTGGACTTGTTTGAATAAAGGCGATCCAGATAGCCACTCCATTTGTCGTAGGTGATCTCCTCACCACCAGTGACCGGAGGCCAACCGAAGGTGCCATCGGTATCAAATTTCTTGGTCAGGTGAGGAAGGGAATAGACCCAAGGTTTTGTTTTCAGGTTCTTGAACAGGCCCGGCCATTGGTCTGGTTTGAAATACTGTGGACCGAATACAAGCATGACCGGCCGATCCTGATGCGACAGGTAGGAAGGATCAGCGAACCATTCCTTGTCCACCCACTGCATGACGCTGTTGGCATGATCAGGGGCTTCTTCCGGCTTCAGCTTGCCTCCCTTCACAATCTGTCCGACCGCCTGATCTTCATAGCAGATGGCGAATTTCAACCCGGCTCTTTTGACCTGTTTGATCATTGCCAGCGTGTTGCGATGGATAAAGGCGTAGTCGTTGTGATCCTTTGTTCCGTACCAGTCAAAGATTACACCATCGATCCCGGCAAACTTCATCTGAAGGATCTGACATTCCAATACCTGCGGATCGCCTGAATCGTATAGTCCGATCAATGGGTAATCCTGAGAAGCCACCTGGCGCTGCCCGTTCTCAAGACGTTTCTCCGGATCAAAGTGATTCATGGTCCAATGCCAGCCCCAGTAACCACTCACCTCCTTGGATGCATACCAAGGCATGTAGTGGGCTATGACCAGCTTGTCGGCCTGGGTAGATAGAACAAAAATTACATAAATGAAGATCACTGAAAGCCGCTGGTTCATGGGGCTAGAATAGGTTCTGTTTCTTTTTGGTAAATAGTGGATTCCAATCAGTTTGTGACATCTTCTTGGCTTGGCCCCTTACTACTCACATGATCCCGCCCATGCTTCGTCGCCTTGCTGTATTACTGTTCTGCGTTTCCTCATTGCAGGCAGCAGATAAACCCAACATCATTCTCATCTACACGGATGATCATGGTTGGCCTGATGTCGGGGCTGTGGGTGTGTATCCCGATCTCAAGACGCCGAATATTGATGCATTGGCTTCGGGAGGTGTGAGAGCCACCAGTGGATACAGCACGGCTCCTCAGTGCGTGCCTTCGCGCGGTGGATTGTTGGCAGGGCGGGCACAGAACCGCTTTGGTCTGGAATCGAATGCAGAATCAGCGGAGGTGTTTGAAGGCGAGTTCAATATCGCAGAACGATTGAAAAAGGCTGGATACGCCACCGGGCAGATTGGCAAATGGCACCTTGGCCCCGTGAGTGAGATCACCAAGCACGGCTTTGATGATGTCTATGCCAAGAACGCCAATCGACCAGGCTGGGCCAACTACGATCTTGAGGGGAACACAGTTGCTGGAGGTCAGGAAAAATCGAAACTCTATCACCTTGATGCCTGTAGCGAAGCAGCGCGTGCCTTTATCGAACGCCATGAAGACGAGCCCTTTTTTCTCTATCTTGCCTATCGCGCACCTCATGTCCCATTGGATGCGCCAAAGAAATATCTCTCCCGGTTCCCGGGCAAAATGCCCGAACGCAGACGACAGGCCCTGGCCATGATTTCCGCCATGGACGACGGTGTTGGCCTGATCATGGAGACACTTGAAAAGAAGAAGCTGGCTGAGAACACGCTGATCTTCTTCATCGCAGACAACGGTGCGCCATTGAAGATTCATAAGCTGGACGCACCTGGTGGTGGTCCCGGATGGGATGGTTCTCTCAATAAACCCATGAACGGCGAAAAAGGCATGCTGAGCGAAGGCGGTATCCGCGTTCCCTATGTGGTGTCATGGAAGGGAAGAATTCCCGGCGGGCAGGTCTATGATCACCCGATCTATACATTGGATGTTGCAGCCACCGCTGTGGAACTTGCCGGCCTTCCCATCGACGACAAGCTGGACGGAGTAAACCTAGTTCCATTCCTCAGTGGCGCAAAGAAAGGTGCCCCGCACAAGCAACTCATGTGGCGGTGGATTGCGCAGTCAGCCATTCGTGAAGGAAAGTGGAAGCTTCTCAAGGGAGGTAATCGCGAATACCTCTACGATCTGGATGCTGACAAAGGAGAATTGAACGACCTCAGCAAGAAATACCCGAACGTTGCAAAGCGTCTTCGCGGCGATCTGGAGAAATGGTCCATGGAGCTAAATCCTCCCGGATTGGCCGCGGGAAATATGTCGCAGACATGGGAAGACTATTTCGATTTTTATATGGATGGAAAGGAGCCCGCACCGCTTAGGCAGAAGTTTGTTCCCAAAGCACCCGGAGACCTCAAAGGGTGGGTGGTGCGCAATGCCAAGACAGAGAAGTCTGAGAACGGATTGGCCATCAATCCCAGTGGCAAAAAGCAGAAGCCATTCATGGCCCGCACAAAGATCAAGATTGCGCCTCCTTCCACCGTTGAAGTGGAATTGATTTCCCAGCAGGGAGGAAATTTGGGGATCTCATGGCGGCTTGAAGGACAGAAGGATTTTCTCGATGACCAGAAAAAGACCATCAAGATCACTGGTTCCCCTAAGCTGAAGAAATGGTCCATTCCCCTTGAGGTGGACAAGAACGTCATTCACCTCCGGGTATTGCTGCCCGATGGCCGAACAGTGGTAAAAGGTGTGCGAGTGAAAGCCTCCAAGAACCTCCGATGGGAATTCTAGCAGAGTATTGAAGTCAATGCGGTGCGACGTCCCGCATAAGAAAAAGCACAGGTCATCATGACCTGTGCTTTTCTGTTTAAGGAATATTGGGACTCAATGATCAGGCGTTTTCGTCATACTCAGCGTCACCGAATGCCAGCATAGGGATTGTTATGAATCCGAAAAATATGGAGATGATGAAATAGCCGGTGCCTTTGCCAAACTTCCTGACCAAGGCATTGAGAAGGATCAGCCATGCAGCGATGTTGATGATTGGAATGAACACCAACAGAAGATAGATCAACGACTTTCCTGTGATCTTGATATAAACAATGAAGTTGTAGATCGGAATGATGGCGGCCCATCCTGGCTGGCCTGCCTTGGTGAAGAGTCGCCACATCGACGCGACCATGACGATGAGAACGATGAAGCTGATGATGGTTTCGATTCCGGATGATTCTCCTGATGCTTGTGCTAAGATAGTGGTCATTATTAGTGTTCCTTGATGTTGTTGGATTGGCGCGATCCAAAATGGATAAGGTGCCGTGTTCTAGTCTTATGGAGATCTAGTGGGTCATACCTCCTCCCCCCATTTCTCTCTCTTGTGAAAATGAGAGTATTGATCCGTAATCGAGTTCGCAATGAATGAATTGCAGCCGAGTTGGCGCATTCTTCCCTTAGAACAACCTCATCACCGCCTTGGCGGAGTAGGCTGAGGGGCTGGCGCCGCAGAGAAGGAAGACTGGATAATCGAAGTTATCCCGCGATCCCGGAAGATATCCACGTTGGGGGCACGCTTTGGCGTGCTTTCGACAGCGTGTTCGTTCTGGATGGCAGCTTTCATTCGAACCCCAAGCTCAAAGCTGGACAATGCCCAGCACTCCAAAACCTACCGGGCGTAGGTATGATAAAGAGTTAGTCTCTTCACTGCCTGCCTCCTGCGCAGTAAACCGTTGGTCAGCCTTTCTGCCGATTGGGTTAAGTCATGCTGCTTGACCATCTACTCAAACAACACCCGGTGCCACTTGCTTAACTCTTTTGATGTGACCTTGGGGACTTTGCGGTCGTAGGTGATGAGGCCGTTGATTTCGCCTTCGACGTCGGTGGTCTGGGTATAGATGCCGGCGGCGATGCCTTGGGCTTTCAGCTCGACGAGGATGCGGAGTGATTCTTTGTAGCGCTCAATCCATTCAGTCTTGTCTGTGGGTAGTCCTCCATAGCCCCAGTTGCGTGTGCTTGGATCCCAGACGTGGCCTTCTACAGGGAATCCGTGACCTCCGAATTCTCCCATGACTTTGAGGTAGTCGTCGAAGCGTCCGTTGGTGTTGAGCTCGTCAGGGAATCCAGGGTGCGGGTAGCGATGTTCGTCCACGATATCTCCGATGGGAAACCAGTTGCCACCGCTGGCGACGTTCACATGGCGGCTCGGGTCGTAGTCCACGGTCCATTTACCAACCTCGATGGTCTGGTGCTGTCCCCAGCGTTCGTTGAAGGGGACCCATTGAACGATGCTTGGGTGAGTGTGGAGGATATCGATCATGTCTTTGAGCTCGGACATGAATTGCTTGTGTGCCTTGTCAGGCCAGGTGCGTGTTTCAGGATCTGGCTGAAGGCGTGTCCATTTCGGGTTGTCGGACATGGTGCTGACCTGGTCTTGCCAGACGAGCATGCCTACCTGATCGCAATAGGTGTAGTAGCGTCGTGGTTCGACCTTGATGTGTTTGCGAATGGTATTGAAGCCGGCGGCCTTGAGCCAATCGACATCCCAGCGCATGGCTTCATCTGAAGGAGGTGTGAGAAGTCCATCGGGCCACCAACCCTGATCGAGCGTGCCCCAGTGGAAGATGTCTTTTCCGTTCAGGGTAAAGCGCCAGTGACCGTTCTTGTCCCTGCGTTTGCCAACTTCTCGAATGCCTACATAGGACTCGATCACGTCCTTGCCCATTTCGATCTTCAGATCATAGAGCGTGGGGGAATCGGGCGACCAGAGTTGAGGATTGGGAATCTGGAGTGTGATCCCGTTGATGCTGCCCGTGGCGGATGTGATTTGTTTTCCATTCAGGCTGGCTGTGACCTTTGCGGTTGGGTTGCGGGCGATGCGTCCTTCGTGGCTGATCTGAATGGTGACGGTGCCATCAATCTTGGTCTGAATTTTGAGATCTCGGATGTAGCTCTCTGGAACCTGTTCCAACCACACTGTCTGCCAGATGCCGGAGACGGGTGTGTAGAAGATGCCTTTTGGATTGAGGCGTTGTTTGCCGTGGAGCTGATAGGCGCCTTTGGCATCGGTGGCGTCGGTGACTTTCAGGGTCAGTTGGTTGTTACCGTTCTTGAGGGCGTTGGTGATATCGAATTGGAAGGGGAGATTACCGCCGGTGTGGGAGCCGATCTTCGTTCCATTGATCCAGAGGGTGCATTGGTAGTCGACGGCTTCGAAGTTTAGGATGGTTCGATTTCCCTTTGTCTTTTCTGCTTTGAAACTTCGTTGATACCAAAGTGCGTCATCGGGTGTGAATCGTCGTTCCACCCCTGACAGAGGGGCTTCGACGGCAAAGGGGACTAGGATCTTCCCTTCAAACTTCTTGGGTGCATTCTTGATCCCTTTCTTCGTCACGGCGTAGTCCCAATGCCCGTTGAGATTGGTCCATTGGTCCCGCTTGAGTGATGGTCGCGGATACTCCTGCCACACGTTCTTTGCTGTGATTTTTTCTCCCCACGATGTGCGCATGCCGACCTTGTTGCGTGGTGTGTGAACGCGATGATTGATGATGCGGCCGTTGAAACGATTGGGTGGTTCGTAGTTTCCGACTGCGTGTACTCCATCTGCACCGACATAGAGACCGAGTCCGGGTTGTTGTTTGAGAAGGCCGTTGGCTTTGCCTGATGCGACTACCTTGCCGTTGGCGCTGAGGGTGATGTTGTCTTTGGTGATCTCGGCCTTGAGAGTGATCTTTCCATTCAGTTTTTCTTTGCCTTTTAGTGTCAAAAGTTTCGATTGATTGCGATAGGCGAAGGCGGGCTGCCCGTTGTCAAAGTAGAGGGAAAACCCATAGGCATTGCCGCCTTGTGCAAGGACCACTCCATTGGGTTTTGCGTTGCGAATGGTGGCTTCCACGGTGAATGGTTTACCTTCGATTTGAGGAGTCACCGCTTCGGCTTTCGGCTCATTGCTTTTTGGTTTGTTGGCTGCCTTTGGCTTGGAGGGATCGGTCTTTGGATAAACCTTTGCGCGTTTGGCCCATGCGTTCCATTTGGTGGTGAGTTCTTTTAGCTTTTCAGGGTGTTTGGCTGCGAGGTTGGTGGTCTCTGTGCGATCCTTGGCAATGTTGTAGAGTTCCCAGAGTTCAGGCTTTACGCCATCGGTTGCGGAGACGCCTTTGCCTACGATCTTCCAATCACCTTCGCGGGCGGAGGCGTTGTTTTCGTGTTCTATGAAAATGGGTTCGTCGCGATCAAATTCCTTTCCAGTGAACGTCGGCCTGAGTGATTTGCCTTCCAGTGGAGGAATGTCATTTCCATGAAATTTTTTCGGATAGGTGGCACCTGCGACATCGAGCAATGTGGGGACAACATCGATCAACTGAGCTGGTGTGCGGTACCAGTCTTTCTGTGGCTTGATGCTGGATGGCCAGTGGATAAAGAAGGGTGTGGATGTGCCACCTTCGTGGTTGTAGTGCTTGTAGAGTCGGAATGGTGTGTTGCTGGCATTGGCCCATGCTTCACCGTAGCTGTTGGCTGATTGGAGATTGCGTTTTTCGACGTCGTAGAATTCTCCCCGACCAAGCATGCCGCCTTCCTGACATCCGCCGTTGTCTGAAAGAAAGAGAATCATGGTGTTTTCTTGGAGCCATGACTCTCTGAGTGCGGTCACGAGCTTCCCGATGTTTTGATCCACACGATCGATCATGGCTGCATAGACCGCCATCTTGAGGTCCATTTCGTCCTGCTTCTTGGCATCGAGTGAATCCCAGTCGGGGATCTTGTCTGTTTTGGGAGACAGCTTGATATGTGGGGCGATAAGCCCGAGTTCCTTCTGACGCTTGAAACGCTCCTCGCGTAGTTTGTCCCATCCCTTTTTGTATTTGCCACGGTACTTGGCGATATCGTCTTCAAATGCCTGAAGTGGCCAATGAGGGGCGGTGTAGGCGAGATAGAGGAAGAACGGTTGTTCGAAGAGTTTGTCCTCTCGCTCCATAATGAATTCGATGGCGTGATCCGTGAAGGCGTCTGTGGTGTAAAAGGCTTCGTCGGTCGTGCTCTTGGGGTTCGTTACAGGCTCATTGCCAAGAGTCATGTCACGTGGTGATTCGGGATGGAAGAAGCGCGTCGCTCCAGCGATGCATCCGTAGTATTTGTCGAACCCGCGCTGTAGTGGCCATTGGCTCTTGTCGTTATAGCCCAGATGCCATTTGCCTGCCATGAGGGTGGCGTAGCCTGCCTCCTTCAGTGCTTCAGCAATTGTGACACACTGTCGGTTCAGAAAACCGCGATACCCCTCAACGCCATTGTCGTGATTGGACTTGTTGGGCGGATTGGTCATGTGCCCGATACCAGTCTGGTGTGGATGCAGACCTGTCATCAATGTGGCACGGGTAGGGCAGCAGCGACCGCTGTTATGGAACTGGGAAAACCGCACACCTCCATGGGCAAGGGCATCGATGTTGGGAGTGTCGATCTCGCCACCATGGTAGCCAAGGTCAGAGAACCCCATGTCATCCACCATGATCAGAATAATATTGGGCCTCACATCGGCCTGGACGCCAATGGAGAGAAGTAACAACAGAGAGGTGACGATTGCTTTCATGAAATTGATTTTAGGGCAGGAAAATTATGGGCAGGAATATGGAGAAAGAAAAATTAGGAGACAGAATGATTATTCCTGATTGTGGTCATGCGGATGTTTTGGCAGGAAAATTATGAGCAGGAATATGGTTCTATTTCTTAACCGTGATTAAACGGAGGGTTTGTTTTTGAAAATTTATCCAATGGACTGCAGCAAGCTCGGTCCTTTTCAGCCAGAGTGCTATTTGGCGCTTCAAATACTCCGAGCTTCCTTCAATGTTCGTGATTTTGAACGCCACATCCGTGGATATAAGATGAGCTTTCTGGTGAATGGTCTTGTTCCCGATCTTAAGGGGGATGGACGTAATGACCTCTTCTTCACCTCCGAAGAGATGGATTATCGCTTCGTAGTATGTCTTCAAAGTAAGTCGCATTCCCCAGTCTGAGACTAGAGTTTTCAGTTTCTCAATAAAGGGTTCACAGAAATCTCCGACTGGAGTGAAATCCTCCAATCCCCATTGAATTTCTCGGCGGTTTTGATGGGTTAGTGAAGTCGATACGAACTCGTGCTCAAGACTTGATGCTCCGAAGTTGAGCAGTTTGGCTCGATTTGCATTCGCTATGAATAGGTAGTTGAGGAGTTGGGAGCGATGGCTGTCGTTGATCGAATTTGTAACTTTTAGTTCGAACGGTGCTGAATCGACGATTAGATCAATTCTGAAAGTCTTTTTGTAGTTAGCGTGAATCAGTTCGATGGGGTATTCAGTTTCTACCGTCATTCCGTCAGTTTCGCATCGGGCTGCCAACTCGTGCTTGTAAGCGTTCTCCTGCAGTAGGGTTCCGAAATCGGAATGAATCGAGAATGCATGGCCGACAACGTTGTATGCGATTTCCTTAAATCGATCTTCATTCAATGGATGAAGCTGAGACTGTGCAGTTGAGTCCATGTATCCGTTAAGAATCAATTTTCTTGCTCGTAATATTCTTGCTGAAATGTCTTGTCCAAATCAGTCAATCTTCACCTTGGTGATTTTGGCGTTGAGTGGGTTGGGGGCTTGGTAGTTTCCGGCGGCGGTGCGGAGGTCTTCTCCTTTGTCCAGTCCGTCTTGTGGTTGGGTGGGTATCAGACCGGGCGAGGTGGCTTTAGCGATGGATTTACGATTCAAGAACAGCTCCATGGTCGCCTTTGTCAGCGTGGCCTTGATGTGGAACGTCTCAGGCACGTCGGTTGTTCCTTCGATACGTGTCACGTTGCCGTTTACTCTCACATCGAAAACCGGCTTGCCGTTCATCAGGTGAAGGGCGTAGCCGTGTTGGTTGCCTCCTTGGGCTACGATGACGCCGGTCCTGTCGGTTGCTGTAGTCACCTGTGCACTGATGGTGAGGGCCTTGTTCTTGATTCGGGGTGATTGATCCTTGGTTGGCTTGACTGCAGCTGCTGGCTCTCCTTCCCAGATCACTTGAACGCGTCTGGCCCACTGCTCCCATTCCTTGGCCATCTGTTTCACTCTCTTGGGTTGAGCCTTGGCAAGGTTGTTCATTTCGCAACGGTCCTCAGCAAGATTATAGAGCTCCCATTCGATCTCGAAGGGCATGCGCTTGGACCAGACGATTTTCCAGTCTCCCTTTCTGAATGCGCGGGCTCTCTGATGATCGAATCCCAAGGCCCGGTCAGGAATCGATTGGTTGTGCAGCAGTGGTAAGAGACTTTGACCTTCCATCGGACGAACCTCGTTCCCATTGACCGTCTTGGGGTAGGTGGCGCCTGTGGCGTCGATGATGGTGGGCATGATGTCCATCACATGCGCCGGTGTGCGAACCCAGTCTTTATGCTTTGCGAAGCCTTTTGGCCAATGGGCTATGAAAGGAGTGCTGATGCCTCCCTCGTGAGTGAAGTGCTTGTAGAGTCGAAAAGGCGTGTTGCCCAAGTTCGCCCATGCGCTGCCGTAGCTCTGATGCGTGCCTGGTTGACCGATCTTCTTCAGGTCCTCGCCCTCGTGCAGGGTGGTCGTTCCCAGTCGGGATCTTCCATCGAAACCCAGAGGTCCCCATTCGTAGCAGGCGCCGTTGTCGCTGAGGAAAAGGATGAGTGTGTTGTCCAGTTGGCCGGTCTTTTTCAGGTGGCTTGTGATGCGTCCGATTCCTTGATCCACATGATCCACCATGGCAGCAAAGACGGCCATGCGTCTTGCGAGATCTTTGCGGACGGGGTCGGAAAGATCCTTCCATGCAGGATTCGGTTGCCCTTGATAGCCGTTGGCAATATCGGGTTTGTCGTAAGGAACCAATGACCGGGGTGAGAGCTGCCAGTGGTCGCCATTGATCAAGCCGATTTGTCGCATGCGTGAGTAGCGCTCTTCACGCAGGGCATCCCATCCTCTTTCATAGATTTCATCGAATCTGTCCGCGCTGGAAGAAGGGGCCTGAACGGGGAAGTGAGGAGATGAGTGACCGAGGAATAGAAACCATGGTTTACCGGTTTTCTGACCCTGCTTCAAAAACTCCAAAGCATATTCATTGAACACATCGGTGGCGTAGTAGTCCTTGGCTTCTGGATCGATCTCCATGCGACGCCATTTCGGTAGGCGGATGTAGTAATCCTTGTCGTATTGATCGTGGGAATGCCCCTTGGTGTAGCCGTAAAATTCATCGAAACCACGTTTGATGGGACCCGTCTCCTCATGCAGATGCCACTTGCCGACGTAGTAGGTTGCATAGCCGGTTGGTTTCAGCACCTCGGCCAGTGTGGCGCATTGATCGTTCAGGCGGCCGATGTAGCCCGGGCCTCTGGTTCGATTCGGTTTCCCTGTTGTGAAATCCCCGATTCCTGCCTGAGACGGATACAGCCCTGTCATCAGCGATGCGCGACTGGGACAGCAGCGGGCTGAGTTGTAGAGCTGGGTGAATTTGGCACCGTTGCTTGCCAGCGCATCGATGTGAGGTGTCTGTATCTCTCCACCGTAGCAGCTCAAATCAGAGTAGCCCAAGTCATCGGCAAGAATGATCAAAACGTTCGGTTTCTCCGCCGCCAATGAAGCATTCAGCGCGAAGAGACACGTCAAGAGTGTCAGAGTAGATCGAAGGTGCATGCATCCTCTATATCCAATATCCACATGGATGCAACACCGTGACCCAAATTCTACAAACTGAGGTAGGGTAGTAGAAGGGAGCAGGAATATTGGAACTGCACACTTATCGCGAGCCCCGGCGGGGCATGCGACCATTGCAGAGGCGCGTTTATGATCGCCTCACTTCAATTGAAGACCGAAGCTGTGCCTGCGGAACGCA
>CBFHTT010000034.1:0-340761 GCA_965658675.1 Limisphaerales bacterium
GGCCAAGGGCCAAGTTACACCTACACAGACGCCGGGCGTTTGAAGACCCGCACATGGGCTCGTGAGGTCGGAGGAAACGACTTGGTGACGACCTACGACCACAATGAAGCAGGGCAACTGGATTCAACGGACTACTCAGATTCAACACCAGATATCACACTGACCTTCGACCGCAGAGGAAGGAAGGAGGAATCAGTCCAGTCAGGTCAGTTGACCACCTCGTATGACTACAATGATGCAGGAAGACTCCTCTCCGAGACCTACACTTCGGGACTCCTTTCCAGCTACGGGATCACTAATACATTCAACGGTCTAAATCAAAGAACAAACCTTGTGACTGGTGATAGCACCTCTCAGCTCCACCAAATCGGTTACGATTGGGATGATGCAGGAAGAATGGAGAAGGTTACGGTTGGGACCAATACCGCGACATACTCCTACCTTGCAAATGGGGCGTTGATAGATGATGTTGAGTTCCATAACGGTTCAACTCTGCGCATGACGACCACCAAGACATGGGACAGTCTAAATCGCCTAACGAGCATCTCATCAGTCACCTCGCTTTCCGATGAGACCAGTTTTGCCTATCTCTACAACGACGCCAATCAACGGACCAAGGCAACGCGTGAAGATGGTTCCTATTGGCTCTATGCTTACGATGATCTGGGGCAGGTGACTTCTGGTAAGAAGTATTTTGCCGATGATCAGATCGTTCCTGGAATGCAGTTCGAATACGGTTATGACGATATAGGCAATCGCGATTTTGCTCGATCAGGAGGTGACGAAAACGGCCGAAACCTGCGGGAAGAGAGCTACTCTGCAAATCTATTGAACCAGTATTCAAGGAAGACCGTTCCGGGGTTTATCAATGTGATGGGATCGGCCAAGACCAATTCAACGGTTACTGTGAATTCCAAGCCAGTTTACCGGAAAGGTGAATTCTACCGAGGTGAACTGGCCGTGAGCAACCGCTCAGTTCCTGTCTATCAAAGCCTGACAAATTTGGCTGTTCTGGCGAATTCGCCTAACGCAGATATCACCACCAACAAGACTGCAAGTCGTTACGTTGCACAGACACCTGAAACAATAACTCATGATGAGGATGGAAATACGCTGTCTGATGGGCGGTGGAACTACACATGGAATGGTGAAAATCGCTTGATTGCTCTCGAAACTACCGCTGCGGCGATCGCAGCAGGGGCACCCAAGCAGAAGCAGGAAAATTCTTATGATTCCAAGGGAAGGCGGATTAGGAAAATCGAATACGAATGGAATTCAGGAACAAGTGTTTGGGACGAAACCTCGAATATCCTCTTCCTTTACGATGAATGGAATATGGTCACCGAGATTGATTCAGCCCAAACAGTCACGAATACTTACACTTGGGGAGCTGATCTCAGTGGTTCAGAACAAAGGGCTGGTGGTGTGGGTGGATTGCTCTTTGCTGATGTTCAGGGCATCAGGCAAGCCATTCCGGCCTATGATGGGAATGGAAATATATCTGCCTACATCGTTGCGTCCAATGCTGAACGTGAAAGCAGGAGTGAATACGGTCCTTTTGGGGAAGTAATTGCTCGCTCTGGATTCCTAAGTCCGTATTCGTTCTCGACAAAGTATAAAGATCCATTGAACGGTTTTCTCTATTATGGATATCGCTATTTGAATACTATAAATGGACGGTGGTTGAATCGGGATCCGATTGGTGAACGGGGTGGCGATAGTCTATACTCAATGATCTCGAACAACAGTATCAATGAACTAGACAAGTTGGGGTTGGTAACATTTCAACCTGATCCTACGCCGGAGAATCGTGTTCCGGATCTGACTGGTGAAAATGGACAGTCACTTGACGGGCAGTTTCTTAGCACGACGAGTGTGGGTAGGCGCTGGGAACCAAATGGTCCTCAATGTGATATATACAGAATACATATCTTTATTAAGGCTTCGATACTTTTTGATCAAGATGCAGAGATTGACGAAATTTTCCCAAACGCACCAAGTGCCTATAATACGGTAAGAAAGCATGAGCTTTATCATAAGGAGATCGCTAAGACTAAATGGGAGAGCTTTGAACAAAGGTGGGATAAGAAGTTTGTTCTTTGCTGTGAATACAAAGAATGTAAGCCTTATGTCAGTGCTTTGGTGATGGCCTTGGTGGATTTACACCAAGCTAATCTGCGTATAGCGCAGGCCGATTTTGATATAACGTCATATACTAGTTATGGGTATGACATTACTAATCCCCAGCAAAAACGAGACGAACAAATCTCAAAATTGCCCGATCTTCAGACCCGTGTAAATAGGGGTTGGAATAATTTATCGGGGTGCAAAAGAATGGTGTTTAATCGTCTAACAAATGATGAATTTGCTAATCCATAATTTTATGAATGCTAGAATATTTGTTGTCTATTTGTGTTTTTTTTCTTTTTGGATGAACGCTGCTGAGCCGTTGAACTATGTTGGGGTGGTATGTGAAAGCAATGAGGGGGTGGAGTTGCGGTTGAGACTTATAAACACCAGTGAAAAGGCCCTGAGAATACCTAAAGGGAGTCGTTATGTCTATAGTTCTCTAGAAGTCACTCGATTTGAATTGGTGGATGGAGGGAAGTTTGATGAAAAAAAGACTACATATTCCTTGGCGGGTGACTTCTCTTCCACTTCAACTCGATGGTTGAATCCTGGAGAAATCGTATATTTTACCGTGCCTTTGGATAAAGAACAATTCTCTGAAGTTACGCGGCATCATTTCTATACTATAAAAGTGGAGAATGAAGAATTAAAACAATATCTCTATATCAATTTTCAAGGTATTGCGTTAGTGAGGAGAGAATGATTGTAAGCGTTCAGGCAAACCATCTATCGGGGAAGGGCTGATTGTGGCATCGGGAAGGGATGACAGACCCCGCTGAGATTGAAAAAATCTTTGCTCAATATGATGATTCTGACCTGACGCAGAAGGACTTTGCCGAATGGGCTGGTGTTCCTCACTCTACATTTACTTTGTGGTTGCGAAGGCGTCGAAGGAGGTCGATGAGTGCTAGGCAAGATTGGGTTGAGGCCAAGCTGCCGAAGAGTTTGGAAACCACTGTGGGAGGGATTGTGATTGAGATTCCCAATGGGTTAAAGGTAAGGCTCGATTGTGTGGCTCAGGGTGATTTGGTTCAAATCCTTCAATCTGCAGCTTCTGTATGTTTGCACTGAGTTCGGCGACCAAGGTCTATCTTCGCGCAGGAGCCACCGGACATGCGCAAGAGTTTCAGCGGCCTGACTTCGATTGCCCCGCATCTGCTGTCCATGGGCCCGCTCAGTGTACATCTTTTTGTCTTTTGCAATCGGCAGCGAAACAGGATCAAGGTGCTTTTCTGGGATGACACTGGATTGTGGGTCTGCGCCAAGCGTTTGGAGAAAGGGAGATTCAGTTGGCCTGATCATGTGGAAGACAGAAGCGTGATCAGCACTCAGCAACTGGCCCTGCATCTCGACGGGCTGATTGTGGCATTGGCAATTGCTTCGAGTAACTTTGCGCAACCGGTATCTCCTTCCCCTAGAATTTTGGATATGGACTGACTCAGTATCTGAATCATCGGCCAAGGGAATTTTTTAAATCAGTAAATCCTACTCCTGGCGTTAAGCTCGAAATACGGCTCCTCAATAATTTCATCTCCTTCGAAGATGCCGGCTCTTTTAGCGCAGACAAAATTTCTTGTCCGTAACTTGTATATATCCAGGTCGTGAGCCCGTGCTTTCTTCCGTGGGTGTCATTGATCAGGAGAAACGCCGATGCATCGTGAAACCCTCCCGCAAGAAAGGTGTCTCCGCACTGTATGACGAGTGCTTTGTTGTTTGGAATGGTAATAAGTCCGATCGAATCAAAATCTTGAAAAACATTGTTTGGTAGAGCTCTTGGTTCGATAGGAATAAATGACATCTTATTAATCGTGGAATAAAATGTGCATTGAGCGAGTGATTTGAATCTTTCTAAATCCCATTTACCTAATTGTTTTACTAGTTGGACAGTTCGGGGTGAGATTGAACCAGGTTTTGCTGATTCCATGCAAAAGACTTTGGCTAAAATCTCCTGAAGATGTTCTTCTGATATTCCCTTTGCGACCTCTTCAAACTCGTAGATCCAGTCGCTGCTTGGAGGGGATATAAGACTTTCGTCCATGTCCTTGAGTTTGTTTACGATTGTTTGTGTAATTTCTTGAAGGTTGACTATCTCCCGGCTGAATTTCTCGGCGTAATATTGCCCGGCAAATCTCAACAGTTCCTGCCGTTTCTTGTCCACATTAAGAAGGGCTGCTCCAGTCAGCTCGATTGCGTATGCTTTCGATTCGGCATCGCGTTTGATTCGATCCGATTTCTCTCGGTCGGATTTGTATTCGAGCAGCTTTGTCGCAAAATTTGCGATTTCTGGCGTACCTTTTGCCGTGTTACCCGCAATGCATCCTAGTATGAACTCTCCGATCATTGATCCTTTTCCACAATGAGTTTTAACGCGGGATCTTTACTTAATGTGTTCGGTTCGATTAGGTGGTAGATTTTGACAATTCTGTAAAGGTAGCCATTTGGATCAGCGACGTGGTGGCCGATTGCGGGTGCGCATTCTAGATTCAAGACATTCTTTCCTTTGAATGGTTCTCCATCGGGGATTTCTACGATTGCCCTCATATAGGTGCTATCTATTCACTAGTCAGCCTGTTGACTCAACTAGAAAAGACACTCAAGGACTTTGAGGAGGCCGGACCGTTGACTCATAATTCAGGCCCCCCGTGAAATAGTGTTTCTCTTTTGGGCTCCTGATGAAATTGAGAGGGTAGAGGGTCATCTGGCTCAATTTTGGAGGGTCCGACTAGGATAGCCGAAGGACGCACGTAAAGGGGTATGAAAGTTGAAAACTATGACGGTGCGCCAGATGAGTCGAGGGTGTTCTTATTCTTCGTTTGAGTTTCAGGTTTGTGGAAGAAGCATAATGGATGCTTTTGTCTGCGAGGGGAGTCGTTCCCATACCCAGACAAGGGACGACAGATCATGACAGTTGATGTTAATACTTTGTGCGTCTATTTGTGTGTGGTGGCTAATTTGATTGGACTTAAGTAGCTTGTAACCAGTCATTTGTATTTCGGTAGCATCGGGTTCGAGTCCCGGAACCTCAATACTCATTGGCTAGCATGATAGTCATCACCCTAGATGTCTGATCGGGATCTGAAGGATCTTCACTGCCTGAGCGCTGATCTTTGTTGTAGTAGTCGATCTTGAAGAAGATTTTGTGGGAACCATGTTCCAGAGATCCAAAATCGTGTTCGCCGTATGGATCGTTGGATTCAGTAAAATCTTGGAAGAGACGGACCATGGTAACGATCTCCAGAGTAGTGAGGTCGCCGAGGTGATTGACTCCAGATGTAAGGAGGACCTTTCCTCCTTCAAGACTTTGACAAAATGTGTCATTCAGCTTTCTGATCTTTTCTGTTCTTTTCTTCCTGTTCCAACGAATCCTTCTTTTGAAAAAGGAGGCATCTTATCAGATGTGTTGGCAGGTTGAAACAGGATTGCAGTGCCTTGCATGCTGTGGTGTGATCTGGGCCTCAATCAAACGTAAGAAAAGGTATGCTGAGGATATTTTTGGGAATGTTGATGGGGATGACGATAGTTGTCGTCGCTTCCCGACTTGGTCAATGGCATGAACTGCTTTGATCCGCCGCCGTAGTTGCAGACATAGACATCCTGCTCGTAGTAGATCCCGACGGATACGGCTGTTTTACCTGAGTTGTTGGTGTTGGCGAGAAAGACGCCAATGCGGCCGTTGTAGTCACCAAGCACATGGTTGGAGCTGTTGATTCCACTCCCTGAAAAACCAGTGAGCGTGAAGACATCGGTGTAGCTTGCAGCATGAGTTGCTGAAGACATGGAGATCCCAATAAGAGCCAATGCTATAAGGAGTTTTGTTTTCATAGTAGTTTCTTCAATTCTCTTGTTTGCTATGAGTTTGGGGAATCTCAGCCAAAGGAAGTTGAATGGCTGAGGTGACGACTCCATGAGGCAGGAAACAGGCCAAGAGACGTGAGAAAACACCGCTATTTATGCGGTGTTTTTGTCAGTTCAAGCAGGAGAGGAATTATCGAAAAACGGCTTTGGGAAATAGGTTCCTTGGAAGAAAAAAACAGGAGACCACCGACGCGGAATTAGGGCATGTCTACCCCGTTTGGAGGTGACGATGATCTCCTGAAGGGAGGAGTGATTGAAGTATTTGGAAGAGAAAGTCAACGAATGAAGAATCGGGGAACAATCGCCAAGGAGGTGGGGGTGGGGGACCCCGCTGAAGAAACGATCACTCCCCGATCGATGAAGTGGATAACACCGTGAGGAGAGGTGTCAAATTCAATGTCACGAGTGTCTCGAGATAGCGACGAAATGTCGCCCATGTTAAAAAGTTGGAGGTGTGAATAAAAAGTTCTTGCGGTCAAAAAAAGTTTGGCTATTTGTCTATGCATCAAATGAAGAAGTGAGCTGTTAAAGGCTTAATAGGAACAAAGTGTGGGGAACGGAGTATGGGGTTCCCAAAGAAGAAAGTTAAATAGGGCTGCGCGTGCCGTGATGGCAAAATGAACGTTCGGCTTTTTGAATTTTATTAGAAATACGTAACAAGATTCATCGGAGCAGAAGGGGACCTGTAAAAAGGGGGACCTAGGAGTTTTGGGGATCTTCAAACCAATCTACACATGACGATTAGACAACGAGTGGGAGCCGTGTTGGCTTCAGTGATGCTGGCCATGGGCGTGCAGGCGGAGCAGACCATCCATATCGACTTTGGAGGAGCGACCACGACGAAGACAGGGCAGGCCGCTGCGTTGACGGTGAATACCAATCCGACGTGGAATGCAGTTGGTCACGCGACAACGGTGTCATCCAATTACAATTCAACGCCGGTGATCACTCACATGTCAGTGACCAATCTGGTCTGGGATGACAACACGAGTGCAGGGATCACAATGACGGTCACGAACCTGACCAGCAGTTACACCAACGGCGTTGATCCAGACGCGATGTTGGATCGATATATCTGGTCGGATACGATTTTGTATTCGGATTACGATAATTGCTGTAACTACGTCGAGATTGAAGCCAGTCCGGAGATCTGGTTTAAGGATTTGCCTGCTGATACCTACGATCTGTATCTTTACGCACCCGCTGATTATTCCTCATACGAAGGATTTAGATACAAAACCAATGGGGGGAGTTTCAGTTCTTGGAAAGAAACCGCTTCCAGTGGTGGTTCAGGTTGCTGCTGCATGGGATGTTGTATGGGCTGTTGCGGAGGTGGATGTTGTGGTGGCGGTTGCTGCGGAGGAGGAGGAGGTTCTAGTGGATATACAGAAGGTGAGGATTATGTGGTTTTCACCAACATTGTGGTTGGGGCCAGCGGTTCCATTGCGATTGAGTTGAAAGGGAACGATGACTACACGCACTTCATCAATGGCATCGAACTGGTTGGTAAGAATGGATCAAGCCAAACGCAGTTGCCTGATGTGTCATTTAGCCCAGGAGATGGGACAGAAACTCCGGCTACAGTCACTTTGAGTGTTTCAGGGCACAGCGGGGCAACGATCTACTACACGACTGATGGATCAACACCTACGACAAGCAGTTCAACCTACTCATCTTCGCTTAGCGTTAACAGTGCCCAGACCATCAAGGCTTTTGCGACTGAATCCGGATATTCTGATAGCGATGTGTCTTCAGCTTCATATGTCTTGCCGACTCTTCCAGATGTGAGTTTCAGTCCTGTAAGTGGAGGGGCTCTTCCTGTCACCTTGACCCTGTCTGTAACGGGTCACAATGACGCTGACATCTACTACACTACCGATGGCACTTCCCCTACGACCAACGGGACGCTGTACGTTTCTTCAATCACCTTGGCTACCAATGATTGGAGTATGTCGAGTGACATTATTCCGAATATGACGTCATGGGACTCACCATCTGGAAACACAGTAACCAACAGCACTCACATTTCAGGAGGGGAAGGTTGGAAAGCCTTTGATTCAAATGCTGCGACCTATTGGGAAGCGACATCGAGCAGCAATTCATGGCTGTCCTTCGAGTTTCCGTCTACCCGAAGAGTAGCCAAGTATTCCATTGCTGCTGCATCTGGAGACTCTGATGGACCTAAGGCTTGGACTTTGGAAGGCTGGGATGGATCTCAATGGGTGTCGTTGGATTCCAGATCCGGGATTGTTAATTGGGGGACCTCTGGCGAGACCAAGGAATTTGTTTGTTCATTGAGTGGCCACTACTCGAAGTATCGTATCAATTGTAGCGAAGGGAATGTGACCACATCCAACAGTAGCGGCATGATTTCAATCGGGGAAGTGGAGTTCTATGAAGCCTACGTTTCGGTCTATGCCTATGCGGAGAAGACCAGCTACAACGACAGTGATGTGCTAATTGCTCGATACTACGCTGAGCAAAGTATGATCCCAGTGGAGGCCGCCTCACCACTGATTTCACCTTCGGCTGGGGACTACGATAACGAGATTGATGTCTCAATAACGGCGGGAACGACAGGGAGCACCATATACTACAGCACCAATGGGACTGATTGGATTACCTATTCAGGAAGCATAACAGACTCACTTCATGGAGAGATCCAAGCCTACGCTTCGGCAACAGGGTATTTGGACAGCTCAACAGCGACAAATCTCTACACCTTCACTGTAGCTGATATCGCTGCTACGCCGGTTGCTGGAACTTACACCAACTCTTTTGATATGACCCTGACCAACGCAACAGATCAGGCAACCATTGAGTATCAGTTGGACGGAGGCTCTTTGACGACCTACTCGGGGGCCGTCACAATCACCAATACCACGACCGTGACTGTGATTTCTTCTAAGACCGGGTTCACAACGACCACGAATACGATCGCCTATACGTTTGTTCCTCCATTTGTGACCTATCCAACACTCAATGTGAATCTGGGAGCGGGAGATAAGGAAGGTGAATCCGCAGTTGGATACCGAACCAACGATGTATGGAACTTGGTGGAGGCATCCAGTGACAATTCCTACGATCTAAATTGGCATGATGGTTCTTCAGCGGGTGTCAGTGTTGTCATCACCAATCTTCCTTCCCTCACTACAAACGCACATTCCGATGAGATGCTGTTTTCAAGAGTCTCTGGTGATACCCATGATGGAATGGGGGGAGATCTTGATCCGTCTTTAATCTTTAGTGGCCTTCCAGATGATAAGTTTGATGTCTACGTATACGGAATACCGGGTTCTCCTGGATATGAGACATACAAATACAAGGTTGTGACCGAGACGGAAACCAATGGATGGACTGATATCAACGCGACGTCTCAAACCTACGATCCAGTCAACAGTCCTTTAACGGAGGGGTGGCAGTATTTAGTGTTCTCGAATGTGGTCGTCGGTTCCGATGGATTATTGACGGTTCACGCTTCTGGGGATTATGGGGCGCTTCTCAACGGCGTTCAGCTGGTGAAGGCGTATGATAACACCAACCGTGCGCCGGTGATCAATGGGCTTTCTGATGAGCTTATTTATCTCCCGAACGACTTGTCACTTGCTGCATCGATTGTTGATGATGGCAGGCCAGCCGGGGGGGCAGTTACATCGATCTGGTCTGTTGTCTATGGCCCGGGGCCGGTGACGTTCTCGAGCGAAACCAATGCGTCTACTACAGCAACATTTACGTATCCGGGCCTCTATCAGCTTCAGCTATATGCTTCTGATACTGCTAAAGCCACCACAACGTCGTTTGAGGTTGAAGTGCTGGCTGACCCCAACACGGCTCCAGTGGTTACCACTCAAGATCCGGCGACCATTGATGAAGGGCAAAGCCTACTATTGGAACCGGTTGTTACGGACGGGACCGGATACATTTGGTTGACCAAAACTTGGGCCAAACTTGCAGGGCCTGGGACAGTGAGCTTCACGGACGCAAACGCGGCGACCAACAGCGTCAGTTTCGGAAGTCCTGGAACCTATTTCTTGGAGTTGACCGTAAGCGATGGATCGCTTGAGGGCTCAGGGGTGCAGCAGGTGACTGTCTCGCCAACAAACACGGTTGTAGCTCCAGCCGTTCATTTTACTTCTCCAAATGATCAGCAGAGTTTTGAAACCGGTAGTGACGTAGCCGTTGCCATCAATTCCTCGGATACCGATGGAAGTGTGGAGTTGGTCTATCTTCTTCTTGATGGTGAATACCATACAGAGTTCACAAACAGTCCGTATTCGCTGACGTTGGAGGGTTTGTCCCCTGGTTCTTATGTCTTGAATGCAGTCAGTGTGGATGATGATGGAGCCTCTACGACATCGACAAATCTGAGTTTTCAGATCCTTCCGGAGTTCTTCTTGGTAGATCTTGGAAAGGGTTTTGCGACGGATATCAATGAAGCCGGTCAAGTGGTTGGTCATAGTGATGTAGGCGAGTTGGCCTTCATCTGGCAGCCTGATTTTCCCAACGGGCAATCAGGCATGATGACCTACCTCACCAATTCAATGACAGGAGCGTTTACCAATTATGGGTTTGCTTCCTACCAGGGGCTTTACGAAGTCTTTGGCACAAATGGGATGCATGGACATGCAAACTCGATTACTGATGCAGGGGCGATTGCTGGTGATATGCTCTCTATGATGGGGGCAGGATCGATATACGATGGTATTCATTATCCTCAGCAAGGGCACTGGGAATACATTGGAACCAACTGGATAGGTATAGATGTAGCAGGCTTGGATTGGGACGGGACCAACTACATAGAGAAAGGGGAATGGTGGAGTACTGCCTTTGCCATTAACAATTCAGGTGTGGTAGCAGGGACACGATATGTAGGGCACTATAATGACTATGAAGAGGGGTACGCCCGCGCTTATGTGAGATCGTCTTCGGGTACACCTAATCCATTGGTTTATCCTAATGGTCTGTTTTCGAGTGATATTTTCAGTGCGTCTCTCGGGACGTTCTTCCAATACAACCCGACCGCGCCTAATACCAATGATATGACTTACAGTGCGGCCTACGACATCAATGACAATGGCTGGGTGGTCGGTTTTGCCTCCGGATATGATACCAATCGTTTGGCCGCTGAGATGGCTCCGCACTACTGGGAGTTTTATGAGCGTGCCTTTCTCTATGGAGGCACGGCGGGTATGATTCCGCTGGGAACTCTGGAAGGAGGGAGTGCCACCGACAGTTTTCGCTACAGTGCAGCATATGGCATTAGTGCGGGGAATCATGTTGTGGGTGTTTCCAGTGGGACCGATGGCTATGATCATGCCTTCCTATGGACTCCGACCACTCTTGGAGCATCAACCGGGACAATGTCCGATTTGGGTAAGCTCTTGGGTGATAATTCCAGTCTTGCCTTCGATGTTAAGATGATTGGAACCAACATTTTCGTAGTTGGTAGCTCCTGGTCCTCTTCGTTTCCGTCCCAGAATACTTCACCAAAATTTTCCTTGGGAGAGGAGTATGAAACATTCGGGGGCAGGGCATTCATCTATGATCAAGAAGAAGGAATGCGCGATCTCAATGAACTGACGATCATCTCTGACTGGGATCAGTTGACAGATGCGAAAGCGATCAACAAGCAGAGACAAATTGTCGGAGTGGGTAAAAAATACGATACCAATGGAATGCTGCAGAGTCATGCGTTCCTACTTGTGCCCAACACGTTGAATACCAATGTGACGGTCACTATAACTTCGCCGACCAATGAGACTTCATTGGTTTTGCCTGAATCTGTAACGGTTGAGGCCAGTGTTGCTGCAACCAACGTGACCGTTCAGCGCGTTGAGTTCTATAAGGGATCAACGTTGCTCGGGGTTGATACGGATGCTCCGTACTCTGTTGATTGGATCAATCCTGCATTGGGAACACATAACCTCTATGCACGAGCCGTTGACAGTAACGATGAAGCGGCGCTCTCGCTTAAGGTTGAGCTGACCATTCAGCTTCCCGATCCTGTTCCGACTCCGGTGATTTCTCCGATAAGTGGAACCTACTCAAATGCGATTACCGTTGGCATCACGAGTTCCTTGGCCGGGGCGGAACTTGAGTATTCTTTTGATGGAGCCATCTGGGCGGCCTACTCCACCAACTTTATCGTCGATGGTGGAATAGAAGTGATCTACGCCAAAGGCAATAAGGAGGGGTGGCGCGAAAGTTCGATAGCCAGCAACCTCTACAGCTTTGTTGTTCCAGAAACAACCTTCTCACCAAATGGAGGTAACTACACCAATGCTGTCTCCATTACGGCCAGTAATTCATTGCCTGGGGTGTTGCTTATTTACTCTTTGGACGAAGGTAGAACATGGACGGAGTACACCAATTCATTTGATCTTGATGGAATTGCGGAAGGAAGTGGCGCTATTCGCTTCTGGGCCACCAAGAGTGGTTATCAGGAAAACAACGTTGAAACCGATCTATTCCGCTTCAAGACGTCACCTCCGATCTATTCTCATGCTACCGGTAATTACACCAACGCAATCAGTGTGACGATCACTTCAGCCTCAACCAATGCGACTGTGGAATACAGCACTGAGGGTACAAGGTGGAAGACCTATTCGACGGCAATTCCGGTTCACAGTACGCAGACGCTCTATGCGAGGGTGAAGCAACCAGGTTATGAGTGGTCTGGTCATGGATACTATTCAGCTATCGGAGGATTCTCCTCTGTGCAAGGAGCCAACAACTGGTTCTACAAGAGTTCTAGCGCAAGGGAAGGTGCCATTACCCATCAACTTTCCATCTTTGAACAAGACTACCAGCATTGGAGGGACTCAACCTATCCGGTGAACCTGATCGGCGCAGGAATCCAGCACGCGGGTATGGAATATGATTCTGTGAGGGTTTTTGATGTGCCTGTCGACGGGGATGTCGTTGTGGAGAACTCGGTTCGTTTGAGTACATTTGGTAGCTCTACAAACCTCGTTAAGATCAGGGTTACCCACAATTCGACCAATGCTTACTCATGGGCGACCATCACAAACGGTCAGCCGAAACTGGAATTCGATCTCAATCTATCAGTGACAGCAGGTGATCAGATTGGTTTCCAGTTGACCTCGGGTGGAGGCGACAACTTTGGGGATCTTGTCTTCTGGCAGCCAAGGATCTCATATGAGAGTTCAAGGACCTATACCTTCACCGATACCGACGGGGACGGCCTCAGTGATACCAAGGAAAATGAGCTAGGAACCAGCAACTCCAGTGGTGACACCGATGGAGATGGGCTTTCAGACTATTTGGAGGTGCTCATTGGTACCGACCCTACCACTGCAGCGGAAAGTGTAGATGCCGCTGATGAATTTAACTTCAAGATCCTGTCTCCATTGGCGGAATAATCTCTATCGATCTAATCATATGAATGTATCACAATTCACAAAAAAGATACTCGTTGCTGGATTTTACCTGTTGACCATTTTCTCCACCATTGCTGGAGGACTGATTGATCGTGGAAGGGTGAAGTTGGGGGATGTAATCCAACCTAAATTGAGCCCGACGAGTGGAAATGTCTCCTACAAGGTGCCTAGACATTTGCATCCTTCGAGCACTTCACGTGGTGGCGGATTCACTTCGGTGACTATTGGTGAAGCCATGCATCCAAACGGTATCTCAATCGGTCATATTCCAGGCGTGGGATTTGCCCAAGAGCAGCCTTGGAAAAAATCACTCGAGAACCCAGTCACTGTGAACGTTGAGTTCAAAGCTCTGGTCAAGGCTCCGATCAACTCCCCTGTCACGGTGTCAATCAATGGGGTGTCAGTGAGCGTTACTGGTGCCGGTCCTGAGTCAGAAGTAGTCTCTGAAAGTGGCACAGTTGAGCTTCAGTCCCACAGGGAATATGGCATTGCCTTCAATGGTGATGTTCACGATGTGCGCATCGAATTGACCGAGGTTTACCTATACTCATCTTCTGGGACAGGGTTGAGACAGAACAGAGGTGCGATTAGTTACACGACTTACATCAACGATAATCAAAGGAAAACGGCTTATGCCAATGTAGGCGAGACTGCGGGAGAGGTTCAGGAGCGCTTGCGCCTTTCTGTGAGACCTGCAGAGCAGTTTCTCTTTGAGGATTATCCAGATCCTGAAGAGACCGATGTTCCTGGGGACGGAGGGTGGTTGACCATGGGGCCGGGAAAGGATGACAATGTTCGCGATATTGCCTTCAGATGGGATTGTTTCGTTGGTCGCAAGATTAATGGCAAGTCTGGAGGAATGATCAGACTCAGAGAAAAGGGAATCAACGATTCCTCTTATACCCCTGAAGCTTTAATTTTTACGCATTCTACCACGAACGAGTTCGATGTTATTGCGATCACTGAAACAAACGGCATCTTGAAGCAGGTATGGACCATTCAAGCTCTGGCCAATGTGGTGTCGAACGAATTTAGCACTGAGATCGAGTTCTATTTACCTTCCGAATTTTCGCCAGATCAGGACGTCACGGGATTGTTCACGAACATTACGGGCAGTCCATATGTGACATGGGAGATAAGCAATCCTGCTCAAAATCATAGTTCTCTCGATGAGTTGTGGCTTACAGAGACTCGAGGGGCTCTTTCGTACACAAACATATTGAGTTTCAATGATTCGACTGACACCTGGACTCTAACCAAAGGTGGTTCATCAGATAGCCAAATAATCGAGAAAAGAGAGATATCCTTCGAAAATGGGATCCGCATAGAAGAGCATACCATTGAGGATCAGGCCAACGTTAAATCCTACCACGCGGTAGAGAAATACAAGCAGCACGTGCTGACCTGGGACCTTATTGAGGTCACTACAGATCCTGATGGAGCCGACCCACAGACCACAACGTTGGCTTATTACGATAAGCCAACAGATGGGAGCCTCTTTGGAATGTTCAAGCATCAGATCAATCCTGATGGAACATGGGAGAAGCGTAGTTATAGCGGGTTCTTCTCAGGAGTCCTCCGTCCTTTCCAGAACAGCCCTGCTCATCCGAACGATGCTACGGTGATGAACAGTTGGTTGGCTCATACCGACTATCAAGAAGTTGGTGATTACACCGGAACAGCGACCTTCAACTATTACAAACCCAATGGTGTTGTCGGAGGAGCTACCAGTGCGACCTACAGGCAACCCATGATCCGCACAGGAGGGAAGGTGGTGTCGTTCTGGGAAGAGTATGGATACGGCCAGTCCTATCCTTACAAAGAAGATGCTGTCTACACTCGATCTGCCGAAGATTGGCTCATAGGTATGCCGGTTTTTTCGGTCGCCGAGATGAAAGATCATTTTAGATTCTACTACGATCTGGTCGAGTTCAACACGACCAATGGACTCTACGAGGCCATTGATATAGCAAACGCGCCTACAAACATGGTGGATGAAGCGTTGTTGTGTCGGGTCTATAATTTGAATGCGACCGAGTTCAACAAGGGAAGCCAGGACCTCTATGCTCCAGAATATTGGACAAATTCGTCCAGTGATGCAGTTTACCTATTGGATAAGTTTTTGGGGAAAGATCTTGGGGAATCAGCCAACACGCCCGTTGGGCCAGCTGTGTATCCGAACAGGAATACATACACAGAGAGCATCTTTGAGAATGGACTGAAAGTGAGGGAAAGAAACTATTTGATTACAGGTGTCTCAGATCACGATGTTTCAACTTCAGTGCTTCTTACTGAACAGTTTTTCGAAAGAAATGAGCTAGGGCTGTTGACGAACTCCTATTCTCTAGACCCGGTTACATCAGTTTATCGAACAAATTACATGGCATCTTGGAGTGGAACACTCAAACAGTGGCATGTTGATGAGAAGGCCCGGAAGACAGTGTATGAGTATGACGGTCTTAAAAGAGTTTCGAAGGAAACCCTGAAGGGGATTGTCCATGTTGAGTATGATGATATTCCCGACGAGGTTGTTGATAGGGCGTATAATGCATCTGGAAATCTGATCGCTAGCCAGGTCGTTACGGGGATCTTCACGAATGGAACAAGTCTTAGCTACGACCTTTCGGGAAGAATGTTGATGAGTACAAATGTAGATGGAACTACAACCTACACCTATGACGGACTTGTCACTCGAAAGGACTACCCTGGTGGATGGGAAGAAACAGAGAAGTATCTGGATGGGACACCTTACTCAAAGCGTGGGTCTGGAATGGTTGATGAGTATTATGATTTTATCGTGATTCCCGATGACTCGCCTGACTTCGATTCAAGTTATAAGATTACATACTATGGACATTGGGGATCACCTAGGTGGAAAAGAGATTATTACGAAGCTGCGAACGGTCCTAAACCAAACTCGGAAGAGAAACCATCTGTGGGGGGGGGCACGATTCTGAGTCAATCTCTTCAGTATCGAGATTTTTCTTTGGTGAAAACTGGTGAGGAAACATTCGAGATGGGGACCAAATGGGTCGAGGAGGATTTGTTGCGTAGAATTACTACAATTGAGACTGCTCCATATAGAAAATCCAGAGTAGAAGTAAACTACGTTTCTGATGGCACTAGCTGGTTTACGGCCAAGATCCAATCGGTGAACGTGCTCACTAATGGAGAACAATATGAAGTGATTGAGGAGAAATGGAAGAGGGTGAATGGCTTCACTACAAATCTCGTTTCAGAGGAATGGGTGTTTTCAGATTTTGACGAGGACTCTACCAACAGGACTTTTCTTAGCTTCGTAGATTTGATCAAGACCGAAGAGATCTATAGCCAAAACAAGGCTCTTGGAGATACCAATATATACGTAGGCAATCTTTTGGTGGAGAGTCACGTGGGTGGTATCTTAGGATCGATCAAGATGAGCTACGACGACCTTGGCAGGCGAACCTTTCTGGAATTTCCGGATGGTAGATCGGGAGGAAAAACTTATGAGGGTACAAGCCAACGAGTGAAGACCTCTTTCGGTGAGATGGGACTCATAACAACTTACGAATATTTCGACGAGGACGGGGTTGTGAAAAATAAAATTAAATCGACCTCCCTTTCTGATGGGCGAACGACCTTTTACGGTTACGATCAAAATGGTAACCAGACTAGCACTTGGGGTAGTGCTGGTCTTCCTCAACGAAAAGAGTTCGATCAATATGGACAGTTGGTCGCTCTGTCAACCTATCGTAATGGGTTTGGGTGGGAGGCGGAAATCTGGCCAACCAATACTACCGGGGCGGCTGACCGGATTGAATGGGATTTCGATGAATTCTCTGGAGTTCTTCTTGAGAAACGCGACGCCGCCCAAGAGGGGGTAACCTATGCGTATGGAGACTACTTGGAGCTGCTTTACATTACGAATGCGCGAATGGCGGTCGTTACCAATGTATACGATTTGTCCACAGCAGATTTGATTAGAGTAGATTATCCCGATAGGATATCTGATGAATACAAGGAATTTAACGCAATTGGATTGCCTCAGCGTATCGAGGGAGCTTTTGGTGCGTTCAGTATCGGATATAATCCCTCCGGTGTTCAGACCTCGTATTCTGATGGAGATGGGATTTCGAATACGAATTCCTACGATACTGCGGGACGCCTGACCAATATGGTCTTTTCTCTCAACGGGACTAATTTTCAAAACATAGTCTACGAATACGATTCCCAGAGGGGAGTTCTCAACTCCATTTTCGATGGAGATTCGAAAGCAAGTTATTCGTGGAGTGATACCAATGCTAATGTTGTGGGGCTCGAGTTCGTAAAGGGCCAGAACCCAATCATGGATGTGTGGCGTTCATACACGACCAATTCCCTTCTGGCCGCGATCACTGTTACGAATGCCGGAGGGGTTCTGTCGCAGAATCAGTATGAATACTTCCTCAACAAGGCGATCAAGAAGTTTACCTCTCATGGAGGGAAGAATTGGAATTACGCATATGACAGCAGGTTTCAGCTTACTAGCGCTGTTCGAGAAAATGCTTCAGCTGAAATAATCCCAGGCCATCAGCTTGATTTCGGATACGACAATTCTGGAAACAGAACGTTCAGGAGTCAAGGTGGTGGGGGGATAGAAGGTGTCTCCCAAAAGCTTACAGTTGATCACAATAATGCGATTTCATTAATAAAAAATGAAGGAGGGGCATTGTTTTTCGGAGAATGTGCCACCAATGCATTGGTGACCATCAATGGGGACGTGGCCACTAGGGTCGGGAATACGTGGGCATGGCAGAGTGGCAGTGAGCCTAATGTTTCTAGGAGTATCCTCGAAACTACCAACATTGTGGCCGGGATAGGTGAGGGAACTAATGGTGTGGATCTGGCGGAAGTGAATAATGAGAAAATTTGGGTAGATCCGCCTGAAGAAATTTTGCGTTGGGATCAAGATGGGAATTTGGTGGAGAATGGTGCGTTCACCTTTTCATGGAGTTCGTATAATCGCTTGATGGAAATCGAGACCAAGGGAGGGTTTGTGCAGGATGAACTGAGAACGCTTAAGAAATTTATCTACGATTGGGATGGCCGAAAAATCTATTCTACGAACTTCATCTGGAATAGTAGTAGTAATGTGTTTCAAATCAACAAGATCGAGCGATATGTTTACGATGGAAATTTGAATGTTGCAACCTTGGTCAAGACAAACTCTTCCCAATCCTTTGCCCTCGATACGAAACGGGTCTGGGGAGTGGATGTTACTGGGGCTATGGGTGGGGGCAACGGTGGCGTCGGTGGGCTGCTATGGGTAGAAGATGCAGCAACAGCCGAAACTCATTTTCCGACAAGTGATTCAAATGGAAACATCTCGGGGTTCTATCTCGGTGAGGATGTTGGGTATCTACCAATCGACTATTCACCGTATGGGCATGAACTGTTTGATGCTGCATTCTCTTCCGTTGTAGGAGGACGAAAATTTTCATCTCAAGAGGCTGATTCCGGGCTGCTTGCCTTTAAGTACAGGCATTTCTCTACAAGGCTTGGAAGATGGTTGAATCGCGATCCTCTTGCTGAGGAAGGCGGGTTGAACCTGTATGGGTTTGTGGATAATAATCCAATTTCTTCTTTCGATAAATTGGGGAACTCGCTTGTTACGATTCTTCCGAATCCCGGAGATCTATCTAATCGGGGGCGACAGGCTGCGCAAAATAATGCGGCAAAAAATAGGATACATGACATGGTTGAAGCATATGAAGATATATCTGAGATTGTGGGTTTGGTTCTTGATTGTACCACAGGAGATGCAACAGACCTTGTGATGATGCTGAAAAGTGCTGATAATAATCCGATGGCCGGGGGGCATAGAAAAAAGAAGTGGACAAATTCTAGAACAGGATTCGATAATCACCACCTGCTTCCGAATCAGATGAAAGACGCTTTTGATGCAATGGGTCTTGATGTGGATCGTTTCATGGTGGGTATAGAAAGAAGTATTCATCGTAAAAAAATTCATGGAAGACGAAAATATGGGCCTGGGGGGATCTGGAACGCAGCATGGAAAGAATTTATGGGGTGGGATGGAAAGAAGTTTAAGAAAAAACGATCAAAGGATGAAGTATTTGAGTTTGCTGATAAACTGTTGGGTGTATTTTTATGAAAACTGAGCTGTTTTTATTAACTTATGATGAGGCTTACGAAAATAAGCGTGGTATTTGTTTGAGGGGGAAACATACCTGGTTCTTGCCGATGCGAAAATGTGATTGCGGCCTTCGCAATCCAATGGCTTTCCCAGAAGTAGATTTGAGTTCGTTTGAATATGAGTCAAAAATGGATAGTATCAGGCCGAAGTCGGGGGCGGAAGTTGATGGAATTATTGAAAAATTGAAGCGAACGAACAAAGAAATACTCATATTTGAACCACCGATTGAATTTGGTGGTTTCACTGGAGTATTGGAAGGGGAGGGAGAGATGGATGCGGCAGGTTCAGTATTCACAGAGATGTTATTCCTGAGTTCTAATGTTTTTGGCAAACTTAACGAAGAGTTACCTTTGCTTCGGGGAAAGAAAGCGACGCTGAAATCATCAAAAGGTAAGGATTTGGATTTCGTTGAAGTTTGTGTCGATGGACTTGTTTGGCTGTCTGATAGGTCGAGAAAGGTGATGGGTTTTGAGATTTGCGATAAGTGTGGCAGGGAGATGGAAAGCGAGATCATTGAGGATTCAATAGAGTTGAAGGCTTCAGAAATTGAAAATTCGTGGAACATCATGAAGATAGGTGACTTTGGTACGTGTACTGTCGTTTCGAAGAGATTCAAAGAGGCGATAGAATCGATTGGTATTCAACTTCTACAGTTTAGACCTTTATCGGTATGCTAGATAAAATTTTGCGACTTAAGGCGAATGTAGATCGATTGCAGATTGAGTATGACGCAGGCGGTCGGGGGGCGGAGATTGCTGATGGTGCGCCTACTGATTTAAGGGATCTAGTTCAAGCAGAAGGGGCAAAGATCGAAATGCAGTATTGGGTTGTTTGTGATGATCGAGAGATTGGCCGTTTTCTGGGTGATGAAATCGCGGGGATGCTGTGTTTTTCTCTTGATGAGCCGCAAGATCAAGTAGAGTTCGACTTCGGAACGGGCGACTGCCTCATTGGGGACTTTGATAGCGATTCGGTGATTCTATCCAGCCATGAAAACAGGGACGTGTCATTAGGCACGTTACAGTGCTTTCTCCAGATTTGGTCGAGACTTTGGTTTGTTGATTTAACGCAGGTTGATGTTCGTCTGCTGGCAGATTTGGAAAGAGGTGAACTTTCGCCGCTAGGTTTGCGAGTAGAGGAATTTTTAAATAAACGCTTCGGATGATCTAACCCCGAAAAATTTAATTTAACATGATTGAGGTTTTACGAAAGAATGGAACCAAAATAAGAGGTGGATCAACGAGAGAGTCGTAATTCCTGCTCATGGCCCTTGTACTGTTGTCTTCTGGTATGATCCCGACGTGGCCTTGGCGCAGTATGTGTCTGACCAATGAGGCTCATCTGACGCCCAATCAGTTTCTCAAGCTCTGTCCACTCCTTGACCTGACGTTCTTTCAACTCCTTCAAAGCTTCTTCCTTCTCGTTCTCCATCGCCTTGATCCTCTGGGAATACCTCGCTCTGGCGCTCTCAAGGTTTGCTTTCGCTACGTCCAGTTTCTCTTTGGTTTTTATCAGCGCGTTCGAGATTTGCGCTACCAATCCTTTCTTTGATTCTTGAGCAGTGAGTTTCTCCACTTCTTCTTCCTGCTCCTTGATTTGGTAATACTCGCGGCTCTCGACATCCTCTTCGATGATCTTGAGATGATGTTTGCGACTCAGTTGGGCCATTTCCTCGTGCTGGCGATCTTGAAGATCGTTTAAGAGCTCTGAGCGTTTGGCGCCCTCATGCAAACGCTGACGGTAGCGGTACATCCTGCTCTTCTGAATTGAAGCAATCACTTCATCAGCATTTGACAACTGCTCCCTCGGAATCTCCTTCAGGCGTTTGGTCACTTCAGATGCCTTCGCATTTCCGATATGCCTGTTGGGATTAACGGCCTGACCATAGGGATCGATTACAACGATTCTCTTTCGACCAATGGCCAACTGATACCCGCGTTTCTCCAATTCCTTCTCAAAGCTCTTCCCTGAATCCGATTGATTCCATGCTTCCTGAATGTGTTGATCGCGATACATCGTCTGTTCTCCTTTCTCGCGTTTTTCATGATTGGCCTCTCTTTGAAGGCAATAGATCTTCCCGTGCTTGCGCTCATATGAGAGCGCAAAGGTGGATAGCTTCCTTCTGGAGTTGCTCATCTTCGCAGCAACTCCAGTGATCGGATGGACTCGATTGACAATGATATGGCAATGTTTGTGGGGCTCGTCCTGATGGGCGATCACCAAGACTTCATGGTCTTCTACCCCAAGTGCTTTCACACTCTCCAATGCGGCTTCAAGCATGTGTTCCTTGTCCGGTGATTGCTCAGGGTGCCATGCCAATGAATATGAGAAGACCGGCTTCTGAAGCTTTCGGCCCGTTGCCTTGATCCCAGATGCTTCCTTTAAGCGCTCACTCTCGATTGCTGTGTAGGCCATCACCTTGATCGCTTTCTCCGGACAGGTGGTGATCATGTTCTCAGTATGCGTCCACGCTACCCGCTCTTTGGTCGATGCATGCTTATCATGCCCGTAGTACTTGAACGCACCTTGGAAGGATCTCCCCATCGCCGCGATCTTTGGAATCATTCTTCCACCCTCCGTTCAACGGCTTGGAAGACGATCTCTCTGATCTCGCGGCACAGTGGCTCTAGGTGGGGCGATACCCTTTTGAAGATGTGCGCGTTCTTTACCAGCTGATTGACGTTCAAAGCAATCCGGTCGATGCGCTTGATGATTGCGGGATCAACCGACTGCTGCTCCGTAAACTCGATACGGACTTCGCCTTCTGTAATTACCTGTCTGGCATACTCGTTGGGACGCAGCCCCGCTCGTTCCGCGCCGACTTCCAACGTCGCGTATTCGCTCGGAGTAACTCTAAAGGCAATCACCTTCGAGCGAGCTTCATCGTCACTTTTCCTGGGTCTTGGCATTCAAAGTCCTTTTGAAACATGAACGCAGAAAAGCAGAAGATTATCCGGCTGAACGCCGGATCACAGGGGGGATTCAACGGGGGCATTGCGCCCCCTTGACGAGACAGTTTTTGTTTACAAAAACACATCTCGCTACTCGGCGAAAATCCTAATACGAAGGGGGCAACCTTGGGTAGATGTCATGACCCGGTTGTCCACAGCATTTGACGCGTCAGGTGCCTCGTAAACGAATCCCAGAGGAAACGTCGCGAAGTGGTGTTGAGCCCGGACGGGAAGGGGGCAAGCAACGTTTCTATAGTGTGAAGTCAATCAATCAACTCACATCTGAAATCATGAACACCACGACTCAAAATCAAGCAACTCAAGAAAAAGCCCAGTCACAAGCCCCAAAGCTCACTGCCGACCAAGAGTTGGTCTTCAAGCTCAAGCAGTCTATCGACAATCAGGGACGATACGCCTACCGGCTAAATGATATGAGTGCTGGCTATGCCGCTGGCAAAGGAATCCAGACCGAAGAGGCCCGTAAGGAGATTGAGGCTTCTTTCACCAAGAACATTGGCAAGTCGCCAAAGGACTACCTGGAGCAACGTTTCGAGACCCGCAAGAGCAAGGATCAAGGGATGTCCCGTTGACACCGCATCCTGTCAGATCTTTTGCTACCGTTCGCCGCGCGCCGTCAAGTGACAGCGCGCGGCGAACCTGCTTTCAGGTGGAAGGGGGGGCAACCGAAGGTCATACGAAAGCATGTGAACTTCGTGTTTTCCACAACCATCGATGTCGTCCAGTTGACGTCAGGAGACGATTGGGACGCCTGCGTTTCCCGGCCGGTACCCCAAACAGGGATGTGGGGCCTTCAAAGAATAGCGGTTTCCTCTTTCGGCAAAATCTGCTCCAAAGAAATCCAAGGAGGAACAGCCATGCGCAGGAAAGATGTTTACGCCAAGATCACTCAGAAGATCGTCGCCGATCTGGAGAAGGGCGTTCGCCCATGGATGAAGCCATGGAATGCAGAGCACCTTGCAGGGAGAATTTCAAGGCCGCTTCGCTTCAACAAGGAACCCTATACAGGAATCAACATACTTAACCTCTGGAGCGCGGCCGCTGAGAACGGCTTCTCTGCTCCGATCTGGATGACCTACAAGCAGGCAAGTTCTCTGGGCGGCCAGGTTCAGAAAGGCGAGGGGGCAACAGAGGTTGTCTACGCCGGGAAACTTAAGATCGAAGACGAGAGCCGAAAGCAGGAAGAGGAGGAAACCCCGGATCGGTCCATCCCCTTCCTCAGGCTCTACCACGTCTTCAATGTCGAACAGATCAAGGGCCTACCGGAGGAATACTACGCCGTGGCATCAAAGCCGAAAGAGACGGCTGAAGAACGGGACACTCGCCTCGACTACTTCTTCCATCAGACCGGCGCTCAGATCGATCATGGAGGGAATCGGGCATTCTACCGGGAAAGCGAAGATCGAATTCAGATGCCGCTTTTCGAAGTGTTCAAAAACGCTACGTCCTACTACGCCACCCTATCCCACGAGTTGATCCATTGGACAAAGCATCCAGAGCGGTTGAATCGTGATTTCGGCAGAAAGCGATGGGGTGATGCTGCATATGCAATGGAAGAACTGGTTGCTGAGATTGGGAGTGCTTTCCTATGTGCTGATCTCAACATCTCCCCGGAGGTGATGCCTGAGCATTCTTCCTACATTGACCATTGGATCGAGGTCTTGAAGAGGGACCAGAGGGCGATATTCTCAGCGGCTAGGCACTCTGAGGTAGCTGCTTGTCGCCTAACATCATCTCTTCCTTGATGACTATGGTAGAACTAATCATTGTGGCGAATGGATTCTCCAGAAGCCAGCGGTTGGGTCTCTATTGTATTACAAGAAATCGCACTATTTTTTAAAAACTTTTCCTCTTAAGCATGAATCCGTTACCCTCTTCTCCAACAAAGGTTGATAGGACTAGTAGCCCCAAAAGGCAAAAAAATGCTCACCTTCTTACATCTTTCAGATATTCATTTTACGACGGAAGACGCCGACAGTCAGTTTGACCGAGATAATGAGATTAGAGAAGCGCTGCTGGACGACCTCGGGGTCCAAGGCAGATCGGATTTCGACGCAATTCTCATTACTGGAGATATTGCATACCATGGCTTGAAGGATGAGTTCGACCGAGCAAGCCGTTGGTTCGACCAGATTCGCGAGAAGACCAATGTCCCAGCAGAGTTACTTTTCTCAGTGCCAGGAAATCACGATATTGATCAAAATCAGGTCAAAGAGGACTCGCTTCTCTGGGATGGACACAAGACAATTCGAGGAATTAGGGACAAGAATCGGCTAGACAGTGAACTCCGAAAGAAACTCAAAGACACCAGTTGGGATTTTCTGAAACCACTCGAAGCATATAAGAATTTCGCAGCAGAACAGGGCAATCTATCAACAACCTTAGCTCACGAGCTCGCTTGGTCCTATCAGCTCACATCGATGTTGGAAGGTGAAACGTCGGTTAAACTACACGGACTCAACTCCGCGCTCATATCAGATGGTGGAGACCAACGAGGGAATCTATTGATTAGTCCTTTCCAATTTGGAAAATTGAGCGCGAGTCGAGAAACCGTAAATGTCGTGTTGTGTCACCACCCAACAAGTTGGCTAATGGACGGAAACAACGTAGACGACCGATTTCGAAAACATGCTCACATCGTACTCACCGGACATGAACATGAATCGCGTTGTATGGCGGTTGACAACGGGGTTCGCATATGCGCAGGAGCTGTCCATCCTAGTCGTGGTGAAAGTGAATGGAATCCCGGATACAACGTAATTCGACTATCTGTTTCGCAGGAAAGCGAGAACTGTGTTCTAAAGATCGAGGTTGAAACAAGAGTTTGGGACAAAACAGACTTCTGTTTCTGTAGCTCTCCTGGCGCGAAAGGGCAGGCGTCCTTTGAACATTGTCAAGAATTGCCGGAAGCCAAGTTTGCTGCTTCAAGCGAAAAATTAGAAACCTCTGAATTCAACGCTACAATCTTGCCTCAAGCCTCGTTAGCTAACACAAATAGCAGTCCAGACAACGCAGCTTTTGCTGCTAATCGAAGGAAACTCATTGTTCGCTTCTTCAGGATAGGAATAATTGCGCGCCTCGAAGCTGCCATGGAAGCAGGGGCCTGGGAAGATCGGGATGATTCCTTAGAGGGGCAAGCTCGATGGGCACGCGTATTCGAAAGAGCAGAAGCAAACGGAAAACTAGGCGCTCTTTGGAATGCCGTTGCAATGCGGGATCAAACACTGGCAGAAACTACCAATCCCTTCATCAAATAATCCTAATGCATCAACATTTCTATCATTGGCATGGCCAAGCTGACCTAATACACGAACCAGGAATTCTGGAAGCGAGATGGAATGCTGCAAGTTCGTTTGAATTAGCCTCACCAGCTGCAGATTTATGTTCACTTATTAGGTTAGCCATCTTTTCTGAGGCTGCGCCTGAATTTAACAAACGCTTCAGCGAAGAGCTTGTTAAGCTTGAGCCTACATTTCCGCCCCGCAAGAACAGAGAGTTGTTGAAAATAATGGCAACCGTCGTCCTTTATGAACAACTGGAGGAAAATTCAAAAAATGCAGATGCTACGGCCCTCGGCATTGCTGCTGCTGTTTTCTCGACAGAATCGGAGAGTGCTGTATGCACGGATTTGTTGGAACGCGTTCGGGGATATTTGGATGAGGAATCGAACAAAGTCAGGCCCACTCCCAATTCGCGAGAAGATCTCAAGGAATTGAAAAAGATTCTCGAGGAGGGTGATCTGGAGGAGGGTGATCTGGAGGAGGAATCGGAGCCAACGTTGCTACTTGGAAAGGTAGTTCAAAGTTTCGGTGAGTCTTTGGAGTGTATTGCTGAGGAGAACCAATTTTTGTGGTGGCTCGTTGGCAAGCAAAGTCCAATTCTTCAAGAGCGGCGAGAGACGTTATCTCCGGAACAATACGCTATGGTCGCCGCCAAAGAAGCCGCAGATCGAGTCAACATTCTTCCCCCTCCCAACTCGATATTGTCACTACTCTCGGAAGCGCTTTCCCAATGTGCTGGCGATCCCCAAAAATCAACTTCACTCCTTAAGCAACTCACTGCTGCTTCTTCGAAAATGAGAGAAAGCGACAGTCTCATAGCCACAACAGCCGAGCTAACTCCACTTTCTAGTGCACATAGCGTCGTCTTGTCGGGCGGTAAAATTGACGCGAACACATTAAAGAAGTTCCGACTACCACCAAGGTTTAGTTGCTCACCTTTGAAGCTGTCTGTCCAATACTTTCGCGAATTGATGTTCTTCAGAGCCCTTCATCATCTCGAGTGAAAACATGCTTACCTGTTCTCAACCTGAATGCGAATTCGCGAAGTCTGGGGTGTGCCTTGAGGGACACCAGGAAAGCTGTCCACATACGAAAGCGGTTAATGAAGCGACAGCCCCCCCAAAGGAGATCCAACGCGAAAAGCAGGGGGCTCCAGACTCTGCTGCTAAATCTTATTTCCATTCAGGTGAGAAACTGACGCTGTCCGAAGCGTCCAGCATTATGAACGCTGTCCCTTCTCGTGTAGTTCTCGTCGCGGGCGCTCAATGGGCGGGAAAAACAACTTTCCTCGCTCGCATTGGCGAAATGTTTCGCGATGGCGCATTCAAGAAATATCGATTCGCCGCCTCCAGAAGCCTTTGTGCCTTTGAGAGGGCGTCATGGTTTGCAACAATTTCAAGTGGAAATCCTCGGCCAGAAACCCTCCGAACGGATCGCAACGAAGCCGACTCTTTCTACCACCTGCGAGTCCAAGGCAAAGAGAAATACTCCCCGTTTGAAGATGTCTTGATCAGTGACCTCCCTGGTGAAATTTTTTCAGAGATCGTCGCTTCGGCCGAAGCTTGCAAATCTCAACGCGCTATCAATAGAGCTGACTCTTTAGTTATCTTCTTGGATTCACAAGCTATGGTCGATACAGCGAAGAGACATGCAGAGCGAGATAATGTGATAGGATTCATAAGAAGGGTGATGGAATTGAGAGGAGCGGCGCCGAATCTATGTATTCACGTAGTATTCTCACGTTGGGATTTTGTCGAAACGAGTTCAGAGCGAGGTCAACATGAAATTTTTTGCAAAACACTAGAGAAAAAAATCAAAGATCGATTCGACGAAGGAGTTCCGACGCCAATATTTTGGCGTATTGCTGCACGTCCAAACAAAATCAAAGCCACCGACGATGTGATACAGACCCTTTTTGGGAGTTGGTTAGAAGAGCGCCCCAGAGGATCTCGTCAACCGCGGCCTCTTTTCTCGAAACCTGACCGAGATTTCTGTGCATTCGGCCAATTATGAATGTCGAAGAAGAATCATCTATTCTGCTCGTTGGGCTATCCGGAACCGGAAAGACCAACTATTTGGTTGCACTCGACATTATCTTGGATGACCAAGATCAACCAAATGGTCTTAAACATTCAGAATTTGCTGCTGATCGAGCATATCTGCAACCATTGAGGGAGCAATGGCTGCGCGGTGAGGAACTTGAACACACGAATCGACAGATAGAGCCACAACCGCACCATCTCTTGGTCATTCATCCAATGACAGGTACTCGCGCTTCCTTTCACATCCCGGACCTTGCCGGAGAAACATTCGATTCCCAGTTCGTAACGCGTTCTATGTCAAAGGACTTTGAAAAGCGCGTTAGAGCTGCGAAGGGTGTAATTCTTTTCCTCCATTGTAATCATGAATCCGGGCATGCAATTCACGAAGACCCAAGTTTCATGGATACTCATTCGAGCGCTGAAAGTAGCTGTAACAAAGACCAATCCTACAATGGTGCAAGCGAATGGCAACTTGAAGAGGCTTCTTCCCAGGTGAAGCTTGTCGACCTGTTGCAGTTCATTGATGATGTTCGCACAGGCGGAGACGAGCTACCTATTGCCGTCGTAATCTCGGCATGGGATCTTGTCGAGTCTTCACAAGACTCTTTGCGCGAGGAACTTCCCGCAGAACCATTCAAGTTCATAGAAAAGCGTTGGCCGCTCCTTGACCAATACTTGCGATGCAACCATCAAATGTTTCCGTTTCGGGCTTTCGGGATTAGTGCTAGGGGAGGAGGTCAATCCGAAGATGAAATAGAGCGTCTCACAAGCATTGCCCACCCTCCAGATAGAATCTTAGTTGTTGATGGGTGTCATAGATCAAGCGATATCACAAGGCCGGTCCGGTGGATACTCAGGTTGCTCGACGAGACAAAGGAACGTTAATATGAATAACTTCCTCAATATCGACCAAGCTCTTTTTGGATATAAAGAAGGTCATAATCTGATTGCTACTTCAACAAATTTATCACCCAGAGCGAGGCAGTTTTTAGCGACAGTTACCGACAGCTCTGGCCAGCAGGGACTCGACAAGAATGAACAAATCCTTACTGGCTTGCCCATCTCGGAATCAGGCTACTATGCCTTTTTTTGCACCTGGCCTGCTCCTGAAATGCCGCGGCCAGGCTGTGTCTGGAGCCATGTTCTGCTGATTAAATTACCCGATCTTGCTCGAATCGCTGATCTCTCAAGTCTACGTAACCTATTTGTTAGGCCTCAACGGGGTGACGAATTGTCCAAATATAGTAAGCCGGCCAATTTTCCTTTGCCCAAAGGTGTAACAAGATTATCTGACGAGATTCGGCCTAGAATGAGTTTTCTTCTCAATGCCTTATATACGCATTCAGATATCGGAATCGTAATATTGGAAGAAGACTGGCGAGTATGGGAGATACCGGTGATTTTGACTTGGTCGCAGCAATGGCCACGATTGAGGCGAGAGTTCTCATTCTCAACATGCTCATTCAGAGATCGGCGAAGGGGAGGGCAGAATTTTGATCTTCAGATCGCTCCACATTACAGCGAACGACTTTGGAGGAATCGCGAAATCGCAACTGATGTGCTTTCTTTTTCGGGAGTAGACGAGGCTCAAGAAAAGGGAAAGGAACTATCTTGGCTAGAGCACGCAACACATGACCTAGCATCTGATTCAGAGTTCGCGTTCCGTAAATTTCTATTCAACTACGGTAGTGACATCGAGTGCCCCAGAGCAGGATTCTCTAAACTTGCGTCGATCTATGAAATGTTGAGCGCCAATCCAAGACAAAGCCTAATCGAGATACTACAAACGACAGGTGAGTTGTTCCCCAACGCCAATGAAGTGGTTCAATTGAAAAGCTATCTTGTCTCAATACCTAATGAAGCGGCCCTCGATAGCAGGGCCTCCTATGCATGGAGCCTGGCGATCTTCGTTCTTTCTGGATCAAGAGTTGATGCGTTCGCCGAAACGAAATGCGATTGGGATTGTTTGGTGACATTGATTTTGGACGAGAAACGCGACGAGATTTGCACATTGTTTGGCCATCTGAATGGCACAAGAAATAACCCGCTTGCTACCGCATTTGCTAGTGCCTTAGCGAGGAAAATAGACTCTTCTGAATTCTTTGTTCTTGCGCGACAAAAGATCGAATTAGTCCCTCTAGTTATCAGCGAAAATCCTGAATTGGCCTACGTCCCCGATGTGTGGCGCACTTCCAGTCAAATCCAATCCGAGATCTTTGAAGTGCTTCTGCATATCGATTCGGCTCGGCAAGATTGGTCTGCAGTTGTTGGAGCAATGCTTCTTGCAAATGTCGAAATTTGTGTGCGAAGAGCTGTCATTAAAGCAGGCCCAGGTGCCATGGACGGCGCATTCAAGTGGTTGACTTCTTCCGAATCAGAAAGCAATTTACCGTCGGATTTGTGGAAGGAATCGTTGGCTCCTGAAGCGAAAAATTTTCTGCGAACAAATCAAGATATCCCCCCCAACAAACTTGCGTTTTGTGCATGGCTAATTTCACCAGATGCTATACATGAATTCTTCGATTCAGAACGAGAAGATTTGAAGAGCCTCTTACAACAGCCACTCGATAGCTTTCATCCTCGACTGCGACTACCGACGGTCTTCTTTGTGATGGCAGTCGCCTTGAGATCACCAAGCAATTTAGGCAGTGAATTGATTTCTTTTTCCTACTTCCCGCTCCACACCGCCCTAGCATCTCGTGACTATCCAGAAGATCTATGGTCGCTGTTGCAACCAGAGATGCCCTACATCGGATTGTGGCGAAATTGGGATCGCTGTGAAATGCTTCGGCGAGCGGTGAGAAACTGGACAATTCAGCATGAAATACCGGAAAATCCGTTAGAACCCGTTGCGATTACGGATGAGCAGAAAAAACTTGCAAAATCACTGATGCAGGAAGATTTCGACACAGAAGAGTTCATAGACTAGGAGTCAACGAGTAAGAGTATCGGTATTCGACAGAATACTTCGAGAATCTCAATTTCCTATAGTGAAAGAAATTTAAGTTTTTCGTAAACCATCTGATGATGGACATCCCGGCGAATGAAACAGTATCCCTCAAACTGTTTCACGATCCGAAATTGACTCTGATTGATGCCCTTCGCAAGTGGTTTTTCCATCAAATCCCCTTGGCCAAAGCCGTTTAGCAAACTTCCTCTCTTCCTTCCCTACAATCTCAAGATAGATGGCAGTGGTTTCAATTCTGGAATGGCCAAGCCATTTCTGCACCGTTGGCAGCGGAACGTCCTTTTCAATACAAGCGATAGCAAATCCATGGCGTAGCCCTTTGGGAGAGGCTTGGGCTCCCTCAATCTTCGCTGATATCATCACCCCTTTGATCAATCGATAGGCACTGGTCCTAGAAAGATTCCAAAGCTGTCCATTGCCACCATCGAGCGAACTCTTCAAGAGGTTCATGATCAGCTCGTTGGGAACGGGAACTGATCTGAACGCGTTGTCTTTCCTCTGTTTCAACGTTCGAAGAACTACGCAACCGTCACTTTGATCAACCCTGTCCCCAGTGAGTGACAACCCCTCCGAGATGCGGCAGCCCGTGAAGAACAATAGCAGTGCAAAAGCACATCTCGCCGGGTCCTCGAGCTCAAGTGCCTTCCTGAAGAACCGGGATCGCTCCTTCTCATTCAGATACTTTCGATTGCCTTTTGAGTCCCGCATTCAGACCTCATGTCAGGTGGTTTGAAACAAAATGAGGGATACTGTTTCACCTGAGATTACCACACTGATCCCTCACAACCTCCTAATCATCATGAAGATACAGCGAATAGTTGGGGAAAACGGAGACCTTTCGGCTCCATGTAGCGGCGGAACTTGTCCTACTGCCATTCTCACCGAAGAGAATGAAGTGTTTGTTCAGGGCTATGTTCTGTCTGACTCAGAGAATGAGAAGCTCAATGCGCCTCCGGGAGAGGGCTTTGTCAGGATCCCGCGGGATACCTTTGATAAGATTCTTAATAACGTGCTCAAGTAAGGAAGTAGCTAGGTGGAGGCTGCCATCCAAGGCAGAGCCGAAACCTAGTTTCTTCAACTGCTTGGATCATTTGATTGATTGATCATCTCTTCCACGAACAGCCGGAATGCCTTCGGGTAGTATCCACCAAATGCTTCCCAATGAGACCTCATGTTCTTCATTTGCAAAAAATCTTGAACGTCGGCCTCAAGGCTTTCGGGCTGTTCGCATGGATAGAGTCCTCTCGATCGGTATGCGTGCATCAGTGAAAGCTGATTGAACCACAACTGTAGGTATCGTCTCTCAAGGCGAGGATCTACGTCTTCTGAATCCAACAACACTTCGAAGAGCTCGGTATTGTTGAAGCCCAAGCTGATCAGCTCACGATTGATGTCATAGAGCTTCGCGAAAGAATCTAGTTTGCGCTGCTCGTTATGAACCTTCAGCTGGATCACTACCAATACGACCGAACCAAGCATCATGATTGCTGTGGCTATATCAACATACTCCGAAATCGACATTCAGACTCTCCTCAGTGTTTGAACCAGTCTCCCAAATAGCAGGTTCAAACAACTGAGTAAATAGTCCCTACTCCCAGTTATTTTCCGTAATGAATATTATCACACAAAATCATTCTTCATGGAAAATGTCAGGAGCTCCTTCTAAGTGGTTGATTGGATTTAAAAAATTGCTTGGCAGTGGGGTGGTTGCGAACCGCAACGACCTGTATCGAATACCCCTACTCCTGAATGACAGTTACCCCGGAAAGTCTATCCAGATTCTGATCAAACGAATAAGTCGAGTGGCAATTGGCCTCATCGGCTTCAGCCGCAATCAGGCAATCAGCAAAGTCAGCCTTGGATCTCGCGAATCGTTTGATGGCTCGGTCAACGAGCACAGGATTGGGAACCGTGAACGGAGCATCCGTAATCGTAGAGCGAAGAAAGGCAATCATGCTCTTTTTGGGAAGCTTGTAGCGACTGCGAAGTACCCAGATGGCTTCCACAAGAACGACGTGGCTCAGGTAAATGATCGAGCCAGACTCCAAAGCATCTTCAACTAGAGCATGAGCAACATGAGACTGATGCGGCTCATCGGGATCAGTCAGGTAATGGCGGATCAATACGTTGGTATCAAAGGCGATCTGCAACTTCAGGACTCATCGTACTGTTCTGCAAAGGGAAAACGCATTTCTTCGATCCCTACTCCAGGTGTGCTGGGTGTAAGATATGGGTCTAAGAGCCCTGCTGTGCTGCTTTGCTTTGCCTCCTTCTTGAGGACGATTGAATCACTTCCTTCAACTTTGAAGCTGACCCGATCCCCTTTACACAAACCGAGTAAGGACCGGATTGCTTCTGGTATCCTGACGCTACCCTTTTCCGTAATTGTTCTGAGTTCGTCCATAACATTTCCTCCTCTAATCAGTTTATCACGTTCATGTGCTGATTGGAAGGTGGAGAGAATATTCGGCCGGATGAAGAGTTCGTTCCCACGATTGATGATTTAGATTGCGAGTCAATAGGAGTATGCCTGCTTCCCTTGATCTGCCCCTCTTTACTCAACGTCCGATTTCATCGTAGATTTGATGGACGGTCGGACAAAGACACGAGGAGGCACGTTATTTCATGCGAAGACGGAATCTGGCTTATGAATACCTCAATGCATGAACAACTGGTCTCTCTTCCAACCGCGGCAAAGCGACTGGATATTTCCGTAAGGTCTCTTTACCGGCTGATTGCCAGGAAGGAGATCCCTGCCCCCATCAAGGTTGGAGGTTCAGCGAAGCTGACGGAGACGGATTTGAGCGACTACATCGAAAGGATAAAGGCGGGGCGGAAGTGATCGAATCAGTTTACAAACCTAGGCGGAAGAAGAACGGCAAGACGGTAGTGTCTCGTATGTATCGAGGTCGCTACCGCCTTGATGGGGACTACGCGATCACGGAAGTTGCCTTAGGAACCCCAGACAAACAAGTCGCCACCAAGCGCCTTCGGGAGATCGTCGTAGAAGCTCAGAAGGAGAAAGAGGGTTTGATTGCACCTAAAGCAATAAGAGAGGCGGCAAACAAGGCTCTCCATGATCACTTGAAGGAATTCACAGAGGATCTGAAGGCCATTGGACGGGAAGAAACCTATCGCAAGCGTCTGGACTTCAGGATCAAGAGATTGATCAAAGAATGTGGCTGGAAGAAGTTCAGGGATATCACGCCCGACTCCTTCTGTGGGTGGAGAGTTCAGAATGGCGGCATAGCTCCGAAAACGCTGAACGACTACCTCGATGCCAGCAGGAACTTTATGAATTGGTTAGTCAGGCAAGGCCGCATCGAACGCAATCCTCTGGCTTTGGTTCAGAAGGTGGACACACGCGGAAAGAAGCGAGTTCGCCGTGCCCTCAATCATTCGGAAGCTGAACGATTGTTGAGGGTATCTGGACCTCGCAAAGCCCTTTATCTCACCGCAATTTTTACCGGGTTGCGGTTGAACGAACTGAAGTCTCTGAAGTGGGAGGACTTGGAGATGGATGAATCAAAACCGTTCTTTCGTGTTCGAGCAGTCAACACGAAGAACCGAAAGGACGCGGTCATACCAATGCATCGTCGGGTTTATGAAGAACTGTTAAAAGAAAGCCGACAGAAACGAAACCTTCAGTTCGTGTTTCAGGTGTCTTCGAACCCTGATCGAACCATCCAAATGGACTACCGAAATGCAGGCATTGATCGGGTTGATTCACTCGGCCGTAAAGTCGATTTTCATTCCCTGCGAAACACCTTCGCGACGATGCTTGCAAAGGAAGGAATACCTCAACGAATTGCACAGGAACTAATGCGGCATAGTGATGCGAACTTGACCGCAAACGTCTACACAGATGCTCTTCAGCTCCCAACGTTCGAGGCCATTCATTTGCTCAAGGGAATCGGGGATGACCCACAAATAGCCCCACAAAACCTAGGCGCGAGAGGTCCGGGCGTGTCATGCTCTGGCATTGGCAACCTTGAAGAGTCTACGCCACAAGTGTTTGGCGATAGTTGGGTTAAGCGGGATTTGGCGCCCTTTGACGCAAAATAGGAATGGCGGAGAGGGGGGGATTCGAACCCCCGATACCCTTGCAGGTATGCACGCTTTCCAGGCGTGTGCCTTCAACCACTCAGCCACCTCTCCGGTGTGTGGGCCGCGGACTATTGGTGATTTATTTCTGTGAATCAATGTTTTTTCCCTCTTGCCAAAGGGGGGTGGTTTTTGTCACTTTCTCGGCCCCTCGACGGGAGCGCGGTTAGCTCAGGGGTAGAGCATTACCTTGACACGGTAGGGGTCGGAGGTTCAAATCCTCCACCGCGCACCATCTTTTTCTTTCCCTTTTTTATACTCCTTTCCATTCAGACTTCTTCTGAAATTTCGGCACTTTAATATGGCTTTGGTCCACATTAGTTGCGTGTGTTGCGAATCTGACTAATTGGCAATTTCGCCCCCTGTCCAATGGCTGAGGCTTCTATGGAAATCTCAATCTTCGCCGTTGAAAATTGCCTTCCCTGATTTGTGGTTCTTGCGTCGTGGGAGAGGGAATCGTATGAAGGCGGGATGACGTCTCTCTTATCAATGGGTGGTCGACTTGTTGTCTGTGGTGCGATGCTGCTTTCTGTGTCGGCTCAGGCGTTGCCCAGATTGCAGGTGAATGAATCGGGGCGCTTCCTTGAGTCTGAGGTGGGGGAGCCGTTTCTGTATCTGGCGGATACGGCGTGGGAGCTTTTTCATCGTCCTTCTACTTCTGAGGCGGAGACGTTTCTCAAGCACCGGTCCCGGCTCGGGTTCAATGTGGTGCAGGCTGCGCTCTTGGCTGAGCTGGATGGACTGACGGAGCCAGACGCAGAGGGGATGCTGCCGCTGAAGGATCTGGATCCCAAGCAGGCGGACAGGCGCTTCTTCAGGCGAGTGGATGGGTTGGTGGATTATGCTGAACGTCAGGGGATCTATATGGGGTTGCTTCCGACATGGGGTGACAAGTGGAATCGACGTTGGGGAGCGGGGCCTGAGATTTTCAATCCGGAGAATGCGCGTGCCTATGGTGAGTTTCTAGGAGAGCGCTATAAGGGAAAGAATGTGATATGGATCTTGGGTGGTGATCGTAATCCAGAGTCGCCTGAGCATTTGAATATCATTCGCGCGATGGCGGAGGGATTGGAGAAGGGGCATGGAGGGGCGAACTTGATGACGTATCATCCGATGGGTGGATCAAGCTCTGCCAAATGGTTTCACAAGGATGAGTGGTTGGATTTCAACATGGTTCAATCCGGGCATCGTGAGGTGGCGTTTCGAAATTATGAATTGATTGAGAAGAACTTGAAGATTGTGCCGACCAAACCAACGTTGGATGGAGAAGCGAATTACGAGGGGCATCCAATCAATTGGAAGGTTGAGAACGGTCGGTTCACGGATGCGGACGTGCGACGTGCGGCATGGTGGTCTTTGTTGAGCGGTGCCTGTGGTCACGCATATGGGAATCACAACGTCTGGCAGATGTGGAACAAGGGGCGCGTGCCTGTGTCAGCGGCGGAGACTCCTTGGATCGATGCGCTGGATGCCCCGGGAGCGAAGCAGGTGGCATATTTGAAGACGGTCTTTGAAAAGACGGGCTGGTTGATGCCGGCGCAATTTTTGGTGAAGAGTAAAAACCCAGAGGGCTCTTCACATGTGCGAGTAGGATTGAACGCGGACCGTAGCTGGGCGGTTGCATATATTCCGGAAGGGGAGCGATTGGTGTTGGACGTGTCAAAGATCGCCGGGAAGGCGACGATGAGGTTGTTCAGCCCTCGGAGCGGCAACATGCTTTCGGGAGTAGCAGTCGAGGATCCAAGCAAGTTGGAGGTTCGGTGCCCGGGGCAGGGAGCGGGCCATGATTGGGTGGTAATCTTGGAGATGGAAAAGCCTGAGAGAAAGAAACCGGTGAGGCCAGTGATCAAGAAGGCGCCTCCCAAGCCAGATGCCTCGGCGGCGGATCAATGAATTTGAATCGAAGTGATTCGTGGAAAAGGAAAAAGCGCGGTTGCCCAAAACCGCGCTTTTTCGTTTTACCCTGGCTTCGCCCAAATGGTTGTTGAGGCGAAGCTGTTTACCCTGAAAAAAAATCTTAGTTGAAAGTCACCTTCATCTGCTTGTCGAGGCGGGTGAACATCAAGGTGCGTCGGATGTGCTCGCTGCTGATGACGGCTTCTACGGAGCCGTCGCGTGCTTTGGTCTGCTTGACCAATGTCACCACAAAGTTGAGACCGGCGGAATCCACCATCTTGGCATCGCTGAGTTCCAATTTGAGATTCACCCAATCGGTTTCCTTGCACTGATCTGAGGCAAAGAGTTCATCGATCTCACGCTTGAAACCGTCCACGTTGGTGCTCACGACATCCGTAGGGAAGTATAGTGTGAGTCGACGGTTGTGTTTCTCGATCGCGTATTTCATTGCGTAGTAAGTTTAATCGGATTCAGGCGCAGAAAGTTGACCGTATTTTTTCACAATGTCCCACGATGTCGAAATCAAGAATGATGGTGGCGCCGTTTCTTTCGGTGGTGACTTTGTCTGGTATCTCGCGGATGAGGATCAGTCCGCAGTGACGCATTAGGGCGTCGTCTTCGAGCTCGGCGTCGCTGAGCAGGAAGGTATCTCCATAGCCTTCACCCGGATCGTCTATTCGGACGCTTAAGGTAAGGTTGTCAGGGCAGTAGGTGATTCTGAATCTGCATTCCTTGTCAGGCCTGCCTTCACAGCCATGCACGAGGGCATTGAGGACGGCTTCTCGTGAACAGAGAAGCACGTCATCCAGAACGCTGTCGGAATAGTTGGGGAGCGAGAAGATGAGGCTCTCTTTCCAGTAGGCCTGTAGTTGATCGATGCGCTCGTGGTCACAGCCGGGGATGGTGGAGTGGATGATCGGGTGAAAGCCGCTTGTGATTCCTGGGTTGGTTGAAAGATCCAGCCTGACGACAAGGACGTCATCCTTTGCATGAGGAATGATTTCCTCAGCCAGGTCCGCATCGTTGTCGTAGAGAAATCGATAGGCCATGGCTGAAGGGGCGACACCGCACTCCAGAGGAGCAGGTGGCTGCCTTCGTCAAAGGCGTGTCGGATCCATTCGGTATCTAGTTCGTTGTACCAGCCAAGTGGTGGTGAGCCTGTTCCGAGTTCGACCACACTACCTTCGCTGTCTGAGAGCAAAGGGACGGGGCTTCCGCAATTCATGATCCCTACCTTTTGAGACGTTCTGTCGATGTCGATTCCACAGACGGCGATGGATGTCTGAACCACGCTTCCAGAGTCGTTTCTGAATTTCCTGCTCCATTCGTTCAGCAGGAAGTTGTTTACGAAATCCGATACCTCACGGATGTGATCCCCTTTCTCAGTGAGTCCCCGAACAAGGCCTTGAAAGTAGGCTGACACATACGCCGCGGAAAGATCGTGTCCCGAGACATCAGCCAGCAAGAGCAGCTCACGCTCGTCAGGAAGAAGAATACGACTGAGTGAATCGCCCCCGGCTCGGGAGTGAGGGTGATAGGAAATTTCAAGATGTGGTAGTGCCTTGAGCTCCGCAATACCCAATAGGTCGTGAAGTGCTTCGCCAACCTTGTCGGCCTGTCTTTGGGCCTCCGCAAGATGGCGGCGTTCCGAGGTTTCAGCGACAGCCCTGCCGAGAGCTTCTTTGAGAGTGGCCAGGCTTGCTGGTTTCTCGAGATAGGCTGAGGCGCCTTTCTTGAGAGTCATTTCGACCACTTCTTTATCTCCTTCACCAGTAAGGATGATCGTTGCCAACGTGCGGTCGCGTTCCCTGATCCAGACAAGTAGCTCCAGTCCATTGCCATCTGGCATCCTGTAGTCTGTGAGGACGCAATCGTAGAAGCCTGCTCCTTCAGTGAGGATGAGCTCCTTTGCTTCCGAAACAGTTGCCGCGGGATGGGATTCGAAACCAAGGCGATTCATCGATGCTCTCAATAATTTGAGAGAAACTGGATCATCGTCGACCGTGAGAACGCGGCGCCTGGATTGGGATTTGTCTGTTGCCAGCATACCTTGTGGGCAAGAAAGGCCATCGGTAGATGGTCTGAATACTTGAAGGGATTTGGTTCCTTGAAAGTGCTGTTTTGAATCACCTTGGATTCATTACAAAAAAAATTCCCCGCCTCTGCCGTGTGGCAATGCAAATTCCGAAATTCCGTGTCTCAATATGTTGAGTAATCACAAGTGTTGGATTCGGTAATTCGCGGACAATCACGAACAGCGCAGGGAATAAATTCTAATCAACAATCACGCTAAACAGATCCTCAGCTTTGTTTTGATTCTCTGTTCACCTTAATAAATCGGGCGGGTTGAGGGATTCTTTAGGAAAAAAGATGAACTATTTCCCATCGCGAGGGCCTGTTGCGGATTAGGCGGCATGATAACTGCCTGTCGTGCACCTCTTTGTGCCGATTCACAGGCTTGCGAAGAGTGGCGAGATATGAGCATGCTCGTGTCGTGAGTGTAATGGGGAGGCACTTTTCCCCCGTGTGTGCGATTGAATAGCTTGAAATTCGGCTCGTCCGTGATTCCATGAAGATCATTATGAAAAAGCTAATCCTTAGTCTGATGGTAGTGGCCATTGTGGCTCCGGCTCAGGCCCAGTTGAATTCCAATGAGGCACTCGGTGGCGCCGTCTTGGGCGGGCTTCTGGGTGGCGTGATCGGTCACAACAATAACCGCAAAACAGCGGAGGGCGCTGCGATTGGCGCGGGTGCTGGGCTCTTGCTCGGGACCATCGCAGGTCAGGAACGTCGGAACCGTGAGTATCGCAACACGCAGGTGCCTTCGTCGTATTACTCAGGATCACGTTACTCATCCTATCCTTCCTCTTCTTACTACTACCCATCACAGCCGGTTTATAATCAGGGCTATCAATCCCGGAACGTGTTTTCCAGAAATCAAAATGGACGTCCCAACTATGCCATTTCGGGCGCAGCCTTGGGTGGCATCGCAGGTGGTGTGATCGGGCACAACAACAACCGCAAGACAGCAGAGGGTGCTGCGATCGGTGCCGCAGCTGGATTGCTTTTGGGTACAGTGGCTGAGCAACAGACGCGTCAGCGTGAATCCACCATGTTTGCTCCGCGGATCTATTCAACTCCGTCTTACACGCGTACGCAGCCGGTCGTGTCCCGTCAGCCAGTTGTTGTAACGCAACCACAGGCGCAACAGCAGCGGCAGCCTTCCAACATCACCATCATCAACAACAACTACTACAGCGGTAGTACTCTTGGTGGTGCCAATTCACTTTTTGGACGTTGATCCAGAATTCTTAAAACCAAAACAACCAAGCAAGAAAGCAAACGTTTCGAACATGAAAGCCAGTACATTGACAAAGACTGTCATCGCCATCACCGCATCTGCATTCACCATCGGTTGCGCCAGCTCCGGAGTTCAGAATCCATCTGGAGTTCCTGTTACTGAAATGCGTGCTGATGAACGTGGCTTTGTGGCCGGCACTGGAGTGGAGTCGCAGGACCTCGTTGCAGTGACGGACAAGATGGCCAGAAGTATTGTTGGCATTCCTGAGATCGCTGCCTCACAGGGAACCCCACGTGTTGTGCTGGATCCGGTGGTGAACAACACCCGCTTTCCGATCAACAAGGACATCTTCCTGAGCCGCATCCGCGTCATGCTTAATTCCAAAGCAGCCGGCAAGGTTCGCTTTCTGGCTCGTGAGCGCATGGCCACACTTGAGCGTGAGCAACAGCTCAAGCAGCAGGGTTTGGTCACCAGCAGCACAGATCCCAATCAGGTTACCTTCAGAGGAGCTGACTACTTCCTAACAGGTAAGTTGGAAGGTCATTCCACCCGCACTTCTCAAGGTTTGAGTGACTACATTCTTTATTCCTTCCAACTGATCGATGCCGCCACGAGCGAAATCGTCTGGGAAGATTTTGCTGAGATCAAAAAGCAGGGCCTGGAAGACGCCGTTTATCGTTAGTCCTCACTTCACCGCTTAAACGCAACCGACCCAGCCATGAAGACTGCCAAAACCTTCGTCGCCATCAGTTTGGTGGCCATCTTTACCGGATGTGCCACCTATACTCCGCCACCACCTCTCTCCAATACTGGTGATCCCCTGATTGACGGTCGGGTTTATATCCAGCAGGGAGAGGAAAAAGATCGCGTCATGTGGCAGTATCGCACAGGGCTGGCTGCACTTCGTCGTGGTATGGAAGACGAGGCCAAGGCCCACTTAGACAGTGCCATCACTTCTATCGGCGGCATCTTAGCCGGTGATGAAGATGCGAAGCGCGCACGTCAGATGACCGTTGCCGAGGATAACAAGAACTTCATTGGTGAACCGTTCGAACGGACCATGGCCTACTACTATCGTGGCATGCTGTATTGGAAGGATGGCGAACCAGATAATGCCCGTGCCTGTTATCGCAGTGCTGTGCTTGCGGATGCGGATGCTGAGAACAAGAAATATCAGGCTGACTACGTGGTGCCTGAATATTTGACGGGGTTCATCAACACTCGCTACGGAAGCGATGGTGCGGATCAGTTGAAGATGGCCAGTGAGGTCAGCCGCTTTGATCTGCCAGATCCTTATCCGGTGGATCACAATGTGATTGTCTTTGCCGAGTATGGAAATGGCCCTATCAAGTGGGCCGATGGCAGATACAAAGAGATGCTGAAGTTTCAGGAGGGACCTGAGGGCGCGCGTTCAGCGCGTCTGAAAGTCAATGGTGAGACAGTGAACCTGCCTCCATTTGACGATCTTTACTTTCAGGCAACCACTCGTGGCGGCCGTGTGATGGATCACGTTCTCAAGAACAAGGCAGTCTTCAAGAAGAACACGGGCAACGTGGGCAACGCAGCACTGATGTCAGGTTTGGCGCTGGCGGGAAGCGGCGGTGATACCGGTGCCGTGGGTGCTGGTTTGGCAGTTGCAGGCTTGCTCTTCAAAGGTATTTCCGGATCCACGACACCGGCAGCCGACACCCGTGCGTGGAATAACCTTCCAAACCATCTGAGCTTCGGGCTGCTGAAGCTCAAGCCAGGTCAACACAAGGCGACGGTTGAATTTCTCGCCGCCGATACGTCAGTCTTGGGTGGATTGACCGAGGAGGTCACCATCGATGTTCCAGCCAAGGGAGATGCAGTTGTCTTTCTATCTGACAAATTGGCTGATCCTCCAGCGCCGGCACCTGTCGAGGTGGGGCCTCAGGCAGAGGGCGCGGCACAAGCAACACCAACTTCATAATTACGATCATGAAAAAAATCATTCTCTCTCTCGTTCTAGCTGCTCCACTATTAATCACTGGTTGTTCTTCGGGTGGGGCCAAAGCTCCGGTCAATACGACCAAGTACAACACTGAGGATCATCATCCGTTTGTGCTTCTCGACAAGCGGGTTCAGCGTTCTATCACCAGTCCAGGAATCTCTCAGCGCGTGCGCCCAGATGGACGCCTTGAAGTGATCGCCAACGTTCGAAATCGTGAAAATCGTCGAATTCAGGTGCAGATCAACTGCGTCTTTAAAGATGAAAACGGATTCTCCACTGGCGACGAAACACCATTTCGTACACTTATTCTTGATGAAAATGCTCAGGAGAGCGTCCAATTCATATCGATGAACGATCTGGCCCGCAAATACACGATCCGTGTCAGGCAGGCCAAATAAACCAATAACCATCAGGCACATGAAAAAGCTTATTCCATTGCTGGCCCTTGCCGTGGCGCTGCCCGCCTCGGCTGCCCAGCCCAAACCCAACCCACCGATGAAGCGGCCGGGGGTACCAGTCACCACGGTGACCACGACCACCACGACCACTACGACTGTAGGTGGCGGAGCCAACACCTCCACTGTCACCAATACGCAACAGCCTCAGAAGGGGCGTTACGATCAGCAGGTGTGGAGCAACAACAACACATTGGTTTCTCCTCAGCAGGCGCAAGCCATCATCCAGCGCTTCAGGGCCGCCTATAAGAAAATGGGAAGCCCACGGATGTTGATCTATGTGAACCGTACGTTGGTGGATACTGAAAGTGGATTCACCCTTGCGACCCGCACAGAGAACACCACGACCACACGGTCGAGTATCAACTCAGCATTCAAGGCAGATCCGAATGCGCCTGCAGCCGGAAACGGAAAGGCATCCATTACCGCGGGGGGAGATGTCACCATCACGGGTGGAATCAGCCAGGGAAGCAGCCTTGCTCCCGGAACATTGAATCAGGTGAAGACAGAGGAACGCGCTGACAACCGGAATACATTCCGCAACACACGTGTAAACCATGGCACTCTTGCAGACCGTCAAACAGTGCGCGATGTCGAGCGACTCTTCGGTCGGCCATTGCGCCACGGCGGTGCCAAGCTTGCTGATCAACGTGTGGCCACACAGATGATCGCTTCCAAGAACATTCAAAGCTTCACCCTTCCAACAGAAGGTGATCAGGCGCGCAAGGATCGTCAGGCTCTGAACAAGGTGACGGATGTGGTTCTGGAGATTCTGATCTCATCACGTCCGCTGCAGGTGCTCAAAATTTCCGGCACCGAGACCCTGACTGTTCCAGACATTCAGGCTACGGCCGTCAGCCTCAAGGATTCTGCCATCATCGGACAGGCTACGGCTTCTGACGTTCTTGGTCAGGATCGTTTTGCCGGGCGCATCGCCCGCAACTTTGGTGTTCCAGAAATCACTGAGGCCACCGCTCTGGCTCTCATGGAAGACATGATGATCGGCATCGAGTAAGACCGTTCATACAGCATTTTAAGACAAAGGGCGCTTCCGGATTCGGAATCGCCCTTTTTTGTTTCCAGATTGTTCAGCTGGTAGAGTTCTATTTCAGGAAGCGGATGCAGACGGGGTTGGCTACCTTGATCTGATGTCCGGTGTATTCCAGTTGGCCGGTCTTGGATGAGACTTTGAAGGAGGTGATGTTTCCTGTTTTCTGATTGGCGGCGATGAGCCAGTCACCTTCAGGCGTCAGGTTGAAATTGCGTGGGGTGCTACCTTGAGTGGATTCGTGTTCTACTGGTTTCAGTCTGCCTTTCTTGTTCAGTGAAAAGACCGCGATGCTGTTGTGGCCGCGGTTGGAGCAGTAGACGAATTTTCCATTGGGATGCACGCGGATCTCAGCGGTGCTGTTTCCTTTGTGGTCCTTGGGAAGCGTGCTGATTACCTGGCCGGCCTTGAGTGTTCCTTTCTTGGGATCAAACTTCATTGCCGTAATTTCGGAGGTCAGTTCCAGATTGGTGAAGGCGAGGTCGCGTGTCGGATGTAGTGCGAAGTGGCGAGGACCACCGCCGGGTTTGGTGGCGGTGTGTGCCGGTGTGTTTGGGGTGAGCGTGCCTTTGTCCGCGTCGAGCTTGTAGACAAGAATCTGATCGAGCCCCAGATCGGCGACGAATGCGAAGGTGTCTGATGGATCGATATTGATGGAGTGGGCATGTGGTGCGGATTGGCGACGCTGGTTCACATTGGAGCCACCAGTGTGTTGGATGAACCCTGTGCGCTTGGTGAGGCTGCCGTCTGGCTTGATCTTTATCGCTGCCACACTGCCGCCACTGTAATTGGCTGAGAGGACGACGGAGCCTTTCTTGTCGGTCACGAGGTGGCAGGGTCCGCCGCCTCCAGTGTGCTGTGAATTGAGATGGGTGAGGAGTCCGGTTTTGCGATCTATGGAAAATGCGCTGACGCTCCCGCCGTCAGGGCCGCCTACTTCGTTGGCACAGTAGAGATATTTGCCGGACGGATGAATCGCGAGGAAGGATGGGTTCTCTGCCTTGGCTGCGAGCTTTGGCTGAGACATTTCACCAGTCTCGGTATCGAGCATGGCGGTGTAGATGCCTTCGCTGTCACCACGTGAGTAGGTGCCGATGTAGACTCGGAGTGAATCTGCGTGTGTGATGGCTGCTGCCGAGAGCAGAGTGATGGCGCAGGCCAGTTTCTTGGAGAGGAAAGACATGCCGGGATCAAACGGCCTTTTTCCTTTCCAGGCAAGTGAGATGGATTCTATTGAAAAATTCCGGTCGATTCCTTGAGTTGCTCAATCACTTTCATGTTGGCGAGGGAATCTTCCGGAGTGATGACCGGGGGGGCTCCGTCCAGGACGGTTGCAGCAAAGGCGTCGGCTTCGTGGGCGTAGATGGGCTTGCTGCTTTCCTCACACACGGTGGTCTTCTCGTCGTCTTGAATGATCGTGAATGAATCAGCAAAGAGCCACGGCATGTCGATCTCGATCCGTCCCTTGCTGCCTGCGATGTGAGTGTGCTTGTCGGATGTCACCGTCATACCACTGGTGAATGTCACGAGTGGGCCAGACTGAAACTTCAGAACACCCGCGGCGTAGTCATCCACGCCTGTGTCATGCCGGTGCGCGACGGCATGGACTTCGGTTGGTTCCGCTTTTGCTAGTGTCCTGCTGAGATGGACGCAGTAACAACCCACGTCCATCAGGCTACCGCCGCCGTTGTCCGGTTGGTAGCGGGCGTCCTTTAAATTCGGTTCGCGTTCAAATGTGAAGTTGGAGCGGATGATCTGGAGATCTCCGATTGCGCCGGAATGAACCTTCTCAATCAGTTTCTGAATGATCGGTCTGCAGCGATACATGAAGGCCTCGACTAGATGTTTCCCAGAGTCTTTGGCTACGGAGAACATTTCCTCCGCCTCAGCCACACTGAGTGAAACCGGCTTTTCGCAAAGGACGTGCTTGCCTGCCTTCAATGCCTGGATGGCAATAGGGGCATGCAGGTGATTGGGTAGTGCGAGATAGAGGGCATCGATGTCGGGTGAGTCGATCACTGCATCGTAGCCTTCGACTGCGGTTCCTCCGAATTGCGATGTGAACTTGTTGGCAGATTCAAGAGTGCGTGAACCAACGACGGAGAGCTCGCCACGTTCTGAATGTGGCAGATCACCAGCGAACTTGCTGGCAATCATGCCGGTTCCGAGAATGCCCCAACGAAGTTTGCTCATTTCAATTCGCGGTTGAAGAAGTCGAGAATCAAAGACTGGGCTTCTTCGGTCTGGAATTCCTTGCCACCGTGTCCTGCTCCTTTGACCACATGGAATTTGGACCGGACGCCGTGTGCTTGGAGCTTCTTATGGAGCTTTTCACTTTGAGCAATTGGCACTCCGGGATCCTTGTCGCCGTGCATGATCAGAAATGCGGAATCGTCTGAACTCACCTGCCAGAAGGCGCTGGCTGATTTGGCGCGAGGGACATCGTCTTTGACAGTGACACCAAGGAGGCGTGCGCCGTTGGACTTGGCGACGTCTTCTTCCGTGCGTCCGTTGGCGACCATGTTTGGAGGCATGGTGAGCAGGTCAGACGGTCCATACCAATCACAGATGGCTTTGACGCGTGATGAGATCGCTTCGTTCTTTTCATAAGGCAGTGTGCCCATGAGTGCCACGAGGTGGCCGCCGGCCGAGCCACCCCATGCTCCGTATTCTGTTTTGGACAATCCGTACATGTGGGCATTCTTTTTCAACCAACGCACAGCCTTGCGGCAGTCGTTGATTTGATCGGGCCAGACACCGCTGCCGATAAGGCGATAGTTGATACTGGCCACGGCAAATCCCTTGGTGGCGAGCCATGCAGCCTTGCAACGGTCTTTGCTGCCGTTCTTCCAACCACCTCCGTGAACCCATAGGACCACTGGCAGCTCACCTTCAAATTTCTCTGGGCGATACAGGTCCAGAAGGAGTTGGATCTCGTCCTTTTGAAAATGGGTATAAGGAAGGTCTCTGAGAACAGTGGTTCCAGGAGGAGCCGCTGTTGGCTTGGGTTTCTTCTTCTGCTGTGCCTGCGTGCTCGGAAGAGAGAGCAGCAGGGCGGCGATTACGAGAATGAGGGATTTGGATCTGTTCATGGAAAAAGGAGATGGAGTTTCAAAGGTCGCCTAGGAGATTCTTCAGGTCTTGTCGCGCCTGCTCTTCACGTGAGAGGCCTGAGTCGTTGGACTTCACGCTGCGGTCTGAAAATTCAAACCACTCACAAAAGTTTGCGTGTTCCTTGTCCATGACTGGTTCGGCGCGACGCTCCTTGCATTGATGAGCGTAGGAGGTGTCATAGAACGTGCAGTTCTTACAGACCCGCATGTCAGCCCTGCATTGTTGGCATGTTTCGCTGCGACCTGGCTGGGCGGGCAGTTCCCAAAGCCATCCACACTTGTGACACTGTCGGTTGGAAGCCATGGGCGGAGGGTGGAATGGATTTTCGCAGGTTGCCAGCCTGTTTCTTTTACGGCTCTCTTGTTTGCGTGACCCTAACAAGATTCATCATTGGTCTCGTTTGCCTCCTGAGCGGCCTTTCCGCTCATGCTCAGAACTGGGGACATTGGCGCGGGCCATCCATGAATGGCAGTGCCGAGGATGCCGATCCTCCGGTCAGTTGGGGTGAAGGAACGAATGTGCTCTGGAAGGCGAAACTCGATGGCCTCGGGCATTCAACGCCGTCTGTCTGGAATGGGCGCGTTTTTGTCACATGGGCGGAGCCGGATGGCCCTGAGCTGGAGAAGCCCTTTCGGGACAAGGCCGATGGCTCGCACAACAATCTCATGATCACGCACCGGCAGAAATTTGTGGTGGCTGCGTACGAATTGGATTCAGGGAAAGCGCTTTGGAAACGGGTTGTCCACAGCGCCTTGCCACATGAGGGAGGGCATGAGTCCGGGACGCTTGCCTCGGCCTCCCCATGTGCTGACGAGAAACGGATCGTCGCCTTCTTTGGATCCTATGGCCTGCATGTGTTGGATCATGATGGAAATGTGCTATGGCAAAAACAGCTCGGCCAGATGCAGTCCAAGCATGGGCATGGTGAGGGTGCTTCGTCGCTTCTGCATAAAGGACATGTCTATGTGAATTGGGATCACGAGGGAGAATCCTTCATCGCCTGCTTCAATGCAGCTGATGGGGCGGAGCGCTGGAAGAAGCAACGTGATGAAAAGACCTCGTGGGCGTCACCAATCGTGGTGTCACACGAAGGCCGCGATCAACTCATCGTCAGCGCCACGACACGAGTCCGTGCCTATGATTGTGAGAATGGAGATGTGATCTGGGAGTGCGGAGGGCTTTCAGCAAACGTCGTTGCCAGTCCAGTGGCGGCTGGCGGATATGTCTTTGTCGGCAGCAGCTACGACTTTCAGTCATCCATGTTGATCCGCCTGAAAGGAGCCAAAGGCGATATCACCAACACCGATCAAGTGCTTTGGAAGCGACGCCGCATGACTCCCTATGTTCCATCGCCGCTGCTCTACAAAGAGCATCTGTATTTCCTGCGACACTATCAAAACGTGATGTCTCGCCTCGAACTGGTTTCAGGAAAGGACGCAGGTGGGCCTTATCGATTGAGTGGTTTGAGAGACATCTACGCGTCGCCTGTTGGCGCGGCTGATCGACTCTATGTCACGGACCGCAGCGGGCTCACGCTGGTATTCAGTGCCGAGCCCGAGCCTCGGTTACTGGGCTCAAATCGGCTCGAAGATTCCTTCAGCGCCTCCGCTGTTCTGGTGGAAAAGCGAATGCTCCTGAGAGGTGAAAAATATCTCTATTGCTTGGAGTCAAAGGAGAAGCACGCAGGGAAATGAAGAGACAGAATAATTGGGCGACAGAATAATGTAGATGGACAAGGCAGAGGGTGGGCGAGCCGCTCCTCTTCAGTGGGCTCGTTGGGCCAAACGTTGGGCTTAGACCCGCATCCATTTTGTTGCCCGCGGAACCCGCTGAAAGACACCGTAAGAAGAAGATCAGATCCAGTAAAATTTGTAGATCATGTCAACAACGGCGCTGCAGGTACGTCCTCGTTTTCAGAGAATGATTCAATCAGGATTCACAAGATGGACAGGATTGGAGTAAGCGTTTGCGAGCGCTTTGCAAAGGAACAATCAAGAATGCTGAGCTTTTATGAATTCGCCTCTTCGAAAGTGGTCGTGCAGCAACCATGAGCGAGTTGCTTCGTGTCGCTTTGAGCTGTGTACGATTTTTGTGAATCCGTGATTGTGATTGGATCTTGTCCTTTCATAATCGATTTCTGCGGGCTGGTATTGAAGGCTGCATAGGGAGTGGGCGAATTTGCAAAACTGGAGATATGCGAAATTATGGGATCGAATCGAAGTAGCGGAGTTTCTTCAAATGTGTCCGAAAGTTCCTTGGGTCAACAATCCCAAGAAGCAGGATTCGACGAGAAGACACAACAAGAGCTAGGAGTGTACGTCTATGCTCTTTTCAGTGACCAAGAAGTGAGTCCTTTTTACATTGGAAAAGGTGTAAATAATCGAGTGTTTGATCACCTTAAGTGCGCCCTTAAGGACGAGGAGGTGAAGAAGTTGAAATATGATAAAATCAGGGGCTCCAAAAAGGTTAAACATGTCATCGTGAGGCATGGGTTAACTGAAAAAGAGGCGTTTGCTGTCGAGGGAGCTCTGATTGATATTCTTGGGTATATCGGGGAGGCAATGACCAATATTCAGGGCGGACATAATAACATTGAGAAAGGGTTGATGACCTCCGATGAGATCATCAGGATCTACAATGCGGAACCTCTGGAGAGTATTCCTGAAAACTGTGTAATCATTAACATTAACGGGACCTACAAAAGGGGACACAGCAGGGACGCGATCTATGACGCAACGAAAGAATCATGGGTCATCAGCAATGAGAAGATTCCTAAGCTGCAATATGTGTTGTCCGAATACCGTGGCCTCATTGTTGAAGTTTTTGAAGTCATTGAATGGTTTGAATGTCCGGCTGTAACGAGTCAGGGAAAAGGAAGAATCAGATGGGGGTTCGAAGGTAAGGCTGCTGAAGACTCTTTTCGGACTCAATTCTTGAACAGGTCCATCAAGAAGTTTAAGGGCAAAGGGCAGGCGAATCCTGTCAGGTATACCCTTGTAAAGACTGAGCAATAACGCTTCCTGGATGAGTGGGGGCTTATCCAAGTCGCCCGTTTGCCCGCTAAAAATCCCTGATTCTGTGCTCTTGACCGGTTGTGGCGATGGGATGCAGGCTGTGGGCCGGATTTGTTTATGCAAGAATTGTTGAAAAGCCCGTTTTTTTGGGGAGTCGTCCTCGGTTTGTTTGTTGGATTCTGTCTGCTTTATGTCAGCTGGTCCAAGCGCTCACTTCTGCGTAAGCAGTTTAAAGAGAAGAGCGAGGAGCTGGAGAAGATGAAGAAGCATCTCGATACGCAGATGAGCATCAATGCCAAGGGCAATGAGAAGCTCACGGATGAGGTGGAGAAGCTGCGGGAGCAGAATGAGAATCTGCGTGTGAATCTTGAGACCTTAAAGACGAAGCCGGGCAAGGCGGAAACGCGGACGCTGCATGTCTATGACAAGGCGCTTCATCTGATGTATGAGCAGGCTCCTGGCTTTGCCGGGCATTGGGAACGTGCTGTCAAAGAGGCTGAGGCGGACATCGCTGAGTCTGAATCGGGCCTGAAGAAGCTGATAACCAAGGTGTTTCGTCCTTCGCTGAATGCTCCGTCTTCATCCAAGGAGCTGCCAGAGAAGAGTGAGGGAGATGCTGAATCCTCGAAGGAGTGAGTCCGGCGCGTCGATTTCTTTTGTTGTTCCTGATCTGCACGGCTTATTCGATCGTGCGGTACAACTTGGTTCTGGATGTTCCATGGGCCCGCTTTCCTGCGTGGGTCATGAACAAGGTGTTTTCCTTTGTCTCGGTAGGTAGCTTGATGCTTGCTGCGCGGGCTTTCGTCAAATTGCACTCCAATGACGCCCGGTTCTTCGGGCGTGCTTCTTTTCATTGTGCGTTGATTCACTCCTGCTTGTCGCTGATTCTGATCTCGGCTTCGAACTATCCGGACTTTTTTGGTGTGGATGGAGATCAGCTGAACCTGAAGGGGCAATTGGTGGCTTTGGCAGGTGCGTTGGCGATCTGGTTGTATTGGTTACTTTTTCAGACGCATCCCAAGGCGGATCAGTTTCGTGCCCTGAAGATTGGGGCAAGTGTACTGGTGGCGTTGCATCTTCTGCCGATGGGTATTCCCAAATGGGGTGATCCTAGTGCGTGGAGTGGATTGCCTCCGATCTCATTGTTGAGCATGGGGTTCGTGGTCGGAGCGATTGCCTGGTTGGTGGTGAAGCGTAAGAAGTAGTCGGTGCCCATTCTTCTTGTTTCATAGGATTGAAGGGGCATGCAGCGCGTTCTTGCGTGAATTGGCAATGACGGACAGTATCCGCGGTCACTTGTAGTGGTGTCTCTCTTGTAACTGTCATGGAAACGACAAGCCGGATTTATCGGGAAAGCCTTAGCCTGGCCACGGATCTTTACCAATTGACCATGTCTTATGGTTATTGGAAGACGGGCAGCTCTGAGAAGGAAGCGGTCTTTCATCTCTTCTTTCGTAAACCTCCGTTCGGTGGCGGCTATGCCGTTGCCTGTGGGTTGCGTTATGCCATCGGGATCTTGAAGGACTTCCGTTTTGATGATTCGGATGTGGCGTTTCTCGGAACGTTGACGGGCAATGACGGCAAGCCGCTTTTTGAGAAGGGCTATCTTGATTATCTGAGGCAGATGGAGTTCTGCTGTGATGTGGATGGTGTGGAGGAGGGAACGGTGGTCTTTGCCAATCAGCCTTTGCTCCGAATCAAGGGGCCTATCATTCAGTGTCAGATCCTAGAGACAGTGCTTCTGTGTGTGATGAATTTCCAAACGTTGATTGCCACGAAATCAGCGCGTGTGTGTCAGGCTGCGAAGGAAGACCCTGTGCTGGAGTTTGGTCTTCGGCGCGCTCAGGGACTGGACGGTGCTTTGTCTGCAAGTTGGGCTGCCTATGTGGGTGGTTGTGCGGCGACTTCCAATGTTTTGGCTGGAAAGCTTTTTGGTATTCCGGTGAAGGGCACACATGCCCATAGCTGGATCATGTCGTTTGATACAGAGGAAGAGGCGTTTCAATCCTATGCGGAGGCGATGCCAAACAACTGTGTTTTCCTCGTGGATACCTACAATACGATTCAGGGAGTGAAGCGTGCGATCGAGGTGGGTGAATGGCTTCGTGAGAATGGTCATGAGATGGTCGGGATCCGTCTGGATTCTGGAGACCTGGCTGAGCTGAGCATCGAAGCGCGCAATCTCTTGGATGATGCAAATTTCAAGGATGCGGTAATTGTGGCGAGCAATGACCTGGATGAGAGGCTTGTTCTGGACCTGAAGAAGAAGGGGTGCTGTATCAGTGTCTGGGGAATCGGAACGAAGCTGGCGACTGCCTATGATCAAGCGGCTCTTGGTGGTGTGTATAAACTCGCGGCGATCAGGAAGCCCGGAAAAGAATGGCGCTACACGGTCAAGCTCTCTGAGCAGGCGATCAAGGTGTCCAATCCCGGCATTCAGCAGGTGAGGCGTTTCTATCAGGCTGACAAGGCTGTGGCAGATGTGATTTATGATGAGGAGTTGGGAATCAAGGATGAGCCGACTCTTGTATTGCAGCATGCACCTGATCAGGAGATGCACTTGAATGAAGATTATGAGTACGAAGATTTGCTGAAACCGATTTTCCGAAATGGAAAGTTGGTATATGACATTCCGGAAGCGGAAGAGACCCGTGGCTATGTCGCCGAGGAAAAGGCGTTTTTCTCTGACAAGGTGAAGAAGTTCGATGAGCCGGACGTTTATCCGGTGGGATTGGAGCACGGCTTGTTCGATCTGAAGGCGAATCTGATCGCGCGGATTCGGACGGGGCAGAAATAATTTGAGCTGACATGAGACGCATCAAGACAGGGGCCGCGGTCCTCAATCAGACCGCTCTGGACTGGGACAACAACCAGGCCAACATCATTGGCGCCATTCGCCGGGCCAAGGCTGAAGGCGTGTCGCTGCTGTGCCTGCCAGAGCTGGCGATCACCGGCTATGGTTGTGAGGATGCATTTCATTCACCGGGCACGTCCCGCATGGCGTGGGCGATTCTGAAGTCCATTGTTCCTGAGACTGTGGGAATGGTTGTGGCTGTGGGGCTGCCGGTCTTTCACCGGAGCACACTCTATAACTGCGCTTGTCTGATTGTGGATGGGCAGATCACTGGATTTGCCGCCAAACAGAACTTGGCTGGTGATGGCATTCATTACGAACCACGTTTCTTTAAGCCATGGCCGACGGGTGTGGTGGGAACGATTGAGGACGGTGGTGAAAGCTATCCGATCGGGGATCTGGTCTTCGATGTGAATGGCGTCCGCATGGGCTTCGAGATTTGTGAAGACGCCTGGGTGGCGACACGTCCTGGATCCTCTCTTGTGAAGCGCGGAGTGGATGTGATCCTCAATCCGAGTGCATCTCATTTTGCTTTTGGCAAACAAGAGGTTCGTAATCGTTTTGCTCAGGAAGGGTCCCGGGCTTTCGGCGTGGCCTACATTTACGCTAACCAGTTGGGCAATGATTCCGGCCGCGCCATTTACGATGGTGGTGCCGTGATTGCGACACAGGGACGGATGGTTGCCATTGGTAAGAGATTTTCTTTTGCGGATCATCAGATGACCTCTGCGGTGATTGATCTGGATGCCAATCGCGTTCAGAGGGCCAAGCTCTCTAGCTATCAACCTCAGGTCGCTACGGATGGTCCTGATGTGGTGAAGGCGGATTTTCCTTTTCCGATCACGGATGAACCGCTGACTCAGGAGCCGACTCAGGAAGCGTGGGAGAAGGGCGACTCAGTGAAGAATGAAGAATTCTTCCGCGCGCAGACGCTTGGGCTCTTCGACTACATGCGTAAGAGCCGCTCCAAAGGATTCGTGGTTTCCCTCAGTGGAGGCGTGGATTCAGCTGCCTGTGTCAGTCTGGTGCATCTCATGGTGCATCGTGGCGTGAGCGAGCTGGGTGTTGAGGGATTCATTTCACGGAGTCTGTTGCCTGTGGATGGCGCGGGTATGAAGGCTGATGAAGCCGTGGCCCGATTGACCAAAGACTTTTTGAACTGTGCCTATCAAGCCACTTGCAATAGCGGCGATGTGACCCGCAATGCTGCGCGTGGCTTGGCGGAATCCATTGGTGCGACCTATCACGAGCTGGATGTGGATCCATTGCTTGAGGGGTATGTGAAGATGATTGAAGGCGCACTGGGTCGAAACCTTGAGTGGGACACGGATGATCTCGCTTTGCAGAACATTCAGGCACGTGTCCGGTCTCCGGGCATCTGGATGTTGGCCAACATCACCGGCGGTCTTCTCCTGTCTACCAGCAACCGCTCTGAAGCGGCGGTGGGATACGCGACGATGGATGGCGACACGAGTGGTGGGCTTTCCCCGATTGCTGGTATTGATAAGGCGTTTCTCCGTCAGTGGCTGCGCTGGCTTGAAAGTGAGGGCCCAGAGGGTGGTTGTGCTATTCCTGCTTTGAAGGCGGTGAACGATCAGGAACCGACCGCTGAGCTTCGCCCTCAGGAGATGAAGCAGACGGACGAAGATGATCTGATGCCCTATGAGGTATTGGATGCCATCGAGAATCTGGCCATCCGCGACAAGTTCAATCCGGTGGAGGTTTTGTCCGAATTGAAGATCCGTTTTCCAGATGCCTCTGAAGATCTGATCAAGGAATGGATCCGCCGCTTTTTCAGGCTGTGGACCCGAAATCAGTGGAAGCGCGAGCGTTATGCTCCTTCCTTTCATGTTGACGATAAAAACTTGGACCCGAAGACTTGGTGTCGGTTTCCGATCCTTTCAGGTGGTTTCGCAAGGGAGCTTAAGGAACTCGACGACTGACCTGAAGAATTCTGCCTCATGCCTTTTACTTACGAATACCCTCATCCTGCTGTGACCGTTGATACGGTCCTGTTCTCCTTCGGGGAGGACGGTCTGGAGGTCCTGTTGATTGAGCGCAAAGGCGATCCTTTCAAAGGCGCTTAAGCGATTCCTGGTGGATTCGTGGACTATAGTGAGGGTTTAGATGCCGCTGCTCAGCGTGAACTGGAGGAGGAAACGGGGATCAAGCGGGGTAAGCTGGAGCAGATCGGGACCTTCGGTGAGCCGGGCAGGGATCCCAGAGAGAGAATCATCACCGTGGTCTATATGGCCTTGGTGCGTAAGGAGCGCTGTCGGCCCAAGGCGGGGTCAGATGCAAGTGATGCGCGCTGGTTCAAAATGTCCCGACTTCCCAAGCTGGCGTTTGATCATAAAAAGATTTTAAAAGCGGCTCGGACCCGGCTGGAAGAGCAAGCCATTCAGACGCCGATCCTGTTCAAACAGCTCTCCAATAAATGGTCTTTGGAGCAGGCGCGTGACCTTTATGAACAGCTTTTTCGGACGGAGATTCCAAAGCGTCAGTTCTCCAAAGCACTGCGTGAGATGGGTGCCGAGCAGGTGGGAGAATCCTCGAAGGGCGAAGAAAAGCTCTATACTCTTCGGTCCAAAGCCTTTAAACCTTTGCGGAAAGAGGCGTTGGGAATCGCCTGACTTAGCCTTTTTTTTCACGTCTATCAGCCTGAACCATGAGTAAACGAGCCCTCATTATTGTTGATGTCCAGAACGACTTCTGTCCCGGCGGCGCCTTGGCTGTGCCGGACGGTGACAAGGTAGTGCCCTTCATCAATAAACTGCAGTCAGACTTTGACGTTGTTGTGGCGACCAAGGACTGGCATCCCGCCAATCATGGTAGTTTTGCCACCAGCCACGAAGGAAAGAAACCTCAGGACATCGTCCGACTTGGTGGACTTCCGCAGATCCTATGGCCAGATCACTGCATTCAGGGCACAGAGGGTGCTGAGTTTGTGAAGGACTTGGATATCAGCAATGTTTCAAAGATTTTCGAAAAGGGCACTGACCCTGAGATCGATTCCTATAGCGGGCTCTATGACAATGGCCACAAGAAGGCGACCGGGCTATCTGAGTATCTGAAAGAGCAGGGAGTTGATGAGGTTCACATTGCAGGGCTGGCGACGGATTACTGCGTGAAGTTCACCGCACTGGATGCGCGACAGGATGGTTTTAAGACCAAGGTGGTGCTGGGTGGTTGCCGCGGCGTGAATCTGATCCCTACCGATGTCGATACCGCTGTGCGTGAAATGCGCCTGGCTGGTGTTGAAATCGTTTAATTTTCCTCAATTGACGCAAAGAAGTATCGCCCATGGCTCGTAACGTTCTCGGAACTGATCTGGAGTGTTGCTGCATGGACCCGGTGACGGGCTTTTTCCGGAATGGGAAGTGTGATACCAACGCGAGTGATCAAGGCATGCACACGGTTTGTGTGGCGATCACTGAGGACTTTCTCCAATTCTCCAAAGCGGCCGGAAATGATCTTTCCACTCCTCGGCCCGAATGGAATTTTCCCGGACTGAAAGAAGGCGACCATTGGTGCTTGTGCCTGGGTCGGTGGGTGGAAGCCCATCAGGCAGGCATGGCTCCCAAGGTGCGACTCGAAGCGACTCACGCCTCGGCTCTCGAGTTTGTGGACTTGGAGACCTTGAAGGAATTCGCGGTCTGATATCCTCAGCGCTTCACCTGAGGTGATCCCCAGACGGTCCAACAGGCGTGGTTGTTTTCTTTTCCTGATTCCACAATCAGTTCCAAGGTGGCGACTCCTTTGATCGAGACGTTGATCTCTTCTGTCTGAGAGTCTTTCAATAGTTTCGTTCTATAGAGCTCTTTCCCGTCTCCGACTATGATGAACACTCCAGACCCATCGCTGGCGACGCCTTGCTGGAGGCCGGCGGTTGCGGAGAAGGAGTGCCACTTTTTACCCAGCTCGAAAACGTAGCGGGAGTCTGAGTGTGCGTAGAATCCCTTTTCGTGGAATTGGCCACCGGGAAGCAGGAGCGGTGATTGGCGGTTGTTATCAATGGCGTAGTAGTTGCGACGTGGCTTGCCCCATCCGGTCTCCGCTGATTTCCATTCTGCGTCTGAAAGGTAGAGGCTGCGCTTTATTGTCTTCGCTGGGTTCACCAAGCGTGGTCGTTCGTTTCTGTTTTGAAGATGTTTCAGCATCGCCATATGAACCTTGGAGACGTCTCGCTTTTTTGCGTCTCGCATGATGTCTTCCATCGCTCCCTTCTTCCTGCTCGTGAGAGATGTCAGTGCACGTTGTAGAATCCATTCACCATTCAGTAGATCTTCGCGTGGTTGGCGCTTGTCGTTGATCTCATATGGAAAACCGATGGTTGTCACTGAACCGTTGACGTGAACGAAGGCGAGGCGCAGGGCGTGTTTGCCGGTCTTCCATGTGTTGGTCTCCAATTTGAATTTGCCGTCAGTCACCTCTGCGACCCATGTGCGTGCGTCGTAATTCTTCCCTCCCTCAGGATCCACGTAGGCGATGACACCGATGGTTTCGAGTTCGGATGTGACGCGACCTTCAATATGAAGAGCGGTTTGATCCCGTGAGAAAGAAACATCGGTGATCGTGGCACCTCCCTTGGTTTCGACTTGTTTCCGCGTCCCTGTGAAGAGCGGATGAACAGCGAGTCTTAGGCTGCTGGCGAGGGACATGAAGGTTCCTTTCTTGCCGCGTTTCTCAGCACGATAGTGGTAATTGCCGCTTCCCATCAATGCGGTCCCGATCGACTGCTTCTCGCGTTTGGACTCTCCGTTGTGAGGTAGGCTCAATCCGTGTCCCAGCTCGTGAGCGATGCCGCCGATATAGAGTGTGTTGAATCCACCGAGGGTTCTCTGGAAGCTTCCATTGTGTTCTTCATAGCGAAAGGGCGTGGAATCGTCTTCAAAATAGAGAGTGTCCTGGAGTCGTGAATCAGCGGCGAAGCAGATCCCTCTCCTCTGGTCTGCGCCCATTCCGTAGTAGGGAGAATGAAAGACATGCACGCCATCTTCACGCTCTTGACTGAGTCCGCAGATGATAAGGACGAATTCCTCTTCCAGATTGAACGTTCCTTTCATTGCGTTTTTAACCTCGCGCCTGACCAGATCACCGGATGCGTAGGAGTAGGATGCAGCCGGGGAGGCCCCATGGACGACGTGGAGCTTGAGGTCGCCATCTTCCTTCAGCTCCAAGGGAAAGGTCGTTTCGCCAAATCCATTTCGTGCCATTTCATCACGGTAGAAGGACTGGATGTCTTTCATGATCCTGTCCATGCGGGCCTGATAGTCGAGAAGTGGGTCCTGATCGGCTGCGTGAAAGTAGACGACCTTGAGCTTCTGATCTGAGCGCTTTGCACCCTTATGCCAGTCGAGAATCCGTGAATGGAGACGTTTTCCAAGCTCGGGTTGGGGTGTCATTTGTGCTGAAACACTCAGACAGAGACTGAGGCAGAGCAGGCTGGGGAGAAGCTTTGTAAAGGTCATGATGTGAGAGGGTTGGCAGGGATAGACTCACCAATCTGGCATCAGCATTCATGAAAAGACAACGCTTTGTTCTGGCCAGCGGCGGAGTGTTTACGTAGGCATACCCGACATTTTTTGTCGCGCTATGCTTACGATCAAAGACTTAAAGAAGAGTTACGGTGGACGCACCTTGTTTGAAGATGCGTCTCTACAGGTGAATTATGGAGACAAGGTGGCCTTGGTCGGCCCCAACGGAGCAGGCAAGTCCACGCTGTTCTCTCTCGTCCTTGGAAACGAGGAAGCAGACGAGGGAAATGTGGAGCGGGACGAGTGGACCACGGTTGGATTTCTCCCACAGGAAGCCGAGGCCAAGGACATGGAGACGGTGCTGGATATTGCCACCGGGCGTGCCGGAGCTTTGGGGGAACTGGAAAAGAAACTCAAGGATCTGGAAGAGGCCGGAGATGTGGCCTGCATCGAGTATTACGAGGCGCAGGGTAAGCACGATGCTCTGAACGATCCCGGATTTGAGGCGAAGTGTAAGAAGGTCCTGATGGGAATGGGCTACAAGGAGAGCGAGTTTGACCGCCCGGCCAAAGAGCTGAGTGGTGGTTGGGTGATGCGTGCTCATTTGGCCCGCATTCTGGCCATGGAGCCTGATCTCCTGATGCTCGATGAGCCTACCAACCATTTGGACCTGCAGTCATTGCTCTGGGTGCAGGACTATCTGGCAGGTTATGGTGGTGCGGTCCTGATGATTTCTCATGACCGTCAGTTCATGGATGAGATCGTAAAGCAGGTCTACGAGATCGATAATAAGAAGGTTGTCCCTTACAAAGGGAACTACTCCGCCTACATCAAGCAGAAGGAAGAGAATTTTGAGCGTCAGCACAACGCATGGAAGAATCAGCAAAAGGAAATCAGCGCCTTGCAGGATTTTGCCAATCGCTTTCGTTCCGTGGCGTCCAAGGCCTCACAGGCGCAGAGCAAGCTCAAGCAGATTGAGCGGATGGATATCATTGAGAAGCCTCGTGCGCCCAAAAAGCCATTTCGCTTTCAGTTCCCTCAACCAGAACGCGGAGGGCAGCGCTCGGTCATCTTGGAGAACATCCATTTCGCCTATGGAGATTACAAGGTGTATGAAGGCATTGACCTGGTCGTAGAGCGCGGTGACCGCACGGTTCTTGTCGGGCCGAACGGTGCTGGTAAATCGACACTCATCAAACTGTTGGCCGGTGATTTAGAGCCTCAGAGTGGTGATCGCAAGCTGGGCCACAACGCCATGCTGGGATACTTCAGTCAGCATCGCTCAGCATCTTTGGATCCGAATAACACGGTGCTGGAAGAAGTGATGGGCATGAGTGATGCGATCAAAGAGAACGAGGCGCGCGCGGTTCTCGGGTCATTCATGTTCCGCAAGGAGGAGATCTTCAAGAAGACCGGGGTTTTGAGTGGTGGAGAAAAGAGTCGCTTGAATCTGGTGAAGTTCCTCGTGAACCCGCCAAACATTCTCCTGATGGATGAGCCTACGACCCACTTGGATATCTTGACGGTTGAATCATTGATCATGGCGCTGGAAGCGTATGAAGGCACGTTGGTCTTCATTTCTCATGATGTGTTCTTCATCCGTAAGCTGGCCACCCGTGTTCTGCACATCAACAATGGAAAAATCCGCGCCTTCGCAGGTGGGTATGATTACTATGTTGAAAAAATGGGTGGTAACGACGCCCGTGGTGCTATCACCGCAAGCTGAACATTCAGCCAGATTTTTCAAAAGGCGGCCTCGACTCGAGGTCGCCTTTTTTTGTGCAGAGATCACTTCTTCTTTGAAAGTTTGATCAGCGCGATGAACAGCAGCACGGGAATAATGCAGCGGCCGACATAGTAGCCGAAATCACCCCCACCTTGGGCGATACTTTGAATCGCTTGCACGGTTGAGAGAAGGAACAGGCATCCGACGATGATTACTGAGATCTTCATAAATTCTCGAGTCGCTTCAAGACAAACACAGCGGGGATCTTTTTGGAAACGGAAATTTGGATTCATCTTTTTCTTTGGCCAAAACGGAATCACTTGGAATGCTCGGGCCATGTTCCACCGTTTGTGTTTTTTCTCAGCCTTGGCTTTCCTGACGATTGCTTCCGTTGCTCAAGCAGCCGAGCGGCCCAACATCGTTGTCATCTTCACTGACGACCAGGGATGGAATGACGTTGGATGCTACGGAAGCGAAATCCCGACACCTCACATTGATTCGTTGGCATGTGATGGAATGAAGTTCACACACTGGTATGTGGCTTCGTCGATCTGCACTCCCAGTCGCTACGGATTATTGACGGGGCGGAACCCGAGCCGCTCCAAAGACCGTTTATTGGGAGCGCTGATGTATCTCGGTGATGAAGACAAGACCAAGGGTATTCACCAAGGTGAGACGACGGTCGCATCCGTGTTGAAGGGAGCCGGCTACCACACTGGGTTGATTGGGAAATGGCATCTGGGTCACGGCGATAAGAGTTTCTTTCCCACGCGACACGGCTTTGACGAATACGTTGGGCACACAGCAGGCTGTATCGATTTCTTTACCATGTCCTATGGAAACAGTCGTGATTGGTTCCGAAATGAGACCCTTGAGGATCAGGTGGGCTATGCGACGGATTTGATTACTGACGAGGCGGAACGTTTCTTTAAGGAGCGCGCCAAAGCCGAGAAGCCGTTTTTCCTGCATCTGGCATACAACGCGCCGCACTTTGGTAAAGGCTGGAACGATGGTAAGAACGAAACGGTAAACATTCTGCAACCTCATCCCAAGGACCTGGCGCGTGTGGCGTTCATTGAGGATCCTACACGACGGAAATTTGCGGCCATGGTTGTTTCATTGGATGATGGAGTAGGGCGCGTTCTGGCATCCTTGAAGAAGAATGGATTGGAGGAAAACACCTTGGTGATCTTCATGACCGATCACGGAGGCGATCCCAACTACGGCGGAAGCAACGCCCCATTGCGGGGCGATAAGGCAACCTTGTTTGACGGAGGCGTGCGTGTTCCTTGTCTGATGCGATGGCCTGCCAGAATCAAGGCGGGCAGCAGCTGTAGTGAGGTGGCATGGGCCTTGGATATTCTCCCGACTTTTGCAGCGTTGGCTGGAACCAAGACAGGGAATCTCAGGTTGGACGGCATGGATATTCAATCGGTCTTTGATGGTGGTAAACTGGGCGAGCGTGAGATGTATTGGGAGTTGGGCAGGCACGCTGAGCTCAAGCGGGGAAGGTGGATGTCCCTTCGCAAAGGCGGACTCAAGTATCTGCATGACAACGATGGGAATGAATACCTCTTCGATCTCAATGCCGACCCGCGCGAACAAAAGAATCTTTCAAATGCTCGGAAAAAGGTGTTTGACGCACTAAGAGAACGAACCTTTGAACTGGCTGAAATTTATCGCAATCAAGACTGATCCTCATGTCGATACTTAAACATTTAATTCGCGCTGCTGCCTGTCTCGGGCTGGTGGCTTCGTTACATGCAGCCAAAAAGCCCAATGTGCTTTTCATTGCTGCAGATGACCTGTCCAACGCTCTAGGGTGCTACGGTGATGTGATTGCCAAGACGCCTCATCTGGATCGTCTGGCGGCGACTGGCGTGTGCTTTGAGCGCGCCTACAATCAGTTGCCGCTTTGCAATCCGACTCGGGCCTCTGTGATGACGGGCCTGCGTCCGGACCGGATCAAAGTGTATGACCTGGATGCTCATTTTCGGACAACTGTTCCTGACGCCGTAACGCTTTCACAGCGTTTCATGCAGAACGGCTATTTCGCCGGCCGTGTGGGAAAGGTGTATCACTACAATGTCCCGGCCAGTATTGGCACGGATGGGTTTGATGACCCGGAGTCATGGATGGAGACGGTCAATCCGTGGGGGCGTGACAAGGTGGATGAGGCGCTGATCTTCAATGCGGAGCCGCATCGCAAGATCAGTGGTGCAATAAGTTGGCTGGCGGCGGATGGAACGGATGAAGAGCAGACGGATGGCATGATCGCCACTGAAGCGATCCAGATGATGAAGCGCCACAAGGATGAGCCATTCTTTGTCGCTGCGGGGTTCTTTCGGCCGCACACGCCATATGTGGCGCCGAAGAAGTATTTTGACATGTATCCTTTGGATCAGATCCGTTTGCCTTATGCGCCGGCGGATGATCGAGAGGACATTCCGGTTCCTGCCTTTGCACACAACAACCCGGTGCCCAATTACAGTCTGGACGAGTTGACCTGCCGAAAGGCTCTGCAGGCATACTACGCCTGTGTGTCATTCATTGACGCGCAAGTTGGCCGTATGTTGGACGCGCTGGACGAAATGGGAATTGCCGATGAGACCATCGTGGTCTTCTGGAGTGATCATGGCTACCACCTTGGTGAGCATCTGGGGATCTGGCAGAAGCGGACCCTCTTCGAGCAGGGAGCCAGAGCGCCATTGATCGTGAGAGCGCCAGGAATGAAGGGGAACGGTCAGCCGTGTCGCCGCATCGTGGAATTTGTGGACATCTATCCCACGGTCACTGAGGCAGCTGGCCTACCTGTGCCAAAGGGGCTGGACGGAAAGAGCCTCGTTCCATTGCTGAACGATCCATTGAAAGACTGGAACGGAATGGCCATCACTCAAATCCTGAGGCCACAGGACAATCGATTGGCGACGATGGTGATGGGGCGAAGTGTCCGCACCGATCGCTGGCGCTACACCGAGTGGTCAGGAGGTGAATCAGGCGTGGAGCTCTACGATCATCATTCCGATCCCATGGAATTCCAGAACCTTGCCCAGTCCCCAGACGCCGAGGCTCGCAAAGTGATCTCGCGATTGAAAAAGGCATTCAAAGGCAAGGCCTCAGGCAAGGTGCCCGCTTCGCCCATCAATCAGCCTCGGTTGTAGATCGAGGGTAGTTTTCAAGTTTTCTAAAGAGGTTCGAGGCGCACTAACGTGAGTTGGTGCGGCTTGATTACTTTATCCTTAACAATTGCCAAATACGGCTAGCGCTTCTGTATGGTCTGTTTTGGGAGAAATACGCGACATCTTGGCCCTTTTTCGGTGTGTCAGGACTTGACACCACAACATTTAGTGGTTGTAATCAATCCCGGCCACATCGGATTGTAGCCACCGCTGAATAATGAGATGCCCGAAATGCGGCGACCAAGAAGATAAGGTGATCGATTCCAGAGCATCCAAGGAAGGTGCGACGATTCGACGCCGTCGTGAGTGTCTCGCCTGTCAGCACCGTTTTACGACGTATGAGGTGATTGAGCAGAAGAAGCTCTTCGTTGTGAAAAGGGATGCGACACGGGAAGAGTTCAGCAAAAACAAGCTCATGAATGGGATCAAGCGGGCGTGTGAAAAGCGTCCCATCAGTCCACAGAAGATTGATGAGCTTGTTGAGCATATACAGAACGAGCTGACAGACCGGTTTGACAGTGAGGTGCCGGTGAGTGAGATCGGGATGCATGTGATGGATGGCTTGAGACAGCTCGATGCCGTCGCCTATGTCCGATACGCCAGTGTGTATCGTCGCTTTGCGGAAGCGGACGATTTCATTGAAACCTTGAAGAAACTCGATACCAGACATGATACAGCTACGATCAGATTGCCTGGAATTTGAAATGACCAGTGGGGAGACGATCCCTTGTTCGGCTGAAGAGTTGACCGTTGAATTGATCGGTCAGGCCGTTGAGGCGTTGGATCCGGATGTGGTCCAGCACGCCGCCGCTGCTGTGCTTCATTACTTCAAGGAAGAGCTGGGACGTACCCACGTCACTGCTGACGAATTTGCATCTGCGTTGGAAACCGTTCTCAAGGGAATGGGATTCTCAGTCGAAGCCGGAGACTCTCTTGATCTGAAGAACGTGGAACGCGCCGATCTGACGCGTCTGGCCTTCGAATCAGGCAAGGGATACGAACTCGTATTCTTCAACCGCCTTCGAACCGAAATACAACGTAAGCTGCACAACGAACCTGAGGTGATGCACGTCACAGGCATACGCACCTGTGTGAAGCAACTCACCGGTTCCAAACGATGGTGCACCAAGTGCCAGAAACTTCATGATCAGATCGTGGAGTTCCTGCGTAGCACGTGGGTGTCCTTGGGGCATTCTGCCGATTGCGCCTTGTTTGTAGAATAGTTCATAGTCTCTTTTACCTGCCTTAACCCATGACCCTGTTTGAGAAGATCATTGCCCGCAAGATTCCGGCCGACGTCGTCTATGAAGACGACCAGGTCTTGGCGTTTCGTGACATTGAGCCTCAAGCGCCAACCCACATCCTTTGTATTCCCAAGAAGGCTATTGCTCGTGTTGCCGAAGCGCAGTCCGATGATCAGTCGTTGCTTGGGCATCTGTTGCTAAAGGCAGCAGAAGTCGCCAAGAGTGTGGGACTGGATGAGAGTGGATTCAGGCTGGTGATCAACAATGGCAAAGACGGTGGTGAGAGTGTGCCCCATCTTCACTGTCATATCTTGGGTGGTCGCCCATTGAAGTGGCCTCCAGGGTGAAAACAATTTGTTTCGTCAGGCTAGCGAAACAACATCAAACACACGCTGAGAAGGTCGTCCGCAAGGGCGGCCTTCTTTTTTGTCTGCAGTAGGAAGACTAAGTCCCTTCGGTCGATTCAATGATCGATGAAGCGATTTGAAAGGAGGAAGTGTCGGGGGCTGCATTTGCCCACTCCAATCCACCGAATTTTCTAAACCAAGTGTGTTGCCTTCGGGCGAACTTCCAGGTGCGTGATTTGATGAGTTCGATGGTGTCTTCGAGATTGCGTTGCCCCTCGAGGTGTTCGACGACTTGCCGATAGCCGATGGCTTGCATGGCCGTACGGTTTTGTTGAAGAAGACCACTCTTCATCAGCTCTCTCGTTTCTTCGGTCAGTCCTTGATCAAACATGATATCGACACGCTTTCGGATGCGGGTCTTGAGGTCGTCCATGTCGCGAAGAATACCAAAGCATTGGGCTTCGCGTAGAGGCGCCGTTTCTTGTTCCTTGCTGCTCCAGTCTGAGCGCTGCTCGGAGAATGGTTTACCGGTAAGGCGAATGACTTCGATGGCTCTGACGACGCGGCGTGGGTTCTGTTGGTCGATCCGGCCGAAAGTTGTGGGGTCTTTTTCTTTGAGCTCGATGAGTAGTGTTTCAAGAGGGATTGCCTCGAGCTCTAGTCTGAGTGATTCGTCAGAAGGGGGAGCCTCGCCCAATCCTTCCCGCCAGGCTTTGAGGTAGAGACCTGTGCCTCCGCAGAAAATGGGAACGCAGTTGCGAGACTGGATGTCCTTCACACATTGCTCGGCTGCGTCCACAAACTGTGCAGCATTGAATGTCTCATCGAGAGAGAGGATGTCGATGAGGTGGTGAGGGATCTTGGAACGTTCTTCTTTGGTGGCCTTGGCGGTTCCGATATCGAGCCCTCGGTAGACCTGCATGGAGTCCACGGAAATGATTTCGCCATCGAGCTGCCTGGCCAATTCCATGGCCACGGCGCTTTTGCCAGATGCAGTGGCTCCAGCAATCACAATGGGGACGCGCCCTTGACTCATGTCGTGGAGCTGCTGGGGCTTTCTGCTTCTGGGGCGGGGCGGCGCATGCGCTCCTGAATGTCTTCACGCCATGAAATGATCAACAGAAGCCCGACAGAGATACAGATGGCAGAGTCGGCAATATTGAATGCGGGAAATCCAGATTCACCACCGCTTCTTCGTTGAACGTAGAAGTAGATGAAGTCGATGACGTGTCCTCGTTCGGGGTGGAGTCGATCGTAGAGGTTTCCAAGGATGCCTCCGAAGAGAAGTCCGAGTGCGATCTTTCCCATGGTGGTGTTGCCATCGAAATGACGCCGGAAGATGAAGAGGGCCATCATGGCGACCAAAGATATGATGGCAAGAACCTCGCTGTTGCCACTGAAGAGGCTCCATGCTGCACCGGTGTTTTCCCAATGCACCCATTTGAAGAAACCATCAATGACGATCACTTCCTGCCCTACAGGCATTTTCTCAAGGACGATGTATTTGGACCATTGATCTGCCACAAAGATCACGATGGCGATCCATCCCATGTAGGCTTTCTGTATGAAACTCATTTGTGGCAGGGTGATTGGCAGTATGCAGGTCGAACGCGGCTGATCAAAAGCGAGATCAGTCCATGCTACAAGGTCAGAAGCCGTATTCGAGCACTCCGGCTCGCTGAAGCTTGATGATCTCTGCTGTGTAGCCCTTGCGAAAGTTTGGATACTTGAACTGGTATCCGAGTTCCATCAGGAGCTTGCGGTTGGATACCTTCTTGTGAGTCAGCGCGCGCTTACGTTTCGTCTCCTCGGCGGGGTCTGCTGCTGGCGGCATGGGTTTGCCGAGTGTCTCTGAGAGGTAGCGAAAGAAGCGGGTCTGGCTGACGGGCTCTTCATCCACGGTGTTGAAGATCTCGCCTCCTTTGGCTCCCTTGAGCACGGCTTCGATTACACCTACGACATCGTCCACATGAATCATGTTGAGCAATCTGTCCGGCCGTCCGCTCATCTTGGCTTCGTCCTTGAGGTATTGGAGAAAAAGATGCCCGCGCTCTGGGCCGTAGATTCCTGCGACGCGAAGTATGATGGCAGGGAAGGAATCATCCTTGGCGGCCTTGAGGAGAAGGTTTTCTGTCTCAACGAGAATCTTGGACGTTTCGGTGGCGGGTTCGGTCTCTGTATGCTCCTTGATCAGTGAGCCATCGGTCTGAGCATAGACACTCGTGCTGCTGGTCCAGACGTATTTGGTGGGCGGAGATTCTTTTAGCCATGAAAGGATGTTGCGCGTGCCTTCTAAGTAGACCTCTTTGTAGGTGTCGGCTCCGCCTTTGCTTGAAGACACGGTGTTGATCACCCAATCGAACGGTCCTTTCAATGCGGTGAGAGTCTCAGGCTTGGTGACGTCGGCAACGGCGGGTTCGATTCCGGCCTGTTTGAGCTCTTCGTGAATGTCTGTCGATCGGGTGGCGGCCACCACTTCGTGCTCTTGTTTAGTAAGAGACTCTGCCAGAGGCCGACCGACGTAACCGCAACCAAGGATCAATACGCGCATGCACTGAGAGTAGAGGGGAGTGAGGTTGGGAGAAATAATGAAATACGAAGATGATCCATGGCGAGATCTCGACAGTCATCTTTGAAGTGGGTAGACCAACGGGATGTCCATTTCGCGTGCTCAAGTGCAGAAGATAGGTCTCATTGCGGGGCCGGTCCTGGCGCTGCTTTTGTCCATTGTGTTGCCTGCTCAGTATTCAGGTCCTACCGGTGAAATGGTGCCCTTCCCGATGGCAGCAAGGATGGCCTTGGGCGTAATGGCTTGGATGGCTGTGTGGTGGTTGACTGAAGCGGTGGAGATTTCCACGACGGCACTGATCCCTTTGGCGGTGTTTCCTCTGTTGGGCGTGACTTCCATCAAAGAAGCGGCAGCGCCCTATGCGCATCCGTTGATTTTCCTTTATCTGGGCGGGTTTATCATCGCGTTGTCCATGCAACGCTGGGGGCTGGATCGGCGGATTGCTCTGCGGATTCTAGGGATGGTGGGAACGAAGCCTGCAAATATGATTGGAGGCTTCATGCTGACCACTGCGTTTCTGAGTGCGTTCATCTCCAATACGGCTACGACTGCGATGATGCTGCCGATTGCCCTGAGTGTTGTGACATTGCTGAATAGTCAGCAGTCCAACACTGGGCAACAGAATCAGCATGGTGGAGGATTTGGAACCGCGCTGATGTTGGGAATCGCATACTCAGCTTCTATTGGAGGTATCGCCACTATTGTGGGAACTCCGCCGAATGCGCTGTTGGTAGGCTTTGCTGCTGATTCCATTGCCGATGAGCATCAGATGGAAATCAGTTTTGCCAGTTGGCTGGTGGTGGGGCTGCCCGTCACTCTGACGATGCTGCCTGTTGCCTGGCTGTTGCTGACCCGCTTTTTGTTTCCTATGAAAACGAGCAATGTGGAAGGAGGGCAGGGTTTGATTCGGGTGGAGCTTGAAAAATTGGGTGCTATGAAGCGTCCTGAATGGGTGACGTTGATTGTCTTTGGTCTGACGGGACTCTTCTGGATCTTGAGGCCATTCATTTCTGGTTGGAGTCTTGAACTGGGAGGGCAGGCGCGGAGTCCTTTTGCGGGGTTGTCGGATACGGTGATAGCGATGATTGCAGCCGTTTTGCTTTTCACCATTCCATCGGGCAAGGGAAAGGGGTTTACCATGGACTGGAAGACGACCAGTAAGTTGCCTTGGGATATTTTGATCCTGTTTGGTGGTGGGATGAGTCTGGCCAGTGCCGTGAAGGCAACTGGTGTGGCAGAGTTTATTGGGAGTCAGGCAACGATCTTTGCAGGCGTGCCATCACCGGTGTTGATCTTGGTGATCACTGCTTCTGTGATTCTGCTGACTGAGCTGACCTCGAATATCGCGACGACGGCAACATTGCTTCCGATATTGGCTGCGCTAGCTGGGCCACTGGGAGTGGATCCTTATCTCCTTATTATTCCGGCCACGATTGCTGCGAGTTGTGCATTCATGATGCCAGTGGCGACGCCGCCGAATGCGATCGTCTTCGGTTCCAGGCAAATATCATTGCCGCAGATGATGAAGGCGGGGATGTGGTTGAATGCTGCGGGAATCATTCTGATTCCGATCATCGTCTCATTGACCCTGCGTTTTCTGGTCAAGTGAGTTCAGGGCCTGAGGATATCAAAGACCTGATGTGGGATGTTTCTCAGGATTCCAAACAGGGTCGAAAGGCTCAGGTAGGCAATGAGAGGAATAGGGCGAAGCATTTTGTCCATGAGGATTCCCTTCCGAACGATCTTGTCTGCGATGATGATGCTGATGAGTAACAGCGTCAGCATGAAGAAGGGATTGTAGGAGAAGGCGTCTGCAAACTGCCCGTGCATCAACGCATGCATCAGCCTCGTGGCGCCGCATCCAGGACAGAGCAGGCCTGTCGTTTTCAGGAACATGCATTCCGGAAAGAAGGCAGATTGGACAGGGTCAAAGAGAAACAGAACCAACAGACCTGCCATGATCGCTCCCGAGCCGATGGCCTTTTGTTTGTTGGAGATACCCGTCGGTTCGATCACCGGCGGTATGTTCTTTTCGCCGGGCTGGCCCATGGCGTTACTGGGCTGGGAGCTGTTGCATGTATTCTTCGAGCATTCCGTTCTGAAGCATCGATTGAGCTGCGAAGTTCATGCCAAAGAAGGCGACGATGCCAAGTGCACCAAGGATGATCCCAGTGACGGCGAGTCCTTTTCCCTTCAATTCATCCGGACGCGCGTTGATATCACTGACTGCCACAGATCCCAGAGTGATGGCAATGGGTGAAACAAATGGGCACATGCAGCAGAGGGTCGTTGAAAATCCTCCGAGGATTGCGGCGGCCATGGCGCGTTGGCTTGTCACCGGTTCGGACTGGACTGACGGCTCGTTGACGAAGTCTTCGGTTGGCTTGGCGATGGCTCTGGCTGGCGTAGGGAGTGCCTCGGCAAGTTCGGGGAACTGATCCAATGACATCCAGTCACCTGTTTCGCCGCGGACTTGAGTCTGGCGATTGGCCCGGCGCTCCTCGATCCATGTCAGGATTTCTTCCTTGCTGACAGGGCCGTATTCTTTGTTGTCCGCGCCGATGATGAAATACATGAGGAACAACCTGCCTGTGATTGAAGACCATGGTCAAGAAGTGAGGGATTTTGAAAATGCGGTTTTGATGTGAGGGATGGTGTTTGGGTAGCGTGGTTGGGAAATGAATTCCAAGAGCAGTGACCTCATAGTGCAATTGAACGGAATCGTGGATGCCTCACGGGTCCTGACTTCTCGTGAGGATCTGATTCCTTACTCCTTTGATGGCACTGCGGAGCTCAAGCAACTCCCCAAAGCAGTCGTGCTTGTGGAGAGTGATGAGGAAGTGGCGCGGATCCTCAAGCTCGCGTCAAAGATTGGGTTTCCGGTAGTGACAAGGGGCTCTGGCACTGGATTGAGCGGAGGGAGCCTGCCGGTGGAGGATTCGGTAGTTGTTTGCACGGTCAGGATGAACCGGATTCTTGAAGTGGATGAAGCCAACCTCACCATGACTGTGGAGCCGGGAGTGACAACCATAGAAGTGGCGAAAGCTGCTGAAAAGGTAGGGCTGTTCTATCCGCCAGATCCAGGATCCATGAAGATTTCCACCATTGGCGGGAACGTGGCAGAAAATAGCGGCGGATTGAGGGGGCTGAAGTACGGAGTTACGCGAAACTACGTTATGGGCATAGAAGTGATTCTTCCCAATGGAGAATTGCTTCGGGCTGGGAACAAGTGCGTCAAGGACGTCGCCGGATACTCAGTAAAAGACCTGTTCATTGGTTCAGAAGGAACTCTTGGCGTGATTACCAAAATTCTCCTCAAGCTGATTCCCAAGCCCGAATCCAAGAAAACCATGGTGGCTACTTACGGGCGAATGGACGAAGCAGCTGAGACGGTTTCTGCCATTATTGCCAATAAGATCATCCCGTGCACTTTGGAGTTTCTGGATAAGACCACCATTCATTGCGTCGAAGATTATGCCAAAATAGGCCTGCCCCTCGACTGCGAAGCCCTGCTGCTGATTGAAACCGACGGGCATCCCGCCGTTGTAGAAGCTGAAATGTCAGCAATGTCCGAAATTTGTGAGCAATGCGGAGCCAAAAGCGTCACTGTAGCGAAGGGTGCTGCAGAGGCAGATCGCCTGGCGAGTGCGCGTCGGTCAGCCTTCAGTGCACTGGCGCGGCTGGCTCCGACAATCATTCTCGAAGACGCCACCGTACCAAGGAGCCGACTTGCAGAGATGGTGAGATTCGTAGCTGACGTGGCTGAGCGTTATGGTCTTCGCATCGGGACATTCGGCCATATGGGTGACGGGAACCTTCATCCGACCTTCCTGACCGACGAAAAGAACCGGCCAGAGATCAAGAAGGTTCATCAGGCGTTTGGAGAGATTTTTGATGAAGCAATCAGGCTTGGTGGGACGATCACCGGAGAACACGGTGTTGGTGTTGCCAAGATGGATTACTTGCCGGCCTTTGCGGGAGGGCCTCAGATGGAGATAATGAAGAAATTTCGGCGATCGGTTGATCCAAAGGGGCTGCTGAACCCTGGGAAAATGTTTAAAATGAACTAAAAAACGGTAAGTTTATGCATCTGGAAAACGTTCTGCGAAAAACGCTTCCATCTGAAAAGACCGATCCCCATACTCCCGCTCCCCTATGACTGAAGAGAAGAATAAAGAGACGTTGTCATCAGAGCCGATTTCGGTTGTGACTGGCGCGGCTGGATTTCTCGGGTCCCACCTCGTGGACCTTCTTCTATCCAAAGGCCACTCCGTTGTCGGTATCGACAACCTTGTTACGGGATCAGTTGATAATATTTCTCATCTGGCTGGTAATAAGAAGTTTAGGTTCATTGAGCAGGATGTCACAGAATATCTCTATCTGGATGGACCGGTAGACTATGTTTGGCACTTTGCTTCGCCAGCGAGTCCCGTGGATTACCTCGAGCTTCCGATTCAAACGTTGAAGGTTGGATCCCTCGGGACGCATAAGGCCTTGGGCTTGGCGATGGTCAAGAACGCACGTTTTTTGGTCGCTTCGACCTCTGAGATTTACGGAGATCCGTTGATTCATCCCCAAAATGAAGAATATTGGGGGAACGTAAATACCTTGGGGCCAAGGGGTTGTTACGACGAAGCTAAGAGATTTGGTGAGGCTATGACCATGGCCTACCACAGGGAACACGGCGTTGAGACCCGAATTGTTCGGATTTTCAATACCTATGGGCCCAGAATGAGATTGCATGATGGTCGGGTTGTACCCGCATTTGTCAGTCAGGCCCTCGAAGGAGAGCCAATCACCGTGTTTGGTGATGGAGGACAAACCCGGAGTTTCTGTTATGTTTCGGATCTCATTGAAGGAATCTATCGACTCATGCTGATTGATAGTCCGATGCCGGTGAATATTGGGAACCCTCACGAGTTGACGGTTCTGGAATTCGCCAAAGAAATTACGCGCCTTACAGGCAGCCGTAGTGAGATCATTTTCAAACCGTTGCCACAGGATGACCCGAAGCAACGCCGCCCTGACATTACGAGGGCTAAGAATTTGCTCCAGTGGGAGCCCCAAGTGGACTTGGAAACGGGACTGACCAAAACGATCGAGTATTTTGCAAAAAAACTCGGAAAAGACGGTTTGTCAGTAAGTTAGAGACGTATTCAACTTTTTTTAATTTGACCCCTTAATGGAATTCCAGTAACCACCTGCCTCACTTTTCGACTGCACCTTTTCCCTTCAGTGGGATGCTTGTCGACTTGTGCTGTGTGTGGGACGCTAGAGCGGAAGTAGATGCTTAAAGCAAAAACATTTATATGTGGTGATTTTGGCGCAGGGACGCTGAAGCTGGCTGAGTTTGAACCGAATGAATCGGGCTCGCTACGCCTGCTTCGTTTCGCCACTCGGTCTCTTGGCTTGGATGGTTCGAAAGAATCAACTAGACATGAGGTATTGGTTGCTGCGCTCAAGGACGCTCTTCAAGAAGGCTTCGAGTCTCAGGTTGTCAATATCTGTGCTCCCGGTTTTTCTGTTTTTTCCAAATTTGTCAAAATTCCCAACGTAGATACCGCGAAGGTCTCTCAGATCATCAAATATGAGGCACAGCAAAATGTGCCATTCCCGCTTGATGAGGTGGTTTGGGATTACCAAGTGCTGGGCGAAAACAGCGGAGGAGAGCTTGAGTTTCTCTTGGTCGCCATCAAGACCGACGTCATTGAAGGTCTTTTATCGACCGCTGAAGAAGCTGGCTTGAAGCTGAATCTCGTCGATGTCTCTCCCGCTGCTCTATGTAATGCATATCGTTTCAACTACCAAGACGAGGAAGGTTGCACCCTCGTTCTAGATATTGGTGCAAAAACGAGCAATGTTCTCTTCTTCGAGGGAGAAAAGGTCTTCTCTCGTAGTATCAATATCGGAGCCAATGCCATCACTCAGGATTTTTGTAGTGAGTCAGGAATGACCTTTGAAGAGGCGGAAACGTTCAAAATTGAGCAGGGATTTGTGAGTTTGGGTGGAGCTTACGAGGAGCCAGATGATCCCAACGTTGCTCAGATTTCCAAAATTGCCCGTCAGGTGATGACTCGTCTGCATATCCAGATGAATCAAACCATCCAGTTCTATCGTGGGCAGCAAGGTGGTTCAGCTCCTCAACGTATGTATCTCGCTGGTGGAGCATCTTCACTTGCATACACCGCTGAATTCTTTTCAGAAAAACTGAATATTCCGGTCGATTATTATAATCCGTTCACAAACATTGAGTTTGGTGATGACCTCGATCTGGAGACTTTTTCCTACTTTGCACACACCTTCGGAGAATCCGTAGGACTAGGAATTCGTAATTTGGCCCGATGTCCGGTGAATCTAAACCTGATGCCGCAGAGTTACGTGCGCAGGGAGACCATGCGGCAAAAGAAACCCTATTTCATCGCTGCTGTGCTTGGTTTGATCGCAGTGGTTTTGGCGTATGGGGCATTCTTCCACCGCGTTGCCGGTGTGCGGAAGGCCGAAGTTGATAAAATAACCAAAGAAGTTGCGCCTTTGACTGCTAAGTTGAGCACTCTGGATGCCAAGAAGGCAGAAAGGGAGCAAGCATACGGCATGGTCACTAACTATTTATCCCATGTAGACCAAAGGTTGTTCTGGGGGCAGTTTCTTGGTTCGTTGAGAGAGACAATGGTTTCAATCGAAACGGCCTACACCGTCGGTGAGAGCACTCGCCCTGAAGAAAATGATCATGCCGGTCTGTGGATCGAGTCCATGGCGCCAATTATTCCTACTACACAGGCTCCGGCTTCTGCAGGTGCATCTCGTAGCAGGTCCGCATCTGCCACAGCTGTCGTCGGTCCTGTTGACCTCAACTATATTGATATCACCTGTAGAGCCAAAAACCTTCTACATCGTGGGCCAGCGTCCAACAATGAGTTTGCCTACGCTTTCGAGGCGGCCCTTGGGACAAATGCGTTCCTCAACCCGGTGGCTACTAAACTCCAAAAAATGGAAACTGCGACTGAAGAGCAAGAAACCTTCAGTTTTGACGTTCGGTTGCTTCTCAGAAGCAAGATCGTGATTCACTAAGACATCGCATGCGTTGGATTAAAAATAATATCGGATTGATCATTACGATTGTCGTGCTCCTGGCTTTGGCGGGAGGTGCGGTGGTCTTTCTCTTGTCGGGGATCAAGGCCGACCAAGAAGCGGATGCTGAATTCAAAAAACAATCTGCAAGTTTCAGCCAAGTTACCGGAGCAAGCCATTATCCAAGTGATGCGAATATTGCGGTGGCTACCGAGGATGCTCAATGGCTTACTGGATTCGTTTCTGATGTGAGACCTGTGTTGGAGAGACCCGTTCCGCCGATTCTGGATGCCATCTCATTCAAGAGTCAGCTGGAGACGGAAATTGCTGGTCTTAATGACATGGCTTCTTCAATAGGTGTAGAGCTCCCTGCACGTTATGGATTTACGTTTACGGCACAGAGGGCAGCCGTCAGTTTCCCTGCAAACGGTCTCCCTGCCCTGACAGCTCAGGTTGATGAGATAAAGGCATTGTGTTCCGTATTGTTCGAAAACCGAGTTCACTCAATTGATTTGCTGCAGAGAGTGAAAGCATATCCCGAAGAGAACTCAGCTTCGAATGACTATATTCCTGGAAAAATGTCTGTCACCAATGCGATAGGTGCAGTGATTTCTCCCTATCTCGTATCCTTCAGAGGATTTTCATCTGAGCTTGGGGGAGTTCTTTCTGGGCTTCAGAATTCCGATACATATTTTGTGGTCAAATCAATCTCCGCTAGTCCGGTGACTGCGCGGGCCGTGAGAGCAGCTGCATCTCCTGACATGGGGGGAATGAATATGGGGGCACCATCCCAACGTGGTGGGGCTCGGACGGCATCGGCTCCAACAGCCGCAACACCCGCTTCCGCAGCGGGTGCTCTTGAAACCATTTTGGAAGAGGCGCCCATGCGTTTCACACTACATTTAGAAGTGGTGAAGATTCCGGTCGTAGCATCCACGCAGCCAGCTGAAGCAGCAACTTCTCCGGCAGCAATGCAGGGTATGTAACCAGATTTACTTATGCAGTTTTTGAAGAATCATTACGAAAAATTGATACTAAGCCTTGTCTTGATCGGCTTGGCCGCTGCTGCGGTCGTGTTGATGATGAAGGTTGGTGGGATCAAGGATGATTTGGAAAAAGTCAGTTTGACGAGGTCATCGGGATCAGGAACTCCGCTTCAACCATTGGAACGAGACACGCTCTCCGCCAAACTTGAACTGGCAAAAAATCCCCTGGCGGTTGACCTAGGCCATCCAAACCTCGTATTCAACCCCGTTGTATGGAAAAAGACTGCAAGTGATAGCGTTTTTCCTGATCGTGATGGGAAAAGTACTGGTGAGGGTGCGGTAGAAGTGACCTCGATTGTTGCAAAGAATCTGATCATTGAACTTGTTCGTGTAACTGGAACAGAGGAGCGCCCTCGATACGAGTTTGGTATAACTGCTGAGGGGGCGCCTGAGCGCAAGAATCAACGCCAGAAAAAGAAGGGTGTATATGCAGGTGATACAGGAGAGTACAGGAACTATCCCGAATCTGGTACAAATTTCGTGTTTACCCTTAAAGAGGTGCAGGGCGCTGCATTGGAACCGACATCCTTAATTCTCGAAGTCGAAGGCGAAGAAATGCCCGTTGTGATCACCCCGGACGAACCTTTCAAAAAAGTAATGCTGCATGTGGCCAACATGGTTCATCGGCAAACTCGCGAACAATACGTTCAGAAGACCAAGGGTGACTCGATTGTCATTGAGGGGGAAGTATTTAACATTATTGCAGTTTCGGCCACGCAGGTAGTGATCGAATCAGCTTCAGGTAAACGTAGCTACAAAGAATTTTCTAACAACGGCGTTAGCGAGCAGTGAAGTTCACGATGAACACATCCCAAATGAAATTGTCATCCCCGTCTACTAAAACGACGACGGTCGTAAGGTATTTTGCAGTATTCCTCCTTCTATGGACCACTGCCGGAGCACACGCCCAGTTCGATGCTGTCAAAGCAGCTGAAGAAGAGGCGCTTCGACGCAAGGAAACCATGGTCGTTCTCAGCCAAATACTGGAGCAGGGAGCCAAGGACGAAGAAGCTGGCAAGCTGGATTTATCTGCCAAACTCTATGAGAACGCAGTCGAGCTTTCAGAGAAGTTGGGACGCGTTAACGTCGAGGCCGAATACGCTCAGGCGAAGGCCGGATTGACCCGATCCAGATTGGGTAGAGCACAGGCGTTCTTCGATGGAAAAAAGTTCAAAGAAGCAGGTGCTGAGGCCGACGAACTGCTGAAATTTATTCCTGATAGCCCAGAAGGACTTGCCTTCAAGAATTATAACGAAGTGTCAGGACAACGGCACGAGGGCAAGCTGCCTAGTCGTGAAGCACTGGATCGAATTCCCGAAATCATGGATACCAAAATTTCGGTTTCCACCATGGTTCAAGACGCGAAACTACTATATGAAATGCGGCTTCTCCAAGAAGCAAAGCAGAAGTTGAATCAGGCGATAACGATCGATCCAGCCAATCGCGCAGCATACTATTATCTTAGTTTGATCCAAGAGGCGGAATTTGGTGATGAGGCGAGAAAAAGAGACGCAATGCAAAAAGAACGTTTGGTTGAAGTGGAACGTTCTTGGAACGATGGGTTACCGATTAGAAAAGAACTCTTACCTGAACCCAATCCATACTTTCGGACCAACATGGTGCAAACCAGTCGTATTTCTCGGCAACGAATCCTCGCAAAACTTAACAGTATTTATCTTGATGAGGTTCTTTTTGACGAACTTCCGCTAGTGGAAGTCATCAAATTTCTCGATGAAGAGGTTAGGAAGGCAGATCCCGAGAAGACCGGTATCAACTTCATGATCAATCCTTTTCTTGACGACCTTCCGTCGAATTCCGCGGCTCCAGCAATCGGAGGCGGGGGAGATCCAAACGATCCGTTTGGAGGCGATCCAGGTGGAGCCGATCCCTTTGCTGCACTGGGGGCTCCAGCAGCAGGACCTCCACTTCTCGATGCATTTGGACAACCTCTCGATGGGGGGCTTGGGGGAGCACCAGTTGATGCGGTCGACCTCGACAATGTAATTATCAAGATTGACCCACCTTTGCGTAACATGTTGCTGATCGATGCCATGGACGCGATCACCAAAGCTGCTGATGTACCAATCAAGTTTATCGTGGAAGATTATGCAGTCGTATTCATGCAGAAATCTCAGGATTCACCTCAAATGTTTACGCGAGTGTTTAAGGTAGACCCGACAACATTCATAGAAGGTCTAGAAGGCGTCGTTGGATTCGCACCACAGACCGGTGGCGGTGGCGGCGGCGGCGGCGGTGGTCAAGGCGGCGGTGGCGGCGGTGGCGGCGGCGGCGGCGGCGGTGGTCAAGGCGGCGGTGGCCAAGGTGGCGGAGGTCAAGGCGGCGGCCAAAATGGTGGACTGTTGATACCTCGTGTATCTGTTACTGGCGGTGGCGGCGGAGGTCAAGGCGGTGGAGGTCAAGGTGGAGGTCAAGGCGGCGGTGGCCAAGGTGGCCAAGGCGGCGGTCTGCGTGGTGTTACAGCTACGAACAATACGTCTACTGTTAGTGCGTTGGTTAGAGGCTTTTTTACTGCAGCTGGTGTGAACTTGGATCCGGGCGGTGGGCAAGCAACACAAGTCTTTTATAATGATCGCAACGGACTACTAATGGTTAGATCAACAATCCGTGATCTAGACATTATCCAATCCGCCATTGAAATTCTCAATGTAACGCCTCCTATGGTTACCATTGAGGCGAAGTTTGCTGAGGTTACGCAACAAGACTCAAAAGGTGTTGGATTCGATTGGCATCTTGGAAACTTTACATTGGGCGGGGGGCAGGCGATCGCATCAGCTGGCACTGCTCCATCTTTCAATGGGGCACCTACGTCAACCAATCCAGGCGGCACCTTTCCAGGGATACCCGGGATTCCAATAGCTGGCGGTGCCGGAGGTGCAGCAGCCGCAACCACAGGAACGCTCGTTCCTTCATCATTCTCCGACGGATTTTTGACTGGCGGTCTAAGAAACGAAGCTGGTGTTGGATCGCAACAGGGTTCTATGCCAACTCTTGCAACGTTGACAGGGATTTTGACGGATCCTCAATTTAGAATGGTGATTCGAGCCCTCGAGCAACGAGATGGTGTCGACCTTCTTTCTGCTCCACGTGTGACGACCCTTAGCGGTCGTCAGGCACAAATTTCTATGACGGATTTCACTACGATTGTAACAGACGTTCAAGTCCAGCAGACCGGAGCTGGCGGTGGTGGTGGTGGTGGTGGTGGTTTCGGTGGAACTTCATCAGGTGTTGGAAGTCAATTGTCCTACACCTTGCAGCAACTGCCCGTTGGTCCTTCTCTTGATGTTCTTCCGCATGTATCAGCTGATGGATTCTCAATCCAAATGACCTTGATTCCGGGAACAATTGAATTCCTCGGGTATGATAATCCAGGACCATTCGTTCCAACTGCTCAAGCGGTTGCAGGAACGACGGTTGGTATTCCACTTACCGCAGTGCTGCCTCTTCCTCGCTATAGAATGAGATCTGTAGTCACTAGTGCTGTTATCTGGGACGGACAGACCATTGTCCTTGGTGGTTTGATTGCCGAAGATGTGCGGAACGTGAAAGACAAAGTTCCTGTTCTGGGTGACCTCCCCCTACTTGGGCGTTTCTTCAGAAGTGAGTCTAAATCAACGAGTAAGAGAAACATGATTGTCTTTGTTACTCCAACGATTGTTGATCCAGCAGGAAATCGCGTGCACGACCAACAGGAACTACCTTTCAACCTCAATGCAGTGCCTCAACAACCAAATTGGATTCATCGCGATCTCAACTATCGTGGTGGCTGGTAAGACAGAGAATTCCACGAATCGGTTGACAATCTGCAATACTTTGTAAATACATTGTAAATCAATTAAGAGCGTCTTCGGGCAAGAGTTGTCTTTTCCTGTCTCTGAGATTCTCTTTAAACGAACTAGCCTAGCGTATGCCGTCAAAATCTCTAACTGCTTTCCTGTGCCTTGTAGCACTAGTGGCCAGCCAATTAAACCTGGTGGCCTCGGAAATCGAAGGCCTCACGCAGCCGCGGGAACTGAGCAGTTTCACTTCGTTTAGTCGACAAGATCCACAAATCGCACTTGGCGGCGGGAAGTCTATTATCGTTTGGCTCGAATCAGGAATCTCCGGATCACAACCTTACATCGTCGCTCAGGTACTCGATGAAACCTATTCAGAACAAAGCCAACCATTCATAGTTAACGACGATCTCGATAGTTTCGTTTCAGAGCCTCGAGTTGAAATAAACCACCTTGGAGGCGCTGTTTTTTCATGGATTCAAGAGACTTCTGAAGGGAACCAATTGGCCGCTAGAACCTTTACTTCTGATGGATTGTTGAATGACAAACAAATATTGGTAACAACTGGCTTTAGTGCCTTTGAACATTCCGTAGCATCCTCGAATGACGGGAGCTTTGTATTCGCGATAGGTGGTTATAATACCCAGTCAGGTCAACAGGTTCTCATTGCCAAACTAGGTAACACTCATGGTAATTTGGAGCTATTAGGACCGATTGCCGCAAGTGGCGAGGCATCAGCCCCTCGAATCGTTTCTAATTCAACTGGTGGCTTTAAAGTGGCCTTCAGTTCTGTTGGCAATCTTGCCGAACCAAATTTCAATGAGTCTCAAATTCAAACGGTCACGGGCGGAGATCAGTGTATCTGTCTGGTTTCAATCTCAGATTCCGGAACCGTTATGCAGGATGCCCTGACGGTATGGATTGGAAAAAGCAGGATTCCACAATATGCACTAGGAACTGATGATACCGGAGCGACTTCAGTATTGCTTTTCGATAATCAGTCGGACACGCTTTCGATGCGGAAATACTCATCTCTGGGAAGTTTGATTGAAGATAAAGAATGGAATGAGATTACCGCCGTTAATGGTTTGACTCCCAGTCTCGTCTCAGTTGGATCTGATATCTTGGCTGCTGTGGAAGGGCAACCTGAAGGAGGAGTTCATATTTTGAGACTTAGTGTTGGCGCCGAGTCTCCCCAGCTAACAAGCTTGCTGAGAAATTCTTCATTTGTTGCTAAGAACATCGAATTGAGCACGGGCAATGGAGGTGACTTGGCAGTTGCATATCAGTCATACAAATCGGGAAAGGGAAGCCAAATCACCTACGCTGTAGAGTCATCTGCGACGACCATTACACCTAGTCCAGTTGCCTATCCAACGAGCCAAACGTCACTACAGATTGTTTGGAATGATGGTTTTAAAGTCCATGGGGATAGTTACCAATTAGTTGAAAAGAATGGGCGATTTGCACCAATCACAACAAATGATGATTCAGTGACCGTCTCGGGACTTGCGCCCGGTAACACTTATGAATTGTTGCTTATAAAAACGTCATTCAACGGAATCGTTGGAAATTCCGAAACGGTCGTTGTTACAACATGGGGCATTGATGAAAATGGAGATGGATTACCTGATGAATGGCAGGCCCAGTATTGGTCAGGTGAATATCCTTCACCTGCAGCTGATACGGATGGTGATGGATCTAGCAATCTCAACGAATTTTTGGCTGGGACAGATCCAACTGAAAGCAGCGATGTTCTCGCCTTGGAGATTCTTGACTCCAACGGGGGGCGCTTCTTGACTTGGAGAGCAAACCCAGGTTCTTCCTACCAGGTTGAACTAAGTAGCGACCTCGATGATTGGAACTCTTTGGGTCTGCCTTTTACGGCAGTAGATGAACTAGAAGTTGTGCCTCTTGGAAACATAGCAGGCGCGACATTCTTCCGAATTATTCTCACTAAATAGCGCTTACAATGGTGCTTCGATCAATATACCTATTCGTTATGATGCTTGTGGTGTTTACTGCACCACGGGGTTATTCTTTTGCCTTGCTGGGACCATCGCCTGCCACCGGGCAGACAAATCCCGCTATTGATTGGCAAAATAGCGCCAATCTAGACTTCAACATTGCGGGAATCGAGATTGGCGGAATTGTTAATATAGGAGAGGAATATCGATGGGTTACTCCTGAGGTTACCTACGCTTTTGATGAATCATTTCTTAATTTTTTCGGACAAGAGGGAGTGAAAGCCGTCAATAAGTCGTTCGATATACTCAACGCTATTCCGGATTACGACAGTCTTTCATCGAATCTCACAGAATATCCATTGGGTGTCTATAGGACTCATTCTCAGGCAGAGAGTCTGGGGGTCCTGGATATGTCTACGATAACTCTTGGATTGATGATGGAGCAATTGGGTTTGGCCAATCCTTTGTACTACATGTATTCAATCAGGCAGGTTAATAATATTGCAAATAGTACCAATCAGGTATTTACAGTAATTCTCAGAAATTTTGATCCCGTAACTTCTGAACCGACAAATCGTCTTAACGGGGAGCTCTATAATTATTCGATTCGTACCAATTCATTCCGTGGTCAGAGATACACAAATGCCGTTGAGGTGCCGAGATCGAGTCCGTTCTTGAGAAATCTCCCCCTCTCTGCTCTCGACGTAACAAGCGGGGGCTATGTCTCTTCTCTGAGTCGTGATGATATTGGCGGTTTGCGTTACATTTACAGAACAAACAACGTCAATATCGAAAGCCTTCCCACTGACGCAGAGTTGTTGCTTCGAGACACCAATGCGATTCAATTTATTGAATCTGTAGAGTTGGATTTCTTTGCTGAGAACACTGTCGAAACCACAAACTCAGCTGCTGATATTGCCGCTCTGTTTGGATACGTAGATATATTATCTGTCCAGACGAACATCGTCATTCAAGGGGTTACAAATTACTCAACGTTCTTTACGAATTATCCAGGAACGAATTTTACGAGGCAGGTGATTCCTGTTGTTGTGAATGTTCCAATGACGAATTTCACCTATGAAATTGGTAATATTTTCACAAACAAAGAGTTTGTTGGTGTAGATATAAGGAACCAGACAGTTGAGGTTACTGCTGGGCCATTTGTGCCGGGTGTTGGGAGTCTTCAGACCAATGTTGTGACCAATTCAACAATGACGATAGCGCGACCTAATGGCGAAATCATCCTCATGCCTCCTAACGTTGTTGATATTGATATCATAGAAACCAATTTTACAGTAAGAGTCGAAAGAACTAATAGCCTCATTTCAGTTGAGGGTAACGTCTTCGCATTTACGAATAAAACTCAGGAGGTTGTTGTTTCAACAAGTAATCTTGTCGATCTTGTAGAGAATAGTTTTGGGACAACGAATACCGCTACTGACCTTCAGACTCTCTATCCGGGGATCCTAATTACGACCACAAATGTGAGGTTTACAAATATTGTCGTAACCAATTTCGTTGCTGATGGATTTGATGTCACTAATCAGTTGGTTCAAGTATTTGATTATACTTTTGGTAACGTAATTACCAACCAATCTAGTGCAACAACTTGGATAACGAATCGAATTGTTGAGGTCGCAATCAATCCATTCGCGCATATTGTTACAGAAGGGCCCTTTGTTACTAATGATCTGTTTGAGGCTGCTTTGTCAGCAGGCGGTGGCGTCGGGACCGAAGCGGTTGTTCGAATTGCACCAGTTGCAGAAAACAACGATATTGTTTTTACGTCGAAACTGAGTAGCGCAGCCTTGAATGATGTTGGTGTTAAATTCATTGATGATCGTTCGTTTAGTAACGGGCAGGCGGAAGTAACATACGAGTCGTCCTCGAAGACAATTATCGTCAATATTGATGGCGAAAACACCACCGCCGGAACGGTCGTAAATGCCGTAAATGGTTTAAGTTCTCAGGGAGGCTCAGCTGCAACTGCAGCTTCAGTGATTCTTATGCCGCCTGGAATAAATAATGATGTGAGCTTTGTTGCGGCAACAGCGGGAGCAGCAGGAAACAATTTGCTGGTTCGACTTCGCCCTGATTCTTCACTGGCTGCAAATGTGGTTGTTCCGACCTTCGATCAGGCGTTGGGGCGTCTGACTCTTAAGTTCAATGACAACGTTGCCGTAACTGCCAACGATGTAGTTGCGGCTCTCAATGCTTCGCCAAATCCGGATATAGTAATGTTTAGGGCTCTCTATAGCGTTGCGTTGGATAGCTCAGTCGAAGTTGGTAATACAGGGGCAGGGCAATTGGGTTTTGGGGGCGGTTTCGTGACCGATTTTGATGTGGTTGCTTCAGGGGGGGCTGACGGAGCCGCTTCTTCACTATTGGTCTCCGTCCCCGGTCTGAATAATGATTTGCTGATTACAGCTTTGGTTGGCGGTGTCGCATTTGATGGGTTGACCGTAACCTTTGTAGATCGTGGTGAGTTTGACGGTAATGAGGCTTCAGTCAGTTACGATGCGTTAGCAAACACCGCTGCAATCAGGGTGAATTCTGACGTGACGGATGCAAACGTTGTCATTGCTGCTCTAAACGGTGATGTGGGTTTTTCAGCTAACTATGTTGCAGCGTTGTCTTCTTTGAATGATTTGGGGAATACTGGCACTGGAACGTTTTCTCCGGTGCCATTCGTGGCTGCTTTAGATCTTACGAATGAGATCGGAAATGATGGTAGTGGATTAATTGGCGGGAATGTAAATCTGTCAATCTTGTCTGCTGAAATGAGTGGTGATTTTTTCATAGTCCCCACAAATGCCGTTGGCTATGAACATCGTTTTACGTTAGATACCAATTTTTCGTTTAGAAGCGAATTGTTCTACACAAACACCACTACGCGTTTTACAAATTATGCGGTCACAGATGTGGTAATGGGAGTAGATGTCAAAGCTTTGACCGAAGCTTCCTTGACAAACACACCGGCAGAAATACAGATGATGTTCCCTGATATCGTCATTACGGAAGCGGTGCCATACGTAACGACTGATGTGGTCCCTGTAATTACTGCTACAAATTATTTCCCTCCTTATCGACCTGTTGACCAGGGGCCGATAATTGTTTCCACAACCAATTTTGTGACGAATGTTGTTCAGCGTTTCGCCTACAAGTTCGGAAATGTAGTCACGAATTTTGTTACACCAACAAGTCAGATTGCGATTGAACGTGTGGAGGCGGAAACAAATCCATACGCGCCGGCATTGTCTGGCATCCCTACGCTGAATGCCGTGCGTTCTCTTGTGGAAACGAATATTCCTTCGGGAATTGCAATCATAATTCCAGAAATCACGATACCAAGGATTTATGGTTATCATATTGTTTCAACACAGGCAGTCGTTGTTACTGAAACGACCAATAACGTGTTTAGTGCGGCTGTAACCAATAACTTTATATTCTACTCCAATACTGTCGATGTCATTTCCTTCAATACCAATTATTTCTATGAAGTTCATCCAATTGAGTTTAGAGATCCATTAACAGTCGGCGTGACAGGAACCGGTGTGAGAAGGGAGGTTATCCGTCCAGATGTCACTTGGAGATTCTCCGCCCGAGAAGTATTGCTGGTTACCAATCAAACACTGCAGACTGATCAATTGGTCTTCACGGAGGAAGAGGTTAGGGGCTTCGATAGTTCAACCTACAGAGTTGTACCCTTCGTGCTTAATCCAGCCACAAACTCTGTTGCGCTTAGACGTGGTATCGGCCGACTCCAGTTCAGAAGATTGGATTACGATTCACTTGTTGGCGCTAACATTGTGCCGCTAACGAATACATATGATTCGGTGATGGTTACGAATTCGCTGAATTCTCCACAACGTTTCCGTCGGGTTGCTACCACTCCTGATATTGTATTCCGCGCTTATGATATTTCGGATGTTGATGATCTGTTACTGTTTGATCGAACTGATACAAGCAGTTGGATCAATAATGATACTGATAACGGGAGTACTCAGCTGGCTGGTCCTGGTGTAATTCAGGCGCCGGTAGTGTTGGATTTTTCTTCGCTTGGCGTTGTTTCCTCTTTGATCTATCCGGCCACTGACGATAGCACAGATGCATTCGATCGTATAAGATTGGGAAGTTTTGATGGAAGTGGCGCTCCGATAGTTGTCTTCCCTTTAGGGACGAGCATTCAAGAAATTGAAAATTCAGTTTCAACAAACAGCGTGTCAAGTAACCCTTGAAAAATTTTGGTGATGCATTCTGCAATTAGAAATATTTTGTTCGGTTTTGTTTTGATGTTGGCCTTTGCGGCGGCGTCAAATGCAGAACCTTTGAGAATAACTGGTCAAAATATTGATCCGTTACCCATTAATGCTGGCAACTTTGATGAGACAATAATTAATCAGGGTACGATATCGGCTAGTGGGGCCTACCCGTTTGACTTCTTATCAACGAAGATTTTCACGAACGAACTATCTGGGGTGATTGATATTGGATCGGGTGGTCTTGTTTTTGACTATAATGGTGACTTTGGTCGCCGGCCACTGTCGCAATTTGTTAACAAGGGCAGAATCGCTTCGAGTGGATTGATTGAAATCAACGCTACTAATATTCTTAACGACAGGTTTTCGACTATTGATGCCCCAAGGATCGGTGCAATAAGATTGAATGGGGATAATGTTGATCTTAGAAGTTCGACCCTAAGTGCCAGTGGTGCAGACGGAAATTTCTTTTTCAGTGGGGGGAATATCTCTACAAATGATTTTGTATTGCCTTCGAATCATCGAATCGATGGTTGGGCGATAACCCAAAACTATCGAAACGACAACAGGGGAGATGATCCAGTCTTACGATCGAGCAGTTTGTTCTCTAGTGGTTTCCTGAACGTTCCATTCCATTTTGGGGATAATATAAGTTCATTTTCCTTCCCCTCAGTCTCTGCGTTCGATTGGTTTCTTGGGGCGACATGGAGTCAAAATACTAACAATACCATTCAGGCGAAAATTAATTTGGTGTTTATCGACACAAACGTCTTGACCGGCAATCTTGCTGATTATGACGTTGATTTCTTTTACAGTGGTACGGCAAACAATATTGATAACTTGGACTCAATTGTTCAATTTCAGTATACGGAAGCAGATCCGACTTCAGTTGGGAGTGCTGTTTCGGGATTTACTATTCGAGATAGTCTAGCCGGGGATTTTCCTCCGTTATCTCCAACAAGAGATCCTGATTTGGATTTGTTGCGTGAGGTCACCCATCGAGACATGTTTAGGCCTGAGTCTCACGACATAAGTGCTTCGGCGAGTTTCTTCTCCTTGACGTCCCCTGCGATGTTGCAGCCTTTCACCAATGAGTTCTTTTATACCACAACAGCAAGATCTCAGAACCTAAGATATGCATCGAACGTAGTAGCGTTTGAATATGCAAGGACAGATTTTACGGTTAGCCCATATGATTATCCCGGAACTGGATTTGGATTCGGCTCTAGTTCTGAGGCAACACAGTCCTTTACAAATTCACCAGGACGCGTAGAAATTAATGCTTCGGGGAACGTCGATTTAGACTTTGCTACAATTAGTGCGGAAAATCTGATCAGAATTCGAGCGAAGAGTGTCACAGGGCTGACGAATGCTGTAATTGATGCTCCAAATATCCAATTGGAGGTTGAAGATGGAGCTGAATCGTTCACTTTCGATGGCTCTATTCCAAGTAGTGTTAGGAGATTAAATGGTGATATGAGAGTGTTTTCTGCTGCTTGGGAAAACACTCAATTTGTTACCAATAACATAAATGACTTTGTATCAGGTGTTTTTAATGTGCCCGCGATCTATCGCTTTATGGTCGAACAGGGTATGATTAATAGTGGCGCCATACGATGGGCTCTGAGCACGAATACAGTTGAGTATCTTTATCAGATAACAGTTATTGATCACAATGTTGCGACGAATATGCCAGTTAATCTGGATCAGATTTCAATACCTGCGACGAATTTTAATGTAGAGAGTGTTTTTGCCCCTTCTCGAGAATTGATCATTTCAGGTGAGTCGTTGGTTATTGCAACTAATGGAGCGATTCTTCCTGGGGGGGGGTTGCTAGAACTGGGTGGGCTTCAGCTTCCCAATCTGGCCAACTTCACGAACAATGGGTTGCTACAGGTGTCTAGTCTCGTGCTGGGTCCTGATACGACCAACGAGTTTATCAATATTGTAAACAACAGCAATATTGTGACGGGATCCGCCCATTTAAAATCACGTTATTTCGAAAATAACGCTCTGCTTTCCAATGTCGTTAACAATCTTGATTTGGATTGTGAAACCAACCGGTTATACGGCGGTTCGATCTATAATGGTGGAGTTCTCCGTGTCAGTGGTGCTGACCTTGTCGCTACAAACTCGTCGATCACCAATATCGGTGCTTTTGTGTTAGCAATTACTAATCGTGTGTCAGATAGGGATTTCACTAATTTGTGGCAAACATCTGGCGGTTTGAGAATGTTGACCAAGCCTTTCAAGGGGGATCTACTTTCAACTTCTATTCAGACTTTCGCTGCTCAAGATCAAGTTCGGGTTCATTCTTGGGCTGGTGAAGATCGTGGCGATACGGCAGGTGGTTATCGAAACAATGTTGCAATAGGCAGATTGATTCTGGATGGGGAAACAAATGGTGTCTTCCGGTTTGGCTCTGAAACTGGCGCTGCTGCTGCTATGTATGTCGATGTAATTGAATTTAGGAACAACGCTACAAATTTTGCAGACGTCCTTCAGTTGACGCCTGACATGACCATCTATTTCGCTGAAACCGCAGGAAATGTCCCTGCTGATAAGCTGACAAATGCCTATCCCAACCGTCTTGTTTGGGTTAGCGAAACAACAAGGCAGGGCCCGAGTATGAATGTGCAACTCTCGATGTCTCAGTCTACCAATATGACATTGCGAGCTTTTAGATCGCTTACCTATAACACTTTGGATGCTGATAATGACGGCTTGGTAAACAGTATTGATACGACTCCAATATCCGGATTTACAATTGGTGATGTCAGGTATGATGCTGAATCTGGAATTGTGAATGTAGTATGGCAAGCAATGGCAGGTATCTCTTACACAGTTCAAAGACGACTGTCTATTGATCAGCCATGGGAAGATGTTGTCTTGGTGATTCCAAGTGAAGATGGCCCGTTTACGTATGTGGCTCCGGGAAATTCAAATAAGAATTCATTCTATCGAATCCGGTTTGAGAAAGGGTTGGAATGATGAAAACGGTAATCTGTGAAGGAACCTGTCGTATGAAAGAAAAATCAATGCCTTCAAACAAGCAGTTTGGTTTCACTGCAGCTGTACTCTTGCTGCTCTTATTGCTTAGTTCCTTTTCAGTAAATGCTGCGCAAGTTTGGATCGTGGATTCCGCTGGCTTTATTGATTTCAATAACCCCACAGTCCCTAGGGTGCGGAATTATGGTTGGTTGAATTACCGCACCAATGAAGCGGGGGGGACGGTTAATGTCGAACTCAGGCACAGTGGCGGAGACGATGCTGTGACCCTACGATATGAAACTTTTGCTCCCAACGATTCACGAGCCAGCAGGTGGAATAGTGTTCTTCAAAGGGGTTCTGATTATGCTACGCCTGGTTCTGATTACGTTTACACAAGCGGATCCATAAATCTTAATAATGGTAATTCGGGGAGAATTCAAATTCCTATTATAGATGATACCATTGCTGAGTTTAACGAAGATATTCTTTTGCGAATATGGTGCGATGCTAATTCAGGGGATAGTCCTGTTTTGCAAAGTAGTCAAACCTATTTGAATCCATTTGATCCCCCTAATACGCTTCCTCACCCGCCAACCGGTTTTAACGAAGTTACATCCGGGACTTTTGGGGGGAATCAGACCTTAAATATTTTGACAGCCGTAACGATTCTGGCTGATGATGTGCCAGCTGGAGGAAATGACTCTGCTTACAACGATGACTGGGTCTCACTCAGGCGTCCGGGAGCCAACAATAACGTCCTGGCGTCTACAATTGACCCTAACACTGAGAATGCAATTTTGGGCGGTGAATTTACGGGGTATAACGGGATTGTAAGGAACCATCTGGTTAGAGTCCTGGCAAATGGCCAGATAGATAGCTCGTTCATGGCTTCGCCAAATGTAGGAGCAAATGGGTTTGTTTCAGCAGTATATGTATATCCTTCCGGTCCGAATGCGGGCAAAATTATTGCTGGTGGTGGGTTTACCTCTTTCAACGGCCAGTTGCGACCAAGAATTGTTAGGTTGAATGTAGATGGATCGGTTGATAGTTCGTTTAATCCAGGAGGTGGGGCAAATAATTCTGTTCGGAAAATTATAGTCGATGCTTCGGGTAAGATTGTTGTTGTCGGTGGGTTTACAACGTTTAACGGTGAAAGCCGGAAAGGAATAGCGCGATTGAATGACGATGGAACCCTTGATTCTACCTTCAACCCACAACTTGGTGTAGACGGTGTTATTTATGATGTTGTAGAACAGGCTGATGGGACATATGTGATTGGTGGTGAATTTGTTTCGTACAATGGGACTCCTAGAAACAGAATCGCTAGACTCAATTCACAAGGCGGACTGGATCTGACTTTCGATCCGGGACTTGGGTTCGATAACACTGTCTATGATCTTTTGATTGAACCCTCCGGCGAAATTCTCGCAGTTGGTGCGTTTACAAGCTTTAGACTAACACCTTTCAATCGAATTGTAAGGATGACCTCAAGTGGGGGCATTGACACCACGTTCAAGGTTGGATTTGGGCCTGCTAATGGTTTTAATGACATTGTATATCAAGTCAGAAGGGATGGTGCAGGGGAGTATTATGTCGGTGGTTTGTTTACAAGTTTTAATCAAACACCGAGAAACAAATTGGCGCGTTTGAATTCAGACGGTACCGTCGACACTGGGTTCATGGATACGACGTTCGGTGAATATGCAGGACCGTGGAAGCAGGTGTTCAGTGATGTAACAGACCCTCGTGATCCTGTTGGAGTTCGTCCGGATGTTGACTCCGCCATTGGTCCTTTTCTGGATAATACCGAAACGTTCATCAGGACAATCAACATTGGTGCCGACGGTCGCCTTCTGATTGGTGGTGGCTTCGACTCTGTAGGTGGTGGTGATGAAGGGCAAATAATGAATAACAATGCGTGGCCTCCACCTGCGGATAGCCAAGGTTTCAACCAGCGGAATCCTGTGACCACAATAGATACAAATCCTCGATCCAACTGGGCTAAGATCGAAACAGGTTCATCGGACGGTGCCGGTCTTGTTGAATTTAATAGGGAGTTATACTCTGTTGACGAATTTCAGACCAATTTCCCATCCGTATTCAGGCTGAGACGTTATGATGGGCCTGGGAATTTCTACATAGGTCATTTTGAAGTCGATCTCTTACTAAGCGATGTAACAAGTACGCAAAACCTCGATTATACAACGACGGATATGAACATTCCCTATTCTTGGAGTACGCTTGGAAATTGGGATGGCGAGCGGCGGAATGCTTTCTCTGGTACTCAATCGAGGACATTGTCAGTTCTTCCTTTGCACGATAGTTTAGTGGAAGAGAATGAGCAGTTTACGTTGAGCATAACCAACCCTGTGGTGAGACTGGATTATCTTCCAAACACGCTTTTTAATAACGATAATCCTTCGCAGGATCCGAATCTATTTGCTCCTTATCTAAGCGGGCAAAATCTCACAACAACGAGGGGTGGAATTGGGTTCCTTAGCGAAATGGTTGTTGAGATAATTGATGATGATTTTGATTTCGGTATTGTTGGTTTAGGGCAGCCTTCCTATGAAATTGATGAAGATGAGGGGATGCTCTCGATTGTCGTTAATCGTAGTCGGAGTCAGATCGGAAGTGTGTCGATCGACTATGATGTTTACGCGAGTGGAGGAATGGGTGATACAGCGGTTCAGGCTTCATACACCAACCCTGCTGGAAACTTTGTCAGAGTTGCGGGCACGTTAACCTTTTTTGAAGGCGAGCAGACCAAAACGATTCAAGTTCCAATTCTTGACGACCAAGTTGTTGCTCCGGCATTGGTTACCTTACGGGTTGAACTGAGTAATCCTGTTGGCGGAGTAGAATTGGATGGAGCCAAGAGCGTATCTCCCATTCAGATTAATGATAACGATACGTTCACAAACCCAGTAGCTGGGCGGAAAACGACCACCTTCTCCCCTGCCACTGGAGCCGATTCCATAGTCAACACGATCAACTTTGATTCAGATTCATCTACACTGACTGTGCAGGGTTATAATGAAATTCCGATAGAGGGTTCGACAGTCTTCAACTTTACTGAAGATCTAGTATTTAATTATGGAGCCAACGGAATGATTACCGTTACTTCAGATAGGAATATCACCGTCACAATTGATGAAGATGATAGTATGATTGTCGATGTTTCCCTTATCGGAAATACACTTCTTGTTCAATGTAACCAAACGCACAATGCGAATGACATAGTTGCCGCAATCGATTTATTTGGAGGTATCAACAATGGCCTAGTCAGTGCAGCAGTATCTGGGACAGGATTGGATACTATTCCTGATGGTGATACGCGGTCTGTCACTTTTACCCGTGCAAGTAATAATTCCATTCGGTTTGTTTCCAATGAAGACGCAAGCATAAGAATTGAAAACAATGGGGGGCCATTGAGTTCCAGTTTTGGTGGGGGAACACTGCAAATTGATATTGAAGATGCGACTACAGCAGCTGATATTATTGCAGAAGTCAATGGAGGGGGGGCGGGTATAACCGCATTCTCAGCCAATGGAGATGGTGATACGTCTTCTTTACCATTTGCGTTCGATAGGACGCAGAGTATTAGTGCGTCCGAAAATGACATCAGGATTGTAGCGAATCGAAACTATGATGTTGTCATCGAGAATGCCTTGATTGGGCGGAGTGTTAGTATATTGGGAAATGTCTTAACGATCGAAGTTGAGCCGTTTGATAATATCAATGACGTGATTAACCGAATCAATACCTCCCGATTACCAGTTTTTGCGATGTTGCAACCGGGGGAGAATGGAAGTGGTCGGATTTCGGATCTGGTTGATCCTCGAAATGAGGATGACAGGATTGATGGAATGCCTATTACCAAGGCTGAAAATAACGACATCATTATTTCATCAACCGTGCCCGGGAATAGAGCAAACGGGGCAATGTCAATGTCAGATACAGGCGACTCAGTACCCGTTGTGACTTATGTTGGGGGCAACTTAACGATTGGAATGAATGAGGATACGACAGGACAGCAAATCATTGATCAGATCAACAATTCTGGTTTTCCGTTCTGGGCTGCAAGTGCGAATTCAGATAATGGCTCAGGAGATTATCCTGTTCTTATAGACGTGGTTAGTGAAGGTGACTCAGTCGCCGGTACTTTGGACCATCTTCAAAGGGTGGTTATAGGTGGCGAATTTGTAAATATTGATCAAAACGCCCGCGGCAAAATGGCAAAGATCTGGCAAACCGGAAATATCGATACAAATTTCCTTAATGAGGTGGCCGGTTTTAATAATAATGTAAATATCGCAGTGATTGACCGTAATCCTGGGGTGAATATCAATAAGATTGTCGTTGGGGGTAGTTTCACAAACTTCAACGGTGCTGTTCTTAGGGGGATTGTCCGATTGAATCCTGATGGAACAAGGGACACTTCATTTGATCCAGGTTCGGGTGTTAATGGCGCCATTCACGCTATCGCCATTGATCGACAGAGCCGTGTTTATCTCGGTGGTGACTTTACGACGGTCAATGGAATTGGTCGCAGCGGATTGGTCCGGCTCTTAAATAGTGGTGCTGTAGATACCAGTTTTGAACCAGGAACGGGAGCCTTGGGGGGGGCTGTTTACGCCCTTGAGATTGATGCGAATGGAGATCTTTACGTAGGTGGTGATTTCACTGGTTTTGATGGATTGGTCAGAGAAAGGTTCATGCTGGTGAAGGTATTTGCCTCTGATACTGGCATGGATGGTTCGGTTGATGCCAATTTTGATCAATGGAATGAGAACATTTTTCCTTCTCTGACAGGTCGGGTATTGGCGATTGAATGCTTGGGTTCTTCTAACTTACTTGTAGGTGGCACGTTCACTCAAACAGCAGGTGCTCCTGGAGACTATCTTCTACAACTGGATGACACCGGAACACTTGTTCCGGGCTTTATGCCGGTTCTCAATGGAAGGGTTAACGATATCATCATTGACCCTTGGGGACCAACAGGTGTCAGCCTGATTGTTGGAGCGTTTACGGAGGTTAATGGCGTCGTGAGAAATAGAATTGCGAGAGTGTTAGAAAGTAACGGATCTATCGATTTTAGCTTCAATACAGGATTAGGTGCTGATGATGAAATTTTGGATGCTGATATTCATCCAACAAGGCCATTTATTGCGCTTGCTGGGCATTTCCAGAATTTCAATGGATCGAGCGCTAACTACTATACCATTATCAATGATGGTGATAACTCTGTGCTGCCAAGCGAAGTCACATTTTTGGCCGATGAATTCTCGATCAACGAGGATTTCAATAATACTCCTGTGTTTAGTTTTAGCGGGGGAGATGGGACTCAGAAAGCAAGCGTAGATGTGACTCCTTTTGGTCCAGACAACGATTTCACACTGAGGGCAAAAGCTGTGGGTCCGGACCTAAACGGCATAAATGTTGTGTTCAGGGAAGACTCAGGAGGCTCAGGTCGCATTGTGCTTTTTGATCCGGCGATAAGATCATTATTGATCTCCATTGATTCTGGAGTGACAACGGCAGCGAATATCAAGGCAGCGCTCATGACTGATCCTACTACGATGGATGTCTTCGATGTGGAGGCTCTTGGGGCTGACACTGGGGTTGTGCCCTTGGGCGCAGTGCTTGTCGCTGTCCGAAGAGACGGTGATCTAGCTAGTAGTTTGACAATAACCTTAGACGATTCGAATACCCCAGGTGGGACCGTTAAGGGTCTTGTCAAAAACACCTCTGATTACATGCCGTTCACCATGTCCCAAACGATGGATGCTGGTGTATCAGTTGTCTATTTCGAGGTTCCTATTTTCGACAAACCTGATCAGCTCACCTCTGCGGATCTAATCCTTGATCTTTCCGTAATGCCAGTTGGTCCGTCGATTAACATTGATCAAGTTACTTATACGATACAGAACACAGACTCCATTATTGGTTTTGAGTTTGATTCTTACAGCGCGTCTGAAGAAAGTGCAAATGCAGTCGTTAGAGTCTTCCGGGATGGTGATCGCCTGAACACAGCAACAGTAAACTTTTCGACGATCCTCGGAGGTACGGCCGTTCCTGGTTTTGACTACATCGATGTGAACGGAACCCTTGTCTTCAATCCAGGAGAGGTCTACAAGACATTCCCTGTCCCAATTCTGGATGATGCTACAATTGGAGAGCTGAACGAAACGATTATCGTTGAGCTATCAAATGAGTCGGGCGCCGATTTTTCATCTGAAGTTGGTCCAGGAGGAAACCTTGTCTATCCCACACAGGCCTCCATCAGTATCGTAGACAATGACTTCTTTGGTGGTTTTCTCAGCTTCACCCTTGATTCAATAAATCTGGATGAAACAAGCGGTAACGTCACATTTGATGTCATTAGAACAAATGGTAATCATGCGGCAGCCTCAGTCTTGGTCGAAACCTATGTTGGGTCATCTACCAATGAGGCAACAGCAAATGCTGATTATGCAGCCATTAGTGAGGTGTTGACTTGGGGTGATGGCGTTACGAGTCGTAGGACTGTTACAGTACCACTTCTCGATGATGGACTGGTTGAAGGTCAGGAAGTCATCAATGTTCGTCTTGCGAATCCAACCGGAGTAGCGCTGTTAGGAACGATTACCAATATATTGATTACCGTTAGAGATGATGAGAGTCGCATTGTAGTCGCTCCAGAGAGCGTTAACGTCAGCACCAATGAAGATAGCGCCACTGCTGAGGTGATCTTGCGCAGAGAGGGTGGTTCCCGTGGGATTGTATCGGTAGATGTTGAGACATTCAGCTTGGCTAGAAGTGCTAATAGTGCCATTGCTGATGTTGTATCCGAAGGGACTCCAATTGATCTTGAACTTGGAGACTTGGATAAGGACGGCTTCTCAGACATTGCAGTCTTGAATCAGACTTCCGCTACCATCGACATCTATAAGGGCTTCAATAATTCCACATTTGTTCCTTTTTCAAGTTCGGAAATTGGTGCTGCTGGCGTTGTGCCTCACCGTATGATTCTTGGTGATCTAAATGGTGACACTGATCCTGATGTAGTGATTACGAAGTCGAATCCTGTTGGACTAAGTGTTCTGATCGGGCAGGGGAATGGGCGATTCGACACATTCCAGAATAATGACATGGCCGTAATTGAGATATTTGATGTGGATTTAGGTCTTGTGAATGGAGATTCATTTGAAGATTTGGTCGTTGCGAGAACCGGGGGAATTGATGTTTTGCTGGGAATCGGAGATGGCACTTTCGGTTCAGCAATCTCGATTACACTTGCGGATGCCTACAGGGTTAGACTTGTACAGCTAAACCAAGGTGCGGATCCTGGTGATGATTCCTTTTTGGATCTTGTTGCGGTAACCAAGGATGCTGGTGGTGCTTCAGAGCTTCTTGTTTACAGCGGCGATGGTAGTGGTGCTTTCACAATGGAAGGTGCGTCGGTGTCTATTCCTCAAGCGGACGGATTGTCGGAATTTCGATTTGCGGATATAACGGCAAATGGTGAATCAGATATCGTTACCGTCAACACGATTTCGGAAGACCTTTCCATTCTTATTCGTTCATCAGACTTTGCGTTTGCCTTCAATGAGTCTCTCGCTCTTGACAATGGAACAATGCCGTTGGACATCCTGACATCTGACTTTGATGGTAGATTTGGTGATGATGTCGTGGTTATTACCGCTACGGATCAGATACTCTCGATACCTAACAACGGACAGCAGAGTTTGGACCTCACGGAAACGGTGACTTATTTCACTGGCAAAGGTAGGCTTGAGCCAACAGTAAACTCAAACCCGAGTGCCTTGGCTATCGGTCAAGTTGATGGAGATGGTCTTCCCGATTTTGTCGTGGCGAATTCGACAACGATGACCCTTGGAGTCTTTACCGGGTTTGGCGATGGACGGTTCGATGGTGAAATTGATTACGCCAAGAAAAAGCAGACGATCACCTGGAACGATCTGGATACGGAGGACAAGAGCTTTACGGTCCTTCTGAAAGACGATTTGGATTTCGAAAACAATCAAGATTTCCAAGTGAGAATTGCCAATCCTACCGGTAACTCGATCATTGGAACTTCGATAAGTACTGTCACTATTTTGGAGAATGAGACGGATCCCGGTCAGTTTGAATTCCTTTCTGCTTCCCAGAATATTTCAGAGGAAATTGGCAGTCTTGAGGTGAGAGTAGAACGGGTTGTAGGAACCAGCGGGCGTATCACAGTTAGGTATCGCACGGTCGATGGAACCGCCTTGGCAGGCGAGGACTACACCGAGACAAGTGGGCTGCTCGTATTTGAGAATAACGACGATAGCGAATCGTTCTTGATTCCCATCCTTTCTGATACGCTCGGTGAGCCTACTGAGCAGTTTACCATTCAATTAAGTAACCCTACCGGAGGTGGAAGTCTGTCCTCTTCAAATTTCGTTCAAACGGTGGTCATCACTGATAATGATGTTTCGATTGAACTCGAATCAGTGAATTCTAGCGGCTTTGAAGGGCAACCCAACGCTGAGATTTTCGTCCTTAGATCCGGACAAACCAACGATCCTGTAGCCGTTCGGTATGAAACGGTAGATTCCAACATGGCTTTGGTGACGGCGACTGCAGTGTCTGGAGTTGACTATCAGTATGATTCAAACGTTTTGACCTTTGCCGCTGGTGAGACCAGAAAGGCGATTCACATCGGTTTGAACGATGACACCTTGGTTGAAGGTGTCGAACAGTTTGGGATCAATCTTACTGGTATTTTTGGAACAGGAGCTACGCTTGGTTCAGTTACTGAAGGTGCCGTGACCATAACAGATGACGATACAAATATCGGTGCCGAATTTGGAACCTACACTGTTTCGGAAGGTACTACATTTGTTAGTATTCAAGTTACTAGAGAAGGAGATACCACGCAGACAAGTAGTGTTAGTTATGCTACTTCGAGTCTGACAGCGCAAGGTGGCGTTGATTATGTCACCAGCAGAGGAACAATTGAATTCGTTCCAGGCGACACTACTGAGTCCATCAATATTCAATTGATTGAGGACACATTGGTTGAAGGGCTGGTTTCTTCTGAACAATTCACCTTACGTCTTTTTGACCCTGTAGGGGCTGTGCTCAAGACTCAAACGCCAGTGATAATCAATATTCAGGACAACGACAGTGCAATTGCTTTCGCGGATGCAACTGCGAGCGTAGAGGAGGGAGGGGTTATCAACGTTACATTGAATCGTGTCGGCGACATTTCCAAAGTCAGCATGGTGAGTGTCAGTAGTAGCGATGGTGCTGGTGTATCAGGAGCAACTGCAGGTGAAGACTATATGCCAGTGAATACTGTCGTGACTTTTGGAAATGGAGTCTCTGCACAAACAGTTCAAATTCAGGGACTAGCTGATGCTATGGGCCAGGAAGAGTTGCGAGATGAAACCTTCAATCTTACGTTATCAAATCCAACCGCAGCTACATTGGGTGAGACGTCAACGATGACGGTAACGGTGGAAGACCAAGGAAGTCCGGTCTATTTCGCATCTGACAGCTATACGGTTGATGAGGATGCAGGCCTCGTAACCCTTACGATCAAAAGAAACAACACAGGGCAGGCGATTGATGTGACCTATTCGACAGTGGATCCTTCTTCTGGCGATGTTGCTTTACCTTCAAGCGATTATGTTGGTGTGAGTTCTGGAATGGTTTCATTTGGGGCCGCTGAAGATTCCAAAGATATCACAATTTCTATCTTCGATGACTCAGATGCAGAAAACGGAGAGTCGTTTGCTGTGCAGATTGAAAGCGTCACCGTGCCTGGTTTTGTATCAACTCCTTCAACAGCATCGGTTTTGATCAACGACAACGAAAGCAACATTGAATTTGCCTCATCCACTTACACTGTAAGAGAAGGGGTTGCTGTTGTTACCCTCAATGTGGTTAGAAGCGGAGATCTCACGGAAGTGGCTTCTGCGAATTTTTCAACTACTGATGTCAGTGCTGCTGCTGGTGAAGATTACGACGGAACTGGTGGATCTGTTACGTTTGGCGTTGGTGAAACGGCGAAGGAAATATCAATAACGATTCATGATGATCAGCTTGTCGAATCATCTGAAACTTTTACGGTGGAATTGGCCGCTGCAACTTCGAATGTAGTTATCGGAACCGAATCTTCTTCATCAATCAGTATAACTGATAACGATACCATCACATTTGAAATGGTTTCTCATTCGATTGTTAGTGAATCCCTTACCCCTTCAAATAGTCGAATCGACCCGGGTGAAACAGTCACTGTTCGTTTTCAACTACAAAACAAGGGAACTGTTCCGACTTCTGATCTTGGTGTTTCTTTGGTAGAGGAAAATGGGGTGACCAGTGTGACAACTGCTCAGACATTCTTGGGTGTCGTCCAAGGCCAGAACGATCCGGACAATTCCATCGTCTCCGTAGATTTCAGTTTCACGGTTGGGGAAGTGGCGTTCGTATCTGCCCAGCTCGATCTAGTTAACAAGGTAGGAATGGTGGAAAATGTGCTATCGTCCGTTGTCTTTGATATCAGCGTAGGTGATATGATGACCTTTCGTAGCAGGGAGTTCATCAAGATCCCTGGAACACTTGTGGTTCCTGCCGAAGGGCCGGCAAATCCATTCCCGTCGTCAATAACCGTGTCCAATCTGACAGGATTGGTAAGTCAGGTGAATGTTTCTCTCTATGGCCTTTCCCACACCCATCCTGATGACATTGATTTGTTGTTGGTCGGCCCAACAGGCAAGAAAGTCCTATTGATGTCTGACGTGGGTGGCTCCTCGGATGCCGTGGATATTGATGTTGAGTTTACGGATCTTGCCTCGTCCGGGTTGCCAGATGGTAACGGTATTGCATCTGGTAGTTTCAAGCCAACCAATGTAACAGCGGGCGATACATTCGACGGGTTGATCCCTGGGCCATATGTCACCAATTTGACGACATTCAACGGCGTCGATCCTAACGGAACATGGCGTCTATACGCCTTTGATGATTCTGGTCATGACGAGGGAGCGATTTCGAGAGGGTGGTCACTGACAGTAGGGACGACGGTAGCTACATCCACTGACATTGCTCTTGATGGTTCGGCACCCATGGAGGTTTCTATCTCCCAGCCATACACCTACACGTTTACAGTGACTAACAATAGTGTGAATGCGGCATCTTCAGTGAATGTAGATCATACACTCCCGGCCGGCATTACAATAGGGGCAGTTGATAATAGTTATGGAAGTGTAACTACAAATTCACCTACCACTGTCAGTGTTTCATTGGGAACTATAGAAGCGCTGACTTCCAAGGGATATTCGCTGTCCGTCCAGGCCGGGCAAAATGTAGGCACCGTATCACTCGTTTCCACGGCGACCACTTCGACACTGGAATCGTTGACATCCAACAACTCGCTGTCTGTCGATGTTGACATTCAAGGGGCAGGAATGATGGCACTGCCGCCTGCGATGTTGGATTCTGGAGAATTTGGTTTGATGCTGTTCGGAAAAACAGGGGTTGAATATGTCATCGAGACATCGGTTGATTTGATCAATTGGATCCCTGTTTCAACCAATCGGAATAACAACGGTATCATTGAGTTTATAGAAACTGTAAACGAACAGGATGGGCGTTTTTACAGAGCAGTAGAACGGTAATATTTCGATCAGCTAAAATCATGAATTCAGATTTTTCGAAAATGTTTTCAAAATATAGGTCACTAGGTACGCTTTGTTTGACCTTGTTTTTGTTCGTAGCTGGTGTCAGCAGAATTGACGCGCAGGTGAGGTTTGATGTGGTCAATTCTCGAACAAATGAGACGAGCAATTTCCTTGAATTTCTCATAGTGGGATCCGCTGGGTATACGATCGAATTTCATGATCCTACTCCGGCTGACGTAGCCTTGTTTACTGCTAATGGAGTGCATCGTCCTGGGTCCGATCTAGTAAGAGCAAATGACGTAGGAAGATTGTTCTATTTTGATCCGATGGCGACTCCTCCAGGATTCGTGGAGATAGCACCAAATGTGTTGGGTGTAATTCATAACGGTACCTCTGGTCGCTATCGTGTTGAACTAATTGATGATGACATTGTTGAGTTTAATGAAGATATCTTGGTGACCGTTTCTGATGATCTACCTTCGATTGATTTTGGCGCTTTAACGATTGAATATGATGAAGTCCCAGCAGGTGGATTGGATCTGGGTTTTTCATCTGATCCTCCTTATGACGATAGAAATCCCACCCCTGGTGCCAATAACCATGTATTTGCCATGGAAGAACAATTTGTTGCGGGTCAACGAAGGATATATCTAGGTGGCGCATTTACGGCAGTTAATTCGGTGCCCGTAAACAGGATTACAAGGCTCTTGGACGACGGTAGTGTAGACACTTCCTTTCAGATTGGATTGGGCGTAGATGGCTTGGTGAATCGAATTTTGTCAGTTGGAGATGATGACGATGTGTATGCGATCGGGAGTTTTTCGGCTTATGACTCAAACCCTTCAAAGGGTGTTGTGAGAATCAATGGAGATGGCTCCTATGATAATGGTTTCTTCGTAGGTAGCGGTGCGGATCAGATTGTCCATGCCATCGATATTCATCGTACTGGGATTCATGCTGGCAAAGTGGTTGTTGGTGGAGAATTTTCTTCTTTTGACGGTAGGAGCGCTCCGTTCATCGTTCGATTGTTAGCAGATGGCCGCGTTGATGATACTTTTTCAACAGGAGCTGGGCCAAATGGACGAATTTTTGACCTCGATATCCAATCTGATGGCAAGATTGTTATCGGCGGTGAATTCACATCAGTCGATGGCGTGAATTTTAATCGAATCGCCCGCTTGACCGAAAGTGGGGCTATAGATCTCATGTTCAATCCCGGTGCGGGATTGGATGATACCGTATTTGATATCGATTTGGCCTCCGACTCCAAAATAGTGGTGGGTGGAGGTTTTCGAACAGCAGATTTCTTGCAGGCCAGTCGGATCGTTAGATTGAATGCAGATGGTTCAGTGGATACCGATTTCAATTCTGGTGGTGGATTCGATAACACTGTCTATTCGGTGGAGTTACAGAACGACGGGCGACTGTTGGTAGGTGGCGTCTTTCATGAATTCAATTCAGTTGGAAGAACTAATGTAGCCCGGTTATTTGAATCAGGTGCTTTGGATACCAGTTTCATGGACTCCGCATACAATTTGCAGGCTGGCACAACGAATTCCAGTGCCTTTGCAGGTAGCGCGGTGAAGGATGTTGTCGCACAAACCGATGGGTCTGTACTCATCGGAGGTGTCTTTACAGATATTGGAGGAAGTATAGGTCTGTTGGGCAATGGTCTGGAAAATACCGGAATTGTTGGCATTGGGACTTCCGCGGGACGCACTTGGGCCGTTGAGGGACTTAATCCGGCTGGAGGAAACTCGGCGGGAGGGCGACGCATTCAGCTTGGTGGTAACGGAAATACGCGGTATGGAACGCGTCCACGTAGAAATTTTGCTCGTTTAGAAGGAGGGAGTACACCAACTGATGGAAACGTTGACGGTGGCCCAGGTAATGTGAACTTTGTTTTCGATCGTTATGCAGAGGACGAGGAAGACGGAAATTTCGTAATTGAGGTGACTCGGGCTAACGGAAGATTGGGTCCAGTCCTCGCAGATTTGTCATCTTTGCCTTCTACTGCGTCTGCAAACGTCGATTATCAAGCGGTATCCGATACTGCCTCTTGGCCTAATGGTTTCGGACAGAACGGTATTCCTATGCACAGCTCAGGAAATTTGATCAATAAGATTGTTCAAGTTCCAATAATTGATGATCAATCGATTGAGGGTGATGAAAATCTGTTTGTTTCGCTTACCAATCCAAGAGGTAGTTTCAACCTGCCGCCAGGATCGTTCTATCCACCTACAAACATTGTGAACCAACCCGCTGTTGGCTTTGTAAGTGATGCGGAGTTAACTATTCTTGATGACGATTTTGATTTTGGCACAGTTGATATCGCATCGACAAATTTCTTTGTTAGCGAGAGCGACAGTGAAGCGGTTATTACGGTTGTTCGCTCGGGTGGTGATAGTGGTTTGGTGACAGTTCAGTACTCAACCACCACCGGTACTGCGTTAGCGGGAAGTGACTATCTTCACCTGACAAATACCCTAACTTTTCTGCCAGGCGTGAAGTCTGCGACTGTCAGGGTTCCTATCCTAAACGACACATCAGTCGAATTTGACGAATATTTCAATTTCTCGATCAGTAACCCCAATGGAGGCGCGACACTAGGATCTAAAACAAGTGCACTTGTCGTGATACACGATGATGACCTTGGAGTGGGTAGCGTTGCCTTCACAACCAATGCATTCAATTTTGACGAGGACTCGATGACGGTGATGCTCGAACTAACACGTAGCAGTGGATCCGCAGGTACAGTCAGTGTCGATGTTTCCACTGCTGACGGAACTGCCAGTTCCGGAACCCATTACAATGCTTTGGTGGCAGAGACTGTGACATTCATTGACGGCCAATTAACTGCGTTTGTACCCATTACGATTCAGGGTAATTCGATTCCTGATGGAGATGTCTTCTTCAATGTTGTCATCGACAATCCAGTAGGAGGAGGAATCGGTATAACTTCAAGTGCGACTGTGACAATGGTCAATAATGATTCATATGGGCAATTGCAGTTTTCGGCGAGTGGATATGCAGTGAATGAGCAGTCCAAAACAATTGAAATCACAGTAGTTCGATATGGTGGTTCACAGGGTGAGATAATGGTCAATTATGCAACCGCTCCAGCTCCTTTCGATACCGCAAGCCAATCTGATTTTGTTGGTAACAACGGCACGCTTACCTTTGGGGATGGGGTAACCAGTCAATCGTTCACAGTCACAATCAGTGACGACGCCATTCTGGAAGGCGATGAAAAAATCGCTCTCGACATCTCAAGTCCAGTTCCCGCTGGGCAGGGGATTTTGGGTAATATTCAAACGGCGATTATCACGATCATAGATGATGAATCCCGCAACCTACCTGCTGGTTCACGTGACACGTCTTTTGACACCGGCTTTGGGCCTAACGATTTTGTCCTCTCGGCAGACATTCAGGATGACGGGAGAATTGTGGTCGGAGGCAATTTCAGTTCTTTCAATGGGAAGGTTCGGGAAGGTCTGACAAGGATCAACCCATCGGGACTGCTCGACAATACTTTTGAGATCGGAACTGGTGCGAATGATCGTGTGAATGATGTGATCGTCAGAGATGACGGAAAAGTGTTAGCCGGTGGTTCATTTACAGCCGTTAACGGAACAAACCGCATCTATATTGCACGTTTGAATACTGATGGGAAAGTGGATCGAACATTCGATCCCGGTTCGGGGCCAGACAATCCAATTTTGGCAATGGCTGAAAGTCCAGATGGCCAAGTCGTGGTTGTCGGTAATTTTACCCGCTTCAACAATGTGAGTCGCAACAAAGTTGCTCTTCTGGCAGAGGACGGACGAATCAATACAACATTTGATAGCACAGTTGGTGCGAATGGAGTTGTAAGGACGGCTGCGATTCATACAAATGGTCTTCACACCGGGAAAGTTGTAATTGGTGGTGATTTCACAACATATGGAGGTTTGGATCAGGCGCGGATCTCCCGTCTGAATTTGGCCGATGGGCAGATTGATTTGACCTTTGCAGCAAATGTCGGGACTGCCTTTAGTGGGGGAAGCATCCACCGAATCGTGATTCAAGAGGATGGGAAAATCTTGGTTGGTGGCCGTTTTGAGACCTTTAATGGTGTGTCTCGCTTGAACCTCCTGCGTCTGAACGGTGACGGAAGTCTGGACTCCAGTTTCCTCGATACAACGACCAACGCTGACCTTGGGTTCGACAATACGGTTTATGCAATTGCGATTCAGGATGACGAAAAGATTGTGGTAGGTGGTGATTTTACTGCATTCGACGGTGTTGGTTTAGGCCGGATCGGTCGTCTGAATTCAGACGGCTCGTTTGATACGACGATCAATTTTGGACGAGGAGCCAATAGTTTCATCAGCGACATCGATTTGGAGAAAGATGAGAAGATATTGATCTCCGGTGGATTCACGACATTCGACAACAGTCCTGCACTCTATCTTACACGATTGATCGGTAATACAATCGTAACCAACACCTATGGGAGAATGGTTTTCGAAAGCGCTGAATATACAGCGATTGAGAATCAGCCAGCAGCCACTGTTACCTTGAAGAGGGTTGGGGGTGTTGCTGAGGCGCTATCGATTGATTGGGATATCGTGGCAGGCGGGACGGCATTAGAGAACGTTGATTACACAGTTCCGGTTAACAGGACGGTTACATTCGCCAATGGGCAAGCCACTGCAGCGTTTACGATTCCGTTGTTAAATGATCTCACTCTGGATAATGGGAAGACCATTAATCTGGCCCTATCCAATCCAATGGTAACGTCAGTCGGGGGAGTTATGCCATCTGAAGTCATTGGTTCGAGAACACAAGCTGTCCTTACTATTAATGACGATGATTCAATCATTCAGTTTTCGCAGCCGACGTTTTCCGCAACAGAGGCGTCACGCACTGCGAATATTTCGATCGTGCGAGAGAATAGCACCGAAGGAGATGTCCTCCTTGAAGTCTATACAACAAACATCACGGCTGAAGCAGGCCTTGACTATGTGGGTTTCACAAATCTCGTCACGTTCGAAAATGGAGAGACTGAAAAATCGATAACCGTGGAGTTGTTGGAAGATCTCTTGGTTGAGCCTGTGGAAGTTTTTCAATTGGGCCTGAACCTTCTTACGGCAGGGCCGCAACTTGGAATGCGCTCCAATGCGTTCTTCAACATTGATGATAATGAGTTCTCTAATGGTGAGCTTGTTTTCTCGGCAGATGAATATCTTGGTAATGAAAACCAAGGTGGCATCAGGATTGATGTTTTCCGGCTTAACGGAAATTCCGGAGTTATCAGTGTCAATTTTGAAACAATGGGATCAACCGCAACGGATGGTGTCGATTTTGTGTCCACCAACGGAGTTCTTTCTTTTGCTGATGGCGAGACAAACAAATATTTTGAAGTCACTGTTTTGCCCGATGATTTGACCGCTGAACAACAAGAGAGTTTGACTGTCAATTTGGCAAACCCGCTAGGTGGAGCTGTTTTGGGTGCTCAAAGCGTATCTATTGTTTCGATCAATAATAACAACAGCTTTCGATTTGGTGGGTTCTCTTTTGCCAATACAAATCTTCTTGTATCTGAGGCTGGAGGCAATGCCGCCGTTCAAATTGACCGAGCTGGACTGAATGAGGGAGAGGTGAGTGTTGAAGTGCGGGTTTCTGCTGGGACGGCCACGGAAGGGGCTGATTTTCAGGCTTTTACCAATACAGTGATTTTTGCTGACGGTGTGTCTCAACAGACCGTGATGGTGCCGATTATTGATGAAATTCCGGACCTGTTTGAGTCTCCTGAGACAATCAATATTCAACTGGCTAATCCAACAGGTGGCGCTGAGCTTGCGGTCAACAGTGTCGGGCTCATCACTGTCATCGACAATGACAGTTTGCCTGGAGAATTTTCATTCAGTGCTGGTATATTTCAGACCAATGAGACGTCCGGAACGGCCACGATAACTGTTATTAGAACAAATGGAATAGCCGGCGCTGTATCGGTTGACTATGCAACTTCCGCAGGTTCAGCAGTAGAAGGCGAAGACTATAGCGAAACAAATGGGACGTTGAATTTTGCCGCAGGAGTTACGAATCAACAGTTTCAGGTAACACTCAGTCCGAATACTGCACAGGAAGGAACCTTTACTGTGAATCTCACTCTGTCTAACCCTTTGGGGGGAGCGTCTATCACTGGAAGCGAAGCAGTATTGATGATTCTTGATAACGAACCTTCAGCAGGGTCTGTATCGGTTACATTTGTTCCACAGCCCGGTACAGATGATGTTGTTTATTCAGCTTCAGTCCTGCCAGCTACAGGCGGGATCTACATTGGCGGCGATTTTAAGAATGTAGAAGGGCTGCCAAGGGAGGGAGTAGCTCGTCTCTTGAGTGATGGACGTTTGGATACAGGATTCGATTCTGGCGTTATCTCAAATAATCTAGCAGCGGCATCTGTGCGTGCTGTATCCGTGTATACAAATGGATTAAACGTCGGCCAGGTCGTAATCGGAGGTTCATTCAGTTCGATCGGAGGAACCCAAATCAAGAATCTCGCCAGACTGTTGCCTACCGGCAGCGTAGATCCTTCATTCAATATTGGGATTGGTGTCAACAATCGCGTTAATGTAATTAGGGCACTTAATGATGGGAATGTGCTTCTTGGTGGAGCTTTTACATCCGTAAACGGTACCACTCGAAGCTATTTGGTTCGTCTCACATCTACGGGTGCGATAGACCCATCATTTAATGTTGGCAGCGGTCCAGATGGAGAAGTCAAAGACCTCTATGTTGACAATCAAAACAGGGTTGTAATTGCTGGTGCATTTACCCGGGTGAATGGGGTGTTGAGTCCCGGAGTGGCGCGTCTTCTGTCGTCTGGCGTTGTTGACAAGGACTTTGACATCGGCTTGGGAGCCTCCGGCACTGTTGAAAGTGTTTCACCGCGTGGGAATTCAGGGATGGTTATCGGTGGTAGCTTTCTGACATTCGACGGAGATACCAATGCGGTCAGGTTAGCGGTTTTATCTACGACTGGCGGCTTGGATCCATCATACGTTCATTCGACTTATCAACCGAATGATTTGGTTAAGACTGTATCAGTAGCACCTGAAGGAAGTATTTTGATTGGAGGCGGGTTCACTGCTTTGTCCGGTACTACAAATCAAAACAGGGTCGTACGTCTGACCTCTACTGGAGAGTTGGATCCTTCATTCAATTTGGGAGAAGGAGCGAATGACTTTGTATCAGATCTCGTGAGATTGGGTGATGGTAGCTACATCATTGTAGGTGCTTTCACTCTCTTCGATCGAGAGGTGAGACACGGATATGTGAAAGTAAACGCAGGAAGTAATGTTGGTGTTGGATTTGTCGAATTTGCACTAGGCAGTTACAGCACACCTGAAAACGCTTCTGCTGCGACAGTCACGGTTGCTCGTAAAGGTGCGTTGAACGGGACGCTCTCGGTAAACTATGAGACTCAAGAGAGTTCTGCTTTGGATACTGTTCATTACACAGGGCAGACAGGAACCATCTTTTTTGCCGAAGGGGAGAACTCCAAGACCATCTCAATACCAATTATTGATGATGCGAATGCCTTTCAAGATGTTTCATTCAACGTTCTCCTTCATACCGGAGTACTTGTTCAGCTAACAAACAACTTTCTGAATCTTCCGCTGGATTCTGTTTTAGGCTCCGTATCTAACGCTACTGTCAATATATTGGATAATGATTCAGTTGTTGGCTTTAGTTCTTCTTTGTTTGCAGTGGACGAGGGAGATGGTTCCGTGTCTGTTACCGTTGAGCGGGCCGGTTCTTCTATTGAGTCAATCAATGTGGATTATGCGTCAGTCGGATCCACAAATTCGAGCAGAGCCACCGTGGGATCTGACTATTTGCCCGTAATGGGGACATTTACTTTCCTTCCCGGGGAAACCCAGAAGCAGTTCGTTGTGCCAATCTTGGAAGAAACCAGACTGGAGAAACGGGAGTTCGTAGACCTTGTATTGAGCAATGCTGTTGGAAATGTTTCATTTGGTTTGCAGAATTCGGTCGTTGCGATTGAGGACAATGATGGTGCTGCAGGGTTGATACGATTTGCCGCGACAAATTACATTTCCAATGAGGGCGATGGAGTTGCAAACGTAACTCTTATCAGGACTCAAGGATTGTCTGGAATTGTGTCAGCAAGGGTGACTGTTTCGCCTGTCACTGCAGTGGTTGACAGTGATTTCTTTGTTGTTACCAACAGTTTTACCTTTGCCGATGGTGAGTCGAGTAAGGTGTTTCAGATTCCATTGATCGATGATCAGATTAATGAGCCACTTGAAACTGCGCTGCTGAGTCTTGATGGCGTGAGTGGAGGAGCCAGTCTTTTGGGTGACTATCCTGATGGCGAACTTGATGAAGGTTTTAATTTCGGCCTATCACCAACCGGTGGTGCCATTGGCCCCAATTCACGTGTTAATACGGTTGCTACGCTGGCTGATAATAGTGTTATAGCTGGTGGTGCATTCACAAGCGTAACCACGCTTGGTCAGACCTATAGCGCAAACCGTATTGTGAAATTTGACGCCAATGGCTTTATAGATGTTGGCTTTCCTATTAGCGGAGGTGCTACCAGCGGTGCGAATGGTGAAATTTTGGTGATAGAGCCGCTTCGGAATGGTCAGATTCTGGTTGGCGGAAACTTCACGAACTTCAATACGAATGCATATAACCGATTGGTGAGGATTGACTCATTTGGAAATGTAGACACCAATTTCAATATTGGAGCGGGTGCTTCGGAAGCTGTTTTCGATGTATTGGAATTACGCGGATCCGGTGATTATCTTGTAGCTGGTGCCTTCAATAATTTTCGAGGAGTGGCTGCGCAGGGGCTTATCAGGCTAAACGCATCCGGAACTATAGAAACCGGATTCTTTGGAACAAACGGAGTAGGAAACGCCGGTGTCATTTTTGCGCTTGCTGAAGACGCTTTTGGGCGCATCTATATTGGAGGTAGTTTTGGTTCTTACCATGGCTCTAACTCTGTTAACAATCTGACGCGTTTGCTGCCCAATGGAAGAATTGATACGACTTTCAATCTGAATACTCGTGTGTTCCCTAACCGAACAGTTTTTGCAATTGGAGTCGATCCGTTCACCCAGCAACCAGTTGTGGGAGGCAACTTTTCAGGATTCACTTCCACAAATGTACCAGCCCCATTTCCAATTCTGCCTGGGCTGGCGCGCTATCAATTGAATGGCTTTATTGATCCGACCTTTGAGATTGGAACGGGCGTCTCTTCAACGATTGGTCTGGCACAGGTGGTTGATATTCACACTTACCAGAGTGGAAATCAAATTGGAGATCTGTTGATTGCCGGGAGGTTTGAAAGTGTTAATGGGACTCCTAGAAATAATATTTCTCGGCTCAATTCAAATGGTAGTGTTGACCTGGCCTTCGAACCGGGAATCGGATTCGATAACACGGTAGGCGCTATTGCGGTAGATAGTTTCAACAATGTTGTTACAGGGGGCGATTTCCTTAACTATGACGGTCAAGAAGTGCAGAGAATATCCAGACTGTTGGCAGGCCAAACTCTTGGGCTAACCAACTCCGTTCTAACCATTGTCGATAATGATATTGATCTGGGCTTCACCAATGCCGTTCTTTCTGTTTCTGAAAACAACGGAACGCTGGTTGTTGAAGTCATCAGAAGATCCAATCCGGATGAAGCTCTAACAGTCTTCTACGAGACGTCGGACGGGACTGTCGCAGGGACGGATGCAATCGAAGGATTTGACTACATGGGAGTAAACGGTTTTTTGACTTTTGCTGCCGGTGTTTCAAATATGACGTTTCAGGTAGGGATTATCGATGATTCTGTTGTTGAACAGACTGAAAGTTTCCATCTGACGCTTTCAAATTTTTCCGGAAAGAGTCTTGTTGGGACGACGACAACAGAAGTTCAGATTATCAACGATGATTCTTCTGTTGATTTAGTGGTTGGGCAACAGGTATCCGATCCAATTTATGCCAACGGGCCTTTTACTCTCACTTATACAGTAAGTAATGCTGGAGAGTCAGGCTTGCAAGGTGTTGTCGTGACGAACCAATTGCCTGCAGGTGTAACTGCAATAGCCTCTCCAGAGTCATTCACTCTCAATGGGTCTGTTTTGACATTCGATTTGGGGGCATTAATGGGAGGTGAGACGAAAGAGATAACTGTGACCGGTACAGCGCCAGCTTCCGCCACACTTACCAATACGGTCTTCGTGACAGCACAGGAACTCGTGGATGGTCTTGCGGTGGATGTTGATAGCTCGAATAATTTGAGCCTTATACCATTTGTTGTCAGGAGCGCTCAACCTTTCTTCGACTTGGCTTCTTTCCGTCTAGTGTCCGAAGGGCTAAGTCCAGATAATGGGGCAATTGACCCAGGTGAAACGGTGACCCTAGGTGTTGTTTTCAAGAACTCAGGCAATCAAAACTCAAATGGAGATGTGACGGCATCGTTGCAATCCAGCTCCTCCGTTCAGACGGGGACTCCTTCGTCGGCGAACTTGGGAGCCATTGCCAGCAGTGCTTCTAGCACTGAAGCGATGTTCCAGTTCACTGCAAGTGGAACAAATGGGCAAAAACTAGTGGCTAACTTTGCGATGCAAGATAGCGGAGGTTTGATTCACAGTAATATTGTTTCTCTTCCATTTACTCTGGGTAGCGGGGGATCAGGAACAAACGACAATGCAATTGTAATACCGCTTCAAGGTATGGCCACGCCGTATCCTTCAACTATCCAACTATCTGGACTTACCGGATTGGTGAGTCGCGTCTCTGTGACATTGAGCAATCTCAATCATGGATATTCCGATGATTTGGACGTTCTTCTTGTTGGTCCTAATAATCAAGGGGCGATCTTGATGTCTGACGTCGGTGGTGGAAATTCACTTACTGGAATTACCCTTCGGATTGAGGATGGAGCAGATGATTACCTGCCAAATGAAGACGCCTTGTCCAGTGGTACATTTAAACCTGTCAACTACCACACCCGCAGCGAATCTCCCGATGTTTTTGAATCTCCAGCTCCATCAGGTGTATATGCTACAAATTTGAAAGCTTTCAATGGAATCGATCCAAATGGTGCTTGGTCGCTCTATGTGATGGATGATTCGATTCTGCATTCTGGAGGGATTCAAGGCGGATGGAACATTGATATTTCGACCGTATTTACTCTGAACGAAACAGCCCGTTTGAAAATTGAGCAATCGAGCTCCACAAATTCATCAAATGTTGGAACGAGCGTTCAGTATACTTACGTGGTAGAGAATACGGGAGCAACGACTGCAACAGGCATTACTCTGACAAATCAGTTTCCATCTGAATTTTCTTTCACGAGTGTCAATGCGGCGTCAGGAACAGTCACTGTTTCCGGAAGCCAGCTCACGATAGGTATTCCAGATCTGACAGGCGGCCAGCGTATCACAAATGTCGTCAACTTTGCAGTGTCGGGCGCCGGTGAATTGCTGAACACCGTGTCTGTAGGCGGTGGGCAAACCGATCCGTTCCCTGGTGATAATATTTCAGTTGTTGAGTTCAGCGCAGTTGCGGTTGCTGATCTAGTGGTGACGGCTGATGCTGCATCAGGGAATGTAGGGCAAAATGTTACAAATCTATTTGTTGTTTCCAATTCAGGACCAAGCACAGCTGTTTCCCCGCAGTTTTCAGTTAACCTGCCTTCGGGTTTAACGGTTGTCTCCTCTAGTGGCCCATTTGGTACGTTGGTGCAATCTGGATCCAGACTCTCTACACCATTGCCGAATCTCCCTGCTGGAAGTTCAGTTACCGTTCAGGTTGTGACGTCTGCCAGTGGAAGCCTGACAGGTGGGGTTACAATCGCTGCTTCGGTAAATTCACCAACTTTGGATTTGGTAACAACCAACAATCTGAATATCCCAGTTTCAAATGTTATTTCAAGTGTGGCCGATCTGGGCGTTTCGATTATTACGGAGTCCCCTGTTGTTCCTGAGGGCACAACAGTCATTTATGAAGTTACAGTTTCTAATAGTGGGCCTTCTACCGCGACAGGAGTTGTTCTCTCCAATGCAATAACTGCTGGAAATTTTGATCCATCTGGATCTAGTCTTGGGTGTGTATTCGCGAATGGAGTCGTCACTTGTAATGTTGGTGGTCTAAATGTTGGCGCAAGTCAGAAGATATTGATTGCCATTAATTATCCTGCGGTTGCAGGACCTCAGGCGGCAGTAGTTAATGTTGTCAATGTGAGTAGTGCAGTGGAGGACCTGAACTCTCTAAATAATCAACAGTCTGTAACAGTTGGAATTTTGGATACTGCCGATATCGTAGCGGCGGGAGCAACGATCACTTCGGAATCCATCTCGCCGGCTAATGGTTCAATTGATCCTGGGGAAACGGTAACTGTTTCGTTGAGGTTGGAGAATGTATCAGGACTTCCTGTAACTTCGATCAACGCAGAACTGCTGACATCTGGAGGTATCACTCCAGTAGTAGGGACCGCAAATTACAACCCGATATCCAAAACCTCAGGCCCGGTAGGAAGAGAGTTCACATTTACTGCAGCTAATCTACCGGGAGCAAAAATCAAAGCATCACTTAGGTTAACTGATGCGAGTAACAATGCCGAGTTGGGTGTCGTTAGCTATGAATTCAATTTGGGACTATCGAATGGGTATTCGAATCCTTCAATGATTCAAATACCTGTGGACCAGGTCGAAATGGTTGGTAAGTCAGGTCCGTATCCATCAGAGGTGATTGTTTCTAATCTGGATGGTACTATTTCAGCGATAACGGTAACTCTCAACGACCTGAACCATTCTTTTGCAAGCGATCTTGATATTGTCCTCGTGTCACCAAATGGAAACGCAGGGGTCGTTTTGATGTCCGACGCAGGTGGGACCAGTTCGGTTGACGGTTATACATTGACGTTTGATGACTCAGCTGCGACCCAAATCCCTTCCGGAAGAATCGGGGGATCGGGCGTCTTCCGTCCTGCCAATTATGACGCTGTTGATGACGGTATGCCTGACTTGTCAGGAGTAACACTTTCCAGCGCGTTGTCTTCTCTTGCTGGTATGAACCCGAATGGAACTTGGAAGCTCTACATTTATGATGATTCCAATGGCGATAGTGGTATGCTGACTTCTGGTTGGAGCATGCAAATATCGACTCTGAGTACGGTCGAGCAAACAGCAAACCTTGGTGTAACTGCTACAGTGAGTCCATCTAGTGTCGTTGCTGGAATGAATGCCTCATATACGATTACCATTACAAACAAAGGCCCGAACACAGCCTTGAATGTCGTAGCGACCAACTTGTTCTCAGGGACGACCGTAGTAGATAGCTTTTCAGGTGCCAGCAGCCTGAATTCTACCATTCCGAACGCTGCCTCTGCTGAGTTGGGGGATATCCAAGCTGGCGGGAGTGTTACATGGACATTGACAGTATCTCCGATGACCTTGGGGACATTGACGAATAGCCTCAATGTTGCCTCTACAGTCAGAGAGCTGGATGAGAGCGACAATTCAATACAGGTATTGAATGAAGTTGTTGCTTCAACAATGAATGTTGGAGGAGATCAAGATGGTGCCTTCATGTTCCAGGTTCAGGGTAGGAATGGTAAGATTTACGTGATTGAAGCGTCTTCTGACCTTTCCAATTGGACGCCAATTTCGACCAATATTTCACTCTCTGAGGCAATTACGATTATCGACGAAAAGTCAATGGAGTCAAAAGAGAGATTCTACCGTGCAGTTGAACAGTAGTTCGAAAAAGAGCACAATGCAGATCATCAACATGCGAAAGAGTTACTTCAGATATCTTCTATTCGGCACCTTCTTCATCATGCTCGCGCTAGGTGGGCTTGCTGCTGTGGGGTCCGTCCAATTCCAAGCCTTTTCAAATGGCAAGGTAACGCATTATGAAGTAGATACCACTAGGTACGCGCGGATTGATGGATCAGGCGATGGCGAACTTAAGACCATTTTCGGTGCTAAATCTGTTGACGAGGTGGTCGAAATGGCCGCCGCTAATGAAGCGTTATCAAGCAATGTGTATCTTCTGGTCCAAAACGCCGGGAATCGCGAAGCAATACCGACCGTTCTAGGGCGGTCTCTTCTTCTAAGAATTTCTTTGGGTTTTAACCTTCCGGATCTAGAAGCGATTGATGGAATCTCCCATGCCTACCAAATTCCTGGAAAGAATGATTTCGTGATTGCTAACGTATCGTCAATTGATGGGGCGATAAAATTGCTCCAGGCAGTAAGTCAAATTCCAGGAGTTGTGACTGTTCAGCCAACGCTTGGATATCTTCTGCAGAAAAATCTGGTCCCAAACGATCCCATCTTTTCAGAACAATGGCATCTTTTGAATCTCGGACAAAATGGTGGCGATCCTCGTGTGCATGTAAATGTCATTAATACTTGGGATACCTATCGGGGAAGCGGAATTGATGTCGGAGTCGTAGATGATGGCCTTCAGTATGCTCATCCAGATCTTTTTGCTAATTCAAATACCACGATCGACTACGACTACCTTTTCTTTGATGATGATCCTGCGCCGACATCAACACAGGACTCTCATGGGACAGCAGTTGGCGGACTTATTGGAGCAGTGGGAAATAATGGCGTCGGTGTGACTGGCGTTGCGTTCGAGTCCAATTTGATTGGACTGAAGCTTCTTGGTTCGGGTGGGAATTCGTTTAATTTCGATGTCAATATCTCAGGTGCATTGTCTCATAGCAATTCCGTTATTGAGGTAAAGAATAACAGTTGGGGGCCTCTTACAACCTACACCTTTTTCGATCCTATTTTTCCTCCTCAAATCAATCGTTCTAATGGATCTTTGACCGAAACGACTTTGGATGATGCGGTGTCCTCAGGTCGAAATGGACTGGGCACGATCTTGGTTTTCGCTGCAGGAAATGATGGCAATTATAATGACGATGTAAATCAATCGGCTATTGGTAATGCATCTGAAACGATTGCTGTTGCAGCAATTAATAATGATGGAGAACGTTCTTCCTATTCTACTGAAGGAGCAAGCCTGATTACCTCTGCTCCAGCGGGTTTGGATAGTTTTTCAGGAAATTTGACAGGAGTAACAACTACCGATCTTGCAGGGCTTCAGGGTTACAATCCTCCTTTTAGTACAAACGAAGTGGATCTTGCGAATCTGGACTATACCTCTCGTTTCAACGGGACTTCAGCAGCGGCTCCAATTGTAAGCGGAGTGATCGCTTTGATTTTGGAAGCGAACCCTGCACTAGGATGGCGGGACGTGCAGGAAATTCTTTTGAGATCTTCTTCTCGTTTCAGTGTTGATTTCTCCTTCAGCGCCGATTGGGTGTTGAACACAGCAGGTATCTATCACAGCTACCAATACGGAGCTGGTTTGGTAAATGCCGGTAATGCAGTAGCTTTGGCTCAAGTTTGGACAAATCTAGCGGACCGGGTGAGCATTTCCCTTGATAAACGAGATCTGGCTCAGGTTATTCCTGATTTTTCGAACGTTGGTGTTACCTATTCGTTCGATGTGCCGGCTATTGATTTTCGTGTTGAACATGTGGAGTTGAACGTGGAATTCGGATTCGGAAGGGCGAATGACCTCGAGTTGATTCTGACTGCGCCAAGCGGCACCTCTAGTGTCTTGGCAGAACAGGGTTTTGGACCAGAAAACGGTTATCCTGATTGGACCTTCACAACTGTAAGAAATTGGGGAGAACAAGCGGCAGGTGCGTGGACACTCACAATCAAGGACCGCGGTTTGGCGGGAACCAGCACACTTAACAATCTTTCATTGCGACTGCATGGAACTTCAAGTAACACGATTCCTGAGGTAACAGTCGCATCTGCATCAGTCGAAGAAGGGAACGTGGGAGATTCAAACACATTGGATTTCAATTTGAGTCTGAGCCAACCTGTTTCAAATGATATTTCTATAGATTATAGCCTAACCCCTCTTAGCTTTGGCGCCATCCCAGGACAGAGTTTTAGTGTTGGGGCAGATTATGTTGATCTTGCAGGATCCCTTACCATTGCTGCAGGTGCTACGAATGCGGTGGTCAGTGTGCCGATTATTCCTGATGTTATCGAAGAACCGAACGAGTTCATTCAACTCAATCTGTTTAATGCGACTGGTGCAAACATTCTTCAATCCGCTGCGGTTGGAGCGATCCTGAATGATGACGGTTTAACGGCTTCCGTCTCCGACGTCGTTGGTATAGAACCTGATTCTGGAGTTACGAATACCGTCGTTTTTGATGTTACATTGTCTCAAGTGCATTCAAATTCAGTGAACATTTCGTATGCATTGTTGAACGGTGAAGCAATCCTTGGTAGCGATTTTTATGGTACTAATGGAGTTGTGATAATTGCGCCTGGTAGCACCAACGCGACTGTAAGCATCGATATCATTGGAGATGATATGGTTGAAGCTGATGAAACCTTTTCTTTGGTTTTGACCTCCATCTTGAACGATTCGGGTTTCTCTGAAGGGACGCTTGCTGACGGGACTGGGATAGCAACGATTCAAGATAATGAGCCAAGATTTTTGTTCTCCGATCTTTCAATAACTGAAGGTGACTCCCAGGTTGTTACTGGCAATCTGGATGTAAACCTTACCAAGGTGGCGACTGAGCAAGTGACTGTTTCCTACTATTCAACGAACCTGACCGCGAAATCGTCGAGTGATTATACAGGTGTTTCTGGTTCTTTGAGCTTTCCTGTGGGAAGCACGAATCAGGTAATATTTCTTTCCATTCTTCCTGATCTGGTGGATGAGAACGATGAGGAATATCAAATTGTGTTTAGTTCTGTCACCGGTCCGGCGGCATTGACCAACGACATTTCGACGATAACGATTGTTGATAATGATCCCTTACCATCCGTTTCAATATCCGATGTGATGGCCAGCGAAGGTGGTGCAGGGCAAACCAATTTCTTTCAATTCCCGATTCAGTTGTCACAAGCAAGCGGACGGACTGTTGCTGTTGATTACCAGACCTCAGTTGGAACGGCTGAGGCTGGCGTGGATTATATTGGTGGATCTGGCAGAGTACATATCCAAGCAGGCCAAACGACAGGGATGATTCCTATTCGTAGCCTCGGAGATGATACTTTGGAGGCAAATGAGACGTTTAACGTCACAATTTCTATTCCGAGTGAGCTTTCAAGAGCCCAGTTGGGAGTTTCTAGCGCTACGGGAACAATTCTGAACGACGATGCTGTTCCCGTTGTATCTCTCAGCGACCTTGCGGTTCCTGAAGGAGATAACATCAATATTGTGAATGTGCCTGTTATTGTGGCTCCGCCGTCTGGCCTTGAGATCACAATCGTCTATTCAACAACTGATGGAACAGCTATAGACGGTAGTGACTATACTGCAGTGTCAGGAGGGCAGGTCATTCTACCTGCTGGCGCCTCGTCGGGTGTTATTCCGATTACGGTGAATGGTGAAAATGTCTTGGAAGGTAATGAATCTTTTACGGTGTCAATTGATTCAGTTACCAATGGAACAGCTGGCGCGCCTTCTTCGGCAACTGTGGAGATCACCAATGACGATGGTCCGGTCATATCTATTGGTTCGGTTTTAGTCGCCGAGGGAGATGCTGGAAACAATACTGCATCGCTACCAGTTTCTCTCAGTGAGGTAAGTGCATCGCAGGTTAGGGTTGAGTATACGCTGGTTGATGGAACTGCAACCTCTGCCGACAGTGATTATGTTGTCATTAACGGAGCAGTGAAAATTGATCCGGGTGAACTTGCGACAACGATTGAAGTAGACATCGTTGGTGATGAAACAATTGAGAGCGATGAAGTTCTTCAGGTTGTTTTGTCTAATCCCACAGCGGCTTCGATCTCTGTAGGAACCGCTACGCTAACAATCGAAGACGACGACGCAATTGCTGATATCAGTGTGAGTCTGCAAGAGACTCCAACATCTCTGTTTACTGGCCACGACGGAGTTTTTACGGTCAATATCCAAAATCTAGGTCCTGAAATTGCGGAGAATGTTGTTGTGACTAATAAGATGTTTGCAGGGATCGAATTAGTCGGAGTCTCTGGTGGAAACAGTATTGTTACCAATGCACCAACTGACTTTGATATTCAAATTGGAAGTTTGACGAATGGGCAGTTAGTAACTGCGACCTATATCGTTAGGCCGTCTGCAACAGGGTCGTTTGAGTTCAAAATCGGTGGCTGGTCTGATAATCCGGATGAGACGACATCGAATAACACGGTTGATCTAGCAATTCCAGTGGCCGATCCGGTTGTGTCACTATCGCTTTCCGGGTCTATGACCGTTAAGGCCGAAAGTATCCAGCCAGCGAATGGAAGTCTGGAGAATGGTGAGGTTGTTACCTTAGGATTTTTCGTCCAGAACACGGGGAACGTGGCAACGACCAATGTTGTTGCAACTGTTGTAACTGGGGGAGGTGTGACAGCAGTTACGTCAACAGCAACCCTGGGTGTCATAGATGCTGGTGCGATTTCCAGTGAAGGCTCCGTTCAGGTGATGGTGGATGCAGATGCATCAAGCTCTGTTACTGTTACGATCAGTCTATCCGATGAGACGGCTTCCGGCAGTGTGGCTCATGGTAGTCTGGTTCAGTCGTTTTCACTCCCGACAGACGGCGCGATTGCAAATTCAACCCCAATACTGGTTCCTGGCCTCCAAGGGCAAGGTGATGCAGGGTCAGGTGCTGGTTCCGCAAATCCGAGTGTAATTAGTGTTTCTGGTAGAGCGGGTGTAGTAGATGATGTGATAGTTTCGCTGATGGGTGTTTCGCATGAATTCGCTTCCGATATGGATATTTTGTTAGTAGGTCCGCAGGGGCAGAGTGCTGTCTTGATGTCTGACGCTGCCGGCGGGGATGCTGTAGCAGGAGTTAACCTCACCTTCAGTGTATCGGCGACTAGTGTGATTCCTAGAACCGGAGGCGTTACGAGCGGAACTTGGCTGCCAACTGATTATGCCGAGACCGTTCCTGACAAATATGGTTATTCAGGAACGCCAAACGGAACTGATTTAGGGGTCTTTGATGGTACTGATCCCAACGGTGACTGGATGCTCTATACTTGGGATGACGTTAATGGTGAGGTTGGCATGATCGAAGGGTGGAGTTTGGCTATTAAGACTGTTGAACCAGCTGCTGGCAGTGCGGGGCTGCAGGTGACGATTGCGAGTGCGGAACAGTTCTATCAAGGAAGTAACTCAGTCGTTACGGTGACAGTTCTTAACCAGGGACCGGCAACTGCGACTGGTGTCATGTTTACAAACAACGTGCCCTCTGGCACAAGCTTGGTCGGCAATGTTTTACCATCACAAGGTATCGCAACACTAGGAACAGGTGAGGTTGTCACTGCTCTTGGGGCAATCAATGTGGGGCAGTCCGCAACGATATCCTACACCTTACTTGGGCAGAGTATTGGAGCGATTACTCACAGTGTGAGCGCGTATGGTAATGAAACAGATCTTAATCCTTCGAACAATATTGCCAGCGACGAAGCCCGGGTCAACAGGGTGGCTGCGTTGGCGGTAGGCGGTCAGTCTGGACTGACAGAAAGCGGTTTCGAGATCATGCTCTCTGCACCTGATGGTGTTACCTATGTGATCGAAGCCTCGGATGATTTGATCACTTGGACTCAGTTGGCAACCGAGATCAGTAGCGCGGGGATGATCCAAGTGACGGATGGTGCAGCCACCACCAATTCATTCAGGTTCTATAGAGCTGTGGAGCAGTAGGGGACAGAGAAGACCATCCGAGATGGTACCGGTGGAGGGACTCGAACCCACACTTCCAGAGGAAACCAGATTTTGAATCTAGCGCGTCTACCAATTCCGCCACACCGGCTTTGAATTGGGCGCAAAAAGTAAGGTTTCAGAGCCGCAAGCGCAAGCGTTTCGTTCACTGATGGCGATATTGTCCCTCAGTTACCTTTTTTGATCTATATTCACCCTTTGCTATTCTCGCGATTGTGTCTGCTCAGCAAATCAAAATCCGCAGAGCCGAGGTCAATGATTTGGAAAACCTTCGAGCGTTCTGGAAAAAGGAAGAGGTATATTCGTTAGATCTTGAGAAAGTTTTCACCGAGTTCCAACTTCTGTTCAAAGAAGATGAGATCCTAGGATGTGTCCGGCTGACGGTGATAGGAAAAGAAGGGGTCGTTCAAAGCTTACTTTTGCAGTCCATTGATGACCAAGTGGGAGCTTCTGACTTGGTTTGGTCTAGAATAGAAAAGATTGCCGAAAACCATGGATTAGTTCGTATCTGGATTGGCAAAGAGTTGGGTCCGATAGAAGGGTTTTCTCCTGTTGATGCTGAGTTGAAGAGTAAGGTAGAGGGGCGTAGGAGAATCCCGATAGATGGATATGTGAAGATCATCAAAGAAGATGTTGAATCATTGCTTTCTCCAGAAAAGGAATTCGAATTATTCCAACAAACAATAGTTGGAGAGAGAGAGCGTTTGCTTGAAGGGGCATCAAAGTGGAGGCGCCTGGCGTTGGCTACCTGCCTCTTGATTCTTTCGGTATTGATGATCTACGCGTTGGCCAACTATTTTGTACCGACAATCGAATGATAAGGATATCTTTACGAAACTCGGATCCTACGAGTTTTTGACGACCTCGTAAGCAAAACCCTTTAAATATTGGGTCTCTGGAACCTGTGGGAAAATGGGGTGATCGGGTCCCTGTTCGAATAGTTCTATGCGGCGGAGTGTGACTCTAGCGTCGATGGCAGCAGCGACGGCGCTGTGCTCAAAGGAATAGGAATCAATGTGGTGGGAACAACTGAATGTGAAGACGCGTCCGCCTTGCCTTACTGATTGAAATGCCCGCAGGTGGATCTCTTTGTATCCTCGCAGGGCATCAGGGACGGAGGCGCGGTTTCGGGTGAAAGACGGAGGATCAAGAATGATGTTGTCGTAGGGCTTTAGGTCACCCTTGTAGATTTCTGATGATCGCTTTTTCAAGACATCAAAGACATTGCCTTCCACCCAGTCCGCTTCCAGATTGTTGCTCGTGGCATTCTTGGCAGCGAGTTCCAACGCGGCTGCGCTTTGATCGACTCCTTCGACCTTGAGATCAGTTCTCCGGGCTGCATGGAGAGCGAAGCCCCCACTAAAAGTGAAGCAATCAAGTAATGTTCCGGAGTGCGCCAACTGTGAGACGCGGTCGTAATTGAACTGTTGATCGAGATAGGCGCCGGTCTTGTGGCCATCCACAAGATCTATGTGGAAGATCAGGTCGTTGATCTTGAATTCGGATGGGAGTGACTCCGCGTTCCCTTTATGAAATTCGATTCCAGTATCAAGATTCTCAAATCGACGTGTGCTGACATCCTTCTTTTCCAAAATCGCGTCCAATTCCAGAAGTTCATCCAACGCATCAATGATGTAGGTCTTTCTTTGGTCCAGAGCCAGTGATGAAACCTGAATGACGGCTACACGGTCATAGATGTCGACAATGAGTCCGCTCAGAAAATCGCTTTCTGAATTGATGAGGCGATGGCAGGGGCGGACTGGCAAGTGGCTTTTGCGAACCGCGATTGCGTTTTCGATGCGTTCCCTGAAAAACGCCCGATCCAGTGGGCGCTTCTGTCGGCTCATGATACGTCCGATAATCTTGGACTGTGAGTTGAAGAACCCGACACCGAGGGTGCGACGTTTGTCATCCCTGATCTGCACTTCTGAACCATCCTGAATCTCCTCAGAAATTTTGCGGATATCGCTGCCAAAGATCCAAGGGTGACCTGCGTGGATGCGAGGGGCCTTCGAGGTTTTGATGGTTAGTGTGGGGAGGCTTTGTGTGTGTGGATGGGGCATGACGCTGGGTGTGTAACGGTGGAGCGAGAAAAAGGAAGGCGGGCGCCGGTAAAGCGCCCGCCCTAAGAAAGATTGATCAATTACTTCACTGAGGGCGAATCATGATTTCCTCGACAACAGCATTGGCGGGGAGGTTAACCACAAGAGAAACGCAGTCTGCCAGATCCTGAGGTTGGAGCATTGCGCCACGTAGCTCCATTGGAGGAGGGGACGGGCGCCGATCAAGAAGCGGTGTGTTGATGTCGCCAGGAAAGATTGAGCAGGCGCGGATACCGTTGACTCGTTCTTCAGTGTTGATGGCCTGTGTGAGTCCGTTCTGTCCGAATTTTGAAACGATGTATGCGGTTCCGGCCTTTGGGTTTGCCAGGACTCCTGCTTCCGAAACGATATTGCAGATGGTTCCGCGTTTCCTTTCACGCATGCCCGGCAGGAATTCCTGAGTGACGTAGTAGGCGCCGTTCAGATTGATCGAAACGATCATTTCGTAATCTTCTGGACTGAGGACAGAGAGGGCACGGTCTTTTACATTTGTTCCAGCAGAGATGACGACTGCCTCTACTTGTGGCCATTGGTTGCGGACTTGTTCCCCCATCTTCTTGATTTCATCCTTGTTGCCCACATCGCAGGGGCATGAGAGGAAGCTGTCCTTCAATTCGTCTCCAGCTTTGGTGATCGTTTCCTGAAGGGCTTCGGCGCGGCGGCCAATGATGGCGACGTTCCAGCCCTGCTTGGCGAGAGTGATGGCAGCTGCCTGGCCTACGCCAGAACCTGCCCCTGTGACTACTGCAGTTTTTCCCATAATGGTATTAATAGAGTCTTCGTTCCTGAGCGATCGAGGGATGTATCGTATCGGAGGCGGCGGATTAAAGACCGCGACTCAGGTTCTGTGAAATGGAAAATTGAGGAATCTCTGTATGCCTTCCTGTCAAAGACGGATTTCAGCTTCAAAGCATTGGCGGTGATTTCACCCATTGATTCCATTGACGATTGGGGGCAGAATGCGCCGCTTATGGATTCCGTCATTAAAGGTCCTGTTTTTGTTGTTAAAGATAATATCGATACTGATCAGATTATTCCTGCTGAATATCTGGCACTTATTCCGACGATTCCTGACGAGTACGAGAAATTGGGAAGTTATGCCATGATTGGCCTTCCTGAGAGCCTCTACAGTGAGCGTTATGTGAAGGAAGGCGAATTGGATAGTCAGTATCCGATCGTGTTGGCTGGTAAGAACTTTGGCTGTGGAAGCTCCCGTGAGCATGCGCCCATTGCCTTGGGTTCTGCTGATTGCCGGGTTGTGCTGGCTCAAAGTTTTGCTCGTATCTTTTTCCGTAACTGTGTGGCAACGGGGGAGTTGTATCCGTGTGAAATTTTGGACCGGCTTTGCGAAGAGTTGAACACTGGGGATGTGGTCACGGTGGATCTTGATGCTGCTACGGTGACCGTTGAAGCCACAGGGAAGGTTTATTCCTTTAAGCCATTGGGTGATGTGCGTCCGGTTGTGGATGCCGGTGGCATCTTCAATTATGCGAGAGAAACGGGAATGATCAGCAAGAAGGACTGATTTCTTGGACAAAGTTTTTTCGAGCCTGGTTCGGATGTTCCGAGACCGGGCTTTTCCATCGACATGAGCGACATTGATCACATTCGGCAGGAGTATGCACTCCGTGGGTTGAACCGGTCCGAGCTGGCCGAGAGCCCTATTCAGATGTTTGATCAATGGTTTGGAGATGCCTTGGCAGCCAAGGTTCCTGAACCGAATGCGATGACGCTGTCGACCGTCAGAGGCAGCGGCCGGCCCAGTTCGCGCATCGTGTTGCTGAAGGGCGTGGACGTTCGGGGGTTCTCGTTCTTCACGAATTACAACAGCGGGAAGGGAAAGGAACTGGAAGCGCTGCCGTTTGCTGCTCTTACTTTTTTCTGGCCAGCGATGGAACGGCAGGTTCGTGTGGAAGGACGGGTGGAAAAAGTCTCTCGCGACGAGTCGTTGGAATATTTTTCTAAAAGACCTCGAGGAGCTCAGGTTGGCGCTTGGGCTTCAGATCAAAGTAGTGTTGTTCCTGACCGGGAGCATCTTGATGCTCGGATGAAAGAGTTCGAAGAGCGCTTCGATGAGGGCGGAGTGCCATTGCCAGATCACTGGGGCGGTTATCGAGTGGTCCCTGATCTGGTTGAATTCTGGCAAGGGCGACCCAATAGGCTGCATGATCGTTTTCGCTTCACCTTGGAAAAAGCGAATGATTGGAAGATTGAGCGGCTGTCTCCCTAGTGGCAGGGGGTGGTGTCACTCGGCCGATTTGGTGGGTGATTTCAGATTTTAAGTAGATGGCGAGCGGGGCATATTTCCCGGGCCACAAAAACATCAGACTCATTATGGATCCTTATAAGAAAAGAGTTTTTACAGTCCTGGGCATCCTTTTGGTTGTCGCCTTTGGTATCAATCGATGGGCGTTTAGGGAATTAGCCCCACTGGCTCCAGAGACGTTTCTTGCGCCAGCAGGAAAGGATGATGCAAATTTCGAAGTCTTCCAGACCTTGCTGAAAACCGAATGGAGGGATGAATACTCGGTTCCTTTGTTGGAGATCTCACCTTTGATCAGTCCTGAGCGGCGGGCAGTTCTGCTTGAGCTGATGTCCGAGAAGCTGGGGGTACAGTTTGATGGAACCAAGGAATACTGGGAACATTATTGGCACAACGACCTGCCAACATATGAGCATTATCAAAGTTTCAAGCAGACGCTGTATCATCAGTTCGGGAAAGACATGGGTCATTTTTTTAACCCAGGGGCAACCACTGTTGGGTGGGATGAAATTTTTTGGCAACAGATGAATCCGGGAGTCATCAAGGTCCTGAAACACAACCCGAATGTAGAGGTCGACAAGGCCTCGTTTCTTGGTGAGGGGAGTGTTGTTATTGGTGTCAGGATGAATGGAGAAAGCCGTGCTTATCCGCGCCCGGTGGTGACCATGCATCGAATGGTGGTAGATCGGATTCTTGGAAAGCCGCTGTATCTGTTTGTCTCGCCACTTAGTGGTGCTGTGGTTGCCTATACGCTTAAGGACGGGGCCGGTGAACCTGAATGGTTCCACTCTGGGTTCGCGTGCAGGACAGATGAGGTTTTTGTAAACCCAGAGACAGCCTCTCTTTGGACTCCCATCAAGGGAGATGCGATTACAGGTTCTGAAGTCGGGGTTGAGAGCCCTTTTGTTCCTATCCCGCTGGTCGAGATGGAGTGGTTGACTTGGTATACGGAAAATCCAAAGACGAGGGTTGCGATGCCCGGGCCTGCCGCAGAGTATCCGCCTGATTCCACCTACGTGTCTTACCTGGCAGAGCCAAACACGTCATTTCCGTTTTCATGGGAGGATGAGAGACTGGAGAAGAAAGCGCCGGTTGTTGTCTTCAGGGAGCCGCGTGCCGACGAGGAGGGCAAGGGGCCCATGGTGTTTCTAAACAATTTCCTAATCTCCAATCCGGTGTATCAATTCAGCCGTGGAGGCGTAGATTGGTTGTTCCTAACCGATCAGCATGGCCGGGTCCGAGCATTCGAATCCGAGGGTATCGAATTCAAGCGGTATCTCAGGAATATCGCGGAGAGTAAAGACGGCAAGTCATGGTCTGTAAAAGAGCAACAGTTGGTCTGTGAGGATGGGCGAACCCTTGATTCAGCAGCAGTGCATCCAATGTTGTGGATGGCGGCTCGTTCCTGGTTTCCTGACCTTGAGTTGGTCCAGTAGAGTTGCTCAGTCTTTCTTCTTTGTGAAGTGACTGATCAGGGCTGAGCCTCCTGCGATCGTGCCGGCGATGCTGGATGGGATGCCGGCCAAGACTCCTGACAGGAAAGCCTTGGTCAGGCTTGTGCCGAAGGGTTCTCGTTGAAGGAACTTCTGTGCGAGAAAGACTCCGGTAAAGGTGGTGCCGAATGCGATGGCTGATGTCAGCAGCGTTCCTGTACCCAAAGAGACTGCGTTGACGCCAAAGAGTGCGTTGTCGATTACCAGCAGAAGCGTGCCTGAAGCTGGATGGAGAAAGGGGACGGGACTGGGAAGTGATTCCCTAATAACGGGAGGCTTCTCCATTTTTCTTAGAGATGTCTCAGTGCTTTCATCCATTTGAGTAACTGTTGCGCCAGATTCCTGATCTGGCAATAGAGATGGCTGTCTGATGGGTTTTGACCGAATGGGTTGGTTGCTCTATCGATTGGGTCATGCAGCTCACCGGCATTCAGTTTGATATCAATTGGGGCGACAAACAGGCCAACTACGATCAGGTGGACACCATGATTGCGGAGCAGAAGCCGGAGCCGGGTTCCATGATCGTGCTGCCTGAGATGTTTGCCACGGGTTTTGATATGGATGTGGCTTCGATCTACGAAGAGGAGTTCGGTCAGACTGAGCAATTTCTTTCAGACCTAGCCAAGAGGACATCATGCACTGTTGTGGGCGGACTTGTAGGGCGGTGCAAAACGGACTCAAGGGGCATCAATCTATCCATGGCATACGGGGCAGATGGAGCCGGCCTATGCCGGTATCAAAAGATCAAGCCCTTCACCTTGGGTGGTGAGCTGGAGGCATATGAGGCAGGTAATGACATCGTGTTCTTTGATTGGAACGGATTCAAAGTGGCCCCTTTTATTTGCTATGACCTGCGATTCCCTGAGTTGATGAGAAAGGCTGTGGCTCAAGGTGCAGAGATGTTTGTTTTCATTGCCAGCTGGCCTTCCAAACGACTGTTTCATTGGACGCGTCTGCTTCAGGCACGAGCTATTGAAAATCAATCCTACGTGATCGGGGTCAACCGTGTGGGTAACGACCCGAACTATGAATATGCGGGAGGGACCGAGATTTTCGATTATTGCGGGCGCTCACTGTCAGATGCCGGTGCTGAAACAGGCTGGGTCAGGGCTGACGTTGACCGTGACGAGCAGATGACTTTCAGGAAGGAACTTCCTTTTCTGAACGATCAATAGCAGAGGTGCTTACTTCGTGGCGATGGCGCCAGGCGTGTGGCTTGGGCTCAGGAGGCGCTCTGCTTCCTTGATCAGGAAGTCTGCCTCGGTGAATGGCTCAAAGCTGATGTCCATCCAGCGAATTTCTCCGTTTCCATCAATCAGGAAGGTGCCGTGGAGTGGCATGGATTCGAAGTCGTCGTGGCAGCGGTAGCGCTTGAAGACCTCAAGTTTTTGGTCGCTGGCCAAGGGGAACGGGAAGTCCTTTTTCAAGAAGGCTCCGTCGAATGTTTTACGAAGGCCTTCCACTGAATCTGTGCTTATTCCGACGAGTTCGATTCCCAGTTTGTTGAACTCAGCTGTCTTTGGGGAAAAGGCGTTCAGTTGCTCAAGGCAGTGGGAGCATCCGTGGCCGAGATAGAATATCATGACGACCGGCTTTCCCTTGTAGTTGCTGAGAGAAAGTGTCTTTCCATCCTTGGTTTCCAATGCCCAGTCGGGTGCCGGGGTGGAACGCCAGTGGATTGGTCCCAATGTGTCGAGAGGAGGGCGAGCGCCCACGTCTTTTCTCTTGGGTAACTCTTGTCTCCAGTCGTCATCAAGGTGCAGACGATCAGCCAATGGCCTCAGTCGTTTGATGGACGGAAGATCCATATCCACGTGCGCGGCGATCTTGCGAAGTTTGACGAAGGTTGCTTCCGCCTCTTTGAATTTACGGTCATCCAGCTGAAGCCAGGTCAATAGAGCAAGCGGCTCGATCTCATTGGGATGATCTTTGACGTGTTCCTTGGCGATCTCGATGGCTTCTTTCTCTTTACCGAGCTGTTGAAGCAGTCGTGCGTGCCGTGATGCATTCAATTCGTCGATGTCGCTTAGGAGGCGTCTTGCAGCACGGCGCTTCTTGTTGTAGAGCGCTGTGTAGATCTCGAGTTCAGTGATTGCTGATTTCAGCGTGTCCAAACGCCCCTTGAACTTCTTGGCGGCGTCTTCTTTTGCTTTGGTGATTGGGTTCTTGCTGGTGGCTTTCCTTTTCTGACCGGAAGCGGGCGCGTCTTTCTGCTCTTCTTTCTTCTTTGCTACAGCCTCCTTCGCTTTGGTAACTGCTTTCTCGATCGTTTGATCGCGCTCCTTGGTTGCTGTGGTCTGGATGTTTTTCAGTTCAGCAGTGATCTTTTCAACGTGATCGAATTGAGCTAGGTGGGCGTGCGCGACTGCTTTGGCGTGGAGTCTCTTGATGGTGTCGTCCTGAGAATCGATTGGGCTGAGATAGGGGCTGTTTGCCAATTCGATGAGAGTCTCCCATTGCTCATGACGAACGAGAATCTCCATCAAGCGATTGCGCCCGTAGTTGGATGATTTGCCACGCTTGGTGGGGACGTTGTATTTGGGATGGCGAGGCAGATCGCACATGTTCTTTGCCAGATTGATGGCGTCTTGAACGCGACCGATTTGGGAAAGGTTTCTGCTCAGCCATTCATTGTTGTGAGCATAGTTGTGGATCTGATCTGGCAGCAGCAGGTCGCGCATCATATGGGAGTGATCTACGCGGGCGGATGCTTCCTGTTGCCATGCAGCGTCGTGATAGCGTTTGAGCTTGGAGTAGATGTGGCCGGGCATGTGCCACATGTGGGCAATGGCGGGAGATGCCGGTCCGGCTGCCGCTGCAGAGGTCAAAGCCCGCTTGGCGTCTTTCTTGTCCCAGAGGTGAATGCGGTAGTGATGACTTGGGTGCTTGGGGTTCTCTTTGAAGATGCTTTCGAGGATCTTGTTGGGGGCTTCATGGTCCTTGATCGGGTGCCCCTTTCTGCTGTTGGTCCATAGCTGGAGAGCGTAGAAGGCTCTGGGTTCGAGATGATCAGGAAAGTCATCCGTCATCTTCTTCAGTGCCTTTGCGTAGTTTCCGAAACGAGCCTTGGGAGGCCTCTTTTTCTCGTCGTAAAATGTAGCCAACGAATCGATGAAAGCTTTCTCCAATGCGCTGGCAGAATCTTTGAGTGACTTGGCTTTCTTGATGAACTCAATGGCTCGCTTCTCATTCTTGGTGTTGGCCATGGCCATGCCCCAGTAGTTCATTGCGCACTTGGGGTCGTGGACGGCTGCTTGGCGGAACGAGCGCTCCGCCTCGAAATACCAAAAGCCGTGTAGTTGCCCGAGTCCTTGATCGAAGAACTGTTGAGCTTTCTTGCTGTCGGTCGTGACCTTGATGTGAACATGACCTGAGCCTTCAATGAGATGGGCGGCTTGACGGGGACCCTCGTTGAATGCCTCTCCGTGATAGGAGTGGCCGGGGGCGAGCTCTGCTTGTGCGTGAAGGGCGCAGGCAACAAGAATAAGGGTCAGGCTAAGGTGTTTCATCAGTTGCGGGTTGAACGAAGACACCACATATGGGGCTTCTATTCAAGCTGGGAGGCTAGAACGTTGAAAAAGAATGAAGTGTTACTTCGAAGTGTTTTCTTTGATGAACTTCAACCATGAAGGTGCTTCCTCCAATCCGGTTTTCAGTTCTTCGATGGTATCGATCTGAATGATCGCGTCGCGGCGTGTGCGGAGGGGAGCGTTGGAGAAAAGCTCTTCAAGCAGTGTGGCAGCTTCATCATTGCGTCCCAGTCTTATCAATATGAGGGCGCGGGAGAACCAAGGTATGAGATCTTGGGTCTCAGCCAATTCCAAAGCGTAGCTAGAAAGATAGTCGGCTTGTCTGGCGGGAGCGCTGGTGCTGTCTTCTTCGGCAGAGCCGCTGTAGAGACTCAGAGCCAGTCTTGAGAGGATTGAGGGGTTTCCAGGGTCCAGATGAGCAGCTTTGCGGAGTGATTCTTCGGAGCCTTCCTCAGCGACGTGCTGTGCGTGATCGATGAGCCTCACCTCAGAGCTTGGGGAAAGAGTCCGTTGCTCGTGTGATGCGAGAAACCACTTTGCCCAGCGGGTATAGAAGTCAGGACTCTTTGATGACAGCAACTTCCTCTTGAGCTGTGCAAAATCGCGCGATCTGGTCCGTTCGATCAGACCGCGTTGATTGATGCGGTCTCCTCCAATGGATTCTGCCAACGCTGCCAGCCAACCGGGCACCGGGATCGGAGGTAGCATTGTCTCCCAAACAGCGATCGATTGCTCGCCAACGGCCGATGCTACCAATGTTTCATCAGGGCTGAGGCGAGAAAGTTCAAATGGCTCAAAGCGGAATGGAGTATAGCGGTGATTGTGTTTTGTGGTCAGTCTTTCACTGATTGGTTGAAGTGAGTTGACGTCCCAAATTCTGGTGGAGTGGAGACTGGTCGTAGTGAAGGCTGTTTGGGAGTCCTTGAAGAAACCTGCGTTCACCACCTCCGCTGAATGGATGAAAGGCAGTCCGATTGGTTCGCCCGTTTCCACATCCCACACACGTGCGGAGCGGTCTCTTGAGGCAGTGATCAATCGTTTGGAATCCTCACTGAACTCGGCCGACCAGACAGGAGCGCTGTGAAGGAGAGAACGTGGGTGTGCTTCTCCGGTATCGGCATCCCAGATATGCGCTTCACTTGTCGAGCACGTGACTACCTTCTTTCCGCTGGGATCAAGACTGGCAAATACCAATGGTCCGCGGATCTGGATCGTGTTGGAAATGTTGGTTCCTGTAGCGGTGTGCCAAACCTGAATGCGACCGGATCTGGATACGGTAATGAATCGTGATCCATCTGCGTTGAACTTGATCTGCTTCACCTCGCGACGGTGCTGCAATGGTTCGATGATTGGTTCGCCTGTTTCTGCATCCCAAATTCTCGTGGTGGTGTCCGTGGAAGCGGTAACGATGTGTTTCCCGTCAGGACTGAAACGTGCAGCGTTTAGTCGTTGATCATGTTCCAGGAGGATAGGGAGTTGCTGGCCGGTTTCTGTATTCCATAGACGTGCGAAATGATCATCAGATGCAGTTATGACCTTCTTTCCATCAGGGCTGAATCCGCCGGACGTCACCTGTCGCTCATGAAGTAGTGGAGGGACAGCAGTCTTTCCGCTGTGAGTGTCCCATAGTATGGCTGAGTTATCCCGCGATGCAGTGAGGATCAATCTACCGTCGGGGCTGAACTCGATGTAGTTGATCTTCCGGCTGGTTTCCATCGTCAAGGGCAGGGCGCGTTTTGGGCGGATGTCCCAGACGAAACGACTGTTGCGGATTGCCGAGATGACCACGCCCTTTCCGTTGTCGATGAAGCGCCCGTTGCGAATGGCAGATTCATGTTGAAGCGGATCCGTCAGAGGCCGGCCTGTTGCCACGTCCCAGATTCTTGCCTCTCTCCCAACAGAGATGGTGAGGAGAGAGAGTCCATCCTTACTGAACTTGGCTGAAATAACGCCTCCTTGGTGTTGCAGGGGTGGCGTCAGCGGGGAGGCCGTCTCTGTATCCCAAATGCGGGCGGTCGTGTCTTGGGATGCCGTGGCAAAGCGGGTTCCATCTGGGCTGAACTCAGCATACTCCACCACGCCTTCATGAAGGACAGGCTCCGTGACAGGGAGCCCGTTCTGATCGAAGAGAACGACCTCGTCACCACGGATGCCGATATAGCGCTGGCCATCCGGGCTCTGTGAATCTTCCTGGAAACTCATCACCCGCGGCATCTGGGTTCGCACTTCAGGAAAGGCAAAGCTTCTGTGCGTCAGGGCTGAGATGAGTCGGGTGGCAGCGACGTGATTGGAGGGATTGTGCCGAAGCACATCAGAGAGATAGGCGATTCCCAAGGATGCGCGATCTGAATTGAAGAACTCCTCAGCACGCTGGATCTCCATACGGGCGAGGGTTTCGGTCACCTCGGCAGCTGAGGCTTCGGCCTTCTTGCGGGCGTCTTCAGCCAGCATACGTTGAACCTGTTCATCAGCAGCAGCCTGGTCCGCACGTTGCGCCTGAATGAAGGCATAGACAGCCAGAGAGAACACAATCAGGAAGACAAAGCCTCCGGCAAATGCCGTCCGGATCATACCCTGCCAAAACGCCTCCTTCTGCCTGCGTAACTCAGCATCAGGCATGTTGTTCGTCACCCAGTGCTTGTCAAAGACATGACGATAGATCTGGTTGCGGACAATGATGTTGCGATCCTTGCCCTTGATGATGCCAGCCAGTCCAAGAGTGCACAGAAGTTGGTTGCTTGGATCGTCAGGGATCTTCTTCCCGGTCAGGACCTTTTGATAGAAGTGAAGCAGCGCGGCGCGTTCGTGTTCGCTCCTTAGAATGCGTTCTCGGACAAACGTCAGGTTGTCATTCGTCTCTCTTGCCCGTTCATTCAGGAAAAGCTTCAGGCACATCTCATCGATGTCTGCGGGCGTCTGAACTTTGGAATCGGGAGCGACCTCGTGACAAAAGCGCTGAGTCAGATACGGATGCCCGTTGGTCCAATACATGATCCGCTCCAGAAGAGCATGAGCCACGTGAGGATCATGAGCCACCTCGATGCCCTTCGCCAATGGTGCTGCTTCCACTTTGGTGAAGTCGCGTAGCTCAATCCTGCGTCCAATATTGAATGGTGTGGTCCGCGTGTCCTTGATCAGGTCTGAGGGAGTGGCGACACCCAGAAGACAAAAGCCAATCCGACGCCACGCCTTGTTCTCTGTGCGACGGTTGTATAGCTCCCGCACGCCCGCGAAGAATTCATCCGTCGAGAAAGGAAGGCTGCGAATGGAATCAATCTCATCAATGAAGATATACAGCGTCTCCTCATCAGGGAGATAGCGCTGAAGAACATGGCCGATCGTAGCGAAAAATCTCTGGGACGGGCCCAGCACATCATGATCATCCCAATAATCCTCAAGCTCATCCTCCAGTCCCAGTTGATCGCCCAATCGTTCCACCAGTCCGGCATACCACTGTGTCACAGTCAGGTTCTGTCCGATAGCCGTCAGGTCCAAAACAGCCACCTTATTACCCTCCTTACGCAACTGAATCACCGTCCTCACCATCAGTGACGACTTGCCCATCTGCCGAGAAGTCAGCACGTAACAGAACTGCCCTTCCTTCAGTCCTTCATACAGCTCAAGATCCGCCTTGCGCTTGACGTAAGAAGGGGCATCCGCCCGAAGCGTGCCACCAGTGACAAAGAAAGGGTCTGACATTCGTGCCCTTACCTAATCCAAAAAGACACCGTTGCCAATGTCGGAGAACTCGATCTTAGAGATCATGTCTTCATCCTTCGCAGGATTTTTTCAGCCATGCTGCGTAGTCCTCTTCGGTGATGGCGCTGGCTGCTAGAGCGAGGGTGCGTTCGACCACTTCGACTTCCGGAGCTTGGAAGGGGTAGTTGTTTGCTCTCAGGAAAATGTAGGCTGTCATGAACCCGATGCGCTTGTTGCCATCGATGAAAGGGTGGTTCTTGATAATACCATGAGCATAGGCCGCAGCCATATCGTAAAGACTGGTTGTTCCGTATGTAAACAGGTTGCGAGGCCTTTCAAGGGCCGATTCCAGTAGCCCTTCCTCCCTGACTCCTGCTCCTCCTCCGAATCTACTGAGCAGTTCCTCCTGCGTGGCTATTACCACGATTGGCGGAACCCAAGAGGGTTCTTTCATTTGGCCAATTCCCTGAGTGCGTTCCGGTAGTCTTTCATCCCTTCCTCTGCGATCTTCATCATGTCGCCAAACCCGGGCTCCTCTGGGGTTACGTTCAGGCTGCCATTGGGGGCTTCGGTAAGATAGAGGGTGGTCCCTTCCTCAACCTTGAGGGCATGGAGCGCCTCCTTGGGAAGCGTGATTCCCAGAGAGTTTCCGATCTTCCGAACTTTGGTTGCAATAGCCATGGGATAACTTTTGTTATTACACGGCCTATTTGTCAATGGTGTGGAGTGCGGATGCCTACTTCCGCGGGAGGAACCGATGTTGATACCTGAAATGTGCGCTGCCTACTCCGTTACCTCCCAGACCTTACCAAGTAGTTCATACATCGAAGGGTCGTGTTGTTTGAGTTCCTTGTTGTTGAAGGGAAAGAAGTCGTTTTCTCCAAAGTAGGCCTCGGTGGTTTCGGCGAAGTATTCTTTGGCGTTGTTCATTCCGTAGGCTTTTTGTGGTTTGCTGTTCTTGCGTGCGACTTTGTCGTAGCTGCCGTTTTCTGATGCTCTTTTGTAAACCTTGGCTATTTCCTTGTGGCCGAATCCAAGAACCTGGCTGTGGTAGGCGTGGGCGAGTTCGTGGAGGAGAAGCATGGGCATGCGTACGATTTCGCGCTCAAGCTTGTGTGCGTTGGATAGTTCCACGCACTTGGCTTTGGCTGTGTTGAGTTTGTTGGCAGCGAGCCAGCGATGGCTGTCGTGGTATTCGGCACCGGCTCTCCTTCCATTCGCAGGTAGCGTCAGCCAGATGGGCACGGTCTTCAGGTGCACGAGTGGTTCGGCGGGAAGGACGTCTATGACCTTGAGGCATTGAGCTTTCAAGAGCTTGAGAGCCTGCTTGGTGATCTCGGGATCCTGTTGTTGTAGTTGGTTGCTGACGTGGACGACCCAGCCTTCAATGAGATGGGTGGTATGACCGTGTTGCGACATGCGTGGATCACCAGAGGCGTATAGGTCGCGTTCGAGTTGTCTGCTGAGGAATAGTTTCTGTTTCGAATACTGTGAGGTAGCTGCGACGTTGTTGAGTTGATTCGGATCGTTTCGGAGGTCGTAAAGTTCTTCTTGTGGGCGACGTTTGAACATTCGCTTATTGGCGGTGGCCATATCAGGGCTGGTTCGGCTGTGACGCATCAGCTGTTTGCTGGGTGAAGGATCCACGTTGAAGGAAAAGGCGCCTTTCTCAGTCGGCCATGGAGTCTTGGTGAAATCGTAGGTGGGGTTGTGCCCCTTGCGTTCGCCAGTGGGCCATTCCAGAGGAGTGAAGTTTCGTATGTAGAGGAAGTCCCTGTTGCGAATGGCTCGGGCGGGCCATGGATAGACGTGTCGTTCCATGCCGGTCAGGATGTGTTTGCGATCTGTGTGGATCTGACCTTGTGCATCCGACTCTAAAACGGAGAGCAGGGAACGTCCTGTCATCGCATTAGGGACTGATAGCCCGACTGCTTCAAGGATCGTGGGCGCCAGATCGCAAAGGCTCGTGAAGTCACTGACCTTTCTTCCGCCTTTGGCTTTGCTGGGCCATCTGATGACAAGCGGGACGCGTGTGCCTGCGTCGTAGAGAGTGGCTTTGCTTCCGGGGAAGGGCATCCCGTTGTCACTGGTCATGATCACGATCGTGTTGTCCAGTTCGCCGGAGCTTTCGATCTGTTTGATGATCGTTTCACAGTCGCGATCGAAACGCTGAATCTTCAAATAATAGTCTGCCAGATCAGATCGCGCTGTTGGATGATCAGGGAGGTGCTTGGGGACTTGGATGCCATCGGGGTCGATCCCAGCCTTTTTCCCGGATCCAGGAGGGTAGGGGCGATGTGGCTCGCCTGCTCCATACCAGTAACAGAATGGCTTCTTGGCATCGCGCGCTTTGAAAAAGGTGCTGAAGTTTTTGAATCGTTCCCCAAACGGATCGCGCCCGGTGAATTCATGTTTGCTTGGTGCCGCCCCTTTCCTCGAGAAACCGATATTGTAGCCCTTGTCCTGTAGCAGCTCAGGATAGACTGGAACTCCCTTCTTCAATGATCCACCAAGATCGGCAGCACTTCCCAATCGCCAATGATACTGGCCTGTCGCAATCGCAAAGCGGCTTGGTGTGCAGGATGGGGACGATACAAATGCGTTCTCGAAAAGCACTCCCTCTTGAACGAGGCGATCAAAGGTAGGTGTCTTGACGGTAGTGTCACCGAGCGCTCGGGCATGCGGCCAAGACCAGTCATCAGCCATCAGTACCAAGATGTTTGGTTGAGAAGGGAGAGGGGCTGAGAAAGCAAAAAACGATTGAAGGAAAAGCAGTAAGACTAAGGATCTGGAAAGCAGCGACATCAATAATAGGTATGGGCGCAGAGTCTGATCTGTCACTTTGATTTGTGGCGTGGCGGCAACTAATTGTCTGTGTGGTCGCTGGTATCTGATTTCCAGATATGCACAAATTCGCCCCGGTCGATGACTGCCAATAGCTCACCTGATGGGCTGAATGCCAGATCGTTGGGCGGACTGCTGATTCCTAAGAATTGATTCATCATTGTGTCCGCCTGGTAATCCCAAATTTTGACTGAAAGATCAGTCGATGAGGTTGCGAGTTGATTGGCTTTCGGATGAAAGGCAAGACATGTCACCGCCGAATCATGGACACGAATCTCTTTGATGAATTTGAGGTCGTTGGACTGATGGAGGTGGATGCTGCCATCTGAAATTCCCATGGCGATAATGGATCCGTCCTTCGAAACTTCAGTTGAGGTGACCCGTTGTTCTACGGTCAGTTCCTTGATGACACTCCCGTTCTTGCTATTGAGCAGATACATTGAGGTTTCCTCACCGGTATCCGTTATTTCGGGACGCATGGTTATCAGAACGTTTTCATCTTCTCCGACCAGTATCGCTCTGATCATGAATTGCGAAGTAGGGCTTCGGAAGCGATTCAATAGAGAACCGTCTGAGGTGGAATAGAGATCAACATGATTCCCATACCTGGGGAGAGTCAGGATTTGGTGTCCGCTTTGGCTGAAGGACAAATTGCTGATGCCGCTTTTCAATGGTTTGTCGAACCGATGTTCGAGCTCCCCTTCTTTGACGCGAAACATTCGAAGCGGAGCAGGGTTGCCGTTGAATCTTCCTGCCTGCGCCACCAGTCCGTGATCATGGTGCGTTGTGGCAATGGCTCCCTTCAGAATGCTGTCGAACTCCCGCCGTTCTGCAGTGGTGCTGATATCGTGCATCGTCATTTTTGGTCGGCCTGAGGAAAGCAAAAGTTGGTCTGTTGGGAAAAGCACTGAGAGGGACACCAAACCAGTAAGGGATGCCCCGCCGTTCTCTACCGGAATGACCTGATGCTCGCCTCCGATGGGCAGCCGGACCAGTCCTGCTTGTCTGCCGGAGAATATAAGTTTCCCGGTCAATCGATCGTATTTCCATGGTGCAGGCAGCTCTGTATCTTGGGTGGTTGATTGTAACGGAATTGCTCCATGGATGGACTTAACAAGAGAAAGGCCATCTGTAGACCAGAGTTGAGTCAACCAGCCGCTCTCGGATTGAGCGTGAGTGATCAGATGATCGTTGGAAGCCCATGCCATCTGGTTGTGCCTGGTCAGAAATGCCTTTCTTGTGTTGATTTGGTTTCCTGTTTCGGAGTCGTGTATCTGGAGATAGCCATCCCATGTGGTGATGGCCAGTGTCTTGCCATCTGGACTGTATCCGAGTGAAGTGACTCGTTTGTTTCCCTCCATTATTGGCGTGGAATCGTTGATTCGAATGCAGGTGAAATAATTCTGGAATGCTCCGATCAATACGGACTCATTATTAGGGTGGAACGCGAAAACATGGGTTCCCCCGATTTCGGTTTCGATGAAAGCTTTTCCACTGCTGGTATTGAAAACAACGGCTCTTTCGTCGTGCTTGGTTTTCTGCGCCTGAAGAGAGACAGCCACAAGGCTGGCGTCATGGTTTAAAGTGATGTTGTTGGCACCGGTCGGTATCGGAGTGCTTCCTTTTTTGTTACCGGATTCTAGATCAAAAATGGATATATAACGGGATCCTTTTGAACTAGTGGCCAGGCTCTTTCCGTCACCGGATATACTGATGCACGCGTTGGTCGTTCCTGTCTGGATTGTCTGCTGCACGGTTCCGTCGACAAGGTTGACCAGTTCCACGGCGCCGGGTTTTGCCACTGCCAGTAATCCGGGGCGTCCGGGAATAAAGCTGAAACTATCCTTGGAATTGGGAATGTCGAAAGGGCGACGAGTGTTGCTGTGTGATCAGACTGGAATTCAGATTGTGGAAACCCGGGAGGGAAGGAAAGAGGCTGCAGCTGCGATGCCACTCCGTGAGGCAGCCTTTGCCGGCGAGAATGGCAAATCTGTGGTGGGCATTCTTCCAAACAACCGAACAGCGAATCAGGCTGAAGATGTACTGCTCAAATTGGATGCTGCTTCGCTCATGATCACTGGTGCTGTGACCAATCGTTTCCTACTCAGTGCCATGGTGGTTTCGCCGGATGGTTCCACCGTGGTGACGGGAGGGAGAGAACAGATGTTGGAGATCTTTGACGTATCCACATTGGAGCGACGCCTGAAATTTCGCGCCCACGATCAGGAAGTGAGTGCACTGACCCATCATCCCGGTAGACCGATTCTTGTTTCCGGAGGTGAGAATGGACGAGTGAAATTCTGGGATGCCCACGATGGGGTTTTGTTGAAGGAGCTATGGGCGATTGGTGGTCGGATTCTGTCCATGGCTTTCAGTCCCTCTGGTAATCTTCTGGTCGTTACCGGCGCTGATAAATCTATGCGCCTCTTTGATGTCAGTGACCTGTAGTGGAAATTTTTTTGAAGCGAGAAGGGTCGGTCACATCATCTATTGTGTTTTAGATTCTGATACTATTTTCGATCCGGGATATTGATGTGTTGGACCATTTTTCTCGATTGCCCAGGTATACAGGCGCACGCGAGGTCTCTTGTTTTTAAAAAAAGAAAGCGCCTCCCGAAGAGGGAGGCGCTTTGTGCAATTCTTCGTGATCAAGCTGATCAGTGGCTAGAGTTCGTCCAGAGGTGTTACACGATAGACGCGGCCCTTGGTATGAGGGGTCTCATCGATGAACGTATAAGGTGAGGTATCTGTGGTGATTGGAGAACCCAGGTTTTGAAACACCGAATCACGCTCGTCCATGTATTCTACCTGATAGCGCGTGCCTACAGGGCCGTTGATGGTCAAGGCGTTGAAGGCACTGATGCTTCCACCGGGAATCTGAAACACACCGATGGTCCTGCTTTCTTCGAACCCGATCACCACCAGCGATGCGCCATTGGGACTCATTACCGAAGGAATGAATAGCATGCCTTCTGGCGAGACATCGACTGGATCGGGGTTGATGTAGTCCAAGTATTCTGGGGCACTTGGGTTGCTGATGTCAAAGACGAGAATGGCTCCCACTCGCTCAGCACCAACAAACAACAGGGTTTGATCACCATGATGGCCAATCGTTAGTCCCTCTGGTTCAGGTCCCTTGTCATCAGAGCGGCCATCCACTTCTCCCTCGTCCTGATTGAATTTGCCAGGTTCGATCTCCAGGACTTTTCGCTCAACGATGTCTCCGCTGTCGTAGACCAAGTTTCCGAAGTGATCCCAGATGGCGAATGAGCGGGCTCCGTATGCGTGAAGTCGATCCACGTTGCCATCGTTGTCGTAGTCACCGTCGATCTTAGAGGTTTTCAAACGTCCGAGGTTGGCATCGGCCTGCAGATTGGCGGCGTCGGGTATGGCAGAAGTGTTGATTGTCAGATCCTTGATACGTGCTTCGTGAAAATCCCGAGCATCTCCTTCATTGGCAGTCACGTAGTAGGTGTGGCCTCCAGCTACATAGCTGACGATGGTGTCCGGCATGAACTGCCCCAAGACCGGCCAGTTCGCAAGGTTGGCACCACTGTCCCTGTTTGAAGGGTCGAGTTGATTGGATTGTGAAAACTCGATGATCCCCAACGTCGGCACGATCGGATCATCATCAATGGCGATAGTTCCGTCTCCGGCGATTGCGCCTCCGGTGAGACCGAAGTCATTGTCATTCAATACAGCAATGCGACCGTCGGGCAGTTGAACGATTCCTTCAGGCTTGTCGCCGGCGAGGTAGCCGATGGAAGGCAGGTTCGCGATCTTGACCTTCACCGCAGGGCGCACGCCAAGAGCATCCAGTTCATCGATTGACTTGGCCTCAAGCGTGTCGCCTCCCAAAGAGGGTGGATTGGCGATGAGGTCGGTGGCGTAGTTTAGATCGATCTCGAAGACGTATTTCTTCCCATCCGCAGTGGTGGCGCTGTCGCGCTCGATGATGATGAATTTCCCATTACCTATAAAAAAGGCGTCCCCAATCTTGTCGACGTTTGAGGCACGCCGGGTGGGGTCCTCGAGAACATAGATGTATTCGCTCACTGTGCTGCCGTCAGTGGTACTGATGGCAAGGATCCGAATGATCGATGATGCATCCGATGTGGCACGGTCAGGGTTCTCCAGTGGGGTTTGGATGAATGCGTAGAAGAGATTGTTTGCCTCGTCCAGCGCACCTGCTTCAAAGCCGCGATTTTTGCGGCGGTTCAGATATTCTGTAGGAAGTGTTTCGCTACCGAATGCTCCCGCGGACTTGCCGTCCAATGCAGCCGTGCCTGAAGGCACATAGCGCTGAATTAGATCGCCGCTGGCGCTGAAATGGTAGATGGCTGGACGATACTCATCCACCATCCACATGGTCCCGTCGGATGCGATGGAGATACTCTCCATGTCCGCGCCGTAGGGATCGTAGTTCAGCAGATTTCCGAAAAGATCTACCGGTTCCTCATCGGCTGCGGTGATGTTGGGAAGTCCCGTGATTGGAGTGGTTCCTCCACCTCGGGTCAGTAGTGTCTCACCTGTGATTTCGATCATGCCATTGCCCTCATCGAGTTCGAAGAACACGACCTTGGCCTGATAATCTGGCAGGGCGAATGGGCGCTCATTCATCGTATCGCCATCCACATCTGTGGGGTCTCCGTTGGGGCCGCGATCTGGCACTGTGGCGAACTGCAATTTGCCCCCAGACTCACCAATGAACCAGAGTCCTGAGAACCCACCAAGCCGGATCTCCTGAGGAGTCACAGAGGGCTTCATTCCTTGAGGGTCATTAGCCTCGGTCATACCCAAGGTGGGCAGCGATGGAAACGGGAAATTCTTCACGACAGGGAGGCCGCGAGAATGGTCTTTGTAGCCGAGTGGATAGATATCGAGCACCGTTTTCGAAGCAAGGTCCACGACGGCAAAAGCGTTGTTCTCTTGGAGTGTGACAAAAGCGATGGAGTTGTCTTTAGAGAAGGCGATGAACTCCGGCTCAAGGTCCTCAGCCACGGTAGGTTGCCCTCCCATATTCTGTGCTGGAAACAACCGAACACCTCGGTTCTTTAGAAAGCTTCTTTTTCCGTTGAAGGCAGTGAAATCCACCTGAGTCACCTGATTGGCATCGATTCCCGACACATGCGCAGCCGCGAGCACTGAACTCAGGTCCACAATCGTGATCGAACCCTCACCATCGGCCACGACGTCGCCGTTTTCAGCTTCTCCGGCGTATTGAGGTTCACCCTCATTGGCCACCAACATATAGAGGCCATCAGAAGTGAACTTCACATTGTCGGGATGGAAACCTGCATCCAAGGTGTTGAGGATAGCGCGGGTTGAGAGATCGAATAAAACCACCTTGCCCACCTCCATGCCATTGTTGGAGGGAATCAGAGCCGCCGCGCCGAATCCACGTCCCTGTGGATCCACAGCCACGCTGCTGACACTATCAATCGTGCTGCCAGTGAATGGGTTCGAGAAGGCAATGTCGGTTAGGTTGCCTGGATTGCGAGGGTCGGAAAGGTCCCAGAACTCTACACCTGAGTCCATGGTTCCGATCAGTAGCTTCGAGCCCGGGTCATAGGCTTGGATCTCGCCGCCACCGGATTCGGCGGCAACGCTTGCGATCTTGGCCAGCTGACCGCTGGAGGAAATTGGCCCTGCCACTCCGAATGTGAGAGCCCCGGCGAGTAAGAGAGATGTTTTCTTTTGCATCATGCGAACTCTCATGATCTCCCCTTGCGTCACGCTCTGACGTCAGCCACGCAAGATTCTCGTTACGGTCTTGGTTCAATTTCGCGACTCCTCCTCTTCCTATCCTGGTCCCCATGAATCAACGGAATAATTCCCTGCGAAAAGAGCTTCTAAAAATACGGTGAAAACCCTTGTGAAATCATTCTTTTGAATGATTTTACTTCTCTGATGTGACACCTGGGTGACGGAGTCTAAGGATGAACAGATTGCCGACTTACCTAGAGTAGTGACATGAACGCTCTCGCCAGCGATTCAGATACTATTTTCGATCCGGGATATTGATGTGTTGGATCTTCTTTGTGCTTTCCCAGTCCCAGATTTTTAAAAGGCATTCGGGTAAGTCTGTGGAGACACCGATCAAGGTACCATCAGGGCTGAAGCGGATGTGATTGATGGGGGCGGTTGTCCTTGGGGATTTTCGAAGATCAGCTTCCGGGTTGAAAGACGGTTGTCCGTTCGTGGCTGACCAGTTTCCAAGTTGGGTCGATGTTGATGGTGCTTTCTGCACCGCCGAGGAATAGGAATCCGTCTTTGTGGAGCACGTTCTTGATGTTCTTGAGAATGTCAGCTTTGGTGTCCGCGTCGAAGTAGATGAGGACGTTTCGGATGAAGACAATATCCACGCCTGACATGATGAACCATGGCTTGATGAGATTGAGCTGGGAGTAGGTGACCATCTTGCGGATGTCTTCCTTTAGGACCCAGCGGGAATCTTTTTGCTCGAAGTATTTTACAAGGAATAGAGCAGGGAGGCCGCGGTTAACTTCGAACTGGGTATAGGAGCCTTCTTCGGCTGCTTTTATGACCTTGGTGTTGATGTCGGTGGCGCGGATGTTGACCTGCCATGAGTTGAGCTCTGGAAAGTATTCCCTGATCAACATGGCGATGCTGTATGGCTCCTGCCCAGTGGAGCTTGCTGCGCACCAGAGATTCAGCGTTCGGGTGCCCTTTCTGGCTTCGATCAGGTCTGGAAGGACTTTCTTCCTTAGTGCTTCAAAAGGATGATGATCTCTAAAGAATGAGGTTTCGTTTGTGGTCAGTGCTTCGACAGCCTTGCTGAAGATGGGCCCCATACCGTTGGGATCCTTCTTCAGTTCCTTGATCAATCCGGGAAGTCCGTCGAATCCTTCCTGTTTTGCGATCGGTTCCAATCGGCTTTCGACCAAGTATTCCTTTCCCTCTCCTAAAATGATTGCCGCTTGGTTCTTTGCGAAGTCGCAGATGTATTGAAAGTCTTCTGTTGTAATGGCCACTTGTTGTTCCCTCTGGTTGAAAATTTACTTCGCTATGATCGAGCGGTGTAGCTTGTCGTAGTGGATCAGTTCGTTGCTGATCTTGCCAAGCGGGAGCACTTTGTCGGCGATACCCGCTTCTGAAACTGCTCCAGGTATGCCCCAGACGACACTGGTCTGCATGTCTTGAATGGTGATCGGCGCTCCTTTTTCGTAAAGATGTTGGCAGCCGTTTTTGCCGTCGTATCCCATGCCTGTGAGGATGAAGGCTGCGGCGTTGTTACCGTAATTTTCAGCCACGCTTCGGAAAAGTACATCAACAGCGGGTCTGCATGAATTTTCGGGAGGGAGATCGTTTAGTCTCAGGCAGTTGCCGCTGACGTTTTTTTCGACAGTCATATGTCTGCCGCCGGGAGCAATGTAGGCTGATCCGGGTTCAATTGGCATTCCGTCCTCCCCTTCGTAGAAACTAAGTGGGCTCTTGGCATTGAGGCGCTCGGCGAGGAACCCGGTAAATTTTGGAGGCATGTGTTGGACGATGACGATGGGTACCTCCAACGAATAGTTTTGACCTTCGAAGATCTCTGCCAATGCGTTTGGTCCTCCGGTGGAGCAACCAATGCAAATGATTTCAGGAGTGATACCTGAAAAGTCGCGCACTGTAGGCAGGGATGTTTCCTTTGGTGTCGAAGGTAGTTGGGGAACTGGCGATGAAGAGCGAGAACAGCATGCTCTGATCCGTGGGATCAGTTGTTCCTCCAGTCGGTTGATTCCTTCGGTGATGTTTCCGACGTTGGCAGGCTTGGTGACGTAGTCTGTAGCTCCACTGGTAAGAGCTTCGACAGTGACGACGGCTCCTCTCTCGGTCAGAGTAGAGAACATGATCACCGGTAGACTAGGATGTGTTTTTCGAATCTCTTTGAGTGTTTCCAGCCCATCCATTTCGGGCATCTCCACATCCAACGTGACAACGTCAGGATTCACCTGTTCGAGCTTCTGGAGTGCTATGACGCCGTTGGCCGCAGCTCCTGCGACCTCGATGTCGGGAGCGTTCTCCAATGCCTGTGTGATCATGCGACGCATGACCACGGCATCATCAACTACCAGCGCGCGTATTTTTGGCATGTCCTGATTGGTGGGTTAATTTTCGAACCCGAGAAGGCGGAGTTTTTCTTCCAGCATTCCTTGGTCGACGGGTTTCATCAGGTAGTCGTTGGCTCCTGATTGGAGAGCTTCCATGACGTGATCCATTCCTGTCTGGGAGGTTACCATCATAATCTTGAGTTCATTGTAAGATGGATTGGTCCTGACGTTCTTGACGAGTTCGAGTCCGTTCATCACGGGCATGTCCCAATCGACAAGAGCGAGGTCGAAGTTGTTGGTTTCTGCCAAGGTATCCAGGGCGTCCTGCCCATCCACTGCTTCCCTTGTATCCAACGAAAGGGTTTGGGCCAGATGGCGGAGGAAGCCCCTCATGGCTTTGGAGTCATCTACGATTAGCATTCGCATATTTGGAGGGTCTTTATGGTTCCGGTGTTAAGAGAGCAGCCAGGCCCAGAGAAAGGGCCTGGCCGAAGTTGTGTGTGATTAAGATTGGTTGCCTTCCTGAACGATGCGGTTGAGCTCGGAGGCGAGCTTGGCCAGTTCGGTAGAGGCGGTGAGAGTGTTGTTGGCTCCCTCGGATGTATTACGAGCGACTTCGGAGACGCTGGAGATATTTTTAGCAATTTCCTGGCTGCCTTTGGCTGCCTCGTTTGCATTGCGGGCGATCTCATTGGTCGTGGCGGACTGTTCCTCCACGGCACTTGCGATGGTGTTTGAGATGTCGTTGATCTTGGCAATCACTTCGCTGACTTCGGAGATGGCTTCGACTGAGCTCTTGGTGTCGGTTTGGATTGCTTCGATCTTGCCTGAGATTTCTTCAGTTGCCTTGGCTGTTTGCTTGGCGAGCTCTTTCACTTCGTTGGCAACGACCGCGAATCCTTTTCCGGCTTCGCCAGCTCGTGCTGCCTCGATCGTTGCGTTGAGTGCGAGGAGGTTTGTCTGTTGAGCGATCGATGTGATGACCTTGATGACTTTGCCGATCTCGACGCTGCTTTCACCGAGTTGAGTGATGGTAGCGTTGGTGTCGTTCGCTACTTTGACTGCGCTCGTGGCAACGGAGGCGGCTTCGTTTGCGTTCTTGGAAATTTCCAAAACACTTGAACTCATTTCCTCTGCACTTGTGGCGACGGTCTCTACGTTCTTGTTTACCTGTTCGGTGGCGGCAGCAACGACGTTGGCCTGATTGGATGTCTCTTCTGCGTTGGCACTGAGCTGCTGGCTCGTCGCTGTAAGTTCTTCCGAAGCTGAGCTGAGAGACTGGGCGTTGGAATCCACTCGATCTAAGGTGTTCTTGATTCGAGCGTTCATCTCTTTCTCCCGTTGCTCAGCGAGAAGCTTCTGGGTGATGATTTCCCATGTGACCATGGCTCCTACATACTCGCCTGAGTTGTCGCGAATAGCACTTACCAGGAGATCGAGGGTTTCGTCTCCAAGTTTGATGTTGGCTTGTCGAGGAAGGTTCGTTGGGTCGGAGAGCAGATTCCTTTGATGGGACGGATTCTTGTGAAAGATATCAATATTCTGACCCATCATCTGGTCGACACTGATTGGAAGGAGATGTTCCAGTTTTTTGAGCGTCTTTTTGGATGCCGGGTTGAGATACTGAATGTTCAGATCTCTGTCGGCGTACATCACATTGATGGGTGAGTTCTCCATCATGGAGTTGATGCGGGCCATCTCTCGTTCACCTTCAAGCTTCTTGGTGATGATCTCCCATGTGACCATGGGGCCGAGATATACATTGTTGTCGTCGTAGATGGGGCTGACGAGAAGGTCGAGCGTCTCTGGGCCCACTTTGATCTCTGCACGATGAGGGAGATTTGTGCCGCCCTTGAGGAGGTTGCGCTGATGTTCTGGGCGCTTGTGGAAGATGTCGATCGACTGCCCGACGATGTCATCAACCTTACATGGAAGGTATTGCTCCAGCGTCCTGAGAGTGTCGATTGATGCCTGGTTTACGTAGCGAATGTTCAGGTCCGTATCAGCATAGATGGTGTTGATGGGAGAATTGTCTGTCATGGACGCGTAACGCGTGTTGACGATCTCCTTTTGCACGGTTTCTGTGATATCAGTGGCATATTTCACCACCTTGAAAGGGTTGCCGTCGGTATCCATGATCGGATTGTAGGATGCTTCGATCCAGATCACCTTTCCACCCTTGCCCAAGCGTTGGTAGCGGCCTGTGTCATTGTGGCCTTGATTTAGCTTGGCCCAAAAGTCCGAGTATTCCTTGCTGGCGGCATACTCTGGCGGGGCGAACATTCTGTGGTGTTGGCCTTGGATTTCTTCAAGGGTGTATCCAACGGTGTTCAGAAAATTCTCGTTGGCGGTGATGATGGTGCCGTCGAGATTGAACTCGATGACTGCTTGGGCCTTACTGATGGCGGCGAGTTGGCCTTTGAGGTTGGCTAGTTCCTCTTCAGTGATGTTGGCTGCGCTTGATGGATCTGTGTGGCGCCTACCGTTGGTGTGGACTTTTGTCTTCGTCATGACTGGTTTCTGGGTTTGGTGTTTTAAAAGTGTTTCGGTCGTTTCCTTGGATTGGTTGAGCGTTGGTTTTCAGCCTTCTGAGAAATTGAGTGCCTTTTCGGTGTCGAGTACGAGCAGTAGGCGATCCTTGAGTTTGTAGATCCCCAGGATCATATCTCTTGCCATTCGCTTGATTGTTTCGGGCGCTCGCTCGTGTGAATCTTCGTTCACTTCGACGACATCTCCTATCTCATCTACGAGCAGACTGACTGCGCCGTCGTCAGTGCGGATGACAACGTTTGTGGGGAGTTCGTCTCCTTCACGTGTCTCCATCTCAAGTCGTTTTCTAAGATCGACTGCGGTTACGATCTGCCCGCGGAGATTAATGAGTCCGTTGACCATGTTTGGTGCAAGGGGGACGCGGGTCATCTCCTGATAGCGGATGATTTCTTGAACTTTAAGGACGTCTACTCCGAAGTAGAGATCGTCCAGAAAGAAGGTGCAGTATTGTTTGGGTTCGCTCATGGCGGGTTATTCGGGGTTTAAGCTTCAAAAAAGGATGGCTCGGCTGTTTTAAGGATTCCTTCGATATCGAGAAGATCGACAACTTTATCTTGGATGACGGCTGAGCCGAGGATCCCTGTTTGATCGGATTTTCGGGAAACCGTGACGGTCTCTTCGACGATGTCGTTGATGGAATCGACAACGAGTCCCACGCTTTTTTCTCCGGTTGTATGAACAACAACTTGAAGAGGGAGAGTGTTGTCTCCTTCTGTGAATGTGGAGGTGGTGCCGCCTGGGATGTGGGAGCTGACTCTGATGAGCGGAAGAATCTGTCCACGGTATTGGACGACCTCTTTAGCAGAGGCTGTTTCGATGTTCTCTCGAGGGATCTCTTCCAGTCGTGCTACGCTGTTCAACGGGAGTGCCATTCGCCCGTCGCCATGGACATTGAACAACAGATATGTCTGGCGATCTTCTTCGCTTGCAGCTTGGTTGCTGTCTGCTCCGTTCAGATTCTGTTCCTGCGCTTCGCTGATTACGGAGGCCTGTTGGGCGAGTCCGAGGACGTCCAAGATGAGAGCTACTTTTCCGTCACCCATGATGGTGGCTCCGGCGAAGCACTTGATGTGCTTGAGCTGTTTGCTTAACGGTTTGACGACGATCTCTTCTGTGTCGTGAATCTGATCGACGACCAGTCCGAATTGTTTGCCGTCTGCTTGGAGAACAACGATGTTGATAGACTCGGACTGCGACTCTTCTTGAGAATCTGAAGATGTGGACCCTTCCAAGACTTCGTTCAGATAGACGAGGGGCAGGAGGTTGCCTCGTAGCCTATAAACTGGTGAACCATAGATGATCTCGATGTCTGCCTTGATCTGCTCTTCTTCAAGTCGAACAAGCTCCAAGAGACTGACCTGAGGAATGGAGAAGCGCTCGTTGGCAGATTGCACAATCAGTGCTGGGATGATTGCGAGAGTCAGAGGGATTTTGATTCGGAATGTGGTGCGTCGTCCGAGTTCGGTAATGACGTCTATGGAGCCGCCGATCTTTTCGATGTTTGTCTTTACGACATCCATACCTACACCCCGACCTGAGACATTGGTGATGGCTGCGGCAGTCGAAAATCCTGGAGCAAAGATGAGATTGATCACCTCTTGTTCGCCCATTCGTTCCGCGTGGTTGGGTGTGATTACGCCTTTTTCGAGAGCCTTTTCCTTGAGCTTCGCTGGGTTTAGGCCGCGTCCATCATCAGTGATCTCAATGTTGACCTGTCCACCTTCGTGGAATGCCTTGAGTAGAAGCGTGCCCGTCTCGTCTTTGGCCGCGGCGTCGCGCTGATCTGGGTTCTCGAGACCGTGGTCAATCGCGTTGCGGATGATGTGTGTCAGCGGGTCCTTGATGCACTCGATGATGGTTCGATCGAGTTCGGTCTCCTTGCCCTCCATTTTGAGCAAGACTTTCTTGCCAAGCTCCCCTGAGAGATCACGAACGATACGTGGGAATTTTGACCAGACGTTTCCGATTGGTTGCATGCGGGCTTTCATCACGCTTTCCTGAAGTTCGGTTGTGATGATGTTGAGTCTCTGTGCGGCGACAGACAGTGAGTCGTCTTGAAATTGACCGCTGTATTGCAGGATCTGATTTCTTGAGAGCACTAGTTCGCCGACAAGATTCATCAGTTTGTCCAGCTGCTCTACGCGAACACGAATGACGCTGTCGGCAACGGATGATTTGGTCTCTTCGCTGCTGCTTTTTTCTTCAGGAGCGTTCGTTGCTTGGGGAGCAGGAGTAGGAGGGGCTTCAACCGCGGGCTCTGAATCGAATAACCCAAAACCGGCGTCTTCATCTGTTGGTGCGGGAGCAGGAGTCGCGGGCTCTGTTTCAGCGGACAAAGTACCTGGTGTGCTTTCGTGACTGCCTTCAGGATTGGATTGGAGCTCCCCGAGTTTCTTGAGCAGGTTGGTGTAATCAGTATCTCCCTCGTTATCGTGTTGCTCTACTGACGTGAGCATTTCACGCAGCGCATCGGAAAGGTGAAGGAGTTCAGAGGTGACAGCTTTTGTGGCAGGGATTTGACCTTCTCGAACTTGGCTCAGAAGGTTCTCACCTACATGGGCAACTCCTTCGAGTTTGTTGAGCCCCAAACAGCCGCTGGTGCCTTTGATGGTATGGATGACCCGGAAGATCTTGTTCAGGGTGTCGGAGTCGTTCCGGCCCTCTTCGATGGCTAGCAAAAGGTCGTCAAATTGCTCTAGACCTTCGAAGCTTTCGATCAAGTGATCCTTGATCAGTTGTTTTTGGATTTCCTCATTCATGGCGCCTCGTCTGGGTAAAGGAGGCGACCGGTGGCAGGGCTTGTTTGATGGTTTAGTTCAAGACCTTGTCTACGATCGCCAAAAGTTGGTTTGGGTTGAAAGGTTTGACGATCCAGCCCGTGGCTCCTGCTGCTTTCCCTTCAGCCTTCTTGGCTGGTTCGGACTCCGTGGTGAGCAGAATGATTGGGAGGGATCTGTTGGATGGTTGAGAGCGGATTTGCCGGGTCATTTCCAGTCCATCCATGACTGGCATATTGATGTCTGAAAGAATGAGATCGACCTGTTTTGCCTGGAGGACGTCCAGTGCTTGGGAGCCGTCTGCGGCTTCGACAACTTCGTGGCCCTTCTCCTTGAGCGTGTAAGATACCATCTTTCGGATGGTGGATGCGTCATCAACAGTGAGGATCGTTTTTCCCATGGCTTTCTCCGTAATTCGGAAACTTCTTCAGACGTTCATGAAAGTCATCGGAATGCTTTCCAGAATCCTTTATCCGAAAAATTGAAATATTTCCGAGAAGGAGGCCGTGGGAGGATCAATGAAGTCTTGATGGAATGATCCGATTTTTTCGGAACTGTCTGGGAGGGAGAAACAAACAGGATGCGAACCCGGAATAGCTCAGCCGGGGTGGGGGATTAATCCAAAAGAGCTGCTCGAGTCAGCCCCACGGCGGAAGCGACAGCGATAATGCCTCCGATGATGGAGTGCATTGATGGGCGTTCCTTCTCGAAGATCATGGAAAGCGGTATGACGGCCAAGGGGGTCAGGGCAACAATAGGAAGCACGACCCCTGTCCGCTCCATGTTCAGGGCCCATTGGTAACAACTGACGCCAAACGTTGGACCAGCAAGTCCGTTGAGGATGATCAACCACCATCCTTTCTTCCATGTGGTGAGCTTTTTGTCGGTATCGGTCGTTTTCCGTGAAGCCAAGGCACCGCGCTTGACGAAGAGTAGGAATATACCTGTAACGATAACGCCGCCTATGATTCGCTGATATGCCGTATTGATTCCGTCCAATGGATCTCCGCCAGCCGCTGAAATCCCTCCAGCGTGACGGCTTAGGACAGCGCCCATTCCTTGGCAATATGCGGCGACTAGGCCGAAAGCAACGCCAGCCCAGAGCACTTTTCCCTTAGCCTCTACTTTCTCATCCGGATAAAGGGCAATTCCGACTCCAGCCAAGATGCCTGCCCCCCAAAGCATTTCTACAGGAGTCATCTTTTCTCCCAACCAGAGCCATTCAGTGATCGCAGCAAATGGTGCTGCAAGACACTGAACCAGCATGATAGTGAGTCGTGAACCGATGCGATGGTACGAGTGGAAGAGTGAAATATCGCCAATACCAAATCCAATAACGCCGCTGATGAAAAGAAGGCCGAATCCGCTTCCTTGTAGACCTGATCCGAACAAATGAGAGTAAAGAGCCAGGAAGCTCGTTGCGACACACAGTCGCCAAAAATTTCCTTCAGTTCCTCCGAAAAGACGAGCCACCCGGGTTCCAGTGACGGCCGAACAGGCGAAAAAACAGACAGTTAGAAAAGAGGGCAGCATCGGATCAGGAGTCCTTCTTTTCGTCTCGGATCCGCCAATAGCATGCAAGCACGCTCCCTATTATGGAGTGAAAAACGGCTGAAATGGCGCAAGGGACTGCTGTAAGAGCGGCGAAATGCTCTTTGGCAAGCACAGCTCCCAATCCAGAGTTCTGCATTCCGACCTCAATGGAAACAGTTCTGCAAATCTGTTCCTCGTAGCGGAAAACCTTTGCGAAACCGAATCCAAAGGCGAATGCGAGTATGTGGAGCGTGGCGATCGCCAAAAACAGTGAAAATCCTTGGTCTATGATGGTATCCCGGTTTCCACCTACAATGCTTGCGCAGATCATTCCAATAAGAATGACAGAGGCCAAAGGTGCAGCTGGTTTGATGGGCGCAATGGCTTTTCCTGCGAATTGATTCAGCAATAACCCTGTAATGACCGGTAGTAAAACCACTTTGACGGTCGAAAGAAACAACCCCATGCCGTCTACGGGGACCATCTGGCCAGCAAGCCCCTTGGTAAGAAGAGGGGTCATGAAAATAGCCGCAAAGGTGGAACACATGGTCATCAGTAGTGAAAGAGGAAGGCTGGCGCGGGCGATGTAGGTCACTACGTTGCTGGCCGTGCCTCCGGGACAACACGAAACCAAGATCAGGCCGACGGCGAATTCCTTGGGAAGCTGGAACAAATGAGCCACTGCCCAGCCCAAGAAAGGCATGATCAGGAACTGTCCTATAACCCCTAAGAAGATTGGACGCGGCGCTTTGGCGACTTTCTTGAAGTCATCGAAGGTCAGGGTAATTCCCATTCCCAGCATGATCAGGCCAAGCCCCATAATAATCTTGGGCTTGTCGAACCATGTGAAAAGCTCTGGTTTCCATAGTGAAAAGCCACACATTACCAGCACCCATATAGGGAAGGCGTTAGTTAACAATTGGAGCGTGCGTACCATTTGGGGCGGGCCTTTTAGCGCGAGAGCTCAGGTTCAACCACCCAAAACTATCTCCTGGCATCACCCTTTGACGGGAGGGCGGACCTGAAGCAGACTCCCGCCGTGCCTGATGAAACACCCTCAGTACACTATGTTCTCTATGATGGAGAGTGTTCGCTTTGCTCTTTTCAAATGCGGTTGTTGACCTGGTTGGATTGGTTTGATGTGGCGCGGATGGTTTCCATCGAGGACCCCGAAGCATCGATAATTGCTCCTTCGCTTACCCGTGAGATGCTGCATGAGGCCGTGCACTGTGTGGCCAAAGACGGTCGAATCCATAGAGGTGCTCGTTGCATTCGCTTTATTGGTATGCGGATGCCGCTGCTTTTGCCTCTGTCATTGGTGCTCTGGATTCCTGGAATCATCTACATTGCAGAGTGGGTTTATAAGCTGATCAGTAGAAATCGGCATCTCTTGAGCAAACTATTCGGTTGTAAAGGAGCGTGTGAGGTAATGCCCACGCGAAAAGGGCATGGAAAAACCATTGTCAAACCGGAAGAAACAGCTATAAACGATGGATTGGACAAGTGAGGTAGAAGAAGTAAGAAAAAATATCAAATTTCCTTTGACACCCCATAGGGGCATTCCTAATGTCCCCGCCCGGCTCAAAACCGGGGGATCAAGCGTGATTGCTTCCATTCTCGAGACCAAGTTTAAGTCTCGGTCCGAGAGAACGGGTGGAATGACGTTTTTTTCTTCGTCTATGGCCAGAAAAGTTAGAGCCCATGTAGCTCAGTTGGTAGAGCACATCCTTGGTAAGGATGAGGTCACCAGTTCAAACCTGGTCATGGGCTCCAGAATTTCAAACCAACAGTAATAAACTAAACTAAATAACGTATAGGACCCAGCAATGGCAAAAGAAGCGTTCCAGAGAACCAAACCCCACGTAAACGTCGGAACCATCGGCCACGTTGATCACGGAAAATCCACCCTTACCGCAGCAATCGTTGCAGTGCAGGAGCGCCGTGGTCTGGCAGAGGGCATTTCGTACGCTGATATCACTAAAGGTGGTACTGTTCGTGATGACTCCAAGACAGTAACCATTGCAGCATCTCACGTTGAGTATCAGAGTGAGACACGTCACTACGCTCACGTCGACTGCCCAGGTCACGCTGATTACGTTAAGAACATGATCACTGGTGCAGCCCAGATGGACGGTGCAATCCTCGTTGTGGATGCCTCTTCTGGACCTATGCCACAGACCAACGAGCACGTTCTGCTTGCTCGTCAGGTTGGTGTTCCTGCCATCGTGGTGTTCATGAACAAGTGCGACCTCGTTGATGACGAAGAGCTTCTCGACCTCGTTGAGATGGAAATCCGTGAGCTCCTCAGCAAGTATGAGTTCCCAGGTGATGACATTCCTATTATCCGCGGATTTGCAAAAGACGCTCTCGAAGGTGGCGAAAAGGGTGAAAACAGCATCCAAGACCTCCTCAAGGCAGTTGACGAAGCAATTCCTCTTCCTGAGCGCGCTGTTGATCAGCCATTCCTCATGTGCATTGAGGATGTGTTCGCAATTGAAGGTCGTGGAACAGTTGTTACCGGCCGTGTTGAGCGTGGTGTCATCAACAAGATGGATGAAATTGAGATCGTCGGTATCCGCGACACTCACAAGACCACCTGCACAGACATCGAAATGTTCCGTAAGCTCCTCGACAAAGCCGAGGCAGGTGACAACGTTGGTGCACTTCTCCGTGGTGTCAAAAAGGATGAAGTTGAGCGCGGACAGGTGCTTGCCAAGCCAGGTAGCATCAACCCTCACACCAAGTTCAAAGCTGAGATTTACGTTCTCAACAAGGAAGAGGGTGGACGTCACACTCCATTCTTCAAGAACTACCGTCCTCAGTTCTACTTCCGTACAGCTGACGTTACCGGAACAATCACTCTCCCTGACGGAGTAGAAATGGTGATGCCTGGTGACAATGTTTCTATCTCTGTAGAGCTGATTGGCCCTATAGCTATGGAAAAAGGTCAGCGTTTCGCAGTCCGTGAAGGTGGTAAGACCATCGGTGCTGGACGTGTAACGGACATCATTGAAGAGAAGTAATAGCCGATCTTTCGACGCGGAGGGATTCGTTCCCTCCGCGTTTGTGTCTCTACTCCAAACATCCCTGGAGGTAATGAGATACAACTTAGGGCGATAGCTCAATTGGTAGAGCATCGGTCTCCAAAACCGACGGTCGGGGGTTCGAGTCCCTCTCGCCCTGCCAATTTTAAAAACTAGATGCTGGAGGGGTGGCAGAGCGGTTGAATGCGGCGGTCTTGAAAACCGCTTTAGGTGAAAGCCTAACGGGGGTTCGAATCCCTCCCCCTCCGCCACTTTGGTCAGTTAGAAAGCGACAAACGTTTTGAGTACAACAGCAATTATTGTCTGGGCCGCCATTATACTTGGTGTTTTCGGATTTCTTTGGTCGAAAGGGCTTCTGGCTCGTTTCGCCGGTTTTGTATCCGAAACCAAGGTTGAGCTGCGCAAGTGTGCATGGCCATCCAAGGCTGAGTTGAAAGGATCCACAGCAGTGGTTCTCGTATCTGTGGCGCTCTTAGGGTCGTTCACAGTAGTTGTTGATTTCGTTGTCCGAGAGTTGATCTCTTGGGCGATGTAAGCGTTTTAGCAGGAATATTATAATATCATGGCAGCACAATGGTTCGTTCTCCACACCCTGTCCGGACAAGAACAGAAGGTCCGGGACAGTATTGAGAAACGCCTCAAAATTGAGGAGCTCGAGGAGTATATCCATGAAGTGCTCGTCCCGATGGAGAAGATTGCCGAAGTTCGCAACGGCAAGAAGACCGTCAGTCAGCGTAAGCTCTTTCCTGGATATATTTTCATCAACGTGGATCTCTATGATGAGAACAAGCGTCTGATTGAGAAACCTTGGTATTTCATTCGTGATACACAGGGAATCATCGGATTTGTGGGTGGAGATCGCCCGAGTCCGACTCCAGCTAAAGAGATTGAGACGATCAAAGAACAGATCGCTGACTCTGAAGATACCGAACGGCCCAAGGTCAATTTCGAGGTGGGTGAAACTATCAAGATCAATGACGGACCGTTTCTTAACTTCAGCGGCGTGATTGAAGAAATCGATCCTGAGCGCGGTAAGCTCAAGGTGACGGTCAACATTTTTGGAAGAAATACCCCTGTCGATCTCGAGTATTGGCAGGTAGAAAAACAATAATTTCCGTATGGCAAAGAAAGTAACAGGTCAGATTAGGCTGCAGATTCCTGCAGGACAGGCCAACCCGGCACCTCCTGTCGGTCCCGCTCTCGGTCAGCATGGTGTCAACATCATGGGCTTCTGTAAGGAGTTCAACGCTGCCACCAAGGAACAGGCTGGACTGATCATCCCAGTGGTGATCACCGTTTATCAGGACAAGTCCTTCACGTTCATCACCAAGTCGCCTCCAGCTGCTGTTCTTCTCAAGAAGGCCGCCGGTATCGCTTCTGGTTCCGCTACTCCTAACAAGGACAAAGTGGGCAAAGTGACACGCGAACAAGTGCTTGAAATCGTGAAGACCAAACAGGCAGACCTCAATGCTACCGACCCAGAAGCTGCCATCCGCGTCATCGCAGGAACGGCCCGGTCAATGGGAATTGAAATTGTAGACTAAAACACAAACGCGGGAGGGCATTAAATTGTCCGTATGCACCGCATCATAACATGGCAAAAAGCAAACCAAGCAAACGATACAAGAAGGCGCTTGAGATGGTTAATCCTGAAAAGGAGTACTCCATCAACGACGCCGTTGAGTTGTTGGGCAAATTCCCGGCAGCCAAATTCAATGAAACAGTGGAAGTCTCCTTCCGTCTCGGTGTGGATCCTCGTAAGTCCGACCAGATGGTTCGCGGCACCGTATCTCTTCCTCACGGAAGTGGTAAGGATGTCCGTGTTGCAGTCTTCACTAAACCGGGACCTGGTGAAGATCAGGCCAAGGAAGCTGGCGCTGAATTCATCGGATACGAAGAGCTCATCGCGAAGGTGCAGGGCGGATGGAATGACTTTGACGTCGCCGTTGCCACCCCTGAGGCCATGCTCGAAGTTCGTAAACTTGGTAAGGTGCTTGGTCCTCGCGGTCTGATGCCGAACCCTAAGACTGGAACTGTCACCAACGACATCGCTGATGCCGTCAAGCAGGTGAAAGCAGGTCGTGTGGAGTTCAAGATCGACAAAACTTCCAATCTCCACGTTGTCGTCGGAAAGAGAAGCTTCAATGCAGAGCAACTTGGTGAAAACCTGCGTTCTGTTCTCGATGCCATCGGACGCGCCAAACCATCCAGCTCCAAGGGGCGTTACATTCGTAGCGCAACCATCGCTGGAACCATGACTCCTCCTGTAAGCCTCGATCTCCGTGAGGTCGGTGAAGTCACTGCCTGATCAACCTCAACTTACTGAATTACAATGCGCGAAGAGAAAAAATACATCACGGCCGATTACATCGAGAAGCTGAATAGCTCGCCGTTCTTCATCGTTATTGACTTTGAGGGGATGCTCGTCTCTCAGTTTGAGGAGTTGCGTACGCGCCTCGCTGATAAAGGAGCCAAGCTTCAGGTGGTCAAGAATCAGTTGTTCCGCATCGCTGTGGAAGAAGCTGGTTTGGGAGACATCAAAGAAGACATGAGCGGCCAGTGTGCCTTTGTGTCTGGTGAAGCAGATTGCTCCGCTGCCGCCAAAGTCGTTAAGAATTTCAAGGCTGAGTTCGAGAAGCCAGACATCAAGTTTGGTTACCTCGACAAAGCCCGTATGGAAAAAGCAGACGTGGAAGCCATCGCAGATCTACCTCCGTTGGAGGTTGTTCGCGGTCAGTTGCTCGGAACAATCCTGTCTCCTGCAACCACACTTGCACGCTTGCTCAACACTCCTGGAAGTCAGCTCGCACAGGTCATTAAGGCCAAGAGCGAGAAGGGCGAGTAAGGAAACTCAACACACTTTTTCTGCGGTCTATCCGGTTGCAGAGAATACCTAACCTATAGAAAACAAAATCCGTCGGTCGACTGGCGTGTCGGCTTAAACCACTCAACGCCGTGAGTGACGACGACCAAATAAAATGGCTGAACTCGATAACATCGTAGAAGAGCTCGGAAAGCTGTCCGTTGTGGAAGCTGCTGAGCTGGTTAAAAAACTTGAAGAAGCTTGGGGCGTATCTGCTGCTGCTCCTGTTGCTGTTGCCGCTGCTGGCGGTGGTGGTGGAGAAGCTGCACCTGCAGAAGAGAAGACCGAATTTGACGTGGTCATCACTGCAATCGACGGCTCCAAGAAGATCCCTTGCATTAAGGCTGTCCGTGAGGTCAAAGCTGGTCTCGGACTGGCTGACGCCAAGAAACTTGTTGAAGAGGCACCTAAGGCTGTCCTCGAAGGCGTTTCTAAGGATGAAGCTGAAACTGCAAAGAAGAAGCTCGAGGAAGCTGGAGCAACTGTCGAACTCAAGTAGTTTCACATTTCGAAAACAGGGATGGGTGCATATCACCCGTCCCTGCTTTCAATTGTAGCGGTAGACCGTTACGTCATTAGTATTAGGAAATTTTTAAACAACAGAGAAGGCGAGGGCCTCTTAATGAGGGCACTTGCCTTGTCGCGTATAAAAAACCTTGGGTTCTGAAAACTGAATTTCAGACCAAAACGTTCGCCAATATGCCATCGAATAAAATCGACAGAATCAACTTCGGGAAAATCAAAGAAGTTCTGACACCTCCGAATCTCATCGAGGTCCAGATCGATTCCTATAAAGAATTCCTGCAGCTTGATGTCCCCCTTTCCAAGAGAAAGAACCTCGGCTTGGAAGCTGTCTTTCGCGAGGTGTTCCCCATTGAAAGTTACGATGGCAAGACCACGCTGGATTATAAGAATTACGAAGTAGGTGATCCCAAGCTCTCTTGGCTTGAGTGCCTGCGCGAAGGTGTGACCTACGGTGCACCTCTTCACGTCAACTTCCTCCTTAAGGAAGAGGCCAGCGTGAAGGAAGAAAAAGTTTTCATGGGAGAACTGCCTCTGATGACTCCTCAGGGCACCTTTGTTATCAATGGTGCTGAGCGTGTGATCGTCAGTCAGTTGCATCGTTCTCCTGGTCTTGCCTTTGAGGTGACTGATCACCCGAACGGCAAGAAGCTCCATTCATTCCGCATCATTCCTGATCGCGGTTCATGGTATGAGGCACAGTTCGATACAAGTGATCTGCTTTACGTCTACTTGGATCGCAAAAAGCGTCGTAGGAAGTTCCTTACCACGACTTTGTTCCGTGCTCTTTGTTTCCTTGATCCGGATAACAACAAGACCCAGGGATCGGATCGCGACATCATCAAGTTGTTTTACAAGATTGAGGAAGTGACCCTCAAGGTGGCTGAGAAGATGGAAGACATCGAAAGCCGCGTGTTGATCGAAGATGTGATCGATCCCGATAAAGGGATTGTTGTTGCCCGTGCTTTTGAGCCTCTGTCCAAAGCTGTGATCAAGCAGCTCGGTGAACTGGGTGAGAAGAAGATTGAGGTAGTGGACACTTCAGTGGATGACGGAATCATCATTCGCTGCATGAAGAAGGATCCTACCAAGAATGAAGAAGAGGCGTTGAAGGATATCTACCGCCGTCTCCGTCCTGGTGATCCTCCAACTGCCGCCAATGCACGTGCATTGATCAAACGTCTTTTCTTTGATGCCAAGCGCTATGATCTCGGCCGTGTAGGTCGTTATAAGATCCATCAGAAGCTCGGTCTCGATGGTGATCAGGATTCACGCATTCTTTCCAAGGAAGATTTGGTTGAAGCAACCAAGTATCTCCTGAAGCTCAAGAAGGGTGAAGGAACACTGGATGACATCGATCACTTGGGAAGTCGTCGTGTGAGGACTGTTGGTGAGTTGCTTGCCAACCAGTGCCGCGTCGGTCTTGCCCGTACTGAGCGTTTGGTCAAAGAGCGTATGACTCTCTTCGATCAGGAGGTTGACACAATGACCCCTGCGAAGTTGATCAATCCTAAGGCGCTTTCTGCTGTGATTCGTGACTTCTTTGGCCGTAGCCAGTTGTCACAGTTCATGGATCAGATCAACCCGCTTGCTGAGTTGACTCACAAGCGTCGTTTGTCTGCTCTCGGCCCTGGAGGTCTTTCCCGTGATCGTGCCGGATTTGAGGTTCGTGACGTTCACCCATCTCACTACGGTCGTATTTGTCCGATTGAAACTCCTGAGGGACCGAACATTGGTCTGATCGCATCGCTTGCAACCTTTGCACGCGTCAACGATTTTGGATTCATTGAAACTCCTTATCGCCGCGTGGTGAAGGGTAAGGTTTCTGCCCATCTTGATTACCTTACTGCTGACCGTGAGGAACAGTTCATTGTTGCACAGGCAAATGCGCCTATCGACGACAAGGGTAACTTCCAGGTGGAGCGTGTGTCCTGCCGTTGCCGCGGAGACTTCATTGATGTGGAGCCTGAGCGTGTTGACTACATGGACGTTTCTCCAAAGCAGCTTGTTTCTGTAGCAGCCAGCTTGATTCCATTCCTTGAGCACGATGATGCAAACCGCGCTCTGATGGGTTCAAACATGCAACGTCAAGCAGTGCCTCTTCTCCAGACGGATGCCCCATTGGTGGCTACTGGAATGGAAGGAAAGGTTGCTCGTGACTCGAAAGCGATTGTTGTTTCTGAAGGTGATGGAATCGTTGCTTCTGTGGTTGGTAATCGTGTGATTATCACCAAGGACGGCACTGTTCCTGAGTCACGTCGTAAACTGAAGCACGATCCAGCAAGTGGACTCTTTGTTTACGATATTCGTAAATTCCAGCGTTCCAATGCTGCTACCTGCATCAACCAGAAGATCCTTGTTCACAAAGGAATGAAGATCAAGAAGGGCGATGTGTTGGCTGATGGGCCTTGCACGGATCGCGGTGAGCTTGCTCTCGGTCGTAATGTTCTTTGTGCGTTCATGCCATGGAACGGATACAACTTTGAGGATGCCATCCTGATTAGTGAGCGCATCGTGAAAGATGATGTCTTTACTTCGATTCACATCGATGAATTTGAAGTAGGAGCTCGTGACACCAAGCTTGGCCCTGAGGAAATCACTCGTGATATTCCTAATCTGGGTGAAGAGGCACTTAAGAACCTTAGCGCAGACGGTGTGATCCGTGTTGGTGCCGAGGTGAAGCCGGGTGACATCCTTGTCGGTAAGATCACGCCTAAGAGCGAGACTGAGCTGGCTCCGGAAGAACGCCTTCTTCGTGCGATCTTTGGAGAAAAAGCTGCTGACGTTAAGGATACCTCACTCCGTGTTCCTTCTGGCACTTACGGCATCGTGATGGATGTCAAAGTGTCTGCAAAGAAAGAGTCTGAGCGCGCATCCATCAAGGATGACAGTTCACGGCAGGCCAAGCAGATTGAAGATGAATTCAAGAGCAAGACTGATGAGTTGCGTGAGCAGCTTACTGAAGCTCTTTCAAACATCCTTCTCGGTGAGAAAATTCCTCTCGACGTGGTTAACTCCGAGTCTGGAGAGATCATCATTCCTGCAAACCGTAAGATCACGAAGACACTTCTTCGCAAGCTTGCATCGGTCTATGACCGTATCGAGATCGATCCATCTCCTATCCGTAACAAGATAAACGAGATCATTGGATCCTTTAAGAAGAAGTTCGACGATCTTCAGATGCAGTATGATGAGGAGATCGAACGCGTTGAGTCAGGTGATGAAGTCGATCCTGGTGTCATCAAATCTGTAAAGGTTTACATCGCATCGAAGCGTAAGCTTTCTGTTGGTGATAAAATGGCTGGTCGTCATGGTAACAAAGGTGTTGTTGCTAAGATTGTTGCTGAAGAAGACATGCCGTTCACCAAGGAAGGAACTCCGGTTGATATCGTTTTGAATCCGCTTGGTGTGCCTTCTCGTATGAACGTAGGGCAGCTGCTTGAGACTCATTTGGGGTGGGCCGCCAACTTGCTCGGACTTCACTTCGCGACACCTGTTTTTGATGGTATCAAAGAAGACGCGATCTGGAACTATCTTGAGGAAGCCAAGCTTCCGAAGAACGCCAAGACTCATCTCTATGATGGCCGTACAGGCGAACGCTTTGATCAAGAGATCGTGGTTGGATTCATCTACATGTTGAAGCTAGGTCACTTGGTTGCTGATAAGATTCACGCACGTGCCGTTGGTCCTTACTCGCTGGTTACACAGCAGCCGCTCGGTGGTAAGGCTCAATACGGAGGACAGCGTTTTGGTGAGATGGAAGTGTGGGCAATGGAAGCATATGGCGCAGCCTATACGCTTCAGGAATTGCTCACGGTGAAATCAGATGATGTTCAGGGTAGAACGCGTATCTACGAAAGCATCGTCAAGGGTGACAACTCATTGGAAGCCGGTATTCCGGAATCTTTCAATGTGTTGGTCAAAGAAATGCAATCCCTCGGATTGGATGTGAAGATCAACTTCACAAATCCGACGGATCAACCAGAGGAAAACAACCTTTTGCTCGGTTAAGTCTCCCGTTCATAAAAACGAAAAGCCACCAGCTAGAAATTAAAATATCCCCATGATTCACGCCAAAGAGAATGCTCGTGAGATGCTCGGACTCGACAAGGTCAATCTTGTAGAATCCATCGGTATCACAGTCGCATCGCCGGAAAATATCCGCGCCTGGTCCAAGGGCGAGGTGAAGAACCCGGAGACGATCAACTACAGAACCTTCAAGCCAGAGAAAGGCGGTCTCTTCTGTGAACGTATTTTCGGTCCTGTAAAGGATTGGGAATGCTCCTGCGGAAAATACAAGCGTATCAAACATCGCGGCGTCGTCTGTGATCGTTGTGGTGTTGAGGTTACCTTGTCTCGCGTTCGTCGTGAGCGTATGGGACACATCGAGCTTAGTGTTCCAGTCAGTCACATCTGGTTCTTCAAATGTATGCCTTCACGTCTGGGCCTGATGCTCGACATGACTGCCCGTAACTTGGAGCGTGTCATCTATTACGAGGATTATCTCGTGATTGATCAGGGCTCTACTCCGCTTCTGCGAAATCAGCTCCTTAGTGAAGGTGAGTATCGCGAAGCCCAGGAGACTTACGGAGAAGACAGCTTTGTCGCTAAGATGGGTGCTGAGGCGGTTCGTGATGCATTGGAGCAGGTTGAACTTGAACCAAGCATTGCTGACTTGCAGGAAGCAATGACTGAGACACGCAGTAAGCAGATTCGTAAGAAACTGGCCAAGCGTATCAAATTGTTTCAGGGATTCATGACTTCCAAGAGTCGTCCTGAGTGGATGATCTTGACCGTTCTTCCAGTGATCCCTCCTGATCTTCGTCCTTTGGTGCCTCTCGAAGGTGGACGTTTTGCGACCTCAGATCTTAACGATCTCTATCGTCGCGTGATCAACCGTAACAACCGTCTGAAGAATCTTCTCTCTCTTCGCACTCCTGAGGTCATTATTCGCAATGAGAAACGCATGCTGCAGGAAGCTGTTGATGCGTTGTTCGATAATGGTCGTCACGGGCGCGCTGTCACGGGTGCTGGTAATCGTGCTCTCAAATCTCTGAGTGATATGCTCAAAGGTAAGAGCGGACGTTTCCGTCAGAACCTTCTCGGTAAGCGTGTTGACTACTCTGGTCGTTCGGTGATTGTGATTGGTCCTGAGCTGAAGTTGAATCAGTGTGGTCTTCCCAAGAAGATGGCTTTGGTTCTCTTTGAGCCATTCATCATCCGTCGTCTCAAGGAACTCGGCTTTGTTCACACCGTTCGTTCAGCAAAGAAACTGATTGAGCGTCAGTCACCTGAAGTTTGGGATATCTTGGAAGAGGTTACGCAGGGGCATCCAGTGATGCTGAACCGTGCGCCGACTCTTCATCGTCTTTCCATTCAGGCTTTTGAACCCAAGCTGATTGAGGGTGAAGCTCTTCGTATTCATCCGTTGGTCTGCACGGCTTACAATGCTGACTTTGACGGTGACCAGATGGCTGTTCATGTTCCGCTTTCAGTGGAAGCACAGATGGAAGCCCGTCTGTTCATGTTGGCGACCAATAACATTTTCTCTCCTTCAAGTGGTAAGCCAATTCTTACTCCTTCTCAGGATATTACGTTGGGATGTTACTACATCACTGCGAATCCGAAGCAGAATAAGAAAGCCAAGAAATATGCACCTCTCTTTGGGACCAAAGAAGACGTTGTGTATGCATTCAGTGATGGTTCCCTAGGGATTCACGACCGCGTGAAGCTAGCCAACCCTGATCTCGGATCAGAAACACCTTATGGTGATGCTGAGAAGAAGCTCATTGAAACCACTGTTGGACGTGTTGTCTTCAGTGAGATCTGGCCAGCAGAGCTTGGTTTCCCGAATGTTCCAATGACCAAGGGTAATCTGGGTGACATTATCTTCCAGTGTTACCGCGTCTGTGGTCATCAGACCACCATTGAGACTCTCGACAAGTTGAAGACACTTGGTTTCCGCGAGGCAACCAAAGCAGGTGTCTCTGCCGGTATCGATGACATGATCATCCCGAAAGAGAAGCCGCAGGAGATCAACACGGCTCTCAAACAAATTGAGGAAGTTGAGAAACAGCATCGTCGTGGTTTGATTACGGCAGGTGAGAGATACAACAAGATCGTTGATATCTGGAGTCACTGTACTGACCGTATTGCTGGTGTGATGCTCAAGACTTTTGAAGCCAACCAGGGCAAGGATGAATACAACCCTGTTTATCTCATGGTTGACTCCGGTGCTCGAGGTAACCGCCAACAGGTTCGTCAGTTGGCAGGTCTTCGCGGTCTGATGGCAAAGCCATCTGGTGACATTATTGAGAAACCGATTCTCGCGAACTTCCGCGAAGGTCTGACTGTGTTGGAATACTTCATTTCGACTCATGGAGCTCGTAAAGGTCTGGCCGATACTGCTCTTAAGACTGCTGACTCGGGTTACATGACTCGTAAGCTGGTTGACGTCGCTCAGGATGTGATCATCCGCGACGAAGACTGTCTCACTACTAATGGTATCTGGGTTAAAGCAATTTACGAAGGTGAGGACGTTGTTGTTCGCCTGCGTGATCGTCTGCTTGGTCGTTACTCTTGTGACGATATTTATGATCCTAACAATCCTTCCACCTGTTTGGTTGAAGCGAACGAAGAGATCACTGATGACAAGGCCAAGGCTCTTGAGATGGCTGGTATCGAACGGGTTAAGATCCGCTCTGTGCTGACATGCGAAACCAAGCAAGGCATCTGCCGAGTATGTTACGGACGTAACCTCTCAACCGGTAAGTTGGTCAAACTTGGTGAGGCAGTTGGAATTATTGCTGCTCAATCCATCGGTGAGCCAGGAACGCAGCTGACGATGCGTACGTTCCATATGGGTGGTGTCGGAACTCACCAAGCCAACAAGCCTGAGATTACTTCGAAGCATAACGGTGTTGTTAAGTATAACGAACTCCGTCACGTGTCTCTTGGTGAACCAGGGCAGATCGTGCTCAATAAGCACGGAACCATTTCCATCCATGATGAAGACGGTCGTGAACTCGAGGTTCACAACATCGTCATCGGTTCTGTGATTTCCATCCAAGATGGTGGCCCTGTCACGAAGGGTGAGACATTTGTGCAGTGGGATCCTTACAATGTGCCAATTCTTTCTGAGAAGGCAGGAACCATTCAGTTCCACGACATCATTGAAGGTGTGACCATGAAGCAGGAGATCGAACAGAGCACTGGTCAGCAGACCATGGTTGTTGTTGATCATAAGGAAGATCTTCATCCGCAGATCGTGATTGTTGATGAGACAGGCGAGCCTGCAGCCAACTATCCGATTCCGTCTGCAGCTCATATCGTTGTGGAAGAAGGGGATGAGATTGCTGCTGGAGCACTCTTGGCCAAGACGCCTCGTCAGGCATCAAAAACCAAGGATATTACTGGTGGTCTTCCTCGTGTTGCTGAGTTGTTTGAAGCTCGTAAACCAAAGAACCCAGCTGAGATCTCCAAGATCGATGGTATCGTAGACTTTGGTCCTAGCACCCGTGGTAAACGTTGTATTGTTATTGAAGATCCAGAATCTGGTGTTCGCGAAGAACATTTGGTTCCTATCGGACGTCACGTCATCGTCTACAAAGGTGACTATGTTCGTAAGGGACAACAGCTTACTGAAGGTCCTCTCGTTCCTCACGAAATTCTCGAAGTCTGTGGACCTCAGGAATTGCAGGAGCATTTGGTCAACGAAGTGCAGGAAGTTTATCGACTCCAGGGTGTGACGATTAACGACAAGCACATCGAAATCATTATTCGTCAGATGCTTCGCAAGGTACGTATCACCGAGCCAGGCGACACCACTTTCTTGTGGGGCGAACAGATCGACAAGATTGCATTTGAAACCGAAAACGAGCGTGTTGTGGAAATGGGTGGTAAGCCCGCTGAAGCAACGCCAGTACTCCTCGGTATCACCAAGGCATCTCTCGAAACGGAGAGCTTCCTGAGTGCCGCATCCTTCCAGGATACCACCCGTGTCCTGACCGAGGCTGCCACCATGGGCAAGAAAGATTACCTTAAGGGCTTCAAGGAGAACGTGATCATGGGTCACATCATCCCGGCCGGAACAGGTTTCCCACACCATCGCGATGTAACGCTCAAGCCGCTTGTAGCGCCAATCGAAGACGATACCGAGAATATCCTTATAGACGAGGAGACAGTGGGTTGATTCCCGCTGTAAATCGGTTCGAAAACAGAGATAGAAAAAAAGTTAAATTAAAAGTTGCGCTGAGTAGGTTGATTACATAAAGTCCGCCCTCTTTTGCGCTCTAAGGGTCAAAAAAGCCCAAAAAAACCGCAGAAAATCATAGAATGCCAACAATCAACCAGCTTGTCCGAAAGGGACGGAAAAGAGTCAAGGCGATGTCCGATTCGCCAGCTCTTCAGTCATGCCCGTTCCGTCGCGGTGTCTGCCTTCAGGTAATGACCCGTACGCCAAAGAAACCGAACTCCGCCATGCGTAAGGTGGCCAAGGTCCGCTTGACCAATGGTTTTGAAGTAATTGCCTACATTCCTGATGAAGGTCACAAGCTTCAGGAGCATAGCATTGTTCTCATTCGCGGTGGTCGTGTTAAGGATTTGCCTGGTGTGCGTTACCACATCGTTCGTGGTGCATTGGATGCTGACGGAGTTGATAAGCGCCGTAGAAGTCGTTCCAAATATGGTGTCAAACGCCCTAAGGCTGACGCCAAGAAATAACCCTGAGATTTTAGAAACCTATGGCACGTAGAAGAAGAGCAATAAGACGGCCGATCCAAGTCGACGGCAAATACAAGAGCGCCTTGATTGGTCGCCTTGTCAATACCGTCATGCGCAGCGGCAAGAAGAGCCTTGCCGAACGCATCGTTTACAGTGTGATCGACGTGATTGCCGAGAAGAATCCAGAAGTGGATGCTGTCGAGATCGTCCAGCGCGCAGTAGATAATGTGAAGCCTCGTCTTGAGGTGAAAGCACGCCGTGTTGGTGGTGCTACCTATCAGGTGCCACTCGAAGTTACTCCTGATCGTCAGCTTTCACTCGCCATGCGTTGGTTGGTGAAATTTGCTTCTGCCCGTAAGGGAATTCCAATGCAGGATGCCTTGGCAGCAGAGCTGATGGATGCCTATGAAGGGCAAGGAAATGCCATCCGTAAACGTGATGATGTTCATAAGATGGCGCAGGCCAACAAGGCCTTTGCACATTTCCGCTGGTAAGAAAAATTTAACAGTTTGCGCCCCGAGCGATGTTATTCATCGGGGCGCATTTCAGTCTCCATATAGAGAAAAAATTTAATGCAGTCGTCTGAGATCAATACTGAAGCCAATGCGCCGGAGCGTGCGTTCCCTATGGAACGGACACGCAATATCGGTATTGCGGCTCATATTGATGCTGGCAAGACCACGACGACTGAACGGATTCTCTATTATACTGGTGTTACCCATAAGATCGGGGAAGTGCACGATGGCACGACCGTCACCGATTGGATGGATCAGGAACGCGAGCGTGGTATTACTATCACCTCTGCAGCAACTACATGCTTCTGGGAACAAGACCAGGATGGAACTGAGAAGCTCTTCGGTGGAATCAAACAACGTATCAATATCATTGATACTCCAGGTCATGTTGATTTTACCGCTGAGGTCGAACGTTCGTTGAGAGTGCTCGACGGTGCTGTCGCCGTTTTCTGTGGTGTGGCTGGTGTTCAGCCACAGTCAGAAACAGTCTGGCGCCAAGCAACCAAGTATCGCGTTCCGAGGATTGCATTCGTCAACAAGATGGACCGTGTCGGTGCTGATTTTGACAATGTAGTAGCCGAGATGACTGAAAAGCTGGGAGCATACGCATTCCCAGTATGCATTCCAATTGGATCTGAGGAAGACCTCGTTGGAAACATCGATGTTATCAATCAGAAGGCGATCATCTTTGATTCTAGCGACAAAGCAGGGATCAAGTATGAGGTTGTTGAGCTCTCAGAAGATTTGAAAGAGAAGGCAGCTGCCGCTCTTCAATCACTCACTGAAGCCGTTGCTGAGAAGGACGAGCAGATCATGGAGCTCGTGCTTGAGGATAAGGAAGTTACAGCTGAAACACTCAAAGCCGCGATTCGTCGTTTGACCATTACGAATGAGATGGTTCCGGTTTTTGGTGGATCTGCATTCAAGAATCGCGGTGTTCAACCCCTCTTGGATGGTATTGTAGATTACCTTCCATCTCCTCTTGATATTCCATCTGCCATCGGTCATGACGAGAAGAACCCAGAACTTGATGTTGTTGTAGATGCAGATGACAACGGCAAGTTCTGCGCTCTTGCGTTCAAACTTTGGTCTGATCCGTATGTTGGAAAGTTGACGTTTATCCGCGTTTATCGTGGTAAACTTTCCAAGGGTGACTCCATCTACAATCCGCGCACTCGTAAGCGTGATCGCGTCAGCCGAATCATCATGCTTCAGGCTGACAAACGTGATGAAGTGGATTGTCTGTTTTCAGGCGATATCGCTGCATTGATTGGCCTGAAAGAGGTGACAACCGGTGATACGATTGAAACTCAGGGTGCCAATGTGCTGCTCGAGCCTCCAAGTTTCCCACAACCTGTAATTTCGATGGCGGTGGAGCCTAAAACAAAGGCGGATCGCGAAAAACTCACCGAAGGTCTTCAACGTCTTTCTGAAGAAGATCCAACCTTCCAGAGATTTACGAATGAAGAAACCGGTCAATTGATTATTGCCGGTATGGGTGAACTTCACTTGGAGATCATTCGTGATCGTCTGATGCGGGAGTTCAATGTCCAAGCCAATGCCGGTGCACCTCAAATTGCCTACCGCGAAACAATCACCAGTACGGCACAGGGTGAAGGAAAATTCATTCGTCAATCAGGAGGCAAGGGACAGTATGGCCACTGCGTGATTGAGATCTCACCAAGCGAACGCGGTAAGGGAGTTACGATTGAAAACCGGATCACCGGTGGAGTTATTCCGAAAGAATTCATCGCCCCAACCCTGACTGGGATTGAGGATGCGATTCGTGGGGGAGTTCTGGCAGGCTACACAATGGTAGACCTGAAGGTTGTTCTTAAAGATGGTTCATTCCACGAGGTGGATTCAAATGAGCTCTCCTTCAAGATGGCCGGTATTTTTGCTTTTAAAGACGCTGCTGAAAAAGCAGCACCTGTTCTCCTGGAGCCCGTCATGAAGGTGGAGGTATCCACCCCGGACGAGTATCAGGGAGACATACTCGGTGACTTGAATCGTCGCCGTGGGAAAATTCACCAGGTGGAGACCAAAAACACAGCAACAACACTTCACGCTGAAGTACCGCTTGCTGAAATGTTCGGGTATGCCACCACTGTTCGTTCCCTCTCAAAGGGAAGGGCAGATTACTCCATGCAACCGCTGCGCTTTGAGCAGGTTCCAGCCAATGTAGCAGCAAGCATGATCGACTCCAATTCGCAGATAGCAGCATAACACTTTTACTACTATGGCAGGTCAACGCATACGCATTCGCCTTAAGGCTTACGATCACCGGGTTATCGACCAGAGCGCCCGTGATATCGTCGAGACAGTCAAACGCACCGGCGCCTTGGTTGCTGGTCCGATCCCATTGCCTACACGAGTGGAGAAGTTCACCGTCGGCCGTTCACCTCACGTTGATAAGAAGTCTCAAGAGACTTTCGAGCAGCGGACACACAAGCGCCTCCTCGATATCATCGAGCCAACAGCGAAGACCGTTGACGAGCTGAAGAAGCTCAACCTGCCAGCAGGTGTCGACATCACCATCAAAATCTAGCACGCCATGACCGGACTTATTGGAAAGAAAATTGGAAGCACCCGTGTGTATGACGCGGAAGGAAACGCCATTGCTGTAACAGTAGTGGAAGCCGGCCCTAACCACGTGCTTCAGTGTAAAACAGTTGAGACTGATGGTTACAACGCCATTCAGCTCGGATTTGGAGAACAAAAGGAACAGCGACTGAATCGCCCCTTGGCTGGTCACCTTCGCAAAAACGGTGGTAAGTTTGTTCGCCAGATCAAAGAATTTCGCGATTTCGGCAAGGACGTGAAAACTGGTGATGAAATCAATGCAGATCTTTTTGAAGCTGGTGACTACATCGATGCCATCGGAACGACCAAAGGTCACGGATTCCAAGGTGTTGTGAAGCGCTGGGGATTCGGTGGTGGTCCTGCAACTCATGGTGCCAAAGGCTTCAAGCGTCGCCCTGGTTCCATTGGTGCCGGTTCTACTCCAGGAACGGTTGACAAAGGCAAGAAGATGCCTGGTCAGATGGGCCAGCGTCGCCGGACCACTCAAAACCTGAAGGTGATTCAGGTAAGGACTGAGGACAATGTCCTCCTGATTCAGGGCAGCATTCCTGGAGCCAATGGCGACTACGTTGTGATTCGTGAATCCAAAAAGCGTGGTGCCAAACGTTAAGTAACCCTTAATCGATAAGAGTAATGAATTTGACGATCAAAAATATCCAGGGTGGCGATGCCGGTGAGCACGCTGTTGCCTTCGAGGTGATTGAAGACAACAAGGGTAATCAGGCTGTCCATGATGCAGTTGTTGGTTACATGGCAGCACAGCGTGCCGGAACACACTGCACCAAGACCGTTGGTGAGGTTTCCGGAAGCAACAAAAAGCCATGGCGCCAGAAGGGAACTGGACGTGCCCGCGTTGGTGAAAAACGTAATCCAATTTGGCGTGGTGGTGGTGTTGCGCATGGTCCAAAGCCTCGTGACTACACAAAGACAGTGAACAAGAAGGTTCGTCGTCTTGCTCTCCTTCGCTCTATGAGTGAGCGTATCAAGGCAGGTGATGTGGTTGTGGTTGATGCTTTCAATCTCGAAGCACCCAAGACCAAGGATTTTCTCAACGCACTCAATGCCTTGAATGTAAACGGAACGGTTCAGTTGGTGATTGATGATGCAAATCGCAATCTTCTGCTCGCTGCTCGCAACCTACAATATGTGGATGTGACGACTGGTTCCGACCTGAACACCTATGAGGTGTTGAAGAATGACAAACTTGTTTTCACCAAAGCTGCTTTTGAAGCAGTAGAGAAGCGCATCACCCAGAACTAATCAGACCGATGAACTCCTTTGAAATTATTAAAACCATTCGCCTGACCGAGAAGGGCGCAATGCAGTCTGACGAACTCAATCAGTATACCGTTGTCGCTGATCCTCGCGCCAACAAGATTGAGATCCGTAATGCGGTGGAAGAACTGTTCAAGGTCAATGTGACCAAGGTCAACACCATGAATGTAAGTGGTAAATCACGCCGTCGCCGTACGGCTAGTGCAGGAACCACACCACGCTGGAAGAAAGTAATTGTAACACTGAAGGACGGTGAGTCCATCGACCTCGCGTAAGGAATTTAGAAAATGGCAGTCAAGAGCTACAGACCACTGACTCCTTCCCGGAGATACATGACGACCTCTTCATTTGAAGAGATCACGAAGAGTAAGCCGGAGAAGAAGCTCACCATCACCAAGAAAAAGACTGGTGGACGCAACCACCACGGCCGTGTCACGGCTCGTGGTATCGGCGGCGGACACAAGCAGAAGATTCGTACAGTTGATTTTCGTCGCAACAAGCACGGAATGAAGGCTGAAGTGATCGCGATCGAGTATGATCCAACACGCTCTGCTCGTCTGGCTCTCCTCAAATACGAGGATGGTGAAAAACGTTACATCGTTGCTCCGAACAATCTTGAGGTTGGTAGCACACTTCAGAGTGGTGCTGGATCTCCTTCTGAGATTGGTAATTTTCTGCCTCTTTCAGAGATTCCTGTTGGTATCACCATCCACAACATTGAACTTACCATAGGCCGCGGCGGACAGCTCGTTCGTAGTGCTGGCGGTGGTGCTGTTCTGATGTCTTTGGATAACGGATTCGCTCAGGTAAAGCTACCTTCTGGAGAGATCAGAAAGATCAATGAGAAGTGCTTCGCCGCAGTAGGCCAGGTCGGAAACCCTGATCACTCCAAGATCGTTCTTGGTAAGGCCGGCCGTCGCCGTAATCTCGGTCGCCGTCCCATCACACGTGGTGTTGCTCGTAACCCAATCGATCATCCAATGGGTGGTGGTGCAGGTCGCACATCTGGTGGTGGTCATCCTGTTACTCCTTGGGGAATCATTACCAAGGGTTACAAGACACGTAGTAAGAAGAAACCTAGCAACAAGTTCATCGTTCAACGCCGTTCCAAGAAGAACCGCAAATAATTTGATTTATGGCTCGCTCGATTAAAAAAGGTCCATTCGTAGACCCTAAATTGCTGAAGAAAATCGTTAAGGCAACGGAAGAGGGTTCGAAGAAACCGATCAAGACCTGGTCACGCCGTTCGACCATCACTCCGGAATTTGTCGGACTCAATTTCACCGTTCATAATGGCAAGGTCTTCGTTCCTGTCTTCGTGACGGAGAATATGGTAGGCCACAAATTGGGTGAGTTTTCACCAACCCGTGCATTTAGAGATCACGGCAACCTCACTGTTAAAGTCACCAAGTAATCATCATGGAAGTTCGTGCCATAACAAAGAACGTGCGTATGTCGCCTCAGAAGGTTCGTGAGGTGACTCGCCAGATCCAGGGGCTCAACGCTCTACAGGCTCAGAATATTCTGGCCACGGTCCCTCGCAAGTCGGCCCGTTTGGTTGCAAAGACTCTGAAATCAGCCATCGCAAACGCCGAGAACAACAGCAATTTGGCAACCACAAGCCTTCGTGTGAAGGAAGCTGTGGTTGGAGCTGCCACCTCGATGAAGCGCTGGGTTCCAAAGGCACGCGGTTCGGCAGGTCCGATCATTAAGCGCAGCTGCCACATCCGCATTATTTTGACCGACGACCAAGCATAACATGGGACAAAAGATACATCCTATCGGGCTACGCATCGCCCTGACCAAAGACTGGCAATCCAAGTGGTATTCCGACAAAAAGGAATACGGCAAACTTCTCAATGAGGACCGCGTGATCCGCGATCTCCTGAAGAAGAAATTGGAAACAGCGTCGGTCCCTAAAATTTTGATCGAACGAGCAGCCACCCGTTGCCGGGTGACGATCCTTACCGCACGTCCAGGTGTTGTCATCGGACGTAAGGGGCAGGAGATCGACAAGATCAAGGAAGAGCTCAGCCGCATCACTGGCAAAGAGATCTACGTTGATATTCAGGAAATCAAGACACCTGAGCTGAACGCTCAGTTGGTTGCTGAAAACGTGGCTCTCCAGTTGGAGCGTCGTGTTTCCTTCCGTCGCGCTCTTAAAAAAGCAGTGCAGACCACCATGGACTTTGGAGCCAAGGGTATTCGTATCCGTTGTGCCGGTCGTTTGGGTGGCGCTGAGATTGCACGTGTTGAGCAGTACAAAGAGGGCAGCGTTCCTCTTCATACTCTGCGCGCTGATATTGATTACGGATTCCGTGAAGCTCGCACCCCAGCAGGTGTGATCGGAATCAAGGTCTGGATCTGCAATGGCGAATTCAAAGCCGAAAAGTTGCAACCACAGACTGCATAATAAACTGAACCGAGAATAGAATTAGAAAGGATTTGCCATGCCATTGATGCCAAAAAGAGTGAAGTACCGCCGGATGCACCGCGGCAACCGTGCAGGTATCGCACAAAAGGGCAATAGCGTAGCCTTCGGCCAGTATGCTTTGCAGGCTCTGGAACGCTGCTGGCTCGACACCAAGATTATTGAAGCTTGTCGTGTTGCCATTACCCGTAACATGAAACGCCGTGGTAAGGTCTGGATCCGGATCTTCCCGCACAAGTCCACTACCAAGAAGCCATTGGAAACCCGTATGGGTAAAGGTAAGGGACCTCTCGATACCTGGGTAGCGGTGATCAAGCCTGCTACTGTGTTGTTTGAGTTGGACGGTGTTTCTGAATCCGTTGCCAAGTCCTCTCTCCGTCTTGCCGCCAATAAATTGCCGATGCGCACCCGCTTCATCAAGCGTGGCTGATAAAGGATAGAGTTATGAAGATGTCTGAAATCAAAGATTTGACGATTGATGAGTTGCAGGTGAAGAGCCGCGACCTACGCCGTGAGCTGTTCAATCTACGCCTGCAGCAGGCAACCAGCCAGCTTGAGAAATCCTCACGGATTCCTCTGTTGCGCAAGGATATTGCCCGCATCGAAACCCGTGTATCCCAGCTTCGTAACGAAGCCAAGAAAAGCTAAGCCCTATGTCCGAAACTGAAACAAGAGGTCATCGCAAAGAGCGGACTGGAGAAGTCCTTTCCGTCAAGATGGACAAGACCATCGTCGTTGGCGTGGACCGTAAATTTCGTCACCCGCTTTTTAAGAAAGTCATTCTCCGCCGCAAGAAATTCTATGCGCATGATGAGAAGAATGAAGCGAATGTCGGCGACCGCGTAAAGATCGCCGAGACCCGTCCTCTCTCCCGCCTGAAACACTGGCGTTTGGTAGAGGTCGTCGATAAGAACCTCGAGGCCGAAACCTCAGCCAAATAACCGACAATGCTGCAACTCCTTTCCAGACTTCAAGTCGCTGATAACACCGGTGCCCGTAAGGCAAAGATGATCAATGCCCTTGGGCATACCCGTCGATACGCCCGTGTGGGAGATGTGATCAAGATTCACATCCGTGAATCCATCCCTGACGCAAATGTGAAAAAAGGGGATGTAGTCAACGCTGTTATCGTTCGGACCCGTCGTCCAATCCGTCGTAGTGACGGTTCTTATCTCCGTTTTGATTCCAACGCTGTTGTGATCATTGACAAAGACAATAACCCCAAGGGAACTCGTATCTTCGGTCCTGTCGCCCGTGAATTGCGCGACAAGAAGTTTATGAAGATCGTATCTCTGGCACCCGAAGTACTCTAAGACCATGCCCAAGTTGCACGTAAAGAAGGGCGATGAGGTCGTCATCATCGCTGGTAAGGAAAAAGGCAAACGAGGAAAGATCCTCGAAGTGCTCACGAAGAAAGACCGCGTGATTGTAGAAGGCGCTATGATGATGAAGAAGCACGTCAAGCGCAGTCAGCAGCATCCAAACGGTGCCATTCAGGAACTCGAAAGTTCCATTCATATTTCAAATGTGATGGACGCGACCAAATTTGATGCCCGTGCCGCCAAACGCGGTGGAGGCGAAGCCCCTAGCGAATAAGCGCAAGATGAATCCACGATATAAGGAAATTTACGAAAAAGAGGTGAAGCCTGCTCTGCAGGAAAGCCGTAAGTATGCGAATGTTCACCAGATCCCTCGGATAGAGAAGATCGTCATCAACATGGGCGTCAGCGCCATGCTTGATAAATCCGCTCTTGATGACGCGGTGAAGGAACTCACGCAGATCAGCGGTCGCAAGCCGGTGTTGAATATCGCTCGTAAGAGTATCGCTAATTTCAAACTGCGTGAAGGACAGGCCATCGGTTGTCGCGTTACTCTTCGCCGTCAGGGCATGTGGGAATTCTTCGATCGCCTCGTGACATCAGCACTTCCTCGTATTCGTGACTTTCGCGGTATTTCGCCGAAGTCATTTGACGGACGTGGCAACTATTCACTCGGTATCTCAGATCAAAGCATCTTTCCTGAAATCGAGTTGGAAAAAATCATCCGGACGCAGGGAATGGACATCACAATTGTCACCACTGCTCCTTCTAACGACGAGGCGTTTGAACTCCTCAAATTGCTCGGCATGCCTTTCCGTGATCGTAAAGGCAAACAAGCCGCAGCATAAAGACTGAACAATTTAACTGGAACTGAGATATGGCAAAAAAATCCTGGATCGAACGTAATAACAGGAAACGGAGAACGGTGGAACGTTACCGTGAGAAGCGCGCTGAATTGAAAGCAGCAGGAGACTATGAAGGCTTGGCTAAGTTGCCCCGCAACGCAAGCCCTGTCCGAGTCGTCAACCGCTGTGAACATACTGGCCGTCGTCACGGGTATTTCCGCAAGTTCCGCTGCTCGCGTCTTACCTTCCGTAAGATGGCCCATTCCGGACTCATTCCAGGAGTAACCAAATCCAGCTGGTAATATGTTATCCGATCCCATTGCAGACCTGCTAACCCGGATCCGCAACGCGAATGCCGCGTTGTTGCCCGAGGTAGTAATTCCTCACTCCAAGATGAAGGAGTCCGTCGTACGAATCCTCAAGCAGCAGGGTTACGTCGAAGGCTTCAACGTAGAGGGTGATCTCAAGAAACAGATCAAAGTCACTCTGAAATACGTTGATCGCGAAGGCGTGATCAAGGGTCTCAAGCGAGTGAGCAAACCTGGTTTGCGTCTGTTTGTGAAATCCAACGAAATTCCACGTGTCCTCGGAGGCCTTGGCATCTCAATCATTTCCACTTCACGTGGTTTGATGGCCGGTCACGAAGCCCGCAAAGAGAATGTGGGTGGAGAGGTTGTTTGTTACATCTGGTAATCAATAAATTTAAAGAACCATGTCCCGATTAGGTAAAAAGCCCGTAGTTATCCCAGACAAGGTCAAGGTCCAGATCGATGGCAATCATATCGCTATCGAAGGTCCTAAAGGAAAGTTGGAGTATGATGCTCCAGCCAAGACGTCCTTGGAGGTTAAAGAGAATGAAATCATCATCGGTCGTGAAGGTGATAATAAAGATTCCAAAGAGCAGCACGGTCTTTGCCGCGCCTTGATTCAGAACATGGTGACCGGAGTTGCAGAAGGTTTCGTCAAGAAACTTGAGATCCACGGCGTGGGTTTCAAAGCTGCAGTGAAGGGGAAGACAATCGACCTCAACCTCGGATATTCACATGTCATCAACTACTCCTTCCCGGAAATCGTTGATGTGAAAGTGGATGACCAGACTAAGATCACAGTTGAAGGACCTGACCGCCAGAAGGTTGGACAGGTGGCTGCTGATATCCGTCGTTTCTATCCTGTGGAGCCATACAAAGGTAAGGGTGTCCGTTACGCCGACGAACGTGTTGTTCGTAAGGAAGGTAAGAAAGCCGGTTGATAAATGTAATAATTTACTGAACTACCTCGATGAGAACAGAGAAGAAACAAAAGCTGAGACAATTGCGCCACTGGCGAGTGCGCAAGCTCGTGAACGGAACACAGGAACGCCCTCGCATGAGTGTGCGCTTCACTGGAAAGAACATCTATGTTCAGTTCATTGATGACGAAGCAGGTAAGACGGTGGCTTCTGCATCAACGATGCATAAGAGCACCCCTGAACGTCAGGCATTGAAAGCCAATTGCGAAAGCGCTGAAAAGATCGGTAAGCTGGCTGCTGAAGCGGCCAAGGCGGCTGGAGTCACCAAGGTCGTATTCGACCGTGGTGGAGCCAAGTATCACGGCAAGGTGAAGGCACTCGCCGATGCGGCTCGCGAAGCGGGCCTCCAATTCTAACGACAACCTGGAGAAATTTACTGTGGCAGAGCAAAAGAGACATCATAATAACGGACCGCGTGGCGGGCGTAATGACCGCCGTCAACGTCGTCCAGAGCCGGATACCGACGAACACGGCAATATCATCAGCGAGAAGATCATCTCCATCAACCGCTCCTCGAAAGTGGTTAAGGGTGGTCGCCGCTTTGGTTTCAGCTCATTTGTAGTTGCTGGAAACCATGCAGGCAAGGTCGCCCTCGGAATGGGGAAGGCCAGCGAAGTTGCTGATTCAATTCGCAAGGGAACGGAAGATGCAAAGCGCCGTCTAGAAAACGTGAGCATTGCAGGAAACACCATTCCTCACGAAGTGCTGTCCGTTTATGATGGAGCCCGCGTTCTTCTCCGTCCCGCATCAGAGGGAACAGGAATCATCGCAGGTAAGACTGTTCGTGCAGTGGTTGAAGCCGCTGGCGTGAAAGATATCCTCAGTAAGTCGCTTGGTTCAAAGAACCCGGCAAACGTTGCCAAGGCTACCTTCAATGCGTTGAAGAGTCTTCGTCTTCGTGAGGATATCTACAAGAACCGTGGTTTGGAGGTTCGTCAGACTCCTGCTGCAACCGAAACTGCTGAAGAGCCTGCTGAGGCCGCAGCTGAGACTCAGGAATCCTAATTTTAAATAAGATGCGACTTCACAATCTTAAGCCAAATCCCGGTGCCAAGAAGGCACGCAAACGCGTAGGCCGCGGCCGTGGTAGTGGCCATGGTAAGACTTCGACACGTGGAACCAAGGGTTACGGAGCACGTTCTGGTAGCTCAACACGTGCTGGATTCGAAGGTGGTCAGATGCCTTTGATCCGTCGTCTCCCCAAGCGTGGTTTTTCAAATGCCATGCATCGTCGTGAGTATATTGCCGTGAACCTTAGTTCACTTGAGCAGTTCGAAGACGGAGCAAACGTTGATGTGGCAGCCATCGAGGCAGCCGGTCTGGCAAATGGAAACGCCGACGGAATCAAGATTCTTGCTCGTGGTGAACTGACCAAGAAGTTGAATGTTACTGCGCATCGTTTTAGCGGTGCTGCTCGTGAGGCCATCGAGAAACTCGGTGGAACCTGCACTTTGGTCAGGGCGGAAGAGGCACCTGCTTCAGAAGAAGCTGCCGAAGCACCTGCTGAAGAGACCAACGAATAAAGAGTCCCTTAGAGCCTTACCACCGCATGATCGGAAAATTCTTTTCCACCTTCGCCAACTGTCTCCGTATTCCGGAACTAAAGTCGCGAATCATCTTCACAATCCTAATGCTGGTTGTGTGTCGTGTGATCGCGCTTGTTCCGATTCCTGGTCTCGACGGTGGTGCTTTGACTGAGTACTTGGACAATTTGGCCAAGAACAATGAACAAGGCGGCGGCGGTCTGTTGAACATGTATAGCATGTTTACAGGTGGTGCTCTGGAACGTTGTGCAATTGGTGCTCTGGGTATCATGCCCTACATCAGTGCGACGATTATCATCCAGTTGTTGAGTGCTGTTCTTCCTGGGTTGAGTAAGTTGTCTCGTGAAGAGGGTGGTCGGACAAAGATTATCCATTACGGGCGTGTATTGACCATTATCCTCTGTTTGGGACAAGGATTTGCTCTCGCAGTTGGATTTGAGAATGCTGACAGCCTTTTCGAGGGTATTGGACGTTTGGTGCTCTATCCGGAGGATGCTATCTGGTGGTATCGCATCCAGACTGTCCTGATTCTTACCTCAGGTACTGCACTATTGATGTGGTTGGGTGAACAAATCACCGAACGTGGAATTGGAAATGGTATCTCTTTGATCATTACAATTGGTATTTTGGCGAGCCTTCCTCAGGCAGTGATCGGATTGAAAGATATGTTCTTCCCTCCTGCTGGTCTTGAAGAAACAGCCAGGAGCCCAATCGTTGCTGCTCTATTGTTTGTCATGTTCCTTGCTGTGGTTATTGGAATAATCATGGTGACACAGGGGCAACGTAAGATACCGGTTAACTATGCCTCTCGTTCTGTGGGACGAAAAATGTATCAGGGTGGTAGTAACTTCATGCCTTTGCGTGTCAACTATGCTGGTGTGATGCCAATCATTTTTGCTCAAGCTTTGTTGATGTTTCCTCAGCCGATTTTGACGGCATCAGGCATCAAGGCACTTCGGGACATGGCTCCCTACTTTAATTACGATCACTCCTTCCACATGGTAGCTACTGCGATGATGATCATTTTCTTCAGTTATTTCTGGGTAGCTACACAGTTTAACGAGACTCAGATCGCTGATGATCTCAAGAGAAACAATGGTTACATTCCAGGTGTTCGCCCAGGCAAGGCTACGTCAGAATTTTTGGGGAAAGTGATGAGTCGTATCACACTTGCCGGATCTTGCTTCTTGGTGCTCGTTGCGATCTTTCCTGTGATTTTGAGCAAGGCGATGGAGATTCCATTTATTGTTACCAGCTTCTTTGGCGGCACCAGTCTTTTGATTATGGTTGGTGTCATGCTGGATACCATGCGTCAAATGGAGACACACCTTCTGAACCGTCACTATGATGGTTTCTTGAAGAAGGGTAGGATCCGTGGTCGGTCGTAAGATCGACAGTAGCTTTGGAGGAAGTCTCAAAGTGTTGGCCCAGAAGAAGATTGGGTGATCCGATTTCCTCTGCTTTTGCAGTCCTTAAAAAACTTCAAAAAAAGCGTTGAAGAGAAAGGGCACTTTCTATAGAAAGTCCGGCCCTTTGCGTCCCGGTGACGTTAAATTGATGAATTTGTTGCACTGAGTGCATTGGCGATGAACAACGAGATTTGTTTCGAAGGTAAGTTGCTGAAACCGGTGCTTGGAAATAGTTGGCTGGTAGAGTTGCCCAATGGGCACCAGTTGACAGGCTTCCTTCAGAAGAAGGATCGAGCCATTGGCAGTCAGTTGACTGCAGGTGGTTGGGTTCAGTTGGAAGCCACTCCTTTCGATCTTTCGAAAGGTAGAATCTTAAGTTTGTTAGAAAGAAACATTATAGACGATGAAAGTTAGAGCGTCAGTCAAACGGCTTTGCGAACATTGCAAGATCGTCCGTCGCCACGGAGTGGTCCGCGTGATCTGCACAAACCCCCGTCATAAACAGCGTCAGGGCTAACCTTACTACCGACCATGCCACGTATCCTAGGTATCGACATTCCACCTCAAAAGCGACTAGACATCGCACTGCGCTACATCTACGGCATTGGGCCCAAGATCGCCAATGAGATCATTGAAAAAGTAAACATTGATCCGGCAACTCGCGCCAAGAACCTCGACGACGCACAGCTCTCTGATATCTCTCGCGTGATTCAAGAAGGGCAGTACATAATTGAGGGTGATCTCCGCCGTGAGATCAGCATGAATCTCAAGCGTCTGAAGGGGATTCGCTGTTATCGCGGATTCCGTCACATCCGGGGACTTCCAGTTCGCGGTCAGCGCACTTCAACAAATGCTCGTACACGTAAGGGGCCACGCCGCACAGTCGGTGCCCAACGTAAAGCGTAACGACACGAGTCAAATAATAGAAATTTAGATCATGTCTGAAGAATCTCAGAACCCAACTCCTGAAAAGCCCGAAGAGTCAAAGGCTCCAGAGGCTCCTGCAGCTGCTGCTGAAACCAAGCCGGCAACTGAAGAGAAACCTGCAGATGCTGCTGCTGAAACCAAGCCAGCATCTAAAGAAAAAGCAGCCGATGCTCCTGCTGAAGAGGCAAAAGATGAAACGCACGATGGTGCTGCAGCAGCTCCAACAGCTGCTGAACTTCTTTCCGACGACAGCGGACCAAAGAAGATCATCAAGGCCAAAGGTTCCAAGAATATTACTTCTGGAATCGCCACCATTTCTGCGACCTTCAACAATACGCTGGTCACCCTCAGTGATATGCAGGGTAATGTAATTTCATGGTGCAGCGCTGGTAAGGTTGGTTTCAAGGGATCTCGCAAAAGCACTGCTTATGCAGCGCAGCAGGTAGCCCAAGATGCAGCCCGTAACGCGATGGCCCACGGACTCAAGCAAGTTGAGGTTCGCGTCAAAGGACCAGGTTCTGGTCGTGAGTCTGCAATCCGTGCCCTACAGGCTGTAGGATTGGAGATCTCTTCAATCAAAGACATCACCCCTGTCCCTCACAACGGCTGCCGTCCAAAGAAGAAGCGCCGCGTTTAATATAAACCCTGCAAACAATTTGATTTAAAATGGCACGCTATACCGGTCCAAGAACACGAATCAGCAGACGTTTGGGAGCCCCAGTCTTTGGGCCTTCGAAATATCTCGAACGCAAGGCATACGGCCCAGGTCAACATGGACCTCGTTCACGTCGTAAGCACACAGATTACGCCCTCGCTCTCATGGAGAAGCAGAAGCTCCGCTTCTATTACGGGCTGATGGAGAAACAATTCCGTGGAATCTATGACAAGGCGATGAAGCGTCGCGGTATCACCGGTGATGTGATGCTCGAGATCCTTGAGACCCGTTTGGACAGTGTTGTCTACAGTCTTGGTTTCGGAACCACCCGTGCAGCAGCACGTCAGTTGGTGGGTCATGGTCATGTCCTCGTGAATGGGAAGAAGGTCGATATTCCTTCCTACGCCCTCCGCGTGAATGACGTGATTGAAATCAAAGATGCAAGTGGTTCTCGTCAGGTCGCATCACACAACTTGGAGCTGTCCACCAGCCGTGTTATCCCTGAGTGGTTGACGTTGAACAAAGATGCTTTCAAGGGTGTTGTCACCCGCTTTCCGACCTCAGAGGAGATCCACCCGATCGCCAATGTGCAGACGATTGTTGAATTCTATTCCCGCTAATCCCTGAAGTAATTACTTCGAAACCCCGCAATTATACGGAGATCTCCTGCCAGCGGGAACAAGCCGCAGGGGTGATCAGATTAAAATTGCAACCCAGTAAAAACACATGCCAGTAAGACTCGGAAAATTCGAAATGCCGAAGCGCCTCGTCAAAGACGAGGAAACCGCAACAGACAAATACGCCAAGTTCATCGCTGATCCGTTTGAGCCAGGCTATGGCCACACCATCGGAAACTCTCTCCGTCGTGTCCTCTTGTCATCCTTGGAAGGCGCAGCCATCACATCTGTAAAGATTGATGGAGCGATGCACGAATTCGCCACAGTGGATGGAGTGGTTGAGGATGTCACTGACATCGTCTTGAATCTCAAAGAAGTTCGCTTTAAGGCCACGACTCGTGAGCCTCAGTTGCTGGTTCTCAATGTGAACAAAGAGGGCGCTGTCACCGCAGGTGATATCGAGACCAATCAGCACATTGAAGTTGTGAATTCTAAGCAGGTCATCTGCACCTTGGATCGTAAGAAGAAGCTGACCATGGAATTTGAAGTCAAGGTAGGACGTGGTTTCTGCCCTGGCGATGAGAACAAACGTCAGGATCAGCCATTGGGTGTTGTTGCAATCGACTCTGTGTTTTCACCTGTCCGTCGTGTTCGTTACGACGTGGAAGATGCACGTGTTGGCCAGCGCACTGATTACGACAAGCTCATCCTTGAGGTTTGGACTGATGGACGTTTGAGTCCAGACGACGCTTTGACACAGGCTTCTGCAATTCTTCAGCATCATTTGGACGTTTTTGTTGGATACGATAAGAACGCTATCGAGTTCGAGGAAGAAGAAGACAAGCAGGACGAAGAGAAGAGCAAGATGAAGAAACTGCTCAACATGAGCGTGAACGAAATCGAACTCAGTGTCCGTGCAGCAAACTGCTTGAACAACGCCAACATCACTACGGTTGGTCAGCTCGCGCTCAAGTCTGAGGCCGAGATGCTTAAATATAGGAACTTCGGTAAGAAGTCCCTGAACGAAATCAAAGACAAACTTACTTCACTTGGTCTTTCGCTTGGTGCGAATATTGATCCGTCCCTTTTGGATGGCCCCAAGGAAGATCTTTCATAAATTAATTTCTCCATTCGGAGGACAAAGAAATGCGACATCGTAAACGCAACGCAAAATTGGGACGGAAGGGTGATCACCGCAACGCCATGCTCGCCAATCTGGTCGGTAGTTTGATCAAGCACAAGCGCGTGACCACTACTTTGGCGAAAGCCAAGGCAGCACGTCCTGTGGCTGAGAAGCTGGTGACACTTGGTAAACGTGAGGCTGCTATCAAAAAGGCTGATGGCAAGGCACCTGTCTACCTTCGTCGTTTGGCAGCTGCTCGTCTGCGTCAGCAGGCACGCACTCTGCACAAAACCAAAGAAGACCGTCTGAAATGGCGTGAAAACGAGGATTTGGTAAGGATTCTTTTTGATGACATCGCTTCTGGCTATGAGGAACGCGCTGGCGGATACACTCGTATCATCAAGCTTCATCGCCGTCAGGGAGATGCCGCTGAAATGGCCATCCTTGAATGGGTAGAGAGTGGAGATGCTGGTGCATCTGCTCCAGTTGCCCAAGAAGAGCCTGCAGCCGAAGAAGCAGCCCCTGCGGCTGAGGAGGCCCCAGCTGAAGAGGCTTCCACGGAAGAAGCTCCTGCTGCTGAAGAAGCGGCAGAAGAGCCAAAGGCTGAAGCTGAAGAGCCAGCTGCCGAGGAAGGCGAGAAAAAGGAATAATTTATTCCTGAACGAATTAGGAAAGGGATGGCTCCAAAGAGCTATCCCTTTTTTTGTGGCCATTGATAATTTTCGAAGTGGTGAGGGTTCGCCACTAGCTTTATGCTTCACCTGACAGCATAGTTTCCGCACGTGACCTCCGAAACCAAGCAGTCCTCTCAACCGGGACTTCCTGACAGTCTTGTCAGGAAGCTAAAGGGATTGGAGTCGGAGTGGCGCCGATTGGAGACGAAGACTGCCCTTTTGACGATTGCCTTGATGGTGGTGGTCTTTTTTCTATGTGGTTTTGTTCTCGAAAGGTTCTCAAGTTCACCAGCAACCTTAAGATGGTTGGGTCTCCTGTTGGTGGTTGGAGGAAGTCTGGTGGTGCAGTTAAGGTGGGCATTTCGATGGGGCTTCTCCAGACGATCTGCAACTGAGCTTGCTGAGTTGATTCGAAGACGATTCAGTGGGGTGGGAGATCGGTTGCTGGGAGCGGTTGAGATTGTCGAAGGAAAGGTCCCCAACAGCGAGCTATCACCTGAACTTTGCCGTGCGGCCGTTGCGCAGGTTGGAAGACAGTTGGAGGATGTGGATTTCATGGAAGCGCTTGATCGTAAGCGTGTGATTCAAGTGAATCGTGGAGTGATGATATTGGGACTTGTTGCTGCTACTTTGGTAGCCGCGTTCCCCGGCGCATCATGGAATACCTGCCTTCGTCTCATTTCACCAAGTTCGCAAATAGCGAAGTATCAATTTGTAGAGATCATGCTTTCGGACGAGGAATTGGTGGTTCCTTTTGGTGAACCGTTTTCAGTTGAGGCAAAGGTTGGTTATCGAAGTTTCATCAGACCATCAGTGGCGAGTGCGTCATTGAGAGGAGTTGGTGATTGGCGGTCTGGAGTCGATTCAGGAAATGTCAGTTGGGAATTACCGGGTTTGACGGTTTCGACAACAGTTGAAGTCAGCTTGGGAGATGCTAAGGAGACGGTTAATATACTTTTAGAGCATCGACCGTTTATCAAGAATGCCAAAGCTTCGGTCAAACTCCCTGCTTATCTCGAAGAAGTGGGTGTTGAAACGATTGATTTGAAGGGAAGTGGACTTCAAGTGTTGGAGGGAAGCATTGTTCAGATTCATGGTTCACCCAGCAGACAACTCGCCAGTGTTCGTACATTGAGTGGGCCCCAAGAAGCAAGGTTGCTGGATGAAGGAAGGAGTTTGGCCATTGAGGGAATAAGGTTTGATGAATCCAATCGGTGGAAGATCAATTTCACAGATGTGCTTGGACTGACCAATAGGTCGCCCTGGTCGCTTTCTGTAAGAACACGACGTGATGCGGCACCACGGATCGAGTTGAAGGATATGCCTTTGGAGTCCGCGATTCTTGAGACGGATGTGATTTCGTTTTCAACACAGGTGCGGGACGACTATGCCGTGAAGGGCGTTGGGATTGACTGGGTGTTGATAGGTTCGACCAATCAGAGTGCCAATACTCCTAAACCGGAATTTTATTTTGAACCCGGAACAAAGGAAAAGGACCTACGGGAATCGTTTCTGTTCAGTCCAATGGTTCAACAGATCCCGACAGATAGCACGATCGAGGTTGTTGGTTATGCGACTGACTATCTCCCAGGCCGACAACGGAGTGAATCGGTGGTTCACAGGATTTACGTTATAGATCTTGTTCAACATGCTGAATGGGTACGTGCCAATATGGAGTCTCTGTTTCAAGAACTGGAGGAGGTCACCCGGGGACAGGAAAGTGTGGCAACGGAGGCCGACCGATTGGCTGCGTTAAGTGAGGAGGCGATGGAAGAAGAAGCAACGGCTACCGATGCATCTGAGGCCGCTGAACTACAGGAAAAGACGGCCAGACAACTTCAGCAGATGATTCGCGAAGGCGCTCAAAATTTGAAGGAAGCATTGAAGAATCCCACCTTTACCGAGGAGTCATTAGGGAAATGGGCGGAAGTCTTGAAACAGATGAAGGAGACTTCCGAGCAGTCCATGTCAGAGTCTGCTCAATCTCTGGACAGCGCATCTGAAGCTTCTGATCAGCGTGCTGGTGAATTGGCAGAAGCGCAGGATGCGGCGAGACAGGCTCTGGAGGAGCTTTCGGAACTACAGGGCAAAGTGAACGAGGGCTTGGATAACATGGAGGCTCTTACTCTGGCGCAGAGATTGATGAAGCTTTCCGAAGCAGAGGCTGCGTTGAAAGATCGGCTGGTGCAGGTTGCCTCAGAGGTGGTGGGGTTGGAATCTCCTGATTTGACCGAACCGCAGAAGAAGTTTGAGACTCGTATTGCAGAGTCTCAGAAGGAAGAAACGATCAAGGCTCAAGAGGTGCGAGTAGAGATCAGTCGATTCTTTGAAAGGACGCAGAAGCCTCTCTATGGAGATGTGAGCCGGGCCATGGATGAGTCACGGGTTGAAGAATCGTTGGCTGCACTGTCGGAGAAAGTGACCGGAAACCTTGTAATGCAATCGGTTGGGGAGTTGCACCAGTGGTCGGAGCGGTTTGAGGAGTGGAGCAAGATGCTCAAGCCTGAGGAATCCTCTGGAGGAGGAGAAGGGCAGGGAGAGGGCGAAGGAGCAAGTCGTGAAGACCTGATGAAAATGATGTTGGCCTTCATGAGATTGAGGTCATCCCAAATGGGCGTTATGCAGAGCACGGACCTCTTGGCCAAGGAAGGCAAGGATGCTGAGAATCTTACATTGAGATCGGTGAAGCTGGTTGAAGAACAGGCCCGTGTAACGGATCGTTTGGATTCTATTCGATCTGCCAATCCGGTGGAGGTTTTGGACCCTGTAATTGTCGAAACGGGAGGAACTATGCGCCAGGCTGAGCGAGAGTTGGCGGATCAACATCTTGATCATGCGGCGAATGGGCCCATGCAGCAATCCGTTCAGTTACTCACGGATATCATCAACCTGATCAACGAGCAGGCGCAGCAGAGCCAGCAGCAACAATCCAGCAGTCAGAGTGAAGCCATGGAGATGCTTTTGCAAATGGTGGAACAGGAGGGAGGCAAACCTTCCACGCCAATGCCTGGTGGTGCGAAGCCAGGAATGACTGCGACTCCTGGTAGTGGATCCGGATCGCCCACAGGCCGAGGCAATGGAGGCAATGCCTTTGGGGCCGATGGTACAAGGCGAAGTGCCAAGAGAGGCACTGGAAGTAGTCAGTCAGTGCCTGTGGAATTCAGGGGGATGCTGGAAGGTTACTTCAAAGCTCTCGAGTCACTGCCGGAAAGCAATGGAGGGAACGAATGATCATGAAACGTCTTTTGCTCATTTTGTTAAGTCTGCTGTGTGGGGGCTATGCTGCCAGTGGTCAGAAGACGTTTTCCGATGGCAGTGATGCGGTGGCAAGGCAGGTAGATGGGATTTATGTGTCGGGCCTGAGGTATTTGGCAGCCAAGCAGAGTGAAAAAGGGGACTTCGCCAGTCTTCAATATGGTTCAGAGCCGGCGGTGGTTGGGTTTGCTGTGATTGCGATGTTGGCTCACGGGGATGATCCAAATTACGGGCCGTATGCCACTCATATCCGTCGAGGGCTTGGATTCATTCTTTCAGAGATGAATGAGCAGACGGGATACATCGGCCGCACCATGTATAATCACGGGTTTGCCACACTTGCGTTGGCAGAAGCGTATGGAGCGGTGAATGATGCCCGACTTGGTCCGGCATTGAAGAAGGCAGTGCAGTTGATATTGGATTCTCAGGAGGGGAATCCAGAGGGAGCATGGCGTTACAATCCTGACAGCGTAGATGCAGATACAACTGTATCGGGTGCTCAGATGGTTGCTTTGTTCGCTGCGAGAAATGCAGGAATTGCAGTTCCTGAAAAAGCGATTGAGAAAGGGTTGGATTACTTTCGAAAGTGCCAGGCGGCCGAAGGTGGTTTTGGCTATACCAATTCGAGTGGCCCTAATGCGCCGCGCACTGCAATCGGATGCTTGGTGATGATTCTGGCAAAGAAGAAAAACACCGAGATGTATAAGAAGGCGTTTGAATTTTTGGAATCAACACCACGTTCAGGTCACTACCATTACTACTATCTTTATTATGGAGCGCAGACCTACTTTCATCACTCGCCGTCTGCGTGGCGAAAATGGAATCAGGAAAACATTGCGGCACTCCGTACGACCCAGAATGCTGATGGAAGTTGGGAAGGGCAGTTTGGTCCGGTGTTCTCGACATCGACGGCTCTTTTATCCATGGCATTGAATTACCGCTTTCTTCCGATCTATGAGAGGCAGGAATAAACTTAATCTATACTCATCAATAGTGATGCTCATTTGTTGTTTGCTGTTTGTGTTTTCAGCAAACGCGGAGGAGCAGCGCTTGGAGTTTGTGGATGGTGGCGTGATCCATGGTGAGTTGATCGGACTCAGGGCGGATGGTGTTTTGAAATGGTCTCACCCAGATGCGTTGGAGCCCGTAGAATTGGATGCAAGTCAAGTGACTCAGGTTGTGTATCCGGCAAGGACGGATGCACCCGTGGCAGATCACGAGAATAGTCTTGTTCGGTTTGTGAATGGAGATTCGATCCATGCCAAATTGCTGTCTCTATCTGAATCCAAGGTGGATATGGATACCTGGTTTGCGGGAAAGGTCTCCGCCTCAAGGGAGCATCTTGCTTCACTGACCTTGTTGGCAGGTGGAGGGCGCGTTCTTTATGCGGGCCCGATGAAGAATGATCATTGGCGATCTGGTGCCATGCCGATGAGGTGGCGTGTTTCGGAGGGCATGCTGACGGCGACCAACTCTGGATACATTGCCCGGGATTTTATTTTGCCACAGAAGGTAAGGATTGAGTTTGATGCACAATGGAGTGGTCCGTTTGCAATGCTGATGGGCTTGTTCAGCGAAGATATCCAATCGTTCAATGTGCGGAACGGGTATCGGTTTTCCTTGGGCGCGACATCTGCATCATTGCAACGGATGGAAGTCGGGCAGCCCACGAAATACATCGGACAGGTTCGATACACTGAAGATCCATTGGGAACTGAAGCGAAGTTTGAGTTTCGATGCGACCGAGCGACCGGGGTTGTTCATTTGATTGTTGATGGCAATGTGATTCAGACCTTTGAGGATCCGATGGGATTTCCAGGCAGAGGTGGCGCCATCAGTTTCTATTGGCAGCGAGCCGGAGCACCACTGAAGATTACGGGATTCAGGATCTCGGAATGGAACGGTGTGATGGAGGATCTGATACAACCCGAAGGGGATGACGCACAGAACCGAGTCAGGTTGGTGAACAAGGATTCGTTTGAAGGGAAAGTGGTTTCCATCGATGGAGATAAGGCCCGGATCAAGAGTCTTTTTATGGAGGTGGATGTCCCGGTCGAACGGATCTCTCATATGGTGTTTTCTCCACTACTCACCAATCACGTGACTTTGGCCAAGGGCGAGGTGCGCGCGTGGTTTTCGAATCGAGGAAGTATCTCAATGCAGGTGGATGGTTTTCGGGATGATAGATTGATAGGTGCGAATCCTAGTCTGGGAAAAGTGGAGTTGAACACGCACTGGTTAGATCGGCTGCAGTTTAATCCACTTCCGGAGAAAGATGAAATCATGACCCGTCTTCCTGAAATCATCGACCCTCATTGGCCTGCTGAATAATGTTCCGTAATTCCATCCATGCCAATTGGTTTCTATTGATGGTCTTCATCATCAATGTGAGCGGACTGTTATCTCTCCAAGCTCAGGAGTCGTTGCACTTTCGTAATGGGGATGCGTTGTTCGGGACTTTTGAAGGGATGCCGAAGAACGACCGTCTTCGTTGGAAACATCCTTCTGCAGTAAAGGTGATGGAGATGAAGACCGGTAATGTTGCTGAGATTCATTTTGACAGTGATGGAGTCGAATCGATGGGATCACCTGTTGGAGCATGTGAAGTGCTTTTCACCAATGGGGATGCCTTTCGTGGGCAGATAGAATCGTTCGATGGAACCAATTTTGTTTTTGAAACCACCTTTGCTGGCAAAGTATCGGCCAACCGGGAAGCGGTGAAGTTGGTGAGGTTTTCACCGGAAGATTCTGAACCAGTTTTCGAAGGGCCTGAGGGGCTGGAGGGTTGGACGATGGGTGATGTGAAAGTGGAAGGCGCAGGAATTTGGAAGTATGCCAAGGGGGGATTCTATGCAAACAAGGCGGCATCGATTGCACGGATCGTGGGGATGCCTGATTCCTCCTCTCTGGAGTTTGATATGGCATGGAAGGATACATTCAATCTGGCTATTGCTCTTTATACCGATTACCTGCAGCCAGTGAGTTTGAGGGACAAGGATATCGAACCGAATTTTGGCGGGTTCTACAGCCTTCAGCTTAATCCACGATCAGCGAATGTCTTGTTGGTCACCAAGGGCATTCCTTTGCAATTTCTTGGACAACAGATCATGAATCAGTTTGATCGTAAGAATCAGGCTCATGTCGAAATCAAGTGCAGCAAGACTCAGAACATCATTGCCCTCTACGTTGATGGTGCGTTGGTAAGGCAGTGGAAGGACCCGAATGGATTTAATGGTCAGGGCAGAGGGATTCGCCTGGTTCATCAAGGCAACGGTTCTGTGAGGTTGCGGAATATCAAGGTGAGGCAATGGGATGGGCGCTTCGACCTGCCACCATCTTTACCGTCAAACGCAACCAGTGACCTGGTCGTGCTTCCCAGTATGAGTGCTTATAGAGTATCGCTTGGGAGTATCAAGGACGGGAAAGCATTTGTGCAGGGAGGGAATCTGCTCCCTGAAGTCGAGCTGGATCTGATCAGTCAGATCGAGTTGGGTCCTGCTCACCTGAAGACGAATCGTGTGAACGGTATCAGTGTTAAGGCGTGGTTCAATGATACCCAGTTTCTCACCTTGGGAGTGAAGCGTATCGAAGATGGAACGATGAAGGCGGTGAGCCCGAACATGGGTGAGGTTGAGTTGGACATGAAGTATGTCCCTCGTCTCAGCTTTGAGTGATTGGAGTCACTCTTCCCAGCTCCCACCCTTACGTTTTGGAGGATGCGGAGGTTTCACGCCGTGAGCGAGCATGATCTCTGAAATGGCTTTTATGGTGGCGGTCTCAGGTTTGAAGTTACCCGGGCGGAATCCCTGAGCAATGATCAGCGGCGTCCAATCATATTTGTTTTTCTTATTCCAGATATTGATATCTGCACCGCGCTCATTTAACAGGTGCGCCATCTTGGGCCAGCTTGCATAGGCTGCGCCATGCATGACTGTCTGGCCATTCTTGTCGGTTGCATTGATGTCTGCGCCGAGCGAAAGCAAGAGCTTCACAGCTTCGATGGATTCTTCCTGTGTGCCGGCTTCTTCTTCCGGTGCGTGAGTGTCGAATCCTGCAGCGACAAGGAGCGGAGGTGTGTTGTCCACGTTTGTGATGGTTGGGTCTGCTCCCAACTTCAGAAGTTGTTGCATGTAGGGAACATCAGCCTTGTTTGCAGCCAGATGAAATGGTGTGACACCCTTGTAGTTCAGATGACCTCTCTTGGCTGATCCTCCATTCAATCGGGTATTGATGTCTGCGCCGTGCTTTACCAATACCGATGCCATTTGCAGGCTTGTCATGATTCCGGAACCGATAGGTGCTGGTTCACCCGCTGCGTTGTCACCTCGGTCAGGTTTGCGGACCCATGTCAGGGTGTGAAGAGGAGTGAATCCGGATCGTTGATCATTTGGATCTGCACCGATCTTAAGAAGGGCAGTTGCTGTTTCGAAATGCCCGTTCTCGACTGCGAGAATCAGAGGGCTGGTTCTTTTTCGAGGTGCCTTGGCTCCGCCTGATTTGACGTCCATGACACCGTTCACATCCATTCCTGAGTTGATCAGTTTCAGAGCGGCTTCTGTCCTTCCCTCACGCACGGCAAAGAACAGGGCGTTGTATCCGGATCTGAGAGAGATGCTCTTATCTGCACCTGCTTCCAGGAGCATTGTGACAACTTCGGTGTTCCCTTCAGCAGCAGCCCACATCAGAGCTGTTTGTCCGCGGTGCTCGGTAGTGTTGACCGCGGCTCCGGCGTTCAAGAGATGCTTTACAGCTTCAGGTCTTCCCGTTCTTGCTGCGGTCATGAGCGGAGACTCTCCTCCGTTGAGTCTGGCACTGGGATCTGCTCCGGCATCGAGGAGTAACTTTACGAATTCACCATTTCCATTCTGGCACGTCAGCGAGAGGGCAGTGACCCCGTAACGATTCTTCGCGTTGGGATTGGCCCCGGCTTTTATGAGGCTGGTCCCAGTTTTAAGATCGTCATGATAAGCGGCCCAAAGCAGAGCGGTCATCCCGTCCGGCTGAGGCGAATTAACTAAATCCTTCTTTGCCAGCAGTTGCTTGACGTCGCTCGAATCGCGGCGCTCCACCGCATCGGCTAATGGGCTTGTGGCCTGAGAGGAAACGGAGGCAAGGACGGCTAGACTGACCAGGAAGGTGATGCCTCTCATATGGAAAGAGGAGCGAAGAGTTCATTCACTTTTCCGTTGCTGTCAGCAAAGGACTCAACGTTGACCCCGGCCTTGTCGAGTAGGGTCAGGTGAAGGTTGGCCAATGGCGTTGCCTCCTTGTAACGGATGTGGCGATTGCCCTTCATGCCGGCACTGGCACCACCCGCGACGATCACTGGTAGATTGACGTGATCGTGGACGTTTGGATTGCCCATTCCAGAGCCATAAAGATAAAGAGAATGATCGAGGAGTGTGCCATTGCCTTCGTCAGTGGCCTGAAGTTTCTCAATGAACTCGGCGAATAATGAAACATGGAAGGCATTGATCTTGGACATCCTTTCGACCTTTGCAGGATCGTTGTTGTGATGAGTCAACGGGTGGTGAGGATCTGCAACGCCGATTTCAGGATAAGTCCTGTTGCTTGTCTCACGAGCCAATTGGAATGTCATGACGCGGGTGACGTCTCCGCGCATCGCCAGTATCTGAAGATCGAACATCAATCTTGCGTGATCTGCATAAGACGCAGGAACACCCATGGGGCGGTCCAGATCTGGAAGCGGATTGTCCTTGGCGCCGGCTTCTGCCTTCTGGATGCGACGTTCTACTTCGCGAACTGAGTCGAGGTATTCGTTGATCTTGTCGCGGTCCGATGGTCCAAGCTCGCGCTTCAGGCGGGAAAGGTCTTCATTCACGAAGTCCAGAAGGCTGCCTCTGCGTTGTAGCACTCGCTTGCGTTCTTCTGGTGATCCGCCCTCACCAAAGAGCATTTCAAAAACAAGGCGTGGATGAGCCTCGGCTGGTAGTGGGGTCGTAGGTGATGCCCAAGAAAGATTGTTTTGATACACGCAGGCGTAGCCGTTGTCGCACTGGCCGACGATCTGCATGAGGTCCATAGCCATCTCAATGGACGGGAGCTGTGTGTTGCGTCCGATATGCTGAGCTGCGATCTGATCAACGGTGGTGCCCAGATAGTAATCCGTGCTTTCAGTTCTCTTGGCTCGAGCTGCACTCAAGAAAGCGGCGTTGGAAGTAGCGTGCGTGCCGGGATAGGCATTCTCCAACTCCATGTTGGAAATGATCGATACATTCTTTTTGACCGGTTCGAGGGAGTTGAGGATGGGCGATAGATTATCGAGTGTATTCTCACTCCTCGGTGTCCACCGGGTGATGTCACAACCCATCGGCATAAAGACGAACCCGAGACGGCGCACTGGTTTGGCTGCTGTCTTTGCCAAGGCTGTGCCTGCAGGGACCATGGCATCGAGTAAGGGAAGTGATATGGCCGTGCCAAGGCCTTTGAGAAAGGTTCTGCGATCTAGGGCTTTCTTTGTGATGATCATGGTGTTTGTCGCATTTTAAACGGAATGCTGTCGGTAATTCCAAGAATTATTGATGAGATGCGGTAATCGTTTTGGGCTGCTTCCCGGACGATCTTTCGGATGGCCGGAGCGTCCTGATGTTCTACTCCGCGTCCGAGTGCGAAGGTCATCAGCTTCTCAGTAAAGGCGTGGGCAAAGAGTTCAGGCCGTTGCAGTAGGCCGTTTTCCAGACCGACCACTCCGGTAAATTCGAGCCCGTCGGGTAGGCCGCCTGTTGCATCCAGCTCGACTCCGTTCTCGTGTGTTCTCCACTGTCCGATGGGATCATAGTTTTCGAGAGAAAATCCAATGGGGTCCATGAGATCATGGCAGACCGCGCATGCTTTCTTGGCCCGGTGGGCTTGGAGCAATTCTCTTACTGGAAGGTTTGCATCGATCTTATTGTCTTCAAGTGAAGGGACATCATCGGGTGGAGGTGGCGTGGGTGTGCCGAGGATGGTTTCCAAAATCCAGTTGCCTCGAAGGACTGGAGATGTGCGTGTTGCGTATGAGGTGACGGTCAGAACGCTTGCATGACGAAGTAAACCTCCGCGCCTGTCTTCTGGCTTGAGTGCCACTCTTCGGAATCGGCTCCCTTGGATATGGGGAATCTTGTAGTGCTTGGCCAGACGTTCATTGAGGTAGGTGTAGTCGGCCTTGAGGAGATCCATCAGGCTGCGGTCTTCCCGAATGATGTCTGAAAGGAATAGTTCAGTTTCGCGGCGCATTGCCTGCCTGAGGTTGTCGTCAAAATCAGGATAAGAGCGTGCGTCTGGTGTGAATGAATCAAGATTTCTTAAACGCAACCATTGGCCAGCAAAGTTGCTTACCAAGGACTCTGATCTCGGATCGTTGAGCATGCGTTTCACCTGTTTCATCAACACCTCAGGTTTTTTCAGCTGACCGTTGATTGCAGTCTCTAGGAGATCTGAATCAGGGATGCTGCTCCAAAGAAAGAACGATAGACGCGTTGCCAGCTCTTCGCTGGCGAGTGGGTGGGCATCGCCCGGATTCACTCCGGCCGGAGTGCGCTCGATTCTGAAGATGAATTCAGGGCTGACGAGGACGGCACTTAGAGCCATTTCGATTCCGGCTTCGAATCCATCTTTCTTTGCGGTCTCCTCAAAGAATTCCATTGGGCGCTTGAGGTCCACTGGGCGTGCCTGGCGCCTGTATGCTCTGGTTACCAGGTGGTTCAGGATTTTGGTGGCGCTTTTGTTCCAGCTTTGCTTGTTCTCGGGGTAACTGGTGAAGATCAGTTTGCGGCTTGGTGTTTCGCTGGCGGGGGAAAATTCGTCAGTGACGTATGGGCCGGTGATTGACACTTCGTAGACTGCAGGTGTGAGTCGCGGGTGGCGGTGGTAGTTGAAATGCGAGTTCAGCGGTTGGCGCTTGGTTTCGATTAGTGAACTCGGTTTTTTGATGAATGTGATTCCCAGATCCTGAGGTCCGGCGGCGACCTTGATCCGGGTCTTCAGGTGAGCATCGACCTTCGTGTGATCATTTCGTCTCTTTGGGGGGCTGACCTTGAGCACGTCCATGCGATTGCGATTAAGCAGAACCTCAAGCTCGTGTGTCCCACTGAGGCCTTCGACGTGTTCATTGCGATCCCTGGCCAGGCGGATGCGTATGTCGTATTCTCCGGGTGCAGGAAAGGTGTGTTTGATCAACGCACCTCCACGTGTGCCGATGGGTAGTCCGGGCACATGCTCTTCCTGTGTGATGTCCGGCTTGATGCGAACTGTGTGCCCGGTGAGTGCCTTACGTGTACCAACGGCCAGGCGACTAATCTTTTCCGCAGCGCGAATGTAGCGGCTGAGAAGAGTAGGTGAGAGTTCTCCAACAGTGATGTTGTCAAATCCGTGACTGGCTTCGTCCTGTGGCAGCAATGAAGAGGCATCCATTTCGATTCCAAGCAAATCACGGATGGCGTTCTGATACTCGGTTCGATTCAAACGGCGAATGGATTCGCTATTCCCGGGATTGGGTGTTGATGCAGCGTGCGTGTCGAAAATGGACTCAAGCTGATCGACGATTTGCCCGTATGTCTCTTCGTTCGGACGATCTTTTCCCTTTGGAGGCATCTGCCTTGTGCGAAGGCGCGTGATGACGGTTTCCCAAATCTCAGGGTGCTCACTGACTGGTTTCCCTAGAAAAGAGTTCAGGTCCAGATCTCCTCTGGATATGGAGTCATCGTGGCAATCCGTGCAGTATTCCTGGATCAATGGAGCGATCTTCAGGTCTTGAGCGCCTTCTATAGATGGAACTGCAACTCCGCCAAGAGTGATTGTGGAGCAAAGAATGAAATGTCTGATGAAGTTCGGCAAAACGATTGATTCTGAATAGCTATGGGATGGCATGTCCCATCTGTCTTTTTGTCGACATGCGTCCAGCAGTCGGCCGGTGGGCATGCATTGCTCTCGGGAGGGGTGTCGAAAAGGTAATGGTTTTCTCCAAGAAATGGTAACGGAAAAATTTTGAAGTTAGGGAGTTCAGGAAAGTGGCCGATATGAAGGAGGCGGACTCAATTCGGTTTTGGATGGTGTAAGGTGTTCAAAATCGCCCGAGCTCTCAATCTGCGGCATTGAAAAGATGATTTACAAGAAACGAGAAAGCGGAATATGGCCCAAATCACAGAGTATGGCTCTAAGAGTGGTGCTCATTCTATTGCTGGTCGTTAGTCCAACTGGAGCTGCAACCCTGAAGCTATACCTCGATGCGGATATGACCATTGGACGCGCCTCTGGAGAATCCATTGAACGAGGGATCAGAACGGCTTTGGATGAAGTTGGGTATGAGGTTGAAGGTCATCGGCTGGAAGTGGTCATCAAGGATCACCGTGGAAACAATCGAAGGAGCAAGGCGAATCTGGAGGCTTTCAAGAAGGACCCGAACGGCTTGGCTGTTTTTGCTGGAATGCATTCACCACCGCTCTTGGCCAATCTTTCTATGATCAATCAGGACGGTATTCTTGTATTGGTGCCATGGGCGGCGGCAGGGCCGGTCACCCGACCTCCCGATGGACAGAAGAATTGGGTTTTCAGACTTTCCGTGGATGATTCAAAAGCTGGCTTTGTGATTGCGAAACATGCCATTGAGGATTGTGGATTCAAACGTCCTGCATTGTTGCTTGAGCAGACGGGTTGGGGGCAGTCCAACGAGCGCACCATGAATAAGGCTCTCTCAGACCTCGGTGTCCAACCTGTCTTGGTCAAGTGGTTCAACTGGGGCATCCGTGAGCCGACTGCGAGAATGATCATGAGAGATGTAGCCGGTGCCAAAGCTGACTGCGTTTTCTTTGTGGGGAATGCACCTGAAGGCAAAAAGTTGATGCTGGCTGCCAATGAGCTGCCTGAGGTTAATCGGCCAGCGGTGTTCAGTCATTGGGGAATCACTGGTGGGGAGTTTGCTAAAGCCTTTCCACATAGTCTGCGGGAGTCAGTAGGCCTCCGCTTCATCCAGACGAGCTTTTCGTTCGTGAATCATGATGATCGCGAACTTGGTCAAAATGTGTTGAAGCGTGCAGGGCGCCTCTTTCCAGAGATTCGATCAGGAAAGGATGTGATGGCTCCTGTGGGATTTATTCACGCCTATGACATTACGAAGGTGTTCATAGCTGCGGCTAGGCAGGCTAAGATAACGGGAGATGTAAGGAAGGATCGTGAAGCGATTCGTATCGCATTGGAGTCGCTGGAATCTCCGGTGGAGGGATTGATTAAAACGTACACCAGGCCATTTGGTCCTTATCCAGATGCAGGCCATGACGCTCATGAAGCGCTCGGGATGGAGGACTTTGTCATGGGACGCTATCTCGAAGATAACAGTATATCGCTGGTGGAATAGAAGGAGACGAAATCCAAGTTGAAAAAGAACCCAACACCATCAACGATTCTGGGACTACCCCTCGCCGTAAGGCGGGGATGATGTGGGTGCTGTCTTTCTTTCTGTCCATCGTGCTGACTATGATGGGGGCAGGGACACTGTATTTGATGAGTGAATCGTCGCTGAGGATGTCTGAAGAGATTGCAGGGGATTTGAACACGCGACAGGTTGAGTCTATCACCGCAAGTATTGAGACTGATGTTCAGAGACGGTTGCTAGTGCTGAAGGATCATGCCCGGTTTCCCATTCTCAGGCAGGCAGTCATGAATCCCGATCAGAATCGGGAAAATTTCGCGGAGTTTGTGCAGGACCTTTCAGTGTTGAACCGCAAACCCAGATTGACCTTGTTGGATTTTTCGGGACAACTCATCTACTCGACCAGAAGCGTTTCAGATGCTCACTATGCTTCACGAGGATGGGTAACCGAGTTGATCGATGGGGGCAGGGAGCACCATCAAGATCTGCTGCTCGAAGGGGATAGATTGGTTTGGCAGATCGCCGTTCCGGTCCACTATAATGGAATTGCTGAAGGAGTCTTGATTGGTGAAATAGAGATCCTGCCTGCAGATTTGATTGGTTATGTCGGAGGTGACGAAGATTATCTCAGACTGGAGCTGAATGGAGTTTCATTGATGGAGATAGGGGTAGCTCGTGAGGGAGCTGTGTTTCGTGATCAGGTAGCGGGACTACCCGTCACTGTCGCTTACCAGACAGCAAGGGGAGGGGTCGGGACGATGATGAGTGAGGAGCTGCAGAAGAACTCTTTGTTGATCGCGCTTATGACGGTGATCGTGGTGATGGCTTCAGCCTTGGCGGGGCGACATTTGTTGATCAATCCATTGAATCATTTGCGTCGGGCTACACTTTCTCTTGTTGAGCGTTCCCATGATGGAGCTGAAGAAGCTGGATTTTCCCTCGGGAACTATCGGCTTGGAGAAGTTGCATCGTTGGCGGTTGATTTTGAAAACATGTCCCGTGAAGTTATGGCCCGGGAGAAGATGCTGATCGAGGAGCGGGAAGGGCAGGAGGCATTGGTTGCCACGCGGACCCGTGAACTCAGAGAGGTGAATACGCACCTTCAGGACCAGTCAGCATATGCCAGCAGTATGGCCGCTGAGGCCGAGCTTTCGAGTCAGGCAAAAAGTGAGTTTCTTGCTAACATGAGTCATGAAATCCGTACTCCTATGAACGGAGTGATTGGAATGACAGAACTTTTGTTGGATACCTCGCTTGATGACGAGCAACGCCGTTTTGCTAAGACGGTTAACAGCTGTGCGGATTCGTTGCTTGGGCTGATCAATGATATTCTTGATTTTTCGAAGATCGAAGCCGGTAAGTTGGAGATGGAGGAACTCTCCTTTGATCTCTACGAACTGATGGATGATTTTCAGGAACTCATTGGCTTGCGTGCACAGGGCAAGGGATTGGATTTTCTTTGCCATGTGGCGGCAGATGTTCCTTCCAGAATTGAGGGCGATCCAATCAGGCTCAGACAGGTTCTTTTGAATTTGGCAAGCAATGCTATCAAGTTTACCGACTGTGGGGATGTGACGGTGAAAGTCAGTCTTGTGTCAGATGATCCTGATCATTGGGTGATTCGTTTTGCTGTAAAGGATTCTGGTATCGGGATTCCGACTGAGCAGCAGGATCACCTCTTTGATCAATTCACTCAGGTGGATGCATCGACCTCCAGAAAATATGGAGGATCTGGTCTTGGGCTCGCTATCTCTAAACAGCTGTCTGAAATGATGGGTGGGGAGATTGGTGTGATCTCAGAAGAAGGTGCTGGTGCTGAGTTCTGGTTCACGGCTTGCCTCGGAAAACAGCCTGCCGTTGAGCAAACTGTGCCGGTGAAACCTCCTTTGGCCGGAATTCGTGCTCTTCTGATTGAGACGCATGCTTACAGAAGGGAGATTTTGACTGAACTTATGGAGCAGTTCGGGGCAAGCGTCTTTGAGACGGATTCGGTTGAAATCGCCAGAAGTCATCTCGATGCGAATCGCGAATTTGGAAGCGCCGTTGATGTCGTGTTGGTTGATTCTGAAATCGCGTCCGAAACAGCTGGAGGACTCTCTGAGTCTCTTGGTTTTAAAGGGGATGAAGAGATGCGTTTGGTGACAATGGGACCTGTCGAGAAGAAGGGCGGGGCGCGGAGTGGAGATGATGATTTTTATCTGGCGCGGCCTGTTCGCCGATCGAAGCTTCTCGAAACGGTATGTAGTGCCATTCGCGGCGAGGCCCGTTCCACGGTTAGGAAAAATTCGGTGATGCACGAGGCGCACCATGGCGTTCCAAAGGGTACCAAAGTGTTGTTGGTGGAAGACAACCGTGTGAACCAACGTCTGGCATTGGCTTTGTTGAAGAAGCGTGGGATTCAAGCCGATCTGGCCGAAAATGGCAGAGAGGCGGTTGAGGCGTTGTCTTGCTGTGAGTTTGATCTGGTTTTGATGGATTGTCAGATGCCGGAGATGGACGGTTATGAAGCAACAAGGCTTATCCGGGATCCGGAGTCTGAGGTGTTGAATCACTCCGTTCCAATCATTGCGATGACGGCGAATGCGATGAAGGGTGATTTAGAGAACTGTCTCGAAGCAGGGATGAATGATTACGTGAGTAAGCCGGTGAAGACGCAGATTCTATTTGATGTGATGGAGCGCCAGCTTGTTGGAAAGGTGCAAGATGGTGAGGGGGAGAAAGATCAGGAGGAGTCTGATTCTTCAGATACAGAGGTCCTCGGGATGGAGACATTGGATTATGAGGGCCTGGTTGAGCGGCTGGATGGAGATCACGAACTGGCCGAAGACATTTTGTCTGATTTCATGGAGGATATTGAGAAAGGGCACCTGCAATTGGGTGAGGCTATTCAGGCCGGCAATGCAGCCCGCGTGTCTGAGATCAGTCATACCATCAAAGGAGCTTCGGCCAACGCTGGAGCAGAAGGCTTGCGTGAGGCGATGAGTCAGATCGAGCGCGCTGCGCGGCACGGAGACTTGAAAGAGGCTGCAGCCAAATTCCGAGTTGTTGCGAGACTGGTGAACGACCTTAAGGAAGCTGCTTCAAAGATCAGTGTTGCATCTGTTTGAGCTGATTCATTGACAAGGTCTGGCAGCTCAGGGAAACAAGGGGGCATCCCCTTATGAAAACGTTCTGTCACACCTTCTTGGTATCGTTGTTTCTCTTGTCGCTTTCTACTCAGGCGAAATCTCCCAATGTGATCTACATTCTGGCTGATGATCTGGGCTATGGGGATTTGTCCTGTTATGGGCAGACCAAGTTCGGGACTCCCAATATTGATCGACTTGCCAAGGAAGGGATGAAATTCACCGGACACTATTCGGGAAATACGGTGTGTTCGCCTTCGCGGGCTGTGTTGATGACGGGAATCCCGTCTGGTCATATTTATATCCGGGGCAATCTGCCGAAAGAGACAGGGGCTGAACTGGATCCCAAATTGACTGTAATGCCTGAGGTTTTTAAAGCTGCGGGATATGCGACAGGGGCTTACGGAAAATGGGGATTGGGTCATACGCATCTCGAAGGTCCCACCAATCCACTGACACATGGCTTTGATGAATATTACGGGTGGAAAGGACAGACGATCGCTCACACGTATTACCCGAGCACGGTGGTTCACAATGGGAAGGAGATTCCTCTGAAGAAAGGAACCTTTGTTCATGACATGATCATGGAACAATCCATGAAGTTCATTCGAGAGAATGCAGAGAAGAAGAAACCATTTTTTTGCTATATTCCCACAGCTGTTCCTCATGCAGCCATGCATGCACCGAAAGAAATGCACGAACGCTGGAGAAAGGTGTTTCCGCAGTTTGACAAAAAGATTGGCAGATATGGAGCCGGTCCTGGTGAGGAGTGTCCGCCTGTTAAGAACCCCATTGCCGGATTTGCGGCCATGATGGAAAACCTCGATAATCAGATCGGTCAGATCCTGGACCTGCTGCAGGACTTGGACATTGATGACAATACGTTGGTGATGTTCGCCAGTGACAACGGTGCGCACAAAGAGGGTGGGCATGATCCTAAGTTTTGGAATTCGACCGGAGGACTGCGAGGCATGAAGCGCGATATGCACGAAGGTGGTATTCGCACTCCCATGTTGGCTCGCTGGCCTGGTGTCATCAAGGCAGGCAGTAAGACGGGACATCTCAGTGGATTCAGAGATGTTTTGCCGACAATGGCTGAGACGATTGGACAACCTGCACCTTCTCAATGTCAGGGGATTTCCTTTCTGCCTACGCTCAAGGGCGACAGCAAGGGACAGAGAAAACATGATTACCTATATTGGGAGTTCACAAAAGGCACAGAACAGAAGCTGTTTTCTCAGGCTTTTCGTCAGGGAAACTGGAAAGCTTACAGAGAGGTAGGCAAGCCCATGCAGTTGTTTAATTTGAAGAACGATCCGTTTGAAAAACAGGATCTTTCCTCTAAGCACCCTGACCGGATCAAGAAGATTGAGACATTGATTAAAGCTGCGAGAAAGCCTCTTCCATCCAGAAATCAGTGAAAGACGTAAGGGCTGGGCGTCTGGAAGCGTAAAACCGACTGCAAATCAGTGGTTTAAGACACTAAAGATTTCTCCATTTATTGCTTCAAATTTGGAGACACTGTGTCAACGTCCGGCTCGGGTTTGCAGAGCTGCCCGCTGAATTGGTGAATCTTCAGGTGAACGGTAGGTGTTCGTTGATGATTTGAAACCCGACGGTCGGGAACAGGACGGTGCAGGCTGCATGCTCAAGATTAGATCATCAAATGAACAATAAACTATTCGTTGGTAACATCTCTTATGAGATCCTGCAGGATCAGCTGGAAGAGATTTTTTCTGAACATGGCTCCGTGGTGGACGCTGTGATCCTTAATGACCGTGACACCGGTCGCTCACGTGGATTTGGTTTCGTCACCATGAGCAATGACGAAGAAGCTCAGGCTGCTATCTCTGCTCTCGACGGAGCTGAGCTCGCAGGACGTAAGCTCGCTGTGAACGTGGCTCGCCCACGTGAAGAACGCCCACGCGGTGGCGGCGGCGGCGGCGGCGGTGGCCGTGGCGGGCGTGGTGGTGGCGGCGGATACGGTGGCGGCGGCGGTGGCCGTGGCGGTCGTGATCGTTATTAATCACGCTTGAATCCAGCCAGTCTATTCGGGCTGGACCAAACAATTCGCGCCAGGAGGGTATCCCCCCTGGCGTTTTTCTTTGGCTTCCACTCACCAACAGTCACCCAGGATTCCTCCGGGCTGACGTTGGTGATGTGGAAATTGCCCATCAGGGCTACATCGTTGGGGGCATTCACGCCGTCTCCTACCAGAGGCAGAACGACCTGTTCTGTGCTTCGTATCAGACAGCGATTTTCGATATCGACCTGCGCGATCCAAAGAGGGGATCTCCATCGCATGACTCCTGTGTTCTGTTTGTCCTTTCGTGTATAGACGAGAAACAGTCCATCGGAATGGGTGAGCCAATGTTGTTGTGTGGTCGACATGGTTAGAGGTGAACCGTCGTCCCAAGCCCAAGGCTTCTTTTCTTCCCAATTCAGTCCATCGCTACTGACGCTCATGTAGCCTCGGTCGTCTTCAGCGCGGATCGTCAGGTAGTAGTGATTCTTGAACTTGGTGAGAGAAGGCTCAAGCAGGCCTCTTTTGTGTTTGAGTTCCAGGGCAGGTCCGACTTCTTTGATTTCGAGATCTTTCCCATCAAAGGAACAGAGCACACTGGCTACTGAGCGGTTTTCTGCACGTGGGCCAAAAGTGAAAGCGAGGAGAATGTCTCCGTTGTCCATAACAACGCGCTGCCCACAATTGTTCGAATAGATGTATCCGCCTCTGGGGTCATCCCATTTTAGAATCTTGCGCTCAGACCATTCTCCCTTTGAATCCCGAACGGCATAGACCGGATAGCGCTGGAGTTGGTCCTTTCTCGAAAAGCGGGGGCCTCGATAGAACACGACATGACCCATGGCCAAGGTGGTGTCTGAATGAGGGTGGTATTCCGGGACGACGTCACACACGCCTGCCTTGAGACCGGGGTGGCTCTTTACCGGGATACGATCCAGCGCCTTGATTGGGGTAGGTTTGCTCCAGGTGATTCCTTGGTCTTTGCTTTCCAACCAATGGACGGGGCCGAAGTAGTCGGATCCTCCGATCTCCTGCATGGTCATCAAGACCTTGGATCCGCTCTCTCCGTCAGGAACCAGTCCGGCTCGCGGATGAAACCATGTGATGTTCTTCCCGTCCCTGTTCTTGAAAAGCGTCTGCTTCTCGATGGATTGAATCAGAGGTTCGGCAGCATTGGCACAAAGGGCCGACATCAGCATCAGGGCGAGAGTTCGGGGGAGAACTGTTTTCATGATCAATCAATGAGTGTTTTCCAAGATGGAAGTTTATTGGTTTCTTTCAGTGGACGGGTCAGATCGTGGTGTGGATTGGGAGCCGGGATCTCTGCTGGAATGGAGCGTATCCACTCACGCAGTTTCTTGCGCATGCGATCTGCTCTGGCTGGGTGTTCCATGGCGAGATTGGTGGTTTCTCCAATGTCGTTCTTGAGGTTGTAGAGTTCCCATTGGTGACCCTGGATGTATCGACCCTTCTGATCAAAGCGGTCTCCGTAGAACTCAATCAGTTTGAAGTCTCCTTCGCGAATGATGGAACAGGGCGTGGCTCCCCAACGTAGATCATAGAGAGGCAGATACCAATAGAGTGAGCGATGCTTCATCTTCTGTCCCTTGAAGAGTGAAACCAGGCTGTCGCCGTCGACGACGTGATCTTTGGGGGCTTTGGCGCCAGCTGCCTCAAACAACGTTGGCATCCAGTCTATGATGTGGATGGGGGTGCGTTCTACTGTTCCGGGGTTGATGACTCCTGGCCAACGGACAAGGCATGGCACTCGGATGCCACCTTCATACATGGAGCCTTTTCCTGCCCGAAGTGGTGCATTACTGAATTCAGTCTTCAAGACCTCGAGCTGTGTAACCCGGCCATTTCCGTCTCTGAAGTCGGCCTTGTCATATATCTCGTGAACGCCGCCGTTGTCTGTCAGGAAGACGACTATGGTGTTGTCTCGTTTGCCTGTATCATCCAGGTGTTTGAGGAGGCGTCCCACGGAGTTGTCCAGTGCCTCGATGGATGCAAGGTATGTGGCGTTGTGTAATCCGTTTTCCGGAGCTCCACGATCGCGGTATTTCTGAATGAGTTCTATTGGCGCAAGGACGGGACCGTGAATGGTGTGATGAGAAAGGTAAATGAACCACGAGTCATCCGTGTTCTCATCCATGAATTCGATGGCACGGTCAGTGAGCCATGGGACGCCTTTGTCCTGTGACTGGTGGTAGCGGCTGTTCGAGTGACGCGGAGCGTAGTCGAATCCGTAATACTTCGCTGCCTCTGGATTGAGACCCACGTAGTGCCCATCTTTGTTGTAGGTCAGATGCCATTTTCCAATGCAGGCTGTCTTGTAGCCGGCTTCTTGGAGTCCTTTTCCAATCGTGAAGGAGTTGCGGGGAAGCTTGGTTCGACACATAGGTTCATTTACGGGCGCCCATGGGTAGCCATACCAACCGATCACGTGCCACATCTTGTTCCTGGCCGTGTGTTGGCCGGTCAGTAGCGATGCCCGGCTCGGTGTGCACTGGGGGAGCACATAGGCATCGGTGAACTTCATTCCGTCATTTGCCAAGGAATCCAGATGAGGTGTGTCGACCAGCTTGTTTCCATAGCAACTAAGCGTGGGCCATCCCTGGTCATCGGTGAAGATGAACAGGATGTTTGGTTTGGTGGCCGTATGGGAGAGCTGAAGAGAGAGTAGCGCGACCAGAATGGCGAAACGAATGGACGTGTGCATTGAAAGAGGGGTTTTGAAATAGAGAACACTAAGCAATCCCAAGTGAAAACAAAAACAGCCACCGGATGTAGGTATCCGGTGGCTGCTGCGAATGCTTTCAAGGGATTAATTTTCCATGTGGGGCTGATCCAGCTTGTCCCTCAGTTTCAAGAGGGATTCACGTTTTGGAAGCAGGCTTGTTTTGAGCTCATGCTTCAGCGCAACGACTGACACGACAATGCTTAGAAAACACATGGGCCAAAGCCATAGCGGTTTGCTGTCATAATACATTGGAAGCTTGATCAGCATGAGGATCATCATGGGACCCATGACGACCCATGGAAACAGGGCATAGCGCCTGATCTGGACATCCAGATGAAATACGGCTCGGTCCAGATCTCCCAAGATGGATTGGCTGAATGTCTTTTCCTGTTTCTTCCGGCGGCGTAGCTCCAGGCCGAGGAAGGTCCCGATACTGATGTAGATCGCGGCATCAATGAATTGATGCGAGTCGTGGCCTTCAAGGACTGGTTCCAACCCGATAACGATTCCGAGCACGAAGAGGATGAGCATGCTCATGATCTCAAAGATGTTGAGAATGTGCTGAATGCTTTTTCCTTCTGTGCGGATGCTTTGGTGCATGCCTTCCTTGTCGATGGCATACATGGGTTCCTCCTTCTGGGAGTCCCATAGGATCTTTATTTCATCAAAGTTCATGATGTGGATCATTGGATTGTTTGGTGAGGTGTTTCTTGATGCGGTTCAGTTTGACGCCGACGTTGCTCTCCGTGATGCCGAGTATGTCCGACATTTCGCGGTAGCTGAATCCGTCGAGCATCATCAGTGTGAGTGAACGATCCACCTCGTCGAGTTGAGCAATCTGCTCATACAGCCAATCCAGTCTGGGATTGTGGTGATTGGTCGATACCAGTGCCTGGCTGCGAGATTGTAATGATTCCTTGTTCTGCCGGTGCTTGATCTCTTTGCGTGTCCAGCCAAAGGCGGAGTAGATCGCAACCCGGTAGAGCCATGTCGTCTCTGCTGATCTTCCTTCGAAGCGGGGGACGGAGTTCCAGACCTGATGGATGATCTCTTGAAAAAGATCCTCCTGATCATGGGGATTGAAGGCGTATGCCCGGACCACCTTGAACAGAAGCCCTTGGTGGCGTTCCATCCAGTCGTCGAAGATCTGCAGTTGTTTGGCCTCAGTCATCTGATTGAATCGTTCAGCCTATTTGTGCGCGTTCTCCTGGGAAAACTTACGAAGAATTTACTTTTTCTTATTTTGACCGGGTAATGCTCTTGCCCTTGTTTACGAGATCTATCATGCGTTGAAGGACTTTGGGGTGACTCTTTGAAATGTCGGTTGTCTCCCCTGGGTCCTTTCTGAGATCAAAGAGTGCCTGCTCACGTTGGACCTTCATAATCGAGCCGCGTACACCTCCGTTACCGATGGCACTTGGATTCGGGGACTGGGTATCGATATGAGATAGTCGGAGCTTCCATGGTCCTTGGCGAATTGCCTGGAGCTCTCTTTCCCAGAAATAGAAAAACACTTTCTGAGGGATCTTGAAATCAAGGTCTCCTTTAAGCCACTGAGAGATGTCTCGCCCGTCCTTGGGCGTGCTTTCATTGATCTGGCTGAGGTTCATCAGAGTGGGCGTGAGATCCATTGCTGTGACGGGGTGTTTGCAGGTGCTGCCTGCGGGGATTTGTCCGGGCCATCGTGCGATCAGGGGAACACGCATGCCGCCTTCCAGTGTCTGTTTCTTTCCTCCGCTGAGTGGTAGGGCAGAACCACCGTGATCGCCAAATATCAACCATGGCCCATTGTCGGAACTGAATAGAACGATCGTGCGCTCATCCAGAGATTCCTTCTTCAGGGTGGCAAGGATCTTTCCTACGGACCAATCCAGTTCAGCGATGACGTCTCCGTAGAGCCCGCGCTTCGTTGAACCCGCGAATTGGCTGCTCGCGAAGAGAGGCGTGTGCGGCATGTTGTAGGGGACGTAGAGGAAGAATGGGCTGGATTTGTTGCGTTGAATGAAATCAATGGCGCGTTCGGTGTATCTTTGAGTCAGCTTTGTTTGGTCCGGATTGATCTCGGTGACTTTGTTCCCATCCACGAGTTCCACGCCTGCCTTACCAGCGCGACGTTGTTCGAGGGATGGTCTCCCTTTGCCCATATCGTTGGATCCGATGGTTCCAAACCATTCATCGAATCCCTGCTTGGTTGGCCATACATCCGGAGTGTTTCCCAAATGCCATTTTCCAAAGATTCCCGTTGTGAATCCGTGTTTTTTGAATCGTTCAGCAAGTGTGATTTCTTTGAGAGGAAGAGCCCTTTTTGTATTGGCGCTGATGACGCCGGTCACTCCAGTGCGGATAGGATATTTGCCTGTCAGTAGCGCGGCTCGAGATGCTGAGCAGACCGATGAAGCCACGTAAAAATCTGTGAACCGCATGCCTTCTCTTGCCATGCGATCAAGGTGATGCGTTTGGTAGTCTTTGGCTCCGTAGCTTCCCAGATCGGCGTAGCCCAAGTCGTCAGCGAACAAGATGACTATGTTTGGAGTTGTCGCCTTGGAAGTCTGGGCCAAGAGAAGAAGAAGGAGGAGGGTTCTGAAGATTGGCATCTTTAATTTCAGGCAGAAGGAGACAGGACTTCCTGAATGGCGCCGGTCAATGCACCGACCGCATTTGGCTTCTCAATCACCCGGGTGATGCCGATTTCTTCGGCTTGGGCACGCACGTCATCTGTGATGTAACCGGAGATCAAAATGAACAACTGTTCGGAGTTGATCCTTCGAATCTCTGAGGCGACTTCAATGCCGGTTCTGTTAGGCATGTTGTAGTCACTGACGATGAGATCATATTTCGAAGGGGAATCCGCGTAGGCGTCGATGGCGTCATCGGGCTCAGAGAATCCACTGACCTCATAACCTCTTCTTTTAAGCATCCTTGCGGCCAGATCGACAAGTTGGGGTTCATCATCAAGAAACAAAATGTGTTTGGTTTGTTCTGGGATGGTTCTTTTTGTCTTTTGTTGAGGAGGCAACTCCTCCTTGTCCGGAAATGCAGGTAGGGTGATCGTGAAGGTTGTTCCTTGTTGAAGAGAACTCTTTACCTTAATTGAACCTCCGTGCGATTCCACGATTCCGTGAACCACAGATAGCCCCAGACCTGTTCCTTCACCGGGGGCTTTGGTGGTAAAGAATGGATCGAAAATGCGCTCCTGAATGTCTCCCGGCATCCCTCGACCTGTGTCCGAAACGGTGATAAGGGTGTATTCTCTTTCTTTTACCTGTCGTAGCTGCGCGTTCTTTTCAGATAAATATTCTTTTTCTATCGAGATTCGGATGACCCCTTTTTGCTGAGGCAGGGAATGAAAAGCATTGGTTCCCAAGTTGATCAAAATTTGATGAATCTGGGTGGCGTCGGCATGAATTGTGATTGGGTTCGCGGGAGTGGCGCATTGTATTTCAGCGGTTGTTGGGATGGAGGACCTTAGGAACTGCACTGCTTCGACCACGACGGGCTGCAGGTGGATTGCCTTTAATTCGGGTGCCTTCTGCCTGCTGAAGGTAAGGATTCTTTTGACCAGATCCTTCGCTCGATCGGCGGCTTTGACGACCTCGTGAGCACTGTGATTTGCGTCCGGATTGACGGCATCAATGTCATCGATCAACTCGAGTGCGTTGCCGGAGATGATCGCGAGCAAATTGTTGAAATCATGGGCGATTCCTCCAGCGAGTTCACCCAATGCCTCCATCTTTTGAGAATGCCTGAGCTTCTCTTCACTCTTTCGAAGAGCATCTAACGTTTCCTGTCGCTGTAGTTCTGATGAGGCGCGACTGGCGAAAATTTGAATCAGGTTCTGTGCGTTTCTTACATGAGCGATCGGTCCATCGTTGAGTACGGCAAGGATGCCTGATGGTTTCCCGTTTTCATCGAAGAGTGGTGCTCCCAGATAGGAATTGGCGCCCATCTCGATCAGGCATGCGTCATTAGGAAAGAGGGTCTGGATGTTGTTTGGGAAATACTTTGACTCGGTGTCGATCACATCACCACAAGGAGTGCCCTTGGCCAGATAGCGGAAGTTGGGGTGCTGCTTTCCATTGCTCCAGACAGAGACCGTTTGTATCGTTTTTCTATCGTTGCCGAGCTTTCCGATCAGGGCGTGTTTGACAGTCAACGCTTCGGCCAATTCCTTGGTTAGCGATTCGAAAAAAGCTTCGCCAACCTGGGATGTTCCTTCTACCAGATGACGGAAAGCTGCATCTGAATGGCGACGGTCAGCATTGAACATTGCCAGTGTGACTTGATCAGCGATTTCGCCGGCGAGTGCGATCTCTTCAGTCTGCCATTGCCGGATTTCTCCAGTGTGTTCCAGGCAGATCACGCCTGTTAATTTGCCTGATGTGCGAATCGGGGCATCCAGAAGGGAACAGATTCCTAGAGGCTTGAAATAATTTTCAGTGAAACAGGAAGTGCGTGGATCGTTGTGGGCATCATGGGCGTCAATGAAACGGTCGTTCTCCATCGCATTGAAGTACTCAGGGTAGTCAGCCGTATTAAGGATGGTTCCTGACGAATGCATGGAACCTGATCCCGTGAACAGATCGATGCATTCGAGACGTGTGTGCTGTTCATCCAGTAGCCAGATTCCCACTCGTTCTACTTCGAGGACGTTTGACGTGTTCTCGGTAATGAACTGGATCAATTGATCCATGTCACCCTCTGCGACGGCGTCATGGGTGGCTATATCTGCAATGAGTTTCTGGCGAGCTTGGGCTTCTTTGGATTGCTTGATCTCTTCTTCTTCAGCTCGTTTTCGCTCAGAGATGTCCACATAGCCGCCGAGCATGCGATCTGGCTTCCCCTCGTCGTCACAGATGATTTCGGCTCGTGTTTGAACCCATTTCCATTCCCCGTTTTTATGGCGAAGCCTGAACTCATAATGTTGGTGTGTTTCAGGGGAGTTCAGGTGTTCCTGAATTTTCTTGAGGGCGATGGGAAGATCTTCTGGATGGACGCGGGATTCCCATTCGTGGAATTGGTTGCTGATTTCCTCTTCTTCAAACCCCAAGAGTTTTTTCCATTGATTAGAGAAATCAACCCGCTTCGATTTTATATGCCATGTCCAGAGTCCCACATTGGAAGCACTCAACGCCAGTTGTAGTCTTTCGTTGCTTTCTTTAAGAGCTTTGGCCGCCTTCTTCTGTTCGATGGTGTCGCGGGCGAACGCAAGAATAAGGTCCGATTTTTGATACCTGATCTTTGCAAGTCGGGCTTCAATAGGGAATTTTTCGCCTTCTTTGTTCAGGTGATAAGTCTGAAGAGTGATAGGCTTGGAGAGTTCCAGTTTGTTCCACATTGGGAGCAGATCATCCAGCCCTGTGAATTCTGGATCGATCTCCCAAACCTTTTTCAACAGTAGTTCTTCCTGACTGAATCCTGTCTGCAGTGCTGCCATTTCGTTGACTCGGAGAATGGTTCCTTCCAAATCGTGCAGATAGATGGCATCGGCCGCTTGATTGATTAGGGTGTTGAGGAAGTCCTCGCTGTCTCTGAAGGCTTTGCTCGCACGGTCTCGCAGACGTAGTTCCATCTGGGCTTCGACCTGGTGGGCAAGTGTGCGTAGTGCGCGGACTTGCTGATCAGTCAGTTCCCGGGGGACATGATCTACGATGCATAGCGTCCCGATATTGAAACCATTTGAAGAGCGAATCGGAATTCCTGCATAGAAAATGACATGTGGCTCACCAGTGACGATCGGGTTGTCCTTGAATCGATCATCCTTGGTGGAATCGGGAATGATAAAGATATCGTCCTGTTGGATCGCGTGATCACAGAATGCGACCTCTCTGGTAGTTTCCCGTGTAGTCAGCCCTACGCTGCTTTTGAACCATTGGCGGCATTCGTCCACCAGTGAGACAAGGGCAATCGGGACATTACAGACTTCCGAAGCAAGACGTGTGATTTCGTCAAAAGATTCTTCCGGAAGGGTATCTAGAACGTCGTAGTTGTGGAGTGCTTCGAGGCGGTCTCGTTCCTCGGGAGGCAGGGAGGTATTCATTTTTTTCGACTTGAAAGAGTCTTACCTATCCCTGCGGACTGTGGCGAGCCCTGAAATGCTGGATTTAAGCCAGCGTCAAGAATCGGAAACAGGTGTCTCCGTGCTTCATAAACTTACGTTCCTCGTAGATTGGGGGAAGGTCCAATGTGTCCCGTTTGGTGTGACCCAGCAAAAAGATGGCTTCGGGCTTGAGTAGTTTAGGGATGTTCTCGTCATCCAAGGCCTTTTGCGCCAGAGAGGTGGAGCGTGTGTTCACGTTCTTTGGCCCGTAGGGAGGGTCAGCGAGGATCAGATCAAAGGTGCGTCCTGCTTCTGCCAATTGCTTGGCTCCAAGATAGGCGTCCTTGATATGCACATCCAAGGGACTGTCCGTCAGCTTCGCCTTCTTCCAATTGTCCTGAATGATCCGCCCGTGCTTGTGGGATTTCTCGATACACGTCGCGGACTTTGAACCGCGACTCAGGCATTCCAACGTCAGTGATCCGATACCAGCAAAGAGTTCCAACAATTCTGCATCAACCACCAGATCCCTCAGCGTATTGAAGATTGCCTGCCGATGCAGATCCGGGGTTGGACGAACATCAAGCCCCTTGGGGGTCTTGAGAATAAAGCCGGCTGCCTTTCCGCTGATGATACGCACAAGCCCATTGCGCCGTTTGCCACGGCAAAATTCAAACTCCAAATTGGTGGAGACAACTTCAAATTTCATTGGAAGCGAGTCTCGGATTTATTTGCAGCAGTCAGGGCTCCTGTAATTCTATTCCTCACAATGATCATCAGATATTTCGGCTTGCTTGGGTTCATTCTGCTCCTGATGGGCTGTGGGGGGGAACCGGGCAGTGCGCCAGTGCCACCGAATCCCGAGGTGCTGGAGAAGGCGGTGAACGAATTGGTCGAGCCGTTCATTGCTGATCAATGGACGATGGGAATGGTGGTGGCCATTGTGAAACCGGAGGGGGATTCCTTTTTCAGTTACGGACGGCGGAATGCTGAATCCGAGGAATCACCTGATGAGAAAGACGTCTTTGAAATCGGCTCCATTACCAAGGTCTTTCAAGCGTTGGCGTTGGTAGAGGTGGCTCAGGAGGAAGGGCTGTCATTGACGGTGCTTGCAAAGACGTTTGTGCGGGAGTTGTCGCATGTCTCCCGGGAGGGACAGGACCCAATCACTCTGGAAGATCTTGCGTCGCATCAATCTGGACTGCCTTTGGTGGCCGGCAATTTTTGGCAGGAGGGCGATAACAGATATTCCCATGATCTCTCAGGTCAACGGTGGCTGGGATATGACGAAGCGATGCTCACGGACTGGCTGACTTCCACGGATTTTCGCCGACCTGAGTCGCCGTCCTATCTTTATAGCAACCTTGGGGCTGGCGTGCTTTCTGTGTGTCTTGCAAAGCACGATGGTAAGTCTATTGCTGAAGTGATCGAGGCTCGGATTTGTGAACCGTTGGGATTGCAGGATACGGGCTTTCAGGTCGAACAGACCGTTCATGGTTATACAGCGACACTAGAACAAACGGATCATTGGGTTTCTGCTGATGCAGTTTTTGCAGGTGCTTATGGATTGAGGTCTACAGCAAGGGATATGGCTGTTTTCGCAAGGGAGGTGATGGCGATGGAGAACGGGAAATTGGGCAGAGTCGTTGTCGAATCAGCCAAGGTTCGTGGAAAGATCAATGATCTTGAAAACACCTGCCAGGGTTGGAAGCGGAATGTCTTTGATGTGCTCTACACCACGGGATCCACAGGTGGATTCAAGTCAGCCATGTTTCTTCATCTTCCGAGCAGAACTGGAGTAGTGGTTCTGGTGAATACTGCGGTTGGTGGGAATAGCAGCCATCGTGGGAAATATATCGATTCACTTGCTGGAGGACTTTTAAACGTGGCTTTGGGAGTTGCTCCGCCTGCGATTCCGATTCCCCGTATTCGTGAGCGTGAGGCTTTTGAGCTGAAACCTCTGGCAGGGACGTATGTCACTCAATCGCCGGGGCCCGGCCCGAAGGACATCACAGTTTCTTTTGAAGACGGTCATCTTACAATGGAAGGGTCAGAAGGGGATCCGACGATTCTATGGCCCACAGATGGCGAACGGTTCTTCCTCAAAGAGCATGCGCTTGAGATGGAGTTTCATCACGATGCTGAAGGGAGTGCCGTCAAAGGAATGACGATGACAGTGGAAGGGCACAAGGTGAAGATGGTGCGGCGCGAATGATGTCAATCGAAATGGATGGGCTTCTTGATCAAGAGGAATTAGTGATCGGGGATTTTGTAGTCTGGCGAAAACATGGTCTCGCTGTCTTTCTCAATGGCTTCGCAGGTGAATTCTGAAGGTGGTATATAAAAAGGCATCGAACTGAATCCCGATTGCTCGTTTTTTTTGGGAGCTGCTCCGGTCGCTTTCAACTTTACATAATCTGTTTTTCGAGTGGTCCCCAAGGTCAACATTTCTTCATCCTGGTTATTCCTCCAAAGGCAGCGAGTCTTGATAATTCCATCATTGAGTTGGTTTCTGATTACTCTGAGATCTAGCCAATCGCCGTCTTTTGTCCAGTTCCCTGCGAACTTGGTGCGACGGATATCCCACGGAGATCGAAACGGGGATTCCTTTGAGTAATCGATGATTCGTTCTTCAACCAGGATGCCTTTCTCGAACCTGAAAAGCCTGTCTTTCTCAAAATGCCCGAAGAAAATTGAATGGCTCTGATATTCTCCAAGGCTGATCTGTAGGATGCCGGAGAACCAATCAGCATGGAGCGGGTATTCGGCCTCCGGTTTCATCAGGCTGATAGGGTATCTAACCTCTCGATAGGCTCCGTTATTCCATTTTTTTACGATAACGTACGTTAGTAGGAGTTTCTTGTTTTTGAGCTGATAAGTTGCTCGGTGATAGCGAAAATTACCTATTCGCTTCCCTCGGTAGTGGTGTTCGATACCTTCTTCATCTTTGATTATAGTATTTGAAAATTCTAGGGGGGATTTGGCTGCATTTTCTAAAGGTTTGTTGATTGACAGCATTTGATTGATTAGATCGTGAGTTTCGCCCTCGATAATGATGTGATCGATGATTTCACCAGAGCCATAGCTCTTCACCGATAGAAGAAAGATGGCGAATACTGCTAGAGAGTTTCTAAGCATGATGGCTTCTGTTCTTATCTCAGTTCAATTCGATCTATGCCGACCATGTAGCTGGCTTTGGCGGAGGGATTCTTTCCGCTGATCTCAATCATGATCTTAAGCGTTCCGTCCTTGGTTGGGCTGACGTCTGTGAAGGTGATGGGATCGCCGGGAAGCACCTGTGTGCTGTAGAGATCGGATGTGAGACTCTTGCCATTGATTGTGACAGTCATCACGGCGTAGTCGATGGCGGTTGTCGTTAAGAGGGTGAGTTCTTGTTTCCTGGTTGAGAGATCCTTGAGAAAGATATTCAGTCGATCGCCGGGCTGTGCTCCGGTCCACCAAAGGTGACTGTTGCCGGACCAGTGATTGCCGAAGTGACTCATGGTTTGAGCCCTCACTTTGCCTGCAGTGATCTTCGATGAGGATGCGAGTGCCTCTCCTTCAATACGGGTGGTGCCGTTGGGGGCAGGAGGGACTCCATTTCCGGACGATGCCTTGGGGCCTTTTCCGGGAAGGGGAACCTGATTGGGGCTGGCGAGGTATTTGACCAAGTCAGCGACCTGGGGAAGCGGCAGGGCTTCAAAGACACCTGCGGGCATGAGAGACATGGACATCTCTTTGCGCTCGGTGACATCAGACAGTTTCACCTGTGTGGTGGTGCCTCCGGGCATGGCGACTTTGACATGGTCTCCGGTCTCTTCCTTCACCATGCCGCTCACGACCGTGTCGTCTTTCACAGAAAAGGCGGTCACCATGTAGTCCTTGCCTACCACGGCGCTGGGAGCGAGCACGTTTTCAAGGATGTAACCCAGATCGGCGCGATTGGATCCGGTGAGGTCGGGACCGAGATCGATGCCTTCGCCAAAGAGCTTGTGGCAATTGCCGCAGATCATTTGATAGGTCTGACGTCCACGTGACGCGCTGGCTTTGTTCATGACCTTGGGATTCAGCTTCTTCTTCCAGTCGGAAATGGTTCGCGTGAGTTGGGCCAAATCGACTCCACCACCGCCGCGGGTCCAGTTCTTGTTGATGATTCTAGAGAGTTCCTTGTTTCCGAATCGCTCAAATTGATCAAGCAAAACGGGGCTGATCAGGGATGCTGGCACGAGTTTGCTATCCACGGCCTTGAGTAGTTCCAGAGCCATGTCGGCCCGGGTGGCGAGGAGATTGACGGCATCATTGCGGAGTTTGGCTGGGAACTTCTCCAACTGGGGGATGAGGGCCTTGGCGGTTTCCGCTCCGGGAAAAGCATTGAGTGCTGCCACTGCCTTGGCTCGGACTGTGGTTTGCTGAACCAGTCTGCGCGCGAGTGTTCCAAGCTCAGGATCATTTCCAGTCATCAATAGAGTCAGTGCTTGATTGCGTTGTCTTCCCTGAAGCTTGGTATCTGAAGCGATGGATCGCCAGTGAGGGAAGTAGTGTGCGTCGCCGAAGCGGACGCCCAGTCGCTGAAGAACATCGGCGATCTGTTTGTTTCCCTTCTTGGCCAGAGCCTCTCCATGGGCCTGCGCGGCTTTCCATCCCTCGGGTTGCTGAACGGGAGGGAGTTTGCTGAGCGCATTGAGAAGTTGGTTGGCGAGCGTTACGAATTCCTTAGCAGACGTTGCTTTCGATAGACTGATCATCAATCCGCTGCGTCCCTTGTTTTCGATGGCGGCGCGACGGAAGACGAAGTCCTTCAACTGAGCCCATGATGTCTTGCCAACAAGGGTCATGGCGCGCGCAGGATCCGCTGCGACCATGGGTTCCAAGGCATACCAGACCAGTGAGGGGATGTTTTGATCAGTGTTGGCGATCGGGTCCTTGATCAGGCTTTGGGTGATGTTCCAACGCTGCTCGATCGGAAGGCGCTGAAGAAGGGACGCGAGGTAGCGGCGTGTTACCATTGATCTCTCTTTCCCTGCCAGCTCTTCGACAGCCTTGAGGGCAATAAATGAAAGTGATTGTTTATGCTCTCCTATGAATTGAAGCGCCCAGCCGCGATGGACTTCGCTGCTGTTGTTCAATGCTTGAATGAGATCCTTCTCCGTAAGGACGCCACAGCTATGTTGTGTCCAGAAGGTCCGTAGGTTGATGGTGTGATCTGATGTGTGTTTGACGGCAAATGCAGAAAGCAATGCGCGGATCTCACTGCGTTGGCCCTTGTCTTCTGAGCGCTCTTGAAGAACGCGTTGAGCCTGTCTTGCGTAGTAGGCGTTGGCGTCGCTCAGCCGTGCCACCAGTTGGGCGTTGGATTCTTTCCATAGATTGAATTTGTAGGGCTTGGCGTTTCCGTAACGCACGCGATAGATGCGTCCATTGGTCCGGTCCCAGATGTTCACGTCGCGATGGTGACAGGTCTGTGGGTCCACCCAGTCAGAGTAGTAAACAGCGCCGTCGGGACCCTGCATGATCCCTACGCCGATGAAGTCGTGACTGTTGGCCATGACAAAGTCGGGGCGATGCCGTGCGATGTAACCAGAGGCATTGGGTTCCAGTTCTTCCCGCACGATTCGATGTCCATGCAAGTTGTGAAACAGGGCATCACCCCGGAACGAATCTGGAAATTCATCCGCCTGATAAATGGCAAGTCCGCAGTGGGCGTGACCGCCGCCGAGTATTGAGGTGTCAGTTGGGGCAGCGGGGCGCTTGGCTTTGTTGTCTCCCCAGAAGGCATGGTCACGAATTGCGCCGACGTAATGACTGTGGTCGGCAATGGTATCGATCTGGGTGAAGGTGTAGGGATTGAAGTGTTGTCCGGCCTGTCGGATGTAGCGGCCTCCTTGAATCATGTGAAAGAAATGTGGAATCACACAGGAGCTGATGAAGAAATCTCCATTCGCGTTGAAGTCCACACCCCATGGATTGCTGGTGCCTTGCGCAAAGACTTCAAACTCATGTCGCGTAGGGTGATAACGCCAAATACAGGCATTGAGAGGTGTGCGTTCTGAATCGGGGGCGCCGGGCTCTCCGACTTTGGAGTGAGTGAAGATGCCTTGGCAACCATAGAGCCAACCATCCGGGCCCCATGTGAAGGAGTTTAGTGTTTCGTGCGTGTCCTGATAGCCCCAGCCATCCAGAAGAATCTGTGGATCACTATCAGGCTGGTCATCCTGATTCTTGTCAGGAATGAAAAGCAGATAAGGCGCAGCGCCTACCCAGACACCTCCAAAGCCTACTTCAATTCCGCTGGCTAGATTGAGGTTCTCAGCAAAGACCTTGCGCGTTTCGAACGTGCCGTTGGCATCCGCGTCTTCGAGGATCAGGATGCGATCCTTGCTTTCGCCCTCGGGTTTCCTCTGCGGGTAGGTCAGTCCCTCGATCACCCAGATGCGTCCGCGTGCATCAAAGGTCATGGCTATGGGTTGCACCAGTCCCGGTTCGGAAGTAATGAGGTCCACTGAAAAATGCTCCGGTGCTTCCATCTTTTTGGTGGCTTCCTCAGCACTCAGTCCTTCTCCGTATTGATCCTGTGGACGCCCTCCAGGGATCTTCCATTTCTCTTCCGCATTGGCAGTAACACTCTTTTTCTGGACGTGAAAGGCCAAGCCCATCTTGTTGCCGCTGATCACATCGAGACGCCCATCGTCATTGATGTCGGCGACGGTGACATCTACGCCCACACCTGAGTCGTCATGGATCATGTGAGGCACCCAGTCGATCCCGTCCTTGGTTCGTTTGTTTTTGAACCAATAGACATAAGCGGGTTGATGCGAGCCCACGTCTTTTCCGTTGTGCGCCTTCCAGCGTTTTCCGGTGACGAAATCCTGAATGCCATCGCCATCCATATCCGCCAAGGCCAGTGCGTGTAGCTGACTGAAGCAGATGCCATAGGGATTGTCCGTGGACTTGTCCCCCATGATGGGATGCTTGGCAAAGCTGCCGGGCTTCACCTGTTCGTACCATGCCAGTCCCCAACCATGAGCGGCGGTGGAACTCACAATGTCCGCATCACCATCGCCATCAAAGTCATTCACCAAAATCTGTGCGCCACCGGGGTAGGGAGTGGAGACCCACTTGTGCTGCGTCCATTTGCCTTTGCCGGGTTGGGAAGGGTGTTCCCACCACGACATGCGATCGATGATGTCCAGTCGTCCATCGCCGTTCAGATCGCCTACACCCATGCCATGTCCGAACCGGATGTGGGTCATTCCTTTCTCGGAAACTCCGTGCCACTTCCATGGTTTGGTTGGATCCATTCCCGCCTGATAATAGCCATAGGCCGTTTCGCTGGAACAAACGATCTCAGGTAGCCCGCCAGGAATGATGTCCGTGAAGGTTGGTGATTCCTGCCCGACCGTGTTGGCAATGATGTGCATGGGCCAATCCTTGTCACTGCGTGCCTCGCCCGGGTTTAGATACAGCCGTGCCTCTTTACCGGGAAAGCCCAACACGACGATGTCATTGCGCTGGTCACCATTGATGTCATGGACGTAGCAGAAGAAGTTGTCTGAATAGCGATTGATGTCGAACGCCACTGGTTTGTAGAACGCGTGCTTCTTGTCGAAGTCCGGTCCCGGAAACCAATGAGGGCCATAGACCATATCACCAACGCCGTCACCATCCAGATCGCCAAATGTCGCCCCCTCCGCATAGAACGTGGAGTGAAGACGTGTGGTGGTCCATGGAGTTTCAGCAAGGACTGGAAGACCGACCAACGCAGCGAGGGACAATAAGAGTAGGTGCTTCATGACGAAATGGGTTTCAGACGCGATCATGCCCAAAAGCACTCTATAGGCAATGCGGCTCTTCAGGCGCCATTGATGGAGAGACAATCGGGATTCAGTTCGTCCACGGTTTCCATGAATGCACAGGGCCTGTCTTGATTTCTCTGGACTGGTTTTAAGGGAAATTGGACAGGGGGGAGATGGGGGTGGAACCTGAAATCATGAGTGCATGACCTGACCGCCGTCGATGTTCAGTGTTTGGCCGGTGATGTTGCGGGCGAGATGGGAGGCGAGGTAGGTGGCCATGGCGGCGATCTCTTCGGCCTGTTGCCAGCGTCCGAGAGGAGAAATCTTGCGGATCTTTTCTTCGGCCCAGGTGGTGTAGTCCTGTTTCTCTGAATCGGGTAGTTGCTTCTGTCCTGCCGCCCAGACGGATTGATTGAGGTCTGTCTGCACCATGCCTGGTGAGATCGCATTCACGCGGACGCCGTGAGGGCCGAGGTCTTTTGCCGCGCATTGAACGAAATTGATGAGTCCTGCCTTGGCTGCGCTGTAAGGAGGGTCGGTCTGTGAACCGATCTGTCCGGCGACGGAGGTGAGAAAAGTCATGGATCCGGCGCCTCGTTCTGCCATCAAGGGAGCAAAGGAGTGGGCTGCATTGACCGCGGCAATCAGATTCACTTCCAACACGCGATGCCAGTCGGATGGATCGAGATTCCAGAAGGGGAATCCAGATTTGCCGGAGCCGATACCAATGCAGAAGACGAGATGGTTTGCATCAGCGTTCTCTTTGGTGAAGGCCTGTACTGATTCTTTGGACGTGGCATCTCCGAGGGTGGATGTGAGTTGTTCATGATCCTTTCCAGTGAAGCGCTCGCGATCAAAGATACGAACAATGCAGCCCTCGCTTAAGAAGCTTTCAGTGATGGCTCGTCCAATACCTTTGGCTCCGCCGAAAATGGCGATCTTTTGATCTCTGAGATTCAGTTCCATGTGGCGTGAATGATTATTTGTGCTTTATCCCATCCCGGAAGGGATGGCAGCCGTGGGTATTCGAGAGTTGTTGGCACGGGGGATTCACAACGGTCTCTTCTGAATCTTGTCTATTTCTCCACCGGTTCTGTGAGAACGCGGATTTGATCGATGTCTGTGGAGACGTGCCAGCGGAGTTTGAGTCGGCGTCGATCTTCGCTGAGGACGAGCTCGTCGATCTTCTTTGAATCCAGGACTTCGATTTCCATACCGCGGAGCGGATGCCTGGTCTGCTCTGTGTTGGGGAGGCCGAGTGTCGGGTCTGAAGAGGCAAGTAGAGGCTGGGTGATGATGATGCCGAGCACGTCTGACTTAAACTCGATTTCAGCTTCGACGAAGAGTTGGGTTCTCCTAGCGCCATCAAGGTGAATCATCCATGAATCAACCGAGGTTCCTTCTTCAATGACTCCCTCCAGTTCCTTGAGAGCTGCACGGCTGCGAGGAGTGGCTCCGGGTGAGTGAAGGCTTACTGGAAGATCCTCTGTCAGTTGCTGTGCGGTCTTCTCGCGAAAGATGATTGGGTAGTCATGCTCAAGTGCGTGATTACGCATCGAATGGGGAGGTGAGTGGATTAACCGGATGTCTCCGCCAGGAATAGGAAGCGAGGGATCCTGTGGCCTTGGGGAGTTGAAAGGGACGTCGGTATGGTCGCCGTGCAGGACCTCGCCGGCGCTGAGGCGCTTGCCTGCATCTTTGGCCAGGTGTGGTGTGGTATTCACGAATCCATCGATGACGCGAACGTCAGATGGTTTACCCTCTTCCACTGATACAGAGAATTCAGTTCCTAGGCCGATGATCTCCATATCTGGCGTAATGACGCGGAATCCGATTCCTGCAGGGGAAACGCGTGCCGATAATTTTCCTGAGAGCAGGGCGGCGTGTTCGGAATTGACGACATTCACCACCGCTGGGCCATCGATGAACAGTTCGACTCTATCGTCCAGCACTGCCTCGATGCGTCCTGATTCCAGTTCCCATCTGCCAGAGTGAAGCGCCGATCCGACGCCGATGGCTTGGCCGTTCGTCCAGACAGCGTTCTCGGCGTGAGTTAGGACGGCTACAACCGGTGTGGTGGGTGCGGTAGCAACTTCCGTTTCAGGCTTGGGGAACAGGAGAAATCCGCCAATCAGGAGAATCAAAATGGCAGCGATTCGAATGACTTTCTGGATCGGTGAAACGTTCTCCTTGTTGGGTGGAAATGTTTTCTTATTGGAATGCTTGTCGTCTTCCAGATTCATAGTTGTGTCTCTTTCTGAAGTCGGTATTCGAGACTACGGACAAAGCCGCCCAGCCGACGCTGGATGGCAATTAGAAGTCGGGAGAACTGTTCTGTAGGAGCAGGATGGACCATGTGACACTAGTTAATGACACATTGGGACGATTTGTGAACCTCCAAGATGAAAAAAAGTATAAGATGCAGAGAGGTGGTTTTGCGAAATGACTGTTATGCCATGGACTTGATCTCCTGCCATGAAAGTTCATGGGGAAACTTGCCTTTCTTAATCGAGACGGCTGCTGCGAGGCCGGTCGCTTCGCCCATTGGGACTGAGTTGCCTGTGACCCGATAACTGGAGTGTGCGACGAAGTCTCCACTAATACAACGGCCCGCCATCAGTAGTCCGTCGACATCGGCAGCGACCAATGATGGGTAGGGGATGTCGTATGGCTTCATGCCTCCTTTTTTGAATTGTTGATCGATCTTCATGTCGCCGGATTTGCTGAGTGCGTGGACATCGATGGGGAAGCGCGTCTGGCAGACGGCTTCTTTGTGTCGAAGTCCCTTGGTGAGATCTTCGGCTGTGATTTCGTAGCGGCCTTTGATTCTGCGTCCTTCACGGATGCCGATTTGTTCTGCGGTAGCTACGACTGAGAGTTCCTTCCATGGCCCGCCAATTTTTCTCATTCCTTCGGTGATTTCGTGAATCTCTTTGCGTGCACGGATCGTTGCTTCGGAAATGGCAGCTGCGTCAAAGGCTGAAACTCCGTACTCATGATTGGTCATGATGGAGTAAATCCCGCTGTGGAGATGTCGGAGAGTCGGTGCTCGGTAAGTGGGTTTGATTCCCTTGGCTTCCATCAGCTTGAGGAGGCGTTTCTTTGCCTCAGGACCTGTTTCGCGGATGTATGGGCGAATCTCATCTGGATCGACTCCTGTAAGCAGTCCAATCATGGACATGGGTTGGCAGGTGCAATCCTCGCCCACTCCAACTTCGAATGAACAACCGGCATGTGCCGCGAGATCGCCATCACCAGTGCAATCGATGAAGCGTTCTGCAGTCCATGCTTCTCGGCCTGATTTGGATTCAGTGAGAATGGCAATGAGTTGGTTGTGATCGTTTGTGATGGCTCCAACCAGTTGCGTATGCAGGCGGATCTGAATGCCTGCTTCAACACAGAGTTCCTCCAGAACGAGCTTGGCTATCTCCGGATCATAGACGGTGCCTTTGGACTGCTTCGCTATCTGACTACCTCTCTTTTTAAACTCGATCAGGAGCTCGGTCATGATTCCTGATTTGTTTTCTGCATCGAGAATCTTTGTCAGCAATCCAGCGGTCCAGACACCTCCCAGACATCCGGCGAGTTCGATCAGTTGAACCTTGGCACCTGCACGGGCTGCGGCCAGGGCTGCTGCGATTCCTGCTGGTCCACCACCGCATACGATCACATCAGCATGGCCACTGATTGGGATGCCGCGTGTATCCTCTGTGAGTTGATTGCCGTTCACCCTGCCAGAGGTTTTTAACACCGTTCCGCGAATCAGGTCCCGGTCTGTTGCTTCTGGTTTGGATGCGTTTGTTTGTACCGCACTTGTGCTGTTGAACAATCCTCCAACCAGAGCGACTGAGCCACTTCGTTTCAGGAAATGACGTCTGCTTTGAGATGAGGAATGCTTGCCTTTGTTCTGGTTCATTTGTGCCTGGTTCTGGGAGATAGCTGACTGCGATTGTATACCCTTTCCGAGCCTCGATCGATGACGTCGATGTTACTCAGGGAAGTTTTTTCCAAGTGGTGATGGACTGCTTCAAGAACGTTTCTGGTTTTCCTTTTATATTGTAGCATTGAAGGCCTACAGGTCCTTCGAATCCAATGCTGTCGAGCGTCTTCATGACGTTGCTGACATCGTAGGAGCCTTTTCCCAATGGCTGAATCAGGGACGGCCAATCTTTTCCTCCTTTGTCTGCTCCGGAGATGCTGGCCTGCTTGAGTAGTGGGCCCGCTGATTTCAGGGTGTCGCGTAGATCGGCGGTAGGTTGAACTCTGAGAAAATGGCAGAGATTGAACATCACTCCGACATTCTTTCTGTCGACGGCTTTGGCCAGCTTGACCGCGTCATCGAGGGTTTCTACATACATGTTTGTATGCGGGTAGAGGACCATGGTGATGTTCGCATCGGCTGCAAGGTCCGCGACCTTTCTGACGATGTTGATGGCGTGTTCCTGAGAGTGATTCTTGTTTCCGGCGACGTAGAACTCGATGACGACTCCAGATCCCTTCATCTGAGGAATCATCTTCAGGAGAGGCTCGGGTACGGAGGCTCCGTCAGCATTGATCTTTGCGCCGGTATAGAAACTGAATACCTTAAGACCTCGTTTCTCATAGGTCTCGATGAGTTCACTGAATCCTCCATCTTTGGGCAGTCTGGCGGATCCGATGCCGTCATAGCCAAGTTGCTTCAGGAGGTCGGCTTGTTGTGCGTCTGTCGAGAGCCGCACGCCGTTTTGGAAGGCATAGAAAGGTCGCTCTGATGCTTCAGCAAGGATCAGAACAAGGAAAAGTGCGAGGGAACACAGGGACTTCATCAGCCGATTCTCGGCTGTTCACTCGCACAAATCAAGGTGTGGCAGTGCTAGGGATACTCAAAGAGTTGATTTTCAGGAGAAGTGCTCCCAACATCCCGCGCTTCCCGGATGGGCCATTAGTTCAACGGATAGAACGACCCTCTCCTAAAGGGTAGATACAGGTTCGATTCCTGTATGGCCTACCATTTCTGTTCATCCCTCCCTCTCAGGCTTCCTGAGTCTCCATCAACCAAACTGCCTGATACGGCTCCAGCTTCAGGTCGTCATTTCCTGAAATATCGAACCCCTTGATGAGTTCTCGGTAGCTCATGCCTTTTGATTTTTTTATGTCGCCAAGTGGCAGGCTTTGTTCGCTTTGGGTGAAGTTGAAAATGCAGGTGATGTTCTCCGTTCCATCGGGCGATGATCTCTGGACGCCGAACAGGTGGTCTGGGAGATCAAGAACGGCTTGAGTGCCATCCGGGTGAAAGGCGGGGTGCTCACTTCTCTTGCGGAGCATCTGAACCAGAGTATGAAAGACCTGTGCCTTTTCTCCGGTTGAGTCGTCGAGAATGGAATCAATTTCCGATATGTGAAATTCCCTGCGATTGATGGTTCGCTTGCGGCCCGTTTTCTCCACTCCATCTTTCCAATTTTCGCAGCCGAACAGACAGTGAATGTAGAGTGCGGGAACACCCTGCAGAGACATGCCGATTGCCTGCGAACAGAGAAATCTCTGAACGCCCAAGGCAGCGTTGCCTGGCTCGGACATGGCGGAGAAGTAAGTGATGTTCAGCTCGTAGGGACTTTGGGTTCCGTCTCCGTTGTCACGCCATGAGACATCTCCTTCACGTTCAGTGACCTTGGTGATGAGGGCATTGAGTTCATCGTTATCGATCAGGCCGGTCAATGGACGCACTCCGATACCATCGTGTGAACTGGTGAAGTTCAAATACGTGCAGCCTTTGGGAAGGTCCGGAAGGCTGGCTGCCCAATTGCGAAGATGAACGGATGTGTCATTGAGGAGACCGTGAAGTAGCAGGGGCGGGAGGGCGAACTGATAAACCATGTGCGCCTCATCGCCATTGCCGAAGTAGCTGATGTTTTCTTCATGAGGGACGTTGGTTTCTGTGAGAAGGATGACTTTTGGGGCCACGATTCCCAATACATCGCGAAGGAGTTTGACGACCTCATGTGTCTCGGGGAGATGGAGACATGTGGTGCCGATCTCTTTCCACAGAAAGGCTATGGCATCCAGTCTGACTACGGTGGCGCCCTGTGAAATGTAAAAGAAGAGAATGTCCAGGAACTCAAATAGTACGTCAGGATTGCTCCAGTTGAGATCGACTTGGTCAGCGCTGAAGGTGGTCCACACATGGCGTTGCCCATCTCGCTTACGGACCTTTGTCAGAAGAGGCGACGGTCTTGGTCTGGTGACGGCGCTGAGGTCGGTCTTTGGATCTGCTTCATGGAAGTAGTTGCGGGCTGGCTCCACGTCTTTGAGATACTCGTTGAACCAAGGTCCTTCACGTGAGCAATGGTTGAGCACGAGATCGAACATGAGATCAAAGTGCTGGCTGAGACCCTTGACGTCTTCCCATGTCCCATTTCCTTCATCCACCAAGCGATAGTCCTTCACTGAGAAACCATCGTCTGATGACCAAGGGTAGAATGGCAGCAGGTGAACTGTGGAAAATGCGCCGCTCAGATGGGAAGTGAGAAACCTACGCAGTGTGTTGAGTGGTGTTTCGTCTTCGCAGTGAAGGGTGTTGGCGTAGGTGATGAGGTAAGCGTCTTTGTGACTCCAGAGCTCTCCGTCAAAGACAGGGTTCGCTCCAACGCCGTAGCGTCCCACGAGTCGATAGAATCGTTCGACCAGTTGCTCGGACTGATTTGGATATAGCCGGGCGAGGCGGCGACGAATGGATGAAAGCCGCTCGTGGGAGATTTCTTTGATCATGCTTTGATATCAGCTCTTGGTTCGATCCCGGTCAGGCCTCCGATCAGGGTGCGAAGTGAATCATTGAGGATGCGATAGCTGTAGAACCGGGTGGCCACGTCGTAGTTGTGGTCACAGAGTTCCTGACGATAGCCCGGGTCTGAAAGAAGGCGACGCACCTCAGCTACGACACGCGACGTAATGAATCCATCAATCACAGGCATGCGGAATCCCTTTGGCTCGATGTCCTCAATGAAGATGGAGTAACGATTGGTGACGACCGGGACTTTGAAGTAAATGGCTTCAAGGAGGGCATTTCCAAATCCTTCATAGATACTTGGATAGGTCACCAGATCTGCGAATTGATACAGATCCCAGAGTGTGAAGACCTTTTCACCATCGTCATTGATGTGGCGTTCTTCATCCACCCGGTCTGAGACGAATCTGAGATCGACGCGTTCCTCTTCAGCCATTTCCTCCAACATGTGTTGATAGGCCATGCCTTCATCTCCGGCTTCGTGGGAGATGACCAGTTTGCAGCGTGGATCCTTGAGTGCGCCCACGAGCTTGATGGCGTGCTCGATTCCTTTCCTAGGAACGACGCGGGTGGGCTGGAGAATAAAGATGTCATCAGGTGCCAGCCCGATCTCTGCACGAAGATCTTTTACGTAGTCATCGGGTGGTGGTGGCGGGTTCTCAAAGTCCAGAAGATTGGGTATGAGCAATGAGCCGGCACCTTTTCTAAGCGAAAGCTGTTCTTGAGCGGCTTGATTGATGACGACATGGCGCAGGTTCCTCAGCCGTGGAGGGAAAGCCATGTCGAGGTAGTCAGAGACCGCGTTGACTGAGAATCGCGTGCGCTCCCAATAGAAGTCATGATGATGAGCGATCGCCGGAATGTTGGTCTCTGCAAGAAACTCGGTAATAGCGATGCCCAACGGAACGTGCATGGGAATCGTCAGTGCGTTTTGGGGGATCAGGATGTCGATGGAGAACCGGTCGACAAAGTCATAGAGGGTGGATTTGAGGTAGGCGGCGGATTCCTGGATGCGTTCTGTGACAAATGGATCACGTTGCGTGCGTCCCCACATACGCTCGTTGATCCATTGGTTTTCAGGGTGCCCGAAGTAGGCCTCTGGAATGCACATGCTTATGTCACTGCTACGATCGTTCTTTCCGCTGTACCAGTAGCTGACGTGTTGATCGCTTTCCCATAGGACCTCTGCCCATTTGGCACTTTCGAGAGAGACCCCGTCGGTGCCGGCGAATCGAGTTGATACAAATCCAATGTTGTTGGCCATGTGGTTCCTTTCGGTCCATTTGTAGTCCGTGGACTGGTTGCGCTCATTCATTCATCGGCTTTGGCACCAGATCTTGTCCATCAAAATGACCAGCAATATGGATTAAAATAATTCATCGGAATTAAGATTGGCGTGAAGGATTGTGCCACTTACAACGGGGAGCGTATGAGCAGAACCAAACAATTGGACGAACTTTTGTCCGCGATGAAGGAGCTGCCTGAGAAGCTGACCGGCATTAAGGAAATCTTTCTTACCAACGTGGTCATGGTGGGCGAACTTCCATCACCTACTTTTGTTGAAGAGGCCCGTATCAAATTTCTTTGTGATCGGTTTACTGAAAGCGGCCTGTTGGATATTTCCGTGGATGAGAAGGGAAATGGAGTTGCCCTGTATCCCGGAACAGAGGGTAAGAAGAACATCCTCCTTGCCGCCAATGCGGACAGTGTTTTCACGGAAGGAGTCGATCATACGGTGAGCATGGGGGTTGATGCGATCGATGGTGTGGGGCTCAGTGACAATGCACTTGGCATCGCCACTCTGGCATCGCTCCCTTACATCTTGGACAAGCTGGGCATTCAGTTTAAGTCCAACCTCCTGCTGACCGGTGCAACCCGAACGCTGGGTGTGGCCGACATGGAAGGATTTAACTTCTTTCTGGATCACGTTCAGAAGGACATTGATGCAGCTGTTGTTGTTCGTGGTGGTGAGTTGGGAAGATTGAGTTATTCGTCTTATGGCTCAGTCAGAGGCGAGATCAAAGTGGCCTATTCGGAGGGGCAGGGTTGGCATAGGCAGAACTTCCCCGGCGCCATCGTGGATATGGAGGCGGTCCTTCATAAGATTCTTTCCATTCCGGTTCCGCAGACTCCGAAGACAGTCATCCTGCTGGGATCGATACATGCGGGAGCCTCCTTCAGTACGGCGCCTTCGTGCGCTACGCTTCAATTTGAAGTGCGCAGTGAGGACGCTGCATTGGTCAAACGGATCGAGCGCGATATCGACATGGTCGTGGCTGAAGTTCATGCAGGGACAACAGCCAGAGTGACCTTGCGCAAAATTGGAAGACGAGCGCCTGGGTCACTTCCGTTTTCCCATCCCATGGTCCAGGTTGCGAGAGATGTGGTGGAGGGACTTGGGTTGAAAGCGCGGATGAGACCGAGTTCCGGATTACTCTCAAGCCTCCTGCCAAGAGACATTCCCTCAATCACGGTAGGTTTGACCGACCGGGAAGCAGTTTCAGAGATCAACGAAGTGATGCGCATCGAGCCACTTTTCAAAGGACTCGCGCAGATCATCACCCTCCTACAGGCCATCGACGAAGGATTTTGCCATGAACAAGATTGACCAATGGATCAAGACCAACACCTTTCACCATTCCCAGTTCTGGGATCTCTTGTCCTTGATCAAGGAGAAGGAGAAGAAGGGGTTGAAGATCTCCCTGTGCATGCCGGCTCTGAATGAAGAGAAGACCATTGGCAAGGAAGTGGTGATCTTCCGCTCTGAGTTGATGGACAGATATCCGTTGATCGATGAGGTTGCAGTGATTGATTCCGGCTCCACAGACAAGACACGAGAGATTGCGGCGGAGTTCGGAGCAGATGTCTATCTGGCTGAGGATATTCTTCCGGAAGTGGGTGACAAGAAAGGCAAAGGGGAGAATCTATGGAAAGCCATTCACGCGCTGAAAGGTGACATCATCTGCTATGTAGACACGGATATCAAAAACATCCATCCGCGCTTTGTGTATGGCCTGGTGGCTCCTCTGATCCTTCGTGACACAGTGCATTATGTGAAGGCGTTTTACGATCGGCCGTTGGCGTTCTCGCAGGGGCTGAGGCCATCAGGAGGAGGACGTGTGACGGAGATCCTTGTCAGGCCGCTGTTCTCTCTTTTCTTCCCGGAATTGACTGCGTTGATTCAGCCCTTGTCCGGTGAATACGCAGTGCGCCGTGAAGTGCTGGAGGAGATTGCCTTTCCGATCGGTTATGGTGTGGAGACTTCGCACATTATGGACGTCCATCACCGTTGGGGGCTTGATGCGTTTGCCCAGACCGATCTGGATCAGCGGGTTCACAGAAATCAGGCCACGACGGCTTTGGGCAAAATGTCCTTCGGAATCCTACAGAGTTTTCTGAATCGCTTGGAGACCTTTGGGATGGTGGATCGCTTGCCTGAACTCAGCAGCATCTTCAGGCAGTTCCAGGTGGAAAAAATGGAGTATGGTCAGGTGACGCATGAGATTGTGGAAGAGGAACGTCCGCCCATGATTACGATTCCAGCCTATAGAGAGAAGTTTGGGCGTCCTGATCCAAAGTGAAACAATCGTGTCCCTGAAAGTAGCATTTGTTCATTATCACTTGAGACCCGGCGGTGTGACACGGGTGATCGAGAATGCGGTGCGTAGTCTCGCGTCAAAGGATGTGATGACGGTCACGCTCACCGGGGAACCGGTTGATGATACGGTTGGTTTCCCAACGGCGGTGGTTTCAGGACTGGGATATGCGGCGACTCGCGATGACGTGGATTGTGACAGCAAGGAGCTCGTTCAGCGGATGGTCTCAGCTGCAAGGGAGTCGTTTGATGGTGCGCTTCCTGATGTGTGGCACATACATAATCACTCCTTGGGAAAGAACGTGTTGTTTGCTTCAGCGGTGGCTGAATTGGCTTCAATGGGAATTCCGATACTGCTGCAGATACATGATTTCGCGGAGGATGGACGTCCGAAGAATTATCAGGTGTTGACGGAAGGACTTGCTGGATCGCTTGACAGGAATGCAGGTCTCTATCCCATTGCTGATCATGTTCATTACGCTGCGCTGAACCAGAGGGATCTTTCCTTCTTGAGAGCTGCTGGCGCAGGGGAGGCACGTTCTCATATCCTGCCCAATGCGGTATCATTGAGCGGGCTTGACCCCGTGCCTGAACAGGAACTGTCGCCGGTGATCAAAGACGCTTCTCGCATCACTCTTTATCCGGCCCGGGGGATTCGGCGGAAGAATCTGGGTGAATTCGTTTTGTGGTCCACACTGGCTGAAGAAGGGGAGTTGTATGCACTCTCACTCTATCCGGCAAATCCAGCGGAGCGTCCGCAACACGACAGATGGGTGACATTTTCGAAAGAGCGATCACTTCGTAATTTGTTTGCTGCAGGTGAGCAGGCTCCCTTTGAGCACTGGGTGTCTGGAGCAGATCGTTTCATCAGCACCAGCGTGGCGGAAGGTTTCGGCCTGGCGTTTCTCGAGCCATGGCTCTTTGAGAAACCGCTGGTGGGCCGTAATCTTCCTGAGATTACATCTGACTTCGTTCAAGCAGGTGTTGATTTGGAAGGACTCTACTCAAGGCTTTATGTTCCGATCGATGCTGTTGACATCGACAAGTTGAGAACTGAAGTGACAGAGCGGCTGGCTTCTTCATATGCCTCCTATCATCGAGAATACAATCCTTCGTTGTCTGAACGTTCGATTGATGATCATTGCGAGAATGGGAAGATTGATTTCGGTTTCCTGAATGAGTCACTACAGGAGGAGGTCGTTGATGCTGTGCTGGATTCGAGAACGTTAGGAGAAGAAATATTCTCAGGAGTAAGCCAGTCTGGTGCGTCAAAAGAAGTGGTTCGTAGAAATGCTGATTTGGTGGCGAGTCAATTCGGACTGGATCAATACGGCGATCGCCTCATGGGGATATACCGAAACCTGACCGCCAGCGACGCATCCGAAGTTGATGGGTTGGACGGGCGAATACTGCTGGATTGCTTCCTGTCTCCAGAACATTTCACATTGCTACGATCATGAACGAAGCCTGTCTTAATATCATCGGGGAAATGAGTTTTCCGATGGAGCCGCAGCCTACCGATGTTTCTATTAGGCTTCAGGAGATGGCTGGAATCAAGGCCGTGTTGTTTGATGTCTATGGGACGTTGTTTATCTCCGGGTCAGGTGACATCAGTATGGCAGGTACACAGGACGGAGAGTCCGCCATGCGGGGAGCTTTGGAGGCTAGTGGCTGTCGCCTCTTGAACGAGAAACATGCCTATGAAAAACATTTTAAACTCATCATTGCTGAAGTTCGTGAAGTCATGATGAGGAAGGGGACTGTTCATCCTGAGGTGGAGATTCGTGAGATCTGGAAGCAATTCATTGCGGAGTTGGAAAAGGGGCGTTTGATTGAGCTGAGTCAAATGCCTGCGCTCAATGAGCTATCGGTGCGCTACGAGTGCGCTGCCAATCCTATCTGGCCCATGCCTGGGGCTAGGGACGTGTTGGGCGGACTGAAGGATAGAGACCTGCACCTGGGGATCGTCTCCAATGCGCAGTTCTTCACGCCGCTTCTTTTTGAACATTTTTTCGGGAAGGATGTGACGGGATTAGGCTTTGATTCCTCGCTTTGCGCCTGGTCTTTCGAGCACAGAAAAGGGAAGCCGGATGTCAGTCTGTTTGAGGTGCTGTTGGAGCCATTAAAGAGGCTTGGTGTAGCTGCGGATGAGGTGCTTTATGTGGGGAATGATATGTTGAATGATGTCTGGACTGCAACTCAGGCCGGGATGCGGACTGCGTTGTTTGCAGGAGATAAACGTTCATTGCGACTGAGGGAAGCGAGCTCGCAATGCGCAGATCTGGAGCCGGATGCCGTGGTGACCGAACTGCGTCAGTTGCTTGTGTGAAGAACGCTTTGAGGCAGGCGGAAGTAGTGCGTGCCTGTTGGTTAAACTGTGTAGTTGGACTCGCGCAACAGCTCTGAAGCGAGTGATATCAGCATTTTGCCTTCGAACGGCTTTGGAAGAATTTTTTCCCGTCCCGATAGAATGGATATTTCAATTGGCTGTGGAATGAAGTGGTCTTCGGCATGCCTCCATTTGGCGTTGGTAAGAGTGGGGGAGACCGGCCCTGGTTTTGGAAATCCAATCACCTCCACGAACGTTCCATGCGCTGGACTCTCTCCGTCCGGGAATTCGATCATTACGGCCTTTGATTGGTCTTGAATGGATACCATTCCTGAGTCACCTACGTAGATGATCCGTCCCGCGATCTTAGATCGTTGTTTCCCTGGTGGAGCGTTGGCACTGAACTGAAGAAGCTCTGCGATTGGAACAAGCTGAACGTCAAAAGGGTCGTCTGGTGCCACTCGTTGGAACTCGATGTGATTTAGGTTGGGGATGTAGAACTGAATTCCTATGGTTTGCCGGTCGTTGTTTGCCCACGTTCCGCAGACGCCGGTCAGTTTGACGTTTGATCCAATCCAGTTCTTTTCGTTGAACTGATTGGCTTCCCCCATAAGAACAGCATCAAAGCCTCCAGCAGGTGTGTTCAGTCGCAGCCGGATGTTGCGTTGGTCGCGTTCCGCCGTTTCGATGGTTCCTTCAACTTTGATCCACTGACTGTCTTCAGCACCGGACAATATACGACCGAATCCAATCTTTCTTGCTGCCGGCAGTGTTCCCGTTCCCTGCTTGATAATATCATGAGCCTCGATCATTGGTGCGTAATTTCCTGGAGATGAGGTTCCTGTGACCTTGATTTGATCCCCCACCTTGATGGTTTGAGAGGGGCGATCTCGGAGCTTGAGGGATTGTCGGGGCGGCAATTAAGCAAGAAGTCCAAGGCTGAAAACGAGGAGGAAGAACAAGAAGCCTCCGAACAGGGTTCATCCGGCTATCGCTTTGAATCAGGTGTTCAGAGCCCTCGTGAAGAGAAGAGAGAAGTTGAGACGGAGATGTGGCGTTAGTCACCTTGTCCAAGACTCCTGAGTAACAGCGGAGAGCAAATCTATCTTCAACGGGCTGCTTGGTGTGAAAGCGCTTTTCAAGATAGGGAAGGATGGAATTATGAAGTTTCAATTCTGTGTGAAACGAGTTCCACTTACCTACAATGAAGATTGGAATCACACTGTTTTTGTTGGTGGCCCTTTGCGCTGCTGAAGCGGCTCCAGCCTCCAAGTTGTTGTCGGGTCTGCCGGAAGGGAAGGTCGTTGTCTATGCGCAGGATAAGGAGCGTGGTTTCGATTATCGAATTCCAGCCTTGGCACGGACCAAGATCGGGAGACTGTTGGCGTTTGCTGAGCGTCGTGTGGGACTGAGTGATCATGCTCAGAATGACATTGTTCTGAAGCACTCGAGTGATTTCGGAAAGACGTGGTCCGATGAGATACTGATTGCAGACGAGAAGGGGGATTCTTTGAACGACCCTACCGTGATCGTCATGGAATCCGGTCGCGTTTTACTTCGATACACACGTTTCCCAAAGGGCTATCACACAGTAAAAGGGAAACACACAAAGGTTGCAGATACGGAATACGACAGTCCTCTCAGTGTTCGGATTTATCTCATGCACTCTGATGATCACGGTGTCACATGGAGCAAGCCTCGTGATGTGACTCGAATGATGCGGCCGGAAGATCGTGTGCACGTCGGTAGTCCGGGAGTTGGTATCGAAATGCGATCAACGAAATACAAAGGCCGCTTGGTCTATCCCTCTTATGAAGCGCATTACAAGGACGGTAGTCGCAAGTGGTTGACGGGTGTTTGTATCTCGGATGATGGAGGTGATACATGGAAACGCACTGCTGATATTCCCGAAGTGATAGGCATGCCGGGGGTCGGCAATGAGGCACAGGTGGTGGAGTTGGATGAAGGCAAGCTCCTGTTTAGCGCACGTAGTCAGGGCGGTGCGAAACGTCGGTTTGCCATCAGTGATGACGGTGGCGAAACATGGAATCCATATTGGATGTCCGATGACTTGGTCACACCTGCGTGTATGGCAGCCATGATTTGGTATCTTCCAATTGAATCAAATCGAAGCTCCATGATCCTTCATACAATTCCCCACGGAAAAGGCCGGAGTAATGGTGCCCTTTTTCGAAGCAAGGACGATGGGAAGAGCTGGAGAAAGCTGATGACGATCGAACCTAAAGGATTTGCCTACAGCTGCCTTGTTGAATTGGGAATGGGAAATGTGGGCTGCCTATACGAAACAGCAGGCTACAAGAGCATTGTCTTCAAAGGGTTGCCGACAAGTGAGTGGGATTATGAAGACTGATTGGTTCCCTGTTGGTGCTAGAGAAGAATCAGTAGCGCCATGATGATGATGGACATCAATGCGGTGAGGCTGATGGAAGTGGCGCCCAGATTGTAAGCTTCTTTCCGGGATTCTTCCTCGCGGGCAATGGCGTCTGGATTGGTGCCCCTGAGGCGATGTCCAATCCTGGCGCAGGCTGCGGCAATGCTGGCGGTGCCAGCGCTACTCCATTTTGCTATTCCTCCAATCCAACAAACAACCACGGTTTCGTAAGTGGCTTTGTTCCATCCATTGAGTTTCGTGGCCAGCGCGGCCTGAGCTTGTTTCAAGCCTCGGCGATAGAAGAAGTCTGCATCCAGAATGGTGGCGCGTTTCTCTGAAGGATAAAGGCCTGCGAACAGAAGCAGGAAGAACGCGAGTGCGGAGAAGGAGAGCAGCTGAACCTGACCCACAACGTGTGAGAGAGTGTAGGGCTGGTAGTGTGCATCTTGATTCGGTAGGTGTGCGTAGAGCGCGCCGGGGAAACATCCGATTCCGATACAGAACGCAGCGGCAAGAGCCATGGCCCAGAGCATGTTCTTTGGCGGATCAGTGGCTTCGAGTTTTGAATCACGTCCGAAGAAGGCGAAGTAGGGAAGTTTGAGTCCAGCCTTGGGCATCACGCAGGCGCCGGCAAAGAGTAACGCGACCCATGCCCCGACATGGCCAGCTTCTACAGCTGCACTCATGATCATGGATTTGCTGACGAACCCACTGAATCCAGGTGCCGCTGAAACACTTAGGGCGCCGATGATACAGAAAGCGCAGGTCCACGGCATTTTGCGGAAGAGTCCGCCCAGCTCAGTTGCCTTGATCTTGCCTGTCTGTTGGATGATGGCTCCCATGGCCATGAACAGAAGGGCTTTGTAGAGAATGTGACTGTAGGCATGTGCTGCGGTACCATTCAATGCGAGCGATGTGCCGACTCCAACTCCCACAACCATGTAGCCCACCTGATTGATCAGGCTGTATGAGAGTATCTTTCTGAGATCGTTTTCGAGAATCGCAAAAAGGATTGGAAAGACTGCCATGGTGCCGCCAATCCAAATAAGAATCTCTTCACCCGGGAACGCTCTTGCCAGGGCGTAGACCGCAGATTTGGTGGTAAAGGTCGCCATGAAGATGACGCCGCCGACCGTGGCTTTGGGATAGGCATCAGGGAGCCATGTGTGCAGCAGTGGCCATGCGCAATTTACTCCGAAGCCAAGGAAGATAAGTTTTCCGTAAAGGGAATCCGTTCCGATCATTCCGAACTGAGCAGTGCCCCAGTCACGGATATAGAGGCAGATACCAGCCAGCAAAATCAGTCCACCCACTATATGAAAGAGGAGGTAGCGGAATGCCGCCTTGCGTGAGTCTTCGTGATCTCGGGCAAGGACGAGCGCCACGGCGCAGAGCGTCAGTGTTTCCCAGAAGATGAACAAACTGATGAGATCGCCAGCCAATATGACGCCGATTGCGCTTCCTGCGTAAACGAATCCAGCTACGTGTTCGATGGTCTTTTTGGCGTTCAGGTTGTAGAGAACGGCAATGGGAGTGATGACCGCAAAGACATTTGAAAAGATCAGGCTGAGACCGTCAGCGCGGCCGAGAACGAGTTCGTAGTCAAGGAATGGAATGAGCCAATGGGTGCCTTCATCAATTTGAAGAACGTTCCAAAGCCCGGCCAATGACAGTCCCATCATGTAGACGCTGCGGACACGTCCCTGAAGGAACGGGATCAGGATGGCACCAATCAGATAGATGAGAAACGGAGGCACTGGACTATTCATCGTAGAAGTCCTCCTTTCGCTCTGAGATGGGTCGTAGGATGTATTTGGCCACCAGCACAATGATGATGCAGGCTACGAATCCGAATATGCCATAGAAGCCCACCCAGCTTTCCCATTTGAGATGCTCATGTTTGTCGATCTCTGAGCTGACCAGAAACCCGAAGTCAGTGATGAAACTCAAAAAGCAGATTAGGCCCAGTGCTTTCAGGAGCTTGGTCCGCGCGGCTGGATCATCCAGAAAGTATCTGGGTTCTTCAGGCTTTGGAGCTGGCTTCTTTTTGCGGGCTGCCATCAGTGATGCTGGTTGGATGGTTCGTGAGTCTCGTGGCCGTGGTCATGGCTGCTTCCGTGATGTTCCAGATGCGGATCACCTGAAAGAATGGCAATCAACACCAGGTAAAGCACGGCGATGAGGGCGCTCAATCTCAGTGCCTTCTTCATGCCGGGGCGCTCTGTGTGTATCAACTCTTGGATGTCAGTTGGATCGCTCATAGACCAAAGACCGCCCGACTCATCATGCTGGATAGCCAGAAGAATGGGCCGGGATTGAAAAAGAGAATGAGGGTGAAACTGGCGGTGATACAGAGCGCGGCCACACAGCAAGGGTGGGATTCCTTGATGCCTGTGATGGGCTGTTCCGGCTTCTGGAAAAAGACTGTGAAAATGATCGGGAAGAAGTAACAGGCGTTCAGGAATGAACTGATCAGGTAAAAGATCGTGGCGTGATACATGCCGCTCTCCATGGTTCCTGTCACGAGATAGAATTTACTGATGAAGCCGCCGGCTGGAGGGATGCCCACAACGCTCAACGCACCGATGGCGAAGGCGGTCATTGTGTATGGCATTTCTTGGGCGAGTCCTTTGCATTGGCTGATGTATTTCTTGCCGTTGGCAACAAAGATGGCTCCTGCGCAAAAGAAGAGTGTGATTTTACCAAAGGCGTGCATGGCGATGTGCATGAACGATCCGGTGAGTCCCTTCGGGGCAAGCAGGGCGGCGCCGAGCGTGATGTATGCAAGTTGACCGATGGTCGAGAAGGCGAGTCGTCGTTTCAGGTTGTCTTGGCTGAGTGCGATCAACGATGAGACCACAACTGTAAATCCGGCGATCCATGCGAGGATGGTCCCCAGATCAAACTCCTCCAACGTCTCCACACCAAGGACACCGGTGATGACACGGAGAATGCAGAACACACCCACCTTCACCACGGCCACGGCATGAAGCAGCGCACTGACCGGAGTAGGCGCGACCATGGCACCGGGAAGCCATGAGTGAAATGGCATGAGACCACCTTTCGCGAAACCGAAGACAAGCAGCAACATCAGAACGAGGGCTTCCTTGCTGCTGACGAGTCCCACGAGGGCGCCGTGACTTGCGAAGTCCAGATTACCGTCTGTCTTGATGTAGCAATACACCAATGCTGGAAGCACGAAGCCTACTGAGGTTCCTAACAGGTAGGTCAGATAGGTGCGGCCACCGCCTCTGGCTTCCTTGTCCTGATGGTGCGTCACCAGAGGATAGGTGGAGAGAGAAAGGATCTCGTAAAAGATGTATAACGTTAAGAGATTGGCTGAAAAGGCGACTCCCAACGTTGCTGAAAGAGCGACTGCAAAGAACGCAAAGAACCTCGTCTGAGCGTGCTCTTTCAGTCCCCTCATATAGCCGATGCCGTAGAGCGTGGTGATGATCCAAAGAGATGAAGCCACGAGGGCAAAGAGCATGCCCAAGGCATCTACACGAAACTGTATCGGTGCTCCCGGAAGAATCTCCCAAAGTGTAAAGACGATCTCTTTGCCGCTCATGATCACAGGGAGCATGGACAGGACAATGGCGAACTTCACGAAGGCGGCACCGAAGGACCACATTTCCCGTCGGTGGGGATCCTTGCGACTGCGAACAATCGGAATGACAGCCAACAGGGACACAAGACAGGCCCAGAGGGGCTTGCTGCTGAACACGACTTCTCCGGTCATCCTGCACCTCCTATTGCCAGAGGTGTCAGTGTCTTGCCGATGAAGGAAGCAATGGCGCTATTGTAGAGACCAAGAATAACCAAAGACACGGCAGCAACGATCAATGGGGCCAACATGGTTGGCGGCGCCTCATCAACCTCGACCTCTTCATGGTGATGGGCGTGACCGTGGTCATCGTGACTGAGGTCGCCGAAGTAGGCTGTTTCAAAAATGCGGAAGAAGAGAATGGCATTCACCAGGCTGGAGAGCAGGAGCGCCACCACGTATTCATAGTGACCCGATTCCAATCCGCCTCGAATGAGATAGAATTTACTGAAGAAGCCACAGGTCGGAGGAACGCCGATCATGGAGAATGCCCCCAAGGTAAAGGCACCCATCGTGAGTGGCATCCGTTGATACATTCCTTTCAATGCCCCGATGTCTCCAGTGCCGTTTTTGTGGAAGAAAATCCCAGCTGCAAGAAACAGGCAGAGCGTCATCGCTCCATCACTGAAGATATGAAAAATGGCCCCGGTCATTCCGTGATGATTCGCTAACCACGCCCCTCCGACCATGTAGCCCACCTCGGCTATGATCAGGCAACAGAGCATGCGTTTCAGGTCGGTCTGAGCAAGTGCCATGATGGAGCCTGCTCCGATGGCGATGACTGCCAACCAGACCATGATGGGGCTCCATACAAGCTCATCGAAGACAAAGTCCACGCCGAAGACGGTCAGCATCATTCTCACCATCACATACACGGAGACCTTGGTCATCAATGGCGCGGCGAGATTGCCGGTGCAGGATGGCGCATGAGTGTATGTGTTGGTCAGCCAGCCGGAGAGAGGGAAGAACGCCATCTTCACCAGCATGCCGATCAGGATCATGATGAACGCCACGATGATCGTGGGTGACTGCTGCAGGCCTTGTTCAAGGATGATGCGATTGATATCCATCATGTTGAGCGAACCTGTGCGGATGTAGAGATAGCCAACGCCCAACAAATAGAAAGAGGCGCCGATCGTCCCCATGATCACATAATGATAGGCAGAGAACGCGGCGCGCCGGCCACTTCCCATGGCAACCAGTGCATAACTGGTAAGGGAGGTGATTTCCAACATCACGTAGAGGTTGAAGGCGTCAGCGGTCATGCAGATGCCAAGCAGTCCGCCCGTCAAAAGTAGATAAAGCGTGTAAAAAAGAGGTTCTTTTCCGGGAACCTCTTCCTTCAATTTCCCTGATGCATAGATCAATGACAGAAAGGCAACAGAGGTAATCAGCACCAGCATCAATGCGCTGATGTGATCTACACGAAATTCGATACCGATGCCGCGAGGTTCACTCCAATTTCCCAAAAAATACTGAACGAAACCGTCCTGAGTCACGCTAGCCAGAGTGATGATGGAACCAAACATCGAAAAGCCGATGGCTCCCAGTGCGACAGGAAGAGCAAAGCGCGGTTTCCAAAGCCCCATCAACGTTGCCACGAGCGACGCGAAGATCGGAGGTAGAATGGTCAACATCAGTGAATGCTCAAACATCCTTACTCCTTATCTTCTCGAGGATCTCATCCTCCTCGATACTTCCATACTGACGGTAGATTTTCTGAGTGATCGCCAGTCCGAGTCCCAGCGTGGCTACGCCCACCACAATGGCAGTCAGCATCAGCACATGAGGCAGTGGGTTGGCAAAATCGTCGGGATCTATGGCGTGAAGCTCTTCGTGATGTTTCTTTTCTCCGTGATGATCATCGTGTGCAGGTGCTGCGTGTTTGGCTGCATGATCATCATGGTGCGCTGCAATCGGGATGGTAGAGCCTTCCTTTACGCCGATGCTGACGAAGAAAAGAATGATGGCCGTTTGAAAAATGGACATTCCGATCAACTTCTTGATCAGGTTCTTCTTCACGATCATTGCATGGAGCCCGATCATCATCAGGATCACATAGGCGACGTAGTTGAAACGATCGATCAGGAGATCCATATCAAAGGCCTCCTTTCAAATGGCCGCCCGAAGACAGCAGCGCATAGATCGCAAACATAATTGTCGACACCGTGAACGCTACGCCGATCTCCACACCCAGCATTCCATGAGAACGCGCCATGATTGAATCAGTGGCAGGGAGCAGAGGGTGAAGCACGGAGTAATCCAGGAAGTTGCCGCCCATTGTCATACAAAGCAGGCCGATCCCTCCATAGATAAGTATGCCAACAATGGCCAAGATGAAGGCGCGACGTGCCGAAATGCGTTTCAGTGCTGCAGGAAGGTCCCGCGAGATAGCCATCAGAATCAAGCTGGCTCCAAATATCACACCACCTTGAAAACCTCCGCCAGGGCTGTGATGCCCATGTGCCACTACATAGAGAGCAAACAATTGGATTACTGGCGTAATGATCCGGCAGGTCTGAATGATGATGATATCCCTGTCTGTCGGCTCAGAAGGTGCGGCGGCCGGTTTGCCGAGTTGATCCAGACGGACCAATCCCAGAACCGCCATGATTGCGATCCCTGCGATGAATACCACGACTGTCTCAAAGAGAGTATCGAAGCCACGATAATCGGCCAGGACCGCAGTCACAAAGTTTGGAACAGCAGTCTGTTCACCGGTCTTCGTGATGAAGTGCTGCGAGATCTGATTGTCGTTCGCTGGAGAATCCGGATCACCCCAATCAGGAAAATCCTGCGACGCATGAAGCAGCAGGATACCTGTCACAATGACAACGATGAGCGCTAGATGCTTCAATCCGATGAATCCCTTTTGGTGTTGAGCACAGTGGCGATCAGAAACACGGCACTGACGCCGGCTCCGACGGCGGCTTCAGTAAAGGCAACGTCCACCGCTGCCATTCCCGCCCACAAGAGGCAGATAAGAAAGCTGTAGATGCCAAACACCATGGCCGCCCCGAGCAGGTCCTTGATGTTCAGCGAGATCACCGCAGTGATGATCAGGAAAACCAAGATGATGACATCAAACTGCCAGATCATTTGGAGTCCTCCTTCTTTTTCTTGGTTACCGGCTCCACCCCTTCTTCGTATCCGGCCTGCATCAATGCGTGCGTGCTGGCCGGGCTGGTTGTCATGATAAAGGCGCCAATACCGGCGATCTTCAGAAACACCAGTAGTTCAGGGAGTGGGAATCCCTCGGCTGGAGCGCGGAACATCAGTAGGCCCAAACCAATCAAGATCAGGAAACTGGATAAGGTGTCTCCCTTACCGGCGGCGTGCATCCGGGTGTAAAAATCAGGGAATCGGATCAACCCTACCACGCTTCCAAGGAAGAACAGTAGTCCGGCTATGGTGCAAAGGGCAGCGAGGATGGTGACTATCATGCGTTTTCCTCCTTAATGAGTGGCTTGTCTCTGTCCTCGCTCTGCTCTCTGGTGCGGTGGATGTATCGGGCTGATGCCATGGAACCAACGAAATTCAGCAAAGCGTAGGCCAGGGCGAAATCTACAAACATCTCAACCCGCTCAAAAATCGTTCCAATAAGGACCAACAAGACGGCTGTCTTGGTTCCGATAACGTTAACTGCGACAATTCGGTCAATAACAGTCGGCCCAGTCACCACGCGCCAGAGCACAGGAAGCATCAATCCGAAAAGAAAGACGCCAATGGCGATCAACCAAGGTCGTAGTACCAAGTCTTCTCCTGAGGGAGCAGCCGCGGCCAAGAGTAGGAAATCACTCACGAAAGCACCTCCGGCTCAAAGATTTGTGCAATTCGGCGCTCCATTTCGCCATTCAGTCCCTCCGCAGCCCCTTGGCTGATGGCATGAATCACGAATTCATCACCGCGAACCATGATCGTCACCGTTCCCGGTGTCAGAGTGATGGAGTTGGCCAAAAGCCACTTGCCGAAATCAGAGCGCAGCTTGGTTTTGAAGCGGACGACCTCCGGCTCCACCTCATCCATTCCCTTTGGCACCATCGCCAACTTGAAGACATGGATGTTTGCCAAGACGATTTCCCAGAGCAGCCAGCAGGCATAACCAGGAATTTGGGCGCCCTCACGCATGAGGGTTTGGAACTTCTGATGGCGCTCCTTAAAAAGCAGGTCTTGGGAGATCCACGCGACAAAGAGGGAGGATAAGACGCCGAGGCTCAAATGAAATGCGTCAAACAGTCCGGAAAAAATCATCCAGACAGCCATCATCAGGGCAAATGTGAGCCAGAAAAACATTTCGTAGGCGCAAGCAGATCAGGGGCGGGCAGGCACGCCCCTTTCGAGGCCGCGCAAGGTAAGAAATTCCACCATCGGAAGGCAAGCGTTTCACGGAAAACCGTGTCTGAAGGCACTGAAATCCGTCTGTAAAACCGTTTGCGCAAGCGTTCCAGAGGTGATTCATGTCTGCCCTATGTCAAGTCACACAACGCTCCGCGCGGGTCTTTTGGGAATGGTGCTGCTCTTCGCAGCGACCGTTTGCGCGTCTGCGGCTGGGTTTCCGATCCACAGTAGCCGATTTACGACGCCGGTCTATACATCCACTCATCAGACATCGAGTCATTTTACCAGTAGTCATTCCACCAGCACCCATGTGACCAGTTCACATGCCGTCAGCACACACGCACGTGGAAGCTTCGCTAAAGGAAAGTATGGTATCAGTTCCCACGTAAAGGGCACCTACGCAACGAGCTCCCATTTCACGAGCAGCCACTTCACCAGCTCACACGCCAAGAACAAGAAAGGCACACCCAATTCTCATCAGGTAAGTTCTCACGCGATCAACAAACGGATGCAGACTCCGAATTCGCATTTCACCAGCTCGCATGCCAAGAAGAAGAGCACACCCAACTCTCACTTGGTTAGTTCTCACGCGAAGAACAAACGCTGAGTTGATATAGAAAGACAATTTACCCTGTCCTTGAGCCCGGTCTGTTATTCAGGCCGGGCTCGTTTCTTTTTGGAATGTGATGAAAGGGTGGCGCGAGGTAGCTCAGTTTCAGTCTGGATCAAAATCCTTGCTCATGGAGGAGAGGGCACTTAACAAAGGCGGCGTATGAAACTCCCCTCACTTGCTTGTGTGGCGCTCTGTGCTGCGCTGATTCCAGCTTCCTTTGCTCACGACTATCAACACGCGGCCGATTGGCATCATTCGCCTGATGGATTGGAGCACCCGGGGAATTCACATGGCGAGATTGATGTGGATTCAAAAGGGCAAATCTATGTTTCTATTTCAGGTGGACCCAAGAGCGGGATTCAAGTTTATAGTCCCGATGGGAAATACCTCCACAATGTGCCCAATGCCCGAGGGAACCATCATGGCTTTTCGCTCGTTCAGGAGGATGGAAAAGACGTCATTTATGCAGCTTGCTTGGGAGGAAACACAGCACTTATCAAGTTAACTACAGCTGGGGAGCTCCTCCTTGAGATTCCGTCATCCAAGATCCCTGAATCAGAATGGGGCATCGTGCCATGGAACAAGAAGGCCGGACCCAAACTCGCCCTCACTCACGCCGATGTCGGCCCCAACGGAGATATCTACATCATTGATGGTTATGCCTCGGACAAGATTTTCGTCTTCGACAAGGAGGGTAACTACAAGAAACGCATTGCCGGAAAAGAGCATCCTCACAACTTCTTCAATGCCCATAAATTTTCTGTGGACCGTCGCTATACTCCAGCGCGTCTGCTGGTCTGTGACCGCAACAATCGACGATTGGTTCATCTCGATCTGGAAGGCCAGTTTCTCGGTGTGTTCAAGGGCGATTTGCTCCGGCCAAGCTCAGTGGCTTTTTACAAAGATCTTGTCGCCGTGGCAGAGATCAACGGGCGTGTGAGCGTGCTTGATATGGGCGGACGTGTCGTTGGGCAGATGGGCCACAACAGCAATGAAAAGCAGGTGGATACCAATAAGGTGAAACCTGAAGACTGGCGCGAGGGAATTGTCACCAGTCCTCACGGCATCACCTTCGACATGACCGGCAATGTCATCATGACCGAGTGGAACAACTGGGGGCGGATCCTCCGCTGGAATGCCGTTGAAGCCAAAGACATCAAGAAGACCTCCATCGCTCCAGCACGTGCATTCATGGATGATTCTGGACCGGGCTGGGTTTCCCTCGGCGAAGAAGACTTTGCCAAGGTCAACAGTGCGGATGATACATGGAGCTGGGTTGATGGAGTGCTGCAGTGCACGGGGCAGCCAGTGAGCGTCATGCGCACAGCCAAGCAGTACAAGAATTTCGAAATGGTCGTCGAATGGAGTCACCAGAAGGCGGCGGGCAATAGCGGACTGTTCGCATGGGTGACCCCTGAATCAGTTGAGCGCCTTACCAAAGCAGGCAAGCCCGGACTACCCGATGGCATTGAGATTCAGATGTTGGACCACGGCTATACTGAAAAAGTGGCAGCAAGGGGACGTCCCACGGATTGGTTCGGTACCAATGGAGATGTCTTTGCCGTGCGCGTTGACATGGAACCATTTCCACCGCTGTCACCCAATGGGTCACGGAGCTATCCCCTCAAGCACTTGGCCAATGGTCACGGAGAATGGAACCACTACTACGTGCGCGCCATCAACGGAGAAGTCCGGCTCTGGGTGAATGGAGAAGAAGTCTCCGGCGGCACGGATATCAAACCTGCCCAAGGTTATCTCTGCTTGGAGAGCGAAGGCTCACCCATCCACTTCCGTAAGCTACGCATCCGCGAGATTCCTTGAAGAAAGGGATTGTTGCCTCACCGCCCCTACGTCGGTGCAGGCGCTAGATTGTAAGAAGGCCTGTAGGGCCGTTAGTTCAAATAGTCCAAGGTGCAGGCGCAAGCGCTAAGCCTTGGGTCTAGTGAAGGAGAAGGGAAAAGCCGCGTAGCGGTGGCACAGAAGGATGAAAGGAACCCCGCCAGTTTCACCGCTATGCGGCTCTTGAGTTTGTCGCGATGCAACTCAGGCCTTGTCGGTATTCACCTCCTCAACCTGGGCTATTACAAGCTGCCAACCCTATGGGTCTTTTGGTCGCACTCCGAAAGCGTATCGAAAATTTCTTTCAAAAAACTACGCCAACAGCGGTTTCACGACATGGCCGTGGACGTCTGTGAGGCGGAAGTCGCGGCCTTGGAAGCGGTAGGTGAGCTTGGTGTGATCGAATCCAAGGAGGTGCATGATGGTGGCGTGGAAGTCGTGGACGTGGACGCCGTCTTTGACAACGTTGAACCCAAATTCATCTGACTCTCCATAAGTGACACCTGGCTTGGTGCCGCCTCCTGCCATCCACATGGTGAAGGCGTTGGGGTGATGGTCGCGTCCGTCATTGCCTCCTTGAACCATTGGCGTGCGTCCGAATTCACCGCCCCAGACGACGAGTGTGTCTTCGAGCATGCCGCGTTGTTTGAGGTCCTTGATCAAAGCTGCGGCAGGTTGGTCCGTGTCTTTGCTGTTCTTTTTGAGTCCGTTGGTCAGGTTTCCGTGTTGATCCCATGCTTCGTGAAAGAGTTCCACAAAGCGGACGCCGCGTTCGACGAGGCGACGGGCCAGGAGGCAGTTGTTGGCGAAACTGCTTTCTCCGGGTTTGGCTCCATACATGTCCAGAATGTGTTGGGGCTCTTCTTTGAGATCCATGACCTCGGGTGCGTGCGATTGCATCCGGTAGGCCATTTCATAGCTGCTGATGCGCGTGGCGATTTCTGGATCGCCGACGATGTTGAGGCGGCGTTGATTGAGTTGGTTGATGGTGTCCAGTGAGTCGCGTTGGAGTGCATTATCGACTCCTTTCGGATTCTGGAGATAGAGCACGGGTTCGGCTCCGCCTCGGAAAAGGACGCCTTGATGAACGGTGGGCAGGAAGCCGCTTCCCCAGTTGGAGCTGCCTCCGCTGGGGCCTTTGGATCCGGAGCTGAAGACAACAAAGCCGGGAAGGTTTTCGGACTCACTACCCAGCCCGTAGGTGGCCCATGCGCCCATGCTTGGTCTGCCAAACATTTGTGCGCCGGTGTTCATCATGATCTGGCCGGGCGCGTGGTTGAATGCGTCGGTATGCATGCCGCGAACGATGGTGAGGTCGTCTGCCACGGATGCGGTATGAGGCATGATTTCTGAAATCTCGGCCCCACATTGTCCGTGCTTGGCGAATTTGAACTTGGAGCCAAGCAGTGTGGATTTGGGATCGATGAATGCCGCGCGGTAGCCCTCGAGCAGTTCAGGGGGAGGAAGTGTGCCGTTGAACTTGGTGAGGGCTGGTTTGTTGTCGAAGAGCTCCAGGTGACTGGGCGCTCCTGCCATGAAGAGGAAGATGACTCGTTTGGCCTTGGGGGTGAAGTGCGGCTGCTTTGGTGCCAGCGGATTGGTGGCACCAGGTGCGGCGTGTCCCTGACTTTGAAGAAGCTGCGCTAATGCCATGGTGCCCATGCCTACACCGCATTGCTCGAAGAACCAGCGGCGGGTGATGGCTTGCGAGTCGGAAGTGTTGAATTGAGGGGAATTCATGGCGTGCTATTCCTTGGTGATGGTTTCATCGAGGTTGAGGAGGACGCGGCAAAGGGCTGTCCATGCAGCAGTCTTGACTGGTGTGTCTGTCGGGGTGCTTCCGATGAGGTCAGTAGGGTTGCTGCTGTCTTTGGTAAAGTGCGAGAGTTGTCTGTTGAGGAAGTTTTTCAGTGTCTTTGTTTCCTCGGTGTCTGGCGAGCGGGAGAGGCAGCGCCTGAAGGCAAAGGTAATTTGTTCGTCCGTTGTCTTGCCTCCTTTATCAAGTGTAAGTTGAGCGAGTGCGATGGCGCATTCGAGGAAGACGGGTTCGTTGAGTGCTGTCAGTGCCTGAAGTGGTGTGTTGGACCTGCTTCGTCGGACGCATGAAATGTCGCCGTTCGGTGTGTCGAATGCCTGCAGCATGGGATAGGGGACTGACCTGAAACGGAATGTATAGAGGGCGCGACGGTATCGATTGCCATTCTTGTCTTCATTCCATGTCTTGGGGCCGTAGCTGTTGGGTGGTTTGAAGAGGAAGGCAGGTGCTGGAGGGAAGACGCTTGGGCCGCCGATGCTTCGATCCAGTAACCCGCTGGCAGAGAGTGCAATGTCTCTGACCACTTCTCCTTCCACTCGGAAACGAGGCCCGCGCGCGAGAAGTCGGTTATAAGGATCTTTGCTGAGTAGTGATTCACTAATGGAGGAATCCTGTCTGTAGGTGGCGGAGGTGGTGATCAGGCGATGCAGTCGCTTGAGGCTCCAGTCGTTTTCCATGAAGTCGACGGCGAGCCAATCGAGCAGCCCAGGATGAGACGGGGCCGCTGCCTGCGATCCGAGGTCCTCACTGGTCTCGACGATTCCGATGCCGAAGTAGGATTGCCAGACGCGATTCACAATGGCGCGTGCTGCAGTGGGGGAATCATCTGCCACGAGCCATTTTGCAAAGTCGAGGCGGTTGTAGTTCTCTTTCTCAGGGAGAGGATTGAGAAATGCGGGAACGCCGGGTTGGACTTTTTCAGCAGGCTTTAGGAAGTCTCCACGATCAAGTCGATGGGTGCTGCGCATCTTGTCGAGTTGGTGCATGACAAGCTGTGTGGATGCTCCGGGGTGCTTTTCCCAAAGGGCAGCGATCTTTGAATTGGCTGATTCCCATTCGGGTACGGTTGTGCGCCAGTAGCTGAATATCTCTCTTTGTTGGGCTGGTGTGCGTTTGGAGGCTGGTGTCTTGAGCAGGTTGCGGACTCTGAATGGGATGTTGTTGGCCTTGGCTTGTGAGTCGTCACTGACAGAGATCCGGAAGCGTCCGAGGTTCATTGTCTGAGTGTCGTCACTGTTCCAGCCGCCGTGTTGTTGAACAAGATGGAAGGTCAGACGTGATCCTTCTGGATAGGCGAAATTGGTTTCAGAGAGGAAGACGGCGTTGCGTGATTCGTTGCGGCGCCCGGGGCCTGCGTCTGCTCCCCATGCAGTTTCATTCTTTCCGTCAATCGCGTAACCGACATCGCCAGTGAGTCCTGCTTTGCCTTTCCTGTCCACGTAGGGTGGTTTGAGAGTGGTGTCCTTGTTGCTGAAATCCGCAGTGGCTTTGGTGAATTTGACCCATTTCTTTTCTTTTGGATTGGCGAGGTTTTCGACCTGTAGCTTGATCTCAGAAAGTGCGAAGCGGCCATCGATGGCGCGGCCAGGACCATTGCCGGGGAGATTGGGATCGGTGAGGGCCTCAAGGCGAATGGCGTTCATTTGTTTGAACGTCACATTGTTGGTGAATGTGGCTGTGAACCTGGAGGGTGCGTAGCCCTGAGCAAGCAGGGATTTGTCATCGAGGTGATAATAACGTTGTGCGTTGTTGCCGGAGTTACCGATTGAAAGGACGTTCCAATCTGGTGCCTTGGCTTTCTTTAATGAGGTTTCCCAAGCAGCCATGCGTTTTTGCCACTCGGGTGTCTTGTGGCGAAGGTCTTCCTCGATGTCTGAGATTTGTCGCAGAATGTTCGCGCGCTTTTTGAGGGCGTTGGGGCCGTAGGCTGCGATGCTTCCTTCTGCGGAATCATTCAGGAAGGCGAACATCTTGTAATACTCGGTATGAGTAAGTGGATCGTATTTGTGAGTGTGGCACTGAGCGCACTGAATGGTGAGTCCTAGAACGGATTTACCGATTGCGTCCATACGATCGAACATGGCTTCCATGCGGAATTGCTCAGGATGCACGCCGCCTTCTTCATTGATCATGGAGTTGCGAAGAAAGCCTGTGGCCACTTTCTGCGACTGTGTGGCGTTTGGGATGAGATCTCCCGCGATCTGTTCAATGACGAATTGGTTGTAGGGGAGGTCATCATTGAGGGCGTTGATAACCCATTCGCGAAAGAGCCAGACATTGCGCGGTTTGTCTTTCTCAAAGCCATCTGAGTCAGCGTAGCGTGCCGCGTCCAACCAATGGCGCCCCCAGCGCTCTCCGTAGTGTGGGGACTTCAGGAGTTCAGTGACTTTGCGTTCGTAGACCAATGGATCATCGCTGGCTAGGAATGCATCGACCTCTTCCGGCGTTGGAGGGAGTCCAGTGATGTCCAAGTGAAGCCTGCGAAGGATCTTGATCTTGTCGGCGGGCTTGCTTGGTGTCAGTCCTTCCTTCTCCAGCTTAGCTCTGACGAACTGGTCGATTGGGTTTTGGGTCCAGTCGTTGTTCTTCACGACTGGAGGGTTTGGTTTTTTGGGGGATTCAAATGCCCAGTGAGATCCCCATTCTGCTCCTTCTGAAATCCATTGCCGGATGAGAGTTTTCTGTGCGTCTGTGATGACTTTGCCTGTTTCGGCAGGCGGCATGCGATCGTCCTCGTCATTTGTCAGCATGCGTTTCAGGAGTTCGCTGCTTTCTGGTGAACTTGGGGCGATTGCTGCGTAGCCGCCGAGGTCTTCTGTCGCTCCTTCACGAGTATCAAGGCGTAGTCCTGCTTTTTGATTCTCTTCGTCGGGGCCGTGACAATGGAAACAGTTCTCTGAAAGGATAGGGCGAATGTCTCGACCGAAGTCGACCTTGGCGGACAGTGAGGGGACTGTCAGAAGAAGTGCCAAAACGGCTACTATGGAAAAGCCAGACGTGGATGTCTTAAACGGGGTGCACATTTGAGAGCTGTGAGTCTGAATGTAAGGGTGCTCTGCATGAATGGAAGATCGTGCCATTCATGTGCAGGATTCTGCCATGAGCCGTCGTTGAAGCAAGTAGTGGATGAGCGATTCAGATCACCATTTGCCGTTTGCTTTCATGAAATTCTTCTCATGGAACTTCATGATATTCAGGCCTTCTTTCTGAAAAATGATCTTCGCTGAGTGCGGGGCGCCGTCGGCGATGATGTGATCGTGTTTGATCTTCAGCGTCTTGAGAAACTCCATGTAGGCGAGGTTGTTTTCATAGTTGAATCCTTTGTTGCCAACGTGAACGAGTATGTTGATCGGTGGCTCGGGATTCTTGGCGTAGACGCGGGCAAGGTCGTAGGTGTTGTATTCGGGTGCGAAAGTCAGATGTTCGCTCTCTTTGCCGTTCTCTTCAGAAATACGTTTTTCAGTGGCATGTCCAGCGCCGCCGGGAGCGCATGAGCTGAAGAGTTTTGGGTGCTTGAACATGATGCGGGTGGTGCCGCGCCCGCCTTGTGAAAATCCTTCAAGTCCGCGTGCTTCGCGTTTGGCGATGGTGCGCCATGTCTTGTCGATGTGTGGAATGAGTTCCTTCACGAACACATCTTCGCCCATGGAATTCTTCTCCGGGTAGTTGTAGTGAGAGACCGCACCGCCATTGACGAATACGTAAATCATAGGCGCGACATCACCCTTTGTGATGTTGGCGTGAATGAGTGGTGCCAATGAGATGCTCTTTGTCTCGCTGCCGGGGCGTCCTCCATGGAGGTAATAGACGACCGGGAACGTGCGATCTGGTTGTTCCTTGTATGCAGGAGGGAGATAGATGCAGTAACCGACGTCGTGTTTCATGGAAGGACTCACGAATGTGTGATGTTCCACTCCTTCAGATGCCTTGCCTTTGATTGGGTTGACCCATTTGAATGGAGGCTGCTTTTTCTTGGGTTTGGATGCCTTTTTGTTCTGGGCTGAGGCGTTGAAAGCGGAGATGGCAATTGCGACAGAGATCAAGATATGAAGAAATCGTTTTATCGGAACGTTGGACATGTGTGCAGGTATTATCAGGAATCGTTTTCCCGAGAAAGTTCTCCCTGACTGGCCAAAGGTGAGAATTGTTCATTGAAACCAAGCCTGTCTTTGCTGAAGGATTCGCCCTTCCTTGATTCAGTTCATCAACAGTCTTAACCAAACGAGGTTCGCGCACCGAGTGATCGGATGTGTGCTTCTTATAGTGTTCCTGCTTGCCTGGTCGCTCCATGCAACGCAGACCCACGTGGTGAAAAAGGGTGAAACGCTCAGTGATATCGCCAAGAAGCATCAATCGAGTGTTAGAGCCATCGTGGATGCCAATGGTCTTAAAGGAGCGGATAAAATCTACGTTGGGCAGAAGCTTTCCATTCCGTTTGAAGCCAAGGAGTACAAGGTGACCAAAGGGCAGACATTGTCTCAGGTGGCGGGGAAATACGGGGTGTCGGTGGATCAATTGGTGAAATGGAATGCCCTGAAGAGTAAAAATGCCATCAATGAAGGGCAGGTCTTAAAGGTGTCGGGGCCGCCTACGGCCTCGGCTGCACCCAAGGCTGAATCGGTATTTCATCTGGTTAAGAAGGGTGAATCCCTTGGAACGATCGCTGATGCCAATGGAATCAAGCTGTCAGAATTGGCCTCATTGAACGGAATCAAAAAGCCTTACACGATATATCCCGGGCAAAGGCTGACGGTTCGAGAAGTCGCAAAGCCCGTAGGAACAGCAACATCTTCTGCGCCCAAGGGGAATCGTCCCAAAGAGACCATTCGCATTATTGTCCGGAAAAATCAGACATTGGGTCAGATCGCAGAGCGTTATGGGGTTACGGAAAGGCAATTGGCCGCTTATAACGGAATCAAAAATCCTGATAAGATCCGCATTGGGCAGCGATTGATCATCCCAGGTAAGGGAGCGGCACCCAAGATTGCCTTGTCGTCATCGGTGAAGAGTAAGCTGGATAAGACATCTATTCGGACGGGCCGCTGGAAGTATGTGGTGGTTCATCACTCTGCAGCTGAGAAGAGTAAGGTCTCAGGCATGGAGTATTACCACAGGAAGGTGCGACGCATGGAGAATGGACTGGCCTATCATTTTGTGATCGGTAACGGAAAGGCTGGGGATTTGAAAGATGGGGAGATCTATCTGGGTCCTAGGTGGACCAAGCAGATCAATGGTGGTCATCTCGCCAAAGAATCGCTGAATGCCAAAGCACTGGGCATTTGTCTGGTAGGTAATTTTCAGGAAAAGAGGCCTTCAGCAGCCCAGATTAAGAGCCTGAACGCCTTGGTGGATTACCTCCTAGCTCGGTGCCGATTGAAGGCCGATGCCGTCAAGACTCACTCCACCATTCACCGTGGTCACACTGCCTGCCCGGGAAAACTCTTCCCGACGTCTGCCTTTCTGGCCGATGTGAAGAGGCGTAACTAGATCGGTCCCATTAGGTGGGCCAGCCCAGTGATCGGCGCTTTTTCCAGAGAGAGGTAGGCTTCAGGATTCCCTTTGGTGTGATGATTCCGGTTACGAGATCGGCTGGCGTGACATCAAAGGCAGGGTTTCTCCCGCTTGATGTTTCATTGGCGATTCGAACGTAAGTCCGTTTGCCGGTCTTGTTGATTCCCCACGCTCCAAGAGTCTCCTCTTCGCCCCGTTCTTCGATAGGGATCTTCATTCCATCATCCAAGTTCCAGTCGATCGTCGATAGCGGGATGGCCACATAGAATGGGATATTGTGTTTCGCTGCGAGGATAGCCTTTGTGTAGGTGCCTATCTTGTTGGTGACTTCTCCTGTCTTGCCAAGGACTCGGTCGGCACCTGTGATGACCATGTCGATTTCGCCTCGTTGCATCAAATGGCCTGCTGCGTTGTCTGGGATTACATCGTGTGAAATACCTTCTTGCGCCAATTCCCATGCCGTCAAAGAAGCACCCTGACAACGGGGCCGGGTCTCATCGCAGAACACGTGGACTGACTTGCCGGCATCGCGCGCAGTGTAAATAGGTGCTGTAGCGGATCCAAAGTCGACGAATGCTAGCCAACCAGCATTGCAGTGGGTGAGGATTCGCATTCCGGACTTGATGACCCTGTTTCCGTGGGCCCCAAGCTGTTGGCAATGCTCGACATCCTCATCAGCAAATTGATGTGCAAGCGCCAATGCTTTGTTTTTGTAGGAAGAAACCGTCTTTTCGGCGCTCAAGGACTTGAGCATCCAGTTCACTGCATTGATGGGATCGACAGCTGTGGGGCGTGCTTCTTTGAGTGTTTTGCCGATAATCGCGGCCTTTTTACCGATTTCTTCGACTGAGCGCCCCTTGTAGGCACGGATTCCTTGGGCCAATCCGTAGGCTGCAGTGGCACCGATGGCACCTGCTCCGCGGACGACCATATCAGTGATTGCATGGGCTGTTTCTTGGAAATCCTTGGTTTCTAGCAGTTTAAACTCGTGGGGAAGTAGTCGCTGTTCGATCAATACCACGTGGTTTTTGGCTTTGTTGAACGAAACCGTTCGAAAATGTTTTTTTCTCTCATTGGCCTTAACAATCATGGGCCAACCATGGCTGGGCAGGGCTTGTTGATTCAAGAAAATGGCGCAATTTCTTGGGAATTGGCGAAAAATCGTACCTCGTTGGCTTAGAGTAGGTTGTGGAGAAATGTTAAGGCCCTGTTACAACTGTATGACATGTGAATAAGAGCCCAAAAAAGGCGTTGACGACCCTTGCACCATCTGACAGGTTGGCTTCGCACACGGAACTTTTAAGAAGCAACATATGAAAATTAAACCTCTTTTTCTCGCAGGTTTGGTCGCCCTCGGAGGCGCCGCAACGGTTCAAGCAGCTGATGCTGTTTACTCTGTTAATGTCGTAGGCTACGCCTCTGTGGATGTCCCTGAGGGATTTTCCATGATCGCCAACCCTCTAGATGCAGGGGATAACAGCTTGGCTAACGTGATGCCGTCTCCTCCCCAGTTCACAACGGTGTATAAGTTTGATACTATTCAAGGCGCATTTTCCGGTATTTCATTCTTCAACAACGGAAGCTGGAGCAACGGGGCTTTGACACTCGCTCCTGGAGAGGGTGGCTTCATTGCTGCAAATGAGGCTTTCACTGTCACTTTTTCTGGTGAAGTGCTCCAAGGTGAATTGAGCAATCCTCTCAGTGCAGGATTTTCGATCGTCAGCTCCCAAGTCCCTCAAGCTGGTTCATTGTCATCATTGGGTTACACGCCTGCCCAATTCGATACTGTTTACAAGTATGATAATGCGATAAGTAACTACACGATTACTTTTTACAATAATGGTTCTTGGAATAACGGTGAACCATCATTGGCAATTGGTGAGGCTTTCTTCCTTGCAAAACAGAATGCAGGATCATGGGATCGCACATTTACAACTAGCACGGACGAATAATCCACGTTACTGACTTTTTACAAAAGGACTTTAGAAAATGAAAAAATTTCTAGCAATCTTTGGGGCGATGGCCATTTCCTTCGCCGCTAACGCGCAGGACGGAACAGTCAATTTCGCTAACAGTGCCTTTACTCCCGGAACAGGTGTGTTGGATGCGCCTGTTTTCGATGTTGACGGAACTACTCCTCTTCCTGGCGCCGGGTTCACTGTCGGCCTCTATGGTGGAGCAACTGGCGGTTCGTTGTCTCTCCTCGGGACTACGACCATTTCGGATGGCTATTTCTCAGTTGGAAATGCTGTGTCAGTTACTGGTGTCACCGCGGGTGGCGCAGCAGACATTCAAGTTAAGGTCTTCAACGGTTCGGACTTTGCCTCTTCCATGATTCGCGGAGAAAGTACTGTATTCAGCGTAAACACAGGCAATGCAGGGAGTCCTCCTTCCTCTCCGGCAAATCTTTTTGGATTGACCAGCTTCAGCGTCATGAATGTCGCTGCTGTCCCTGAGCCAACAACTGTTGCTCTTGGTGTGATGGGCGGACTCGGACTTCTGTTCCGTCGTCGCAAGAGCTAATTGCTTCTTATAAAGTTCCTGAAGCCGCTTGGTTCATTCCAAGCGGCTTCTTTTTTTTGTCTGGTCAAGTTTGATTGAGGATTAGGCAACTTCTTTAGCCCCCTGCTTGACCCCTTGGAGTGGGTTCCCATAGACTCCGCTCGCGCTGTCGTTATGACCCTTTTAAGAAAAGTTCTATTTGTCTTTGTTGCCGTTCTTTTGGCCCACAGTTCCGCTCATGCAGCGGGTAGGGAGTTCGTGAATGGTGTAGCCGTGATCGTAAATGAACGGGTGATCACTTATCAGGAAATCAAGAATCTGGTTGCTCCTGAAATTTCTCTGCTGGAGCGTCGTTATGCCCGGGATTTACCAACTTTGGAAAAGAAGGTTCTTGAGCTTCAGGAAGATGCGATCAAGCAGCTTGTAGAACACGAACTCATCCTCCATGACTTTGCTACCGCGGGGTACAATCTTCCTGAGAGTATTATCGATGAGGAAATCAAACGTCGTGTTCGTGAGCAGTTTGGTGATCGGATTACCATGACGAAGACTCTGCAGGCCAGAGGAATGACCTTCGAAAAATTCAGAGAAACCGTGCGTGAGCAGATCGTGGTTTCTCAGCTTCGTTCGCTCCATGTGTCATCCAGTTTGATCATCTCTCCTTACAAGGTGGAGAAGTATTATCTCGCCAATCAGGAAGACTATCGAGTTGATGAGGAAATCAAGTTGCGGATGATTGTGGTTAACCAGCCAGAAGGAGCGGTGGAAGGCCGCGCTGACAAGCTGGCCAAAGAAATTTTGATCAAACTGGATGAAGGGGCTCCATTTGAGGAAATGGCCAAGGTTTATTCCGAGGGATCCAAAGCCGCCGATGGTGGGGATTGGGGATGGGTCCAAAAGAAGGTTCTGCGCAAGGATCTTGCCGACTACGCCTTTGACCTTAAGAAGGGACAACGTTCAGGAGTGATTTCCACCTCGGGTGCCTCATTTATCATGATGGTTGATGATCGTAGACCTTCGCGTGTCAGGCCTCTTGCAGACGTGGCTGATGAGATTGAATCGATGCTCCTTTCAGCTGAGCGTGCGCGACTTCAGGAGAAATACATTTCTCGTCTCAGGAAGAAACAATTCATCCGTTACTTCTAATATCTGAGTCGCCGCAGTTCAGGATTAAATTTTCGAAAGCGCCTTTCTGGGGCGCTTTCTTTTTAGCTACCTCTATTGACGATTGTCCGGATCGCTCTGATGTTCTCGTTAGTCTAGTTGAGCATGAATAGATCTCTATTTAGTATCCTGAGTTGCCTGATCCTGTCCCTTGCAGTGACCGGGGCGGCTGTGGACTTTGAGGAGGACATTCGGCCTATCTTGTCGGAGTACTGCTATGATTGTCATTCAGATGGAGTGGAAAAGGGAGGTGTGGCGTTGGATAGGGATCAGACACTCGAGGCCAAGCGTGCCAATTTGAAACTTTGGGAAGCCGTGCTGAACAATCTTCAATCGCACATCATGCCTCCCATTGAGAAGCCTCAACCTTCGTTGGAGCAGCGCAAAGCGCTTATCGATTGGATCGAATCAGATGTGTACAACATCGATTGCAACAATCCGGATCCGGGGCGAGTCACGATCAGGCGTCTGAACAGAATGGAGTATAACAATGTGATTCGAGATCTGTTTGGAATCAATTTCAGGCCAGCTGAAGATTTCCCAGCGGATGACTCGGGTTATGGATTCGATAACATAGGTGATGTTCTCTCGTTGTCGCCCCTCCAGATTGAGAAATACCTGAAAGCAGCAGAGCAGGTATTGGAGCGCGCCATTGTATCGGGGCCCAGTGAACCGGAAGTTATTGAGATTGCATCGGATCAGATGCAGGGAGGCAATGAGAGTGGCTATACACGTTGGCTGTCTTCCAATGGTGACATCGTGGCAAGGCATCTCGTAGACCGGGAGGGGACCTACGTTATCTCGGTGTCAGCAGGAGGAACTCAGGCTGGAGACGAACCGATCAAGATGGCGGTTGGCGTGAATGGGACCGTGCTTGCGACTCATTCCGTGAAGGCAGGAAAGGACAAGCCGCAGATCTACAAGGTAGAACATCAGTTGGATGCGGGAGATCAGAGGATCTACATGTCGTTCCTGAATGACTACTACAAGAAGAGTGGACCAGGAAAAGGGGATAGAAATCTCATGGTCGAAAAGCTGATCATTGAAGGTCCGATTCAAAAAGGTGATCCGGTTTATCCTCCATCTCATAAGAGCATCTTCATCAAACAACATACCGAACAGAACAAGTTGGAGGTTGCCCGGGAGATCATTTCAGAATTTGCCTTCAAGGCTTTCAGGCGCCCTGTCACCCGAGGTGAAATCGATAGGATGTTATTGATGTTCCGATTGGCCGATCGCCGTGGGGAATCGTTCGAGACCTGTGTCCGATTGGCACTCCAGACCGTTCTTGTATCTCCCAGTTTTCTTTTCAGAGAAGAGCTGCAACCTGAGCCCAACAACCCTGCGCGAGTCTATCCGATCGACGAATATGCTCTAGCTTCACGCCTGTCATTTTTTATCTGGGGAAGCATGCCGGATAAACAACTATTCGGCTTGGCGAGTCGGGGGAAACTCAGGGAGAACCTTCCTGCTCAAGTCTCGAGAATGCTGCGTGACACGCGGGCCAAAGCAATGGCTGATGGATTTGCTGAGCAGTGGTTGCAGATTCGAAATCTGGATCTGGTGACGCCTTCCAAAGATCAGTTCCCTCAGTTTACAGAAGGGCTCAAGGAAGCGATGCGAACGGAGACGCGCATGTTCTTCCGTCACATCCAACGCTATGACCTTAGTGTCTTGGATTTTCTTGGCGCAGATTATTCATTCATCAATGAGGAATTGGCCAAGCACTACAACATGCCTGGTATTCAAGGAGACGAGTTTCGCAAGGTGACGCTGAAAGGAACGCCTCGGAAGGGAGTGCTTACACACGGAAGCGTGTTGACGATTACATCTAATCCAAGCCGCACTGCGCCGGTGAAACGAGGTCTCTGGGTGTTGGAGAATCTACTTGGAACGCATCCACCACAACCGCCGGATGACATCCCTGAATTTGAAGAAACTGCAGAGGCCGCATCCAAAGGCACATTGCGAGAGCGACTGGAGAAGCATCGTGATTCTGCAATCTGCCGGTCATGTCATGCACGGATGGATCCACTCGGTTTTGGGTTGGAAAATTTTGACGCGATTGGTCGCTATCGTTTGATGGAGGGTTCCTTTCCTGTGGACTCGTCTGGTAAGCTTGTCAGTGGAGAGACGTTTATTGATTCGCGCGAATTGACCCACATTCTGGCGACGGAGAAGAAGGATGAGTTTGTAAGGGCGTTTGCAGAGCGAATGCTGACTTATGCGCTTGGGCGAGGTGTGAAACATTTTGACCGATGCGCGATTAATGAGATTGTAGCAAAGACACAGGCGGGAATTTACAAGTTCTCGAGTGTGGTGTTGGCGATTGCCGAAAGCGCGCCGTTTCAGATGCGGCGCGGGGATTCATTCCGCCCTGATACAAGTGAATAGCGAAAGACGATTGATATGAACATCCAGACAAAAAAATGGGCATTGCCCCGGAGAAGTTTTCTGAGAGGATTGGGTGTCGGGATGGCGTTGCCTGTCATGGATGCCATGGTGTTGCCTGCTGTAGCTCAAACGGGGCAGCAGCTGAAAGCGCGTGTTACGGAGGATGGTTTTCCGATCCGTATGGGGTTTATCTATCACCCCAATGGAGTGATCGTTCCCAACTGGCAGCCAAAGGGAAGCGGCGCGAACTATCAAATGAGTCCGACACTCAAGACGATTGAACGGCACCGCTCGGTGTTTCAGGTTGTTGGTGGTCTGGACCATCACAAAGCGAAATCCAATGGTGATGGAGGGGGCGATCATGCGCGGGCCAATGCTACCTTTCTAACGGGGCGCCAAGCTCGAAAAACTGCCGGGGCGGATATTCAGATAGGGATCTCGGTGGATCAGGTGGCTGCACGTCTGATTGGCCGTGAAACGAAGTTGCCGTCACTGGAACTCAGTGGAGATCGATCGCGTATGGCTGGCAAGTGTGACTCGGGGTATTCCTGTGCGTATCAGTATAATCTTTCGTGGAAAAATCAATCGGTCCCCATGCCCGGGGATGCGAATCCCCGTTTGATCTTTGAGAGGCTTTTCGGAAGTGGTAAGCAGCGGAAGCCAACCGAGAGCGAGCGTCTTAGAAAACTCTATCAGAACAGCATCCTGGATCTGGTGCTTGATGATGCGAAGCGTCTGAAATCCAAACTTGGAAATACTGACCAGCGAAAGCTTGATGAGTATATGGAATCCGTCCGTGAGATTGAGATTCGTATGCAGCAAGCTGAGAAGTTCAATGATGTGAAGATGCTTGAGTATAAGAAGCCCTCAGGGATTCCCCGTGATTTCAGGGAGCACGTTCGTTTGATGTATGACTTGATGACGCTGGCCTATCAGACGGATACGACACGCATAGCTTCGTTCCTTGTTGCACACGATGGCAGTAACAGGACTTATCCGCAGGTCGGAGTGAATTCTGGTCATCATGCCATTTCTCATCATCGTGGTGAGAACGACAAGATTTCCCAGCTCAAGAAGATCGATCACTTTCTAGTGAGTGAGTTTGGCTACTTCCTTGATAGGATGCGTTCTGTGAAAGAAGGAAATGGGACACTCCTGGATCATTCCATGATTCTCTACGGTGGAGGGATCAAGGATGGAGATCGCCATTCTCATGTGGATTTGCCTGTGCTCCTCGCAGGTAAAGCAGGTGGATTTATGCATCCTGGACGAGCCGTTCATCACCGGGCTGTTCCGATGTGCAATCTCTACGTCTCCATGTTGAAAATCATGGGGCTTCCCATTAATCGCTTCGGCGACAGCAATGGGTATTTGAAAAACGTTTAGGTCGATGCCTGACATCTCAGCCAATGATGTTCCGGTGGCCCTGACAGTAGCAGGGTCTGATAGCGGCGCCGGTGCAGGTGTTCAGGCTGATTTGGCGACGATGTCTTCTCTGGGCGTTCATGGTGTGTCAGTCCTAACCTGTGTAACTGCTCAGAACCCGAAAGAGGTTTTGGGTGTTCAGCTTTGTGATTTGGCGATGATTCGGAATCAGCTGGTTGCTGTTCAGAATGGTTTTCGGGTTTCTGCAATGAAGACAGGGATGCTTGCTGAATCATCTGTAATTCATGAATTTTGCGATTGGCTGGAAGGGCAGAGTGGAACACAGAAACTGGTGGTAGATCCGGTGATGGTGTCCACAAGCGGACGCAGTCTTCTTGCTCCTGAAGCCGTCGATGCCTTGAAAAAAAGACTCCTGCCCAAGGCTACATTGATTACTCCCAACCTTCCAGAAGCTGAAGCTCTGACGGGGCGATCTGTCTCGACAGAAGAACAGATGAAAGAGGCGGCTGCATGCCTTGCAAATGAAACGGGTGCGGCAGTCCTGTTAAAGGGGGGGCATTTGAGCGCAACTTCTGATGCGGTTGATGTGTTTCATTCTGATGAAGGGCAAGAACTGCTGACTTCCCGCCGCTTGGATATTCCTGAAGGTGTTCATGGAACTGGCTGCACACTCTCAGCAGCCGTGACTGCGCTGCTGGCAAGAGGGTTGGATTTGCGATCTGCCGTGATGGATGCGAAGGTTTACATAACGGAAGCGATTGAGCATCGTCGATCGCACTCCGGCCATTCTATCCTTGGGTGGTCTTGGGCATATGAGAGAGGGGAATGATCCATGCTCTTGTATTTTTGAAGATGTACTATCTGTTGTATAGATCTGTTCTTATCAGCTTCGTGCTGATTCTGTCTTTGTATACAGGAATGGCCGGAGAGGTGCAGCCTGAGAAGGAGGTGACCTTTCAGGAGGATACGCTGAAGACCTATCATCTAGATCCTCTCAGACCATCCACCGAACAAGCTGAACGGGCGTCAACCCGATGGATCAAAGCGTGGCCAACTGGAGTAGGAAATTTGCCGGTCGAGGTGTCATGGAATCTCGTGATCCAACTCAGTGATTCTGATGTGCTTGATGGAATCATCGATGAGTTTGATTTGAAGTATATCCGGCGTTTGGGACCAAGTGTTTTTCATCTAAGAGCCGGCCATGCCGAAGCAGCTGCGGATGTTGCTCATGCTCTGGCATCGAGAAAGGGTGTCATCCGCTCCTATCCCGAGTTGCGAAGAAATCATCAGAAGAGTGGGCCATACTCCCGACTGACTAACGATCCATACTTGCGGGATACGCTGGATGTGAATTCTGATTTCTGGCATCTGGAGAACAGAGATGAACTGACTGGTGAGAAAACTGGAATTGATATCAATGTGCGCTCGGCGTGGCCTGTGAGTAAGGGAACTGGAGTGGTCATCGGAATCGTGGATGATGGAATGGATCTGGATCACCCGGACCTGATTGGGAACAAGCACTCGGAGCATCATTTCGATTTCTTTAACAACGCTCCCGGTGGTGAGCATGGACGCACATCGCAGTTTCACGGTACGGCTGTTGCAGGATTGGCTGTTGCTGAACTTGGGAATGGAAGAGGAGGAGCTGGTGTCGCACCTGATGCGGAGTGGGTGAGTATGAACATCTTTTCTGCATCTGATCGTATTGCGGGTGACCTTCAATTGGCTGATGCCCTTCAGTATCATATTCAGATTATTGATATTCAGAATCATAGCTGGGGAAATGCGAGTTCCGTTCTGGGTGGCCCTTCTTTGATAGAGCGGATGGCGCTGACCAACTCTGTATTAAACGGGCGTAACGGACTTGGTGTGATTCAGGTGAGAGCCGGAGGAAACCGGGGAGAGGTCGGCGGTAATGTGAATGATGATGGTTACGCCAGTGATCCGCTGGCGATAGCAGTGGGCGCCTTGAGAGATGATGGGCGTGTGGCTGAGTATTCAAGTCCCGGAGCCTGTGTGTTGGTTTCTGGGCCGAGTGGAGAAACTGGTTTTCAGAAACTGTTTACGACAGATCCGGTCGGTGACGACGGGTTAAATGGTATCACCTTCGAATCTGATCTGGCGGACTATGGTTTTCTATCGTTTGGGTTTTCAGGGACGTCGGGATCGTGTCCCATTATTTCGGGAATAGTGGCTCTGATTTTGGAGACGAACCCTCAGCTTCATTATCGCGATGTGCAGCAGATTCTTGCTTTGGCGTCAGAGCAGTCCGATCAGAATAATCCGAATCTGCAAACGAATCGTGCAGGATTGGTCTTCAGCCATCTGACAGGCTTTGGGTTACTTGATGCTGGAAGAGCGGTTCAGATAGCGAAAGATTGGCAGAGTCGCCCTGCGTATCAGGATGTGACTTACATTTCGACCGAAATGAAGCCGATTGCTGATGATGCCCTTCTCGTGGTTGTTCAAGGGGATGATGTTCCGGCCGAGTTGACCCAGATCTCTGCTTCGGGGAGTCAAGGGCCAGTGCCGGATGTCGCGACAGCTGTGTTACCGTTGGTGCATGTTGAGCAGGCCATCGATGCGATTGAAGTGGACCTTACAGGAAAGGGGGCTCTGATTCAGCGAGGGGGGAGTCTGTTTGGCGAGAAGCTGAGTCGTGCGGAAGATGCAAATGCAGCCTTTGGAATCGTGTATAATAACCGAGATGAGGATTCGCGCATTGTTCTCGGAGGAACGAAATACAATACGCTGACTGCTGTAATGATAAGTCAGAATGATGGCGAAGCGCTAAGGGATTTGATTGAAACAAACAGCACTGTTACCGTTGGCTTGCAGACCGTGCACACGGAGTATGAATTGGAAGTGACTGACTCTTTGGTGACGGAGCACGTGGGGGTGAGGCTCCGGGCGGATCATACATCGCGCGGGGATTTGCGTGTTATTCTCACGTCTCCCTATGGAACCAAAAGTGTGATGCAGTTCCCTAATGGAGATATTTCGGAGGGGCCGGAAGACTGGACATACTGGAGTGTGGCTCATTTCTTTGAACCCAGCGCTGGAACATGGAAGGTTCAGGTCAGTGATCAATCACCTGAGTTCACGGGGAATGTGCTCGAGGTGAATCTTCTTATCAAAGGAGTGACAATCACGGACTCGGATGTTGATGGCCTGGACGACAGTTTGGAAATGCAGATGTTTGGTGATCTTTCTCAGGGTCCTGAAGAAGACTTGGACTTGGACGGGGATGGAAATCTTCTGGAGTTGTTGGTCGCAAGTGATCCGACCGTGGATGAACGAGTGTTTAAAGCGGACCTGAGTCCCCTGTTTGATGATCTGTTACGCTTGAGTTGGCCTTCGGTCAATGGCGTGCGTTATAGCCTGGAAACAGTCCTCACGCTTGACGACTTGTTCATGGAGGAGTTGACCTTTGATAGTACCAGCAGGGTTTCCGAACTGATCGTGCCGGCGGACCTGCTGTCAGGGTTCGTGCGAATCAAGAAGCTGTTGGACTGATTCAGTCCTGGTTGAAAAGCAGGGCACCAAGAGGAGGTAGTGTAAACATGGCAGAGTGGCTCTGCCCATGAAGAGGCACTTTCTCTGCTTCCACTCCGTTTACATTTCCAGCATTGCTGCCGCCGTAGATCTCGGAGTCCGTATTGATGACTTCGCTCCAGTGTCCTGAAGCAGGAAGTCCGATGCGGTATCCTTCCCTGGCGACGGGAGTGAGGTTCATGACGAGGATACTTTGCTTGCTGCTGTCCTGATTTCTGCGCACGAAGATCAATACGCTGTTTGCATGGTCGGTGCAGTCGATCCAGTCGAAGCCTCCATGATCAAAGTCTGCTTCGTAGAGCGATGGGCTGTTGCGGTAGATGCGGTTTAGGTCACCCATCAGGCGTTGGAGGCCCTTGTGAAACGGGCCTTGATCAAGGATGGACCAATTCAGTTGTCCGTTCTCGTTCCATTCTTCTCGCTGTCCGAATTCGCCGCCCATGAAGAGAAGCTTCTTTCCGGGGAAGGTCCACTGATAAGTCAGCAGTGTTCTCAAGTTGGCAAATGCCTGCCAGTCGTCGCCGGGCATGCGGCGGATCAATGAGCCTTTCCCATGCACCACTTCATCATGGGAAAGTGGGAGAATGAAATTTTCGTGATAGTGGTAGAGCATCGCAAAGGTCAGCTCGTTCTGATGATATTTGCGATGAATCGGCTCGCGCTTGAAGTAACCCAGGGTGTCATGCATCCAACCCATGTTCCACTTCATGCTGAATCCAAGACCGCCCATTTCCGGAGGACGGGAGACCTGAGGCCATGCCGTGGATTCTTCAGCGATCGTTACCACTCCGGGATATTCCGTGTGCACCGTGTGGTTGAACTCTTTGAGGAACTCCACCGATTCGATGTTCTCGCGGCCTCCGTATTCGTTGGGAATCCACTCGCCGTTCTTTCGTGAGTAATCCAGATAAAGCATGGAAGCCACTGCGTCCACGCGCAGACCATCGATGTGATAGCGCTCCAGCCAGAACAGCGCATTGGCGATCATGAAGTTGCGCACTTCGTGGCGTGAATAGTTGAAGATCAATGTGCCCCAATCCTGATGTGCTCCCTTGCGCGGGTCTTCATGCTCATAGAGGGCGGTGCCGTCGAACTTGGCCAAGGCCCATTCGTCCCGTGGAAAATGGGCCGGTACCCAGTCGATAATCACGCCGATGTCGGCTTGATGAAGCTGATCCACAAGATACTGAAAATCATCAGGAGTTCCGTAGCGGCTTGAAGGGGCGTAGAACCCGGTAACCTGATATCCCCAAGAAGGGTAGAAGGCATGCTCTGCGACAGGGAGGAACTCCACATGAGTGAATCCGGTATCCGTTAAATATTTTATGAGCGGCTCGGCAAGATCGCGGTAACTGAGCGACTCGGTCTCGGACTTTTTCATCCACGAGCCCATGTGGATCTCATAGATACTCATCGGGCTCTTCAACCAGTCGATTTCCGAGCGCTTGGCCATCCACTCATCATCCTGCCATTCATGGGAATCTGTATTCCAGACGATGGCTGCCTGTTTTGGAGGATTTTCGAAGAAGGTGCCGTATGGGTCCGTCTTGACGGTCGTTTCCCCGTAGGTGTTCTTGATTTCGAATTTGTAGAGCGAACCTTTCTCGACGCCTGGGATGAAAAGTTCCCAAATGCCTGAGTTCCCAAGGATGCGCATCTGATGGCGCCGGCCGTCCCAGTTGTTGAATTCACCAATCACGGAAACGCCCTTTGCATTGGGTGCCCAGACCCCGAAAGCCACGCCATCAACTCCATCGATGCTTCTAGAATGGCCGCCCAGCTTGTCGTAGATGCGCATTTCGCGGCCTTCGCCGTAGAGGTAGAGATCTGCGTCGGTTAGCGTGGGGAGGAATGAGTAGGGATCGTGTTGTTGAAGGACGACGCCCTTGTCGTAGTCTATTTCAAGCTGATAAGGGAAAGGGGTGTCCGTCTTTCCGGTTGTGGCTTCGAACAGGGGCGAGTCATCAACGCGTTTCAATTCGAAAGCTTCACCGCTATCTTGCGTAGGAATGACCTTTACCGAAATGGCTCCCGGAATCAGTGCGCGACCGACGATGCCCTTGTTGGCACCAAGGGAGTGAAGGCCAAGAAGTGAATGCGGGGTCCCGTTACGGGCTTCGAGCAGTGTGCAGAGCTCGGTTTCAGACAAGATCATCGCCCTCCGTTTTCCTGCATTCGCCTAGCCTATGCCAAGAGAATAAAGGGAATAACTCACTCCGTAGATTTCATGGAAATCCAGAAAAGTGTGCCAATAGCTGTTGATCCTGCGCGCCAGTGGCGATCTGTGCCCGGTAAAAGACAACCCTGTCTGACACGGTATCCGTCACGTCCAGCTCTCCGGATGGCGTCAACCAACTCCCCAGATCAATCCAGTCTTTCAGGTTGGAGGAGGCTTGGAGGGCGAATGTTCCGCCGGGTTGTCCGCTGATCCTGACGGTGGAGGTATCGCCTTCGCGCGACATGAGCCTGACAGAGGGCTCGGACGGACGGCGAGGCATGGCGCGTACTGTGTAATTGTCGAAGAGCATGAAATTGTCGCCTGGATTCTGGGTGTCCAAGACAAACCAACCTACGCCGATATCTCCGAGAGTCAGGGCTGCGTTCGTGGTTGAAATGGGTTGATTTGAGACGATCTCTGCTGAGTTCAGATAAGCACTCCAGAGGTTGTTCTCGAAATCCATTGCGACAGTCAGTGTGTAGATGACTTCGTTTTCGAATGCCCAGCTTGTTGGGAGAATGCCCTGATTGTCGTTCAGCGCGTAGCAGACGTTCAGGGTGGAGTTGTCGAATGCGATGGTGAAGAGATGCTCCACGTCTTGGTTGAAAACGGTCCACCGGAAGTCATCGCGTCCCCCTTCCATAGAGTCGCGGATCGAAAGGTCGGTTGAGAAGACCACGATCGGCTGCTGTTGTGCGACGGGATCAAAGTTTAGGGGCGTCCAGGTCGTGGTGAACTGATGGGCTTGATTGGTGGGCGGATAGAATCCCACATAGGCTTGCTGGCCTCCTGTGCCAAAGCCGTCTTCTAGAAGACCGTTACCCCCAGAGCCCTCGATTTCCCATCCCTGTTGGCCTGCGAGTTCGAACGCTGGGTCGTAGCCGTTGGCGGCTTCGAAATCGATCTGACTGAGGGTGGTTGCAGATTCAGATTTTGCCGATGTGCCGAGAACAGCACAGCTGATTGCCAGGATGCTGAATAGGTGTCTCATACTATCTGGAGCCAGGGCGGCTGGTTGGGGTTCTACCTGATGATGGGGCGGCGCTGCGGGTAGCAGGTGCAGAGCGACTTGGAGTTCGTGAAGGTGCGGACCTTACTTGTGGCGTTGGTGTCGACCTTACCTGTGGTGTTGAAACAGAGCGACTGGGCGCTGATGAACGGGACATTGAACGAGAAGGTGTCGATACACTCGGAGTTCTATAGGTGGATGATGAAGTTCGGGGAGTCACGACGGTCCGCGTAGACGGTGCTGTGTACCGGCTGCTGGTCGAACGCGACATGGACGTGCCATAGCTCGGCGTGCTTCTGGTAGGAGGTTGGTAGCTGCGCGATACTGTCGGAGCTCGCGATGATGTCACGCGAGAGGATGAGACGGAGGGCGCTTGATAAGTTCTGGATCTTGAGATCGTAGGGGAGGGCGTCACCCTTGAAGTGGAAACGCTAGGTGTTCGGATCGATGTTGCACCACGTGAAATGCTACTGGATCTACTCGTGGTTACAGGCCTGCTTGGTGTGACCGTCACCCGACTTGGCCGACTGGATGACAATGGCTGAAATCCAGACGACTGTTTCTTGAGTGGACTGAGGGAAGACGCCGAGCTGGATTGATTTCTCTTCGCATCTGCCAGGCTCCTCTCTGGTGTGGAGCGTGTGATGATGGTGCTTCTGCTTCTGCTGGACTGCGGCGTGGACTTCGGTGCAGAGCTGACGACCGTTCTGTTGGATGATTTGCTTATACTTTGGCTTGGTGTGGACCTGGGAACGGCGGTTCTGCTTGTAGTGGGAGTGCTACTCTTGGTGACTTTTGTAGCGCGAGTTGAAGAAGTGACTGCTTTCCTTTCTGTGGAAGGAGCTCGATTGATCGCACTTGGGATTACGACCCGAGGGGCTGATGCGGTCTGTCGATCTGATTCAGCTGCAACGCGGGAACCGTTGCCTCGCCCGTTGCCGTTGCGACCTGAGGAACTGCCTGCTGTCGATGTATTGCTTCTAGCGGGGGCACCAACAGCGCGGACAACGAGTCCGTTTTCATGGCGCTCGATCGTATCGGGGCGCACAGCGCGGCGTTGATCATTGGGGACGGATTGAACGCGGACGCTGGGGACACTGGTTCGTGAGGCCAGCTCGACCTGATCCACCGGGACGCCATTGTTGATGACTAGGTTGCCGTTGTTGACGATGTGCTGATTGATCACCGTGGTGTTGCCATGGACGTTTCTCGCTCTATCACGGTGCAGCGCATGCCTGTGCACGTGGCTAGCATGTAGGTGGCGGGTCGCTACATAGGTGTAGTCGAGGTATCCCAAACCGAAGTCCAGATGGGCGTGAATTGAATGACCTTCGTAGTGAAAGCCGCGTCCATGTCTGTAACGCGCTGCAGGTGGAAGCGGCGCCCAACCACAGTAGTCGGCCGAACGTCTCCAACTGACCCAAGCGGGGGCCCATGTGTCGCCCGGAACCCAGAGCCATCCGTGGCGTTGGTGTCGTGTCCAGCGGCCGTAGTGGAAAGGGATATGACCCCAAGAATAATCACTTTGCCAATACCAACCTAGGTCCGTATTGAGCCAACGTCCGCGATGCTGATACGGGCGCCATGTCGAATCGATGTGGACTACTGTTGGTTGCCAGCATGAACCGTAGTTATCCACCTGGACCCATGAGCCGTAGGGCTGAAGCTCTGTGTAGAACTGCTGCACAACAACGGGTTGCTCTTGAACGATCACAGGCTGAGGTTGTTGCACCACCACGGGCTGCTGAACCACAGTGACCGGTGTCGCAGGCAATTGTGTTTGAACAGGAGGGAGAGACGCTTCTTGAACTGGCGCAGGTGGATGGGTGGTCCCCTGTGGAATACTGTTCACAAGCTCTTCACCAAGTGCCTGATCTTCGGGGCTGGGTGAGGTCAAAAGTCCCCGGCCTGAGGCTCTGATAATGGTGGTGACGATCTTTTCTGAAAAACCGATATCGTTCAGATGCACTACTTCCTCGGCCGTCGGCGGTCTTGGAACAGACTGGCTCAGGATGTAGGCGTCCAGCACTTCCTCAGAAGCACCTGATTGCGCCAGTTTGATCAAGCCGCCTATCAATGGCTCCAAGGATGCCTCGGAATCAGATTGGGGCGCCTCTACGGCTGTTGTCTCCGTGTTCACCTGAACCGTGGGATCTGTCTTTGATTCCTGAATCACATACACCGGGGGGGCAGGTTGGTATGTGTAGGTGACAGGTGGAGGCGGGCTTGAATAGTCTGGGTAGGTGCAGGATAGAAGCGAGGAAGTCGAGAGCAGGGCGGCTAGCTTCGCAATTCCGGAAATGGAAATAGGTTTCATAGCGAGATCAGGTAACTGTCAGAAGTTATTAGCGAAACTTCTAAGCAAAATTAATACGTCTGCGTGCTAACTGTGACCGGGGCAACGCCAAAGCTATTCAGGAAAAATCGGAGGGATCCAAATTTTAGGTATGCAATGGATCAAAACCAGTTGTTGCCATGGGAGGGTAGGTTTGGTAGCAACAGCGGTCTTGATCGGATCTAGAAATATCATTTGGGCGTTGTTGCTATTGATTGGGGTGTTTTCCTCTGTCGAGGCATCTGCCCAGATCTGCCGTGTTCGGCATGCTGTGGTGAAGCCGAGTTTTGATATTCCTACCTTTGATCGTCCTCAATACGTCAGGGCACAGCGGGAATACCCAAACAGGGTGCCCATCAATTTTGTCCGGGCAAAGATGGTAAACCCATCCTTCGAGCAACCGATTTTTGTGAAACCCAAGATTGATCCATGTGCTGGTTCAGAGCGCGTATCAATTGGTGGTCAGAATGTCAGCCCTACGATTCTTGACCTGATTAATGGGAACAAGGCAGCTCGGCGTGATCCGACCCTGAGAGGTGTAATCATGCAGCAGGTGCGTCCTTTGGGTAAGGCATCTGATCCAAGGCGGAATCTGGACATTGATCGCTCAATCCTTTGTTGTGATGGATCTGGAGGAGGGGCAGTGCCCGTTAATCAGGTGGCTCCTGCGAAGATGCAGACCAGAACAGGGCGTCTTCAATAGAGATGAATCAAAACGAATTTTCAAAAAGCGGCTCTCATAAAAGGGAGTCGCTTTTTTCTTTTTCAGGATTGGTGAACGCTGCTTTCAGTTCCTTGAGCTGAGCTTTTGTATAGGACTGGCGGATCTTGTCGACTTCATCGCGCCCCAGCTCATCACATTTTTCGTTCTCCTCATTGCCAGCGTGGCCTTTCACCCACTTCCAGTCGACTTTGTGACGCTTGGTCTCTGCATCCAATGCTTTCCAAAGATCCGCATTCTTGACCGGCTTCTTTGTGGAGGTTCTCCATCCGTTCCGTTTCCACCCGTGCAGCCACTTGGTGATGCCGTCACGGACGTAAGTGGAGTCGGTATGGAGTTCGACGTCACATGGCTCCCTGAGGGCCTTCAGTGCCTCAATGGCGGCCTGTAGCTCCATTCGGTTGTTCGTGGTGGCAGGGGCGCCTCCGCTGAGCTCCTTGCGATGTTCTCCATATTGCAGCACGACTCCCCATCCGCCTGGCCCGGGGTTGCCAGAGCAGGCTCCGTCTGTGTGGATGGTGATCTGCTTCATTGATCCAATTCTTGAGGAGGGAGCCATTCTTGCATGCTATTACGAATCTCTAGAATGGTCATTTGAGTGTCTGAAACCGTGTAGAGGACACGATACTGTCCTCTGCGCTTACCGATCAGTGCCTGCCTTATCTCCAGATTATGGTGAATCGCCTCCGGATTCGTTTGGCTAGCTCATCGTGGACTTCAATAGCGACTTCCTCTGCCTACCGGATCTGAGCGCCGAGATTGTTTTCCAAGGATGCCACTATTTTGGCGTGTGCCTTGTCGGCTTCCTTGTCTTTCAATGTGCGCTCTGGATGGCGGTAGGTGAGTGTGTAGGCGACGCTCTTCTTGCCTTCGCCGAGGTCTTCACTCCGATAGATATCGAAGATCTCTACGGACTCAAGGAAGTCCGCTTTGGCCCGGCGGACGGCCTTTTGCACATCCTGATGAGACACTGATTCATCCACCAGCATGGCCACATCGCGTGATGTGTTTGGCTGTTCTGGGAGCTGGGAGTAGGAGGTCTTGCCACGAGCCAGTGAAAACAAGGTGTCGATACTGATCTCTGCAATGAACACAGGCGACTTCAGGTCGTATTCCCAAGCCAGAGGAGGCATGAGCTGACCGATGCGTCCGAGTTCTTTCTTTCCGAGCATCAAATTGGCTGATTCAGCAAATAGCTCAGTAGGTTCGTCTTTGCGGCGGTGCTGGATGCCACGGATGCTGACACGGTCAAAGAGAGTTCCAAGCACACCCATGAGGTCATACATGTCATACTCGCTGTTGTCCTTGTCTGCGAAGAAGGCGTCGGCCTTCTTTCCGGTGAGTGCGATGCAGAGGCGGCGGTCTTCAGATGGTTCGCCATCAACAATCGGGAAGGTGCGTCCGATTTCGAACAACGCTATGTCAGACACGCAGTGGTTCGCGTTGTATTTGAGAATGTCCAGCAATCCGGAAATCAGACTTGGGCGGACGACATTCATGTCCTGACTCAATGGGTTTACCAAAGGCAGATGGTCGTCGGCTGCGAGCTTGGCGGATTTTTCAGAAATCAGGGTCTGTCCCTGCGCTTCGTTAATACCAAGGCCGGTAAGGATGTTTCGGATCTCGGACAGGCGATCGTGAACCGTGTCGTAGTCATTGGTTCCAAACGCTCCACGTGGAGGTGTGGAAGGTATGCGATCTACTCCATAGATGCGGCAGACTTCTTCGATCAGGTCGATCTCGCCTTTGATATCCACTCGGAATGAAGGAGGGCGCACCGTCACGCTGGTTTCGTCTTTGGATACGATTTCCAGTTCGAGGCGATCGAGTGATTGGACCTGTTCTTCTTTTGGAATCTCAACGCCGAGGATATCGGTGGTGCGTTGGAAGCGTAGGGTGATTTCCTTGGCTTCAGTCTTTCCTTCGCGAGCATCGACCACGCCTGAGGCTAGGTTTCCGCCTGCTGTTTCGAGAATCAGTTGTGCAGCGCGTTGGCTGACGTAGTCGCAAATCTCAGGATCAGCGCCGCGCTCAAAGCGGTAGGAGGAATCAGTCGAAAGAGAGAGGGCCTTGGATGTGGCGCGGATGTTTTGAGGGTTGAAGTAGGCGGTCTCGATCAGGACGTCTTTTGTGTCGTCGTTGATCTCGGTATTGAGTCCGCCCATGACACCTGCGAGTGCGATGGCTTTTTCTTCATCAGCGATCACCAGATTGGAGCTGTCGAGTGTGCGCTCCTGTTCATCCAGCGTGGTGAATTTTTCATCATCGGCTGCGGTGCGCACGACAATTGATGCCTTGCCATCGCTGTTCTTTGAAAGCAGGTGAAGATCAAATGTATGAAGCGGCTGACCAGTTTCAAGCATCACATAGTTGGTGACGTCTACTACATTACTGATGCTGCGGATGCCGACCGATTCCAAACGGTCTTTCAGCCACTCAGGGCTGGGGCCGATTTTTACACCGCGAACGACTCTTGCGGTATAGCGAGGGCAAAGTTCAGGGGCGTTCAGCTGAACGTTGACCGTGTCCGCTGCAGAGTCATCGCCTGTTGATTCGGCGAGAGAGCTGACATCTGGTTTCTTGAGTGGATTGCCCGTGAGTACGCTGATCTCCCGGGCGATTCCAATCACGCTGTTCCAGTCGGGGCGGTTGGGAGTGATCTCAAGATCGTAAATGACGTCTGCCTTGGCGCGGCCGAGGTATTCACCAAAGGCTTGGCCTACCTGAGTGTCTTCAGGAAGGAGCATGAGTCCATCGCTGTCTTCTGTGATCCCGAGCTCTTTTCCAGAGCACATCATTCCCTCTGACTTCACTCCACGGATCTTGCCGGGTTTGATGACAAAGGGCTTTTCACCGGGCTTGGTGGGCATCTCGCAACCGGGTAGGGCGAGTGGAATTTTGCTGCCTTCGACAAAGTTGGTGGCACCGCAAACGATCTGACGTTCGCCGGTACCATCATTGACCTTGCACAAGGAGAGTCTGTCAGCGTCGGGGTGTTGCTCCTTTTTCAGGACCTGTCCAACCACGATGTTTTCAAAAGCACCGGAGGTTTTCTCCATGTCTTCGACTTCGAGTCCAAGCATGGTGAGACGGTCGGCCAGTTCTTCAGGAGACCAGTCGAAATCGACGTATTCTTTCAGCCAGTTCAGGGTGAGTTTCATGTCGGGAAAATCTGTATTTCAGGGATGGATCAGAACTGCTTCAGGAAGCGCAGGTCGCTCTGGTAGAAAAGGCGGATGTCATCAATGGCATAGCGGATCATGGCGATGCGTTCGATACCGAAACCAAAGGCCCATCCACTCCATTTGTCGGGATCGTATCCTACGTTCTCAAAGACCTTGGGATGCACCATGCCGCAGCCGGCGATCTCCAACCATTCCTTGCCCATCTTGCGTGTAATGGCGCTTGAGAAATCGATCTCGAAGCTGGGCTCGGTGTAGGAAAAATAATGCGGGCGGAAGCGAACTTTGACGTCTTTTCCCAGCAGTTCCTTGAAGACGAACTCGACCGTGCCTTTTAGGTCGGAAACCGTCACGCCCTTGTCCACATAGAGTCCCTCGATCTGTTGGAATGTTGGGTTGTGTGTGCGATCAGGTGAATCGGAACGATAAACGCGCCCCGGAACAATGATGCGAACCGGTGGCTCCTGGGTCTTCATTGCTCGGATCTGCACAGATGAAGTATGCGTGCGGAGCAGATGATCTGGACGTGCGCCCGGAGCGATGGTTCCACCGCCTTTAGATGCGGCGCCATTCACATAGAACGTGTCCTGAAGATCGCGGGCCGGATGGTCAGCGGGTGTGTTCAGGGCGTCGAAACAGTGATACTCATCCTCGATCTCAGGGCCATCAGCCACTGCGAATCCAATCTTGCGAAAGCTACGGACGATATCCTCAGTGACCTGGGTCAATGGGTGTAGCTTGCCGAGATTGGGGCGTCGGCCGGGGAGTGAAAAGTCGGTTGCCACCTTGGGCATGGCATCGGCGAGCTTGATCTTGGTCTGGCGTTCGGTGAATGCAGATTCGATCGCCACCTTTGCCAGATTGATCAATTTGCCTGCAGCAGGGCGCTCTTCCTTTGAAAGGGAACCCATCTGTTTCATCAGTGCGGTGAACTGGCCTTTGGTGCCGATGTAGCGGATGCGGGCGTCTTCAAGAGAGGCTGCGTCCTGTGCTTCGGTAAATTCCTTTAATGCGGCTTCTTTAAGCGGTGCAATCTCGTCGAGGAGTGACATGGCGGCGGGAGTTTATGGGTGGTCCGTGGCAAAACAAGCGTAGGGGGTAGAAAAACAAAAGGCGGCCACAAGTGGGCCGCCTTCTGATAAAATAATGGGCGTTTGCCGTGTTAGGCAGCAGCTTTGGCCTTGAGAGCTGCCTGTGACTGCTCAACGAGTGCCTTGAATGCAGCTTCGTCAGTGGCAGCCAAGTTGGCGAGGACCTTGCGATCAAGGTCGATCTTCGCAGCTTTGAGGCCTTCAATGAAGCGGCTGTAAGTCATGCCGGCAGCGCGGGAAGCAGCATTGATGCGTGCCTGCCACAGTGCGCGGAATTCGCGCTTCTTGTTCTTACGGTCACGGTAAGAGTATTGACGTCCGTGATCGACTGCATCTTTGGCGTAACGGTAGAGCTTGGAACGGCGCAGGCGGAAACCGGCTGCTGCCTTGATGAAGCGCTTGCGGCGTTTACGTGATGCGGGTGCGTTGGTGATTCTCATCGGTCAGTTCGCTGTTTGAGTTTTGGACGAGTGGTTAGCGGCTGAAGGGCAGAGCTTCCATAATGCGAGGCATATCGGAGTCTGAGACCAGTGCGCGTTGTCCAAGGCGGCGTTTGCGCTTGGCATTCTTGGACGCCAACAAATGGCGCCTGCCCTGACGACTACGCAGGATTTTTCCTGAGCCAGTGATTTTGAATCGTTTGGCGGTCGCTTTCCGGGTCTTCTGTGATCGTGCTCGTCTCATATCGAAAAAGTGTCAAAAGAGCGGAAAGAATAATGATCAAACGCCCGGGGGCAAGCGGGAATTTCAGAAAATTTCACCCCCTCGTTTTCAGCCTGTTTTCGATCAAAATAAGGCGTTTCGAGCCGTTTTAACTCCGAAAGGCTCCTCAAACAGGTCGGATATGACCGAAAATACCTGTCATTATCACCTCTTCAGCAGGCTGAGTGAGTGCCTTTCTGCCTTGGGGAAGCCTTTGTTCCAGTGGGCTTGGATCTCTATGGAGCCTGCGAAATCGGACTGATCGAGCATGATGGTCGGATTCGTCGCGATTTTGTTCCCCGTATCTATATAGGTCTTCAATAGGTATTTACCGGGCTTCAGGGTTGGATCGTCTGAGCTCCAATCGAGCGTATTCTCGTAATTGGGGGATCGAAGCAGGAAAAGGGTGCCGGCTACGGCTTTCCTCGGTGTGACGGATCCTTGTGTAAAGGCAATGGGTTCTTCCTCCCAGTCGTTGGCCGATGCATTCCATGGATGAACGAACACCTGAACGCGTGCCAACTGGGCCCAGGAATCAGGAGCTTCTTTCAGGAACACGACGTGCTTGCTTGGATACCAGTTGTCCTGAGGTAGATCTTCCACAGATGTGTATTCCCCATTCACCACGCGGGCGTAGTCCTCAATCCAGGCGATGATGGACTTGTACGAAAAATCGTCCTTATGCATCTTGAGTCCCCCCATGTGCGAAACCGGGTGTACATGCGATGGCTTCTCCAGTGTGCCATCTTCTTTCTTGGGTGGGATCTTTGAAGAGGGTTTTACAACGAGGAGGCTGTCTGTTGGATTTTTGAGATTGATGAGAGGAAGTCGGTCTGGCTCCGGATCCATACTGGTTTCAATCCAGTGCTGCATGGTTTTCTCCGGTGTTTCCCTAAACAGGCGTAACCGACTGGTAAATCGGATGCCGTGGCGTTCCTCCATCTTCTTCATGTTCTTCCGCGCATTCTTGTGCTTCGGGTTGTCGTCATCGATTTCATGTGGAGTGTGGCAGGGGAAGCAACGCATTCGGTGTGACCAGACTTGCCTGACAAAGGCATCCACCACCCGGCTTTTGCGAGCGTGTCGGATGACTTCATCCGGATGGCTGGGACCGGCCTTCTTCGATGAAGCAACGGTCAGGGTGCGTAGCCGTGGGTCTTCTGAACAGGCCTTGATCCAGGAGGAGAATGCAGTGTATTCGGCCTTGCGCATCTTTTCGTGGACCATCTTGGCTCCTTTGTCCTGATCTTTGTAACCCATCTGAATCAGTTCCAAGATCTTTGAGGAAGCAGGTTTGTCCACATCCACCAGTCCTTGTTCTCGAAGAGAGGCGAAAGTCTGATCACTGGATGGGAGGATGTAATCCTTCAGATCCACCGACGAAAGATGGCACTGCACACAACTGGATGGATTTGGCGAGTTGAAGATCGGCATCAATCGCGCTTGAAAAATGGCCTCCGGCGATTCGGCCTGAACAGAAATCAATCCCCCAAGAAGAAGGGCAATGAGTAACGTAGTTGTTCGGAGGGATTTCATGGGGATGGTTGTTTCACCCCTGTCGTAGAAAATCAAGACAAGGGAAGGTTTGGGTAGGGGGCTTTCGGACAATCTTTGCGAGAGATTCAAGTTTCCATGACATATGATTTCGATAGACTTTCGTTCATGCAGACAGGAACGAGAAGTAAGGTGACTCCGAATGGAATGATTCTAGCCTTGGGATGCTTGATGGCTATCGCGAGTGGTGCTGAGGCGCAATTGCAGGTATCTGAGCTTGCTGGTGACTGGACTTACTCTGAGATCTCTGTTCCAAAGGATATCACCGAAACGTATTTCAATGTTAACACGGAACAGAACCGGACATCGAACAGTTCGTCCGATTTCGCGAAGGTGGGCGAAATTTTCGTGGATACATTTTTCAGGGCAGATTTTGAGGTCTTTTCGGGAGGTATCAATGTGGCTTCTGGGGGGCAGGTCACTGGTGCTGAATCAGGCCAGCTTTCGGTTGGTCGTGGTGTGTATGCTGATTTGGCGCTTTCTGACGATCGAATCCGTTTTCTGGTATCGTCGGGCAAGGATGTAATGGCAAGGGGATCCACGGAAGGCGATGAACTACAGTTGGGAATCGTCGTGAAGAAACCTACATCGATGACGACTGCAGACCTTGCAGGGAATTGGACGTTTATCGATTTCCAGACACCGGTTGATCTGGTTGAAACCTATTTCCATTCGATCAATGAGACGACTCGCCAAGGGGATTCATCGGACTTTGCCAGAGAAAATGAGCGACTGGTGGATGTGTATCTTAAGGGGTGTTTCGAATCAGAGATCGGTAGTTTTGCGATCTCTTCTGGGGGGCTGGTGACAGGGGATGTGAATGTTTCTGGGTGAAGGGATCGAAACGTTCCAAGCCAACGCGTCCATGGATTTCATGGTGAGGGCTTTGGGAGAGACAGAGGATCAACGTCTAACGACGATTATTAAATCTCCCACCTCGACCACCTTGGCTGATCTGGCGGGGGCATGGCGATTGACCGGGCTTCTTACCCCTGATCGGTTGGTGGAGAACTTTTGGATTGGTATGACTCAGCAATCCAGGACTTCGGATCAAGGGGTTGATTTTGCTCAGACTGATGAGCAGCTTGTGGATGTCTACTTTCCTGAAATAGCAGAGACCCCATACGGAATCATTGGAATATCGGAGACGGGTGCGGTTTCCGGATTGGCCACGGGAACGGCCTCAGTTGCTTCACCTTCCAGAGTGGACCTGAACCTTACGGGTGATGATGGCATGTTGTCGTTTTATCCAACCGCCAACCATAATGTCATGGTCGGACTGACAGTTGACGGAGGTGAGCAGGAGTTGATTCTTCTGTTACGTGTGCCTGTCGAACCAATGAAAATGGTCTTGGATACTGAAGGAGAGGGTATTGGTTTGATCTGGCAGGGGCGCAGCGATGTAAAACTCCAGAAGGCATCTACACTCGGAAGTTGGTCGGACGTGATCGCGAGTCAGGGGCAGAGTGCCTACAGAAGTGAAGCGATGGTGGAGTTCTACCGCTTGATTCAGGTAGCCGCTCCCTGAGGCAGTAGGATAAAGGAGTCCTTTTCTTTTATCTTCCGGATATGGAGGAGAGGATTGTCTCGTAAGGTGCTAATGCTTGACTCACATTGATCATTAGCGCAATCGTTTGCGCAAATGAAAATCACCTCTTTTTCTGCATCGTGCTGTGGTGTGGCCCTGATGGGGGCTGTTTTGGCTTTTGGGGGCTGTAAACCATCTAATGCTCCAGTGCCCGTAGCGGGTCAGGGCGATGTGGGTGGTGGTGAACAGCCCAGAGTGGCACTGATCATGAAGTCCTTGGCCAATGAGTTTTTCAAGACGATGGAGGACGGAGCCCGCAAGCACTCAGAAGAGGTGGGTGGCTACGAGTTGGTCGCCAATGGCATCAAGAATGAGACGGATCTGGCGGCGCAGGTGAACCTGGTTGAGCAGATGGTAGCTCAGGGAGTGGATGCAATCGTGATTGCCCCGGCTGATTCTAAGGCACTGATCCCGGCCCTGAAGCGCGCCAAGCGCGACGGGGTATTGGTCATCAACATCGATAACAAATTGGATGCTGAGATTCTTGAGAAGGAGGAGCTGAAGATTCCCTTTGTCGGTCCGGATAACAAAGCAGGTGCAAAGAAGGTGGGAGAGGCTTTGGCTTCCAAGCTGAACAAGGGTGACAAGGTTGCGATTATCGAAGGTGTGCCGACCGCATTCAACAGTCAGCAGCGGCGTGACGGATTTGCTGATGCGATGAAGGAAGCGGGCATGAACATCTTGGGTGTGCAGAGTGGCCAATGGGAAATGGACAAGGCCAACAATGTGGCCGCTGGTTTACTCAGCGAACATCCCGATTTGAAAGCCATTCTCTGCGCCAATGACAGCATGGCTCTCGGGGCTGTTTCCGCGGTGGCTTCGGCCGGGCGTAGTAGCAAGGTGTTGATTGTTGGCTTCGACAACATTGGCGCCATTCAGCCGATGATTGAGGATGGCCGTGTGGTGGCAACTGCAGATCAGCACGGTGGTGATCTGGCTGTGTTCGGTATTGAGGCTGCGTTGTCGATTCTGGCAGGCGAGGCTCAGCCGGGAGACAAGACCACTGCCGTGGATCTGATTGTGAAGTAGTAGTCACTTCCTTCTCTTACAATGTCCGATAAGACTCCCAGATTGAAGGCCTGCGGCTTGCTCAAGTCGTATGCTGTTCCTGTGTTGTCGGACTTTGACTTTGAGCTGCATGCGGGAGAGGTGCATGCCTTGGTTGGAAGCAATGGAGCGGGCAAGTCCACCTTTGCAAAAATCGTGTGTGGATTGGTGAAGTCTGATGCGGGAACTTTGTCACTGGATGGGAAACCGTTTGCTCCTGCCAATGCCGATCAGGCGGAAGCCGCAGGGATCGTCATGGTGCATCAGGAGTTGAATGTCATCCCTACGCTTTCCGTTGCTGAGAATCTCTTTCTTGATCGCCTGCCATCGAGGTTTGGTCTGATCGATAAAAGGAAGTTGAGAGAGGGAGCTATGGCCGCGCTGGAGAAGGTGGGGCTTTCAGAGTTGGATCCGGATATCACTGCAGGTGAGTTGGGTGTTGGACAGCAACAACTTGTGGAGATTGCCGCATCACTGGCGCGGAATTGCAGGCTCTTGATTCTGGATGAGCCTACTGCGGCACTGACGGATCCGGAGATCCAAACACTTTTCAAAAACATCCAACAACTACAGGCCGATGGCGTAGGGATCATCTACATCAGTCACCGGATGGACGAGATCCGGCGCATTGCCAATCGGGTGACCGTGCTGCGTGATGGGCGTCGGATTGATACGCATGAAGCAGAGGAAGTGGAAGTTGCTCACTTGGTTCGTGAAATGGCGGGTCATGACGTGATTACCAGTGAGCGGAAGGATGTACAGAAATCATTTGGGCCAGTGGCATTGAAGGTTGCCGGGCTGGTGTCTGGAAAAGAAGTTCGCGGCGTGGATCTTGAAGTGCGTGAGGGAGAGATTCTTGGCGTTGCTGGCTTGATTGGATCTGGGAGGACTGAGTTTCTGGAAACCGTCTATGGACTTCGCGAGGTGAAGTCAGGGCACGTTTCATTGTCGGACGGGCGCTCACAGCTTTTTGGTTCTCCCGCGGAGGCTGTGACGAATGGTGTTTGTATGGCACCTGAAGATCGCAAGCAGGATGGGCTGCTGCTCAGCAAGTCGGTGAAATTCAACACCACTTTGGCCACGCTTGATCGTCATGCGCGTTCCGGATTCCTGATCTCAGAGCAGGAACGTCTAACCACGCAGCAGGCTGGCGATCGTCTGAAACTCAAGGCGGATTCCATCGAGCAGTCGGTTGATCAGCTCAGTGGAGGGAATCAGCAAAAGGTGGTCTTGGCGCGTTGGCTTGTTCGCGACGCCAGTGTTCTGCTCCTTGATGAACCTACGCGTGGTATTGATGTCCCCGCCAAAGAATTGATTTACGAACTTCTTCATCAGTTGGCAGCGGATGGGAAAGCCGTTCTCGTTGTCTCCAGTGATCTGACAGAGCTCATGGCTCTATGTGATCGGATTGCAGTGATGTCGGCGGGACGTATTGTAGAAGAGTTTCTGCCTGGTGAATGGTCTCAAGAGAAACTGACACAGGCCGCTCTCAGTGGGTATCTGAACAAAGGGGAGGGATCGTGAAGACTTCGGCTATGATCAGTGACTTTGAAAATGGAAATGTCCACCTCTGCTGTGTCGAGAGCACTCCCGCAGCAGAGGTGGATCTTCCATCTGTAAGGAGCGCGGATGCCCACATCCGCGGCGGGGTAGCTTTGGCACCCAAGCACAGGAAGTCTTTTAACTATTCGCTAGCCCGACAGGTAAGCGCGTCCGCTCTAGCCACTCGATCGGACGTGGGCGTCCGGGCTCCTTTTGTTAGCGGGTGGAGACCTTTTCTAATTCTTAGATTTGTCCGAATGGGGCTCCGGTTCATTTAATTTCAAATGAAGAAAAAGTGGCTAGGTGATTTTGTAGTGATGCTCCTGATCTGGGTGGGATTGATTGTCCTGTTTGGTATGTTGAGTGAACACTTCCTGTCGGCAAGGACGCTGGGTTCTTTGGCCAATCGGATTCCCTCTCTTACTGTAATTGCTGTGGGGATGACCTTTGTGCTGATCATTGGGGGAATCGATCTTTCTGTGGGGTCTGTGATGGGCCTGTGTGGTGCCTTGGTGGGGCTGGCAATGGTGGATTGGGAATGGGGCCTGTTTCCTGCCTTGCTGCTCTCAATGGCGGTAGGGCTGATTGCTGGAGCAGTCAATGGAGGCGTTAGTGTCTACCTTAAGATTCCGTCGTTTATCGTGACGTTGGGCATGCTGGAGATTGCAAGAGGGCTTGCTTACATGACAACCGATTCACAGACGAAGTATATTGGCAGCTCCGTTGAATCGATTTCTCAGCCAATGGGCGGGATCGGAGTTTCATTGGCCTTTGTGTTGGCCATTCTTTTGGTGGCAGCCGGACAGATCCTGCTCAATCGAATGGTGCTGGGACGGAAGTCGATTGCGATCGGGACGAATGAATCGGCGGCATCTCTCGCTGGTATCGAAACACGTTTTCCACGTGTGCTTGTATTTGCTCTGATCGGTGCGCTGACGGGATTGGCTGCTGTCTTCTACACATCGCGTCTGGGAAGTGCAGATCCGAATGCGGGAGTGGGAATGGAGCTTTCGGCCATTGCTGCTGTGGTGATCGGAGGCACCAGTCTGATGGGTGGTCGAGGTTCGGTGGTGAATAGTTTTTTTGGCGTTCTGATCATTGCCACGTTGGAAGCGGGACTGGCACAGGTGGGGGCTTCCGAACCATTGAAACGCGTGGTTACGGGGTCGGTGATTGTAGTGGCTGTGATCATTGATGCATGGAAACACAGAGTGGGAGGATCACCTCTTGATTGGTTGAAAACACTTTTCGGAAAGGATGCAGAGAAATGAGTTTTGATATGAAAACAAAGTGGATTGCCCTTGGGCTTGGGTTGTTGTTGTGCACGTCTTTGAAGGCGGAACCACAGCGAGTCATCTTTGACACGGACATCACCGGAGATGTGGATGATGTGTTGGCCCTGGCAATGTTGCATACCATGGAAGACCGAGGAGCCTGTCAGTTGCTTGCGGTCACAGTCTCCAAGGTCAATCCAATGACCGGTCCGTTCGTGGATGCAGTGAACAGCTTCTACGGGAGACCTGATTTGCCAATAGGTGTGACGCGTCAGGCGCAGGTGCGGGAAAGCCGTTATCTGAAACTGATTCAGGCCAAGGATCACGGAAAGCTACGTTACCCTCATGATCTGAAGAGCAATGATGAGACGCCCGATCCAGTTCGGTTGTTAAGAGAGACGTTGGTAGCTCAGCCAGATCGTTCGGTAGCAATCGTTCAGGTAGGACTGGCTGTGAATATCGCGAGACTCTTGGAAAGTGCTGGAGATGATATTTCGCCATTGTCCGGACCGGAGCTGGTGAAGAAGAAAGCGAAGCATCTGTCGATCATGGCTGGATCGTTCGAGACCATTCGCGACAATAATCACTATCTGGAAGCCAATGTCATCAATGACATTCCATCCATGCAAAAGCTGGCCCAGCTCTGGCCTGATGAAGTGCCTGTCATCTGGAGCGGTTTTGAAATCGGGATTGCGGTGGCTTATCCAGCGGTGAGTATCGTTGAGGACTTTGACTACACACCTCATCACATTGTGAAAGAAGCATACGAACTCTACCGACCTCCACCTCATGAACGCCCGACATGGGACCTCACGAGCGTGCTCTACTCGGTGTATCCGGATCGAGGGTATTTCGATTTGTCGCATCCGGGACGCGTGTCTGTGGCAGATGATGGATTCACCACGTTTACACCGGCGGCCAAAGGTCGTGATCGCTTTTTGAGAATGTCACCAGTGCAGCGCGAGCATGTTCGTGAAGCCTTGGTTCAATTTGTTTCCCAGCCCCCATCCAAATGAAAACGTTTTTAAGAACTCTGATGTTGGGTGTGTTCCTCACTGGTGCACACGTCAGCCTTCATGCCGAACCCGTCCGTCTGATCTTTGACACGGATCTTGGCAACGACATCGATGACGCTTTGGCATTGGCGATGATCCATTCCCTTCAGACCCGTGGTGATTGTGTTCTGCTCGCCACTACCAGTACCAAGGATCATCCCAAATCTGCTCAACTTCTGGATGCCTTGAACACCTTCTATGGTCGTCCCGATGTTCCTGTTGGTGCTGTAAAGGGTGGTGCCACTCCAGAAGAAGGGAAGTATCTCAAGCTTGTGGATCAGAAGACGGCAGGCAAACCACGTTACCCCCATGATCTGAAAGACGCGCCCAATGCAGTGTCGCTGCTGCGCAAGATATTAGCTGGCGAGAAAGATCATTCCGTGGTTTTGGCACAGGTTGGGTTCTTTACCAATTTCCGTCGGTTGCTTGAGTCCAAACCGGATGCTCATTCGTCGCTTTCGGGGCGGGATCTCATCAAAAAGAAGGTGAAGCTGCTTTCCATTATGGCCGGTTCTTTTCAGACCATTCGTGATGGAAATCACTACATCGAATACAATGTGAAGAAAGACATCCCTTCAGCGCAGGCCCTTGCCAAAGGCTGGCCTACTCCCATTGTGTGGAGTGGATTCGAAATAGGCATATCCGTGCCTTATCCGGCATTGAGCATTGAGCGCGATTACAATTACGTCCCGCATCATCCGGTGAAGGAAGGATACTACTATTACAATCCGCCGCCACATGAGCGTCCAACCTGGGATCTTACCAGTGTGCTCTACGCAGTGCATCCCGATCGCGGCTACTTCGACCTTTCAGTGAAAGGGCAGGTCACAGTAGAAGACGATGGCTTCACGCGATTCACTCCCAAGAAAAATGGACGAGACCGGTTCCTGAAGCTCAACCCGTTGAAGATAGCCCGGGTGAAGGAAGCCTTGGTGCAGTTGTCCAGTCAGCCGCCTTCCAAATGACATTCGTTTTACGAGTTGTGAAATCCGTCTTACCCATTTTTCTCTGCCTGATTGGATTGGGCATCAGTGCCGCGCCGGTTTCGATCATCTTTGATACTGACATGGCCAACGACTGCGACGATGCAGGGGCTTTGGCAGTGTTGCACGGATTGGCGGATCTGGGAGAGGCGGAAATTTTGGCAATCACGACCAATCGCAAAGATCCGTCCAATGCCTCCGCTGCTGCTGCGGATGCCATCAATACATGGTATGGCCGGCCGGATATTCCGATTGGGACGGACAAAGACGGCGCCAAGACACGAGGCGGTAAGCCAAGTAGCTATACCGGTACGTTGCGAGATGGATTTCCGCATGATGCGAAACCGGATGATCAAATGCCGGATGCACTTACGGTGTATCGTCAGACGCTTGCTGATCAGCCCGATGGAAGTGTCGTAATTTGTAGCGTCGGGGCGTTGAGCAATCTTGAAGATCTCGTGCGTTCGAGACCTGATAGCATCTCGCCTTTAACTGGAGCGGAACTCATTTCCAAGAAGGTGAAATTGACCGTGATTATGGGGGGAGGCTTCCCCCGGACTTCCGTTCCAGAGACCAATATTAAACTTGATCCAGCAGCGTGTGCGGCGGTGGTGAATGAATGGCCCGGACATATCCTGTGGCAGGGCTTTGAGGTGGGGCACGCGCTTATCACTGGAGCCACCTTGAAGAACGCGCCTGCTGCCAATCCCGTGAAGCGATCCTATGAGCTGCGTCCCTATCGTGGAGGGATGGCGATAGACAAAGGAAAGCCCAGTCATGATCAGGCTGCAGTGCTTCTGGCGGTGCGTGGCCCTCAGAAAGAATTGTGGACCGTCGTGGACAAGGGACGCGTGGTTTCAGATTCCGAAGGCAATACCGAATGGCGTCGCGATTGGGCCAAGAGTCATCGCTACGTGAAGATCAAGGACTGGCCCACAGAACTGGAGAACATCATCGAGACGCTTCAGGCAGCTCCGCCAAAACACACCAAGTGAGATGAAGACAAATCGTTCCAATAAGAAACACGTCGCCGTAGTGGGATCACTGAATGTGGATCTCATTGCCTCGGTACGACGGCTGCCGGGAGCAGGGGAGACGGTGGCAGCAACGGGATTGAGGAAGTTGTTTGGAGGCAAAGGTGCCAATCAGGCGGTTGCTGCTTCTCGTCAGGGCGTTGATGTGGATTTTATTGGTTGTTTGGGAGGAGATGCTGATGGACGCGCTTATCGTCAGCGGATGAGGGATGAAGGAATCGGCGTCAATGGAATTGATCGAGCCCCGGATTATCTGACGGGATCAGCGCTTATTGGTGTGGATGTCTCTGCAGAAAATTTGATCATGGTTGCGCCTGAGGCCAATGGGCAATTGGCGCCTTCATGGATCACGAAGAAGCGTCGTCTCATTCAAGATGCATCCGTGCTCCTGTTGCAACTTGAAGTGCCGATCGAGAGTGTCGTCGCATCGATTCGACTGGCCAACGAATCCGGAGTGCCCGTGGTATTGAATCCCTCGCCACTGAACGAGGAGTTTCCGTGGGAAGAAGTCACCGTAGATTTCCTGATCGTCAACGAAACCGAAGCGGAGCAATTGATCGGGTTCAAAGCAGGGACATTGAAGACGCGGAAGCGAAAGTGGGCTGAGGCATTGGGCCGGTTGAATGTAAAGAATGTCGTCCTGACGCGCGGCAGCAAGAGCACGTTGGCGCTAATCGAAGGAGTGGTTGTGGAGATCGAGACGCTTTCAGTAAATCCAGTGGATACGGTCGGTGCCGGGGATGCCTTTGCCGGAGTCTTTGCTGCATCATTGGCGAAAGGTAGATCCACGGAGCAATCCATCCGACTAGCCAATGCAGCCGGAGCCTTGGCGACCTTGAAGTCAGGAGCGCAGGAAGCGATACCTACACGGCACCAAGTGCAACGCGCTCTGAAGAAACAGAAATGATGGTGACCCCGTAGGGATCAAAGCAAATGGCCGGCGGTGTCGTTCGCTGACGCTTTGCTCAATCACCGGCTAATAGATGTGATGCCTCCGGCATCTGCAAAGAATTTCATCAAATGAACGAGATTGGAAAAATGATGGTTATCGGGGGGCTGGTTCTCGCTGCGATTGGTGTCGTCTTCTGGCTCTTGCCGGATAAGACGCCACTCGGGCGTTTGCCTGGCGATATTCATGCCGAGAAACCTGGTTTTAGTTTTCATTTTCCCATCGTGACCTGTCTGTTGATCAGTGCGGTGCTCAGTCTTATCATGTGACTCTTCCGGAAATCCTCATAACAATGAAAAAGCTTATCTCTCTCCCGTTGCTTCTGTTGATGGTGGTCTCTCTCCACGCCTCCAAGCCCAATGTTGTTATCGTTATGACTGATGATCAGGGATATGGAGATCTGGAGTGTCATGGGAACCCTGTGCTGAAAACTCCGCACCTGAATCGTCTGCACAACGAATCTGTGCGTTTCAAAGCCTTTCATGTGGCACCGATGTGCACTCCCACACGTGGTCAATTGATGACGGGCATGGACGCCTTTCGCAATGGTGCCATGAATGTGAGTAGTGGGCGGACGCTATTGAAAACGAAGTATCGCACCATGCCTCAGTATTTCCGCGAGGGTGGTTATGTGACCGGTGTTTTTGGTAAGTGGCACCTGGGTGATAACTATCCGTTTCGTCCTGAGGATCGCGGGTTTGATGAAAGCATCTGGTTCCCATCCTCACACATCAACTCAACCCCTGACTTCTGGGACAATGACTACTTCGATGACACCTACGTACACAATGGGAAGCGCGAGAAGTTTGATGGTTATACAACGGATGTTTTCTTCCGTGAGGCGATGGATTGGATGGGGAAACAGGCGGCCCAAGAGAAACCCTTCTTCTGCTATATCCCCACTGCAGCAGCGCATTGGCCTCACTTTGTGCCACAACGCTTTCGTGATGCAGCCACCAAGCGATTGAAGGCCGCATTACCAAACCTGAAGAAGATTCCGGCAGGGAAGCAAGAGGCTCTCGCCAGTTTCTTGGCGATGATTGAGAACATCGACGAGAACGTCGGCCACTTGGAAGACTTCCTCCGTGACAAGAAACTCCGAGACAACACCATCGTGATCTTTCTCACAGACAATGGAAGTACGATGGGACCTGACTACTACAATGCTGGTATGAAAGGGAAGAAGGTCACGCTTTGGGAAGGAGGGCATCGGGTGCCCTTGTTTGTCCGTTGGCCAAATGGGGAACTCACCCATGGACATGATGTAGAGAAGCTGACTCAGGTGCAGGATCTTTTGCCAACATTGATTGATCTCTGCGGCCTTCCTGCATTGGAGAAAAATGGATTGGACGGAAAGAGTCTGGTGCCTCTCCTCAAAGGAAAGGAAGAGTATCCAGACCGCATGTTGGTGGTGAATTACAGCCGCATGCCGCGAGGGCAGGCGGCTGATGTCGATGGCCGATCGATTCCACGCAGAGAAGGAGCAGCAGTTCTTTGGAAGCATTGGCGACTGCTGGAAGATAATGCTCTCTACGATTTGAGGAACGATCCCATGCAGAACCAGAATGTGATTCAGAAGCATTCACTTGTGGCCAAAAAGATGAGCACTCACCTGGACCGTTGGTGGGATTCATTGAGGGACGAGGTAAATGTTCCGGCGCGGGTGATCATTGGATCAGAACACGAAAATCCATCACTACTCACAGCTTGTGAATGGTTGGATGTCTTTATCGATCAGCAACGTCAGGTGCGTCGTGTGGATCACAAGAACGGCACATGGCACCTGTCGGTGGTGAAGGCAGGGCGTTACCGAATTGAGCTATCTCGCTATCCAAGGGAAGCGGGCCTGCCAATCGGGGCTTCATTACCTGTGACCAAAGTCACGGACGGAGAGTTTGTCGCTGGCAAGGAACTGAATGTTGCAAGTGCGCGATTGAAGATAGGAGGGAGCGACGTCAGGAGAGCGGTCGGAACAGAGGATTCTACAGTTTCCTTCCAGGTGACTCTGAACAAAGGCGATGTTGAAATGATGACCTGGTTTCTGGACAAGGACGATAAACCGGTCGTCGGTGCCTACTACGCGTATGTGAATCGATTGGAGTAGTCCTTTTTGGCTGAGCTGGGAGAGGTTGACAGGAGTGAAATTTGGGAGACTTTGGCACGCATGAGCGATCCGAAAATTGCAGCCAAACAACCAGTGGGTGTCGAACTGGAAGCGGGGAAGACCTATCACTTTTGCACTTGTGGAGAATCATCCAATCAGCCTTTTTGCGATGGTTCGCATTCAGGGTCTGATTTTACTCCGCAAGCATTCACAGCTGAAAAGGATGGAAAAGCGTTCCTGTGTCAGTGCAAGCGGACACAGAATGCTCCATTCTGTGACGGTGCCCATTCGGCACTTTGATTTCGACCTTGCCGTGTTTACGCCAAGATATCTTTGATTACCTTTGCTGGGAGGACCCCGGTCAGCTTTTGCTCGAGTCCTTGGAATGGGACGCTGAGTTTGTGGTGATCGAAGCCCATCAGGTGTAGGAATGTGGCGTGGAGATCGCGGATATGAACGGGATTGATGGCTGATTGATAACCAAGATCATCGGTCTCTCCGTAGCTGAAGCCAGATTTGATTCCTCCACCAGCCATCCACGTGGTGAAGGCTCCTGGGTTGTGGTCTCTTCCTACAAATTTCATTTCTCCACCACCTCTGTTTTCACGCATTGGTGTGCGGCCGAATTCTCCTCCCCAGACGACCAGTGTATCGTCCAGCATTCCGCGTTGTTTGAGATCGGTAAGGAGTGCGGCGACGGGTTGATCCATCTGCTTGCACTTGTCTTTGAAACCCTCGTTGAGCGCCTCGTTCTTGCCGGCTCCATGTGAGTCCCATCCCCAGTCGAACAATTGGATATAACGGACTCCACGCTCCGCCAATCGGCGCGCAAGGAGGCAGTTGTTGGCAAAGGATTCTTTTCCAGGATTGGTGCCGTAGAGCTGGTGAATGCTTTCGGGTTCCTTGGAAATGTCCATGGCCTCAGGCACTGCCGTCTGCATGCGAAAGGCCATTTCATACTGAGCTATACGAGTCAGAGTCTCAGGATCTCCGAACTCTTCATGTGTCTTGCGGTTGAGCTGCTTGAGCGAATCCAATGCCGCGCGGCGCATGCCTCGAGAGATATCTTTGGGATTGGAGACGTTGAGGACGGGGTCGCCTTGGGAACGACATTGTACACCCTGATACACGCTAGGGAGAAAGCCTGAACTCCACAGAGCTTTGCCAACGCGGGGAAGTCGTCCGCCCGAAAGCAGGACAAGGAATCCGGGAAGGTCATCGTTTTCTGACCCTAATCCCCATGTGACCCATGAGCCGATGGACGGGTAGCCCATGCGTGCATTGCCAGTGTGAACCATGAGCTGGGCCGGGCCATGATTGAACTGATCTGTCTGCATGGTGCGAATGACGCAAAGGTCATCAGCGTGTCTTGCAAGGTGAGGGAGGCGGTCTGAAATGAATTGTCCGCTTTGACCGTGCTTCTTGAAGGGATACTGATTTCCGAGAAGTTTTGGCGTGCCTTTGATGAAGGCGAAGCGCTTACCTTCTAGGTAGGATTGAGGGCAGTCCTTGCCGTCGTATTTCTCCAGCATTGGCTTGTAGTCAAACAGCTCCAACTGACTGGGCGCGCCGATCATGTGAAGGTAGATGACGCGTTTCACCTTGGGTGCAAAGTGAGCAGGGAGGGCGTCCAGTGGATTGGATGCGCTATGAACCGGTGGTGCAAATTTACCGCCTGCGGCCTGGGCTGATTGTGCAGCAAGCCACATGGCCCCAAGTCCGGTGGTGCAGTCGCGGAGAAAGTGACGACGTGTGGTGTGGTCGAGCTGTGCTTTGCGAACGTGTTGAAGAAGATTCTGGTTCATGGCTTCAGCGGGTAAGGACTTCACCAAGGTTGAGCAGGACGGAGGCGACGTTGATCAATGCCAGTTCTTTGGCTTTGGCCTCATCCTGAATCAGGGACTGCGTTTCTTGGTAAAGTTTCTTGAGGGCATTCGTTCGTTCCTCATCTGGGCGTTCGCAGGTGGCGAGTCGGTAGCCGAATGCGAGTTGATCATCGAGATCATCTGAGTGGGATGCCATTCGCTTGGCCAAAGCTTCGGAGCATTCCATGAACGCCGTGTCATTGAGTGTCACGAGTGCTTGAAGTGGTGTATTGGAGGAAAGCCTTCTTGGTGAACAAAATTCACGTGAAGGTGCATCGAAACTGGCGAAGCTCGGGTAGGGGATGCTTCGCTTGATGTAGACGTAAAGGGCTCTGCGAAAGCGGTCTTCGCCTGTGGCTGCTTTCCATGGGTCTTTTGAAAAGGGCTTCCATACCCCGTCGGGTATTGGGGGGCGCACGGGCTCTCCGTGAAGTTTCCGACTAAGGAGGCCGGAAACCGCCAAAGCCTGATCACGGATGGCTTCAGCACTCAGGCGGAAACGAGGCGCGCGTGAGAGCCATTGATTACTGGGGTCATTGGCGAGTTTCTCCGGACTGATCACGGAGGATTGGCGATAGGTGGATGATAGGACGATTTCACGAAGCAGTTTCTTCTGACTCCATTGGTGGTTCTTCTGAAAGCGACTGGCAAGGTGATCGAGTAGCAGTGGATGCGTGGGAGATGCACCGGAAGAACCAAAGTCCTCCAGAGTGACGACGATGCCCTTGCCGAAAAGCTGCTCCCATATGCGGTTTGCCGCGACGCGGGCTGTCAGAGGATTCTTTCCAGATACCAACCACTTGGCCATTGAGAGTCGGTCATCTGGCCGTTCCCCTGAAGACCTCAGGGCATCAGGAACATCTGCTGTGACGGGCCTGTCCTTCTCGAGGAAATTTCCGCGGACGAACATGTGCGACGGTCTTGTCAGTGAATCATGCCGTTCGGTCATGTAGGGAGTGCTGACGGACTTGATCGCGTTGTGAGCTGAGCGGGCTTTTGCCAATTCGCTTCGCTTGGCCAAGATGGATTCGTCCTTGAGAAATGCCTGCCAGTCTTCTGAGCCTGAGGTGGCGATGTGGCCTCGCTGTGTCACCAATGAAAAGGATGCCAGAATGAACAGGTCATGTTTCATGGTGACTCTCAAGCTGGCGTTCTCAGGAAGCTCGACGGGGGTCTCGAGGATGAAAGCCGCCTGTCGTGGATGGTTGATCTTGGTGTAGGCGGCGAACCCTCTGTTGCCCTTCTTGAAGCTCTCCATCGGGTCGTAGAGCGGGTGTGGTTCGTCAGCGACTGCCTGAGCGATCTTGAGCTCTTGTGGCTTGCTGTTTTCACCTGGAGTGATGAGGTGGAATTGTAGCCCAGTGACAACCCAGCCCCATTCCGCATCCTTCAACGCGGTTTCCAGATCCTGAGGCATTCCAGTGAGTCTGATCGCGGTGAGTTTCTTCTGATCATCGGGTAAGGGGGCATCGATTGTGAAGACAGCCTTCTGCTGAATGGTCCCCACTGTGCGAAATTCGTCGTGAGTAAGTGTCTCTTCCACCACCAGTTTGGTATGGTTGCTTGTCTTGGCTTTGATTTCCTTCAGGCCCTTCCAGTTCGTGTTGTTTTTCAATAGTGCATATCCGGGGCTCCAAATCTCTTCTTCCAGTGAACGGATCTTGTGATGGAGTTTGGCAGCCTTGGGGTAATCTTTTTTATCAAGGGGGACTCTTAGGAGCGGGTGATCCTGCTGAGTGTCTGCATCGGTGGTGTTGTTGAAGAAATCGGTAAACTTGTAGTATTCCTCATTCGTGTAGGGATCGTAGGGGTGATTGTGGCATTGCACACATCCAAAGGTCGTCGCCTGCCAGACCTGCCATGTGGTGTTGACCCTGTCGAGTACGGCCATCATGCGAAATTCTTCGTCATCAGTGCCACCTTCGTTGTTGGCCTGTGTGTTGCGATGAGCCGCGGTGGCAATCAGGTCCTCCATGCTTGGATCGGGAAGGAGGTCGCCAGCGAGTTGCTTGATGGTAAACTGGTCATAGGGGAGATCTTCGTTGAAGGCGTCGATCAGCCAATCCCGGTATTTCCAAATCGAGCGTTTGCCATCCAGTCCGAGACCTTTGGAATCAGCATAGCGGATCTGATCCATCCACATGCTTGCCCAACGCTCCCCGTAGTGTGGAGAGGAGAGCAGTCGGTCGACCTCGTTCTTGTATGCCTTTTCTCCATCCGCTTTCACTGAAGTGAGAAACGAGTCCAATTCATCCATCGTGGGAGGTAGTCCTATCAGATCCAATGAAGCGCGTCTTAGCCATCGTTCTGGATTTGCGTCGGAGGCAGGAGAAAGTCCCTTCTCAGTCATCTTGTTCAACACAAAGTGATCGAGTTTCTGCCGTGGCCAATCTTTGTTGGATACAGCAGGGAGTGCGGGATTCTGGATGGCTTCGAAGGACCAGTGATTATCCCATGGCGCACCGGCTTCAATCCATTTGCGGATGGATTCGATTTCGTGTGAGGGAAGCGGTTCGGGATGTTCGTCAGCAGGTGGCATCCTGTCGTCCTCATCGGAGGTCGAGATACGTTTGTAGAGAGCAGATTCCTCCGGCTTTCCCGGAACGACAATGGTGTCGCCTGACTTGCCTTTGCCCAATACGGATTTCTCGTAGACAAAGGAAACTCCGCCGGCCTGCTTCACGCCGCCATGACACTTGGTGCAGTGGCGGTTGAGGATGGGGCGAACGTGGTCTTTGAAGGTTTCACCAACGACAGAAAGCGCGGTGAAGACGAAGAACAAAGCTGTGAGACAGCGCAAAGGCATCGGAGTCATACGTGTGAGTCCACAGCATAATTCGATTTCGCCAAGATGCCATGCCCAATCCTATCGCCAAAATGGATGATTGTGCATGGGGGAAGGGCAGGTGAAGCCTTCCTCAGCTTTGGTGAATCGACTCTTCGCGCGCCTGTCTCTAGCGGTAGTAGAAAAGCATGAAGACTGCAGCACCGCAGAGAATGCCGGACCAGAAGCGATCTTCCAGAAAGACATTGGTCGTTCCGTCGTCAGAGACGTCGGAACCGTTGGCTGCTTCACGGGTGGTTTTCAGTGCTGAAAGGAGAAAGACGGTGAAGACGCCGCCAGCTGCCACGATTCCAGCGATGCCGGGAGCCAGATCTCCAAAGACCATGGCCAGTGCCATGATAACGATGAGTCCCAAAGCGGCCGCGAGGCGTTTGAACATGGTGACCAGAGCCTGAGGATCGTGACCGCCCAGTCCTGTCCATGTGAGCTTGGCTTTCTCGGGATCTGCCTTGGTGTTGAGGCTGATACTCACGTGCACAATCAGGGAAACGATTGCCGCGATGAAGACAGCATGCATGAAGTTCAGGCTGGCTCCGAAGTAGTCGAAGATCGGGCCGCTGGTGATCACCTTTGGATAAAGGATTGGGAGACCGTAGGACATGACCACACCTGTGATGATGGCTGCAAAGGCACCTTGAGCAGTGGCTCGTTTCCAGAACATACCGAGTCCAAAGGCTACCACGACGCCCGCGATCAGTTTGCTTTGGTGGCTCGCAATGTGCAGGAAGAAACTATCGCTTGAATTCGGGTCCATCGTCACCGAGCAGATGAATGCTGCCAAGATCAGGAAGACGATGATGACGATGCGGCCGACGAGGATGAGTTCTTTCTCAGAGGCATCTGGTTTGAAATATTTTTTATAGAAATCAAAGGTGATGATCGTGGCTCCGGAATTGAGCATGGAGTCGACGCTGGAAAGTATGGCTCCAACCACGCCTGCTGCCACGATGCCGACAAGTCCGAACCCAATTGGCCCAACCATGCTTTTAAGGAGAGTGATGAAGACAGCGTCCTGTTGTGCCTCAATGCCACGGGCGCGGAAGAGGTAGAAGGCGGCGACACCTGCGCCGATGGACATGAATGGAATGAGGAGCTTGAGAAAACCAGCAACCACGATACCGAGTTTGGCTTCGCGATACGTCTTGGCGGCGAGAGCACGCTGCACGATGAATTGATTGGTTCCCCAGTAATAGAAATGGAGGACGATTAGCCCTGATAAGACACCCGTCCACGGTAGCTTGGGATGATCCGCCGAATTATAGAGATGCATCTTCTGATTGATGATCGGTTCAGCTGCATCCTTCTCGATCATGCCAAACCAGCCGCCGACCTCAGGTTGACTGAAGGTCATGTAGGCGACAATTCCGCCACCCACCAACATGAGGACCGACTGGATCACATCTGTGATGATCACCGCTTTGAGTCCACCGAAGATGGTGTAAGCACCAGTGACGATCGCCATGGCAAAGATACCGATCCGGTAGTTGGTGACATCGATGGGGCCGGGTGTTTCCTGAATCAACTCATTGAGTGAACGCGAACCGATGTAAAATCCAGGAACCATCTGAATGACCACGATCACCATCAACATGATGAGTGCGTAGGCGATGCGGCATTTGTCGTCATAACGACGGCTCATGTATTCACTGAGTGTGAAGACCTTGAGTTTACGATAGACCGGGAGAAATCCGTAGCAGAGAAGCAGGAGGCCAAAGATGGCACTGACCTCAAAATGGGTCTGTGCGAATCCGAAAGCAAACCCCACACCCATCATGCCGACGATATGATTCGCAGAGACATTGGACCCGAAGATCGAACCAGCGACGCCCCACCAGCGGGTGCTTTTACCGGCGAGGAAGTAATCTTCAGAGGACTCTTCTTTTCTTCCTACCCACAGGCCTACCACCATGATGGCAAGGAGTGTGGCGAAGAAGACGAATAGATCAGTGCGTGAAAGCAGTTCGGAGGCGTTCATTGATGGTTGGTTGCTCTTAGGGGAGAGGGGCGGGCGATTTGGTGGTTGTTACTTTTTCTTCTTCGCTCCGCTGGTACGATTGTTGTTCTTCAGGCGGTTTCCTGTGATGCGGTCAAACCCATCAGGTGTGCGCTCTTTAGCATGGGTGTCCTTGGTGGATCTTTCCCATGCGTTCAATTCTGCGCGCATGTTCCTGATGATCGTCTTGTGAAGCTGGGTTGGCTTCTTGGCGAGGTTTCTTAATTCGTAGGGATCTTGTTCGAGATCGTAGAGTTCTTCTTTTGCTCGAGGCATGATGAAGGAGTAGCGCTTGTCTTCGGTAAGCAGTCCGGCACTCTCCATCTTGAGCATCTTCTGATATGTGATGCTTTTCACTGCATCTGCCGGTGGTGTGCCCGGAAGATCCGTGTAGTAGGTGCGGATGTATTTGTAGCGCTTGTTGCGGACGGCGCGCTGATGATCATCAAAGTCGTGCCAGTTGTGTTCGCCAAAGATGTTCTTGCGAATGGATTTGTTTGGTTTGCTGAGCAAAGGAGCAAAGTCGACGCCTTGGAACGAAGCGCCGGGTTCCACTCCACCAAGCTTCAGGAACGTAGGGGCGATGTCTACGACACTGACCAGCTCCTTACACACGCTTCCTGCTTCGACCTTCGCTGGCCAGCTGAGAATCCATGGTGTCTTGATACCGCTGTCATAAACGGTGGTCTTGCTGCGGGGGAAGGGACGGCCGTTGTCGCTGATGAAAAGGACCAGTGTGTTGTCGCTGACTCCCTGTGTTTTCAATTCAGCAACGACATTTCCTACGAAGCTGTCGAGTCGACTGATCTCGTCGTAGTAGAGTGCTAGATCAGTGCGGGTCTCTTTCACGTCAGGCAGAAACGGAGGGACAATGACCTGATCGGCAGTGTGTGGTTCAGGGATGGCGTTGGCTTTGTAGCCACGATGTGGATCAGATGATGCCAGCCAGAGAAAGAAGGGTTTGTCCTGAGCGCGCTCCTTGAGAAGTGGAATCCAGTTTTCGCAACCGCTTGGGCCACCGCCCTGATGAACCTTGTCGAACTTGGGAAGCGTTTCATTTCCAAGATGCCACTTGCCTGCAGCACCAGTCCAATAGCCGTTGGCTTTGAGGTCCTCTACAAAAGTGATTTGTTCACCGGGCAGTGGCATGTGGAGTTCCTCGGCGTCCGTGTTGTGTGGATAGCGTCCGGTGATGATGCTGCAGCGACTTGGGCTACATGAACTCGTGGTCAGGAAGGCCGCGTCAAAGCGCATGCCGTCTTTGGCCAGTTGATCCAAATGAGGGGTCTTGATCCGGGTGTTGCCGTAGGCGCCACAGTCGTTCCATGCCATGTCATCTGCAATGATGAGAACGAGGTTGGGCCTGTCAGCCTGTAGGGTCACTGCGGCGAGCAGAGAAAGGAATAAGGTGCGTAGGATCATGGTTGGGTGACGAAGAGGGAGGCTCGCGACATTCAATGAAATTAAGGCTTCGGCAGATACATGGCCTTGGCCCACATTGGTGTGGCTCCGACCTTGTAGGTCTTGAGAAGAGTCAGTGCTCCGGTGTTGGGATCAATCCGGTAGGCTGCGAGTTGTGCTGAATACTGGCCGGCTGAATAGAGATAATTGCCGGTTTCATCGATGGTGAATGAGCGGGGCACATGGACAGTGGGGAAACTCCCCGCCGGTTTCAATTTGCCGGTCTTCTGATTGATGGAGAATGCAGCGATGGTGTCCTTGCCTTTGATGGCGTTGCGGTCTGTGCCATCGCGATTGGAGACATAGACGAATTTCCCGTTTGGTGTGATCTGAATGTCAGCTGCGGCGGATTTCCAATCGTAGTCCTTTGGAAGGGTGGTGAGCGTCTGCATCAGTTTCAGGTTTCCATTGTTGGGGTTGTAGTCCCATGCAGAGATGCCGCCGCTGCGTTCGTTGGATGTGTAGGCGTAGTCGAGAACTGGGTGAAGGAGAATGTGTCTGGGTTGGTGCATGTCGGCATCATCCTTCGGCCCTGCAACGGAAGCTGGAGTGTTGGGCGCCAGTTTGCCTGTCTTGCTGTCGAAGCGGAATTGGCTGACCTTGTTCGGTCCAGTGTGCGGCACATAGACGAAGTTGTTTCTCTGATTGATGATCACACTGTGTGCCTTGTCACCAGGAAGCTCGAAGTCGTTCAATTCACTGGTGGCGCGTCCATGGTTGATCTTCCACACACTGACCTTTCCTTGTGAATAGTGAGACCCCATGAGGAAGCGTCCGGTAGCGTCAGTAGTGAGGTAACCTGCGTAGTCTTCAACTGGTGCATTACCCAACGAAGTCAGTTTGCCGCTGGTCTCAAGCTTCAATGTGGTGATGCCTGCCTGTCTGCCGTTTCTGTTGGAGACATAGAGGCGATATTTATTGGGGGACTCGCAGATAGGACCTGCTCCGCCTTCGATGGGGACACTCTGCTTCAGGGTCAAATCTCCAGTTTCTGGATCGATGAGGTAGGAATCAACTCGCTTGTCGCCTGAGCAGGAAAGGAACAGATACTGATCTGGGTCAGCGGCCTGAGTCGAAAGACCAAGGCACAGCACTAGAGCAGAGAGGAGGCGTTGCATGGGCGGGATGTTTGGCTAAATCCGCCTCCGGTGCAATACCCAGCTAGGAGACCTTCACCTTCAGGGCGTCGTAGGCCAGGGCGCGCTCGTATTCGGCTTCTTTCTCCACGCGTTGATCAGCTTGGAGGATGTCGATGGACTGAACGCGCTCTGTCAGGAGTTTGAGAAGGGTCCTGACGATAAGTCGGGCATGGGGCGCACCAAGGCAGAGATGGGCTCCGAATCCGAAGGAAACATGAGGATTGGGTTTGCGATCGAGTCGCACTTCTTCGGGATTCTCAAAGACGTTTTCATCGAAGTTGGCTGAAGCCCAGCAGAGTGAGACGCGTCCTTCGGGAGGGACCGTCGTGCCGTGGACATCGGTCTCTTCATGCACCACGCGGCCGATGTGTGTCAGCGGCATGAAGGCGCGGAATATTTCTTCACCCGCGTGAGTGATGCGTTTGGGATCTTCTTTGAGGAATGCGAGTGCATCGGGATTTTGTCCCAAGTATCCGACGACGGATGAGACGCTATGAATGATGGTGTCGCGTCCGCCTGCAAAGGTGAGATTGGCGAAGCCCATCATTTCATCGCGGGTGAGGGAGCGACCTTGAAACTCGGCCTGAGTGAGTGCACTGAAGAAGTCTTTTCCAGGATTCGCCTCTGCCTTGTCGAATTGCTTGTGGAGATAGTCTTCGAGTGAATCGCCTTTGGATTCACCATCCCTGAAGACATGGATGCCCCAGCCGATCCATGTCTCAGCTTCTGACTCAGGAACATCGAGGAGATAGGTCAATGCGTGTGATTGAAGCGGGAGGGCGAACTCTCGGACGATCTCGATCGAGTCTCGGTCTTTGGCTTCGTCCAGCAATCGGTTGATCAATGCTTCCACCTTTTCCGCGAGTTCAGGCGTCTTGGAGCGATTGAAGAATGGTTCGGCGATCTTTCTGTATTCCTTGTGCTCAGGCGGATTTGTTTCGATGGGGAGTTGGCGCATCGAACGCACGTCTTCTTCTGACGGGATAGGCACACGAAATGGCGCGTTGGAGCTGAAGGTCTCCCAATCCTTTGCTGCGGCACGAACATCGGCGTGTCTGAGGATCATGGGGAGTGTCTCACCCTGAAATGGGCATTTCAGCACAGGCCCTTTTTGACGTGCTTCGCGAAATGGATCGTGTGGTTGTTGGGTCTCAGACATGACAGAAAGTGGAGGAAGTCTATCGGGTCCAGTTCAGTGTGTACCAACCAATGTTGTTGCTGAGCTTCCGTCCCTTGTTGTCAGGGACCTTGACCTGGAATTGGTAGACCTTGCCTGTTTCCATTGGCAGATCGAGCGATACTGAAAAACCGTCTTTGCTGATGCGGACGGCTGATGGCTTCAGCCCCTTGATTCCTTCTTTGGGGGATCCGTACTCAGGGCGGTAAAGATAGGTCCAGTTCTTGATTTCATAGTTCGCCGCATCGGCTGCCTGCTTGCGATCGACGGGGCGGGTGAAGGTGAGTTTGAATCCTTTCTTGGTGACCTTGATGGATTGGATTTCTGTCGGGGTGGTCTTGCCATCCCAGACCACGCGTTGGAGGCCGAATAGTTTGTCGCCGATTGAGCGCCAGCCACGGCCGGTCTGTCCGATCCAAAGTGAACCATCAGGTCCAAAGGTGTTGCGGATCAATCCACTTTGCATGGGGCCGATGAATGGAAAGACGGCCCCTTGATAGTTCCCTTTGACCTTCTCAAGACTGATGCGCATGAGCACAGACTTGGTCTGATCTCCCACGAAGATCTGATCTTCAAAAAACGGACCGAACTTGCCGCCGGTTTCATTGAAGGTTGGTTCGCCGGGGGAATTTGCCAGATCGCCATGAACGAAATAGACCGCTGGTGGATGTCTGAGCTTGGCGTATTCCTCGACGGGGATTTTGTTCAGGTCCTTGCCTGCGAATTCGGGATGATCCATGAGTGAGGATGGATGTCCGTGAAAGCGGCCTTTGACCACATGCTGTAATGTGGAGGAACCATTCCAATCTCCCTGATTGTCTGTGTAGAAGATCTCGTCCTTCTTGTTGATGCCGATGCCTGCCGGTGAACGCATGCCTGACGCGAAAGGGACAAACTGTCCGTCGAGAGTGATCTGAAAACACCAGCCGCGGTATTTGGCGGCGCGTCCCATCTTGCCATCGTGCACGCGACCTATGTCCCACTTGGAACTGCCGGCCCAGCCCTTCCAGCTGAGAGAGGTGTTCAGGGTGCCGTAGAGATTTCCTTTGGAATCTCGCACTGGCCCGAAGGCGTATTCATGGTAGTTGTCCGTGAGTCCCCAGTCGCCATTGACAGTTTCGTAACGATCAGCGCGTCCGTCCTTGTCGGTATCGATCAATCGGGTGAGCTCGGGACGTTGCATGATGAGGATGTCTCCATTGCCTTCGACGATTAGACCGAGCGCTTCGTGGAGTCCATCTGCGACAAGTGAAAACGAGTCATTCTTGTGACGCCAGACCTGACCTTCGCGTGTGCTGATGAGGAGTGATCCATCTTTTTCGAATGCCATTCCTCCCACGCCGAGGATGATCTCATCGGGGATGGAAATGGTTTCAACACGGTAGCCTGCTGGGACGTTCATCTCCTGTGCGTTCAGGCCGATCAGCAGCAAGGCAGATGCTAGTGAGGTAAAGAGTGTTTTCATGGATGCTGAATTGGAATGTTGAGGCATCATGTTGAATCAACCTTGGGTCTTGGAGACGACGGTGAGAGTGAATGAGCCAACGTTTCCTTCAGGGACATGAAAGAAACCTTTCTTCACCCAGCCCTGGGTGGACGTCACCGAGACTTCGCGATCATCGAAAAGAAAGAAGACCGGCGCGTGTAATGTAGGGAATGAGAATTCATAGAGAAACCCGATGCCTTCAGGAGCAGGAGAGAGTTTCAATGATGCTGGAGAGCCATTGACCGTGAAGTGAAATGTGGGGGCGTTCTTTCCGTTCCAGTCGTATCCTTTGAACTTCACCTGAGGAGTCAGGTTCTGGCTTCCGATTCGAATGGGAAGGGGGACTGAGCCCGTTTCAAAACGATTGCCGAGGATCTTGGCATGCTTGCCACCACGATGGCCAGGGTTTGATCCCCAGTCGGGCCCTACATCAAGAAAGCGACCGAACCAACCAAATGCCACTGAGCAGGAATCCGCATCAAAGCAGGCGTTTATGCCGCCGGGGAAACCGACCATGATTGAGCGCGCTGGCCCTTCCTGAATAAAGGCGCGTTTCACTACTGGATGATCGGTTGCAGTGATGATGAATCGCGGGTCCTCCTTGGGAGCTTTCTTTTTCTTTTGCTTGTCCTTTGTCGGTGCACTTTTGGCCACGTGCATGATGCCTTTCATGGTGAAGGCGTGTCCGGGAATGGTGCAGACGTAGGGATAGTCGCCTTCCTTGGTAGGTGTCGTGAACGTGATGGCGTCAGACTTTCCGGGATCGATGATTTTGGTGAAGTGCAGCACTTCGGGCATGTCTGGGACAAAGTGTTTCTCAATCGCCTTGGCACCAAGAGCCCATGCCTTCTGAGCGACCTTGAAGTACATGTTTTTGCCGGGGGAGCAGATGATCAGATTATGCTGCATCTCATCCGTGTTTTTGAGAGTCAGCTTAATCTCAACACCTGGCTTCACGTGAAAAGACTCTTTGTCGAACTTGAGCTGACCATGAAGCGTTCCGATCTCAATGGAAGGTGCCGCAGCATGAAGGGACACTGCTGAGAACAGCAGCATGAGCAGGATGGGGAGGGATCTCTGATTCATGTTTTCGTAAGGGAATGAGGGCGGAGTGTAGGCAGAACCTCAGGTTTGGCAAACCTCTGCGTGAAAAGGCGCATTAAGTCAGGGAACTCATGGAAATGGTTCTGATTCTGGGGGAGGGCTTGCTAAGCTGCCCCTATGAACCGCAGAGGCTTTCTTGTTTCCAGTGCGTTCCTTCCCATGGCTGTATCGAAGGTGGGCGCGGCTGAATTTGACTATTCTCCATTTGATCGCGAAGTGGAGACATTCATGAAGGAACGCTCTGTTCCAGGTGGGGCATTGGCGGTGTCGCGCGGAGGGAAGCTCGTGTATGCCAAGGGATATGGTTTGGCTGATCGTCTGAAGAAAGCCCCGGTGACGAACGAGACCCTTTTTCGCATTGCCAGTATCTCCAAACCCGTCACAGGAGTTGCCGTGATGAAGCTGATTGTCGACGGGAAGCTCAAGCTGGAGGACCGGGTGCTTCCCTTCATCGAACCATTGAGCGAGGGCGGTTTCCCCAAGCAGATGGATGCAAGGTGGAAAGACGTGACGGTTGCGCATTTGTTGCATCATACAGGTGGATGGGACAGGGATGCTGCGTTTGATCCTATGTTTCGCTCGACGAAGATTGCGCGTGAAATGAAGGAGAAGGCGCCTGCATCTGCAGCGACGGTGATTCGCTATATGTTGAGGCAACCTCTCCAATTTGATCCCGGATCGAAGTATAGTTATTCGAATTTCGGATACTGTCTCCTGGGCAGGATTATTGAGCGTGTGACTGGAGCCAGGTATGAGGAGTGGACCAAGGAACAGATCCTCAAGCCCATGGGGATCACGAGCATGCAGATCGGGCGGTCCCGTTTTCCAAACAGGGTCAAAGGTGAAACCCGCTATTACATGGCGAATGATTCACGGGCCACGAGTGTGTTTCCTGGAGTCACGGCAAAGGTCGCATGGCCTTATGGTGGATTTCATCTGGAAGCGATGGATTCTCACGGAGGCTGGATAGCAACGGCCACGGATCTTGTGCGCTTTGCAGATGGTCTGAATAGAACGGAGCAGATAGGCCTGTTTTCGAGAAGAGATGCCATGAGGCTGTATCAACCACCGCCTGCGCCTGTATCGAGGAAGGGAGGGAAACTAAACGCCTACTACTATGGTTGCGGATGGATGGTTCGGCCTTCGACGCGAAAAGGCGGGCGTCCCAATCTGTGGCATGGTGGAAGTCTTCCCGGAACATCCAGCCTGTTGGTAAGGGTAAGGAATGGAGTGACTTGGGCAGTCTTGTTCAATCAACGTAGTAAGACAGATGGCGCGATCGATCCAGCTCTGCATCGCGCATCCCAAGCGACCTTTGGGTGAAAATCGGTTGACGATTGGGAGTGGTGCGACGATGGGTAATCTCCGAACCAAGGAATTCTCATGTCGAAACGAAACTATTTCTTATCCGTCCTGCTATTCAGGTTGCTGGTAGTAAGCCTCTCAATCGCAGGTGCCTCGGGTTGTGCGACTGACGATGTGATTCGATTGCGCGGAACGTTGCTGTCGGAAGAATCGATTCCTCCAGAAAGAGCAACGGAGGTTGATTACAGTTTTGAAGGACTCTTGGGAGAGAAAGGCTGGTGGCTCAAGGTTGAGCAACTTTGGGAGGATGGCGGTGGGACTTACGAGTTGTCCAGTGACGGAACCAACGTCTACCAAATCTATAGAAAGGGTAAAATCGTTTCTTGCGTAGTGAATGCCGGGAGGAGTCCACGTGTGGCTTCGAATAATCTTGCAGCTGTATGGTTGGCTTATATTGCAGGTGATTGTTTCAAAGGACGGACTAACGGGTTCGTTTGGCCTATCTCAATTCCGGTCGGGCGTGAATTGCTTTACTCGATTGATAGAGGAGAAGGGGGAGGGGATGATGGCATGCCTATTAGTATTAAGTTGTTTGGCGATGATATGGGGCATGCGGGGGGAGTGAGGAATGTTCCGGCTGAGGAGGTGGTGATGTGTACTGCATGCCTTCGTATCTCATGTCATATCAGGGAATCCATTGCGTTCGCAGGGCGGCGATTTCCGGCCCGCTTTAGAACAGAGAGATATGGAGGCTCTCGGATTCCTGAACTTCGGGGAGACATAGTGCACGGGGTTTCGGGAAAGCTTGAAAGTATCACCTTGGAATCTGGTGGTCTTCCTCAAATACCACCCGTCATTGGTAAGGAACGCTTTGTAATGGACCTTCGGGTTGAAGGCAGTGGGCAATTGAGAGGGACGTGGAACCCTGTGTCCTCCAATAGGCAAAACAGCCAATTCGGTTTGATGCGGCTTGACGGTAGGTAGGTCGCAGGCGTTTACTCAACCATCATTCAAGGTAGAGCGCGGGAAGAGGAGTTGTGCGTCCTTTGCTTTTGAAGCGATTGCTTATTATGAAGACCTTATCGGTAATCTTGAGCGTTTGCATCCTGGTGGGAGGGATGCAGTCCAAAGCAGAAACCATTCGCCTCAAGGGGACGATCACTACTGAACTTCAACACACATCGTGGCAGGGCAATCCTGTTGTTTCTGAATTCGAAGGAATCAGAACGGATAAAGGGTGGAAACTTCGTGTGAACCTCGATCATCTTCAGCAGGGAAGCTACAGGGAGTTGGTGTTCGATGGGGAGCATATCTACGACCTCTATCAATCCGGATCTTCAAGTGGAGCTGTGAGTGATTCGGTAGGGACGATTTATGAAGGGGCTGCTCCTCGGATGGCAGCGGACAAAATTGGGACTGTCTGGCTGGCTTTGTTTTCAGACTCGTTTTTTGAGGACAGTAGACGTGGGGAAATGGCCCCGCTTTCCCAAGGTGGAGCTGGGCTCAAGCGCGCTGATGCGCGGTTGGATTACGACCGAGAAGCCCTTTCCGCATCTGGCCAAGCGCTGCCGAAGCGATTGAAACTGGTTGCAAAAGGTTCAATCAGGCAGGTTGTGAACACAGGGATGCTGCGGTCTGGATCCCGGGTTCAGTCGTCCTGCCTCAAGGCATCGTTTTCATCGAATGAATCCATTGAGTTTATGGGGAGGGAATATCCAAGTCTGTTCAGGCTGGATACCTATCTGCCGCCAAAGCATGGAAGGCAATTGGGTGATGTGTTTGTTACGACCACAGGTGTCTTGGAGAGTGTGACAGTTGAGTCTGCGACTGAGGACCTGTTGCCGCCGGATATTCTTGGAGTGTGCAAGGTCACCGATTACAGAGCCAAGGCTGTTGACCATTGGCGGGGGGATTGGGGGACGCGGTTTGACCGTCGGATCAGAAATCTGGATGCGAGCCCTGAGTTGGCTGATGTCCGTTCTGAGTGAACGTTTGATGGTTTCTAGATGGAGAGAGATTTGCCACCGTTTGCCTTATGAAGTCAGAGTTGCCAGACGGGGTGCATGAGATCGCCTTTGATTCCCTCGAATATCGTGCCTCTCTCGAATTGAGAGACTTGTTCCTCAGGCAGGCGCTGGGGTTGAGTCTGTCTTCCTCTGATCTGGATGGGGAGAAACAACAACGACACTTTGTAGCGGTGGAATCAGGCGTCATCGTCGGATGTGTGGTTCTTAAGCGGCATGATCAGAACGAGGCGCGAGTGCGTCAGATGGTGATCGCTCCAGAGCGGCGGGGCACAGGGTTGGGTGTGGGGCTGATGCAGGTATTGGAATCGGTAGCGAAGAGCATTCCGGTTGAGAGGCTGGTGCTTCACTCCCGGGATATCGCTGTAGGCTTCTACGAGAAACTGGGCTTTAAAAAGACCTCTGAATTTTTTGAAGAAGTTGGAATCCCTCATGTCACTATGACCAAAGAGTTGTTGAAGTGACCGAAAAAAAAAGGCGTTTTCCAGTATTTGGACAGTTAAGAGTGAGCGGGAGGTGCAATACTCCACGATTTCAGATACTCGTACGATAGAGTTGAAAGGGGGATGCAGTCGGCTAAATGCAAAAAAAGTGCTTGCTAGCAGAGTGGCGTTGAAAATAAGCGCGCTTCGTTTGAGTGAGTCTTGAAATTGAACCGAAAACTTGAAAGCCCTGATTAAAGTGAAAAATCTTGGAAAAATTGTATTGTTAGTCGCCTCCGCTTGTTTGTTGTTTTTCGCAACAGGGTGCGCCTCGACCGCGTCTGGTGATTCGTCATCGAGCAGAGTCACGAAGATTCCTGCTGATTCTGCGGAACCAGCGAAACCAGCTGTCGATCCTGTGGATTACGGACCTTCCGCTGTGACCTTTGAAAAGGATGGAGTGCTTTACACCAAAGGGAGTATGGCGTTTCCGACCGGTTTGAAGAGCTCCAGTGGTCTTCTCTTGGAGAAGGTTGTTCCTGCTGAGGTCATGGTCGGGACTCCATTCAGCTACTGGTACAAGGTCAAGAACCTGACTGGTAATCCGATTTACAAGGTTCGCGTAACGGACCGGGTTTCAGATGCTTTCGATATTGCTAGCTCTGATCCGAAGCCGCTCGAATCCTCAAGTGGAGTTGCTGTTTGGGAGTTTGAATATCTTCAAGCCAACGAAGAGAAGACAATCATGGTTCAAGGTGTTTCGAATCGTGAAGGATCTGTCACCACTTGTGGGTTGGCTACTTACAGTCCTATTCTTTGCGAGAGCATCAATGTCGTGAAGGCTGATCTCGAGCTGGTTAAGACTGCTCCTTCGACGGTTACTGTATGTGATCAGATCACACTTAAGTATGTTGTTCGTAATTCTGGCAGCAGTGCACTGAGTGGAGTTGTTATCAAGGATCCTTTGGCATCCGGCCCTACTACAACTGATGGAGCAACCAGTGTTTCAATTGATGTCGGATCACTTGGCAAGGGTGAATCCAAGGAATACTCCGTTGTCGTTATCCCAAGCGGGACTGGCAATTTTGCGAGTGCGGCCAAGGCAAGCAGCCGTCAGGGTGTTGAAGCTCAGGACAAAGCAGGGACCAAGGTCACCTCTCCAGTGCTCTCCATCGTATGTGATGCTCCAAGCGAGCGTTTCGCCGGACGTCCGGTTCCAGTTTGTCTGACTGTTTCCAATACAGGCGATTCTGTTTCTACTGGAACAATCGTTTCGACGACAGTTCCTGCAGGAGTTGTCTTCCAAGGCGCTACAGCAGGTGGTGTCCTTCAGGGTGACCAAGTTGTGTGGAACGTAGGTTCTCTGCCAGCGGGAGACTCTAAGGAGGTCTGCGCTACATTTACATTGGCTACACCAGGTCAAATCAATCTTCAGAGTGTTGCCAAGGGTGATTGCGCGAAGGCAGTTGCTACATCTTGCGGAACTCGCGTTGCGGGTATTCCAGCGATCCTTCTTGAGGTGATCGATCTTGAGGATCCGATCGAAGTTGGAAACAACGAGACTTACGAGATAGTGGTGACCAACCAAGGTTCTGCTCCTGCGACCAACGTGAAGATTGTTTGTGAACTGGAAGATACCCAGTCTTACATCTCTGTATCCGGTGCAACATCTGCATCTACCAGCGGAAAGACAATCACTCTGGGCACAGTTCCTTCCATCGCTCCTAAAGCGACTGTGACATGGCAGGTTGTTGTCAAAGCCGAGAAGGCTGGTGACGTCCGCTTCTCTGTCAAACTGACAAGCGATCAGATCTCACGCCCTGTGTCTGAGACTGAGTCCACAAATCAGTACTAATTCTAAATCGAATTATTCGAGGCCGGTCCGTTTACGGATCGGCCTCTTTTTTTTGCCTTCAGCTGATCCTGGGTTTGATGCAAAGCGGGTAAGTGACTTTCCTAGCTGCTGGTCTTGAAGTATAAGGTCTGTGATTTCCTTGGTAGTCATGAGACTTATACGAATCATCGTCACTGTGATGCTGTTTGCCGTGCTGTCGATGTCGGCTGCATAAGTGTTTCGCTCACTAAAGTCTTTGATGAACGGATCCTATCGCTGAAAAAAAATAAAATCATGATCTCTAGAAGACCCTTTCTCAAAACCATCACCGGTGCTGCTCTTGGTGTCCCTGCTTCTTCTGTTTTTGCCAGAAGCACACAGCAAGACTTCAAGATCGGAGCGTGTGACTGGTCGATCCGTAAGAAGCAGGACATAGAGGCGTTTGACGTGGCACAGACGATTGGGTTGGAGGGGCTTCAGGTAAGTTTCAGCAGTCCGGGCTTAGCCTATGATCTGCGGGATCAAAAGGTGAGGGAGCAGTATTATCGACGATCTGATGAGACCGGGATCGAGATCGCGTCATTGGGAATGGGCGTGCTGAATCAGAAACCGTTGGCGACTCACCCGGAGGCGATTGATTGGGTGAGTGATGTTATCGATGTGTTGTCGAAGATGCAGCGTGAGCGTCCCGGAAAGGCGCCGAATGTCTGTTTGTTGGCTTTCTTTGGAAAAGGCGACATCAATGGCAAACCGAACCTGATGCAGTCCGTGATTCGCAAGCTGAGATCTGTCGCCAAGAAAGCGGAGGATCATGGCGTCATTCTCGGGATTGAATCGTATCTTTCAGCAGATGATCACCTGAAGATCATTGATGGTGTCGGCTCCAAGAACATTCAGGTCTATTACGATTCTGCGAATTCGGCCCGAATGGGATATGACATTTACGAAGAGGTGAAGCAGATCGGGGGAGAGCGGATTTGCGAAGTGCATTGCAAAGAGGATAAGGCGCTCATCGGGACTGGTCCCATTGAATTCAAGCGATGGAATGCATCGCTCGTTCAAGCCGGGTTCAAGGGATGGTTGATCATTGAAGGGGCTCTGCCAAAAGGCGGTGATCTGATTGAATCTTATCAGAAAAACTACCGGGCTTTGGACAAGGTGTTTCGTGGTAAAGGGTGATCACAGATCTTTCCTGCGGGCCGGCCTTGGGCTATTAAGAGCGTCCCCTCCTTGGTAATCATGAGAACGATACGAATCATTGTCGCCGTGACGCTACTTGTCGTGTTGTCGACATCAGCTGCGGACTCAAGAGGGCGCGCTTCAAACCATTGGAGCTTTCAGCCGCTGCGTTCTTCTTTTCAACATTCCAGTATTGATGGGTTCATCAGCGAACGACTTGTGGAGCAGGGCCTTGGGAGAAATCCGCAGGCAGATCCACGGGTTTTGATCCGGAGGATGAGTTTTGACCTTACGGGATTGCCGCCGACACCAGAGCAGGTGAAAGCATTTGTAGACAATCCTGATGTCTCCAGATTGATCGATGATCTCTTGGCCTCGCCGCGTTATGGGGAACGCTGGGCTCAGCATTGGTTGGATGTGATCCGCTGGGCTGAGACAGTTGGATTCGAGACCAATGCACAGCGTCCGAGCACATGGCATTATAGAGATTGGGTGATCGCTGCGCTGAATGAGGACAAACCCTATGATCAATTCATCAAGGAGCAATTGATAGGTGATGTCACTGGAGACGATCCTGCGCTTGGCTTTCTGGTCGCTGGTCCTGCCAATCTTCCTGGGCAGATCGGTAGGGATGAAGCAGCAATGAGAGGAGCAAGACAGGATGAGCTGGATGAGGTCATCCGCACTGTCAGCCAGTCTATCATGGGACTGACGATTGGATGTGCGCGCTGTCATGATCATAAATTTGATCCGATTCTGGAGCGCGACTACTACTCGCTGCAGGCTGTTTTTGCCGGGCTTGGTTATGGTACGCGTCGAATGCGTGGTAGGGAGAATGACGAATGGACTTCGCGGCTTCCAGCTGCGCGGGAGGTGCTTACGCGGCTTCGGAAAGATCTGGAATCCAAGCGACTGAATCTGGGACTTCGCAAGGCTCTTGATGATGTACAAACAGAGTCATTTGAACCTGTCAAAGCGCGAGCCGTTCGGATGCGAATCGATGCCACTGCCAATAGGTCGTCGGCATCATTGTATGAGTTGGAGATTTGGTCAGAGGATGGTTCTTCAGAGAATGTGGCACTTGCTGCAAATGGGGGCAGGCCTTCTGCATCTAGCTTTGCGCTGGCCAATCAATCTCGACATTTTGACAACCTTGTCGATGGGACTGTTGATAAGCGGCAGGCCTATCCATGGGTGTCTGCCAAAGGCGGTGCTGCCTGGGTGAGAGTGGATCTTAAAGTGCCTCAGACGATTCATAAAGTGGTGTGGCATCGTGGGCGTTCCCTGCCTGTGGATTACGTGATCGAGATCCTGCCAGCTGAAGGTGATGACTGGCTGGAGGTAGCCCATACACGGGATCGATTGCCCCGGACTGAAGATGTGAGAAAGGCAGAGGAGCTACAGCTCAGTGAGGTTTCAGAAGCTGAAAGTAAGAAACTGGTTTCGTTGTTGGCGGCCATCAGAAAAGCAGAAGGAAATGTCCGTCGTTTGTCATCGGGACCTCAGACCTATGCCGCCAGTTTTAATTTAACTCCTTTACCGACTTACCTACTACGACGCGGTGATGCGATGCAGACAAGGGAAGTGGTCGCACCTGACATTCCCAAGATCTTGGGTGGGTTGCGGCTGGCATCGAATGCCCCTGAAGTAGATCGACGCAAGGCGTTGGCGGAACATCTGATCAACAAGGATCACCCATTGACCGCCCGAGTGATTGTGAACCGCGTCTGGCATTATCACTTTGGTGCGGGTCTTGTTGCTACGCCTTCGGACTTTGGGCGCATGGGAATCAAGCCATCGCATCCTGAGTTGTTGGATTGGTTGGCACGTCGATTCATGGAAGAGGGATGGTCTTTGAAGAAACTCCATCGATTGATCATGAGTTCAGAGACGTATCAACAATCGAGTCATCCGGTTGCGAAGGCACTGGAAGTCGATGCGGATACTCGATTGCTTTGGCGGTTTCCTCCGCGTCGTTTGGAGGCGGAGGCCATCCGTGATTCGATTCTGAACGTTAGCGGGAAACTGAGTCTGAAGATGGGTGGTCCGGGATTTGATTTCTTTAATCGTCGCGGCGGCTTGGCGGACTACATTCCCAAGGAGTCTTTTGACGAGAAGGGATGGAGGCGGATGATCTATGCTCACAAGATTCGGATGGTATCTGTGGATGTCTTTGGTGCGTTCGATTGCCCCGATGCCGGGCAGATGAAACCCAAGCGAACGCGATCGATCACTCCGGTGCAATCACTCGGACTCCTGAACAGTCCTTTCGCCAATCGGCAGGCAGACTTCTTTGCCCAGCGTCTGAAATCGGAAATGGGGACCGATCTGGAAGAGCAGATACGTCAGGCCTTCGCTCTGGCTTATTCTCGTCCTCCAAATGAGGGCGAACTGAAGCACCTTTCAACACTGGCTGAAGGGCATGGAATGACCCAGGTATGCCGCGCCATCCTCAACAGCAGTGAGTTTGTATACCTCCAATGAATCTCCATCCATCAGTCGGTAAAAGTCTGTTGAATCGAAGGAATTTTCTTTCGGGAACCTTTCAGGGACTGTCTGGGGTTGCGCTGGCCACGATGTTGGCTGAAGAGCGCGCTGGTGCTGCTGGTTTGAAGATTGATCCGGCACGGCCCTTTGCTCCCCGTCCGCCACACTTTTCACCCAAGGCTCGCAACGTGATTGTGATCTTTTGCTCAGGAGCGTTGAGTCATGTGGATACCTTTGACTACAAGCCGGAGCTGGTGCGGATGGATGGTAAACCGCTTCCGGGGAATGAGAAGCTGGTCTCGTTTCAGGGCCCCAATGGAAATCTTCAGAAGCCACTGTGGGAGTTTCGGCCAAGAGGGCAGAGCGGGAAGATGATATCGGACATGCTTCCGCACATGGCTGCCATGGCCGATGATCTTTGTTTCTTCCATTCCATGACCAATAAGTCCAACACCCACGGACCTGCTGAGAATGTGGTGAACACGGGATTCACCTTCGATGGCTTTCCAAGCATGGGCGCATGGGTGAATTACGCATTGGGCACAGAGAATGAAAATCTCCCGGCTTTTGTGGCGATCGAAGACCCGCGTGGGAATCCTCAATCAGGTGCCAACAATTGGGCCAGTGGATTTCTTCCGGCAGCATTTCAAGGAACACCATTTTCCAGCACTAAGCCCATTCGTTATCTGCAACGTCCGAAGTCGCTCTCTGGCGAAAGTGATTCTGCAGCACGTGATGCGGTACGTTTCTTGGATGAGGGTTTTCAGGAGCGTCTTCCCGGAGATGAACAGCTTGCTGCGCGACTGGCCAGTTACGAACTAGCTGCCCGCATGCAAATGGCAGTGCCGGAAGCAGTGGATCTGAAGTCTGAGCCCAATCATGTGAAACGACTCTATGGCGCTGATAGCACCGTGCCTCACAAGGCTGCCTTCGCAAATAACTGTATTCTCGCCCGTCGACTGGTGGAGCGGGGCGTGCGATTTGTTCAGTTGTTCAATGGCGCCTATGCATCCAGTGGTCGATTGAATTGGGACGGGCATAGCGAATTGAAGAAGCAGTATGACGTGCATGGGGAGATCCTTGATCAGCCCGTTGCCGGATTGCTCAAAGACTTGAAGCAACGTGGCATGATGGAGGATACGCTTGTCGTCTTTGCGACTGAATTTGGACGCATGCCCATGTTTCAGATGGGGACTTACGGACGTGATCACAACCCCGGTGGATTCACCTGTTGGATGGCTGGGGCGGGTGTGAAACCCGGATTCTCATACGGAGCCACGGATTCGTTTGGGTTCAAGGCTGCTGAAGATGTGATCACTGCGCATGATTTCCACGCGACCATTCTTCACCTGTTGGGTTTTGATCATGAGCGACTTACGTTTTATCACAATGGGATCGAGCGACGCCTGACAGATGTTCACGGGCATTTCATCAAGGATGTGTTGGCCTGAAAAATTGAAGAAATCAGGCAATTCGAATGTCTGGAGTGCTATGAAATTTTCCTATGATGTTTGCCAGACTCTGCATTGGCATTCAGAGTAGGAACTCAATCCCTCATGAATTGCACTAACGTATTTTCGAATTGGATACAGCGGCTTAGATCGTTGTCAGCGAGTGGCTATGGCAGGCGTGCCGCATTGCTGGTTATCGCGGGAAGTTTCGGCCTCACAGGAGTGGCTGCTGAACCGACCGAAGGAGAGAAGCTGTTCGCCCTCAAGATCAAACCCCTCTTCAGCGAGAAGTGCATGGCGTGCCATGGTGCTGAGGGCAAACGCATCAAAGGCGGGCTGGATATGGGGAGCTTGTCAGAACTGCTCAAGGGCGGTGATGAGTTTGGTGACAAGGTGCTGATGTCGGGCAAGGGCGAGGAAAGTTATCTCTACAGAGTGGTGACGCGTTCGGTTGAAGATTATGAGATGCCTCCAAAGGAAGCTGACAAGCTGAGCGAGGAACAGGGTTGGTGGGTGCGCGATTGGATCAATGAAGGGGCACCATGGCCGGATGAAGAGCGTGTGTCCGAGATTCAGCAGAAATATGCAGAAGGTGTGATCGTTCCTACCTCGGGTGGCTTGAGCGATGACTGGACCAATCGGCGCTACAAGAAGGAACACATCTGGGCATACAAACCCTTGAAAGAGACCAAGGTTCCCGCAGGTGTCCATCCGGTTGATTACTTCATCAATGATCGATTGAAAGAGGCCCAATTGAAATCTGCTCCCGTTGGTAAACCTGTGGAATTGGCAAGGCGCTTGAGCTTTGGGCTCACCGGACTGCCACCTTATCCGAAAGACGTCCGTGAACTTGAGCAGGCCATGAAGAAGAATGCCGAGAAGGCGGTTTCTGATTACGCCAATAAACTGATGTCCTCAAAGCACTATGGCGAACACTTTGGGCGTCATTGGTTGGACGTGGTGCGGTATGCGGATTCAGCCGGCTTTGCTAATGATTACTCCCGCCCGAATGCATGGCGCTACAGAGACTATGTCATCAGGTCCTTCAACAACGACAAACCGTATCCCCAGTTCGTTCGTGAACAGATCGCAGGTGATGAGATTGATGAGTCCAATCCAGAGAACCTGATCGCGACAGGTTTCCTTCGCATGGGGCCATGGGAGCAGACTGGAATGAGTGTCTTTAAAGTGACCCGTCAGCAGTGGTTGGATGACATCACGGACTCTGTTGGTCAGACCTTTCTCGGCCACGCACTTCAGTGTGCCAAATGCCATGATCACAAATTTGATCCCATTCCCACGAGGGATTACTACAGCATGATGGCGGTCTTCTCCACGACACAGTTTTCAGAGCGTGAAGCGCCTTTCATGGATTGGGAAAACAAGGGGTGGTTTAAGGAATCTCAGAAATGGACGACTGCCAAGATCCGCGCCTACAGCGAGCAGCGCAATGCTCTTCAGGCAAAGGTGAAGCAGGATAAGAAGCAGGAATCAGGTGATGCCAAGGTGGGTGATAATGGATTGAGCCCCGGCGATGAGAATTCCATCGCAAGGATGGGCAAGAACATCAGCCGCCACTCATGGGAACATGATAAGATCCGGCCCATCGCTTTTTCTGTCTATGCGGGTAAGACCATTGAGCGAAAGAATGTAAGTGGCCGAATCAAGCTACCCGAATACCCATGGGGCAAGGGTTATATGGAGGAGGATACCATTCTGACCGGTGGAGATACCTATGCGAAGGGTGACCCTGTTGTCCCGGCTCCATTGAGTGCTGCAACCAAGCTCGGTGGCATGGAGGAGACTGAGTTTCCTGGAGGGAAAGGGAAGCGTCGTGCGGCTCTGGCTGATTGGATTGTGGATGAGAAAAATCCCCTGTCAGCACGAGTGATGGTCAATCGCCTATGGTCGTGGCACTTCGGAAAGGGGCTGGCAGGCAATCCGAACAACTTTGGCGGAACAGGCAAACTGCCCACACATCCGGCACTGTTGGATCACCTGGCTACTTGGTTCATGGACAACGGCTGGTCTGTGAAAAAGCTCAATGCGCTGATCCTCAGCTCAGAGGCCTATCGCCGCAGTTCCAGACATCCAGATCCTGAAAGCCTGAACACGAAGGATCCCAAGCTCGAGTTATACGCCACGTTCATGCCAAGGCGATTGGCCGCAGAGGAATTTCGCGATGCGATGTTGGCAACCAGTGGAGAACTGAATCGCCAGATCGGCGGTATTCCATGTCGCCCAGACATCAACATGGAAGTGGCCATGCAGCCGCGTCAGATCATGGGTGGCACGGCGTCCGTGTATGAGCCGGATCCATTACCCGTTCAGCGCAATCGAAGAACCGTGTATGCTGAGAAGATCCGCGGACTTCGTGATCCGTTCATGGAGACCTTCAATCAACCCGGTCCAGACAAGTCCTGCGAAATTCGTGAGACATCGACAGTGGCTCCGCAGGCGCTGACCTTGTTCAATGCCGAGGAGATAAGGGATCGTTCCATTGCCTTTGCGGATAGAGTTATGAAAGAAACAAGGGGCGATGCTGCCGCGGTTGAGCGGGCTTTCCAGCTCAGCATTGGAAGGAAGCCCGGTAAGAAGGAATTGGCGTCCTGCCTCAATCACTGGAAACAAGCCACGAAAGAAGAGAAGCTGAAGAACTATCCACCAAAGAATTACCCAAGCAGTGTGGAGCGAACCGTGATGGCCGAGAAGACAGGGGAGCCTTATACCTTTACCGAGATCATGCCCGCCTACGAAACCTACGTCCCTGACATGCAACCCGCACAGGTGGCTGCCCGGACACGCGGCTTTGCACAGATCTGTCTCGTGCTTTTCAACTCCAACGAATTTGCCTACCTCGACTGAACGTGATGAAGAATCCAAACATACTAGCCACTCCGAATCGTCGCGATTTTCTTTATGGGCTTGGTGCCGGGCTTGGCTCGGTGGCCTTCACATCCATGCTTCAGGCAGGAGAGCACATACAGCGTCCGCATCATGCGGCGCGGGCCAAGCGTTGCATCTTCCTCTTCATGGAAGGCGGGCCTTCGCACATTGATACCTTTGATCCCAAGCCGGAACTGACGCGTCGCCACCTTCAGGAGTTCTCCAGAAGCGGAGAGCAGGAGAGTGCGATGTCCTCAGGCAAACGCTACTTCGTCAAAAGCCCCTTTGACTTCGTCAAGGCAGGGCAGAGCGGAGCCGACATCAGCGATCAGTGGCGCTTCCTGAAAGACTGCGTGGACGACATGTGTTTCTACAGAGGTGCGCAGGTCGAATCGGTAAATCATCCCACCGCATGTTATCACGTGAACACAGGAAACCGCTTCGGCGGTGATCCCGGTGTGGGCGCGTGGGTGACCTATGGTCTCGGTTCAGCCAATCAGAACCTCCCAGGATTCGTTGTCCTTCCGCGAATGGCCTATCCCCAGGGTGGTCCTGCCAACTGGACGAATGGTTACCTTCCTGCTCAATACCAAGGTACGCCTCTGCGCCCTCAGGGAAGCCCCATCCTTGATCTGAATCCACCGGAAGGTGTCAGCACCGAACGCCAACGCGCCAATCTTGATCTCCTTGGATCTCTCAACAAAGACCACCTGGCCCAGCGTCCCGGACGTACGGAGCTGGATGCGCGCATGCAGTCCTATGAACTCGCCTACCGCATGCAGTCAGAGGTCCCTGAGGTGTTGGATCTCAAAGGCGAAGACCCAAAGACACTTGAGGAATACGGTATCGGCAATCCACGAACTGATGCCTTTGGAAGAAAATGCCTGCTTGCACGGAGGCTTGCCGAGAAGGGAGTCCGATTCGTTCAGGCCTATGCTGGTAACTGGGACAGCCACGACTACATCGCTCGTGCCCATGGCAATCTGATTGAAGCCGTCGATAAACCGATTGCTGCACTGCTCAAAGATCTCAAACGCCGCGGCATGTTGGATGATACCCTTGTTGTGTTCTGTGGTGAATTTGGGCGCACGCCTGACAATGGTCTGCGTGGTGGTGGCAAGTCCTACGGCCGTGACCATAACGCCAAAGCCATGGCCATGTGGTTTGCCGGAGGCGGAACCAACGCTGGTCATACCATTGGCGCCACCGACGAGGTCGGAGCCACAGCCGTTGAAAACGTGCATCACATCCGCGATGTCCATGTGACCCTCCTCCATCTACTGGGCCTCGATGACAACAAACTCTCCTTCTACCACGCCGGCCGCTTCAAACAACTCAGCCAATTCGGCGGACAAGTGATTCCTGGGTTGCTTGCTTAGGAGTCTTCATGATTCCCGTTTTACAGTGCTTGCTATGAAGCGTTTTGTTCTTGGTGTCGTTTTGATGATTTTTCTGGGGTGCTCGCCGTCCGTTACGGATCTTGGATATTTAGACGAGGATTACGAAGGATTCATTGAGCAAATTTCTAAACTTGAGAAGACCACTATGAGACTCTACGAAGGGCTTCCTCATCCTGAATGGGAGTGGCAGCTGTTCGAGACTGAAAGCCAGAAAAGCGGAGTTATCGAAAGGGGTGGTCATTTGTTTTATGAACAATTTCAGGACTTGGATGAGGAGTCGTCCTCTGCTCTCCAAACGCTTTTGCTCAATGCAGATTCCTATGAACGTAGGGTGGCTTCCCTGAAGGGATGTGGTGGTTTCCACCCTGATTACGACGTGGTCTTTCTAAAAGAAGGAGAAGAAGTGCATCTCTTAATCTGTTTTGGATGTGACGAGGTGAACCTCGTAAGGAACGATAAGGTTTACATGGTGGACATAGAAGGCAAAGGAAGCGCAGAGGAGGTGTTTCGCGAAGTCTTGGGTGGATTTCGGGTTCAGCGGCCCTCGACGGATCTTTTTTGACGTGCTGTCTATTAAGTCATTGTGAAATGAGAGAATGGATCTCGCAGAGGCACAGGGAAAACGGAGATGGAACGACCGTGGTCGTTCTTTGTTCTCTGTGAGGTTTTGTGAGGAATTTCTTCTTCGTGAGCGAGTTGTATGAGCCGTAGCTTCGCTTCAAGAGACTGAGGATATGACATCAAACGTTCGGTCGGTATACTTAACAAGATTTTGGCCATAGACGAATGAATCACCCACAAGACCATTTTTCCAATATCGCCGCGGCATACAAGGATGGGCGGATTACGTATCCTAGGGAGCTTTACGAATACTTGGTCACTTTGTGCGGCGGAAGAGGGTGCGCATGGGATTGTGCGACGGGATCGGGGCAGGCGGCGAGTGATCTATCTGCGTATTTTGATCGAGTTGTTGCCACGGATATTAGTGATTCGCTTCTTTCTTACGCAACGGACAAGGAGAACATTGAATTCGTAAATGCACCTGCTGAAGACTCTGGGCTGGCCTCGGAAAGCGTGGACTTGGTTACAGTCGCACAGGCGATTCATTGGTTCGATTTTGACCTATTTTGGTCGGAGGTTTCTCGAGTGCTGAAGCCGAAGGGGATTTTGGCTTATTGGGGATATGTCTGGCCTCAAGTGAACGTTCCTATCGACGCGCTACTGGGCGAGTTCAGAGCGACCATCGAGGGTTATTGGCCAGAGAAAAGCCATCACCTCCATTCCAGATACGACAACGTTGATGCCCCGCTGAAGAGGATCAAGAATCCAGATTTCTATATCTCGGAAAATTGGAGTTTAAACCAATACCTAAAGCATCTGTCTTCTTGGTTCGGCACCCGCTATCACCGCGAAGCAACGATGACTGATGCCGTATCTGACCGAGAAGAGGATTTTGGTTTCTTATGGGGTGACGAGATTCACAGGGTCCAATGGCCTCTTGTTCTGAAGGTCTACCGAAAAGCCGATCAAGGCAGTTAAAACCGCGGCCAGCAATGCTAAGCCCTGAGGAAACCGATTGGGGCCTTGCCTGGATACGTGTCGAAAATTTTGGTCAACATGGCTTTTGACTATTTGGCGATTGGCAATTCCGTTGGGCTACGTGTATGACAAGATTACTCGCGCTGCCTGAGCATTGTATGGCTGTGATTGATTAGAACAATTGATGAATATTCTCCAACCACCAAACGCAGTGTTCTTCGTTGGCCTTGTCGTTCAGTTCTTGATTCGAAGTCACTATATCAAGCAGACGAAGTCCGAAACGAAGAAGGTCCAGCAAGTCGATCGAATCGAAAAAATATTGCTGGCGGCCGTGGTTCCGTCGGCGCTTTTGCTGCCCGTGCTCTATTGTTTTTCGCCGCTACTTTCGTTTGCGGACATTGGAGTGCCTTCGAAGATCCGTTGGGTTGGATCTGGGGTTATGGTTGCATCGCTTTGGCTTTTCTTTCGTTCGCATCGCGATCTGGGACTGAATTGGTCCACGAGCCTTGAACTGAGACAGGAACATCAATTGGTATCTCATGGCGTTTATCGTTGGGTCCGGCATCCAATGTATGCGTCGCTTTGGTTGTGGGGGATCGCCCAGGCAATGATGCTGGCAAATTGGGTCGCAGGGTGGGCGTTGTTGCCTGCATTTGCCGGGATGTATTTCGTTCGGACGCCTCGCGAAGAGCGAATGATGTGTCAGGAATTTGGAGATCGTTATCGCCAATACTCCCGCCAGACAGGGAGGCTCTTTCCTCGGATTGCAAAAGAAACCAAGCTAGAGGCTGATTCCGATTCCTGACGCCTGATTCCTGATTCCTGATTCCTGATTCGCGAAGGTTCCCCTCCTCTTTAATCCATTGGTTTTTCAGCAAAGGTGGTTGGTGCCAGTGATCTCAATCGTTTGAGCGCCTTTGCGTGCTTTTTGTCTTCCACAAGGTTGGTCCATTCGTAGGGATCTGTAGGGATGTGGTAAAGTTCTTCGTCTCCGTTTACGTAGTGGATGTAGCGGTATTCTTTTGCGCTTAGTGCGAATTCCTTTGGCTTGTTGAGATGGGTGATCGAGGTGTGCTTCCAGTTGGCTTTTTCATTCTTCAGCAGCGGGAGGAGGCTTGGTCCATCTTTTGATTTGAGCTGTGGGGTTTCTGTGAGATCCGTGAGCGTTGGAAAGAGGCTTAGTAGATTTACCGGCTGATCGCAGACGGCTCCGCTCTTGGTTCCTTTAGGTAGCGTGCTGGAGATGCCTTTGGGCACTTTGATCATCAGGGGAATGCGTGTGACCGCCCGCCATCCGGTGAACTTCTGCCAATGCTGTTTCTCTCCAAGGTGCCAGCCGTGATCACTCCAAAGAACAATAATGGTGTTGTCCTTGTTGGGGCCGTCGTTCAGGGCTTTCAGGACTCGACCGAGCATGGCGTCTGCGAAGTGGATGGATGCTAGGTAGCCTTGAATTCCTTGTTTCCATTGGCCGTGTTCTCGGATGTGGGCGAAGTAGCGGTTTGGTCCGCGTCTCTTGCCTGCGGGAGGGAGGTCGTTGAGATCGTCTTCCTTATAACCGGGAGGTAGTTGGATGTCCTTGAGTGGAAAGGGTTCGAAGTATTTGGCAGGTACGAACCATGGTTCGTGTGGGCGATAGATTCCGCAGGCGAGAAAGAAGGGCTTGTCGTGCTTCTGCTTGAGCTTCTTGCCGACCCATTGCGAGACGGACCAATCGCCGCCATATTCCTGGTCGGTGGCATCAAGTGCAGCCCAATCGGTTTCAACGTATTGCCACTTGCCTCCGCGAGGGAGATTGACCGGGCGTTCTTTGGGATAGAGCGTTCTTGGGAAAGGATTCTCTGTTTTCTGCTTTGGGAAGTATTCGTCCCATGAACCGGAGTCGATGAAGTAGTGAAGCATCTTTCCTGAACCGCCAGCCCAATATCCATGAGTGCGAAAGTGTTGTGAAATGATGGGGGCATCGGGAAGGACCTGACGCATCTTCTGTCGATTGTCATAGAGCCCTGATCGATGCGCTGAGATCCCTGTCATGATAGCCGTGCGTGATGAGTTGCAGGCTGAGCCGGGGCAGTGTGCGTTGGTGAACAGGACACCCTGCTTCGCCAGTCGATCGAGATTGGGCGTCAGCGTTTGTGGGTGGCCTCCCATACAACCGATCCAGTCGTTCAGATCATCCAGTGCAATGAAGAGAATGTTGGGGCGTTTGGCTTCTTTGTCAGCTGCCTCTACAGCCAGGGGGAGAAGATACAGAACACCTATGCTCAATAAGAAAAGGCGAAGGATCGAAACTTTGGAAACCATGTGACGATTGAAAGCCAATGAGGCAATGGCGACCAGTCATTATTTGGCCACAATGCAGTTGGACTACTTGCCGCTATACTTCTCCTCGAGCCACTTGAGGGCTTCGGCTTCGCCCAATGTCTTGGAGCGATCGAGGTAGATCAGAAGATCGTGTTCGGGAAGGTTTGTGAGCAGGTCGCTGATGTTGGCCAATTCCTTTAGTGACTGTCCTTCGTTGTTCAGTGCTTCGATCCGCTCTGCGACGGTCTGGCCGTCCTCGCCGATGATTGTGTCTCCGGGGATGTCTGCCCATGCGTTCCTTTCGAGGGCGAGGCCAACCATCTCGTGAAGCAGAGTGTGCGGGTTGTCCTGAAGTTGTCTGGCCATGATAAGAGCCATCTCCTGCATGGCCGTGGCTGATTCAGTGTCGCCGTCAGCCATGTAACCTTGTTGCAGTTTCTTGATCTCCAGTCCGAGGTCTCGGAGTTCGACAAAGTGAGGGAGCTCGACCCCAAACATGCCAGAGGCCTTGGCGTCGGTAGGCTTGTGGCCGGTTGAAAGGTAGAGTTCTTCTGCGACTTGTGCCTGATCAAAATAGAAATCCTGAAAATCCGGTTTGGTCATGGCTTGGTTCAAGTCCTTCACTCCCATGTCTGTGTCCCCATTCTTGAAGTTCCTGAGAGCCGAAAGGTAATCCCCCAGAGGATTGGTCTTTGATAGCTCCTTAAAGGCATTGAGGGCGTCGAGGCGTTCCTTCTCTGTTTCCCCTTTGAAGGCGAGCTTCATTTGAACGAGAGGATCGTTTGGGGAATTTTGTGCTGCCTCACGTAGAGAATCGATGTCGCCCAGTGCAAGCAGACTGTCAGCGCTGCGGTTGTTCTCAGTCAGGAATTTTTCTTTCTGTGCATCACTCAGCGAAATGGATTCACCGTCCAGTAGACGTTGAAAGAGGGTGCGTTCGTCTTTGGGTTCAGGAGAGGAGGGCGCGACGCTTGCCGTGTGCCGGTGAACGCTGCTTGGTTGGGCTTCCTTTTCCCTGGTTGCAGGTTGAGAGGATAGGGATTTGGTTGCCGGTTGAACGGTGGTGCTGTTGGGGACCTCAGGAAGTGGTTCGTCCGCTTTTCTTGTCAGCAAGACCATCCCTATGAGGACGATGGCCACACAACTGAAGATCAATTTTTTGCTTAATAGGGTCAAAGCGAACCGGGACTGTTAGGAAGAATGCACGAAAGCCAATCCGGTTCACTCTTTTTTGATCTGGGATCGTGAGGCCCTGCAGGACGATGACCAGTTGAAGAAGTGTTAAACCCGCACCATAGTGGCGTAACGATATGGGTAACACCGACAACCAAAAAACAGAACGCATCACAGTAGAGGGGATGACCTGTAATGGTTGTGCGTCGGGAGTTCGTAGCGCGGTGGTGGGTGTTGAAGGCGTTTTCTCTGCAAAAGTTTCTCTGGAGAAAGGAGAAGCCGAGATCGCTTTGAATGAAGGAGGTTCAGTGGAAGTGGTGCTGCCGGCTGTGGTGAACGCTATTCGGAAGGCTGGGTTTGATGCTTCGTGGAATGAGGGCAAGGCTGATTCGGAAACGCAAACCAGAAAGTCGCCCGATCAGGTGTGGCTTGGCCGCATAAAGTTGTCGGCTCCTATTTTTCTCTGGCTGGCTTTTGCTGAATGGGTCCTCGGTTTTGGAGGGAGCTTTTGGCATCAGGTCAGCGCTTTTTGGCTGGCAGGTGTGGTGTTGTTTACGGCTGGTGCGGATTTCTTTAAAGGCGCTTTGCGTCAGTTTCTTTCGTTGAGATTGGGGATGGATGCCTTGGTAGCACTTGGGTCAGGAACGGCTTTTGTTTTCAGCGCGACATCCCTGCTCATGAAAGCAGGGCATCATCTTTTCTTTATGGAGTCTGTGGGAATCATCACCTTGATCAGCGTGGGACACTGGCTCGAAGCGCGGACTTCAGCCAAGACTGCCGATGCTATTCAGGGGATTTTTGAGCTCCAGCCCGATAAGGCGATTCGCTTGGGTGAAGATGGCAAGGAGGCAGAGGTGCCTGTCAGTGAATTGAAGAATGGGGATCGTGTTCTGATCAAGCCGGGCGATCAGGTGCCGGTGGATGGGATCATTGAAGACGGTCAATCGAGCGTAAATGAATCCATGCTGACTGGAGAATCGCTGCCTGTGCCCAAAGGGGGCGGTGACATGGTTTTTGGTGGCACGGGAAACATTGATGGCCGACTGATTGTGAAGGCCACCGCGGCCGGCGCTGATTCTGCCTTGGCGCAGATCGTGACTGCAGTGGAGCGTGCTCAGGAAAGCCGTGCGAGTATTCAGCGGTTGGCTGATCGGATCAGTGCGGTGTTTGTTCCCACTGTTATTGCGTTGGCGTTGATGGCGTTCTTCGTCTGGTGGCAGGCTTTTGATTGGGCGTCAGGGGTGAATGCGAAATGGGCACCGATGCTTTGGGCCGCGCATGTACCACATACACCCATCGCTGCCGCTGTGGTTCATGCTGCAGCCGTTCTGATTATTGCCTGTCCATGTGCCATGGGAATCGCGGCTCCAGCTGCATTGATGGCGGCGACAGGTGCCGCTGCCAGACGGGGGATACTGCTCAAGGACGCAGTGGCTCTGGAAAAAGTGGGACAGGTCACCACGGTGGTCTTTGACAAGACTGGGACGCTTACAAAAGGCGAGCCTGTGGTTGTGGATTTCGCATCCGGCGCCGAGAAGGAGGATTTGGAGAATTTCGTGCGCGCGCTTTCCGAGTCCACACGCCATCCAGTCAGTCAGGCAATTCATCGATGGGCTGAGGCGCGGGCAGGGGAGGATGTTGGAGTGTCCTTGTCAGACGTGGTTGAACATCCGGGAAAGGGAGTCGAAGCCAGGCTGGGCGATATCAAGATTCAATTGGGTTCTGCCGCCTGGCTTGAGGAGTCCGGGGTGTCGTTGGATAAGTTTACATCGTTTGCGGAAGCCAATAGGGGGAAGGGCTGTGCGCTCTCTGGTTTTGCCATGGATGGACAGTGTTATTACGTATTTGGGGTCAAAGACGAATTGAAGCCGGATGCGCGGAAGCATCTGGATCGTTTGCGCGAACGGGGACTGAAACTGCTGATGCTTTCAGGGGATCATCAAATGGCGGCAGAAGCAGCTGCCAAGGATCTCGGACTGGATGATGTTTTCGCCGAGGTGAAGCCGGATCAGAAATCAGCCAAAGTCGCGGAGCTTCAAAAGGCCGGTGAGAAGGTCGCGTTTGTTGGTGATGGAGTGAATGACGCACCCGCACTTTCACAGGCAGATCTGGGCATCGCCATTGGAGATGCGACTGCCATTGCCCGTCAGTCCTCTGACTTTCTATTGCTCAATGGAGAATTGAAAATGATCCCTGATGCAATTCGCCTGGCGGAAAGAACCAACAAGGTGATCAAACAAAATTTCTTCTGGGCCTTCGCCTACAACGTCGTGGCAATCCCTCTTGCCGCCATGGGATTCATCAGTCCCCTGATTTGTGCCGCTGCGATGGGATTGTCCGATGTCGTTGTAATTGGAAATGCCCTGCGATTGCGGCGGTGGTGAGGCAGATAGGTGTTTGAGAATCCTTTTCCTCGAGCGAACGTATCGATCTATCACTTCACTGGTTAAGGAAGCGAAACGATACAGGCTGGCGCAGGTATGTTGATTTGGGAGCTCATTGCTGTGAGTCTTCCCGTTTCTTGATCGATCTTGAACAGAGTGATGAGATTGCTTCCCATGTGTGCAGCGAGGAGCCATTGATCGTTTGTTGAAACTCTCAGTGAGCGGGTGGATTTGCCGCCTGATGACGCGTGTTCGATGAGAGAAAGTTCACCGCTCGAGTCATCCGTTTTGAACATGACGATCGTGTCTTCTCCGCGGTTGCTTCCGTAGACGAATTTTCCGGAATGGGTGATCTGGATGTCTGCGCCACCACCTTTGTTTCCTTTGGTTCGCTTGATGTGCTGGATGAACTCACCTTTGCCGCTATCCCGATCGAAGCTGGCTACCGATACGGTAGGAGTAGCTTCGTTCATGCAGTAGATGGTCTTACCGTCTGGGTGCCATGCGACGTGGCGAGGTTGTTGTCCGGGGAGACCTTGAATGGTGGAAGTGTAGGTGAGTCCAGGCGACTTCTTAATGACTTGGTAGATCAAGATCTTGTCGATTCCTAGATCTCCAACTGCTGCGTATTTGGAATACGGATCCAACATGATTGAATGTGGATGCGACGCGAGTTGGCGGTTGGACTTGGAGCCTCCCTTACCCGGGTGGGTGAATCGTTGTTCTACTTTCTTGAGTGTCCCTGACTTGGTTGTGCTGAAGGAGGTTAGACAACCTTGGCTGGTGTATTCATCCGTTCGAAAATTCGCGACGAGGATATGTTTGTTGTTTGGTGTGGATGCGATCTGAACTGGTGTCTTGCCGGTGGTGGGGAGCTGATTGAGGAACTCCAGTTTGGAGCCCGCGGTGATTCGGTATGCGCTGGCGGCACCGTCTGTCAGTCCGTTGGGTTCGGCGAGGGTGGAGCCTGCGTAGATAAAGCCTTTTGCAGGGTGGGTCATCCATGTCAAAGTGTGGTCGGTTGCCTTATGGTGTTTCGAAAATTTCCCTGTCGTGCTGTCCAGACTGACGAGATGGACGCCATCGCTCCCTGCAATAAGGAAGTGTTCAGTGGAGGCGGATACGAAGCTGTGGCTGAGGAGCAGCGTCAGCGCAATCAGGAGGAAAGATACTCTGGTGATCATTGGGAGTAGGTTGATCCGAAGAATTTTAGCCCGGGATAAATAGGCGTTCTGAGGATTGGGGAAACAAAGGGTTGTTCTCTTACCCTGTAGAAGGTTGGTTGGCTTGTGATCAGCGGGGAGATCGTGAGGATCTCATGGGTGATCGGGAAATTGGTGATGGAGGTCCATGATTGAAGGTCTTGGGAAACCTGGACCAAATGCCTGCCTTTCTGCCACGTGGTCATTTGAATACGTCGTCTCGTAGGATCGGTATCAGGAGATATCGTCAGTTCGATACGGTTTGCTCTGATGTGACGCAGGGGAGAGAAGACACGGCCAAAGTGATTGGTGGCTTCCATTTGTATGAACGTGTTTCCACGAACCACGGAGGCTGTCATTTCAGGAATGATGGTTTCCTCAGCCGAGTGAAAGGCGAGCCCGTTGCCATAGGTTCGCCAGCGAATCTTCTCAGGAGATGCGCCAGTCAGAGAGAACTGTGTCTTTATGTAGTCGCTGAATCTGGCTGTGGTTGATGATGGTGAAGTCGTGATGGAGGGAGCATCGGTTGCACGATTTGCCATTCCTCCATGAACAATGACATGAGGAGATGGAAGGGCTGCATCGAAAGAGAAGTAGGCGGCTATTGATTCTTCGTTTGGTGCGAGTGCAAATGCTTTGGGTGTGTTTGCCTGATAGGGAGTTGAAAAGTTTCCGAGGTCATGACGGAATCCATTTGAATCAATGGCCCAGATCTTTGGAGATGCAGGACCGCGTGATAGTGAGCCGCCTGATTCTTCAAACGGTTCCCATGCTGGAGTGGTAAAATAAGCTGCTCCCCCTGTGTCCCAACTGGATTGTGTTGAATGACTCCATTGGAGTGCGAAGCTTGTGTATCTGGTTCGTTGAAGCCAGCGCTCTTTCCCGTCGGCGTTGATCCCTTGAAAGCCTAGTCCGCTTGATACGACTGACCCTGAAGGTAGGGTGATTACTGTTCCTGCGCCGCGGACGATGACTCCTGAATTTGAAGAGGAAGCCATGAGTGACAGTCCTCCGAATCCAGTATGCGTCCATAGAACGTCTCCTTGGAATCGAGTCGTGAGGTGCCGCCAGTTCCTGTGATGTAGGCCCCACCGGAGCCGTCTGGTAGGACATCACATGGGTAAGCCCAATGCTTATCGCCGGGCATGAACCATCGATACCATATGAGCTCCCCCATGGGATCGAGCTTTGCCAGCGAGTATGAATTGCCGAAGATCTTTCCATCGACTGGAACTCTGGAGGTGGATGGGCCGCAGATGTAGATGTTGCCATGGGTATCAGTTCTTACGGCGCGAATGATTCCCAATATGGAGTGTTCAGGGATGATGACATCCTTTGCCCAAGCAATGCTTCCAAGGTTGTTGAATTTATGAACGGTGATGCCAATTGCCCCACCTTGGAACGTTCGCTGAATCATCAATGCTTCCCCGCCAACAAGAGGTTCGATGCGGAGTATGGAAGGTAGGTCTTCCGGGGTGATTGGTGATTCCCATTTAAGAGATCCATCGGGTGAAATGATTTTCAGCCATACTTCAAATGGATCTCCCGGTGTGGAACCAAGCATCACGAAATGGCCGTCGGGGCTGAAGGTTTTGTTTCCGCGAAAAGTGCCCGTTGTCAGTCCAGAGTCGATGTCTGTTCTGCCGGTCTCGGTGCCATTTGCTCCCAGTCTATAGATGATTGTTCTCTCCGTGCCTGCAGATGATCCGGTGACGGCGATCTTAATCACACCATCCTGGCCGACATGAATATCTGGCATCGATCCTGGTTGATAGTTGCCAAGATTCAACGCTGTCGTCCATTGCCTGGTAATTTCTCCGAAACAATGGAGGTGGGCATAGATCAGCAGAAGAAGGTAGACTGAGAAACGTATTTTCAAGTGGGGAGATTGATTTCCATCAGCCTATCCATGAGAGCGACGACTTCAAGCGTGCAAAGGCAATAGGGAGAATCGTGAAGGAGTAGGACTGCTACTTTGCTGCCTGAAAGATGAGTTCGACGACGTTGCGGATGTAGTGTTCGTCGGAAAGTGTCTCTGTCGCTTCGGGAGGAAAGGGGACCCGATTTCTAAAGGCGTCAGCAATGGTTGAATAAAGTTCGAGGCGTGATTGAGGATCGAGCTCTTCACGACGGACAAGTGCATTGAAAGCTGCGGTTGCCTCTTGCGGTGTCACGGATTGGCGTAATCTGGCGACGAGGTGCGGATGTTGCGTCAGAGAATTGAATTTGCTGGTCGCGATATGTGAGAGATCGGGAGTGAAGGTTTTTTTCTTTCGGATCACGACAGTGCCGGCGGCGAAATCGCCAAGGCGTTGGCTGTGTTTGCTGAGAAGGCAGGCGGTTCCACCTATAAGGTAGAATGCGGGCATGTGATCGAAGAACCTGAAGAGATTACGAATCGCAATCTGACTGAACTGTAGTTTCAGGCCGCGTCCGTCCACCACCTGGATGCCGATGACTCTTTTCCCGATGGTCTGTCCTCTCCAGAGCCACTCCATGGTGATGCCGTATCCGATCTGGCTTACGAAGTAGAGCAGAATTCCGAGAGCACCTGCGAGATCAGCGCTGATGAAACCGGCAATCCCAGCGACCATGACTAGGAGCCCTCCACCGAAAACGACGATGGCGGCATCGATCAGCCAAGCCATACAACGAGAGACAGGACCAGCCAGTTGCATGGAAAAGGAAATCCCTTCCGGTGTCTGAATAACAAGGCGTGATTGTCGGTTCGTAGCCATGTGTCAGTCCTGAGCCTCCAGTGCTTCGTTACTCTTTCCTCCTCGGGCGATGAACCAGATAAAAACGCCCAGTTGCCCGGTTCCGAAAAGGATCTTCACTGCGTAGGGCAATACGGGCTCGTGATACTGAGAGAAGAACGCCTCCACGATGCCTGCCCATACGAGTATGACTGCGACTCCGCCAATGATGGTCAGGAGATCTGGTGCAACTCTGCGAAAACGTGATTGGATGGAGAATCGGCTGTCTTTCCCGATCATCGTGAAGGCAACGACGAAACCTGCTTGTCCAGCCAACAGGATTGCGGGGATTTCTACGGAACCGTGAGGAAGGAGCCAACCAGCAAGGAAGCGGGCCTGTCCATCCATGATGTAGTCGATCGCCACCGCACCAATAATGACGCCGTTGTAGAACAGAAGTATCAATGTTCCGATTCCCCAAGTGATCCCTGATGTAAATGTGAGGATGGACACCTTGGTATTGTGGGTCATGAGTTGCGCAGCGAAGGATGCCTTTCCGCCCTTCAGGTGGGCACCTTTGATCATTTCTTCCTCCAAAACTCGTTCAGTCGGAGATCCTTGAAGGTGGGAAAAAGGCATGATGACTTCCTTTGCTTCTGGATCCAGCGCCACCGCACCGATACCGAAAATCGTCCCTACCAAGGTGACGAGGATCGACGTGATCAAAGCTTTGGAATGAAGTCGGACTGTTTGAGGGAACGTTCGAAGAAACCAGTTGATGGGACGAAACCTTGTTCGTGGAACGCGTGTTTCTTGAATCTCGCCATAGGCCCGTGCCACCAATGACTCCAGATGGTTTGTGAATTCTGGTTCCGAAGCAAATGTGTGAATGCGGGCCAGGTCAGAAGAGGTTCTCTGGTAGAGATAGTGAAACTCCTGCACTTCCTCCATGCTCAGTTTGGCACTGGGCTCGTTCTCGATCCTATCAAGTATGCGCTCGAGCTTGTCCCAGTAGGGCTGCTCGGTTTCTGCGAACTTCTTGAGATCGATAATCATAGCAACTGGCGGCGTTTGACTGCCATGTATTGGGTGATCAGCTGATGGGCCATCTTCTCGTTCTCCAGAAATGCTGTATCGATTCCCTGGCATTTGAGAGATGACTGCAGGTTTCGCAGTCCTTTCCATCGGAGGTGCCCTGCAAGTTGTTGATATGCCTCTTCCAGATTGTCTGGGGCATCAGCGCTTAAGATCTGTTTCCCATCAGGTGGTTGAATGACGTTTACGAAGATCAGGTGCTGGCGGTTGAGAAGTTCCATGGACTTGGTGAAGGACTCGGCCAGCACAGGGTCTTCCAGAGATGTAAGAACGATGAGAAGTGCTCTTCTCCGCAGCCTGACACGGAGAAAGGTGGCCAGCTCCTGAAAGTCGGGACTGACGAGGCGTGGCTTTACACTGAGCAGGGAATCACGAACCGCGTGAAAGTGGGATTGACCATTCTTTGCTTTGACGAAGCTGGTGACCTGATCTTGAAAGGTGATCATACCGAAGTGATCCCCTTGTTGCTCTGCCGCGAGTCCCAAGGTCAGACCTGCGGTGATGAATTTCTCAATGAGTGGAGTCTTGTCTCCCGGATTGCCTCCGGTGGATTCCTGCGGCACGGCACTGAGTCGAGAAGCATCAAGAACCACATAGACTTCTTGCGTGCGTTCGACCTGAAAGACCTTTGTGATAGGGCGTCTCTTGCGAGCGGTGGCTTTCCAGTCAATCTCGTCAAAGCTGTCTCCTGGGACATATTCACGGAGCTTTTCAAAATCGCGACCTTTGCCAACCTGACGCATGGCTTGTGCACCGAACGCACCTCGATTGAGAAAGAGGGCTGATGCGGCATTCTTTTCGTCCAGTAGATTGGGGTGCACACGGATCTGGCACTCGATGGGGCGACTACTCCGGAGGTTCCAGAGACGGAGAGGGGAGTCAGATTCGAGATGAATGTGACTAATGTCGAATCGTCCCCGTTCGCGAGGCGTGCAGGGAAGTGACACCGTGTGTTCCTGTGCATTGGCGTCGAGTTCTACATCCAGAATCTCACTTGGAACATCGAAGTCTCCAGGAAGAGGGACAGCCAGTCGGAAGCGGGTGTTTCTTTGCGCTGCATTGGTCATGGAGAAATCGATGGTTCCCTCCTTCTTGCGTGCCAGTCGTGCGACCTTGGCTGTTTCAATGTCAACCGGGATACGTCTGGTCTGAGCGAGAAAGGCATCGAGCGAAGTGCTCAAGATGAACGCAAAGAGAAGTAACCAGCCAATCATTGCGGACTCTGGGAAGAGTCCGATCAAAATGGTTCCCGGAATGACCGTCAGGGAAAACCAAATCAGCAATGAGCGGCTTGGAATCATTAACGTGGGACAGCGACTTCGTTGACGATCTTCTGGACGACTTCTCCGATGCTTAACCCTTCAATCTCGAACTCGGGACGAAGAACGATCCGGTGCCCGAGCACGGCGGCTGCCTGAGCTTTGATGTCATCGGGGATGACGAAGTCGCGTCCTTGAATGGCTGCATTTGCCCGAGCTGACATAAGTAGTGCCTGGGTGGCGCGAGGCCCTGCGCCTGCGAGGACGCTTTCGTGTGTCCGGGTCATGCGGACGAGATCGACGGTGTAGGTGACGAGTTCCTCTTTGAACGTGATGTGGTTGAGCTCTTCCCTGAGACCGACCAGGTCATCTGAGTTGATCACTGACTCTACAGAGGTGCCATCTAGGGTGGATTCTGGTGAGTCCTTTGTCAGGAGTCGGGAGGCGAGCAGGAGCTCGTCTTCACGCTCAGGGAACGGCATGTCGATCTTGAGCATGAAGCGATCCTTCTGCGCTTCTGGCAAAGGATAGGTGCCTTCGAACTCGATGGGGTTCTGGGTGGCGAAGACTGTGAAATTCGGTGAGAGGATATGTGTCTCTCGATCGATGGTGACACGGCGTTCCTGCATGGCTTGCAAGAGTGCTGCCTGTGTCTTTGCCGGGGCGCGATTGATCTCATCTGCAAGGAGGAAGGAGGTGAACACAGGGCCTTTGATCAGGTTAAATTCGTTCTGTTGCAGGTTGAAGACATTCGTGCCTGTGATGTCCGAAGGCATCAGATCAGGTGTGAACTGGATGCGGTTGAATTCGCATCCGAGCACTTTTGCCATAGTCCTGACCAAAAGGGTCTTGGCCACACCGGGGACGCCTTCGATCAGTGCGTGATTTCCGGTGAAGATCGCAATGAGACAGCTGTCGATGACTTCGTTCTGTCCGATGATGATCTTGGAGATTTCGCTGCGCGCCTTGGCGAGCGTGGTTGTGAGGTTTTCGATGGATGGTTCCATTCTATGCGTTTCGGTTCTTGGTTAAATCGGTGGCCTTTTTCAACAGGTCTAGGATGTCTGCCTCCGACAGGCCGGTCATGTCCGTATCGGCCAAAGATTGTAACTGAGCTTCAATGACATTTCGGTTTGGTTTATTGAGCGGGGTGGAGGCTTTCCATTCGTCAACGAATGCGGTCAGTAGCTTCTTCCTGGGAATGTTTCTCCGTAGCAGGTGCCCGAGAGCGGAAGCCGCATCGTTTCCTTGGATGCCTTCACGTTGGACTTCTTCAGCTTCCTCGTAGCGTGGTGCCAACGGGGTCGAGTGCCTCCAGATGAAGAGACCTGCCAAGATCAGTAGGCTGATCATGGCTCCGTCGAATCCGTAGCGACGGGCAAGCGCTGTGACTCCGGGCTGTTCGCGGATACCAAGGTGGGTTTCATCGAAAACAAAGTGTGATTTGTCGCCCGCTGTCCACATGAGAAAGGCTGTTTCGCGTTCGTTTAACAGGGCTTCGTTGCTGAATAGGAATGTGTCTGATGCCACGATGAGTGTGCCTTCCCCGATCTTCTTTTCCATGACGACTGCCAGATCTCCGCGGGAGTAGATGGTCTTCCATGTGCTGTCCTTGGTGTCGAAGCAGGTGGTGCTACGCCAAGACAGTCTGGAGGGAAGAGACTTGTGCTCTCCGCGTCTGGTGGCAAAGCCGATGTCTCCATCCTTCGCTTCACTGGTGCTCAAGGAGACTTGTTCGAACTGGATGTTCCATTCCTCTTCCAGACTTTGAGACAGTGAAGCTTCCATTCCCGGGGGCAGGTCTTCGTCATCAGGCCGAGCCAGATGCGTGCCGGGGGGGGCGATGTCTGCCCAGTTGCCCGAGGCGTAGGTGAGTACAATGCGGCCACCTTCCTTTAGGTGGGTGCGAATCCATGAAAGCTCTTTCTCAGAGACGCTAAGTCCATATTTGGGGTGAGTCCCAAGGATCATGATTGCCTGATCCGTGTCCTTTGTCAGGTGGTGTAGATCGCGTAGTCCTTGAGCGGCGGTTCTGTCTGCGAGTGAATCGAGACTTTCCATGAATGCTCTGCATCCTTTTGGGTCTGCTCGAAATGTTGAGTAGGCCGGTTGGTGTTCGCCGGTAGAGAATCTCATGTCAACCAACTGCCAGACACCGCCAGCGAAAAGCAGGAGGATGATGAGTGCCAGCACTGTCTTGTTGAAGAATCTCAGCATTGCTTGATCTGTGACAGGTTGGACCGGAAGTGATTCAGCTGATCTGTGTTGACCTCCCTCATCCCGTACCAGACGAGATCGAACAGGCGGACGTTGTCGGAAAAGGCATTTTGTGTTTCAGGGAAGGCACGGGCTCGGCGCTGGATCTCGCGTTGGTAATCCAGATTGGATTTGAATTTGGCAATCGTGACAAACTGGCGTTCAGCGAGGTGAGCCAGTCCGGAGAGATACATGGCGCGAAGGGCCAGTCGTAGATTGCCTTCGTCCATCATCTTGGCTGCCAGTGCCATCCATTCATCCTCAGGCAATTGATCTGCAGCGATGTTCTCATCCTCCAGATCTGGAATGGTTGATGTTTCCTCGGTCTCCACCACTGCAGGTTCCAACTGCTGTTTCTTGCGGATGATCTTGATCACGATGATTGTGACGCCGATGAGCGCAGCAATGAGTATGAGGTAGAAGAGTCCTTTGAAGACTCCTTCCACTCCTTCTGGATTTACGTCCGGAGTTTTGGGCATCTTCTTTCCACCAAAGGCCTTGCGGATGTAGTCCACTATATCGTCGATAGTTCTTCCGAATTTCTTCAGGCCGTCACCGATGAAGTCCCCGATAGCGTCCAGTTTCTTGCCTAATCCGTGGTAGAACCGTTCGATGAAGTTCATTTTTGAAAGATCGACTTCGCTCAATGGGTCGAGTGGGCCTTTTGGCATTCGCCATTGGTAGATTCGTTTCTGAAGTGTCTTGTCTATTTTCTGATCGAGCTGCTGGGTCTCAATCGGGCTGTTCTGAGATGCTTCGTCTGCTTTCAACTGTGGAGTCAAAAAGAGCAGGGAACTGACGATGATGGCGGCGAAAGCAGAACCTTGCCGGGCATCTCTAAAGGTGAGTTTAAGATCGATCCCGTTCCCTCTGGCGGCGCCGTAAAAACAACGCAGTGTGTAGATGGCTTTGATCAATGGGTCGCAGATCATCCACGTAAGACAGGCGCCGATCATGAGCGTCGTCGTATTAAGGATGGCGAAGTAACTCTGTGTGAATTGGTTTTCAATACCCGTAAGAATCTTGGCCATGTGCGGGATCGTTCCCAACCCCACCATTGTTGCCAGAAACACGATACAAATGAATGCGCCCAGGATCAGTTGAATATTGAAGTTCTGCATTCGTGCGTGTTTCACCTGTTGATTGCTCTCCTTGAGCAGGGCTCGGATGCCTTTGCTTCCATCATCGAGAGCTAATGCGTTTTGAAACAGGGCGAACGCGTGGGGGAAGGGAATGGTGACGATGAAGAAGATAGGCAAAACCACAATAGCCAGAGCTTGGATGCTGGTTTGAACCAATATCGAATTGAGATTTTTGAAGAAACCTCGTTTGGGAGTTTGTTTGCCGATGATGGCGCTGTTCAAACGATCGCAAAAAGTAACCTGGCAGAACTTCATCCAGATAAAGAGGAATACCATGCCTGTGGCAGCTTGAGGTAGGTGGTGTTCAGCTTGTGAGCTGCGGGCCATATCCGAAACGAAAAAGAGGAGTCCAAGTGAAAAAGGGATGGCCCCGAGAAGGTGCCATGTCATTAGCCCCAGTCCTCCCTGCCGAAGTACATGGGTAGCTTCCTCGATGACATCGAGTGCGCTCTGTCCCTCTTCGCTTTTCTTTTTCTTAGCCAAGGCTATTCGTATTGGTTGGAATCGAAGACGGTGCCATCGTGAAACTCGTCCGGAATGCGGATGAGCATGCTCCCCGCAAAATGAAAGAGACTCCAGATTATGAAAAATCCAAAGGCGGCAGCGGCCAGTCTTCCAATTGGTGCGAGATGAAAGCGTTTCTTTGTCTCTTCAGCGCCTTCCTTTGACAGGCAGCCAGCGCAGAGCATCCTCCCTTCGTGCTCGATGACGCATTCGCGGCAATGATACTGCTCACACTCGGGGCAGCGGGCTACGGCTTCGCGTTCCGGGTGACTGAGGCAGCGTTGGCGGGAAAGCTGGGCCATGTTCAGGGGTGGGACGGTTCTTTCCCTGTTTCGGAATCAGTCTCTTCAGTCGCAGGCTTCTCAGAGAAAGCAGCTTCTGTTTCTTCTGCCTTCGGCTGAGGGAGGGAGGGAGAGATGGCTTCTTGCGTGTCGTTCACCCGCTCTTGAATCAGGTGTAATACTTTTCTTGCTTTTTTAAGCCTGCGTAGTCCCGGGAGTTCACGGTCTTTAACAGCGGTTTTGAGATAGCATGTGGTGGTGATGCCAAAGAACTCATTGGCCAGAATGAATGGGAGAAAGAGCACCGCCCAAATCGCAAATCCGACCTCGCCACCAATGCTTGCTGCTATTGCCCCTAAAATGAAAGTCAGCGAAATCAACGTGATCCTTATTCTGTTCTTAGACGGATTTCTTCTGATGGAGAGGGCTTGGATATCCTTGTAATTAATCGTGTTGTAGCTCTCGCGAAATCCTTCTCGATTGACGATCAGTAAGTGATCGTCAGCGAGAAACACAGCTCCCCGGGTGGTCTGAAAAAGAAAACTTCCAGAATCTCGATGCCAGCCAAAACGGCTGATTTTCTTATAGGTGGAATCGCTCATGGTATCAGCCCTCCAAGAAAACAATTGTCCAGAAACCTATCCATAAAACGGATATGACTGAGGCAATCACCATCAGCCGCTTTTGATTGCTAACCTTGCTCGACGTTTTCTTCCAATAGACCGCACAAATAGTCAGGGCCATGATCTGAGTGAGAAGCAGAAGAATCGGGAATACAGACAGGATGAGTGCTAGGGTTCCATAGAGGTAATTTGAGTTTTCGTTCGTGGACGTGTCCTTCTTTTTTTCTTTGGTAGCTTTACCCGTGTCCGCGCAATTTGGGCAGAAGTGACCGTTGTGAATCTCAAGGTCACAAAGTGCGCAGAGGAATTTTCCGCAGCCGTCGCAAACAACGGATGCTTTTCTTTTTTCGTGATAGAAACAGGTGGATTCGTCTTCCTCGATTGCGCGTTCGCCGACCTCTCCTTTCTTGATTTCGGCATAGAGGGCGGGGAAGGTCCATGCGGTCTGCTCTGTGCCGCAGGAGATACATTCATCCAGCGTTCCTGTATTGAGGCTTTCCTCATTCAGGGCTTCAGAGCATTTGAAGCAGGTCAAGTGTGTGTCAATGTCCGTCTTTACTTCTTGATCACTCGGGTATCACACATGCGATCGTGCAGTGTCCGCTTTTGGTCATCAAATAGGGCTATGATGTAGCCGATTCCCAGTGTGCATCCTGACAGGATTTCAGCGAAATAGCGTCCCGTGGCTGTTCCAAACCCGATGGTGGATCCATCTGCTTTCACGATTTTGATCTTGGCAGCCATCTTGCCGAGTGTAGCTCCATACTTTCCAGTCATGAAGATCACGTAGAAGGCCTGTATCGCGATATTCAAAACTGTCCCGAGCAAGACGACTGCCTCTGCTCCTCCAGCTTGTGCCGCGGATCCGATGATGAGATTAATGATGGTTTGTGGGATCAGCATGATCAAACCGTCCAAAAATTTGGCACCGAAACGCGCTCCGATTCCCGCGAGTTCGTAGCTTGTGGATACATCGTCGCCTTCTTGGATCCGTTGGAGAAACAATGGTTTACACCCTGCGCAGACGTCTTGACCTGAGATTCGGACCACTTCGTCTGAAGGAAAGTCTCCTCCGCATTGGCTGCAGGTTGAGCCGTCAGCAGATATCGTAGGAGGTGTGTCTGGTTGGCTTGGGGCTACTTCGCTGTAGTTTACCCAATTGCTCATCGACTCATTCCAAACCTTGGTGTCGGGTCTTACTACCCCGGACGAAACAAGCCTCTGAAATTCTTCTTCGGAAACGGGCCCCCGTTGTTCCGAACCTTCAGCGTAGTACCATTCCATGATTTCCTTGAGTTGTAGATCGCGTGACGTGGACGACTGATATCTCGGTTATGCCGGGCGTTTTGAGGCGAGGAAAGAAAAAAAATGCTCGCACTGCAATGGCGAAGTGTTTGTTTTCACGAGTGTAAGGGAAATCAGGCTCAGGCCAGACTGGTTCGTGCCGATATCAGAGGTGAAGAATCATGGCCTACTCATGGAATCAATCACCTGTGCAAAGGGTGAACATATATCTGTGGCGATTGACAGCTTGCTGGATATCGTTGGTCGGATTCTGTGTAAATGCGGCTGAAAGTGACAAAAAAGAACCTTTTGTGAGCTGGTATAGTTCAAATGTTCAGTTTCTAAGAGGCTGGGATTATCAGGTTGGCGACCCGCATCGCAGTCTGTTCACCTTTGAGCACGCCAATAGTTGGAAGTATGGAGATTTCTTTTCGTTCACTGATTTGGGTTTTGCGGATTCGAGTGCGATAGATGCCTATACAGAGCTTTCTCCAAGATTGAGTATCTCGAAAATCTCCGGCCAATCCCTTGCGTGGGGGCCAGTCCATGATGTTCTTGTCTCAACCACCTACGAGTGGGGGGAGAGAGGAATCCGGAGATATCTTGTAGGAGGGGCGGTCGATTGGAAGGTGCCGGGGTTTGCGTTCTTAAAGACCAATTTCTATCTCCGCGATGATCCCAATCTGCCTTCGCAGACCTGGCAGTCCACAGTCGTATGGAAGTATCCATTCAAGCTCGGGCGCACTTCTTGGGTGACGGAAGGTTTTGCTGACTTTGCTGGATCGGAAGGAAGATCGGCTGCCAATCAGTTGATTGTTCCGCGCTTGTTGATGGATGTAGGTAGTTTGCTGGGAGGCAGAAAGAATCAGGTGTGGGCCGGAGTGGAATACCAATACTGGCATAACAAATTTGGAATCAAGGGAGTAACAGAGTCTGTTCCGCAACTTCAGCTGAAATGGGTTTTCTAGAACACATTAAGAGAAGCAGGATTACTCAGTTCCGGCCTGGGCATATGTTCCTTCCTTTGGTTGTTCTCCTTGGGGGATTGATCGTTGCCGGGACGGTGGCCGATTTCGTGGAGAAGAAGGAGATGCAGGACCAGACTAATGTCTTGAATGACAAGGTGATCTTGTTGGGAAATGATATTGAAAAGCATGTGAATAGTGAACTCCTGGCCTTGCGTAGAATGGCAAAGCGCTGGGAGGAGAATGGAGGAACACCGAAGGACGCGTGGTTGCAGGATGCCGCGAGCTATGTGAAAGACCACTCAGGACTCAGTGTTCTGGAATGGGTGGATAAGACCTATCACGTGCGTTGGATTGAACCGTTGGAGGGGAACGAAAAGGCTGAAGGCCTCTACATTATCTTTGATGATAAACGAGAGCAGGCACTCAAAGGAGCAAGCGATGCCGGGACCATAACGCTCACTCCACCGCTGGATCTGGTCCAAGGATATCGGGCATTCATTGCCTATGTTCCTGTGTATGTCGAAGGGGAATTTGATGGGTTTATTGTAGGGGTTTTCGATATCAAACAGCTGATATCAAACTACCTGGCCGGAAAGTTCTTTGACGACTATCAGGTCCATCTGTCTATGAACGAGTTGCCTGCTTATGGGATGGTGGTTGAAGATGAATGGGTTTCTGAGAATTCATTCAGAATCCACGATGCTCAATGGACGATCAAGGTGAGACCTTCGGAGGTATGGTTCGAGAACCATACCGATCAGGTATCAGCGTTGATCCGAATTTGTGGCATCGTTGTTTCATTGTTTTTGTCCGGAATGGTATTGATGTCGCAGTCTGCCCTGAGGTTTGCGAAAAAGGCGCAAGAGTCCCACAAAGAGACAAAGGTGATTCTGAAACATGCTATTGATGGGATTTATGGATTGGATCTGGAAGGAAAGACGACCTTCGCGAATCCGAGCGCCTTGGAGCTCACTGGATACACTGAAGAGGAGATGTTGGGAGTGATGCAACACAGCCTCATTCATCACTCTCATGCCGATGGGAGTCATTACCCGCGTGAGGAGTGCAATATTTACAAAGCAGTAAATGAGGGAGTGAGTCAGACTGTATCGACCGAGGTTTTCTGGCGAAAAGATGGGAGCAGTTTTCCCGTGGAATACACGTCATCACCTACATTTGATGAGGATGGGAAGATCACTGGCGCAATGGTTGTGTTTCGCGATATTTCTGAACGGCGTGCTGCTGAAGGAAAACTCATGGAGTACTCGGATAGCTTGGAGTTGCAAAAGCAGGAACTCGAAATAGCAAAAAACAAAGCAGAGGAATCGACTCGATTGAAGTCTGATTTCTTGGCCAATATGAGTCACGAAATCAGAACTCCTATGAATGCTATCATAGGTTTTGCAGACCTGTTGACTGAAGCAAACCTCAAGGATCAGGAACGAGATTATCTCGAGACCATTCAGGAGTCGGGAGGGATTTTGCTCGAGCTCATCAACAACATTCTAGATCTCTCTAAGATAGAGAACGAAAAGATCGAGCTGGAAGCGTTGCCTTTCAATCTCATGGAGTCGGTGGATGGAGCCATCAAGATTGCTTCAGTCAAGATCGGGGAGAAGCCCGTGTCCTTTCATCGCCTTTGTGCTGTGCGTAATCCCGGAATCGTATTAGGGGACCCGGTAAGAGTACAGCAGATCCTTCTCAACCTGATGAGTAATGCGGTGAAATTCACTGACGATGGAGTGATAGAGGTGCGCGTCTACGGCAAGGTGGAAGAGAAAGGAGAGGACGGTATATGGAATCTCAGTGTCGAAGTGCGGGATACAGGGATTGGTATTCCTCAAGACAAGTTGGACCTGATCTTTGAAAGCTTTACCCAGTCAGACTCGTCTACCACCCGAAAGTATGAAGGTACGGGACTGGGATTGCCGATCTCTAAGCGTTTGGCTCAGTTGATGGGAGGAGATATTGAAGTCGAATCAGAGATCGGTATCGGAAGTTGTTTCCGTCTGCATCTCCCAATGAATATGGCAAAGGCCGTAGAAGAAAAACCATCTGGTCCGGTGGCTGAAATGGATACTGGCGTCAATGGATGCAAGGTCTTGTTGGTCGAGGATAACCGAACCAATCAGAAATATGCGAAGGCCATTCTGAAGCGGTTGGGCTGCAGGTTCATTATCGCAGAAACGGGGAGGCAGGCCATTCAGGCGCTGAAGGAGAGGGAATTCGATGTCTGCCTGATGGATTTGCACATGCCCGATATGGGAGGCTTGGAAACCACTCAGATCATTCGGCTGGAGATGGGGATGGAGCTACCAATCATCGCCCTGACTGCTGCGGCGATGGAGGAGGACAGGCAGGCCTGTCTCAAGGTGGGAATGAATGGCTTCTTGAAGAAACCCTTCAAGGCAAGTGAGTTGAAGGTGGCTCTGCGAGAGGTGATGCTGGCGCCGGCTATTTTACCGGCTTGTTCTTCTTCCAAGGCATGTCAGGGAACTTGGAGGGGATCTTGATGGGCTTGGGGGCTTCGCCTGCCATCTTAAGACTTGCGTCCTCTTCTTCGCTGGGCCCGTCAGAAGATGGCGCACTCATGTCATCCCGCCATGATGCTATACGGGCCTGCATGCCGTGATGTTCAGCCGTTTGTTTATCACCACTCTTCATGTAGAACAGGGAAAGATTGGTGTGCACGAGTTGCTCCTTCGGTTTCAACTTCTCTGCCTTGTGCCCTTCTTCAATCGCCTTCGGGTAATCTTCTTTACGATACCATGCCATTCCCAGGGCGAGTTGGGCATCAAAGTGCTCAGGCTCTTCATCCAAAATGGATTTAAACTTCGAGATGGCTTCATCGTAGTCACCGCAACTGAAGTCCAGCATAGCGTCATCGTAGATTTCTTGTAGGTCAGGCATTGTGATTGATGGCTGAAGCGGACTGTGGGCCAGTGGCCGTGGAAGGGCAAGGCATCCGATCATTCTGGAGACGCGTCATTGAGCATGATTCTGGTTCTCAGAAAGACATTTTGGCTGTTTTCTCTTGGAATGGAGAATGTATGGATGGTGACGTCACCCTGAGTTGATTGTTGGTCTGAGATATGTTCAACCCAGTCCATTTGGTTGAGCGAACTTGCGATTGAAGCGCTAAGGGTGATGTCCTTCGAATGCCGACTTTTGCGGACTGAGAAATGCCAATTCCTGATGGCTTCGGTGCTCTGGGAAACCAACGGGGCGGATCGTGAGGACGGATTCGTTTCCCCATGGTATTCTTGGAGGTTGGAGAGGCCGTCGAGATCTGGATCAGACGAAGGGAGCCCATCCGTGCCCGAAAGGCCCAGTTCAATAGCCCAATCTGAGAACGAGATTTCATCCGGAGCGACGAATGTCTCGAAGGTTATCAAAGGCGATTCTCGTCCATCGATCAGGAACTGTTGTTGAGCGTCAAAGATGCTGAACCATTGGCTTGCCTCTGAGATTCCATAGCCTCTGTGGGCTTTAATAAGAAGAAGGTGATCAATGTTGTTGAGACCTCCGCCCCAGTCGAATGAGACGTGGCCGGAATCATCTGTTCGCATGTCCGTAATCAAGGACGCCGTGTAAGGTGTGCTGCTGGCTACGTTCCATATCCTGACCCTAACATTGGCCAAGGGGGCACCGCTGGCTTGATCAATGACCCGGACTTTTGATTGGGTAAGATCAGGTAGTGTCTCGTTGTGATTCAAACCAGTCCGGAAGGACCCATTGATGATAGCCTTGGTGACATCGGCAAAACGTACACCAGCCACGAGTGCCTCTTTGGTCAGATCAGAGGGACGCCACAGGTAGAGAGGATCTGTGAAATAGTCCGATCGTTGACTCCAGTAAGAATCCTGAGCATTTACATAGTTGATATCGGAAACGGGACTCACGCCCGTCAGATCATGCACGGTCTTTAAGTTGTAGTATTCACTGATCCCTGCGCCGAACACGTGTTGGAACTCGTGAATGATGTTGTGAATCTGCTTCCAGTATTCGCTCGTGTCGCTGTCCGGGCCGGTCAATGAATCAGGATCGTGTATCTTGTCCCAAAACAGTCCTCCCGCTACGCCTGCACCACTGGAATCAAAAGTCATGAACCCTCCATGGGAGCCGATCATAGGAATCAAAGATAGATTGGCATGAATCCAAAGTTCAAAACTCTCTGCGGGTAGATGGCTTCCTGTTCCGTCGTAAGGAACCAATGCAGAGACAGAGACTCCGGTTTCAGGATTGAACGTCAGTTCCCTGTTCGTTTCGCGCTCGAATATCTCCGCAAGATCATTCGCATAGGCCGTCAGGCGGGATTTGATTTGGGTGTCAGAGAGGAGGGAGGTAAGCGCAGGGTCGAGAAAGAAGCGGATCGGGTGTGATCGTTGTGCGTATGCGTTGGAGAAGGTGGATCCTCCGATTGCGAGTAGCATTATGATCAGTAGCTTCTTCATCCAATACGTATGGTGAAAGAAGGGCTAATCTGCCCATTGGCGGAACGAACGAAAGTGGTTACTATTCCAACCATGAATTTGAATCGACGATCCTTTCTTTCTGCCGCTGCCTCAGTTGCAACTGTTGGTGGTTCAACTATGGCTGCATCTGATAAGGGTGCGATCGGTCCCACGTGGAATGCTGTTAAGATTACAATGGTTCGTGAAGGGGATGATTTGTCGGATAAGTTCAAAGTATCAAGAGATGCAGGGTTTGATGGAGTGTCACTCATTTATCCCGCTACAGACCTAACCATACGTACCGCAACCAAGGCCTTTGATCTCACTGGCTTGCCGATTCATAACGTTAACAATAGTGAGCACTGGAAAATCCGTCTAAGCGATCCTGACCCGTCTGTCAGAAAGAAGGCGTTCGAGAGCGTGAAAGGGACAATCCAATTTGCCTCAGATGTTGGAGCTTCCTCCATCCTTCTTGTCGTTGGCAAGGTGACGGATCCTCAACATGAGAATCATGACCACGTCTGGAATCGATCTACAACGATCATAAAACAGCTGATTCCAATCGCAGCGCGACTGGGAGTTCGTATCCTCGTTGAAAATGTAGGGAACGGCTTCTGCGAAACACCTGAACAATGGGCCCGCTACATAGATCAGTTTCAAAGCCCGTGGGTTGGGGCTTTCTATGACATTGGTAATCACCATTCCCGAGGAGGGGCTGACAATTGGGCGCGGGTTCTTGGTTCAAGAATCGTGAAGCTCGATCTCAAAGGGCATGACACGGGTACCGCCAAGAACTGCAACATGTATGAAGGAGACGTTCCGTGGGGAAATGTGAGGAACGAACTGTCTGCAATCCGCTTTACAGGCTGGGTGACTGCAGAAACCAAGGGAGGCGGATTGGAAAGGCTCAAACAAGTCGTGCAAAGAATGAACAAAGCCATGGGAAAACCCGCTGTTTAAAGGGCTATTGAAGACTCCCAAAGAGAGGAGTGAAAAAAGATTAAAAAAGGGGTTGAGTTGGTATGTGAGTTCTTCTAGGTTTCGCGCCCCTTCGACGAGGGAGCTGCTTGAGAGAGTGGTTCTAGGGAGAGGGGAGCTTGAAAGAGACGGGATTGGATCGGGAAGCTGATTTA
>CBFHTT010000035.1:0-87596 GCA_965658675.1 Limisphaerales bacterium
CCGAGATTTTTCGCGACCAAATCTCACTGTCAGACCGACTGCCCCTGCCACGCCCTCCTTTCCGGGTGTAGGAGCGAGCGTCAATCGCTACGCCCCGAACTCGCTCGCCAATCCATACGGTGCTGGCAGTCCCTACAAGGCCGACGGCCTGATGAACCCCAATAGCCAGTATGGGAGCCGATACAGCAACAAGTCGTGGCGGAATCCTTACGCGACCGATGCTCCCAAGCTCTACGACAGTCAGGGAAATTATCGCGGCAAGTTGAGCACTAATCCATACGATCGGGATTCGACAGCCAACCCTTACGGCAAATATGGCAGTCCGTATTCATCGGACAGCATCAAGAATCCCTACGGTGCTGGCAACCCCTACTCCACCAAACCGATTTACGTTGATCCTTCGAGATGACTACCGTGCCGCCTAACCATGTGCTGCACCAAACCGCCGCGAGCCCGGTGGATTGCGCGACAATCGTGTCCAGCAGGAAATGGTAGAAAAAGCGAATTTTAAAAGGGATAAGTGGAAAGAAACCGTTCGTTGCGAATGAAAAGCTTGGCAAGGCTGCCAAGCGAAAAATGACAAAAATACCCAATAAAAAGGGCTTTTGTTAGATTTATGATTTCATTCACAACGAGGTGAAGCGGTCGTGCGCCCGAGCCAATGGCGTAGCGAAAATACAACTCCGCCTTGCCTGCCTTGGGACTTTTGACCTGCCATTCGATCCACTCCTCGCCTGTCCGGAAATCAGCATAGCCTTGTCCGGTGAATCCTTCATGTGAGGAGGAGATTGCTGGACCCTCGCGCGTTGCATCTTCTGCTTCGTAAACGGTCCCTTTCGGATCTTCCACAGGGACGGGTTCGGCTTTTGGCTTCTCCTTTCTCACGGGTCCTAGTTGGGCGGGTTCGGGTGGTGTGTTTTTGAGAAGGCGATTCAGGGTGTAGGCAATGTATCCATTGGCCAGGTCTGTGCCTGAGGCGGAGGCCAATTTTTGGATCTCCACTTCGTGAATGTGCCATGCCTTGAGCTCTGCAAGCTGCACTTCGACGGTCTTCGCATCTGCTGAAACTTTAATGCTCTTGATGTCTACAGGGACCTCATCCACGCGAGGTGAACCGTAGGATTCCTGATAATAAAAGTAGTATCGCTTGAAGGGCCATGTCTCTTTCTTCGACGCGATCTTGCGATTCACAGGCTCGGTGAAGGTGAAGCGAAATCCATTCTCCGTCAGCTGCATGTTTTGAATCTCAAAGGGCGTCTTGCCGTTCCAGGAAATCCGTTGAATGCCTTGGCTGCCGGCCCATGTGTGTTTGGTCTGTCCCACATAGAGGCTGCCGTCCGGTGCCCATCCGAATCGATTGCAGCCGCCGCGAAGAGGTGCCTGATCGATGAAGGGAACGCAGGCGCCCTGAAGCTCTCCGCCTACTTCCTCAAGCATCACACGCATGATGCGTGGTTGATTCATTTCACCGACGAGGAGTTGGCCAGTGAAGGGTCCTAACTTTGCTTCAGGTGTGATGGGTAGCACTTTGGTTGGGGAGTTGGCCATGGTGCCGTGAGGGAAGACGACTGCCGCCCGGGTGCGCATTTTGGCGAGTGTCTCGGGAGAGGCTTCCAAAGGTGTGCCATTGAAATCAGGCTTCCATGTGAGGCTGGCTGCGTGGCCGTAGAAGCGTCCTTCCTTGATATGAAAAAGTTTACTGCTTCCGACCCAGTCGCCTTGGTTGTCTGTGACGAAAAGGTTTCCATCAAGATCTTGGCCCAATCCATTCGGAGTGCGTAGACCAAAGGCCCACGGGAAGGTCCTCCCATCGGCTGTGTGCATGAGGATACAGCCGCGATAGGGAGTGGATGAGTGCATGCGTCCATCGCGTCCGCGTGGATCAAATTTTCCACGCACGATGGTTCTGACGCCATTGCCCTTCGATCCGGTGCCGAGCGATGTGAAGTAACCGCCATCTCCCGAGGGCACAGGAGTGAAGTGAAACTCATGATAGTTGCCGGACATACCGAAGCCATCTGAGATGACCTCGAAGTCGTCAGCCAGTCCGTTGCCATCGGTGTCGCGAACACGGGTGAGTTCGGGACGTTGTGCGATGATGAGTTCGGATTTGGAGATCGCGATGACACCCAATGGATTGTGAAGACCTTCAGCGAAGAGTTGCCATTCCTTCTTCTCGGTGTCGTAGAAAAAGATTTCTCCACTGGGTAGACAGACGACGAGCCGGCCATCAGGAAGAAAGGTCAGGCCATCCACCTGTTGAGTGCCGAACTTGGATGGTGGAAGGGGGACGTCCTCGATCTTGTAGACAGGCGATGTGCCGGCCAGTCCAATGAGTTGGCCAAGTGCCAGAAGGCTGAGTGAGATAAGGGAAATACGACGGATCATTCGAAACCTCCTGAAGCTGCTTTGGGAGTTGGATTTTTTTCAGTGATGATGACGCTGAACTGGCGGGATTGTTTTGCGCTGATGGTAAGCTTGCCGCTCTTGGAGATCTTTCCATTTGAACTGGAAAGAATCGCCTCTGCATCAGGGGTGAGATGAAGTGTGGTCTGGACCGGTGGCTCGATTGAAAACGTGCGCACGATGCCCAGCTGATCTGTAGACGTGGTGATCAATTCGCGGATTAGATGTTTGCCAACCTGATAGCGAAATTCAGGGAAGCCATCGATGAGCCGGTAGCCTTTGTAGGCAGGCTTGTCCTTGGTGCCTTTGAGGACCAACGGAAAATCCTCGGCTTGGGTTGTGTCGTAGAAAGGTGTCTGACGATCCGTCTTGGCGAGCACTTCGTAGTCTTCAGGCTTCAAGAGGCTGGTCCGGGCCCGGTAGTAGGGAGTGCCATTGAAATTGGCCACCGGCTTTCCGTTGCTGGACCAATGCAGCTGATTGCCGCGAATGAATCCGCCCTTGTTCCATGCGTAGCGCAGTCGACATTCGCCGGCGTCCCAGCAGTAAAATTGATTTCCAGGAAGAGCCACAGCAAAGGCGGCGGGAGAAGCGCCTGGCATGAAGGTTCTATAAACCACCGGATGCAGCACATCAGTAAGTGCGTCGTCAAAGTCAGGCTTGAACGTACCGTTCCGTTTCCTCATGGCCCTTGGAAAAGGGAAGGCCTTGAGTATCGCATCGGCAGTATAGACATCGGCAGGAAGCTCTGCCCGGGCCTTGGCGATTTGTTGGGCGGATACTTCTGGAGCTCCTTTGCCCCATGTCTTGTTCACATAGGTGATGATGGCAGCCAGCTGCTCGTCGTTGAACAGCAATTGCGGAGGCATGGCAGAGTAGAAGCGCTTGCCATTTACCTTCACCGGTCCGGCCAGACCACGGAGGACGATGGCAATGGTGCGATCCGGGCTGTCCTTCAGCCAGTCGCTCCCCACAAGAGGTGGCACCGATCCGGGTTGGCCTTTTCCATCAACCATGTGACAGGCGACACAGGAGCCGGGTCCATTATAGAGGGCCTTACCCTCTGCTAGCTTGTCTGCACTCTGGCAGAGAAATGGCATCATCATCCCAATCAGCAGAGCTGCCAGGGCCCCCCGGCTGATGGTGATGTGCCCCATACTTCGATTACGAAACGAGAATCTCATCTGGTGTAAAACGGGAACAGAGGCTCAGCGTAGCGGATTGATTCTTTTCCGCCGAGTCCCTTCATTCTGATGGCGTGAGACAGGCCTCGATCAATGGATATTCACGACTCTAGAAGGGAAAAAGCAGCTTTATGGTGAGCCCATGAGCGGCAGGGAGGGCCAATTTATCCAAATACCTGCAAATAAACCGCTTTACAGCTTGCCGATGCTTGGCTAAATCTCCTTGTCCACTAACCAACTACATATGCGACCATCTTTTTGCGTAACCCTTGTGGCCCTGGCAGCCATGCTCCTGATGACCGGGTGTTCCGGACCTTCTTTCAAGCTAGGCCGTGGTTTGAATAACCTGACCGAGTTTGCCCGCATGGGTGAAGTTCGCCGCTCCATTGAGCAGGCCAGCCTCTGGGAAGGCCAGCACCACGGATTCACCTCTGGAGCCATCCGCGGATTCAATCGTGGAATCGCCCGTTCACTGATCGGAGCCACCGAGGTCGTCACGTTCCCGATCCCTTCTTACGATCCTTGGTATGGTCGCGACAAGTTTGACTACAATGGTGACACGTTCATCGGTGGTCCTTTCCGCAAAGATCATGTCTGGACCTTGAACTTCATGACCGAAGCACCACGTTACCCAGACAGCTACCGCCCTGGTCCGGTTGCTGACAGCATCTTTGCTACAGATACTGCACTTGGTTTTGCTTCTGGAGAAGTTGCTCCGTTCATGATCGGAAGCCGCTTCCACATTTTCGACTTCTAGTCGGAACCCAGCTTTCCAAGGGCGCCAACGAATTGACGTTGGCGCCCTTTTTTTGTGCCCGATATGACCCTGACAAAACTTTCAGGCTGTAAGATCAATCTGATCCTCAACATCCTCTGCAAGCGGGAGGATGGCTTTCACGAGCTGGAGACACTCATGCTTCCAGTTCCCGTGCACGACGAACTCCACTTCAAGACGGCTTCAAAAGGCATCGAACTCACCTGTGGCAGTTCCGATCTACCCACCGGCCCTGACAATCTCATCTGGCGTGCTGCAGATGCGTTCTTCAATACCAGTGGCATTGATTCAGGAATCAAAATCGAGCTGACGAAGAATATCCCTACAGCCGCCGGACTTGGAGGTGGAAGCGGTAATGCTGCAACAACGCTGCTGGGTCTGAATGAACTCTTCGATGCACCACTGACAATGCAACAGATGACAGACATCTGCTCGCAGCTTGGATCAGACATCCCGTTTTTCCTGCACAACCGCCCCTCGCTTGCTTTCGGCCGTGGCGAACATGTCGAGACACTCGATGGCTCACCAGCGCTCCAGGGAAAATGGCTCATGCTCATCAATCCAGGATTCGGCGTCTCAACGCCATGGGCATACAAAAATTTGGCCCGTTTCCCTGATGCATTGAACGGTAGGGAAGGCAGGGCCAAGGCACTCGCAGCGCAGTTGATCGATCCCGCAACGCCCTTGGCTGATCTGGATCTATACAACTCACTTGAAGCGCCCGTGCTGGAGAAGTATCCGATCCTCAAGATTCTCCAAGAACATCTCCTCAAACATGGTGCGGCCTGTTCCATGATGTCTGGTAGCGGTGCGACCACCTTTGCTCTTTTCGAAGATGAATCCACCGCCGCCTCAGCCAAAGAAGAAGTCCTGAAGGAATTTGGAGATTCATTCTGGGTTTCGATTACGGCAATATCCTGACCACTATGAAAGGTTTCCTGTCCGTCCTCCTGTTCATCTGCCTGACCTTTCAGGGCCACGCAGCTGAAGTCCTGTTCCCTGCCAAGGATCAGGTTGATACAGCCATGGAACGCGGCATTGACTTTCTTGTCAGTCAGCAGCGTGAGGATGGATCCTTTGTCGATCAACGCGGACGTGACCAACACCATAGTGTCATGACCGCACTCAGTCTCATGTCGATGGCTGCCATCGGGCATCAACCTTCAGATGAAACAGTCGAAGGAGGCGTCATGAGGAAAGCCATCATGTTCCTGACCCGTGAAGATCGCCAGACACCAGAGGGCTACTTTGGTGGTGCAGATGGTTCCCGCATGTATGGGCATGGCATCATCACACTTGCTCTATCAGAGATGCTCGGCATGGGCGTGGATCCCCGACAGGACGCCATGATTCGAGACCGGGTCAAACGCTCCATCGAACTCATCCTCCGCTCCCAACGCGTTACCAAGCATTCAGTGCAGTACGAAGGTGGTTGGCGCTACACACCCACTGCCAATGATTCCGATCTTTCCATCACCGTCTGGCAATTGATGTCGCTGCGTTCCGCAAAGAACTCAGAAATTCCGGTGCCAAAAGGCGCCATAGATCTTGCCGTCAAATACCTCAAGAACAGCTACAAGTCCCAACGCAACCGGGCTGGCAAACCAACCGACTTGGACAGCGGCTTTGGCTATCAACCTGGACGCAACCCAGAGTTTGCCACCACCTCCGCAGGACTGCTTGCGCTTCAGGTCTGTGGAGAGTACGAGACACCGGAGATCGTCGGCGCCACCACCTACCTCTTTGACATGACTCACAAAGACGATGGCAAAGGCGGCACGCAGAGCAGGATCAGATACAATTCCAAATGGTTCTTCTACGGCACCTACTACTATGCGCAGGCAATGATGAAACGCGGCGAGCCCTACTCCAGTCGTGCTCGAGCTTTCACTGAACAGATCCTGTTGGACAATCAGGGCGAAGACGGCAGCTGGACCGGCGGTGACAGTCAGGAACGCACCGCAGGACGCATCTACACCACATCCATGGCCGTCCTCTGTCTCTCGGTGAAATACCACTACCTCCCGATCTTCCAGTACTGACCCATGTTCGTTCAGGTCACACATGCCAGAGGCGTTGCATGTGTCATAGCTGCCACAATCATTCTGCTCTTCACGTCTTGTAGCAAAGAACCGGCAGTAGAAGAGAAGCCATCAATCGATGACTTCGCCGGCAGTTGGGAATCACTTCCCATGTCCCAACTCTTCGAAGCTGGAATCGATGAACAGATTGAAGACCTTCAAAAAGGAACCCATCCCGAGGCTGATCAATTTGATAAGTTCATCAAAGAAGAGATTCGTTCCCTGTCCAATGAAGAAGCAAAAAAAGTGCATAGAGAATTGGGCTACTTTGAAGTGCCTGCCTCACTCTTTGAGCAGGGAGATCCCATTATGGGTTTCACCATTTCACCACCTTCAAGATTCGCGGTCTACGTCAGAGCCAACGGAGAGAGACAAACCACGGAGTTTGACGCTGAGTATGAACTCACCTCAAAAGAAATCATCTGCCGCTATGACGACGGCCCATCCATTTTTACCATCTCCGGCGACCAACTGATCATCGCCAACGAGAAAGAAGGCTACCCCACCAAATTCAAACTCAGACGAGTCCCAGGGATTCGATAACTCTAGCCCTCTGCCGAACCGTTTGATTTTTCAATCGCTTCGAGATCAGCGGGCTCTGGAGATCTGAGCAAATCCAATATTCCTGCTCATAATATTCCTGCCCTCTCCATGGGTATTTGGGTCCCCGGGTATTTCGTCATTCAAACAAGTCCTGCACGCGTAGAGATCGGCGGGCTCTGGAGATCTGAGCAAATCCAATATTCCTGCTCATAATATTCCTGCCTCCTCCCTGAGTATTTAGGCCCCTGGGTATTTCGTCATTCAAACAAGTCCTGCACGCATAGAGATCAGCGGGCTCTGGAGATTTGAGTAAATCCAATTTTCCTGCTCATAATATTCCTGCCCTCTCCATGGGTATTTCGTCATTCAAGCAAGTCTTGCACGTCTTCCCATGAAAGGGCGTTGGTGAAGGATTCATCGCCACCAAGCATGGCTTCGAGGATCTCTTTCTTCCTCAACTGCAGCTTGAGAATCTTTTCCTCAACGGTGCCCTTGGTGATGAGCTTGTAACTGGTGACGACTTTCTTCTGCCCGATACGATGCGCACGGTCGGTCGCCTGTGCTTCGACTGCGGGGTTCCACCATGGGTCGTAGTGAATGACAGTATCCGCTCCAGTGAGGTTGAGACCGACACCACCTGCCTTGAGACTGATGAGGAAGACTGGGATGGATTTGTTCTGCTGAAATTTCTGAACCACGCTGCCGCGATCACGCGTGGATCCATCGAGGTAGCAGTAGGGTGTCTCGGAGGCATCAAGCTGATCCCGCATGAGTTGCAGCATGCTTGTGAACTGACTGAAGACGAGCACGCGGTGATCACCATCGATGGCTTCTTCGAGAAGCTCATTAAAGAGTTCAAGTTTTCCGGAGCTGGTCTTTTCATCGACGTTGGGGAGATCCAACAGGCGAAGGTCACAACATGCCTGTCGCATACGCAGAAGCGTGGTGAGGATGAGCATGCGGCTCTTTTGAAATCCGTTTTTGTCCACGGCTCCAAAGACTTCTTTGCGCCCGGCCTCGAGCAGTCCCTGATAGATGCCGCGTTGTTGTGAAGTGAGTTCGCAGAGAGAGACTTTCTCGAGCTTGTCGGGAAGGTCCTTGGCTACATCGCGTTTCAGGCGACGCAGAACAAATGGCTTGAGCCGACGGGTAAGTCGCTCTTGGGCTCCGGCATCACGATGCTTGATGATCGGACCTTCGTAGCGTTGTTGAAAGTCCTTCTCCGACCCGAGGTAGCCGGGCATGAGGAAATCAAAAATGCTCCAGAGATCGAGCACGCTGTTTTCCATTGGCGTACCGGTGAGGACGAGTCGGTGCTTGGAGCGAACGGCTTTGACTGCCCGAGCATTCTGGGTCTGTCGGTTCTTGATGTGTTGGGCTTCATCCAGAATGACATTTTCAAAATCGTGTTTGCGATATTCATCAAGGTCCCGACGCACCAAGGCATAGCTGGTGATGACGAGGTGATGACTGTCGATGTCCTTGAAGTGCTCCTTGCGTTTCGGTCCATGTAGGATGAGCACCTTGAGTTCGGGTGTGAACTTCGCGGCTTCGTCAAACCAGTTGCTCACGAGACTGGTGGGGCAAACGACCAGTGACGGGCGTTGCTCCTGGGCGCTGCGTTGCTTCTGATCAAAGGCAAGGAACGCAAGCGTCTGCAGGGTCTTACCAAGTCCCATCTCATCAGCAAGGATTCCGGAGAAGCGATTGGCCTTGAGGAAGCGTAACCACGCGACGCCCTTTTTCTGGTAGTCACGAAGCAGATCATTCATGGCACCGAAGTCCGGGTAATCCAGTTCGATATCACCGGTCTGTTTGCCTACGAGATCTTTCCAGTCATCAGGTGCATCAAGGCGTCCATCGGCATCGAGTCCTTTGAGCGTCTCGTTCAGGAATCCGGCCTGTGCCTGTGAAATGCGATACCCTCCGCTGTGTTGACTGGGCTCGCAATCCATGAGCGATTCCTGGAGTTCCTCTACAGCGCCAGTATCGACAATGGCAAACTTGCCTGAGGCGGTCTTTCCATGATTGCGACCTGACTGGAGAATCTGCTGAATGTCTGCTGTGGAAAACTGACTGTCTCCTGATTCGTAATCCACCGAGAGATCAAACCACTGTTCGCCCGGTATGATCTTGAAGCGTGGTTGTACGCGCTCGATGTTCTTCTCCGTGCTGGCTTCGAGGCGTTCCTCCAGAGTGACCTTCCACTGGCGTTCGATTTGCTGGTAGGCGCCGGCAAAGAAGCCAAGCACGCGGTCCTGGCCATTCACACGATACTTGCCCATGCGATCTGGCCCTGTGAAGCCTGCATCCTGGAGGATCTCCACAGCGCGTTTCTCCATCTGAAAATTGCGCGACCGAAAAGCCGTGGGTTGATCGGGATCGGGAAGCATCAGTGATTCGTCATCATCCAGCTTTCCGGGTTTTACACGACGATTGCCATAGTAGCATTCCAAGGTCGCATCGAGCATGGCCATGCCACCTGCGAGATGGAGATGGATGCGCGGTGTCAGTGTCTCGATCACAAAGTCATCGAGATCAAAATCGGCATCCACATCACAGTCCGCTGCCAGTCGTACCCAGACATTGTTGATGAATTCTGGAACCTTCTCCCGTTTGACGATCTTACCATTCAGAAAATCCTCGGCACCTTCCGGCATGCTCATCGGGCAGATGCGATCCTCACACACGGCCCATGGAGTCTTTCCTGCAAGGACAGCAGGTGAGCCATCCTCAGCCATGATGCGAATGTCACCACTTTCCTTGAGGCGTGCCTTTAGCTTGGGGCGCCATGCTTCATCTGAAATCTGAAACGCCTGATTCCGTCCCATGGTGATATTGGGATGGCCGATCAGATGCGGCAGCAGCCCTGCGAATTCCTCCGCGGTCAGCATCATGACTCCGGGGGTCACACCACCCGCAGCTGTCTCCAATCCGTGCAGGAGCAACAGATCACGATGCTCCAGATCATATTCCGTATTCTTGGGAATGGCGTTGAGCGGCATGCGGCGTCCGTTCACGTCGCCCTCCAGAGTCATCATGGCCCGTCCCTGTTTAACGGACTTCTGCAGATTGGGCGGTAGAATGATGTGGATCTCCAAAGGTTCGCCTTTGCCCGGCTCCGTGGAAATCGGCAGACAGTTCTTGGGATCACGCACCACGAGGTTGCCAGCCCCGCCTGAGCGCCCGGTATTCACGGGTGCTTTGGAAGCCTTCTCCGCGGCGGCAGCCTGCTTGTCTGCTTTGAGCGGTGCGGCCTTGGGATCGATGATGTGCAAGGCCAAGGCCACCGAGTGGGCACAGATCAATCCATGCTCCCGCGAATCACGACAAGTGCAGAGATTGTCTGCATCCACGGCGTTCTTGATGATCATCCCGGCCTTGTAGAGCGTGGGGCCGCCCTGACAACGTCCTTCCAGCTTGGGCGCATTCCATTTGGCATCGTGGACTTTACCATCGGAGGCGTAGGCGCGGGCACGCTTCATTACCTGCCATCCGGCAATCTTCATGAGGAGTTCTTCTGTCAGTTCAACCGCCATGCGCGAGTCTGGGTCTGGATACGAAAAAAGGCGCCCTGAGAATTCAGGACGCCTTCGTGTAAATCAAGCTGGCTCGGGCTTATGCCTTGGTGAGCGTATTGAACTTGGCAGCGAGGCGGCTCTTTTTGCGGCCTGCAGCAGATGCGTGGAGCACGCTACCCTTGGCTGCCTTATCCAGAGCGGAGTAGACGGCTTTGAGCGCTGTGGCTGCGGCTTCCTTGTCACCAGACTCAATTGCCTTGAGGAAATTTCTTTCGAGAGTGCGAACACGCGACTTGGAGTGGCGGTTGCGCTCGGTCTTGCGTGCGTTAGTACGGACGCTCTTAATGGCTGCTTTTGTATTCGGCATAATGCGAAATTCGTTTGGGGTCTCAAACGGGACCCGTTCACAAAGAGCGCGAAAGGCTATCAATCTTTTTATCCTTGTCAACCAGTGGATACACAATTTTTTAAAGCTCATTTTCTCCGCCTCCAAGTAGCCCGTCGCCTGATTTCACTGGAAATCCATGCAATAGCCGCATATTGCTAACTGCCTTGACGTTTGAAAGCTTACTACTCGGATAATAAGGAAAAGGAATCGGAACGCGTTTTTCTCGTAGGTGCGGATCTCAAATCCATGCCCACATGGGAACTCGGTGACTCCATGGAGGAACTTGGCCGCTTGGCGACCACCGCTGGTGCTGAGGTCATTGGCTCCGGCCATCAACGCCTGGATAAACCCAATTCAGCCACCTTTATTGGTAAAGGAAAAGCTGAGGAGTTTGCCAAACACTGCCACGCCGACGAAATCGACACCGTCATCTTTGATGATGAGCTCTCGCCTGCCCAGAGCCGTAATCTCGAAGCCATCTTCGATGTAAAGGTTCTCGATCGCACCGCGCTGATTCTCGATATCTTTGCTCAAAGAGCCCGCACCCGTGAGGGTAAGCTCCAGATCGAGCTCGCTCAGCTACAACATCTGCTCCCTCGACTCACCCGTTTCTGGACTCACCTTTCCCGTCAAAAAGGTGGTATCGGCATGCGTGGTGACGGTGAATCCCAGTTGGAGGTTGATCGTCGTCGCATTCTCGAGCGCATCCATCGCCTCAGTGAAGAACTCGGCACCGTGCGCAAGCAGCGCGACACTCAGCGCCGCGGACGCCGCCGGATGCAATGGCCCATTGCCTCCCTTGTGGGTTACACCAATGCCGGCAAGTCTACCCTCTTCAACGCCCTCACCAGCGGTGAAGTGCTTGCTGAGGACAAACTCTTTGCCACGCTGGACCCAACCGTCCGCAGGCTTCAACTGCCCACCAATCAAAACGTCCTTCTCTCCGACACTGTGGGATTCATCCGCAAGCTGCCACACAGCCTCGTGGAATCCTTCAAAGCCACCTTGGAAGAAGTCGTCGAGGCAGACCTGCTGCTGCACGTCGTCGATGTCAGTCACCCACAGGCATACGAACAGATCGAGACCGTCAACCAGGTCCTCAAGGACATTGGAGCCGGCGACAAGCCCACCCTCATGGTCTTCAACAAGATGGACCAGCTCGAGAACGGCATGATCCCAGAGCCCTTTTCGACCGAATTTCCAGAACGCGTCGGCATCTCCGCAAAAACAGGTGAGGGATTCGAAGACCTCATGGCCGAGCTTGGCACACGTCTCCGCCCCATCCGTGAAGAGATCCAGGTCCTCATTCCCTACAGCCGCACCGAACTCTGTGCCCGCCTTCACGAGACCGCACAGGTGCTTGAAGAACGCTTTGAAGATGAAGGCACCTACATCCGCGCCCTCGTCCCACCTCACTTCCTTTTTGAATTTAAAGACTTTGAAACGCAATCCACTGAGATGACATGAATCAATCCATGCGAATCGCGGATCTGCCAGACGCCATGAAACCAAGGGAGCGTCTGGCACGGCTGGGGGCCGAATCGCTGAATCCTGAAGAACTCATCGCCATACTGTTGCGCGTTGGGACTCAGGGCACCAACGTGGTCGAAGTCGCCGCAAATCTCCTCACCAAATACGACGGCTCACTATGCGCACTCGCGCAGGCCGATGTCCCCGACCTCTGCACCATCAAGGGCATCGGACGCGACAAAGCCATCGGACTCAAAGCCGCCTTCTCCCTCGCCCGACGCATGGCCGGCGAACTCGTCGAAGAGCGCACCCAGATCACCGCGCCAGAGACCGTGGCCCAGATCATGGCCCCCACGCTCATGGATCAACCCACAGAGACACTCTACGTGCTCAACCTCAATACACGGGCACATCTCATTTCCATGAATCAGATCTCCTCCGGCACACTGGACACCATCCTTGTCCATCCCAGAGAAGTCTTTCGCAATGCCATTGCAGCCAACGCCCACAGCGTCATACTCGTCCACAATCACCCAAGCGGCGATCCCACCCCGTCCGAGGCAGACATACGCGCCACACGCGACATCATCCGCGCAGGGCGACTCATCCGTATCGAGGTCAATGACCACGTCATCATCGGCCGCAAAAAGACAGAACACTCAACAGGATTCACCTCACTACGCGAACTAGGATACTTCTTCGAATGAGCAACCAGATCCATCCCACCGCCGTCGTGGCCAAAGGCGCAAGCCTTGGCAGCAACATCCAGATCGGTCCCTATTCAGTGATCGATGAACACGTCTCAATTGCAGACGGCTGCATCATCGGCCCGCATGTTCACATCACAGGACACACCACCATTGGCAAAGAGAACCGCTTCCACAGTGGCGCCGTGATTGGTGATGCACCTCAGGATCTCAAATACGCCGACGAACCCACACGCGTCATCATCGGAGACGCCAACACCTTCCGCGAACACGTCACCATCCATCGCTCCAACAAGCTGGAAGAAGACACCACCATCGGCAGTCACGGACTCTTCATGGCCAACAGCCACGTCGGACACAACAGCCACATCAGTGACCACGTGATCCTTGCCAACGGAGCCCTGCTCGGAGGACACGTCACCGTCGCCGACCGCGTCTTCATTTCAGGCAACTGCCTTGCACACCAATTCGTCCGCATTGGAAGACTCGCATTGATGCAGGGTGGATCCGGCATCAGCAAAGACCTGCCACCCTTCACCATTGCCCGCGGAGACAACGGCATCTGCGGGCTCAACGTCGTGGGCCTACGCCGCGCCGGATTCAATCCCGAACAACGCACCGAACTCAAACAGACCTACCGCTTCCTCTTCCGCTCAGGCCTCCGCCTCAAAGAAGCCATCAGCCAGGCCAAAGCCCAGTTCCAATCCGACCCCGCCAAAGAACTCATCACCTTCGCCGAAAACACCTCCCGAGGCATCTGCTCCGACACCGGGAAAGATTAGGAACCTCTCACACCTTGCCGCAGGAAATATCGATTGCGCTCGATGTCAACAACAGTGCAACTGGCACCTTTGCTTTTGCATCCCCCGAGCCCGGCGGGACATACGACCATTTGTAGAGGCGTGTCTATGACCGCCTCATTTCTAAACTCGCCTGATCTCCTGACCCTCCACAACTGCCCAAAGGGGAACACCAAGACAATCTCCCCGTCGGAGTTCACGCTTTTAGCGTGCTTCCGCCCCGGACAGCCTGAAGGCCGAACTCCAACCTTCCCTCCTCAACCCAACTGATCCAACAACCTCAAATCCTTGTTCATTGACCGACCTCTTTTCGTTGGTTAAGGATTCCAACACTTGATTGAAACCAAAGAGGAATTTGCCCGATTTTCCGGCTAATATCAGGATATCAGGGCAAGTTGCCCTGATAATAAATTGTTAAGATTTTCCTTCAATGGACGCAGGAAATATAAATAGAAAACAAATGGCCGGTGGGCACACGGCAAGTTACTATATGTTACCTTCGCACCCAAAAGGAGCGTATAACGAAGTTGATCCGCTCCTTTTGGGTGCGAAGGAAGCGAGGCCCTGCGCCCACCTAGTCTTGGTTCAAATGAAAGATCGGGGCCGGAAAAACTTAACCACTCGCTACAGCGAATGCGGAGGACACCAATGGTCTCGATACCTCGGGATGCCTGTACTCCCGCTTCGCTGAGCTCTAACGTTCGGCCAGAAATCAAATGAAACTCAAGTACATCATAGCTCTGTTTGTAGTTTCGACTCTCGCATATGGGAATTCAAACGCTCAGCTAGATCTCCAAGGAAAATGGGAAGGCACAGACACTCATGGCGATCAAGCATCAATCACATTCAAATCCGATAGCACCGCTGATTTTGTAATGAACGGAAAGAGCTTCAAGGAGGCGATCCCCACCGGAGACGATAGAGAATTGTACTACCATATAGATTCTTCGGTACGCCCGTTTCAGATCGATTTCATCATTCGATTCCAAGACGGGACCGAATTCCCAAATAGATTAATAGGAATAATGGAGATCATATCTGATTCGAAAATCAGGATGGCACTGAGTTTGGATGGCGAAAGACCCAAAGACTTCAGCGATTCAACAAACTCTGTCATTCTTGAAAGATTAGCAAAGAAAGCGAAACCCAAAAATCGTGCCGAACAAAACGATCCAGAGAACTGGCTACCACCGCTGCAAGTTGACCCCATCCATGAAAATTGAATCCCTAATTTCGTTTCACCGGCTGCCAAGCCAGTCTCTGATCTCATCGTTATACAGAAAATAAGATGCCCAATTGTGACTGGTATGGAACTGTCGAGGACAAACGTCCTATTCTGGACTTCATTTTTTCGGAAGGGAAATGCGAGGTGTATGAGAATGCATCCGACTACGAAAAACCCCTGAGAAGGTTCAACTCCACCAAAGAGGTTATAGATGAATTTGATAGAAGCTACCCAAACGGAAACAAATGGCATTCCGTATTTCTACAGCTTTATGTGATTGGAAGCGGACCTGGTTTCAGCGCACGCAGCTAAAGTGCCAGCTCCATAGTTGTTGACGTTAAAAAGGTGCACTGAGGAAAGCGCTATCTCTCCATGTTTGGTTCATCCATAATGATTCCTCGTTCTTCTGAAGAACAGTGAAACCATCATGAACAAGAGCAACAGAAAGACTCCCATCATCTCCCCTGAACCGGATACTTCCTTCTATAGATTGGTGGAGGACTTTTCCATCACTGTGAAGGGCTACCTGATTGTCGTTCCTGCGGGTTTTATTTTCGATGGTGGTTCAGTCCCTAAACTTGCCCAGCCCATTCTTTACACGCCCTTCGATCCTACAGTTCTAATCACTGCGCTTGTCCATGACTGGCTCTACACCTGCCACCGAGTCAGTGGAGGGGACAAGATCACTCGGAAGACTGCTGACAAGATTCAATTCGAATTGGCCACACAGGATGGCGTCCCTTTGCGGAAGCGATTAATCATTTACGAAGGAATTCGCCTTGGGGGAAGAAGCCATTGGAAGAACAAGAAAAAGCATCAGTTCTACATCTGCAAAATTCTATCTGACAATCCTGACATCGATGCCAAAAAGAAACGCCCCTACTACGGAATCTCTGAAAAGCTAGGCTGCAACACCACTCCGCACGAAACGACATGGTTCAACCCCTTGGAGAAGAACCCATAGGGTGCAGACCGTACTGTTGATGACAGAAGTCGTTGTGAATTTTGGACTCTTAGCTATTACAGATCCGCGCCGCATACGAGACAGCGCCCGATCTCATTGTTCAAATTGAAACCAGTGAGCACCCCAACGCGGTTTAGTCCTTCGCCTGTCGTTGCAATTGTTGCAGTCGTAGTTGCAGTAATTTGCTGGATGTTTGACGGTGAAATACGCTGGGGTTACAGCCCTTGGCGTCTTGACCTTGAACTATCAGATCGTGAACTGATTTATCGGACGATGAATTTGTTTCGGGCGTTCACTTTGGGGTTAGCTGCATTCGCTGTGGTGTGGATGATTTTTTCGTATCGGAGTAAGAAGAACGGTTGGCGCGTGGCTGTCTTGGTCGTTTCTGTTTTGTCGCTGGGTTTGGCTTTTGTTCCATAGGCGATGACTAAAATGGCAGGTGAGGAGGTATACGTCTCAAAAAGCGCCAGCAGAATAGCGCCCATTTAACTGTCTTCGGCATTCGATTCCCCTAAATCCATTCGACCGCTTCCGTTTTCCTTGTTTCACTTCTCTGCGTTCCCACAAGACGATCAACTCTGACCTCATGCAATGGATCAAAGTCAACGGATTAGAGTCCTGCCTATCCTCCTTCTTCTGCTGCTTCCCAATAAAGAATGAAACTTTCCACTACCATCACTCTCTTCTGGCTGCTTGCTACGCTGTTGGCTTCGGCGTCATCTCCAAGACCGAACATTCTGTTGATTCTATCAGACGATCATAGTCTTCCTCACGTGGGCGCTTACGGTGATCCGAACTGCAGGTCATTCAACCTGACTCCCAACCTCGACGCGTTTGCTGAGCAGGGAATGAGATTCAATCGAGCCTACACATCTGCTCCACAATGCGCTCCATCGCGAACATCAATCTTCGCGGGTCGTTCGCCCGTTGGCCTGTCTGCCACACGCTTTGCACAACCTGCGCGAGCAAACATTCCTTTCTTCACCGACGTGCTACGCGAGAACGGATACTGGACCGGTATCGATGGTCGCCATCAGCATCTGGATGGAAAGGCAAAGGACCTTCCTCACATTACCGAATCACTAATACAGCAGGGGATGAAAGGTGAGAAATTCGAATCCCGATTCGATCATTTCGTAGGCAGATTCTCTACCAAACGCGAAGGGTTGAATCAGGTCGGGGACAGAGTCGGGTCTATTCTGGATTCGGTTCCAACAGGCAACCCTTGGTTCTTATACTTCGGCTTCAACCAACCTCATCGTTCGTTTGGTGATGACCACGACGGCATTGATCCATCCACTTTGGTTTTACCACCGGACTGGCCTGATATACCTGAGGTAAGACTGGACTACGCGCGCTACCTCGCGGACGTCCGAGACCTTGATCGGGGAGTCGGCTTGGTCCTGGAAGCATTGAAGGCTCGCAAGTTGCATCAGAACACCATGGTGATCTTCATGGGTGACAACGGGGAAGCGTTGTTGCGAGGCAAAGGCACTCTCGCCACGCGCGGCATCCACGTGCCGCTGATTATTCGTTGGCCCGGAGTGGTCGAACCGGGTCGTGCCAGTGAAACCTTGATCAGTGGCGTCGATCTCGCACCTACGATCCTTGAGGCAGCGGGGCTGAACAAAGCAGATGGAATGACCGGGCATGGTTTTCTTGCAGAGCTTCAGGGCAAGCAGTTCAAAGGTCGTAAGCATGTCTTTGCAGAACGAGGATGGCACTGGGGACCTGTCACCCGCTCCGACGGATTCGATCTCGCCCGCTCAGTGACGACAGAACGCTACCACTTCATCTACAACGCAATCCCTGAACGCGTCTATGGTCCCACGGATATGAGCAAGGGAAACAATGTGGCATGGGAAGCGATCAAGAAGGCCCACAACAAAGGAGCCTTGTCGGATCTGCACAAACGCCTCTTCTTCAAAACACCGCGCCCGATCTTTGAGCTGTACGATCTGAAGGAAGACCCTTTTCAATTGGTCAATCTCGCCGGGAAAAAAGCCACCTCTAAAACAGAATCCCAACTCCGTTCTCAAATGGATCGTTGGATGGTTCAGGAGAGCGATTATCTTCCACTCCCGTCGCACGTTCATCAGCAGGATAATCGGATCAGAAACTGATTTCAGACGGGATCTACAAGATGAACAGGATTTAGATTCTCTAACCCTCAGCGGTTTCTATGTTTTTTGGCTTTGATCTTGGGCTGGGGCTTGGATGCTGTTGGGTATCCCGTTTATGGCTGACTCTTTTGCCTACATGCTTTCTCCCGCTCCCTTGATGTGGATCGTGCTTGGCACGTTTCTGGGGATCATTGGTGGGGCCATTCCTGGTCTCACGGGCGCCATGCTGATTGCGCTGACGCTTCCGCTCACGTTTTCAATGTCGGGACTGGATGCGTTGACTCTATTGGTCTCGATGTATGTGGGTGCAGTGAGTGGAGGGTTGGTATCGGCCACGCTTCTGAACATGCCGGGAACACCTGCTTCGATGATCACGGTTCTGGATGGTCATCCCATGGCGAAAAACGGACGACCAGGACGAGCGCTTGGTTTGGGTGTTGCGGCTTCCTTTGCTGGCGGAATGATCTCTTGGGGTTTCCTTGTCCTGTTAGCCGGACCGATGGCGGTGTGGTCAACGAAGTTGGGGCCGTTTGAAACGTTTTCTCTGGTGATGATGGCGATGGCCTTGATGGCTTCGGTGAGTGGTCCGTCGTTGGCAAAGGGTTTGTTCTCTGGAGCACTGGGTGTTTTGGCGACGGTGCCTGGGATCTCACCTGCCACTGGTGAATCGCGCTGGACGATGGGGGTTCCTGAACTTGGTGACGGCTTGAAACTGCTGCCGGTATTGATCGGTTTGTTTGCGGTCAGTCAGACTTTCATGAAACAGCCTTCTGCTTCTGCCACGGCGATCGGACCTACCTTTGCCTTCAGTCAATTGCTGCTTAAGTTGAATGATTGGAAGCGGCATGCGGTGAATCTGATTCGTTCATCTGTGATCGGAACATGGATTGGCATACTGCCAGGGATCGGTGCGAATGTGGGATCGCTGGTGGCCTATTCAACGGCGAAGCAGATGTCCAAGAACTCGGATGAGTACGGCAAGGGATCGGAAGAGGGAATCGTTGCTTCAGAAGCGGCCAACAATGCCACGGTCGGTGGGGCGTTGATTCCGCTGGTGGCGATGGGGATTCCCGGAAGTGTGGTGGATGCGATTCTCTTGGGCGGAATGGTCATTCATGGTCTGCAGCCGGGGCCGTTGCTCTTTGAACAGAATCCTGAAATCGCCCATGGCATCATGACCACGCTCTTTCTGGCAAACATCGTCATGGCGTTGCTGCTACTCGCTACGGCGCGCTGGATTGTGAAATTGGCGGTGGTTCCCAAGCATCTGCTGACACCTGTGGTTTTGGTGTTCTGTGTGTTGGGTTCCTATGCCTTGGCGAATCGGATCTTTGATGTCTGGGTGATGCTTGCCTTTGGAGGGATCGGTTTGTTGATGGAGCGTTTCAAGATTCCACCTGCGCCGTTTGTGATCGGCTTTGTGTTGGCTCCTTTGGCAGAGGAGAACTTGGGCGCTGGCCTGATGAGTTCGGCCAACAGCTGGGCGCCACTTTTCACGCGGCCTTTGTCACTGCTGTTTCTGGTCATTGCCGCAGGGATGGCTATCTGGAGTTTGAAGAAAGGCGACAAGCCGACGTCTGTTTCCAAGAATCAGGGTTGAGTTTTCGATCCGTTCAGCCAATAACCCTCATCAATCTCAAACAACACCACTATGGCACCCCGACTCTCTTCGACTCTTGCCGCTGCAATGATTGCTTCGGTCTCCATGGCGTCCGCCGCCGGAATTCAATTTGAACCCCAGACCATCGATCCCGCGATCGGCATCGGTTACGGATTGGAACTTACAGACATGAACGGCGATGGCCGCAAGGACATCATCCTGGCGGATAAGGACAATGTCGCTTGGTATGAAAATCCATCGTGGAAAAAGCATGTCATTGCCGGTCACCTGACCCAGAAGGATCATGTCTGTCTTGCGGCACGCGACATTGATGGAGATGGCAAGGCTGAGGTGGCTCTGGGTGCACAATGGAATCCTCGGGACACGGAGAACAGTGGCGCCGTTTTTTATCTGAAGCCTGGAACAGACCGCACCAAAACATGGAAGCATGAGGAGCTTCACCGTGAGCCTACGGTTCACAGAATGCTCTGGCTTCGAGGTGGCAACGACCGCCACTTTTTGACGGTGTTGCCACTTCACGGACGTGGGAACAATGCAGGGACTGGCGAAGGCGTAGGCATCAACCTCTTGGGATACATGCCGCCCAGCAAGGATGGCGGCGAGTGGAAGACCTTTCCGATCAACGATCAATTTCACAAAGCCCACAACTACGACATTGTCCCGGGCAAGAAAGGGGAATCATTGTTGGTGGCGTCCTTGGAAGGCGTTCACTACCTGAGTCCATCACGGAGCATGTGGAAGTCCACTCAGCTTAGCAAAGAAGGTGCAGGCGAAGTCCGCCACGGAAAGCTGCCCAATGGCAAACCGTTCATCGCCAGTATCGAACCGATCCATGGGAATGAGGTCGTTGTGAATACGTATTCCAAATTGAATCATCAGGCAGAGCATCTTGGTCGTACGGTCGTGGCTGAAAATTACATTCAAGGTCATGCCCTTGCTGCTGCGGATGTATTGGGTGTGGGTAGTGATCAGGTGATCTCTGGACGACGCGGAACCCGCCCGACAGATCCGGTCGGCATTCAACTCTTTGCTCCGAATGAGGATGGCACCAAGTGGAAGTTGGTCACGGATATCGATGCAGGCAAGATGGCATGTGAAGATCTCAAAGTGGCGGACCTGAATGGTGACGGGCGATTGGACGTGGTCGCCTGTGGGCGTCGCAGCAAGAACGTGATCATCTATTGGAACAAGGCGAAGTAATCAGGCATCGCCATGCGTCGTTTGCCGTTCTTTCTCTTCCTGTTCTGTCTGGTCCACTCACAGGCTCTGCGTGCTGATGCGCCCAATGTCATCCTGATCCTTGCGGATGATATGGCCTTGGGCGATCTCGCATCACTCAACGGTGGTATCAGCCACACGCCCAACATTGATCGCCTGAAGAAGGAGGGGCTGTGGTTTGAGAATGCCTATTCTGGATCGGCGGTGTGTGCGCCTGCGCGTGCAGCGTTGTTTACAGGACGCTATCCGCATCGCACAGGTTGTGTGACGCTGAACATGCCAAAGTATCCGGTCCTTTCCCGCATCAAGACGAGCGAGACCACCATCGGTGACCTGATGAAGAAAGCGGGCTATGCCACAGGGCTGATTGGCAAATGGCACAGTGGCATGGGAGACGAATACCATCCGACCCGCCGCGGCTTTGATGAGTTCGAGGGATTCATTGGCGCACATGAGGCCGAAGGCTATTTTGACTACGTCCTGGAACTCGAAGGTGAGAAACATCGAGTGAACGGCCAGTATCTCACGGAGGAACTTTCTGCGCGTGCGGTGAAATTCGTGAAGCGGCATAAACATCATCCGTTCTTTCTCCACCTCGCACACTACGCACCTCACCGACCACTCGATGCGCCTGAAGCCTCAAAGCAACCCTGGCTGAAGGCTGGTTACGATGAGTCCACTGCCACTATCTATGTGATGATCGAGATCATGGACCGCGGCATTGGTGAATTGATTGAGGCTCTGGAGGACGAGGGATTGAAGGAAAAGACGTTGATTCTCTTCGCCAGTGACAACGGTCCTGATCCGCTGACCGGGGCCCGCTTCAATCGCAACCTGCGTGGAATGAAATACGAGATTCACGAAGGCGGAATCCGCGTGCCCTTTATCATGCATTGGCCAGGCACATTGAAGCCCGGGAGCCGCGAGGAATTGATTCATTTAACGGATGTTCTTCCGACCATCATGGAAATCTGCGGACAACGGATTCCCAATGAACTGAAATTGGATGGACGCAGCTTTGCCGGGTTGCTCAGTGGCGAGTCCGTGTCGTTGCCCAAGAAGCGCTACTGGCAATGGAATCGCAAAGACCCACGCTACGGTCACAATGCCGCCATGCGGGAGGATCATTGGAAACTGGTGCGCCCGTTTGTGACGCGAAACATCCCCAAGCCAAATACAGCGAAGCCCTTTGTCCTCTACAACCTCGCTGACGATCCGGCCGAATCCACGGATGTGTCCCAGGAACATCCGGAGCGCTTCGAGCGCATGAAGCAGGACATGAAGAAGTGGGCAACGGAAGTGGAAGCCAGTCGTGTGAAGTAACGCCCGGGTTTGAGGCGGGAGGTTAGTATCCCAATTCTTCTTTCCGCTTTTCTGCGGTGGGAAGGGCATCGACTTTTTCTGCGATGGATTGGGAGCCCTCAGCTTTCATCATGCGGGCCTCTTCTGCATTGAAGGGAATGTCGGCGAGGAAATCCTTGGGAACTTCATCTTCTCCATAGATTGCTTCCACGGGACACTCCGCAATACAGGCGGTGCAATCGATACACTCATCGGGATCGATCACCACCTGTTTGTCCAGCTCGTAGAAGCAGGCCACGGGGCATACTTCCACGCAGTCGGTGAACTTGCAGTCCACGCACTTGCTGGTGACGACGTGCGCCATGCCTAAGCGGTCTTGGCTTCGGCGACGGTCTCTTCCTGCAGCTCTTGGAAACGTCCGTGTGCGCGGTATTTCTCGTAGCGCTTCTGAAGCATTTCTTCAGTGGAGAGTTTCTGTAGGGACTTGAGTGTCTTGGTGAGTGTCTTCTGCAATGAAGAAGCAGTGGCGTCGGTGTCGTTGTGGGCACCGCCAAGTGGCTCAGAGACAATCTCGTCGACGAGACTCAGTTTCTTCAGATCCTTTGCAGTGATCTTCAGTGCCTCAGCTGCCTTTGGAGCTGCTGCGCGATCCTTCCAAAGAATGGCGGCGCAACCTTCAGGGCTGATGACGGAGTAGTAGGCGTTCTCCAGGATCAACACGGAATCGGCGACACCGATACCCAATGCACCACCAGATCCACCTTCACCAATCACAGCGGCGATGATGGGGACTTCCAGCAACATCATTTCACGCAGGTTCACTGCGATGGCCTCTGCGATGTGACGTTCCTCAGCGCCGATCCCGGGGAAGGCACCTGCTGTGTCGATGAGAGTGACGATCGGTAGACCGAACTTGTCAGCCATCTTCATCAGTCGAAGCGCCTTGCGGTAGCCTTCTGGATAAGCGCAACCGAAGTTGCGAAGAATGTTCTCTTTGGTGTCGCGGCCTTTTTGGGTGCCGATGACCATGACCTTCTGTCCGTCCAGTTTGGCAAAGCCGCCGACGACAGCGCGGTCGTCTGCAAAGGCACGGTCGCCGTGGAGTTCAGAAAAATCGGTGAAAGCGGAGTTGAGATAATCGAGGGAGAAAGGGCGCTTTGGATGGCGGGCGATCTGAACGCGTTGCCATGCCGTCAAATTGGTGTAGGTCTGCTTGCGGGTCTCCTCAAGCTTGGCCTCCATCGTCTTGATCTCTTCCTTGATGTCGATACCCAGTTCTCCGGAATCGGAATCGCTCTTCAGCTCATCCAGTTTCTTCTGGAGATCGAAGATGGGTTTTTCGAAATCGAGTTGATGTTTCATAAGCGGCGCAGGTTAGGAGCCTGAAACGGGGCTGACAACCGGGAAAATGTCCCGTTTTCACATCCCAGATTCCGCTTCTTTCGGCCTCTCAGCCCGAAACCTGCCCGGAGCCATGCCTGTATGACGGCGGAAGAAGCGTGTGAAATCCTGAGTGGATTCGAAGCCCTGAACGTCTGCAATGCGCGTGATCGTCCAGTCTGTCTGTACTAAAAGACGCTCCGCCTCCACAAGCCGAACTCTCTGAATCTCTTTCTTGGCTGAGTGTCCCACGGCGTCTTTGAATCTCGTGGTAAAACTGCTTCGTGACATGGGCAGGTCCCGTGAGATCTCTTCAACCTGAACTGCCCGACGAGGCGCTTCCTGTCGAATGAACTTCAATGCACGGCCGATCAGAGCGTCATCGAATGGAAGGACATCTGTGCTGCCTCGCGGAACGACTTCTGAAGCAGGCATGAGAATCGGGGTGCTACTCTTGCGTATCTTTCCGTCCATCAAATCCCCAAGAAGCTCGCCTGCCTTCCGGCCAAATTGAGCGGAGTCCATCTGGATGCTGGTGAGTGCAGGATGGGTGGATCCGCAGATGACCTTGTCATTCCAAAATCCCATCACAGCAAAGTCCTGCGGGCATTTCCAACCTATCGACTGGCCAGCGCTGATGAGGAGCGATGCTGTGATGTCATTATTGGCAAAGATCCCAATCGGGCGTTGATTCAATGATCCAAGCCACTTGCGGAAGAGCCGCTCGGCCTTTCTCCACTGTGTCTGGGATCGGATGGCGACTTCGCAGATGTCAGATGCTTTCCATTCCAACCGTGTGCTGCCCATCCCGGCCTGAATGCCCAGCTCGTGAAATGCCTTTGCACGTGTTCTCGAAGGAGGAAAGGCATGTGGGCCCACATAGGCCACTTGCTTCAGCCCGAGTGATTGGAAGTGTCTCAGCGCCTTGCCTGCAATGTCTGCATCATCCCAGAACACGAAGGGAGCTGACTTTCCAGCCATAGGCCAACCGGTCGCATTGACGATGGGAATACCACGCTTCCATCGGCTGGTCTTCATGTCACGTTCACCACCCACCAGCACAATACCGTCTCCGTCCCAACGCGCATCGATACGGGCGGGGCGTTGACCAAAGTGAAATTCACTATCCACCTCCAGATGCCAGTCGCCTCGCTCCCATGCATACTCCACCAGACCATTGAGAATCTCAGTCGTGTAGGTGAGCCCCGTGGTCAACACCACACCCACGCGACGACTCGCCCGGCGCGACTGCTTGTTGGATGGTTTACGAGGCATTGTTAGAAAAGATAAAAAACTTTGGCAAAAAAGCTCTGTCGGAATCTGCTCCAGCGCAACATAAATTCAGTCTCTCCATGAGAAATCGGAAATACAGCAGTGGTCTGGATTTTGCCGTGCGATGCTTCATCGTCGTTTTCTGTGCGTTTGTGGCGTCTGCTGAGGCTGGTCGGGCCAAGCGTCCCAATGTGGTGATGATCATTTCAGATGATCAGACCTTCACGGACTTCGGCTTCATGGGGAATACCAAGGTTCAGACTCCGCACCTGGATCGCTTGGCGTCGCAATCAGCACGCTTCGTCAATGGCTACGTGCCGACAAGCGTCTGTAGTCCGTCGCTTGCGACCCTGCTGACCGGGCTTTATCCGCATCAGCATAAGATCCATTTCAATCATCCACCTCCGGGAAACAGCGCCTTCAATCGGATGACCGATCGGGCTGAGTATGAGCGTATTCGTAGTCGTTCGTTTGCGCTGATCCGGAATCAATGGACGCTGCCACGCGCCTTGGCTGAGGAAGGCTATCGCTGTCTGCAGACCGGCAAGTACTGGGAAGGGCATTACACCAATGCGGGATTCACCGATGGCATGACGCGCTTTCAGCCGGTGCCGGGACAGGACTTTGGAGGCAACCGAACCTTTGCCTCAGGCAAGATCGCGGCACATGGGAATGGAGATTGGGGTTTGAAGATTGGTAGGGAGACCATGCAGCCGATTGAAGACTTCGTGGATCAGTGCGGATCGGATCAACCCTTCTTCATCTGGTATGCGCCTTACCTCCCGCACGAACCTCATAATTCGCCGAAGAAATTCTACGACCTTTATCAGGGAGAGCGCAGTGTCCCGGAGCATCTGCATCCTTATTATGCTTCGTGTAGTGAGTTTGATGCATCGGTAGGAAAACTCGTGAAACTGATTGAGGACAAAGGGCTGGCTGAAGAGACCTTGTTTGTATTCGTGGTTGATAATGGATGGACGCCAAAGACAACGCGTTCCAAGCGGGGCAATTTCCAACACACGAAAGAAAGCAAACGATCGCCTTTCGAAGACGGATTGCGAACCCCGATTCTGTATCGTTGGGATGGCGTTGTGAAACCGGCAACGCATCAGGGTCTCTGCAACAGCGTGGATATCATGCCCACCGTTCTGAGCGCACTTGGCCTTCCAGAAAGACCGTCACTTCCCGGCACCGATCTTCTTCCTGCATCCAAAGGAAAAAGCAGATGGAATAACGACACGGTGTTTGGCGAGATCTATCCCGGTGATGCATCCGTCTTGAGGAATCCGAGCAAGGACATTGCCTATCGCTGGATAAGGCAGGGCGATCACAAATTGATCACGGTGCACAAGCACGGGGAGAAAGATGCATGGGGAGACTATCTCAAGACCGATGCGCTCTATGACCTCTCCAAAGATCCCAAAGAAAAAACAAATTTGATCAAGACCCCACAACACCAGAAACGAGTGCAGGCCATGCGTGCCAAGCTGAACAATTGGTGGAAGCCATGAAGGTGGCGTAGGCGTCTCGCCTGCGGGTTAAGGCACCGTCTCGGTGCCAGGACATGAATCAACGAACAAGAATTCTAGTATGCTGAAACAGAACATAGTGACTCGGGGCGGGGACGCCCCTGAAACCCGCAGGCGAGACGCCTACGCCACGGGGCTTGGTGTTATCGTTGCCGGGCTTCTGCTCACCGTCTCCAGCCTCCATGCCGAGTGGCCGGATCCGATTGCCAATGATGTGATCCCTGCGCATAGCACACCGCTGACACATGGACCGATTCTTGGAGCCATTGAAGAAGATGCAGTGAATGTATGGGTGCGCACGGCGACTCCTGCAGACTTTGAAATCGTCTATTCGCGTCATCGCGACCTGGGTAAGGCCAAGGGCTCGATAAAGGGAAGAACCGATGCCGACAAGGACAACACCGGCGTGGTCACACTCAAGGGGCTCAAGTCCGATTCGCGCTACTACTATGGCGTTCGTTTTGGTGATGACATTGTGGACAACCGGGTGGAGTTCGATCGTGACTGGCCTTCGTTCAAGACGCTTCCAGATGGGACCTCGGCAAAGGATCCTTACAGCAATCCAAAGGGACTCTTCAACTTCACCTTCTCTGTGGGAGCTTGCCAGCGTCAGAAGTCTCCAAAGAACAACTATGGCATCTATGACAATCCACCTTCGTTTTTGAATCTCTGGAAAAACCATGGTGAAGATCTTTCCTTTCACATCATCAATGGCGACTACACTTATGAAGAACAGCTGGACGGCACCAAGGCGGGATATGAAAACAACTACAAGCTCTACCTGAAGCGTGGGCGCAATGTTTCGAATCTTCTGCGCTACGTGCCTATGACCACGATGTATGACGACCATGAGGTAAATTCCAATCTGGACGGCGCTGGAGAAGTTGGTTTGCGCGATGGAGATCATCTCGTTCGTGATGCCGGGCTCGATGTCTGGAGCTACTATGCTGAGTGGGCCAACTATGATTCACCCCATCGTGGGAAAATCCGTTTCGGCAAGGCCTCGGTCAAAGGCGGTAGCAACGTCCTTCATGATCCCAATGCTGATTTCAGTACGTTGGATCCGGACAAGGTGACCACGGTTCACATTGGAAATTATATCAAGAAGGATGGACGTTCGAAGGCCGAGCGGGGCGGGGATAACAACGGTGTCTATGGTCTGCTCAAGGTGGTGGACAAACACACCATCCGTATTACTCCCAAGTTGCGGGCTGATGGAGATGTCTCCTACTCGATCGGCACACGTCATTATTTCGACAAGAAGATCGGTAACACCCATTTCTTCTACCTCGATATGCGGGCTGAGCGTTCCAAATGGAAAGGTGCCACACATTCGCATGACGAAGACCGCTTCATCCTTGGTGACACCCAACGCAAGTGGCTGCTCGATGGGGCAAAGAACACGGATGCGGATTTCATCTTTATTGTCTCACCTGATCCATGGGTCATCTATCACACCGCCTTTCATGGTTATCCAGAGAAGACCCAGTCCAAGGGCGATGGTTTTGCCGGGTATGTGGCTGAGCGTGAAAAGATGATTCCTGTCCTCGATGCGATTGAGAAGCCTGTGATCATTTTCACCGGCGATGTTCATCATCCCTTTGCCGCACAGCTCACGGACAATGTCTGGGAGTTTCTGTGTTCACCCATGAACAGTGCAGGTCATCCGCTTGGCACAGCCGGACTGCCTCCAATGGGTGGATGGTTCGACAGCGAAGGCCGTAAGGTGAAAATAAAATGGGCGGGCGGCATGCCGGACAACGTCCATTACCTCAGACAGCGGCAGACATTCTATACAGTGGTGAATGTGAACAACGTGGTGGCAGTTCCCAAACCGAAAGGTGCCGGGCTTCAGCACATCGCATACGATGAGCCACAGGTCATCGTTCAGTTCTATGATGGCTACACCGGCAAGCTGCTCTATGCTGAAGGTATCTCAACTCTCGATTCCAAATCCGAACAGAAGCTCGCCCCCAAGAAAAGCCGCTTCCCAAGAGATGTCCTCCCAGACCGTGGATTTAACTAAACATATGGTTTATACCTCACGCAGAGACGCAGAGACGCAGAGAGCGAAACATTCTCCGAAGGCTGTGGACTGCGGGGATCCCGCAAGGCGGCGATCCCGCTCACATAGTGCGCTTGCTTGTAGCTTACTTGATGGGAAGAACGCTACTAAGCAACCTGCCCTCAATGCCCGCTACCAATCCCACTATCCAAACTGAAGTCCGACGCTCATAGAGCCGTCGCTACAACCCAACCATGAACACACTCAACCGTCGTCACTTCATTCGCAGCAGTGCTCTCGCAGCATTGGCTGGTTCCGCCTCCTTTGCACAGGCAGCCAAGGGATTCAAATATCGCTGGATCGTCAGCTCGGCAATGTATGGCACGCTGCCTTTGTCCACCATCATGCCGGAGGTTAAGAAGGCCAAGGCAGGACACATCGATATCTGGCCGCGCAAACACGGAAATCAACGTGAGCAGATGGAAGAGATGGGACTCGATGCCTTTGGCTCCATGCTCAAGCAGCACAAGCTCAAGCTGGGTTGTATCACACGCTATGACCTTGGCCCGTTTGGCCTGCAGAAAGAAATGAAGGTCGCCGAGCGCTTTGGTTGTCCGGTGATGGTTTGCGGTGGCAAGGGCCCCAAGAATCTCAAGGGCAGGGAACTGAAGGCTGCGGTGAAGAAGTTTGTCGAGCAGTTGAAACCTCATGTCGCCAAAGCAGAAGAAAGCGGAGTGAAGATCGCGATTGAGAACCATGGAAACAATCTGATCGATTCCGCCGATTCACTGAAGTGGATGGTGGAGATGGAGACGTCCTCAAGTCTGGCAGTCGCACTGGCTCCGTATCATCTGGAGAATCTTGGTTTGTCTCCGAAGGACCTTGGTAAATTGATTGAAGATCTTGGCGACCGCACCGCCATGTTCTATGCATGGCAACATGGCATGGGCTGCATGAAGAAGCTCCCCAAGGAACAGGAACTTCTGCAGATGCCCGGACGTGGTGATCTGGACTTCGCCCCTGTTGTTGCCTCGCTCAAGAAGATCAACTACTCAGGCTTCACACAGGTCTTCATGCATCCTGTCCCACGCGGCATCCCGATTCTTGAAACAGCACCTGAAGTCACCACAGAAATCAAACGCGCCCAAGATTACATGGAGGGTTTGATTTAAGATGTCGGACTCGAAGCTCCCAATTCATAACAAACAAAACCTCAAATCCATTTCCTGCCTTTAAGAACCTATGAAACCCAAAGTATTGATCATTGTTGGTGATGCGTCCGAAACGCTCGACACCATGTATCCTTATTATCGCCTTCAAGAAGGTGGTTACGAACCTGTCGTGGCTGCACCGGAGAAACGTCTCTATCAGATGGTAATGCACGAAGTGAAACCGGGCTGGACGATCACCAAGGAGTGGGAAGGCTACACCATCCAGGCACAGATTGCGTTCAAGGACATCAAGCCCGAGGAATACGCGGGAATCATGTTCAGTGGCGGACGTGCACCTGAATACATTCGTTATGATGAATCACTGATCGCCGCGACGAAGCATTTCTTTGCAGAGAACAAACCCATCGCCAGTGTCTGTCACGGTGTCGAAATCCCTGCTTATGCCGACTGTGTGAAGGGCCGCAAGATGGCTACGGTTCCCAAGTGCAAATTCGATCTGGAAGTTTGTGGTGGCACCTTTGTCGATGAGGCCTGCGTCATCGATGGCAACCTCGTGAGCGGACGCACCTTTCACGACAACGGCCACTACGTGGGACCATGGATCAAGCTCCTGGATGAATGGTGTGCCAGTCACTGAGTGGGGTCCTGAAGAGTGAGTAACATGCGGAAGTGGGCTTCCGTGCTCCTGACCGTTGCATGTGATGAATAGATATAGTCATCGAGTTGAAATGATTAACAGAAGGCAGTGCCGATCCATGGCACTGGTTCTTTTGCTGGCGACGTTGTTTCAGTCATTCGTCCTGCAGGCGACACCCTCCATTCATCATCTGGGCAATGATACGTCCGATGTTGAAAAGGGACTGATGCTGATCAGTGAGTTGCGCTGCGCGAGCTGTCATGAGGCCAGTGCGGATGAAGCACGTCACCTGCAGATCAGCCCAGCCCCGGATCTCAAGGTCACGGCATCACGACGGACTCCGGCGTTCATCAACCGATGGCTTAGCGATCCTGAGTCGCGTGGACAGACCACAATGCCGGATGCCTTGCATGGAATGAATAATCAGGAGCGGGCAAACACGGCATTGGCGCTGACTGCCTACCTGGACCATCTGGCCACGCCTGAACCTGAGCATGAGCTGAAGAAACCTTCGCGAGAGGAACAGCAAAAGCTCAGCAAGAAGGGTGGGGAACTGTTCAATTCCATTGGTTGTGTTGCCTGTCATGAGAGTGCGTTCAGTTCCATGGTTGAGCCTCGGCTTCATCGGATCCCTTTTCTGAAAGGAACTTATCGGCAGGGAGGTTTGAAGGCATTCATCAAGGATCCGCATTCGCAACGTCCATCGGGCCGCATGCCTCGTGTGCCGATGAGTGATGAAGAGGCAAACGCCCTTGTCGCATACCTGAAAGCCACGCCCGAAACTGCGCTCGAACCCGTGGTTATCCCGGCGTCCGAAATAATCATTCTTGATGGAAGAACGGCCTATCGCGATCAACATTGCGTTCGTTGCCATGGACCGCTGGAGATCTCTACACGCTCTCAGCCTTTGAAGCCGTTGACCAAACTGACCGATCTGGAACTGAAGGGCGGATGCCTGACCAGAGAGCCAGGGAAGGGCAAGGGAGTTCATTACTATCTGAGCGAAACGGAACGACGTTGGATTACCGCAGCATTCGAAGAATTAAAGAAACCCGAGGAGCCCGAACCAGCCACTCAGCTCCATCGTAAACTTGCCTATCTCAATTGTTTTTCCTGCCATGAACGGAATGAAACCGGTGGGCCTCTTGAGTTTCGCAAGGGTCACTTTCATACCACTGGAGAAGATCTCGAAGACGAAGGGCGTTTTCCTCCCACACTGACAGGTGCCGGGCGAAAGCTGTTGCCCGAAGCCATGCAGCAGATCATTCAGGGCAAGGGCGGGGTGCGTCCCTACATGGTGACGCGTATGCCGGACTTCGGTAACGATCATGCGCACTCTCTTGCCGGACTCTTTGCCACGGCAGATCACGATCCGAACGAACAACCCACGCCGCGCAAAGGCGAAGAAAATCAGGTGGGGCGCAATATGTGGGGACGCGCCCTGATGGGCACCAAGGGACTCAGTTGCATCACTTGTCACGACCTCAACGGCAAGCGATCACTGGGGATCAGAGCAATGGATCTGGCGCATGCTCCCAAACGCCTGCGACCTGAGTGGTTTCGTGATTATCTCATTGATCCCGCCAAGTTCAGATCCGGCACCCGCATGCCTTCCTTCTGGCCAAAAGGGAAACCCATGCTCAAGGGCAACGGCAATTCCACTTCACGTCAGATCGATAGCATCTGGGCGTATCTCAAAGAGATTGATCAATCCCGTTTGCCCGAAGGTATGGAGAAGAAAGGCAACTTCGAGCTCAAGCCCAAGGGGCGTCCGATCGTCTTTCGCACCTTCATGAAGAACGCAGGCATGCACGCCATTGCAATGGGATTTGAAGAAGGCGTTCATGCCTCATTCGATGTAGAGACGATTGCATGGTCCGAAGCATGGAAAGGACGTTTCCTCGATGCAGAAAGCACATGGGATGATCGCTTCACTCCCTTGGTTGGTCCGCTTGGTGAAGACATCGTTTCCCTTACAGGAGAAGACTGGGTGCGGAAGGACCATCCAGATGGCGGCCGCGCTGCCTTGCGTTTCAAAGGCTTTCGACTGAACAAGGCGGGCGAACCTATTTTACGAGTGGATGCTGAAGGCGTGGAGATTCAGGACCATCTCTCACCGGCGAAAAATGGATTCACACGACGACTCAAGACCGATCATTCCACGCGGCTTTGGATCAAGGTGCTGGAAGGGGAAAGCCTGCGCGAGTTCGATGGAGGCTGGAGCAATGAGGCAAACCTCAAGGTGCGTTCCGATGCCGAGACCTTTCTGACCAATCACAACAAACGCAAGCAGCTCTGGCTCCTGCTCAATGATGAGTTGGAGTTCTCATGGCAGTGGTAAGACAACCAAGGATGGTGATGAAACGTATTTTCAAAACGAGAGCGATCACTTGGCTGAGTGCCGCAATGATGTGCTTGGGTGGTCTCTCACTCGTGCACGCCACTGAGGCAGATTACTACCGCATGGTGACCTATCCCGTGCCTGAGGAATTGAAGCTTGAGATCAGTGGGCTTGCACCCTTGCCGGATGGGCGCATGGCAGCTGCAATTCGGAAGGGAGAGATCTGGATCATCGATGGGCTTGATCCGGACAATCCGGATTCCGTCAGTTATCAACCCTTTGCACACGGACTGCATGAACCACTCGGACTGGCATGGCATGATGGTGCACTCTACACCGTTCAACGCTCCGAGCTGACGCGCATTGCAGATAGTGATGGCGATGGCGTAGCCGACGAATACGAGACCGTGGCCAAAGGATGGGGCGTCAGTGGCTCCTATCATGAGTACGCCTATGGCCCCGTCTTCGATCACGAAGGCAATCCATGGCTCACGCTCAATTGCAGCATTGGTAAAAAGGTCGTGGATTCAGATCGTTGGCGCGGCTGGAGCATGAAGGTCCTTCCCGATGGTACACTGAAGCCCGTTTCCGGAGGATTCCGTTCGCCCAGTGGGATAGGGATCAACCTGAAAGGAGACATCTTTGCCACCGATCAACAAGGCAACTGGTTCCCCACCTGTCCACTCATGCACGTGCAGGACGGCGCCTTTCACGGGCACGCAGATTCCTTGAAACACACCGCACTTCCCGGAGCCACATTCAAGGTGAAGAAGCCACTTCCCAAAGGCCTCACCGTAGCACAGGCAGCCAAACAGATTCCCGCCTACAAACTCCCTGCCGTCTGGTTCCCCTATCGGAAAATGGGCATGAGCAGCACCGACGTTCTTTGTGATACCACCAAAGGAAAATTCGGTCCCTTTGCCGGACAGCTGTTTGTGGGCGAGTTCACCATGTCCTTTGTCACCCGTGTGGCATTGGAAAAAGTGAAGGGTCAGTATCAGGGTGCCTGCTTCCGTTTCCGCGAAGGCTTCCAATCTGCCGTCATGCGCATGGAATGGGACAAAGATGGAAACATGGTCATCGGCCAGACCAACCGTGGATGGAACTCATTGGGCGATCGCAGCTATGGCATGCAGCAACTCGTCTGGACCGGAAAGACACCCTTCGAGATCAAGACCATGAACCTCACCAAAGACGGCTTCCGCCTCACATTCACCGGCCCGGTAAACAAAGCCATCGCTGAGAAACTCCAGACCTGGAAGCTCAAGAGCTACACCTATCCTTATCACTCCAGTTACGGAGGTGAAGAACTCGACGTAAAAGACCTCAAGATCACCAACGCCACTATCAACAAATCGGGAACAGTCGTGACGCTCAAGGTAAACGGGCTAAGAGAAGGCTATGTCCATGAACTCGATGCCACAGCCCTCCGCTCACAAGGCAACGCCCCCCTCCTCCACGCCAAAGGATACTACACCTTGAATCACCTGAAGTAGGTTTCCCTATTCCCCAGAGCCCGGCGGGCTCAACGCATGTAGCCCAGTGCAAGGCCAACGCCGCAGCTCTGGGTTTCAGAACAAAAAAACAAAAATGTCCTGAAGGGACATACGACCATTGTAGAGGCGTGTCTATGACCGCCTCATTTTTCAAACAACTGATTTCCTGACGCACCTCAACTGCCCAAAGGGATATCCTCCAAAGACTTTCTCTCACCGGGGCACGGTGGACACGGAGAAAGAAAAAGAGGACAAGAATATTTAAACGGCACACTCCCCAGAGCCCAGCGGGACATACGACCATTGTAGAGGCGTGTCTATGACCGCCTCTCTTTTCAATCCACTTGATCCTCTGACGCACCTCAGCTGTCCAAAGGGATATCCTCTAAATACTTTCTCTCCACCGCCTCGGCGGGGCAGGCACAGAGACACCGGGAACACGGAGAAAGAAAAAGAGGACAAGAATATTTAAACGGCACACTCCCAAGAGCCCGGCGGGCTCTACGCATGTAGCCCCGGATCTAATCCGGGGAACCAGACACCAGAAAAGGAAAATGTCCTGAAGGGACATACGACCATTGTAGAGGCGCGTCTATGACCGCCTCATTTTTCAAACAACTGATATCCTGACGCACCACAACTGCCCAAAGGGAAACACCAAGACAATCTCCCCGTTGGAGTTCACGCTTTCAGCGTGCTTCCGCCGCCCCAAAACAGCCTGAAGGCCGAACTCCAACCTCCCGCCCCAGAGCCCAAAGGGGTCGACGTCTTTCTCTCCACCGCCTAAGCGCCTAGACCGTTTGCCAAAAGTCATTGCGTTTAGAGGGATGGGATAGAGCATGCGGACTGAACGACGTAGGGTTTATCCAAGAGATCTCCAATGGACTGGGTGAGTTTGTCCTCAAGTTCGTTTCCATACTTGGTGAAGTAGCCAGCCATCTGGTGGGATTTGAGATACTGCCATAGTCGTTCGATGGGATTGAAATCGGGGCTGTAGGGAGGCAGGAAAACCTTTTCGATATGGTGCCATTCTAGACGTTTGGTTCGATGCCAACTCGCATTGTCCAAGACCAGGCAGACCCGGCGACCTTCCTTCGGTGGTGCTTCTTTGCCCAAGGTATCCAGGAAGACCTGAAAGATCTCGGTATCACAGTGAGGGACAATGAGGCTTACAAACCTTCCGGTAGAGGGTTCAACTGCACCAACAACGTTCCGTCGGACATGGCCACCGTGATAGTCTTGTGTGGGACGAGACCCTCTTTTGACCCATCGTTGCCTAGGTCTTGGATCTCCTTCAAAGCCTGCTTCGTCACCAAAGAAGACATCCACAGAAGGATTTACATCGATCCACTTGTCCTTGTCTGGAGGCGAAGGCATTGGCCTGGGAATGCGACGGGCATAATCACGTTCGTGAAGGTAGCGAACCAAAGTTCGGTAACTGATCTGAAGCCCTTGATGTTCCTTAAGCCAGCCCGAAAGGCTTACGGCGGTCCAGTGATGGCGACCTGCTGAGCCAGGATCATCAATTACAGGTAGAATCTTTTGGTCAATCTGCTCGCTCTTCAACAACCGGGGGCGTCCTGAACGCGGACGGTGTGTGATCCCGTCAATTCCCTTATCATTGAAACACTTTATCCAAAGTTGAAGACACCTTTCGGAGATCCCGGCATGAGTCAATGCCAACTCAAAGTCTCCACCGCAAAGCATCAAGAGAATCGCACTCAGACGCTTCTGCGCCTTTCTATCCGGGCAACAGTCGATAGCCAAACGCAGCTCCTCCAAGGAGCAGTTTTCCGGGTTGGGAAGCTGACGAGTGCGACTGATCTATAGAAATTGCCCAAAATTTCAAAGTTGTACAATTTTTATCTTCATCTTTCCCGCAAAGACTTTTGGCAATCGGTCTACGTCACGCTGTCCGGCAACGACGCCGAAGTGAAGGCGACCTTGGAGGAATTTCGCGGCGTTCTGGAAAACGACGCCATTGAGAAGGTCGGCCACAATCTGAAATACGACCTCGCCGTCCTGAAGTGGCAGGGCCTCGAGGTTCGCGGGCCGCTCTTCGACACCATGTTGGCGCACAGCCTCATCGAACCGGACCAGCGCCATGGCATGGACTACCTCGCCGAGGTCTACCTCGGCTACACGCCCATCCCCATTTCCAAACTCATCGGCGAAAAGGGCTCCGACCAGATGAGCATGGCCTTCGTCCCCTTGGAGGAACTGGTCGAATACGCCGCCGAGGACGCCGACATCACCTGGCAGCTGCGGGAGAAACTCAAGCCACTGCTTAAGGAGAAGGGCCAGGAACGCGTGTTCTACGACATCGAAGCGCCTTTGATCCCCGTCCTGGTGGACATGGGACACGAGGGGGTGCGCGTCGACGCCGAAACCCTCGCCGAGTTTTCCAAGGAACTGGGCGGCCACATCGAAAGCTACGCCGCGGAGATTCGCGAAATGGCCGGGCAAGACTTCAATCTCAATTCACCCAAGCAGCTCGGCGAGATCCTGTTCGACAAGCTCAAGCTCTCCGACAAGCCCAAGAAGACCAAGACCGGCCAATACAAGACGGACGAGCAGACCCTGGTCGCCCTGGCGTCGAACAACGAGATCGTCCAAAAGATCTTGGACTACCGCGCCGCGACCAAGCTCAAGTCCACCTACGTCGACGCCCTGCCCGCCGCGATCTGGTCCCGCACCGACCGTGTTCACACGACCTACAACCAGGCCGTGACCGCTACCGGTCGCATCCAATCCCAGAACCCCAATCTGCAGAACATCCCCATCCGCACCGAACTGGGGCGCGAGATCCGCAAGGCCTTCGTCGCCCGCGATGACGAACATATCCTGCTCGCCGCCGACTACTCGCAGATCGAATTGCGCATCATCGCCGCCATCAGCCAGGACAAGGGCATGCTCGAGGCCTTCGCCAAGGGGCAGGACATCCACGCCGCGACCGCAGCCAAGGTCTACGGCGTCGAACTGGACGCCGTGGAGCCGGACATGCGGCGCAATGCCAAGATGGTCAACTTCGGTCTCGCCTATGGCATGTCCGCTTTCGGCCTCAGCCAACGACTCGGCATTCCCCGCCGCGAGGCCGCCGAGATCATGGACAACTACTTCGAGCAGTTCCCCGGCATGAAGACCTACATGACCGACACCGTGGAGTTCGCGCAGAAGAACGGCTATGTGGAAACCGTCACCGGCCGCCGGCGCTACCTGCGCGACATCAATTCACGCAATGGCACGGTTCGCGCGCAGGCCGAACGCAACGCCATCAACGCCCCCATCCAGGGCGCGGCCGCCGACATGATCAAACTCGCCATGTCCGCAATTCACGCCGAATTGAAGTCCGGGGGCTACCGGACGCGCATGCTGCTTCAGGTTCACGACGAACTCGTCCTCGACCTTCTCAAAGCCGAGGCCGACACGGTGAAACCCATGATTCAGGAGAAGATGTAGAATGCCATCAAGCTGGACGTTCCCATCGTCGTCGAGATGGGCGAGGGGCGCGACTGGCTCCAGGCGCACTGAAGGCGACGCCCGTTCAGACGGACCCACCCGCGTCGAGACCGCCAAGGAATGCCGCTGCGTTTTCGCGGTGCGCCTTCAGCTTCTCCGGCTTCATTCTGTCCAGTTGCCGGGCCATCATGCCCAACCGATGCTGACTGCGAAAGAACGCCTCGTGTCGTTCAATGAACGTCCAGAACAGGCCGTCCCAAGCGTCGCACCACGGACCGCGCCGGAAATCGCTCATCTTCAACACGTAGTTCGAGCCGGAGATGTACGGCTTGGTCGTGAACATCCCTCCGTCGCCGAACTGACTCATGCCATGCACATTGGGGACCATCACCCAGTCATAGGCGTCGACGAACAGCTCCATGAACCAGTCGCAGACGCGTTTCGGATGAAATCCGCAAAGGAGCATGAAGTTGCCCAGGATCATCAGCCTTTCGATGTGATGACAATAGCCGGTCTCCAAGGCGCGACGAATGCAGACATCCACCGGTTCAACCCCGGTCTCCCCACGATAGAACGCATCGGGAATGGGGCGGTCCTCGAACTCCCAGAAATTGCCATTGCGCATTGGGACCCCGAGGTAGTCGTAGGCCCCGCGCATGAACTCCCGCCAGCCGATGATCTGCCGGATAAAGCCCTCGAGGGAGTTCAGCGGAACGTCCCGCTCGGCTGCGAACTCCAGGGTCCGGTCCACGACCTGTTGCGGCGTCAGCAGCCCAATGTTCAGCATCGGCGTCAGAATGCTGTGGAAGAGCGTTCGCTCGCGCCCGCTGATGGCGTCTTCATAGGGACCGAACCTTTCCAATCGATTCTCAAAGAACTCGTCCAACCACCGCGCAGCGGCGGCGTGCGTCACCGGATAGTGAAAAGACTCGACCGCGCCGTAGTCGTCCGGAAAATCTGCCTCCACAGACGCGATGACCCGCTGAACGTCCGCCGAGGCCGCCGTCTGCAGTGGCGGCGGCGCTTCCAACCCACGCTTCGGCATTGGCTTGCGGTTCTCGTCATCGAAACTCCAACGCCCCCCGGCCGGTGCGCCTGAGCCGTCCACCAGGATGCCCATCCGGCTTCGTTGCGCCTGGTAAAACCGCGCCATGAACGGTTTCTTGCCACCCTCAAAATGTTCAGCCAGAACGTCCCGGGGCGTCAGGAACATGGGCGTATCATGCCAGACCACCCGGAATCCAACCCGTTCCCTCCTTCGCTCAATGCGCTTATTCAACAGGAAATCCACCGTCTCGCACACGTGGAGTTCATCGAATCCCCCGCGCGTCAGTTCCGCGAGCGCGTCACGGATTGTCCACCCCTCCCGCCAAGGGCAATACTCCACATCATAGCCGCGGACCCTGAGCGTCTCGCCGTAGCTCTGCATCGCCGCCCGCAACAGAATGAGTCGTTGCTTGTGGCAGCCGAGTCCAACGTGGGGATCGCCAAAGACCAGGCTGTCCTCGATCAGAAACACCTTCCGACCGCGCTCAATGGCCGGGTGAGGGTCAAAAAGCTGAAACGGAAAAACGAGGCTCGCCTCGCTCATAAGGCCGCCCTCCGGGCCAGGGTCACGCCCAATCCGCCATCCACTCCAATGGTTTGGCCGGTAACCCAGGACTGCTGCCGGTCCAGCAACCAGGCAATGGCCCTCGCAACTTCCTCCGGACGACCGAGTCGCCCCAAGGCATGCATGGATTCCGAGCCTCGTCTGCCCGCCTCATTGGCGGTCAACTTCTCGGTCATGGGCGTCTCCGTCAACCCCGGCGCCACGCAGTTCACCCGAATGCCGTGAGCCGCATAGGTCGCAGCAGCCGACAACGTCAACCCGATCAACCCCGCCTTCGCCGCGGCGATCGCCTCATGATTCGAGATCCCGATGCGCGCCGCCGCGGAGGACACCAGCACAATCGAGCCTCCCACCTTCATCATGGGCCTGACAACCGCTCTGAGAATCCCAAACGCAACCGACAAATTGTTCTCGATCGTCGCTTCAAATTCTTCCTGCCGGGTCAGGTGAGCCGGCTTGGTCAGGAGCGACCCAATGCACACCGCGACGCCGTCGAAGGGTTGGTCTTCCTCGGCAAGGTTGGCGACCAGGCTCTCTACCTGCTCCCAATCACGGCAATCAACAGAATGCGAGGCAACGCCCAGTTCCTCTGACAATTCGTCCAGTTTGCCCCGATCCCGCGCGATCAGCACAGGCTCGCAGCCGTCTTTTACCAATTGCCTGCAGAGGGCGCCGCCGATGCCGCCCGTGGCTCCGAAAACCAGGAATCTTCCGTTCATAACCAAATGCCTCACTCTGCCAACCGGCTCAGAACCAACTCGCTTGCAGCCAGGCCCGAAAGCAGGGCGCCTTCCACCATGCCCTCACCGAACGCGTCACCGCACAAGACCGCGGGATATGGGCCGCCCAACCAAAGGGCCCGCTCCGCAAGACGAGACGACGGCGCCGCATACTTCCACCAATGGACGCGTTGTTCCTCGAGCCGGACCCCCAATAATGCCTCAACGCTTTCAGCCATCAGATCGGCCACGACCTTGCGATCCTCATGTTCGTGCTCCCGGGCAAAATGCGGCGTGGACTGCGCAACGAGCGCGCCATCACCGATCTCTCCCGGCCGCAGCTTGGATTGATTGTCCGCGACCCAGGCAATCCTCTCATCGGCCAGCGTCATCCCGGAACGCCAACTCCCGATGGCGGCGCCCTTCAACTTCGCCAACAGCGCATAGCCAGGGTCGTAGTCGACACCTTCAAGTCGCAGCCGGACAACCGGGTCTATTTCATTCAATGCGGGCCGCAGAATCTCCAGCGATTGCGGCACGGGAGACGACAACGCCAAGACGCGACAAGGCAACTCCCCGCCATCGACCAGCCGAACATTCCACCCACCGTCATTCGGCAGGGCTTCCAATACCCGGGCCTGGTGGATCACACGAAGATCCCCGGCCAACGCGCGCGCAACGGCGCTCATCCCCGGACGTCCAACCCATCGTTCCTCGTCGAAACCGGACACGCCGCCGCCCGGCCAACGGACAACGACGCCTCCATCAATCAACGGCTGCAGCGTCTTCCTCGCCTGCGAGGATCGAATCCTGAAATACTGGGCGCCGTGATCAAACCGCTGCTCATCCCAGCGTCGGGTCGCCATACGCCCACCAAATCCGCGGGACTTCTCCAGAACAGTGACGTCAACGCCCGCCGACTGAAGGGCGCGCGCCAACAGGATCCCCGAGATGCCGGCCCCGACAACAATCACCTGCTCACCGTTCATGATCAATCAGCAGGCGGCATCATCCAGAAGGTCGGGCGGCCGACATTGCCATGCACTGCGCGTGACACCATGCCGAGCATCGGCCAGGAAAAGTAGAGCATCTGGCGGGAAGCATTCCATCCTGCAAAACCACTGGCTTGTGTCTCCAGCCCCACACAACGCTGCTCGAGCGAAGGAATGGGGTGAAAGAAGGTCTCAACCCGGTCATTGCGCGCAATCTCGCCATCCTGCAGGAGCGCGCAATCGGCGGCGAGCTCAGCCAATTCTTCCGCAGAACGCCCCTGCCTGATCATTTCCCGATCCATCGCGATCACCGCGTTGCGACTCGCGGTCGGGAGAACCAGCAATCCGACAAAACTCCAAAGTGTGACCAAGAGGGAGAACACCGCCACCTCACTGACGCTGCCCTTGGGCGCTCCAACAACCCAGGCAGCGAACGCAGCTCCCGCCACGCTCCAGGCAACGGCCAGAGCCAACCCTTTCCAATACAGGCCCGACTGAACTGCGAAGCGACGACGCGCCAACACCAACTGGATCTGCCCGGCGGGCCACTCCGATCGCCACCTCCCCGGAAGATCAATTCGCTCCAACCCGGGCAGACCGGTGATTCCGCCGGCAAACCCCTCCTCCGCAGAAATCAACGTCCCAACCGACTTTGCAAGAAATGGCGATTGCTTTTCCTCGCGAACATCGCCAAGCAACTTGGCCAGCGTCCGCTGCGCAACCGTCAGGAACAAAAGAGCGCCGACGAGAAAAGCCGCCGCCATCAGCCAACCACCCGACCGCAGCGAATGCAACAGCCCCCAGGCGCAGAAGAACTGAAAGGCGCCGTGCAGGACGATGCCGCGAACAAGACCAACCCCAAACACCCAACCCGACTGCGTCGGCCGACCATGCGTCAAGGGTAAGATCCTGCCGCCGACCAGGTCGAAAGCCGCCCCCAGCAGCAGAAAGAAGCCCACGTAGACGCCCAGGGCTTTCAAATCCCCCAGCGGTCGATCGCTGGCAATCGTCTCCAACCAAGCGGCCGCATCGAAGATCAAACCCATCGCGCAAACGGTGACGATCGCGCCAACCGACGCAATGCCCAGCCGAAGACGCGCCTGCGGATACGTTTTTAGGACAGGACGCGACGAGCCCTCTCCGGCTGACACTTCAGCGTCCATTTTGGGTTCAATGACACTCATTTTAGCAAGCTTGTCGCGATTGAATGATTGTCAATGGCGCCCGCAATTCCAAGCGGGTACTACCAACAGGCTACCCGTTGCGAGTCGAAAGCGTCATGACAATTTCAACCTCAACCTTGAAGCCGACTGGGCGCTGCCGGTAGCCTTCGGCGGTCCCTTGACGTTCGATGAAAGAAGAATGAAAGAACTAAGCCCTATCTGCTTTCTACCCTCAATGCTTATGAAAATGCTGGCTTGCTCACCAAGGGCGAAACAGCCAATTCCTAGCACCCTTCGGTTGAGCGACATGAAATGCCTGCCCCTCATCCTACTGTCGGCCTGCCTAATCTCATCGGTGATGGCAGAGTCATCCTTTAAGAGCCCCTGCGTCGAGAAGCTCGACCGGGGCGAGAGCCAGACCTTCGTTGTCTACGGCACCAGCCTGACCGCCGGGGGGCAGTGGCGTCGGCAGTTCGCCGGGGTGATGAAGGCCAAGTATGGCGACAAGGCCGTGGTGAAAAGTGGCGCGGCCAGTGGTCAGGATTCCAACTGGGGCCTGGAATCCATCGAGAAACGGGTGTTTCCCCATGACCCGGACATGCTCTTCATCGAGTTTGCGATGAATGACGCCATCGCGAGTCGCGGCACCTCCATCGACAAGGCCAGAGAGAATCTGGAGACCATGATCGAGATGACCCTCAACAAATTTCCAAAGTGCGAAATCGTCCTGATGTCGATGAACCCCGATGTGAAGCACCGCATCTTCAATCGGCGGCAGAGCGGGCGACCCAAACTGCCCGAATACTACGCGATGTACGCGGAGGTCGCGCGCGAACGGAACTTACAGCACATCGATCTGTTCAAGGCCTGGAGTGCCTTCCTTGGAGGCGATGTCGCGAAGATGAAGAAACACATCCCCGATGGCGTTCACCCCAACGGGCTGGGAACCCAGATGGTGATCACGCCCACCATCCTGAAATCCATCGGTGTTGAGTTCGAAACGGAAGACATCCCCCGCTACGAAGACCCACCACGCCGCAAGAAGAACGCCAAAACCGGAAAGAAACAGTAGGCGCTTCCGTGATAGCCAGCCCCCTCACCAAGATCGAATAATTCAGTGGTGGCAACGGCTGACGCCGCCGCCACACTTTAGCATAAGGCGAGTTGAGCGAAGGTTGGCTGGCGGAGGTTAATCATCTTCACAAAGTGCCAGCTGCATAGTTGTTAACATTGAACGCTATGATTGAAGAATTCGAAATCAGTGATTTATCAGTGTTGGAATTAAGCGAATCCGATTCGGCAATCATTGACGTTGCTTTGGATTTGATGAACAGAACACAGGGGCAGGGATTGTTCGGTGATAGCTATCTTCGCAAAAAGATCAGCAGATCAGATGCAGCTGTTTTTATTGGTCGCATAGGGGATGAATTCGTAGCAGTAGGTTGTGTCGAGGTCATTGAGGATTTTGGATATAACAAACCATTCGATCCGAACATAGCTGGCACTCTTCAGGGTAAGAAAGTGGGATCATTGTGCTGTCTATCTGTTCGTGAGGAGCTGCAGGGAAAAGGGATCGGGCAGGCTTTGACGAAGTGTCGTTTGAGGTGGTTGACGGCTCAAGGTTGCGACTTCGCTCTTGGGGTCTCATGGCTTAGTAGTCTGGCACATACTTCGAAACGCCTCTTTGAGAAACAGGGATTTGAAGCAATGGGAGAAGTAGAAGAATTCTATAAGAAGGATGCCATAAAGCATCCCTTCGATTGTCCAGGTTGCCAGCGTCAGCCCTGTGAATGCTCAGCCATCTTGTTCGGATACGATCTTGAAGCAAACCAGACCTAACCTGGATTCTTGAAACAGGGTCTAGATTATCTTGTTGATCCTGTCTGCAATCTATCTGGGCGATAGGTGGACCTAGATCCTGAGGGAACTGATAGTAAGCTTCTCGTACGAGCACTCATGAGCGGCAGCCACCCAGCCCGCAGTCCACAGCCTTCGGATTTCTGTTAGTCTTTTTCCTCTGCGTCGCTGCGACTCTGCGCCTGCCCCGCCGTGGCGGTGGTGAGAATCTAATTCTGAGTCTGTGCGCCGATTCCGGTGACGTAGGGGAGGGTCTACTTCTGGATCTTCTCTACGCGTTGTTTGAGGAGTTTGCGGAGGCGTTTGACTTCGGTGGAGTGTTCGGAGGATGGGGCGAGGTTACTAAACTGTTTGGCGTCTTTGGACATGTCGTAGAGTTCTTCGGTGCCGTCTTTGTAGCGCATGTAGGCCCAGATGTTTTCGCGGAGGAGATGTCCTTGTTTGCCAATGGTCATGGCGGCATCGCGGATCTGTTTCTTGGGTTTCTTCAGGATGGGTTTGAGGCTCAGGCCTTGGGCGCTCTTGGGTGTGTCGATCTGAAGGAGATCACAGAGGGTGGGATACATGTCGACGAGTTCTGTAAGGGAACTGCTGCGACCAGGCTTGTATCCGGGGACGGACATGATGAGCGGCACGCGGGCGACGTCTTCATGCAGGTTGCTCTTCTGCCAGAAGGTGTGTTCTCCAAGGTGGTAGCCGTGATCACTGGTGAAGATGACGGCGGTGGTGTCGGCAAGGCCGAGGCGTTCGAGTTCATCGAGAATCCTGCCGACCTGATCATCCATGAATGTGACGGTGGCGTAGTAGGCTGCCCACATTCTGCGTTGGTTGTCGGGATATTTGCCGATGTCGTTCTGGCCATTGCGTGTGGAAGCGAGGCCTTTGGCGGGAATGTCATTGAGGTCGTGCTCGGGGACTTCGGGGAGTGGCATGTCCTGCCATGGATACATGTCAAAATACTTCTGGGGTGCCACACTTGGGTAGTGCGGGCGGACGAGGCCGGTGGCGATGAAGAAGGGTTCGTCCTTGTGCTTGTTGAGTAGGTCGATGGTCTTGGTGGCGGCTTTGTGATCGGGTTGATCTGAGCCGTCTTCTTCATAGCGCACGGACACGAACATCCGATGTGGCATCCTGGTGCTTTGGCGGTTCTCTTCGTCGGTGGTGAAGATGTTGAGATTGAGGCAGGCGTAGTTGCCGGGTGTGTGGGCCTCACGTCCGGGCATGTTGAATTTCTCTGTCCAACATTCAGGGATGTCGGGGCCATCAGTGCCGTCGATGATGTCTCCGGGCACACGCATGTGAAAAATCTTACCAACGCGTGCTGAGTAGATGTCGTTCTTGCGAAGGTGTTCTCCAAGTGTGATGCCTTTCTTGTCGACGTAACGACTGCGCATGAAGGAGGTGCGTGAGGGAGCGCACCATGTGCCTTGGCAGTAGGTGTTTTCAAAGACCATACCGCGTTCGGCCAGTCGATCGATGTTGGGGGTCTTGCAGATTTTGTCGCCGTAACAGCCGAGCACGCTGGCCTTGAGATCGTCTGAAACGATCATGAGCACATTGCGTATGGGCTTGGCTGCATGCAGTGCTGAGCTGCCTAAAAGAAGGGTAACCAGAACGAGGGCGGTCGTATGGATTCGACGAAGCGGGTGCATGTGTTTTAAATTGAACTGAAGTTTCGCCGAAGGCCAGTCGGTTTTCGTTCCAACAGATCCATGTCTTTTGCTAGCGTCTGGTCATGCGCTCCCTCTTTGCCTTTGTATGTGTCTGTTCTATGGCGTGGTCTGTGACGGCGACTCCGAATGTGGTGTTGATGCTTGCGGACGACATGGGTTTTTCTGACCTGTCGATCTATGGCAGCACGGAGAACCAGACGTCTCACTTGGATCGTCTCGCGGCGCAGGGTGCGCGCTTCACGGATTTTTATGCGGCCAGTGCTGTGTGTAGTCCTTCGCGTGCGGCGTTGATGACGGGACGTTTCTCAGTGCGCGCTGGTGTCTATAGCTGGGTGCATCAATCACAGAACATGCACCTGCGTCGCGAAGAGGTGACGATAGCGGAGCTGCTGAAAGAAAAGGGATACAGCACGGCGCACATTGGCAAATGGCATCTGGGTTATGATCTGGTCAAAGGTTCCGGGGACAAACCTACGCCGGGCGATCAGGGTTTTGACTACTGGATGGCCACGGGTAACAACGCTGAGCCTTCGCATCACAATCCGGAAAACTTTGTTCGTAATGGCAAGGCTTTGGGAAAAGTGGAGGGTTATTCCTGTCAGATCGTGGTCAATGAGGCGACGCAGTGGTTGGACAAGCATCGCGACAAGTCGAAGCCCTTTTTCATGAACCTGTGGTTTCACGAACCTCACATGCGAGTGGCGGCGCCGGAGAAGTTTCGCAAGCGTCACTTGAAGACATCGCGTCCAGATTACTACGGCTGTATTGAGAACTTGGATGATGCGATCGGGCGACTGTTGGCGAAGTTGGATGCGATGGGCGTGGCTGATGAGACGCTGATCATTTTCACTTCGGATAATGGAAGTTATATGAAGGGGAGTAATGATCCATTTCAAGGGAGCAAGACGCGACTTTGGGAGGGTGGCATTCGTGAACCTGCGATCATGCGGTGGCCCGGAAAGATTGCTCCGGATTCTGTCGTCACTCAGGCCAGCGGTATTGTGGACGTTCTGCCGACGATATGTGATGCGACCGGGGCGACTGTGCCTACGGATCGGGTGATCGATGGCGTGAGTCTCTTGCCGTTGTTTGAGAATAAGCGGATCAAACGCAATCATCCGCTTTACTGGTTCTACAATCCTTCACGGCCTGTCTGTGTGATTCGTGATGGAGACTGGGCGTTGCTGGCGGACCCGACGATTGAATTGCCGAGGCAGAACATGTTCAAGGAGTCGTTCATCGGCGATATCACGAAGACGGACCTGACGAACTTCCGGCTGTTCAACCTGCGGCAGGACCCGGTGCAGTTGAATGATCTGGCCAAGGCGGATCCCAAACGATTGGAAGTGATGAAGCGGAAGATGCTGAAGCTTCATCGCGAAGTCGTCACAGAGGCTTACGACTGGCGGGAGTGGGGGAAATAATCGATTCGACCCAACGCCAGACCTGATCTCGTTCTGGGCTTGGCTTCAAGAGCCAACGGTCTGTGTGCGGATGGATGGCGTGATCGTTAGGGAAGGGGCCGAGGATCTTTGCTGTGTTGGGTTCGAGAAAGGTGACCGCATCCAAAGGAATGGCTGTTTGCAAGAAGGCACGCGTCGTCTTGGTGTTTCCGTTTTGTGAAACGAGTAATGGCTTTCCTTTCCAGCGCCTGATGCGTTCACGTGCTTCGGTCTGATACTTCTCAAGTGGTGATCCCCAAGTGGTGCCGCGCCATCGCTTGACACCGTCGAAATGATCGTGTGTGAACAGTCCGCACCAAAGCGAAGCGACGTCGTCATCATGCAATCCCAGATAACCAATGCCGATGGCGCCTCTTGAGAAACCGCATAGGAATACCTGTTCGGGGTTGCCACCAAATGTTTCACAGATGCGAGGGATGTTTACCTTGGCGTAATCGACGGTGGCTTTGTCGTCGCCCCACCATGTGGGCGCATTGGTGGTTCCGCATTCGGAGACGTAGGGGAGACTGACCCAGATGAATTCGCCTTTGCCAAAGGCGTAGCCAAGACCGGCATCTTCTGCTTTGCCGGATGAACCTGAGCGGGGATATTTGTTGCCTGTATATTCAGCAATGACCGGCCATCGCCTGCCTGTAGCCACGGACTCTTTTGACCAGTCTGCGGGAAGGTGGAGAACGTGATGAACCTTTGTGCCTTCGTATTCCTTGGTGGTGACCTTGACCCTCTTTCCGGCGGCGGGGCTGCCATCGGAAAGAGGAGGTATGGAGAAGTTCTTTGATGCTTCGTCGGCATATGTGACTGCGCAGCTGAGCAGCAGCAGGATACAAATCAACTGACGGAAGTGAGTCATGGTAAGTCTTAACGCGCAGTCCAACCGCCATCGACAGTGACCATGCTGCCGATCATATATTTGGCAGCGTCTGAAGCGAGCAACATGGCGGCGCCTTGAATTTCCTTCAGCTCACCCCAGCGTTCCAGAGCGGTTGCGCCCACGATGAATTTCTTGCCGTCTTCGGTATCAGCGATGGGGAGGTTCATTTCCGTTAGGAACGGGCCGGGGCAGATGGCATTCACCACGATGCCATGAGGAGCCATTTCCAGAGCCAGTGCACGTGTCATCTGAACCACGGCGCCTTTGCTTGATGCATAAGGCGTGCGTGCGGCGACACCCACGAGGCCGAGTGTGCTTCCCATGTTGATGATGCTTCCTGACTTGGCTTCTTTCATGTGAGGGATCACGGCCTTGCAGCAAAGCCATGTGCCATCGACGTTGATCTTCTGCACTGCCTGAAAGTCTTCGAGACTGAGATCTGAAATTGGACCACGGATGTTGATCCCGGCGCTGTTTATCAGGACATCGATTCGGCCAAAGGTTTCCATCGCTTTCGCAGCCATGGCTTCGGTATCGGATTGGGATGTGACGTCGGCCTGGAACCCGATGGCCTTCACGCCATACTCGGATGCGAGTTCATCAGCGGTGGCATGTGCTTCGTCCTGATGACGGCTGACCAACACGAGGTTGGCGCCTGTGGAAGCGAGCCCGGCAGCCATGGCTTTACCGAGGCCTTTGGAACCACCGGTAATGATGGCGGTGCGTCCGGTGAGATCGAAGAGTTTGATTCCTGGTAGAGAGGTATCTGACATAAGTAGTTGATTGGGTTAGATAAGACCGAGTTCGTTGCTGGAGTAGATGAAGGACTGCCGATTGTTTCTGTCCTCCAGTGCCAAGGCATCTGCTTTGGAAAGTGTGGAGACGGGCTTGAGATCTGTCTTCCCCTGATTCTGACGGACGAGTTGCAGCGTGCGAGCAAGCATACGTGCATCGAGCCCGGGAGAGCTCTCCCAGTAGGCATCCGTGAGACAGGGCACCTTGAGTGGGTCTCGGGTCAACATCTCCAGATTGAAGCGCGCCTTGGAATTGCCTTTTTGAATGGTGCTGACGATCCGCTTGAGATCCAGGAAACCTGTTCCCAATGGAACCTCTGCCAGAAGGAAGCCGTTCCCAGTTTCACGTACGCCCATGTCCTTGATGTGAACGGTCAATGTGTGTGGGGCCAATGCATCCACGACCTCATGTGGATCTTCGAGCAGGGAGATGTTGTTTCCGGTATCCAGATTCACACCGATCCATTCGCTGGAAACATGATTCAAGAGAGCGAGCATCTCCTGAATCCGCCAGTCCTTGTGATTCTCTACCGCGAGTTTGACCCGGTGACGTTTCATGACCGGCTCTGCCATTTCCACCGCCTGCCATGACCAGTCCTTGAACTCCTTCCACGCCTTCAGAGTCTTGAACGTTTCGTAGCGACGTCCGCCAAGACAAACCGTCCTGACAATGTCTGCACCCGCTTCTCTGGCGTCCTTGATATCTTTCTCAAAGCGATCGAGATCCGAGGCGTCCTTGGGCAACCTGACTTGTCCTTCCAGAAAGAGGTTTCTGGATTCGCGATGGTCACGCACTTTGCCGGCGAAGTCATCAGCCCATCGACCGACACCTGCCTGCACGCCGCCGCCGTCCATGTCATTGCAATAGTCCAGCAGACCGATTGCATTCTTGAGTGGAGTGAAGCCGGCGGTGGTCTTCTTCAGACGCCACCGAATGACGCATGAAGCCTGTGTCAGTCCCATGCGTGAAGTGGAACTCCCGGCAGCTGCGAGACTCGGAACCAGGGTGGTAGCCATGAGGCCACCGATGAATTGACGTCGTTTCATAACAGGGTGGGGCTCCTGCAATAGCACCTGCACCGGAAACCTTGTAGGAAAACTTTGGCAGTGGGTCGCTGCCTACTCACCCATGACGTTCACGGCAATCCTTCGCTGATGCGGATGAGTGCGGTGTTCCCAGAGATAGATTCCCTGCCATGTGCCTAGAGCGGGCGTGCCGTTGACGACTGGAATGCTGAGGTTCACCTGAGTGAGCGCGGTTCTCACATGGGCTGGCATGTCGTCCGGGCCTTCCATGGTATGGATGTAGATGTGATCACCGTCCGGGACGAGTCGTGAAAAGAAGCTTTCCAGATCCACGCGCACATCGGGATCGGCGTTCTCCTGAATAAGGAGAGAAGCAGAGGTGTGCCTTACGTGAAGCGTCAGCAACCCATTTTGGATACCGGTGTCTCTTACTAATGAGCGGACTTCGTTTGTGAACTCATAGAGGCCGCGGCCTCGGGTGGGCAGGGAGATCTCGTCGTTGGATTGCGTAAGCATGGACGAGAGCCAAGCTTCTCGACCGAGTCCGCGTCAAGCCTGAGGGAGAGATGCCTGCCATTCTTTCAACTCCTTGAGCCGGCCGGCCACATGTTCCTTCTGACCATCCGTGGCATCATCATTGGAAAGAATGGTTTCCAGCGCAGCGATGGACTCTGGGGCATCGCCCATGCGTTGATGAACCTCGGAAAGCAGGAGAAGACCTTCGTAGTTGGTGGGCTCCTTGCAGATCTGCCGTTTCAGCTCCTCCAAGGCTTCGATGAGGTTTCGATCCTTCATCAGGCCTCTTGCGTGGGTAAACTTGGGCCGAAAGCCGCCGTCGCCGCCTGAGCTGTCGTCGATCAGTCTCGAAAGGAGCTGCGCCCCATGCCATGCCACTACAGATCGCCAGATGATTCCGATAATCATCATGCACATGCCATATAAGAATGCTCCACCAGGGCTGCCCATGTGAAAAAGAGCTGCTGAAACAACCAAAACAGGCATCGAAAAGCCGATTTTGAGCCATCTGTTCTCTCTCAACTCCAAGGGCTGACTGATTGCAACCATGAGCCCCAGAAGCATCAGCAGAACCAATATGGTGATAAAAAGGGTCATTTCTTGGGTAAAACGGGGCCAAAAGCCGCCGTTTTTCTACATCCAATACCATCGGCAGGCAGATGGAAATGGTGGAAAGTGAGAGAAGCCATTTTTATTTAAAACAGGGCTTGCATTGAAAAATGACGATGCATAAAGTTCGCGCCCTTTTTCGGGAGAACGGCACTGGTGTGTCGTGGCCCGGCTGGCGGCTCTAGTGGTCGTCGATAGAAGAAACCAATAGAAGAACCAGATATGGCTGTAAAACTCAGACTCAAGCGGATTGGCCAAAAGAACACACCTGTTTACCGTGTGGTCGCCACCGATAGCCGCAGCCCTCGTGATGGCCGTTTCATCGAAGAAATCGGTCTCTACCACGTGACCCAGCCCGGAGACAACGTTGAGCTCAAGCTCGATCGCGTTGATTACTGGCTGAGCCAGGGTGCAAAGCCTAGCGAAACTGTCGCGAGCTTCATCCGTAAGGCACGTCGCGCGGCAGCTGCCGAGGTAGCCGAAGCGGACCAAGCATAACAACACCCCGCATCTGACATGCAGGATTTTTTGGAATACGTGGTAAAGAACCTCGTTGATCAGCCTGACGCTGTAAGCGTCGAGGCAACTGATCGCAAGGGGGACACTCTTTATCAGTTGAGAATGGCTCCTGAAGACATCGGCAAGATTGTTGGCCGTAAGGGAGCTACCATCGGCGCCATTCGCTCTCTTGTGATTGCGGCTGGAGCCAAGGCCGGCAAGCGCTGCTCGGTTGAGATTCTGGAAGACCGCGAACCTGCCCAGCAGGAAGAAGAGGCACCAGAACCACAGGCCGAGGAAGAAGTGGTTGCTGAAAAGGCTGCCGAATAAGGTGCCATTGGCTGGAAGAACACCGGCCATGAAGATTGATGTCCTGACGCTGTTTCCCGGAATGTTCACTGGGCCTTTGGATGAGAGTATCGTTCAGAGGGCGCGTGAATCAGGACGACTGGATCTCTCGATCCACAACTTGCGTGATTACGCGCATGACCGTCACCGCACGGTGGATGATCGCCCTTTTGGCGGTGGGCCTGGAATGCTCCTCAAGCCGGAGCCGCTTTTCGAAGCGATCGAGAGTCTGGGGTCTGAAAAGACCAAGGTGATTTTGACGGCGCCTTCGGGACGTCGATTTGAGCAGGCAGCTGCCCGTGAGCTTGCTCAGGATGAGCATCTGCTCTTCATATGCGGAAGCTATGAAGGTGTGGATGAGCGGGTGCGGGAAACTCTGGTAAACCTGGAGTTTTCCATTGGTGACTTCGTTCTCACCAACGGGGCGTTGCCCTCGATGATGATGATCGATGCCATCGTCCGCCTCATTCCCGGCGTGCTCGGGGATGATGAAAGCGCGGTGGATGAGTCCTTCAGCAATGGGCTGTTGGAATATCCTCATTACACGCGACCTGCGGAATATCGCGGCATGAAGGTGCCCGATGTCCTGTTGTCCGGAAATCACGCCAAGATTGATGAATGGCGCCGGGAGCAGGCACTGGTTCGCACTCAGAAAGTGCGACCGGATTTGTTGGAAAACCCGTCCTTGGGTGATGCGCATCCAGGACACAAACAGAAAGACTAAGACCATGAGCCAGGCATTGCTGGACAAGATCGAATCAGAACAGTTTCGCGCTGAACCTCTTAATTTCAACGTGGGTGACTCCGTCAAGGTGCACACCAAGGTTGTCGAAGGAAAGAAAGAGCGTATTCAGGTATTTGGCGGCGTTGTGATCGGTCGTCGTGGACGTGGTCTCAATGAGACCTTCACCGTTCGTCGTATCAGTTACGGAGAAGGTGTTGAGCGTGTGTTCCCTGTGAATTCACCACGTATCGACAAGGTTGAAATCGAGCGCTCTGGACAGGTCCGCCGCGCCAAACTCACCTACCTCCGCGACCGTATCGGTAAGAAGGCTCTCTACGTGAAAGCCCGCGATACGCGCTCCAAGAAGGCGTAAGTCCCTTCAGACATTTTGAGCGACGGATTGGCGAAAGCCTTTCCGTCGTTTTTCTTTGTAACGATTTCCTTGGAAGCAACGGGAAGAGCGGCATCGAATTGAGATTGATTCAGCGTTCGTGAATTTCCTTTTCCCGCGGATTGGGATTCGTAGGCTGATCGCATGCTCGAAACATTCATTCAGTATGCGCAGGCTGGTCGTGCACTCACGGCGGATGAGGTCACTCAGGCTGTGGATCAGCTGACATCTGAGTCGGTAGCCGTGGAAACGAAGGCCGATTTCCTGATGGCCCTGGCTGCCAAGGGTGAGACACCTGAAGAAATCGCCGCATTTGCCTCTCTGCTGCGCGAGAAGAGTCTTCAGCCTCCATTGGACGCTGAAACGCGCTCACGCGTCCTCCTGGACACCTGTGGGACTGGAGGAGACAAGCTGAACACCTTCAACATCTCCACAACAGTCGCCATCCTCTGTGCTGGAGCAGGCGTCACGGTCACCAAGCATGGGAATCGAGCCATCACTTCCAAGAGCGGTAGTGCTGATGTCTTGGAGCTTTTGGGGATTCCAGTTGATCTGACACCAGAGCAGGCGGCGGATGCTCTCAGGGACAAGGGCTTTGCGTTTCTCTTTGCCCCGCTTTATCACCCGGCCTTCAAGAACATCGTGCCGGCCCGAAAGCTCTGTGCAGAGCGCGGTAGTCGAACGATCTTCAATTTCCTCGGACCTCTGTTGAATCCTGCCCAACCAGACGTTCAGTTGCTGGGTGTGGCGAGACCGGAACTTTGTGAACCACTTGGCCGTGTGCTTCAATCGATCGGATTGCGCAGAGCCATGGTGGTTTGTGGTCAGGTGGGTGATGCGCATCTGGATGAACTGTCCACACTGGGCGATACCACCATTGCTGAATTCTATCAGGACAGAGGCTTCAGCGTGACCACCTTGTCGGCCAAAGATTTTCCTCTTCAACCAGCCAAGCTCGAAGACCTGCAACCCAAAGAGGGCGAGACAAGCGATGGCATTGTGCGCGCTGTGCTTTCCGGAGAAGACAAAGGTCCGCGGAGAGATGCGGTGCTGCTCAACGCCGGTGCTGCACTCTTCCTTGCAGAGAAGGCGGATTCCATCACAGAGGGTTGGGATCTTGCTGAGAAGACCATTGATTCTGGAGCAGCAATTGCGAAGCTTCAGGAGATCACGGGAAGCTGACCTGCCTATGAACCCAAACCCATTCGGAAACCTGATTCATCCTGCCGCTGTTGTGTCGGCAGTGATGTCATTTTTCGGGGTGGTGTTGTTTCTTGTCGGCATGGTGTTGGTGGAGGCCGGCCATTACACCCGTGAGTTGGGCATTCCTTTGTCGGTGGTGATGTTGGTCTGTGGATTGGTGGGGCTTCTCACCGGTCTGTATGCAGTGCGTCGTGTGTTGAACGGACAGTTCAGGACAGGCGGAAAGGTGGCTGCCGCATGGGGCACTGGTTTCTCTGTTCTGGTGTTGGTTGGCTTTGGGATCAGCACGCAGTTTCCCATGATGAAACTGAAGAAGAGCAATGAGCATCGTGTGATCTGCGCCGGCAACCTCGAGGCTCTGCATCATGCATTGATGCTGTATGCATCGAACAACGATGGACGCCTTCCAGATCAGTCCGAATGGTGCGGCGCTGTGCTTGGTGTGACTGATCAATTGGTCGCTTCCGGCAAGTGGGATGGCACGTTCTTTCAATGCCCTGGTGCTGCAACGCTTGAGCGTTGCAGTTACGGTTTCAACACACACCTTTCAGGCATGCGTACCAACGACATCAGTGATGATGCGATCCTCATCTTTGAAGTGGATGGTGGATGGAATTTTTACGACGATCCAATGATGGTTCGCATGAAGCCGAGACACCTTGGAAACCTGCATGTAACAATGGGTGGAGAAGTCCTTTCAGATCCATCAATGTGATGCAAAAAGTGTGAACGCAAAGTGAACTTTAATCACATTCGTGTAACAAAGTTCTGGTCATCAAAGATGAATGCGTTTACAAACTCGCACGATTTAGCCTGACGAAACCTACAGCGTGTTGTTTGCCACCATTTATCCGAAACAAGAACGGAGGTGAATAGGAAGTGGCAGTAAAAAAGAAAGCAGCAAAGAAAAAGGCAGCTCCTAAAAAGAAAGCAGTAGCCAAGAAAGCTCCGGCCAAGAAAAAGGCAGTAGCTAAGAAAAAGGCTCCTGCCAAAAAGAAGGCAGCTCCTAAAAAGAAAGCGGCAGCCAAAAAAGCTCCGGCCAAGAAAAAGGCAGTAGCCAAGAAAAAGGCAGCTCCTAAAAAGAAGGCAGCAGCCAAAAAAGCTCCGGCCAAGAAAAAGGCAGTAGCTAAGAAAAAGGCAGCTCCTAAAAAGAAGGCAGCAGCCAAGAAAGCTCCAGCCAAGAAAAAGGCAGTAGCCAAGAAAAAGGCAGCTCCTAAAAAGAAGGCAGCAGCCAAGAAAGCTCCAGCCAAGAAAAAGGCAGTAGCTAAGAAAAAGGCAGCTCCTAAAAAGAAGGCCGTAGCCAAGAAGGCTCCAGCTAAGAAGAAAAAGGCAGCTAAGAGAAAAAAATAATCTCTGTGCTGTGAAGATTCTCATCAGCAGGATGAAAGGCCCTGCAGGGTTCGTCCCTCAGGCCTTTCATCCCGTTGGATCTCAAACATCCCCGGCACCTTAAAAGTGTCGGGCTGTTTTTTGTACCTCTTCCTTGATGCGTGCCGCTCCACGCGGTCAATATCCCACCCATGCCGGCCATCGTATTCGACATCGAGACTTCTGCACTCTCTCAGGACCATTTTGATGAGACGCAGTTGGAGTATCTCTTCCGTCCTGCTGAGAAGCTGGGTGATGAGACGGAGAGGGATGCCAAGCGTGAGGAGATTGAGCGTCAGTTCAACCTTTGGCCGCTGACCGCACAGTGTGTGTGCATTGCGATGATCAACCCGGAGACCAATCGCGGAAAGGTGCTCTACCTATCTGATGATGCAGATGCCCCTGCGCCCTTCGAAGAGCGCGTGGACTTCATGCCCTTTGCGGATGAATCAGAATTACTCCACGCCTTCTGGGAATTGGCGGAGAAGTTCGATCGTGTGATCTCGTTCAACGGTCGTGGCTTTGATGTCCCATTTCTCTATCTCAGAAGCGCTGTGCTCAATGTCCCGATCACGAAGAAGAACTGGTTGGGCTATCGTTTCTCCACAGAGACTCATTGTGATCTTGCTGAGCAGCTTACGTTCTACAACGTGAGTGGCTGGGGAGGTGCGGCGCGGCGTTTCAACCTGGATTTCTACTGCAAGGTGTTTGGTATTCCATCTCCCAAGGCCATGGGAGTCACCGGCATGGACGTGAACGACATGATGAACGAGGGACGCTACAATGAGATCGCTGAGTATTGCATCCGTGATGTGGATTCGACCGTGCAGCTGTTCAAGGTCTGGCAGGAACGATTGGAAGGGATCAAGTAGCGATGAGTGAAGCCCCTGCCAAAGCAAGTGTCCGCATCCGTCTCAATGAGCGGCTTCACTATGATGTGGGGTTGCGGGCAAAGGAGAAATCAGTTCCGCGGGATCAGTATGCAGCGGCGTTGCTTCGTTATGCGGTATTGGAGAAAGGAGTTCTCACTGAGGCCTCAGGAGTCAAGGTCGTGGAAGAGAAGGGCGGGCAGGAATTGTTCGTCGCAATTGGAATTACCCAACCTTTTCGTGAACTCCTTGAGGGGCTGAGTGAATCATCGGCCGTCAATATTGCCACCTTTTGCGGGAGATTGGTGGAGGCCTTCATTGATCGCTTTGAAAGAGATCCGCGTGATTTTCATCTCTTACCCTCGCTGGATCTGGCTCTGGAAGGTCGTGAGCACGTGGAGGAAAAAGAGGTTCGTGAGTTGGTCCGCGCCTGTGCAGAAGCCAATCCTGGTGTGAAAAGCGGCTACATGGCGACGTGGGCATTCTCCCGTTTACGGATACGCATTCAGAAGGTTCTGGTGGACGGAAAAGAGACTACTCTGACCCCTGCGATCATCACTGGTTGGCTGAAATAGAGGTTTTCCACGGGCAAGTCAGCGGGATCAAGGTGATTTGCAGTGATTGACGCTGGGAGGGTGCTGCCATACCGTTCCGTTTCTTTTGCCCAATCAACACCGGGTTTCAGTATGTTTAAGTTTATTCTCAAGAAGATCCTTGGCTCCAAAAACGAGCGCGACCTGAAGAAGATTCGTCCCTTGGTCGATCGCATCAACGAGATCGAGGAGTTCCTGCAGAAGGAGTCCGACGACTTCCTTCGCGAAAAGACCGCCAAGTGGAAGGAAGAGCTTTCCAAGATTACGGACAATGATGAACTGGCGCGGCGTCTCGACGAGATCCTGCCAGAAGCATTTGCCGTGGTGAAGAATGGCGCACGTCGTCTCTGTGGCACCATGGCCGATGTCCGTGGACACGAGCTCGAATGGCAGATGGTCCACTTCGATGTGCAGCTGATTGGTGGTATCGGACTTCATCAGGGCCGCATTGCGGAAATGGCCACTGGTGAAGGTAAGACCCTTGTCGGAACGCTCCCTGTCTATCTCAACGCGCTTTCAGGCCGTGGTGTTCACGTCGTGACGGTGAATGATTACCTTGCTGCTCGTGATGCCGAGTGGATGGGACATCTTTTCAGATTCCTCGGTCTCACTATTGGTTGCATTCAGAACATGCAGCCGCCTCCTCAGCGTCGCGAGATGTATGAGTGTGACATCACTTACGGAACCAATTCCGAATTCGGTTTTGATTACCTCCGTGACAATGGAATGGCCATCCGCCAGGAGCATCAGGTGCAGCGCGGGCATTACTTTGCGATTGTCGATGAGGTGGACTCCATCCTGATTGATGAAGCAAGGACGCCGTTGATCATCAGTGGCCCTGCAACTCAGAAGCAGGACAATCGCCTTTACGATGTCTACAGACCGAAGGTCGAAGGGTTGATCCGCATGCAGCAGAAACTGTGTGAACGCTTCCTTCAGGAATGTCGTCAGGACATTACCAAGCTCGAAGAAGAGCAGCAGAAGGAAAAGCCGAACAAGGAGCTGGTCGACAATCTCAAATACAGCATCGGTATTCTGCTCTACCGCGTGAGGATGGGTTCACCCAAGTCGCCCAAGTTTTTGCAGATGCTCGAGGATCCTGCTCACATCAGCATGCTCAATGCTGCTGAGAACCAACTTCATCTGGATCAATCCAAGAAGGAACTCTATGCGCAGAAGGAAGAACTCTTCTTCGCCATCGAGGAGAAGTCTCACGATGCCGACCTGACTGAAAAGGGACGCGGCTTCATGAACCCGAATGATGCGGACGCCTTTGTGCTGCCTGATCTTTCCACCGAGTATCATGAGATCGACAATGACCCTGAAGCCGATGTGCAGCAGCGCATGGAGCGCAAGCAGGAGCTACAGGGACGATTCGAAGCCAAGTCCGAAGAGATCCACGTCATTTCCCAATTGGTGAAGGCCTACTGCCTTTACGAGAAGGACGTTCAGTACGTCATCGAAGAAGGCAAGGTGGTCATCGTGGATGAAAACACCGGACGTCCGATGTATGGACGCCGCTGGAGTGAAGGTCTGCATCAGGCCGTGGAAGCCAAAGAAGGTGTCTCCATCGAAGACGAGACCCAGACACTGGCCACCATCACCATTCAAAACTACTTCCGACTCTACACCAAGCTGGCAGGTATGACCGGTACGGCTGAGACCGAGGCACAGGAGTTCTACGATATTTACAAACTTGGTCTCCTCGTCATCCCGACCAATCAAAAGGTTGCCCGCGAAGACTACAACGACACCGTCTACAAGACCGGGCGTGAAAAATTCCACGCCATCGTCAACGAGATCAAAGAGATTCATCAACAGGGACGTCCCATCCTTGTGGGTACCAAGACCGTTGAGGTCAGTGAATACCTTTCCAAGCTCCTCAAGCGCGAGAGCATCATCCACGCGGTGTTGAACGCCAAGCACCACGAGCAGGAAGCGGAAATCGTCTCCCGTGCAGGTCAGAAAGGTGCGGTCACCATCGCTACCAACATGGCTGGTCGTGGAACGGACATCAAACTCGGCGCAGGTGTCAAAGAGGCAGGTGGTCTCCATGTGTTGGGAACTGAGCGCCATGACTCACGTCGTGTGGACCGTCAGTTGCGTGGACGCTGTTCGCGTCAGGGCGATCCCGGTTCGTCACACTTCTTCATCTCACTTGAGGATGATCTCATGCGTCTCTTTGGTTCAGATCGTATCGGTCGCATCATGGAGCGTGTCGGACTTGAGGAAAATCAGGAGCTTGAGCATCCCTTGTTGAACCGTTCCATCGAGACCGCTCAGAAGCGCATTGAGCAACAGCACTTCCAGGTGCGTAAGCGCACGCTTGAGTTTGATGACGTCATGAACAAGCAGCGTGAGATCGTATACGGTTTCCGCAGCGAGGTGATTGGCAGTGAAGATCTGCGTGAAATGGTCCTGGATCTCTTTGATGAGATCGTTGTCGCCAAGGTGGAGGAATTCCTTCCAGCACAATTGGAAAAGCAGGGTGAAGGTGAAGGCCGTGACACCCGTGGCTTGGCTGACTGGGTGAACTACAATTTCCCGGTTGGTATCAGTGAAGAAGAGATCGAGGAAGTCGCCAACGAAGCCAAGGCGCCTGCCGGCGAAATTACCGAGACATTCGAAGGGCTCCAGCCATCTCAGCTGGCCGTGGCTTCAGCGATCTCTGAAAACATCAGTGATGCTTACACGTTGAAGGGTCAGATCGAAGATCCAGAAGCCCTCGCAGCGATTGAGCGCTACGCCATTCTCCAGGCGATCGACTCCCTCTGGCAGGAGCATCTCTACTCCATGGATGCGATGCGTAAGTCGATCGGACTCCGCGCCTACGGTCAGAAAGATCCGTTGCAGGAGTACAAGACTGAAGCCTTCAACAGCTTTGGTGAATTGATGAACAACATCAAAACAGAGATCTGTCACAACATCTTCCGAACGGCATCCAGCCCCGAGGCATTTGAGAGCTTCCTCAAAGCAGTGCCGAATCGCATGAATCGCGTGAAGACCGTCTCAGCTGCATCTGAAGCCGCAGCTCCAGCTGCGAAGGAGAAGCCCACCAGCGACATCGTAGAGCAGGCATCAGCCGCTGCTGTCCAACGCAAAGCGACCAAGGTGGCCACCGCCGGACGCAACGACCCATGTCCATGTGGATCTGGCAAGAAATACAAGAAATGCTGCGGCCGTAACGGCTGATCCATTTCAACTACATTTCCGCAAAGAAGGGACTGCAATCACGCAGTCCCTTTTTTGTTAATGACGAAATACCCAGGGACTCTTTCTCTGCGTCTCCGCGTGAGGATTCTGTTGAAAATCCGTGATTGGCTCTGATGAACGATTGCGAGATCGTATCTCCACTTTTCCTCACGAAATGAAAACCAAATCTCATCTTCTTTCCGTCTTGTTTGTTCTCGTCGCATTGGTTGTCAGTGCACAGGGGGCAGGATCCATTCATCAGGTCACCATTGAGCCATCTGACAAAGAAGGCGAACTCCAGATTGGGGTCACTCATACGCTCTGGATTCCAGACGGCGTGAAGACAGTGCGTGGAATCATTGTTCATCAGCACGGATGTGGAGAAGGAGCCTGCAAGAGCGGTGAGGCCGGCGCATATGATCTCCACTGGCAGGAACTCGCCTCGAAGTGGGACTGCGCCTTGCTCAGTCCGCGCTATCACCAGGCGCAAAGCCAGAACTGTCGCCTGTGGTGTGATCCCCGCCATGGCTCTGGAAAGGTCTTTGAAGGCGCGCTGAAGACCTTGGCCAGTCAATCAGGGCATCCTGAGGTGGCCACCGTGCCATGGTGCTTGTGGGGGCATTCTGGCGGAGGATTTTGGTCGAGCCTGATGCAAATGATCTACCCGGAACGAATCGTCGCCATCTGGTTTCAGTCAGGCACCGCGCATAGTCGTTGGGTATCTGGAGAGATTGATGCACCGAAGATCAGTAAAGAAGCCATGCGGATCCCCATGGTGGCCAATCCCGGTTTCAAAGAGCGCGGCCACCAACGTTTCAAGGTTGCCTATAGCGGCTGCTACGAAATGGTGAAGGACTACCGCAAGCGGGGTGCACCCATTGCCTTTACACCCGATCCACTTTCCGGTCATGAGACACGCGACTCCAGATACCTTTCCATCCCCTTCTTTGACGAATGCCTGCGCAAACGCCTGCCCTCCAAAGCAGGAAGCGCAAAGCTCAAGCAGATCAGGATAAACAAAGGCACCTTGACGCCGCTTCATGAGAACTACACAGGCGTCACAGAGTTGGCTCCGGTGAAGAAGGGTGAACAGGAAACCACCAACTGGCTGCCAAGCAAAGACCTGGCCGAAAAGTGGGCCGAGTTCATTCAAAAGGGATTGGTGGGTGACAGCACGCCTCCTCCAGCACCGACCAATGTGAAATCAAAGAACGGACTGATCACATGGAACGCCCGCGCCGATTTCGAAAGCGGAATTCAGGCCTTCCTGATCTTCAAGAACGGCAAAGAGATCGGACGAGTGCCAGCCAAGTCCAAGAGCAGCTTTGGACGTCCCCTGTTTCAAGGAAACACCTACCACGACACCCCGGCACCTGAGCGTCCCGAAATGAAATTCGAAGACAAGGACACCACCCCAGGCAGCTATGAAGTCATCGCCATCAACTCCACCGGCCTCAGAAGCGACCGGTAGGGAATGACGAAATACCCAAGGACCCATCGGGGATTTGTAGAGGCGCGTCTATGACCGCCACGACGGGACAGACAAGAATATTGAAACGGCACATTCCCCGAGCCCAGCGGGCTCAACGCATGTAGGCCCGGATGAAATCCGGGTGAACCAGACAAACAATCTCCCCGTTGGAGTTCACGCTTTCAGCGTGCTTCCGCCCCGGACATTGACCAGGAACACAAAATCACCCCAGCATCATCTCACGCCCGCTTCGCTCAAGACCCAAAGCCGCAAAGGAAGACAGAAGAGGGGCATTTCTTGATTCATGCTTTGGGTCTTGGCGTGAGATTATCTTTCCACCGTTAACCCATTCCAGAGTTGAGATCCATGATTCCTCTCATATCATCCAGACAGCTCAAGAGCCAGAGGACATGACAACACCCAACCAGACAGCATACCGAACAGGTGCCCGCCCACGCCTGATCCATCGCATTGCCAATCCGGTTCCCACACCCCATCCAACCCCAAGCTCCAGCACCTGTCGGTAGCTTGAGCGTAGACCGTTGACCATTCGGATGCCTGATTTGTCGATCCACTATTGTTCTGGTGAGCCCATCCGGGCCGGCGATCGCATCACACTGTCAGGCGACCACGGACGAGTTCTGTTCGTCCTCGGTACTCGAGATTCAGTCGCAGAGTTCGACAGTGGCTTGGACTGGTTCGTCGATGAGTACGGACGCGGGTTCATGTTAGACACCGAGGGCCTAGGGCATGTGTTTCAGGAGGAGAGCGACGAGGATCTTGAGTTGGTTAGCAGAGAGGATGCATCCTGAGTCTACCAAGCCAGTGGAGCCAACCGCGTATGCCGCCCTCTGCTACGATCGGCTCACTTCGACGTTCGAAGAAGGAATGAAGATCAGTATTTGGTGCATCTACGGGACGATAGTGATCGGGATTCCCCTCGTTTTCTCGATCTTGTTTTTTGTTCTTCCTGATGCTGTAGGGGCGGGGCGGCTACTCTATTTTTTACCTCTCCTATGCCTCTTTGGTTTTGCTCTCACGTTGCATCTTTCCGATCTAAAGAGGAAAGCTCTCCACTTGTTGTTTGGAGTTCTTGCGACACCGGGAATCTGGTTCATTTGCGTTTTCGTTTTTGGTGCGCTTGCTGTATCAATCAATGGGTTGGAGGGCACACAGTGAGACCTCTGTTGTCGCATCTTCCAAAGCGGTGCAGGAAACAGGCGACCCGCATCGGCCCGATTCCATCTATGAACTTTGAAACATCAACTCCGTGTCGTGACATTCGCTGTCACGCCTGCTCCTGACCTCATCGTCCTTGGTCAGGCGTTCGCGCATTTCGAGATGATTGCTAACATGAAGCTTACTTCTATCTTTGTTTTATTGCTGTCAGTTGCGGTGGCAACTGGTGCCACCGCTGCTGAGAAACCTAATCTGCTGCTGATCATCGCGGACGACTGCACTTATCTCGATCTAGGAGTGTATGGTGGTCAGGCGAAAACTCCTACTCTCGAACTCCTAGCCCAAGAGGGAATGCAGTTCTCTCGCTGTTTCCAGGCGGCTCCGATGTGTTCGCCCACTCGCCACAATATCTATACCGGAATCTACCCGGTAAAGTCTGGCGCGTGGCCCAACCATACAAGGGTCTATCCCGGAACAAAATCCATTGTGCATTACCTGCGCGATGCGGGGTATCGGGTGGCGCTCTCTGGTAAGACCCACATTGGTCCGAAGGCTTCTTTTCCCTTTGAGTATTCCGGTGAATTCCGATCTGCCGACCCTGCTGCTCGTAACCCTTACCCCAAGATCGAGAAGCTACTTTCCGAATCGAAGAGTTCGGGCACACCGTTTTGCTTGATGGCGTGTTCCAACGAGCCTCATACGCCCTACGACTTAGGAGATGCCTCCGCGTACGACCCGAGCGAACTCGAGTTGCCGCCGACTTTTGTAGATACTCCCGAGACTAGGAACGAATACGCCAAATACTTAGCCGAGATCACCTACTTTGATGCTCAGTGCAAGGCCTTGCTGGACTTACTCGACAAACACGATCTCGCAAAGAACACGCTTGTGATGGTCGTCTCTGAACAGGGATCCGGATTCCCGTTCGCCAAGTGGACTTGCTACGAGATGGGTCTCACGTCGGCTATGATTGCACGTTGGCCGGGCAAGATTGAGCCGGGTTCAAAGTCGGACGCCTTAGTTGAATATGTCGATATCACCCCCACGTTTCTCGATGCAGCCGGACTCGAAACCCCGGATACCATGGACGGACGCTCATTCTTGCCGGTGCTCACCGATCAGACGACCGAGCACAAGCAATACACTTACGGTGTTCATACCACTCGTGGAACCGGCTCAGGTTCCGATTACTACGGTGTGAGATCAGCAGGTACCAAAACCCACCGGTATATTCGCAACCTCAATCACTCTGAGATCTTCAAGAATGTTGTGACTCGCCCAGGCGGTGACAAAGCTGATTTTTGGATGTCCTGGATCGATAAGGGAGAGGCAGGGAACGCCCACGCTCTGGCCATGACTGCGAGATACCAGCGGCGACCCGCAGAGGAGCTCTACGACGTTGAGAACGATCCGCATTGTCTCAATAACCTGATCGAACATCCGGAGTACGCCGGCCTTAGGTTAGAGTTGTCCAAGCGGCTAGACGCCTGGATGGAATCGCAGGGAGACAAGGGAGCGGCCACGGAGGCGCTCGCGCACACGCGCAAATCCAATTACAAAGAGAACATACGACCGACTCCTTAGGTTTGCCATCCACGAAACAGAACAAGGCGTGGGGCGACAACCCGATACCTCTCCCCGTGTCGGAGATTGAACCCTGATGTGTCAATATTCTGTCTGGCACTTTTCATCTCCCCGTTGGAGTTCACGCTTTCAGCGTGCTTCCATCCCAACAGCCTAAAGGCTGAACTCCAACCTTCCTTCACACCTGGTCCAACAACCTCAAATCCTTGTTCATTGACCGACCTCTTTTCGTTGGTTAAGGATTCACACACTTGAATGAAGCCAAAGAGGAATTTGCCCGATTTTCCCGCCAATATCAGGATATCAGGGCAAGTTGCCCTGATAATAAATTGTTCATGAAAGAAAATGAAATCTGACCTTATCCCAGATTATTGGAGGGAGTTTTTGAAATCTAACTCACTCGCAGGAAAAGAAATAGAATTCCCATGGCCTGGCGAAGATGACCTAACAGCATGCTTGGAGGTTCTGGATGAGGAGATGATCGAAAAAGAAGCCAAAGAATACTGGCCGGGTATTGGGATTCTCAAAGATGGATACATCTCTATTGGTGGCAGCGATTCGGGTGACCAGTTTTGCATCAATGTAAAAGAAGGAAAAGGTGGCCCTTTATATCTCGTTGACCACGAGCGAGTCGGCCCCGAGGGATATGATAAAGAAGAAACTATTTCACTTATGCTCAAAAGTTACGAGGAGCTTCGGAACTACACGAAAGAAGAAGCATGAACAAGGCAGTGGTATCAACTCCGTTACGCCCTCCGCGCTTCACTCCGTGATACACTTTGACGTTGGGCTTAGAAAATGATGACAAAAGGAACCATAATGTCGAAAGCGGGCTTATTATCTCTCATTGTAGGTTGGTTGCCCGTAATGTGTTTGGGGGTTGCCCCAGAAGCAGACAGTGCAGAAGGAAAACCGAATGTGTTGTTTATCGCTGTTGATGACTTGAATGACTGGGTCGGTTGTTTGGGCGGTCACCCACAGGCGCAAACCCCCAATATCGATGCTTTGGCAAATGAGGGAGTGGTCTTTACATATGCTTATTGTCCTGCTCCGGCGTGTGGACCATCGCGCACAGCACTCATGTACGGAGTATTACCACACAAGAGCGGCTCTTACGGACACTCCAGTGTCTACAACCCAGAGAATCTCTTACCCAAAGACAGCCTGCCTCTCAACCTTTTGCTGCAAAGAAACGGCTATTACACCGCAGGTTGCGGGAAGATTTTTCACTATGGAGAAGAGCGCGGATGGGACGCCTATGTTTCAAATTTCCAAGGCGTGAAAATGAAATCCAAAGCGCTTGGTTCTAGTCGGCCGCTCAGTGACTGGAAATTTGGACCAATTGACACTGAGAATGACAGCGATACCTCTGACGGTAAGCTGACTGATTGGGCGATCGACCAGTTGAAGAAAGATCATGAGAAACCCTTCTTTATTGCCCTCGGATTACGCAAACCTCACCTACCTTGGTATGCGCCGAAGAAGTATTTCGAACTTTATGATCCGGACGAGATCAAGTTGCCGCTGACTCAAGAAGGGGATCTTGAGGACATCCCTGCAGCCGGTCGGATTTTTGCCCACAATCTGGTGGGATTCTTCAATGCTAATGACCACGAGGCGATCACCAATAAGAAAGGAGCTTGGAAGGAACTAGTCAGGGCCTATCTTGCTACAAGCTCATTTGCCGACGCCAATGTCGGACGTCTGCTGGATGCTCTTAAAAACAGTCCCCACTCGGAGAACACCATTGTCGTGCTATGGGGAGATCACGGCTGGCATTTGGGAGAAAAGCAACACTGGCGCAAGATGACTCTATGGGAGCAGGGAACCAGGACTCCTTTGATCATCAGGATGCCCGGTGCCACGGGCAACGGTAATCAGGCTGAATCGCCCGTAAGCCTGCAGGATATATTTCCTACCCTGGTCGACCTATGCGGGCTTGAGGCCAAACAGCAACTGGACGGAAACAGCCTGAGGCCGTTGCTGATGAATCCCAAAGCCGTATGGGACAAGCCGGTTTTGATATCGCATGGCCCTGGAAATTTTGCCGTGCGGGCAAACCAATGGCGACTGATCCGATACGCTGATGGAAGCGAGGAGTTATACGATCTCAACAAAGATCCCGATGAGTTTTCGAATCTTGCGGTTCACCCCGATTATGATGACGAGCGGAAGCGCTTGCGGCAGTATCTGCCGAAATCGTGGCGCTACATCATGGGCCCGCGCTTCAACGAGTTCCCCGAATCGTTCGCGAAACCCACGCCCTAATTGCAATACAACCCAACAAGGCGGTGGGCTCAACGCGCAAGTGCGCGTGAGACACCTCCAACGTTCGACAAAGCAATCATGCACAAGATGAGGCGCAAGTGGATTTGGTGGCTTTTGCCCGTTGGTGTATTGATCTGGCTAGTAGCATCGATTCCACTAGGCACCCGTGCCCGAATCAAAGAGTATGCAGAGATCGTCAGACCGGGGATGAGCATTTCAGATTTGAAGACAAGCGTTGGAGCTCCAGACGTAATCTTGCGGCATGGTGACAAGCTGGATCTTGCGCATCGTTACGAAGTCCCCGAACTGGATTCCTCAACTGCCATTTACTTTTATTCCAAAGAAGGTTTTCCTTACTACAATCTCTTCGTTTTCGTGAACGAGGGGAGCAACATCGTCACCGAGTTGGTGATTGACAGGATGAACTGAAAAATTCGAACCAGACAGCGCACCTAACCTGCCATCAGCTGCCGCTGATCTCAGGTAGGTAGCTTGGTCGATCTCCAGAAAGAATGAATCACTTCTATCCAGGCATGGGCGCAACATCTTCGATGTATGGAGAGCCTTGGAGAAAAGCATTCGACGGACATTTTCACAACTGGCCTAAATGGCGCTGTGAGGCATCGTTTACTGATATAGCCAATAGAATAATCGAAGAGCACAGAATTGAATCTGGCGATAGGGTCATTGGCACATCACTGGGAGGAATCATTGCGTGTGAAATTGCCAATCTGATCGATTTAGAGCGAATCATTCTCATAGGCTCAGCTCGAAGAAAGGAGGAAGTGAATCGTGTTTTATCGATTCTACACCCTCTGATTGATTTAGCGCCGATTCCATTCATCCAAATGTCATCTGGAAAGCTACCTAGTGATCTAGCAGGGATGTTTACTCATAGTGACCCTGAATTCATCAGAAACATGTCGAAAGCAATCTTCACATGGGAAGGGCTACAGAGCGAAGTCCCTGTCTTACGTATCCATGGAACGAAGGATTTAGTCATACCAAACACCCAAGAAACAAATCATGAAATTGATGGAGGACACCTTATTGTGATGACTCACCCTCTGGAGTGCATCAAAGCCATCAGATCGGAGATCCAGACGGTAGTATAAACTCCGTTACGCACTCCGCGCTCCACTCCTTGATACACCTCCACGATTGGCAGAAATAGAACATGGAACACCCTCGCGCTGAAGCTGAGCAATGGCCACATGATCGACCATTTGTGAGCGAAAAACCCAAGCTCCGAAAAATCATCATATCCAAAGGTTTCACAGGACTCGCCAATGACACCAAATGGAACGAACTAATCCAAGTCATGAGAGGTGATGGTTGGTCCCCAAGTTTCAGGGTCAATTGTATCGATTCGGAATATATCTCCCCATGGGCTTCAGAATGGTGGCATCACCTTCCCTTTCCACTTATGTCGGTTTCGTGGATGGACCTTTCGGTCACCGAAGAAAAAGACACAAAGTGGGGGCGAACACTGCCCGGGCAGATTGATCATTCTTCAGAGCTCGAGGAGCTTCTAACCAAAATCGGGTTAGGTTTCGAAACCGGAAAAGACGTAATTCGTATTTTCGGATACGCGCCCAAGGACAGACGCGATTTTTCATTGGCTGAAACCCCGAAGGCCTATCCAGACGCTTCAGACAACGGCGGCAAGCCGCCGCGTCTGAGCTAAATCGTTCTGTAAGAGATGAACCCACTTTCTATCATCGCAGCCATATCTCTAATCGTAGGCTTGCTGATGATCATCTTTAGCCGATGGGGCGGAATCGCTTTCTGCAAGCTTGGCAGGATTGTCTTCTTCATCTTCAAGCCAATTCCTTGGTTTTGGACTGTCGTGACGGAGGTCTATAATCCGAATAAGGCACCCAAGCGCTTCAAGATTCTCGGTGTGGTCTTTGTAGCACAGGCTGGATTACTGGCTGTTCTGGGTTCCATTCTGGTGGAATGAATGCTTGGCGCCTGTCCCTCCGAGGCGGTGGTGAGGTTATTTCCCAAGAAGAATTAGCGAGATGAATCCCGTTACGACGCAGAGCATGAAGATGTAGAATGATTCTCGGACGGACTTGTCGCTCTGCCATTTTCGTTTGGCGGCAGAGATGGTCTGAGGAGTTTCCCTCAGGCCTTTGAAGAGTTGAACGAAGGGAAGCATGTTCATCAGCAGGAGCACAATATCGATCAAATCTCCAAGCGTGGGTTTGGGATTGGGTTTGTCTTCGCTGCCTCTTTCTTCGCTACCCGTTGTAACGAGCGGAATGCTCCAGGCCATCCCAAACGCAAATCCGAAGGTTATGCTGAAGCAAAGAAGGATTGTGAGGGAGGCATTCATGCTTAGGTTCAGTCCGTTCTCTAGAACACGGAAGGATCAGTTTGATAGGACCGCTATAATGGTCTTCTTTGCTCATACCAGCCCATTTCCAAAATGCAGTTAGATTCATTGGGCTGTTCTGGAGCAGATAGGAATAAAGAGAAGGTGCCAGCGGCATAAATGCCAATATTCCGCTAGCGCTTGAAAGCGCTGGAAAAATTGGAATATGGTGGAGGCAAATCTCCTTTTTCAGACCACTTAACGTTACCATGACTAACAAGCAGTTTAACAAATTACAGATCAGCCTATCGTGGGCAGTAGTTGCACTGTTCCTAATTGCTGCAGGGTGTTCAGATGGCATTGTTGATCGCTTGAAAGAACCTATTTCAAACGTCTGTCTGCTTTTCGCTGCAGTCCTAACAGCAGCAAATTTCTATAAAATGATTCCGGATCAAGATCGGCCCGATTCCAATGATGGAGAATAGAATAGAGTTCCAGCCCTATGAATGTTGATCCTGCTAGGCTCAGGGGAGAGGTGGCGCATGCGGGTTTGGGGAGCGTCTCGACCCCAGTATGATTTGAGGCGCAGTTGCCCCTCACTCGTTCGTCAACTACGCACTCTTCCTCAGGAGCACGATGCGATTGGTGTTGGTGCCCTTGTCGTTGTTGTCGACTCCCCAGCAGTTGGCGGTCTTGGTGAATTCTTGGGCGTTGATGAGGACGAGTTCTGGGTGGAGACCTGATTGAACGGCGGCTTGGATGACTGATTCCTCAAGGCGCACTTTTCCTTTTCTGACTTCACCCACTTCGAAGGCGATGTGTCCGCTGGGTTTGAGGACGCGGGCGAGTTCTTGAAAGACGTCTGCCATGAAGGCGGTCCAGCGTTTGTTGCTTCCGGACATCATGATCTCGATCTCTTGGGCATCGATGCCGGTGAACCAGCAGCGGAGCCAGTTGTCTGTGCTGTAGTTCACGATGTTGAGGAAGGGCGGTGAGGTGACAACGAGATCCACGGAGGCGTCACTAAGGTCCGGTGTCTGGTGCGCAGACCCTGTCATGAGCATGCCTTGACCTGCGGTGTGAATGATCTGTCTTTCGTCTGTGGAAATGGTTTTCAGGAGCTGAGCCGATTTTTTGGCAATGAGGTCCTTGATGATGCGTCGGTCAGGAGTCTGATTGCGGCGTTCATTGATCCGGATCTGAGACTTGATGGAGACTGCTTGGTTGGGGGGCAGGGAGTAGACGGAGAAGAAACCGCTGGAGTGTCCGGTCAATCGATTGATGGCAACCATGCGGATCCATTGATCGACGTGGTCGAGTGAGCTGTCCTGCTCGCGTTCGAGAAAGTAGTGCTTAAGGTTGGTGAGTTCGCGGAGGGTATCTGGATGGTAGAAGACGAGGAGTTCTTCCCAGATATCGACCTTGCTGGTGAGATCGATCTGTCCAAGGCGCTGGATGACTTCTTCCTGAGTGGGAGGATTGAGCCGGGGAGAGATCAGTCGCTGGCTGAGTGGATTGATGTCATTGCCAGCAGGGCGACGGCCCATAAGAACGGCCTCGAGCAGGGTGGTGCCGCGGCCCATGAACGGATCGTAGATGGTTTCGCCGGAAGACGTCAGATGCTGGATGAAGAACCGTGGTAGCTGGGCTTTGAAGCAGGCGCGGTAGGAGACTTCGTGGAGTCGATGGGCATCGCGCTGTTTGGCGGTCCAGAATTCATTGATGTAGACCGGGCAGGTGGCCTCTGTGTCATTGGTTGGGACTGTGAGGGTTTCCATGCGGGTGGCTTCCCCGAAGTCCTTGAAATCGGCAAGGAACTGCTTGAAAGCCGGGAGATCCAGCGGTGTGGATTCCTGAGGCGATTCAGCTGGGATGAGGTCCTGATGCATGAAGGCGCGACATTGGCGGAGGCGAGGGGCTGCGTCAAAACCAAGAAGGAGGAATGGGCTGACAGTGGCTTGGAGCTCAATTTCTGGTTGGTTTTGCCGATAAGAGACACTTGGCCACGCTTGACGGTTAAATCGACCTCCGATAGCTTGCGCCCCCTGTAAACGACCTATATTGACGCCATAATGAACAACGTTTTGATCCCATACGTAATCGAACAGACCGGCCGCGGTGAGCGCAGTTACGACATCTACTCCCGACTGCTGGTGGATCGTATCGTGTTTCTTGGCACTGGTGTGGACGACAATGTCGCCAATGCCATCATTGCCCAGTTGCTTTTTCTCCAGATGGCGGATCCTAAAAAGGACATCCATCTTTACATCAACTCACCAGGTGGCAGCGTGACCGCAGGTCTCGCGATTTATGACACCATGCAGTTCCTCACATGTGATGTGAACACCTACTGCATCGGTCAGGCAGCCAGCATGGGTGCTGTGCTTCTTTGCGGCGGCACCAAGGGCAAGCGATTCGCCCTGCCAAATGCGAACATCATGATTCACCAGGTGCTTGGTGGTGCAGAAGGTCAGGCCAGTGATGTGGAGATCCGTGTGAAATACATGCTCGGACTCAAGCAGCGCCTGAACAGCATCATCTCCGGTCACACCGGTCAGACGATCGAACAGGTCGAGAAAGACTGTGATCGCGACAATTTCATGTCCTCTGAAGAAGCATGTGAGTATGGCCTCATTGATGAGGTCGTGAAATCTCGTAAGGAGATTCCTCAGGCTGCCTTGTCCTCTGAAGTCGATGAAAAGGCTGACGAGAAAAAAGACAAGAAGGACAAAAAGTAATTACTAATGGCCCGTTCCAAAAATATCACCCTCTGCAGTTTCTGTGGAAAGTCGCAATCAGAAGTCAAAAAGCTGATTGCCGGACCGGGCGTATACATCTGCAACGAGTGTGTTGATGTCTGCTCTTCGGTTCTCGAGAAGGAGAAGTCCGACACCAAGAAGCCCAAGGCGCCACGCCTCAAGGTTCCGACTCCTGTACAGATTAAGGAACGCCTTGATGAGCAGTGCATTGGTCAGGATGAAGCCAAGCGCGTGCTCTCTGTAGCGGTGCATAACCACTACAAGCGTGTGACCCACGAACTGGCGCGGCTTGAAAAGGCTCCCAAGGGAAGTGAAGAGGATATTGAGATCGAAAAGAGCAATATCCTCATGCTCGGCCCGACCGGTTGTGGAAAGACCCTTTTGGCGCGGACGCTTGCCAAGGCTCTGGATGTTCCTTTTGCCATTGCAGATGCCACCACGCTGACTGAAGCAGGTTATGTGGGTGAGGACGTGGAGAACATTGTTCTGCGTCTTCTTCAGAGCGCAGACTTTGACGTGAAGCGTGCCGAGGTTGGAATCATCTACATCGATGAGATTGACAAGGTGGCCCGCCGCGTTGAGAACGTCTCGATCACCCGTGATGTTTCTGGTGAAGGGGTTCAACAGGCCTTGCTCAAAATTCTGGAAGGCACCGTCTGCAATGTGCCGCCTCAGGGTGGACGCAAACATCCGCAGCAGGAATACATCCGTGTGGATACGCGGAATATCCTGTTCATTTGTGGTGGTGCGTTTGTTGACCTTGAGAAGATTGTCAGCCGCCGTGTCGGCAAGCGTGTGATGGGCTTTCATCACAAGCAGCAGGAGGCAATCGATCCGGAAGATCTGCGCAAGGTGTTGGTAAACACCGAAGCTGAGGATCTGGTCAGCTATGGATTCATTCCAGAATTCATCGGCCGTCTCCCAATGCTCACCGTGCTCAAGGAACTGACCGAGGAGCAATTGGTGGCGATCCTCACACAGCCGAAGAACGCGCTGGTGAAGCAGTTCGAAAAGCTTTTCTCCATCGACAATGTGAAGCTCGAGTTCTCAGACGATGCTCTGGAAGAACTGGCCACACAGGCTCACAAGAAATCGACCGGAGCCCGGGCCCTGCGTGGATTGATCGAGCGCCTCATGCTCGACCTCATGTTTGAGATTCCAAGTGATGGTGAAATCATCGCGGTGACCATTCATCGTGCCGCTGTGCTCGGTGAAGCTGCACCCATTGTGCAGCGCAGGCAGGATAAAGCAGCCGCCTAGTGCGGCTGTCACTTCCTCTTTTCCTGTCTCCAATTCCGTTTCTTTCCTTTTCCAATTTCCATTGGTCCATTTCACTCCCTGCACGCGATGAGCGACGCATTTCAAGCCAGCCAGTTTATTTCAAATCGAGTTCAATCGATTCCCCCATCCGGGATTCGTGAATTCTTCGACCTTGTCCAAGGACGTCCAGACGTCATTTCCCTTGGTGTGGGCGAACCCGACTTTGCCACTCCATGGAACATCCGCGAGGCGGCGATCTTTGCGCTCGAGCGCGGGCGCACCAGTTACACATCCAACAGTGGACTGTTGAAGTTGCGCGAAGAGATCTCCACCTACATCAAGAGCGACTTTGGCATTTTCTACGATCCCATCGACGAGATCCTTGTCACCGTGGGTGTGTCTGAGGCCATGGATCTGGTCTTGAGGGCATTGGTGAACCCGGGCGATGAAGTCATCTACCACGAACCGTGCTACGTCAGTTACAGCCCAAGCATCGTGCTGACACATGGTGTGCCTGTTGCAGTGATCTGCAAGTCAGAGGATGAATTTGCAGTGACGGCTGAGGCGATCGAGAAGGCCATCACACCAAAGAGCAAGGTGCTCGTCCTGAATTTTCCGACCAATCCAACCGGAGGCACGATGACGCGTGAGGAATTGGAAAAGATCGCCAAGCTCGTGATCGAGCACAACTTGGTGGTAATCACCGATGAGATCTATTCCGAGCTGACCTTTGAGGGAGAGCATACGAGCATCGCTTCATTGCCCGGTATGGCAGAGCGCTGTGTGTTCCTTCACGGTTTTTCCAAGGCCTATGCCATGACTGGTTTTCGTATTGGTTACGCAGCTGGTCCCAGGCCTTTGATCGACGCCATGAATCGCATCCATCAGTATTCCATGCTCTGCGCCAGCATCATTGCACAGGACGCAGCTGTGGAGGCATTGCAGAATGGACGCGACAAGGCATTGGAGATGAAGGAGGCCTATCGTCTCCGCCGTAATTTCATTGTGGGCGCCTTCAATGAGATGGGGCTGGATTGTCATCTGCCACGCGGATCGTTTTATGCCTTTCCATCCATCCAGAGCACCGGACTCTCCTCCAAGGAGTTTGCGGTCGGTCTGGTGCAGAAGCATAATGTGGCCTGTGTGCCGGGAACGGCTTTTGGCGATTGCGGTGAAGGCTTTCTCCGTTGTTGCTTCGCCACGGGCATGGATCAGATCAAGGAAGCCACCAAACGGATGGCGACCTTTGTGAAATCGATCTAGTTAAAAACCTTGCCGCTGTCTGGCGGTTGCAGGACCTTTTGAAAATATGGGCGACCGAATTGTCTCTGATGTATTGACCCAACCTGATGCGACGCTGGATCAAACCCTGCGTCCGTCAATCTTTGGGGACTTCACAGGGCAGGAGAAGGTCAAGGAGCGGCTTGAGATCGGCGTGGAGGCTGCGCAGCAGCGCAAGGAAGCGATCGACCATGTGCTTCTCAGCGGTCCTCCCGGACTGGGAAAGACGACCTTGGCCGGCATCATTGCCAAAGCCATGGGAGGCAACCTCAAGACCACCAGTGGACCCACCATTGAAAAGGCAGGGGATCTGGCGGGATTGCTCACGAATCTGGAGGAGGGCGATGTGCTGTTCATCGATGAGATCCACCGCCTTCAAAAGACCATTGAGGAATATCTCTATCCTGCGATGGAGGACTTCACTCTGGATATCATCATCGATCAGGGACCCAATGCGCGGAGTGTCCGGCTTGGCCTGCCAAGGTTCACTCTGATTGGTGCCACAACCCGCAGTGGCCTGTTGACCACGCCTCTTTTGACACGCTTTGGAATCAAGGAGCGTTTGGACTATTACACTGCCAAGGACTTGCAGAAAATCATTCTCAGGGCCTCAGGGCTGCTTGATGTGGAAGTGCAGCCGGAGGGCGCCATGGAGATCGCGAGAAGGAGTCGAGGAACACCTCGTATTGCCAACAATCTCCTGCGACGTGTTCGGGACTATGCTCAGGTGAAGTGTGATGGGGTGGTGACCGGAGAGATCGCGGATAAAGCGTTGGCAATGCTCGAGATTGATCAGTTTGGTCTCGATGAAATGGACAAGCGTATCCTCGAAACCTTGATGGTGAAATTTGCGGGCCGTCCGGTGGGGCTCAACTCATTGGCGGTCGCAGTCGGTGAAGAATCAGATACGATCGAAGAGGTGTACGAGCCTTACCTGATCATGGAGGGTTATCTGAACCGAACTCCCCAGGGGCGTACTGCTTCTCGTCTTGCTTATGAGCGATTGGGGATTACTCCATCTGCCGGAGCCCAGCAGGAATTTCTATAGCTCCGAACAAGCCATTAGGCCTGTCCTGCTTCGGAGGTGTTGTGAATTTTTCCAAGTGCTTCCAAGAGATCTTCCAATTCACCTATGTGTTTGGCTTCGATTCCCTCCAAAGCTTCTGAGTAGGCAGACGAGGCTCTACCTCCAACAAGGATCGGCGTGTCAGGCAGGAACTCTCTCAATCGCGTCAGCTCTGCGTTCACTGATGGGTCGTCTTCAGGATAAACGATACTGAGTGCAATGGCAGCGGCCTGTTTGCGCCGCACGGTGCCTGCGAGGTCCTCAGCCGGGAGACTTGGACCCAGATAGGTGGTTCTCCATCCGAAGCTGGCAGCAGATGCCATAACCACGATAGCGCCTAAGCTATGCAGCTGGCCGGCAGGAGTGCCGATCACCAGCAGCGGTGCATCAGGGCGGGGGTAAAAGGATTTAGCGACGCTTCCTAGGAAAATTTTGATTGCCGCAGAGGCGAAATGCTCATGAGCAGCGGTCAAATCACCAATCTGCCATGCATAGCCGATCTGAGTGGCAAGGGGGCACACGACCTTGGCCAGCATTCCCTGGTGGCCGAGTGCAATTGAGGATTCTGTCAGTATCTCATCCAGCTCCGTGCCGTTCATCTTTTCGACCGCCGTCATGGCCGCCTTTGTGAAGGTTTCTCCAAGGTCTGGAGATCCGGAAGCCTGAGAGGAAATGGTCTCAGTATTGTCCGGCCGGGTCAGGATTTTTAGGTCATCGACCCCCAGTGCTGCGATATTCCTGATCGTATGACCTTGATGCACCAGCTTTTGGAGTAACGTGAGCCTTTCGATCTCTGATTCGGAATAAACCCGGCGCTTGGTACCCGTACGTGCAGGTTCGACCGCTTTGTAACGGCGTTCCCAGATACGTATCACGTGCGGGCTGAGTCCCGTGCGATTGGCTACGACTTTAATTGAGTGCACTGCCTCATCCATTGTTCTCATTAGTTAAACATTTTTTCGACAAGCAGCAACCCCGGGAATGGAAAAAAGGGAATATATTCTGATTTAGAGCCTCTTAGATGTGTGTAGAGTCGCTTTCAGAGTCAAATCGGGTCACAAATAGTCGAATTTTTTATTAGACAAAGAATGAACATAATGTAAACAAGCCAATCAGAAGTTCGACAAACCTGATACAGAAATTCAAATTACCTACTTGAAAACATGAAATTCGCGAACCAGAAACCATCCGAGTCCGAGTCCGAGTCTGTTAAGAAGCCTGCGAAAGAAGCGTCAGAGTTCGACAAACCTTTCACAGAGCCGGGAACCCGTCGGAGCCCATTCGGCAAATATTTGCAGGACATCTCTTCTGAAGGGCTATTGACCATTGATGAGGAGGTCACATTGGCGCATAGGATCAGCCAAGGTGATGAGGAAGCGCGTCAGAAGATGATCAAAGGGAATCTCCGCCTAGTGGTGAAGATCGCTCGTGACTATGAGAATTTCGGCCTTCCGATCCTCGACCTGATCAATGAGGGCAATATGGGATTGATGCGGGCGGCTGAGAAATTTGATCCGGAAAAGGGCGCCAAGTTCTCCACCTACAGCTCATTTTGGATCAAGCAGTCAATCAAGCGGGCATTGGCCAATCAGTCCAAGACGATCCGTCTCCCGGTCCACTTGGTCGATAAGATCTATCACATGCGCAAGGCTCAGCTCAGGTTGCAGGAGCTTTTGGGTCGTGAACCCAACGATCAGGAACTGGCCGATGAAATGGGCTTCAAGCTTTCGCAGATCCGCCGGATGAGGCGCGCCTCGATGAGACCTGCGTCCCTGGATGCTCCGATAGGTGACGAAGACACCAATCGCTTGGCTGACATCGTCAGAGACGACAAGGCCAAGGATCCTTTCGAGAATCTGGAGTTTGATTCCAGCTCCACTTTGGTGCGTGATCTGATTCCTCGTCTCCCGGAGAGAGAAATTCGTATTCTTGAACTCCGGTTCGGTTTGAACGGAGAAGATCGTCTGACGCTCGAGGATATCGGTGAAATGTTTGGTGTGACCCGTGAGCGGATTCGCCAGCTACAGAACAACGCCCTGAAGAAACTGAGGAAGATGATTCAGGAGTTGGATCAACCTAGTGAAGAAGCGCAAGATCGAATCGAAGCGATTTAGTCTGCAGCTGCCTGATGTCTCTCAGACCTGTTCTTGTCTGGTTTCGCCATGATTTACGAACGCGAGACAACCCGACTCTCGTCTCAGCCATTGAGACGGGGCGGCCTCTCATCCCAATCTACATCCATGCCCCTGACGAAGAAGGAGCGTGGAAGGCTGGGGGCGCCACCCAACTTTGGCTTCATAGAGCCCTTGCGTCCTTGGATGAAGCGCTTGGCTCCCTCGGCTCTCGACTGATCATTCGAAGCGGTGAGTCCCTCTCCGTGCTCAAAGGATTGATTGAGGAGACGGGTGCTGACGCGGTCTATTGGAACAGGCGCTATGAGCCTGCCATCATTGAGAGGGATAAGGGGATCAAGTCCTCTCTATCAGAGGTGGGCATTGAGGGCAAGAGTTTCAACGGCTCCCTCCTGATCGACCCCACCAAGGTCTTCAACAAAAGTGGTAAACCCTTTCGCGTCTTCACCCCCTTTTGGAAGCATTGTGTTGGCGAAGGATTTAAGACGGAGAAGGCTTCGAATCCCAGGTCTCTGAAAGCTCCAGCCAGCTGGCCTCAATCCGAGTTGGTTGACAGTCTCGGTCTGCTTCCATCCCTTGATTGGAATGAACCCATTGACGACGCATGGGACATGACTGAAGCAGGCGGACATAGGGCCCTGAAACGTTTTGCCTCCAAGGTGGCAGACTACAAAGACACGCGGGATCTACCTGCCGAAGATGGCACGTCGTCACTTTCACCCTATCTTCATTTTGGTCAGATCAGTCCTCATCAGGTTCTCGCGAAGTTTAGAGGCAGACTTGAAGAGGGGAATGAGGGAATCAGGATCTTCATGAGTGAGATTGGTTGGAGGGAGTTTGGTTACTATCTCCTCTTTCACTTCCCAGACACGACGACGAAACCCTTGAACGAAACCTTTGAGCGCTTTCCGTGGAATGAAGACCAGGAGCTTCTGCAGCGTTGGCAGAAAGGGCAGACCGGATACCCGATTGTGGATGCTGGAATGCGACAACTCTGGCTCACAGGCTGGATGCATAATCGTGTTCGTATGGTGGTCGCTTCCTTTCTCGTGAAGCATCTACTGCAACCGTGGCAATCAGGAGCGGAGTGGTTTTGGGATACGCTTGTGGATGCTGATCTGGCTTCGAACACGCTGGGCTGGCAATGGACGGCGGGATGTGGCGCAGATGCAGCACCGTTCTTTCGGATCTTCAACCCCATCACACAGGGAGAGAAGTTCGACAGCGACGGAAACTACGTCGCGAAGTGGGTCCCTGAACTTGCTGACATGCCTGCCAAATACATCCACTCTCCATGGGCTGCCCCTACTGCAGTCCTGGATGAAGCCGGCGTGCGCTTGGGAGATAACTATCCCGAGCCTGTTGTAGATCACAAAGAAGCCCGGACCAAAGCCCTCAACGCATTTGAACGTCTGAAGCTCTGATCCGGGCTGAAATCGCTAGGTGCTTGCTGCCTTACTTCTTTACGTCGTAGCAGAAGAGCAGTTCCTGATCACGAAGGTAAAGCTTTCCGTTGCTGACCACAGGGTGCGTCCAGATCTTTCCTTTAGGAGCGCGTTGGTTGGTCTGCTCCGCAATCCTGAATGTACCCTTTGGTGTCCAACCCTTGGTGTTGGCTTCGATCAAGGTCACCTTGCCACTGGATTCCTCCAGGCAATAGAAGTGTCCATCAGCATAGTAGATGGCTCCCTTTCTGAGCTGACGTTTCTCACCCCAGACCTCTTCGCCTGTGTCCCAACTCTGACAAACCCATCCACCACCATCAGAGTATCCATACAGGTGCCCATCGTGAAGGATGACGCCGCCGTGATGATTCTTCATGACCTTGTTGACCCAGACATCTTCCACAGAGAAATCTGATTTCACCCGGACCTTCTTACAGCCAACTCCGTAGCCGGAAGCAATATAGACTTCGTTGCCTTGAACGATGGGAGTAGGGATCACAGCCGTGCGTCCCTGCCAAGCAGAACGCCATGCAACCGAACCGTCCTTAGCATCGATGCCGGCCACTGACTTCTGCGTCAGTTGCACATAGACCTTCTTTCCATACATGGTGGCTGGAACGATCGATGAGTATTGGGCTTCGTCCGTCCAATTCTTGCTCTGCCAGATCAACTTGCCGTTCTTGCGATTGAGAGCGGCCATTGTGCCGTTTCTGCCACCAGGTGTGCACAGCACCATGCTGCCATCCACCAGTACTGATTCGCAGTAGCCCCAATTGGGTCGCTTTCCGCCAAGCTTGGTCATTGATGCCTTCCATTGAACCTTTCCATCAGAGACATTGGCAGCCACGAGGTCTCCGTTGCCACCCATCGCAAATACTTGGTTGTCTGCGACTGTGGGAGTGGTGCGAGGCCCGTCACCCCAACCGTTCTTGTATCGGTCGCCGACCTTGGTTGCCCAGCGTTCTTTGCCGTCTTTCACACTGATGGCTATCAGGTGCTCACTCCCGTTACGGAGTCCCATGGTGTAAAGGCTCCCTTTGGAAATGACGTAGCCGGAGTATCCGAGACCAACATCACGGTTGGTCCATGCAAGCTTGGGGCCGCCGGAAGGGATGGATTGAATGAGTCCGGTTTCCTTGGAGCGATCGGTTCGATCCGTACCGCGCCATTGAGGCCAGTCTTCTGCTAGAGCAGTCGTCGAGAACATCACAGCGGCAGTTGCCACAGCCAACGGAAGTGTCATACGCAAGGAGGTCATAAGTATTTGAAGTATTCTGATTTCAAGCCTGCATGGAAGCAGAGAAATGTGAAAAGTGGTGTGGGAAGTTTCACGTCACTGGAGGAAATGAGGTTACAAAAAAACGCCCGGCGTAAACCGGACGTTCTGGAGATTCAAATGAACCGAGTGGAGTCAATCAGCTCCAACCCAATTGAAGCTGAGCAACAGAATGTGTCTTCTTCCACTCTTCAAAAGCCTCACGGAAGCGCACCTGCGCTGCGCGAAAATCTTTCTGCATTTCAGCCAGTTTCTCTTTGGACTCATCCAAGCGGCGGTTCATGGCCTTGCCGTATTCTGTATGGATCTTCTCCCACTCCTGATAGGCAACAGTCGCCTTTTCCTTGGCGGTGTGAAGCTTCTCCTGAAGTGGCTCAGCGAGCTTCAGTGATTTGGATAGAATGGATTCCTCAAGCTTGCTGCTCTGGTGCATGAGGCGTGCCTGGAGGATCTTTTCCTCAGGGACACGTTTCAGTTCACTGGCAAGGCCGAGCTTGGCGAGAACCCAGATTGTCCACTTGGTAGGATCAAAGTGCCATGGCTTGATACCATTGCGGTAGTCATGCTGGAAGGTGTGATGGAAGTTGTGATAACCCTCACCGAATGTCAGAAGAGCAGTCACGGCACTATCGCGTGCTGTGTGCTGATCCGAGTAGGGTTGGTTGCCGAGCATGTGGCAGAGGGAGTTGATCAAAAAGGTGAAGTGATGCACGAGGAAGGTGCGGAGCACACCAACGACGAGGAAGCCGCCGATAGCGCCGGAGATACCGAGGTGGAAGTAACCGATGATCGCAGGGATCACCATTCCGGAGACAAAGCCGATCAATGCGTAGTGGCGATGCTGCCACATGACCAATGGGTCCTTCTCCAGATCCTTGACCATTGAGGTGTCAGGATTGCGTTTCTTGAAGATCCATCCTATGTGGGAATGCAGAAAGCCGAGCTTGGCGTTGTATGGGTCCTCATCGTGATCCACGTGTTTGTGATGACGACGGTGGTCAGCACTCCATGACAGGGCGGAGTTCTCAAATGCCGCGGCACCGAAAATCAGAGTGAAGAGCTTCACTGGCCACGAGGCTTTGAAAGCGCGGTGAGAGAACAGGCGATGATATCCGAGGGTGATGCTTAATCCGGTGGCGATGTAGTATGCAAACCCAAGCCAGAGGAGAAGCGCATCAAACCCTTCTTTCCAAAAGTAGACGGGGACTACCAATAGAGAGACCAGCGCGGTTCCAGTCAGGAAACTGACATTGATCCAATCAGTGCTTCGTGTTTGTTCGTTCATTCTATAAGTGCGCCTTGCGGCAAAATTGTCGTGTTTCAGTTAGTACAGTAAAAAGACCTGTAAGGGGAACTTCAGGACTAGTTCTATCGATCTTTCATGCCCTGAACTAAAGGGCTGTCGGGACACTCCCGACAAAGGAATGGGGATCATTGTGCCAAGATTTGAGACAAATCAATCACTTTTAGCGGCTCTTCCTTGTCCACGATGAACCTTTTTTGTCGTTCTTTTCGATCTATAACTCTTTGGTGTTCTGACGGTTTTGAGCACTTTGTCACAATACCATGCATATTGCTTTGACGCACCCAAGCGTGCTGACTTATACCCAAGCCCCATGCGACGCATCGGGATGCCTCCAAACGACGTAACCTTCCTCCCCTCCCCCTTTTCCCCTCATTGACCCATGGCAGCCAAGAAACTGAAACCCATCTACAAACGTATTCTCCTCAAACTCAGCGGAGAAGCCCTCGGCGGAAAATCCGGCCAAGGTATCTGTCCAGACGTCGCCCACGACATGGCAAATCAGATCGCAGAGATTCATGCTCTGGGTGTGGAAGTTGTGATCGTGGTCGGAGGTGGAAACATCTTCCGCGGTGCCCAGGGAAGTGAAAAAGGATTTGAGCGCGCACAAGGCGATTACATGGGCATGCTTGCCACTGTCATCAACGGTCTTGCACTCCAGGATGCATTGGAGAAAAAGAATATCCCCACTCGCGTGCAGAGTGCCATTCATCTCAGTCAGGTGGCGGAACCATTCATTCGCAGAAAGGCCATCCGTCACTTGGAGAAGGGTCGCGTGGTTATCTTCAGTGCAGGAACCGGCAATCCCTACTTCTCCACAGACACAGCTGCGTCACTCCGTGCCAATGAGATTGGAGCCGAGGTCATCCTCAAGGCCACAAAGGTAGACGGTGTCTATGACAAGGACCCCATGAAGCACACCGATGCCAAACGCTACAAGACGGTCTCCTATCTGGAGTGTCTGCAAAAGCGTCTCAAGGTCATGGACTCCACAGCCTTCACCTTCTGCATGGACAACCACATGCCCATTATCGTCTTTGATTTCTTCAAAGCTCATAACATCCGCAACGTGGTGACAGGGAAGAAAGTCGGCACGCTTGTGTCAGACTGATAAAAGGAATCCACCCGGAGGAACCTGAACATGTCCAAGACCGCAAAGCTTTCCACACTCGTCAGCCATTGCGACAAGCTCCTGAACACACCCGCCTTTCAGGATTGGAAAGGCGCGGTCAACGGACTGCAGGTTGAGAACTCGGGAACGGTCAGCAAGATCGCCGCGGCCGTGGATGGCAGTCTGCGAACCGTTCAGATGGCGGTTGATGCCGGCGCCGATCTGTTGATCGTTCATCACGGACTTTTCTGGGGCCCTTCACATCCATGGACCGGCAAGAAGTATGATCTACTCCGACTGTTGATGGACAATGACGTTGCCGTCTACAGCTCCCATCTGCCACTGGATGCGCATCCCACACTTGGCAACAACGCAGGGCTCTGCAAGGCACTTGGATTCAAGAACCCCGAACCCTTCTTCTTCCAGAAGGAGCAACACATCGGGCTTCAGGGAAAGAAGCGGATCAGTCGTTCGAAGTTGATGGATCAACTGGAGACCATCCTTGGTCATCGCCCGACGCTGCTTCCCGGCGGACCAGAGACCTGCCAGAAGATTGGTGTGGTGACAGGAGGAGCAGGCGCAGAGCTATACGTGGCCAAGAAAGAAGGTGTCGATACCTTCATCACCGGAGAAGGTCCGCATCACACCTTTGGCATGGCTGAGGACCTCGACATCAACGTCATCTACGGAGGCCACTACGCCACCGAAACCTTCGGCGTCAAATCCCTCTCCGAACACCTGTCCAAGAAATACAAACTCCCCTGGACCTTCCTCGATCACCCTTCGGGACTTTGAGCTTCTCGTCACCGATTCGGTGGGGTCAGGCGCTGCGATACGGAGGAAAGACATACTTCCTAAGAGCCCAGTGGGGGCAACGCATGTAGCACACACTCACTGATTCCGATGGGGCGGTCGTGATCAAGGGAGCAGCCACATACAACATAAAGTAGGCATAACCATCCGTTAAAGCCAATCGCGCTGCGCCTGCTCTCATCGTTCATCAAAAAATTGACTCTTAGATTGCTTGTGCAACACTTCGCACATGGCAACCAACATTGAATTAAACGAACCCCTCTTGAGCAAAGCGATGCGTCTGGGCGGCATGAAAACCAAGAAAGAAGCCGTCAACCAAGCATTGTCTGAGTATGTACAACGGAGGGAACAACTTAGAGTTTTGGATTTCTTCGGGAAAGTGGACATGGATCCCGAACTCGACTACAAAAAACAGAGAAAAGTTCAGTGAAAGTTATTGTCGATACTGACGTCTGGTCGGAAGCCCTCAGAAGAAAAAAAGCGAAGCAGTCCGTCTATGTAGATGAACTGGTGGACCTAATTCAAGAAGGACGCCTAGAGATTATTGGACCCATCAGAATGGAAATTTTATCTGAAATCAAAGACCAGAAAACCTTTGATGCATTTTCAGAAAGATTATCAGCATTCGATGACCGAAACATCCCACCAGATGTCTACATTCTCGCAGCTAGATTTTTTAATCTCTGTAGAAGCAAAGGGATTCAGGGCTCCAATACAGATTTCGTGATATGCGCTTGCTCAGTCCATTGGAACATCCCGATTTTGTCGAAAGACAAGGACTACCTGTTATACAGAAAGCATCTCCCCATTGAGCTCATAGTCCCCCGAAAGAAAAAAAGATGAACCAGTCGGGATAGGCCAACTCCGTTCGTGCGATTGAGCCGAGTGGATTCATCAGGTGTTTCTCTTGTCGTCACGGCAGCCACTGTCATGCGCGTCCCTCACTGGATCGTTAGCCCCAAAAGGAAATGCCACTAGACCCAAAAATCGCTGCATCATTTTGGATTGCGAGCTGGGATAAATCGACGACGAAGCATGAGAAGCAATTAATCTCATGGGTAGACGATCTATTCTCTTCAGCAACGCATCATGACGCGGAATATGCCCTTCAGTTAGTTCTCGCGATTCACGAGGCTGATACCGAGCAGAAATTTACTGAAGTGTTCGCTGCTGGTCCAGTTGAAGACTTGCTTGCATATCAAGGATCCAAGGTAATTGATCGGGTTGTTTCCAAAGCCAAAACGGACTCATCGTTTGCACATGTTCTGGGAGGAGTCTGGAAAAACTCCATGCAGGACGATATCTGGGAGGCTATTAAGGAAGTAAGGGACACTACACAATGGGCAGACGCCCGCACTTGAAGAACTTGAGCCAGCCATTCGGTCGAGCCAACTTCGCTATCGCTCGTCGGCTCACTTTGACGGTAGGCTCGTCATCAGATGACCATTCAAAGAAAAGTCCTAAATGGGGAGGTGCTACTTGTATCACCGATTTGTGGTCTTGGTTTTTTTGGCGGGATGATGCATGTCTTTGATCCAGTGTTTGGATTTTCGTATGGGCTGACGCCTATAGGCAAAGCAGCAATCTCTTCAGTCGGCCTTTTTACAGTCTTGTCAATTACGGCAACTTGTTCGCTTTTTCAGGCTCTCGATTCCCATTGCCGTTTCTCACAAATTTGGACTTCATTTCTTCCGTGGGTGCTCATGGCTTTTGGGGCTGCTATCGCCATCGTTGCCGCGTGTTCGAATTGGCTCTTCCACCCCTCGCCCGAGTATAGCGCCATGCATGCCTTTAGAGATTCTCTCCGTCCATATTCGCTTGGGTGTTTACTCCTCGTCCCAATGGGGCACCTGGCTATTATTGCGAGATATGGATGGGCGGAATCTATGAAAGCGGTTCAGCAAACAGGCGACCCGCACCGGCGGCCAGACGCAGGGTGGCTTCAAGACTCCAAGCCGCAAAGGAAGACATGAAGAACGCAGTTCCTTACCTTTGTCTTGGGTATTGGGGTCGAACTCAAACCGTTGTGAGGATTTCTGGGGAGAAGAGCTCACCGGCTACCCTGCTGCATCATTTGCACCCGGGCGTTGGGATGTGATGGAGGCGAAGGGACTCCCGACCAAGGAGATGCTACACTTCGGATTTGGGTACGGTCCCCGCTTTTGTCCGGGGAGATCCCATGGGTTGTTGGAAGTGGGATTGGTTGGTGGAGCAATCGTCAAGATCTTCAAATTCACAGCCGTAGAGAAGGAGACTCCGGTAGTCGCAGGAGTGTCCACCAAACCCGCTGATGGGGTGCTGGTACATCTGCAGTTGAGGACGTAAGGTCACGGTTCTTTCAAGGGGTCCTCATTCAAAAAAATTGATTCTCCTACTTGCGTTGTTTTGTTTGTTTGCTAATTTCTGTTAATACAGAAATAGAAAGAATAACATTATGAGCCGGTTGATCAAAGACATCTGTGAGTATGCGGGAATCCCTTCCAAGCTTGAAAAGCCAACTCAAAGTGCGAAGGGGTCTTGGAAGAGAATGATTGTAAGAATGCTGCGGTCGTGTCAGGCAGAGTCTCGAGCACCAATGATCGGTCCGAAGTTCAAGAAGTCGTGACTCTACAAAGCACCTACTTTTTCTTGAAGATGATGATGTGTTGAAGCGGCAGGACGCTGATGGTTTCCGCATGTTCCAGAGGGAACTCAGAAGCCTCCTTCTTTACCTGCTCTTCAGACATTTTGTGCAGGGGCTTGATTCTCACTGCCGGGTCTTCCTTGCGGTATTCCACCCAGACAAGGCGGCCACCTTTTTTTAGCGACTTCACGATGCCGTCGATCATTTCATAGGGGTGCGAAAACTCGTGATAGACATCGACCATGAACGCCAGATCGATTTCACCCTTGGGTAGTTTTGGATCAGTGATGGTTCCAAGGATGGGAATATGGTTTTTCACTCCGGCCTCTTTCATCTTCTCGCCGAGGATGTCCAACATCTCTTGTTGAATATCAACCGCATAGATCTTCCCAGATTCGCCGACGATGGGTGAGATCCTGCGGGTGAAATAACCAGACCCTGCACCAATGTCTGCGACCTTGTCTCCTTCCTTGAGCTTCAAAGCCTTTACCAAGAGATCTGTCCGTTCTTCAGCTTGCCGAGTATCCCGTTCCAACCAACCAGCACCAAGATGGCCCATCACCTTTGAGATTTCACGGCCCATGTAGTACTTACCAATACCGTCGAACGAAGGCCGTCCTGGCGAATAGCGCTCATTGGGTTTATCCGCACAAAAGGCGCAGAGGAGGGGAATCAAATAGAATGCGGTCAGAAAGAGACGTTTCATAAGCGTGGGTGAAATCGAACGTTTCGAGTTCCAAACGGGATGGAATATTCAGAGGGATCTTGAACCTTCAAAAACATACTGACGAGCCCGTAACGCCAAATTCAGAGAAAGTGACTCCAGAACAAGCACTTAGAGATGTATCTGGGCGACTTTGAGATGCCCTTGTGAATAAAATCACAACCTCCCGCTTGACGAAGTGCCCTTCCTCTGGTCTTTTGTTATCGGATTACGACACAAGCTTTACCCGGCACAGACCGAATGTGAGTCTGAAGGTGCCGTAACTTTGGCCTCGGGGCGGTGCACTCCGAAGTTGATATTCCCACCGTAATCCTCTTTGCACCTTATTCTGAAAGTTCCCCGGGCCGGGAAAGTCTTCCCCCAAGACAACCGGCCCGGTTTTTTTTGTACTTTTCTCCCTGTATTCCGAACTCCCTGACCGCCTAAAGGCGGGACTACAAACCTGATTGCCGATGCCCGTTCGTAGTTCCGCCTTTAGGCGGTTGTGGCGAGTAACGATCCATTGGATTTTGAAGGAAGGAAGTCTCACCAAGAATCATTTCGTAAACACTCCGATTCCCGAAGCCGCCTAAAGGCAGGACTACAAACCTGACGGCAATGCCCGTTCGTTGTTCCGCCTTTAGGCGGTTTGGTTGAGTAACGATCCATTGGATTTTGAAGGAAGGAAGTTTCACCAAGAATCATTTCGTAAACACTCCGATTCCCGAAGCCGCCTAAAGGCGGGACTACAAACCTGACGGCAAAGGTCGTTCGTAGTTCCGCCTTTAGGCGGTCTGGTTGAGAATGATAATCCTTATCCCAAAAAAGAAAAATCCCAGCAGGGGTTACCTGCCGGGACTTCGACGCATGTGTTTTTCTATCGAGGCAATCCAATACTCACA
>CBFHTT010000036.1:0-169646 GCA_965658675.1 Limisphaerales bacterium
TAGCTGCTTCCCATGCGTTCCAAGCGTTCCACATTGGTCCGGAGGCCGTGCATGTTCATTGTGAATAATCGATTCCTCAAACTCTCCGGCCACTGGGCAGCCTGATAGATCATCATCCCAATGTGTGCGTGACCACCGCCATAATCATTGGCCGCTCCGTCGCGTGATTCCGTCCATCTCCCTGACCGATCGTAGTGCCAGTGATCTGCGATCATATCGAGTCGCTCATAGACGCCAGGATTGGGATCTGCACCAAAACTCTCTTTGAAGTGTGCACCGGGAAACGCATGCCAAAGATGGCCGTTCACTGTATTGATGAAGAACAGCTCGCCATAACGATCCCAATCGTGCCCCCATGGATTTGTGGTTCCGTGAGTCAACACCTCTACAACCTTGCGCTCGGGATGAAAACGCCACATCCCTCCCTCGATGACCAGGCGCTCATTTTCAGGTGTGCCCGGAATCCCAAGTGCACCGGGACATGAATGCCCACAACGGCCATACAGCCAACCATCCGGCCCCCAACGTAGCCCGTTGGCAAAGTTGTGATAGTTACTCTTTGCGACAGTGAAGCCATCCAACACGACTTCAGGCGGACCATCAGGGACGTCATCTCCGTCCGCATCTGGAATGAACAGCAACTGAGGTGGACACATCAGCCAAACACCGCCCTTGCCAACCTCGACACTGGTCAGCATCTGGACTTCGTCGGTAAAGACCTTCCGCTCATCCGATCGGCCATCGCCATCCTTATCATTCAAAATGACAACACGATCCCTGAGCGACATATCAAATCTCATTGATCTCTCTGCGTAAGTGTAATTCTCGGCAACCCACATCCTGCCCTTGTGATCCCATGCCATGGCTATGGGGTTGGCGACATCTGGTTCGGAAGCGTAGATCGTCGCGTTGAAGCCTTCAGGGAGAGTCATTGCCTCTAGTGCTTCCTTGGCCGAAATGGGGTTGGTGTCCTTTTCCTTCTCGCTGTTGTAAGGCGTAGGAAACTCAGCGTGAGATAACAACGAACCAGCAACAAGGAGAGTTGATGCAAAGAGTCTTTTCATGGCAATTCAGGGAACGGAGGCGAACTTTACCCACGACGCTGAGAAACATGAAACCAGAAATACTTCAAAGACTCGACATACAACCACACCAACACCGATAACCACGCCTTTGCCTATCATTACCAACAGTGATTTCAAACCCGCTTGGTGGCTTCCGGGAGGCCACTTGCAAACGCTTTGGCCACCTCTCCTTCGCCGTTCCATACCATTGGATCTGAAACGCGAGGAATTCGAACTAAGCGACGGTGACTTTGTAGAGATTGACTGGCCTGCCGAACCGAACGAATCCGGACCAATCGTTTTGATTCTGCATGGGCTTCAAGGAGGAATCCATTCCCTGTATGTCAGAGGATTCTTCAGAACATTCCATGAGGCGGGAATGTTACCAGTGGTCATGCACTTCAGAGGTTGTGGAGGGAAACCCAATCGAAAGCCTCGTGCTTATCACAGTGGCGACACAGGCGATTTCCCCGAATTCATTGCAGCCATCAGAGAGAAGTATCCGGGACGCGCCGTTTGTGCCGTCGGAGTATCGCTAGGAGGAAACGCTCTATTGAAATGGCTGGGTGAAACAGGAGAAAACAACCCACTCACTTGTGCGATGTCAGCCAGTGTTCCATTCGATCTGGATGCCGCTGGCGTGAAACTGGAATCAGGCGCTTCTAGGATCTATCAACATCACCTTATTTCCAGCCTGAAGAAAGTGGCTGTCAGAAAACTGGAACATGGATTCAAGATCGAGGGAATGACCATGGAGAAGCTCGAGGGAATGAAGACCTTTCGAGATTTCGATAACGGCGTCACCTCTCCGCTGCATGGTTTCAAAGATGCAGATGACTACTACAGAAGCTGCAGTAGTTGCCGTTTCCTAAACAAGATTGGGCGCCCCACTTTGATTGTGCACTCGCTGGACGACCCTTTTCTCCCTCCTTCTGCGATTCCATCGAAAGACATGCTGTCAGACTTCGTCTCTATGGAGATCACCAAGAGCGGAGGACACGGAGGATTTGTAGCGGGCACAAATCCGTTCTCACCACGATATTGGATGGAATTGAGAGCCTTGCGTTTCATTTTGAGTCACACCGGTCAGTCCACCTGACCATACTCCCATCTGTAGCAGGGGCGCTGCCAAATCAAATCAAATCAGAGAACGGATAAAACCGCCTCACGCCTGAGTTCAACGTGTGATTCTAACGCATCCCTGATTCCCGATACACTCACCGGCTTACTCAGATAACCATCCATCCCTACCTCGAGACACATCTCTTTGTCTCCTTCCATGGCATTGGCAGTCATAGCAATGATGATCACAGGCGGCCTGCCTTCATAGTACCCAGCAAGTTCGCGTTCGCGTATTGTTCGGGTCGCACAAAGCCCATCCAGCACGGGCATCTGACAATCCATAAGGATCAGATCAAAGGCCTCGTCATCCAGTTTTTCCAATGCCTCCTTACCATTTGAAGCAACCTCTGGTTTGATCTCCAATTTACGAAGCTGGCGTGTAATCACCATCTGATTTACAGGGTGATCCTCTGCTACCAATACACGTAATTCCGCCAGCATCGTCTCCTCTGCCGGACTCTTAGCAGGCATTGCCGATACCCCACCAGAAAGAGCCTCTTCGAGATCGGCGGCATTCTTTTCCATGTTCATCATTTCGCCAGTCGAAACTGCCTTCACGCATTGGAGTAGAGCAGCCTTTTTCACCGGCTTCATCAATCCCGTCTCAAATCCGATGCTCCTCATCGATTCAGCAAGCCACTCTCCTATATGAGTCAACAGAACCAGTCTCGGCAGTGGCACAGATCCTTCTGATCGCAAGGACTTGGCAAATTGCACAGGATCCATTCTCTTCACACCGCCATCCAGCAGGACGAGCGTGAAAGGATCCCCATCAGCAGCAGCCTCCTTCAATACCTCGAACGCCTGTTCCGTCGTGGCAGAAGTAGAACAGTCTACATATAGCGCCTTCAGGTAAGCATTGATCGATTTCCTTACTGCACTCAGTCCATCCACGATCAAGACGCGGTGCCGTTCTTCGATGACCTCCACCGGGGTCTCACATCGCTGGAGATCAAGCATAACACTAAACCAGAAAGTCGATCCCCTGTCCGGCTCGCTTTCAACACCGATCTCACCATCCATGATCTCGACTAGACGCTTGCTGATTGCAAGTCCCAGCCCGGTGCCTCCGAATTTGCGCGTGGTAGAACCATCGCCCTGACTGAAGGTCTTAAAGAGCTTTCCGACTTCAGTCTCCGAAATTCCAATGCCAGTGTCCTTGATCTCGATACTAAAGCAGGCGCGATTACCTTCATGGGACTTCAGTTTCATCCTCAGAGTCACTTCACCATGATCCGTAAATTTCACCGCATTACCCAATAGATTGAGCATCACCTGTCTCAATCTTGTAGGATCACCCAGCACCTCTGTGGGCATGTCCTGATCAATCCAATGAACCAGCTCCACTCCTTTCGACTGGGCCTTGTGGGCAAGCATATCCACTGCATCTTCCGCGACGCTAGCGATACTGAATGGAATATGCTCAAACTCCATCTTACCTGCCTCAACCTTTGAGAAATCAAGAATATCACACAACAGAGAGAGCAGCGAATCCGCTGAATTACTAACCATCTGCGCACATTCCCTCTGCTCCTGATTCAGATTGGTATCCAACAACAGCCCTGTCATTCCAACGATGGCATTCATTGGAGTTCTGATTTCATGAGACATGTTTGCAAGGAATTCGCTCTTGGAGCGGTTCGCTGCTTCGGCGACTTCCTTGGATTTCACCAGTTCTGATTCCACCCGCTTCCGGTCGGCAATCTCATGCCGCAATGCCTGAGTCCGCTCTTTGACACGATCTTCCAATTCCTCCGTCGCAAGCGACAGTTCAAGGTCTCTCTCCTCGAGATCTTCGAGCAGCAAATTGAAACTCTCGATCACTCTCTTCACCTCAGATGTTCCATAAGGAATCAGCCGCTCCGAGAAATCCTTCCCTCGTGAAACCTCCTCAATGTCCTTGGTTAATCTGAATAGCGGATGAGCACTCAGGAGGTGAAGCCGACGAGCTATAAACCATGAAACCAACAAGGCTAAGAGCATGGACGCTACGGTTCCGATTCCATAGAGCCAACCGAGAACATTCAGTGCTGATGCATCCGCTTTTCCTCTTACAATTCCTATTGGTTCATCCCGATCCCGAATCACGTGAACCATCTCTGCAAAATCGCCATTGATCAGGAACCGATCACTATTGGCTGTCAGGGTACCCGGTCCCATCGATTCGCCCTGTAGCCCCTTACTAAGAATCAGATCACCGTTTTCGTTTTCGATCTGAATACTCAGCCAATCAGAGTCATCCACCGAGGGTATGCCTGAAGAAGAAGACGCCTTCTCAAAGGCCAGCTCACCCTTGAGTCGTAGTTCGTTATTAAGCTGCTCGCTGAGAGTGAGATGGTGAAATTCATATCCTCCCAAAAGGACAATAGAGAGAACGACAGCACAGGCCGTGAATGACACATAACGCACCCTCGCTTCGAGCGTCCTGGATTGAAACCACTCCAATGCCTTCCCCGGCCACGATGCTTCGCCTACATCGCCACTGGAGCCGTCGCCTGACAGACCTTCCGATTCCTGTTTCATCCGTGAATACCCAAATGCGCCCCGTCACTGGGTGCACATCATGTATCCGTTCGGCAAAACAACAGCTTTGCTTAAGAAAAATCCGTGAATCAATCAGACTGACTCAATCTCTTCACCGCTTTTTCGTGAAACAAAGAATGAGACTCGCGCAGGATGTCAGGGATCTTGGAAGCGAATCCGCTTTGTTCTACTGCCTGTAGAATCGCCTGCTCATCGATCTCAGCAGCATTTACCCCCGGAAACCAATCTCCGCCCTGACCCAAAAGGTTGTAACGCATCTTCGCCCAGCCGCTGATATCCAAGGCCTTTGCGTAGGTCCATAGCCGAAGAATCTCCACCACATTAATCTGTCCCGGCACGTCGAAGTATTCAGGGATCCCCTGATACCATTTCTCCATCCAGGTCTGCCCATGCACTCTGATCAACTCCTCTTTGACCCTACGCTCGATCGGAGCCAAGACCTCATCAAGCGAATCGAGGAACTCAAGCGCAGCAATGTGTTCATCAAAATCTGACGGCTTGGCAGCACCACATGACAACGTATGCACCTGTGGTCTGGCGAGGCAGTATAGATCATTGAACTGCATCGGGCTCAGAGGCTGACAGAGATCGACCAGTTTCTTCGGCGGATCGTAAAGCTTACCGCCCTTGTCATTCGGGCTGATGATGAACACGCCCATGTCCCGTTTCTCTGCCTCCAAAATTGCTCTCCAATTCAAGTCATTCACCAAATACCAGTGAACATTAAAATATGAAAAGGCATCGGTCTTGATCGCATCAATGATGACATCCGGAGTTGCATGAGTTGAGAACCCGATATGTTTGCAGAGCCCTTGGTCCTGAAGTTTCTGCGCCGCCTCGATACATCCCCCCTTCTTAACAGACCAATCCAAGAACTGATGATCATTGATCCCATGAAGCGATAGCAAATCCACATGATCCAATTTCAAATAGTTCAATGATTCCTCGAACGTTCGGAAGAATTCATTCTGTGAGGCGAAAGGACGAACCTTGGTCTGAACAATCAATTCCTCTCTGGGAAAACTGGGTAACACCTCACCCAGCTGCATTTCCGAGGAGCCGTAGGCACGCGCTGTTTCAATGTGATTAATTCCCAATTCCAACGCCCGGGAAATTGTGGCCTCCAGATTCTCCTGATTCTTGGCAGGGATCTCACTCGGATCCACATCCTGCCACTTGTATTGATAACGCATCCCCCCGCAGGAGAATACGGGCATCTGGATCTCAGTCTTCCCGAATCGTCTATATCGCATGATCAGGTTGGCGACTACTTACGCTTCTTACCACGTGACCACCTGTCACTGAAGGGAGAACGCTCGAAGGTTTTACCATCCCCTGTCACACGCGGATCAGCAGTGTCTTTCAATTCCTTCAACAACCTGGCTCGGAGTTCATTTCTGATTGCGCGATATTTGGGATCGTCCGCCACGTTGTTCACCTGATCCGGATCATCGGCGATCACGAAGAGTTCTTCAGCAGGGCGACGCCCAAAGCCAAGATCATACTGATGGCTATATTTGGGATTCTTGCGATTCTCGATCATCCACGCCTTTGTGGGGCTAGCATCCAGATCTCCAAACGCAGCGAACGTATTCTCGGTCAACGTCTCTCGTGAATGCTTGTTTTCATCGATACCGGTAGGGTCTCCCATGGGCCAACGGCTTGGCTCAAAGTTGATGATATAAAGATGATCCTGAGTTCGAATAGATCGCTGAGGATAAGGAAGATTCCCGGCACGAGCTGCAGCAACATGACGCTCACGACCAGCGATCACCCATGTCCGTGCCTTATCTACGAGCCCCTTTTTCTGCTTGGATTTGATAACATCCACAAGACTCCTTCCCGTCATCACCTTTGGCACTTCAGCTCCCGCTGCCTCGAGAAAAGTGGGGGCAAGATCTGGGAGACTCACAAAATCGTCCAACACACGTCCTCCGTTGCCTGCGCCCCAACGGACGGCAAGTGGCACGGCTACTCCAAAGTCATAGAGATTGCATTTACCCCGCGGGAATCCAGGAGCACCGTGATCACCACTGACCACAATCAATGTATTGTCCAATTCGCCGATCTCTTCCAATCGCTTCAACATGATTCCAAGAGCAGCATCAAACGCCTGTATCTCACCAAAGTAATCCGCCAGATCTTCACGCACTTCATGAACATCAGGAAGGAAGGTGGGCATCTTGCCCTTCAGGTCGTCAGGATCGATGCCCCACAACTTCTTTCCAGAACCCTTCGTCCATTTGCGATGAACCAATGTAGGACCGAACCAATAACAGAAAGGTGTATCTCCCTTCCGAGCCTTCAGGAAGTGTTCGAGGTTGTCTTCCACCTGCTTGAGGATCTTTGACTTGGCGGCATCAACCGATTCCCCTTTACCGACAAGCTCGGTCACGATCTGAGAAAAGCGGTTATAGCTGCTACCTCCCTGCTGATAGGCATACTTGTTTCCTCCGTAAGGGGCATCCGCAGGACTACCCGGAGTCCACACCTTATATGTCTTGCCAATGTGATAGCCGGCATCATTCAGGATCAACGGATACGCTGGAACAGAACCATCCCAGATAGCCCCCTGCAAAATGGCAGCTCGTCCAGTCCGATAGAAATGCTGACCTGACAGGAGAGAACTTCTGCATGGGGTGCATGAAGGCGCATTGACGAATGCATTCTTGAAGAGGGCACCTTCCTTGGCCACCCGGTCAAAGTGCGGGGTATGAAGCACATCGTTCACCGAGCCCGGCCCGTCCACTTCAGCGTAAATGCTGGCATGCCGGCCCCAGTCATCAGCAAAAGCAAACAGGATATTTGGCCGATCCGCGGCCCATGCCGGATGGACAGCAAGAAGAAGTAATAAGGAGATAAAGGATTTCATCGATATTAGGTGCGCGTGAACCTCCCCATTACGCAAGGCAGTTCTCGATCATTCAATCCAAAACCCTTCCTGTATCTATCCAAAGTCGTTCTGACATCAGTTGCTCAATCCCAGAGCAAGATAGCCTCATGAATCAGGCGCTACCAAAACCAAGAAGGGCCGGAACGCCAATAAAGCGTCCCGGCCCCATGAAACCAATTCTTGGAAAGACTATCTCTTCAGTGAAGTAAGGAACGCCATCAGGTCACGGAGTTCCCTTTTCGAAAGGATGTAGCCCATTCCCGCAGGCATTCCGGAGAGTCCCTGTTCACGAGACTCGATATCCGCTTTCTTGATAGTCACCAGACCATCTTCAGGTGCGTTAATAGTCAATTCCTTGTCCGTCTCCTTCTTGAACATACCAGCAAAGTAACCACCGTCCTTGGTGCGAATCACCAGATTCTCATAGCCTTGAGCAATCTTCGCACTCGGAAGCACCACTGATTCGAGAAGATATTCCGGAGAAAGTTTCTTAGCAATTCCGTCCACTGCGGGTCCGACATCTCCGCCCTGGCCCTTCAACTTGTGACAACGAACACACTGTGTTTCGACCTTCTCAAGAAACACCTTTCTGCCTGCTTTGACTTCGCCTCCTGCAAGAGACATACGGAACGGCGCCAGTTTATCATCACCAGTGTGAAGTGATTGTTCATATTGCTGAGCCTGCTCTTTCAATGAATCAGATGCACTCGCATATGCGGCCTCCAATACCTCGAGTTGAATCGCTGCTTGAACCTTCCCAGATTTCAGTCTCTTCAACCACTCACCAAGAAGGGCTTCAGCTTCAGCAGTCTTGATCTTGGCAAGTGAAGCCAAGGCACCCTGTTTCTCACCACGGCTTCCAGATTCAAGAAGCTTGGTCAGAAGAGGCACGGCATTCGAAGTCTTCAATGAGGAAACGAGCCCCGTTCCTGCCTTTTTCAATGCGTCTACTTTGGCAGACATAGCAATCTCGATCGCATCTCCCAATGAAGAATGATCAATAGCAGCCAAGGCTTGGAGAGCAGCAACACGCGCTTCTGTCGAAAGCGATGTCTTCTTGAGTGCAGCCAGCAACGCGTCGCCGGCACTCTTCATCTTCAGCTTCGTGACCGCATCACATGCACCGATGATCACATCATTGTCATTCGATGATAGAATCTTTCCAATCACTGGCTCCAGCACGGTTGTCGCCACACGTGGATTGCGCATTGCGAGCGGACGGTAAACGCCAACGATCCGATCACGAGCAAATGGCTCAGCCCATGTGGCCAGACCGTTCAGGGCTTCAGTGCGACCAATCGTCAAAGCCGAATCGTTTGCAGCCAGTGCAGCCAAAGCACGTGCATCTCTGCCTGTGCCGTTACGGAAGGAAGCATTAACCACGCGCAACATCATTGGACGAGTCAGATCAGGAAGTCCCTCAGCATCCTTTCCAAGTTTGGCAACCTTCTCTGGTGTTGAAACAAACTGTGCAAGATCGCCGTATGCATCTGCGATGGGCACATCGTTGATGGCTCGAGCAGCCTCCAACACCAACAACGAATCGCTGTCCTTAAGGAACTGGGAGATCGCAGTGTCTTTTGTCCGGCGCATGACAAGCAACGCCGCCAAGCGAACTGAACGATTGTGGTCATTGGCAAATGAAGCGGCGTGCTTGCCTCCATCAATTCCCAAGATGCCCATGATACCTCCATGGCGGAGATACAGGTCGCGGTCGGCATTCTCACGGATCATTTCCACAAGTGGTCCGACTGATTTCACTGTCCCCACTTTTCCGAGAGCATTTGCAGCCTGAAAGCGGACTCGAGAATTGGAATCCTGAAGTGCCTTGATCAGCTCTTTCTCAGCAGAAGCCAACTTACTGTCGCCAATCACCTTGGCGACCTGTGCACGAACCTCTGAATCCTTGTCCTTCAACAGGCTGACCAGCGACTTGGCATACTTGTTATCTTTACGAGCCAACTGACCCACTCCCCACACACCGTGTAACCGCGCCAGTTGGTTGTCAGAAGATTTAGCCACCTTGAGCAGGTCGCGAGAGGCTTTCTTATCCACCAGAGTAAACTGCGCCTCTTGTCTTACACGCTTGTCTACGTGACTGAGCATGCCCACCAGCTCCTTGGTCTTACGATGACGGAAGCCTGCCTTGAAGATCTTCTCGACTTCTTTGGCTGCTGGAGCGTCGACCGTTTCAGGGTGATATAGACGGTAGATACGCCCTCTTGAGGACTTCGGCCAATCGTGATGCCAGTCCGTGAAATACATGTTTCCGTTGTAACCAAAATCCACGTCGGTAGGCAGACATCCCCAGATGAACTCTTTCTGCTCACCCAATGTGAATGAAGCACCAGCGACCTCTGTTTTGAATGTGCTGATACCACTACGAGTGGCCTGGCCCTTGAAGTGAGTCAGGAAGAAATGACCGTCAAACGAGGCAGGAAGTCCGGTTCCAGGATTGAAAGTCAATCCGGATGGCCCATCCATGATATTTGCGATTGGAGGAAGAAGATAAGCTGCCTGTCCCTTGAAGCGAGGAACCCAAAGCTTTTCGGACATCCACTGTCCGGCTTTACCAAGTGGAGCATGCTGATACCCCACACGCCATCCACTCTCACCACCTTCGACGACCTGTACCCAGCGCTCGCTGTCACCGTTGTCGCAATCGTTATCTCCGGTGAAAAGGTTTCCATACTGATCAAAAGCAAGTTCCTGAGGATTACGCAATCCGCTGTGTACGACTTCCATGTCCGTTCCATCCAGATTGCAACGGAAGACGGCTCCTTCATCAGGGAACGCAAGCTGAGTTCCCTCCATGGTCGTTACATTTGCACCACGATCACCAAATGAGAAATAGAGCTTTCCGTCAGGACCGATTGCCAGTCCGTGCATATCATGCCCTGTGTAGCTGAACCTAACGCCATAACCATAACTCAAAGACTTACGAAGCTCGGCGAGCCCGTCCTTATCCTTGTCCTCTAATTCCCATAGATTTGGAATATTGGTGAAATAGACTTTCCCATCACGATAGATCACGCCCGATGCGATTCCATCGAGAGCTGTATTGAACTTATCACCGTAGATAGAGGACTTGTCAGCAATCCCATCACCGTCTGTGTCTTGCACATAGCGAACCACCTCAGACTCGATGGAAAGCTGATCAGCCTCCTTGCCAAAGTGCTTTTTACCCATGGCAATCCGGTCCTCAACCGTTCTGATCGCCAAGTCATCTTCCAGCATGAACATGTAGTGCCGAATATCCAAAACACTACTGCGGTAACGATGTGTTTCAGAGATGAAGTAATCTCCGTTCCAGTCGATACAGAAGGCCACGGGATTGGCCAACAATGGCTCCGCTGCCACCATTTCAATTTCGAAGCCCTCAGGCATCTTGAAATTCTTGATGTTCAGCAATCCTTCATCCGATTTGGGTGCAACCACCGGAACAGGTTTTCGATCTGAAGCCTTGGGCTTGGATTTTCCGATTTCCGCAGCATTTGCTCCCAGTGCCAGACCAAGGGAAATGGCACAGGAAAGGCCTGCAGATTTCATCTTTTTCGTAACATTCATGATCATGGAGGTGCGAAAGCTAGCGTCCGCACCTCAAAAATCAAGAAAGCACTTCAGCAGATGTGAAACCTTTAACACATCTCTGGTTGGCTAGACCTAGCTGCTCCAATCTGAGCCCCAGTCCAACTCTATACGCCTTTCAGACTAGTGAAATCTGATTTCGTTGACATTCGAAACGGAAGTCCTTTTCATCCCTACAAGTCGTTCCCCAAGTCGTTCCCCCCCAAGTTATTTCCGGGTCTTTTTTACGGGCAAATTCTATCAACCAACAAACAACCAAACTGAACAAACATGAACTCTGAAGAGGTGCAAAAACAAATCCAGGAAGTGGAGGCGTTGCGCAAAGAGACGATGATTTGGAAGATTGGAGGGATACTAGTGATCCTCGCCATCATCCTTTTCAACGTCTTTGCCATCGTCAACAAAGGCAAAGCTCTGGCCAAGGACGGGCCGGAACAGAAAATTCTAAAAGATGAACTGATGGCCAGCGTGACGAACAGTCTTGTTCCCACCGTGAAGAGTTCAGTCACCAACGCCTTAGGGAAGGCTATGGGTCATTTGGAGAACGAAAAGAAGGCACTCCAAGAGAATCTACCTCAGATTCAAGATGTTTTCTTCAGAGAGCTCGATCGCATGGCTGATGCCCTCCCCACACATGCCACAAACATCCTTGAGAAAACCTTTGGAAAACACATCGCGGAGCGAGAGCTCTTAATCCGAAAGCTCTATCCAAGTCTCTCGGAAGACAAATTGCTTGAGATCATCAAACAACTTAATGATGAAGCTGAAGATCAACTCGAGCTCATTGCCAATGACCTACTTCACGATCAAATGGTCTCCATCAATGAAATCATGTTCAATCTGGAAAAGATCGCCAAGGACGAGGATACCGACCTCTACACCGACAACGATGCTCCATGGATATTTGGAACACTCGTGTGGGAAATACTTGAGACAGAATTCCGAGACGATACCACCCCGCAATTGGTCAAAGAATTGGAAGAGAAAGGAGGCAAGTAATGAGTGACGAAAAACAGAACAACGCCGGGCCAATCGCCATCGAGTTCGTCGAAACAGAACTTACAAAAGCGCGAAAGGGCAGAAACTCCACCAGAATCGTCATGGGTATACTGACAGTTGTCGTATTTGCCTACATGACCATCCTTCGTTCAATGATCACTCCATTCCTCGAGCCTAAGACAATCGCAGAAATGGTCTCGGGAAATGCTATCGGCTATGTCGATGAGTATGGACAGCAACTGGTGCAAATGGCGGATGAGAAGACACCAGAATACATTGCAATGGGACTCACTGCCCTTCAGCAACAACTCGCCTCACGAGCAGGAATCGAGATAGCTCCCATCGACAGTGCCAGTGGGCTCTCTGAACAGGTTCTGGCGCACATCCCCGATCTCTTCCGGTCGATTGAGTATGAATTGATCGAAAGTCTTAAGACTCATGCAGAACAAGTTTCCGCAGATATGGAGGATAAGTTCGATGTCATCCTCGATACCCATGCTGACGAAATCAACGGTTTCATGGAAGCAGCAAACCCTGAGGGAGCAATTAACGAATTTGGTGAAGGTCTTCGAAAAGAGATCTTGGCTATCGTCGATATGCCTGGTCCCGACGGAGAATCCATCCGCCAGAAGCTCTATGTTTCCAAAAGTGCTTTGAAGAGAATATCAAAGCATATCGAACGACTGGCCAATGCAAAGGACCTCACCACCCATGAGGCCAACCAACGCCGCGTCATTGCCATCATCTCTAAGACAGCCGAGGTGAGCGGTCAGTTCGAATAGGTTTTATTCCTCCTCGTTAGATATCAAAGGCGGTCGGAATATCCGGCCGCCTTTTTTCGTGTGTTTTCGAAAACGTTCCGGGATTCCCCTGTCTTGCCCCCGCTGCTAACGTTCTTCCACGCATGGGCAAACAAAACCAAAAGTCTCCACCTCAGAAGAAGCCGTTTCCGCTTCCGGTTATCATCGTCGCAACTGCTATAGTCATAGCACTAGTTGCACTCCTTCGGCCTTCAGCAGACAGACTCGAAAAGAAGACAGAAACAGCATCCGCTTCAAAAGAGGGTCCTCACAATCCTCAAGCCGGTTTCGAAGAGGTTGACGAGGAAATCTTCAAGGGATACGCCGGTTCAGAAACCTGCAAAGAATGTCATAAGGATGCCTATGATCACTGGCTCCAATCCAACCATTTCCACGCTGAGCGCCCCGTTAGCAAGGACTTGGATTCCGACGCCTTTCATCCAGAACGCTCATTCAAGTTTGGTACTCAAGAGTCCAGTGCTGGAGAAACCAATGGGACATTCCATGTCACGACCAAGGGATTCGACAACAAGGTGGAGGCCTACCAACCAACCAGAGCGATTGGTGTGGAACCACTCCGCCAATACCTTGTGGAAACAGAGCGAGGCCGCGTTCAAACACTCGAATTGACCTTTGATCCATTGAACAAAGAGTGGTTCAACGTCTACGGCCACGAAGATCGCCAACCTGGTGAATGGGGACATTGGACCGGCCGCGGCATGACATGGAACAACATGTGCGCCGGCTGTCACAACACCCGCCTCAGAAAGAACTACGACGAAAAGACAGATACCTATTTCACAGCAATGGCTGAAATGAGCGTCGGATGCGAGTCCTGCCATGGCCCCTCCAAAGATCACGTCGATTGGCAATATCAGTACAAGGACTCCAAGCAAAAGGACCCCACTCTCAAGCGACTAACCCGAGACCAAACAATAGACACTTGTGGAACCTGCCATTCCCGTCGGACTGAGCTCACAGGAAATTTCGAACCAGGTGATACTTATCAGAATCATTTTAATCTGTTTCTCCCCAACGAATCAGAAGTCTATTTCGCCGATGGCCAAGTAAACGAAGAGGATTATGTCTTCACTTCATTCTTGAGCAGCAAGATGCACGCGGCCGGAGTTCGCTGCATGGATTGCCATCAGTCCCACAGCACCAAGCTGATCCTTCCCGGAAATCTCCTCTGCATGCGCTGTCATTCCGGAGGTTTTCCAAACAGTCCGGTGATTGACCCAGCCGCTCATTCTCATCATGACGTCAATGGCCCTGGTGGACAGTGTGTCAATTGTCACATGCCACACACGACCTACATGCAGAAACATCCTAGACGTGACCATGGATTCACCATTCCAGATCCCCTCCTCACCAAGGAGTTCAACATTCCCAATGCCTGCAACCGCTGTCATCAAGACAAGGACGTCGATTGGGCGCTAACAGCGACCAAGGAATGGTATGGTGACAGAATGGAGCGCGACACCCGCGTCAGGGCTCGCTGGATCGCCAAGGCCAGACAAGGAGACCCTGCAGCACGACCACATCTACTCCACATGTTGGAGAACGAAAAGATGGATTTCTGGAAAGCTGTCGCTGCCGGAATCCTTGATGTCTTTGCCTACGATGATGAAGTGATCGCGGCATTGATTCGCGCACTGGAACACGAGAGCCACTTCGTCAGAACGCAAGCAGCTTCAAGCCTCGATCCAGCAGTCAGCAGCGGACACCCAGGAGCACGCTCTGCTCTTGAGAAACTTCTCGAAGACGACATACGTTCAGTCCGAGTCAACGCAGCATGGGCTCTTCGGAGGAGCGTAAAACTGGATTCGCAGGCCGGGAAGGATCTGTTGGCCTATCTCAATTTCAACGGAGATCAACCAGCCGGTGCCATGCAACAAGGCGCATTCTATCTCGACCGAGGCGAAGTGCAGAAAGCACTGACCTACTATGCCAAATCAGTTGAATGGGATCCAAATTCACCACCTATGAGGCACGAGCTTGCCGTTGTACTCAGCATGGCGGGTAGAACCCAGGAAGCCGTCGCCCAATTGGAACAAGCAGCACAGCTTGATCCCAACGAAGCCGAATACCCATACAAACTCGCTCTGGCTTGGAACGAACTCGGTGATACAGGCAAAACGCTTCAATATCTGGAACAAGCAACCCGTATCAATCAACAGCATCCCCGTGCGTGGTATAACCTAGGTATCGCAAGAAGTGCTGCTGGTGACATGCGTGGCGCTATCGACGCCTTGGTAAGAGCCGAAGGCATTCAACCCGAGAATCCTGAGTTCCCTTACGCTCGGGCGACGATTCACGCCCAGATGCGACAAATTCCTGAAGCTATACAGGCTGCTCAACAGGCTCTAAGCATCGCTCCAGGTCATCCGGGGGCAAACGCATTGATCAATCAATTGCGTCGCTAGAACTTCGCCACAATTCTCTCAGTAGGCCCATGGATTCCCATCCATGGGCCTTTTCATTACAGAACCCCCATTTATCGGGAAAATTGTCCCTGATTTCCCGATAACTCCCAACCTCCCCACTAATGTGCACCACAATATATTGTGGTCATTGTGAATAACTTCTACCGCATATCGCGCTTTTCCCTCTTTACGCACCCCGGTGATGGGTGTTTTCTACTCCCGTCATGTATCTGAAAAACCTAACCGTATTTGGATTCAAATCATTTGCCGACAGGACTTCGCTGGATTTCCAGAAGGGAATCACTGCCATCGTCGGACCAAATGGCTGCGGTAAGTCCAATGTCGCTGATGCGATCCGCTGGGTGTTGGGTGAACAGTCCGCCAAGGCCCTCCGTGGCGGCGGGATGCAGGACGTCATTTTTGCAGGCACCTCTCGACGCAAGATGCTGGGCACCGCTGAGGTTTCCATCACCATTGGCGATATTGATCAGGAGAACCTACATGCAGCAGGTGTTCCCCTTGATTACAACGAAGTGACCCTGACCCGCAGGATCTTCCGTGATGGAGGTAGTGAGTATTACATCAACAAGACTCCCTGCCGTCTGAAAGACATTCAGCGCTTGTTCATGGGCACAGGAGTTGGACGCACCAGCTACAGTATCATGGCGCAGGGCAACATCACTCAGTTGCTCTCCAGTCGTCCAGAGGATCGCCGCATGGTTTTCGAGGAAGCAGCTGGAATCACCAAGTTCAAGGCTCAGAAGAAAGAGGCACTTCGCAAGCTCGATCACACTGAGACCAACCTTATTCGGGTTGAAGATCTCATCCGCGAGGTAAAGCGCCAGATAGGTTCCCTACAGCGTCAGGCAGGCAAAGCACGTCGCTACAAGAAGTACATGGACCAGCTCCAGCAGATGGACACGCAGTTGGCACGCCATGACTTCGATCAGCTTCACTCAGAGATCAATGCCCACCAGGTCGAACTCGAGAACCTCCGCCGTGATGTAGACACCCGCAGCGCAATGGTGATCGATAGCGAGAATGAGATCGGTAAGCTCCGTGGCCAGCTGGGTGAAACCGAGCAGAAGATCAATCAGCAACAACAAAAGGCACTGGAAGTCAGAGCAAACATCGAACGCTTCGACAGCCGTGTTCAGTTCAACGAAGAGCGTATCAAGGAGCTCGAGTCACAGAACGAAAAGGCTTTGAGTGACATCGCACAGGCTGAGGAACGCCGTGACAATACCAAGAAGGAACTGGAAGAGCTGATAGAGAAGCTTTCGCAGACTGAAAACACTCTCGAAATCAAAACGGCTCGCGTTCAAAAGGAACAGGAATCTGTAAGCAGTGTTGAAGGTAAGGTCCGCGAGCTGCAGGGTGAGCTGAATCAGGCACACTCTCAAAGCTTCGTAGCGGCTCAGGATCTCAGCAAGGCACGCAATGAGGTGAACGCCCTTGAGCTTCAGGCCCAAGGCAATCTCGTCCGTCAGGAAAAGCTTTCGTCTGAAAAGGTTCAGCTAGAGGAAGAGCGCCAACGCCTCGAAACGCGTTTGAAGGAATTCAATATCGACGTAGAAAATCGTCGCAAGGAGATCGTCACCAAACGTGAGTTTGTCGAACAACGACAGGCACGCCTCCGTGAATTGCAGAGCGAACTCTCCGCAGCATCTCAGACCGTAGATCAACTGACCACCAAGCAGGCTGAGCTCAAATCGCGGCTCAACGTCTTAAATCAACTACATGAATCTCGTGAAGGATTCAGTCAGGGTGCTCAAGCAGCCCTGAAGCATAAGGATCTCGTCGTCGGCACCCTTGCCGACCGCATCAATGTGCCGACCGACTACGTCAAAGCGACTGAACTCGCGCTCGGTTCGCGTCTGCAGATCGTTCTGACCAAGAATCCAGATGCAGCCACCAGCATTTTTGAGAGCCTGAACAAGAACAAGAAAGGTCGCGCCAGTATTGCCGCCTTGGAACTTCTTACCGGCTCCCCTGCTCCAGCAAGCACGGTCGAACCGCCTTCTCAGGCAGGATTGGTTCTCGCACTCGACGTCATCAGGACTGATGAGGAAACCACCCCTCTTCTCGAACGACTACTTGCCGATACATGGATCGCTGACTCCATCGAAATTGCCACAGAGGCATGGAAAGCCACAGCAGGAGCACTGGACTTCGTAACTGTTGATGGCGCTGTCTTGGATAAATCAGGTGTGTTCACGTCCGGTTATTCCAATGGCAGCGGGAAAGGACCTTCCTCCATCCTCGGTCGCAAGAATCAGATCAAGACCATTGAGAAAGATCTCAAGGGACTTGAGAACGATGTTGAAAAGGCATCCAAGGCCAAGGGCGCTCTTCAGGGTGAACAGACAGAGGTTCAGGCATCGCTCCAAACCGCACAGACAGAACTCCGTAAACAGGAAGTCGAAATAGCCACTGCGGAGGGTGAATTCAAAGCCCTCGAGACATCAAATCGCACACTGGGTCAGAAGATCGAAACCGTTGTCTACGAGATTCAAAGTCTCGCTGAACAGGATCGCGAAGGCAAAGCACGCCGCGACGGAATCAATGAGCGTATCGGTGAGTTGGAGCAACGGGCCAACAGTCTTCAAGAGCGCGTTGAGCAACTCAATGAAGAGCTCGAACAGGTTCGTCAGAATCGTGACTCTGCCAACGCAGTATTGACCGAGGCCAAAGTCGAAAAGGCAGGCGAAGAACAATTCTATCAATCGCTTAAATCATCCCGCGTGCCTCTTGAGAATCGCATCAACGAGCTCACCCAATTGGTCGCACAGCGCAAATCAGAGATGGAGTCCTTCAACCAACGCGTTGAACAGGCCCGACAAGAAATCGCTGAATCCGGAAAGACAATTGAAACCCTCAAGGTTGAGCAGGAAGAAGTAAACGAACACTGCAAGACAACCGAGGAACTCCGTAAAACCCAGGAAGAAGCCATCAAGGGCAAGGAGAATGAGATTCGCGAAACGCGTGATCAACTTGAGCAGGCACGCCAGCGCCGCAGTCAATTGGATGTCATTCTCGCAGAGAAAAACATGACTTCCAAAAACCTCGTTGAACGCATCGAACAGAAATACCAGATCGATCTCAACGAAGTCACTTCGGAATGCATCGTCATTACCACGACTGACGAAGGTCAGCCAACGGTGGAAACGATCACACCGGAAGAGATGAAGCAGAACGGCCTCTCAACGGATTGGGATCAGATCAAAGACCAGGTACAAACCCTCCAGGGTAAGATCGATGCCATGGGCGCAGTCAACCTCGTCGCCATTGAGGAATACGAGGAGACGGAACAACGCTTTGAATTTCTTTCCAACCAGTTCGATGAACTCACCAATGCAAAAGCGCAGTTGCTTGAAGTGATCACCACGATCAACAAGCAGACCAAGGAGATGTTCACAACCACCTTCGAAAAGATCCGCGAGAACTTCAAAGAGATGTTCACTGAGATCTTCAATGGTGGAACAGCAGACCTCGTGTTGAGCGATACAGAGGACGTGCTCGAATCTGGAATTGAAATCGTCGCCCGCCCTCCTGGGAAGCGACTCCAGAACATCACCCTGCTTTCAGGTGGTGAGCAGACCATGACTGCCGTGGCGCTTCTCTTCGCCATCTATCAGGTGAAACCAAGTCCTTTCTGTGTGCTCGATGAGCTCGATGCCCCGCTGGATGAATCCAACATCAACCGCTTTGTGCGGATCCTCCAGCGCTTCGTCGACAAGAGTCAGTTCATCATCATCACACACAACAAACGCACCATCAGCATGGCCAGCACACTCTATGGTGTAACCATGCAGGAACAGGGCGTCAGCCGCATCGTGAGCGTGAAATTCCAGGACGATTCAAAGCGCCCGGATGACCTCACCGTCGGCAGAACAGATCGCCCACTCGTCCCGCCTGACCAAGGCGACAAGCCAAAGACGGCTAAGAACGATGGCAAAGGACCAGACGAAGAGATCGTGATGGTCAAATAGATTTGAGACAGCGAGACAGTTGGAGGCGGCGTTTCTCCCAATTATAACGCCACTCCACAGCCGTTTCATGGCCGGGGAAACCGGCAACCTTAAGGAGGTTAGTAAGAATACATAGACCGGGTAAGGGACAAGCGCTTCTCCCAATTATAGCGCCCCCTTCCCGGTCGGGTTCTTTCCCAAGCATCCCCGTTCTCTTTCAAACCACCCCTCAGCTGTAGAGGTCGGTCTATGACCGCCGCCCTTCGAGTTACTTGTCACCCAAATACGCGGAATGACACAGAAGAGATTTGAGACAAGATTCACGAGATGAATGGGAATTTGCGCTGGATACTCTAAGGCAAACATCTCCCTCCCCCCTAATCAACTCGGAGCGAGACGCTCCTAGAACCCGCAGGCGGGACGCCTACGCCACAGACCTGATGAAGGAACCTCTATGTGGGAATCTACCTGTCATTCGAATTCACTCCCGACTCGGTGTGAGCGAAACAAAGCCCGCAATTAGACGCTCTCTCTCCCTTCGGTTCAATCACAGCAGTTGATCCGCCTATAAACCTTAGGGCGCCGGCTGATCGATGGGAGTTCCTTGAAAAGCCGGAACCTGTTGGGCAAAGGTGCTACTGGCTTCGGCAGAGGTTGCCCAATGACCATTACCTGCTCGATCGATCACTTGAACGGCATCGATCTCATTCCATCCCTTCACCAGCCCGGTATCCATATGAATGGCTATCGCATCACTGGTAACACCAAAATCTGGACGAACTACAAAATCACGAGGAGCTGGTCCTGACTGAGACGTGCCTTCCCAGATCACTTGCTCACTACCATTCACAAACGTAGTCACCTTCGTGATGGCACCGGGATTGTAGGTCTCTCTGATGCGAATTTCAGCTATATCGACTGGCGCATCAAACCCGGTTGACAACCACTCTTCGCCTCCGTCAGGGAGTAACGATGCCCACGCTGATGGACGATCCCCTGCCTCAAATGTATCCGGAGGACCTACTGCCTGTTCTTCTCCCCATCCTCTCTTGGTGGGAACCGGTGGCGAACTATCAGCAACATCGACAACAGGTTCTGCTGTATAGGGTTTCGTGGGATCATATTCCGGATAGGTACGATCCCCTCCGGATACGACAGGAAGGAACTGTTCCTTCAACTTCATCATCTGCTCCAACTCTGCCTCGATCGAGGCCACTCTGGTATCCAACGGTGCTCTGGAAACCGAGGGCGCAGAGGATGAAGAAAGCCCGCCAATTTCGGAATGTTCTTTCGGATCCATTGAAGTATCCAATTCCGATTCGTCTGGAGAGCTGGGTGACACCGTTACTCCCAAGACACGTTCCTGCCTGAGTAGCTGAATTGCCCCTTTCGTATCTTCAATGTCCTTGTGGATAGCCCCCAATTGCTTTTCCAATTGATGATTCTTTTCGGCGATAACCTCCATCTTCCCACGCCATCTTGATTCACGCACAAGCGCAATGGTGAGGAGGAGCCCAATGGTGACGGAGATGATGATGGTCTGACGCATGATTGAACCTTCGTTCCGGGGTATGAGCAAATCCTGCTCTATACCCGCCAAGAATCAAGCCAAGAAGTCGCTTACAGGAAGTAGACAACAAGAACCATCAAAGCGAAGAAAGCCATCCCTCCAACAGGAACAAACAATCTTCCGCTACTTCCTGACCGGACGGAAATCGAGGAACTGTTTCAGTATCTCTGGATGGGTCTCGAAGAAGGCGGACAGATCTTCCAAGGTGCGAAAGGTTGATGGACTGAGATGATGCTCGATTCCCTCAATATCTCTCCCCTGAGTTTCCTCATCCAATTCGAGTAACGAAAAGAAGCGGGCAAGGGTCTCATGGCGGCGCTGAATCTTTTGGGCGATCTCCCTACCCTCATCTGTGAGAATCAGACCACGATACTTCTCGTAATTCACAAACCCCATATCACCCAGCTTTTGCACCATATTGGTGACGGAGGCCTGCTTCACATTGAGTGATGAAGCAATATCCACCACTCGTGCATACCCCTTTTCCTCAATCAGTTCGTGAATCCGTTCGAGGTAATCTTCAGCTGTTTGACTTGGTTTTCCCGCCATGTGCTCGGCGCAAAGTGTTGCGGTCGCTCAATCGTATTACAAGCAGCAAGCCCGCGATTCTATCGACTACGTCCGTCTTCAATGATCTTTGCCAGACGTGCCTTTAGATCCTCTGCAATCTTGGGGTGCGCATCGATGATATTGTTTTTCTCTGCTGGATCCTTCTCCAGATTAAAAAGCTGATACCGAGGCACATTCACATTGGCCAACAGTTGTTCAACCACGACGTTTCTGGCCTTCTTGGAATCATGCCTCTGCAATTTCCATTTCCCAACGCGGAAGCCGTAATTGCCACCTTTGCCATTGTCCTGTTGAACCAAGTGATCGCGTCCCTTGGCTCCTTTCTTACCCAGCAGCGCCTTTGAGACATCGATCGAATCCAGGCACCCGTCCTTGGGCAACTTGGTCTTGGCCATCTTTGCGAGACTCGCGGCCAGATCCACAGTGCATACGACCTCATCAGATACGGCCGGCTTGATTGTTTCCTTCCAACGAGTGATGAATGGAGTGCGGGTCCCGCCCTCATAGACACTGTATTTGCCGCCTGAGAAATTTCCAGCAGCACGATGGGAGCCCAGTTCCTCCAATGCACCGTCAGCGTATCCATCATCCATAACAGGTCCATTGTCCGAACAGAAAACAACAAGTGTCTCCTCTGCAATACCGAGGCGATCCAGAGTCTTCATCAATTCCCCTACACACCAATCGAGCTGAATGATGGCATCACCACGAAAACCAAGACCGCTCTTTCCGTGAAAACGCTCATGAGGCATCCGTGGCACATGAAGATCATGAGAGGCGAAGAACAAAAAGAATGAATCATCTTTGTTCTCTTCAATCCATCGGTTGGATTGCTTCACCCACTCATCGGCCAGGTCTTCATCACGAAAACGTGCTGCATGACCACCCGTGTAGAAACCAATTCGGCTGATGCCGTTGTGGATCGTGGAGTTGTGCCCGTGAGTCCAATCCATCTTCAGTGTGTCACGATGTGTGATACCAGTAGGATGATCTTCTGAAGGCTTCTTCTTACCCACCCAAAGCGGATCCTTGGGATCCAGGTTCTTGACTCTGTGATTCTCTACATAGACCTGTGGCACTCGGTCATTGGTGGTTGGGAGGAGAAAGCTGTAGTCGAATCCAATTTCGTTCGGTCCAGGTTTTAAATCATTGTTCCAATCTGGGCCATCAGGACCACCGAGACCCAAATGCCATTTTCCAATGACCGCCGTCTTGTAACCTGCTCCTTTGAGAACAGAGGCGACGGTATCCGTGCCAGGCTTAATGACTGCCGGACTGTTAGGCGGCGCGATACCGGTTCCGGCTTTGCGGAATGCGTACGTGCCTGTGAGAAATGAGTAGCGAGTCGGAGTGCAGGTTGATGCTGAGCAATACCCACTTGTGAAACGAATGCCTTCCGCTGCCAGCTTATCGATATGCGGCGTCTTTAGAGTCTTTGCCCCATAACAAGAGAGATCTCCATATCCCATATCATCAGCCATGATCACGATGACATTAGGCTTCTTCGCTGAGGCAGAAACGACCACCAATGCAAAGGCAAGAGTGGCTAATACGGAAAGTGTGCGTTGGAACATGGGGTGACCCTCCCAAAAGTTGCCCCAGATGAAAACGCGAAATTTGCTGTCCATTCTTCTTTCAACATGACGATAAAAGGGCCATTCGCGTCCAATCTTGCGGGATAACCAGCCCTTTTTTACACAAGGTTTTGACCATCCTAATAATTCCCTAACAAAACTCACCTGAACTCTTCGTGTGTCAGATCAGGGTCATTCTGACAAAGAACGAACTCAGGAACCAATATGAAGGCAATGAAAACAAAGAAATGGATCGCAGGCATGTTGATGCTGCTATCCACCATGGCAAGCAGCACACAAGCCGCATCAGGAATCATTGATCTGGATTCATTGCCAAACTACGCCAACCAGTCAGTCCCTTCCTACATCACCCGCGACAATACTCCCGCAAACAATCCCATCACCGACACAGGGGCGACACTTGGGAGAGTCCTTTTTTACGACAAACAACTTTCATCCAACAACACCGTCTCCTGCTCGACCTGTCATCAACAAGGGTTCGCGTTCGGTGATCCGCTCATCGCTAGCCAAGGGGTCAATGGCACGACCGGGCGTCATTCGATGCGACTCATCAATGCCCGCTTCTCTGATGAAGCAAATTTCTTCTGGGACGAACGCGTTCCAAGCGCGGAGGAACAAGTCACCAAGCCGATTCAGGATCACAATGAAATGGGATTCAGCGGCACCAATGACGATCCCACATTCGCCGACCTGATCACCAAGATGGAAGGACTGAACTACTATCCCCGCCTTTTTGAAGAGGTATTCGGCGATACAGCCATTACAGAAGACAGGATGAAATTGGCCATCGCTCAATTCGTAAGAAGCATCCAGTCCTTTGATTCAAAGTATGATCAAGGACGGGCTGTCGCCCCAAACGATCCAGCACCATTTCCCAACTTCACCGCACAGGAGAACACTGGTAAGAATCTCTTCTTTCAGCCCCCTACCTTCACCGGCAGCACAAGAACCGGAGGCGGAGGAGGATGCGCTGGTTGTCATCAATCTCCAGAGTTCTCAATCACCCCCAACTCAGGAAACAATGGCGCGATTCAAGCAATTGGAGGGGGAACCGATCGCACCAATACAAGGTCACCAAGCCTGAGGGATCTGGACGGCCCCAACGGCAGCAACGGACCATTCATGCATGACGGAAATGATGCCACCATCGAGGACGTCATTGATCACTATAGCACAGGGATCTCCGGAAACCAGGGACTGGACGGTCGCCTTCGCCGAAGCGGGAGCCCTGTGCAATTCAACTTTACCAGCCAGGAAGTATCAGACCTCGCTGCCTTTCTGAGAACGCTCACAGGAAGCAATGTCTACACTGATCAAAAGTGGGCAGACCCTTTTGATGTGAACGGCAATCTCGAAATCCATCCGATTGTAAAACAGACACCTTCCGTCTCCCTATCATCAACCCCAAATCCATCCGACATAGGAGAGGCCTTCACGATCACAGCCACCGTATCTGGAACGTCGGGGACTCCGACTGGTTCGATCACCTTCAACAACGGTGAATCAAATGTGTCTACTGTGACTCTTGATGGCAATGCGCAGGCAACTTACAGCAGCAGCTCCTACTCGGTAGGCACTCATTCATTTACAGCTAGCTACAGCGGCGACTCAGCATTCAACGCAGCTTCCTCTTCTTCACTCACACAGACCATCGAACTTCCTCCGAATAACAATCCTGTCGCAAACGCCGGTAGCGATCAGTCCGTGGTGGTCGGAGAAATCATCAGCCTAAACGGAACCTTTACCGACGCCGATGGCTCGGACATACACAGCTTTGCTTGGGACCTGTCCTACAACGGAGAGAATTTTGTCGCCAGCAGAACCTCCCAAAACACCACGACATCTTTCTCCACGCCCGGCACCTACACCATCATCTTCAAAGTCACGGACCAGCGCAATGGCAGTGACCAAGACTCAATGACGGTCACAGTGACCAAAGCAGAAGTGGTCGCCACAATCACCTCCCACACCCCTAATCCCGCTGAAACAGATCAGACAATCACGCTGACGGCAACGTTCGTCCCAGATTCCCCTGGAGGAGGAACGGTCACTGGTACTGCCCGTTGGTATGAGGGGGAAAGCTACCTGGGCGAAAGCATTGTATCCTCTGGCTCCTCGTCTTTTCAGACGTCCTTTGACACAGCCGGCACATACGAGAATGTCTTTGTCTACTACCTTGGCGACACCTCATACCAATCTGCGAATTCTGCAAATATCACTCAGGTCGTCGAAGTGCCCAAGGAACCTGTCACTGTTCATCTGACTGCAAGTATGAACCCAGCTATAGAAGGAGAGACAATCCAATTCAGGGCATTCATGGAGCCTTCGTCATCTTCAGCCGCAGCAACCGGTGATGTAAAATTCTACAATGGTTCCACACTCATTGGTACGGATGCGCCTGACGCTGATTCTGAAGCATTCCTCTACAGGTCCAATCTCCCAATCGGCACGCATAGTATCACTGCCGTTTTTCAGGGAGATGAAAAGTACAAGGCAACCACTTCAACAGAACTGTCCTTGGAAGTATATGGTGGCTATGACTTCGGTGATGCTCCTGAGGGAGACCCAGGCTATCCAGTGCTCCTGAGTCAGGAGGGAGCCCGTCACAAGATCACTAATCTCTACCTCGGGTCAGGAGCAACCAAGGAAGACGATGGACAACCCAGCACCAACGCAGATGCTGATACAGACGACGGTGTTCAGGTCCCGACCCTACAAATGGGCACTACAGTGGATCTGATCGTAACTGCATCACAGTCTGGCTTCCTCGATGGGTGGATCGATTGGAATCAAAACGAAAGTTGGAACGACGCCGAAGAGCAATTCATCCAGTCAATTGCGGTTACCGCCGGTCAGAACATCATTCCCTTCACAGTTCCCTGCTACGATGAAACAAAATCGTTCAATGTGCGTTTTCGACTCTCGACCGCCGGAAGCCTTCTTCCCACAGGTGAAGCAGCAGACGGAGAGGTCGAAGACTACGTGTTCACCATGATCGACAATCAAGCTCCCACATTGAATGTCCCTGATGACATCATCGTGAACAATGACACTGGGGTCTGTGGCGCCGTTGTAAACTACACAGTTTCTACGTCAGACAATTGCGGCACACCCACGATCACAAGCTCAAGCGGTCCAGAATTAAGCCTTCGCCTTTTAATACCTGATCCAGAACCAGGAAACGATGCCACTCCGAGTGGATCCACCTTCGACTTCGGAACAACCGTGATGACATTTACAGCCACCGATGATCATGGCAATGCCACAACCAAGACCTTCAAAATCACCGTCAACGACACGGAAGCCCCAGTGGTTTCCGGACCGAGCAACACAACCATTCCAGCAGACGCAGGCCAATGCTCGGCTCTCTATACTTACACCATCACGGCAACAGACAACTGCTCATCCGTTATGTTTGGCACACTTGAGAAAGGACTTACTAGCGGGTCATCTTTTCCAGTGGGAACCACATTGGTGGAATGGAGCTACCAAGACGGAAGCGGCAACAAAGGCACACATAGTTTCACCGTAACGGTCACTGAAACAACGGCGCCCGAGTTTAACCTGCGCACCACCGAACTTGGAAACAACATCTTCACCAAGGCTCTCGATCTAAATGGCTCCGCTACCTTGAGTGCTTCCGATCTAGTCGCAGATTGGAGTGATTGCTCTGACGTCGCCTTCAGCTTGTCCAAGACCTCATTCAGCGGAACGGATATCGGAGACAACTCAGTCACAATCACCGCCACCGATACAAGCGGCAATCAATCGACAGAAACTGCGACCATCCGAATCTATTCCACAATGGATCTAGGTGATGCTCCCGACTCCTACGGCACACTCATTTCGTCAGATGGGCCACGACACGGTGATGGTGACGCACCGTTCCTCGGTTCCCGGCGAGACGTGGAAGGAGACGGAAATGTATCCAGTGGATCAGGCGATGACTTGGATGATGAGGTCTCTGATGAAGACGGTGTTGGTTTCGGTGAGTTTCTCCGTGGTTCCGAGGTCGCCATTGACATCACAGCATCCGGTCCGGGAGGAAGATTGGACGCCTGGATTGATTGGAACGGAGACGGTGTCTTCGCTCACCCTGCAGAGCAGATTGCCTCAGACATTGCAATGGCCGCGGGAGCCAATCAGCTGAACGTCTCCGTCCCATCCGATATTGACGCAGGCGCCACCTATGCGCGCTTTCGTCTCAGTCCAGAGGGAGGTCTATCTCCAAAGGGAGCCACGGATGGTGGAGAAGTGGAGGACTACCGCATCATCATCGAGGCCAACGCGCTCCCTCCCGTTGTCACAATGCCTCAGTCAGACACCGCGTATGCGGGGCAACTCCCTGTTGAGTATAAGCTCCCGGAAACTGCGGTTGGTGACGGAGTCGGCCTCTCATTCTTACCACAAGGTTCGACATGGGACGATCGGAGACATGGAATCCACTACGGCCTTCCTCTGACTTCGGCAGGTCAGACAGTTTCGTTCAATTTCGATCCAGCTTCCCCTGAATCCAATGGCATTATCACAGGAAACACCCCGCTACCACAAGGCACCTACGACCTTTGGATCACCTACAGTTCTGATGGTACAGAAACCGGAGGCTATGCCATATTGAGAAACCTCTCCATCGATGGCTTCGCTCAGGCGGCCACTTTCATTGCACCATCACATAATGCCAAATTCGCAGACACCCTCGCCATTTCGATCGAACTTCCAGAGGCAGCACGCTCTGGAAACCTCCTCTTGCAATTTGATTCATCCAACAACGCAAACGACAGGATATTGATTCTTTCAGACGAAGCGATCTCTGCAGGAACACACTCCTTCATTGTCAATACCGATGACTTGGACTCCGTCTCAGAAGTAGCAAGCGTTTCAGGCGGGGATTCGTTGGAAGAGGGAGCCTATATAGTAAGACTTCAATACATCGATTTGGCAGGCAATGTCGGATACGCCAGTTCCATTTTCAATGTGGAGCGCGTAACCAACGATCCAACGCTCGCCTCTATCTCTGTAAGCGGAGGATCCTTGTCTCCGGAATTCAGCGCATCATCACTTTCTTACACAATCAACCTGCCCTACGGATCTTCTTCCCTAGAAATTCAAGCAGTGCCAAATAGCAGCTCTACCAGCATCACTTTCTCAGGAAAAGAGTCCGTAACTGGAACAACTACCGCCCGCTATGGAATTCCGGTCGGGTCTACGAGTATCTCCATTCGCTGCCAGGCAGAAGGAAATGAAGTCCTAGTCTACAACGTTCTGATCACTCGCGAGTTGCCACAACAACTCACAACGCAAATCACCAGCGCCTCCATATTTGACGCAACATTGAACACTCCACTGATAATTCTGGCTTCGGACATTGCAGGTGATTCCTATACAGCCCCAGAAATCCAAGACGAAGCTCCAGCCTCTCAAGCAGGAGGCACCTTCGTCAGAAACGATGTTTCCTCTATCACCTACACCCCGCCCGCTGACTTTGTAGGCAACGATCAGGCTGTCATCACTTTTTCATCACAAGGCCAAACCTACACAGCGCTGATTCGAATCCGAGTCAGCGGCGATCAAGACGTCAAACTCTCGCACGCCAAAGTAACCGACGAAGTGGACGGAAACGATGTGGATGTGACCTTTGCCGGATTACCGGGTGAAACGTATCTACTGCAGGCATCAAATGACCTATCGGGATGGCTGACAATCAGTACATTGACGGCTGGCCCCGATGGTAAACTCGTCCTTACAGATCCCAATGCCCGGCGAGATCACCCGGCCCGTTTCTACCGCGTTGTGCTCCAAATAGCCCCATAATTGGTCGATTTTGGCTGAAACAGCGCTATTCAACACCCCTTCTGGCGCAACGGCTTGCAGCCTGCATCTAAGGCCGTCTTCAACAGATTCCTTGCGTAAACAGGGCATTTTGCGCCACAATAATTGCCCTTTGTTGGTGTGATTGCACCATTTTTGCTGAACATCCTTAGCGAAAGCGTGGATTCTGGGTTTCAGCACAACACCTCAGCAATCACCCACCTCATCCCAAAAGTAACAATCTATAACCAAGAAACGGATCTCCCCAGGATTCATTCCAGCTTATGGTATCAGACAACGCAGCACCGAAATATCGTCCGATTACTCTCAACCACCTGGACAAGCTCCCTCAATATCAGGCCCTGCCCGAGGAAACCAAGTTTGCCATCAAGGTGGTTGGCACCGTCCTTCCCTTTCGTTCCAACAATTACGTTGTCGATGAACTCATCGACTGGGACCACTACGGACAGGATGCTTTCTTTACCCTGAATTTCGGACGTCAGGAAATGTTGCGTGACCGTCATTTCAACACCATTGCCGACCTTCTTCGTTCGAACGCAGATACCAAGGTTGTTCAGGAAGCTGCAAACAAGATCCGTTTCGAGCTCAATCCTCATCCTGCCGGCCAACAGGAACTCAACAAGCCTACCTACAAAGGTGAGGCACTTCCCGGCATGCAGCACAAGTATCGCGAGACCGTGTTGTTCTTCCCAAGTCAGGGACAGACCTGTCACGCATACTGCAGCTACTGCTTCCGTTGGGCGCAATTCGTCGGAATCGATGAATTGAAATTTGCAATGAAGGAAGCCGACCAACTCGTCGGTTATGTCAAAGAGCATCAGGAGGTCAGCGATGTGCTTTTTACCGGAGGCGACCCGATGATCATGAAGGCAAAAACCTTCCAGACCTACATCGACGCTCTTATCGACTCTGATATCGAAAACCTCCGAACCATCCGCATCGGTTCCAAGGCTCTCGGTTACTGGCCATATCGCTTCACAACAGACAAGGATGCAGACGATATGCTTCGCCTCTTTGAAAAGGTCGTGAAGTCAGGGCGACATCTGGCATTCATGGCACATTTCAACCATCCGAAGGAGATGGAAACCAAGGCCGTTCAGGAAGCCATTCAGCGCATTCGTAACACAGGAGCACAGATTCGCACACAGTCTCCTGTGCTTTGCCACATCAACGATTCATCACGCCTATGGGCTGATATGTGGAGAAAACAGGTTCAACAAGGATGCGTGCCTTACTACATGTTCCAGGTCCGTGACACGGGCGCACAACACTTCTTCGGAGTGTCACTCGAACGCGCCTACCGCATCTTCCACGATGCCTACAAAGCAGTCAGTGGTGTCGCCCGCACCGTTCGTGGTCCGTCCATGTCCACCCTGCCCGGTAAGATCGAGGTTACTGGAATCAATGAAATCGCCGGCCAGAAAGTCTTCACTCTCCGCATGCTTCAGGCCCGTAATCCAGACCATGTGCTCAAGCCGTTTTTTGCACGTTTCGATGACGACGCAGTCTGGCTTGATGATCTTGTTCCAGCCTTCGGTGAAGACATGTTCTTCTTCGAAGATCCAAGCAAAACCAATCAGAAGCCAGGTAGTTCCCTGCCAAACCCAACGAAGTAGGTTTCAAAAAAAACGTTACCTTTCATAGCCCTGACCTCATTTACAGGTCAGGGCTTTTTTTGTGGTGTGCATCCTGACCTCAAATCAGCGTGCATACATATCATCCCTCGAAATATGAATGAAAACACCGATCATGTTGTCATACAGAAAACCCTGATTGAAAAAGCTTTCCAGAATTGACACCAACCGAAACACATTTGAACCTTCACCACTTATGAGCAACCCTCTCGACTCCTCTTCGGATCGCCGGTCTTTCATCAAGAAGACTGCGGCGACCTCAGCCTTGGCTGGCGTAGCACTTCCTCACGTTCACGCAAAAGAAGACAACACAATCAATGTCACTCTCATTGGTTGTGGTGGACGCGGAACAGGTGCCGCCAATAATGCACTTTCCGTTTCTGACTCTCTCGGCCCTATCAAACTGCGTTCCATGGTGGACGTGTTTGAGGACAAGATGGAAAAGAGCTTCAAGACGCTCACCCGCCATCACGCAGACAAGATGGATGTCACACCAGAGCGCAAGCACATCGGCTTCGACGGATACAAGGAAGCCATGGATGATCTGAAGAAGGGTGACATCGCCATCTTCACCACACCTCTCGCTTTCCGCGCTCCTTTCTACGAATACGCCATCAAAAAAGGGCTCAACGTCTTTATGGAGAAACCAGTCATCGCTGACGGACCTACCGCCCGCCGCATGCTGGAACTGAACAAGGAGGCCATCGAAAAGAATCTCAAGGTCGGTGTCGGACTCATGTGCCGCCACTGTGAATCTCGTCAGGAACTCTGGAACCGCATTCAAGACGGTGCGATTGGAGACCTGATCAACATCCGTTGTTATCGCCAACAAGGCCCCGTCGGCTCCGCCTTCACCAAGAAGAACGATGGAGAGATGAGCGAACTGATGTATCAGATCCGCAACTTCCACAGCTTCCTTTGGTTGAGTGGTGGTGCATTCAGTGACTTCTTTATTCACAACATCGATGAAGGTGCATGGATGAAGGGCTCATGGCCTGTGAAGGCAAAAGCCTCTGGCGGACGCCACTTCAAGAAGGACTACGTCGATCAGAACTTTGACCACTACTCCGTTGAGTATACCTTCGACGACGGCACCAAGATGTACATGGACGGACGCAACATGCCAGGTTGCCACAACGAATTCGCTGTCTACACACACGGCACCAAGGGTTCTGCAGTGGTTTCCTCCGCCGCTCATACCCCGGCCAAATCACGCATCTACAAGGGTCACAACGTCTTCAATCCTCGTTACAAAGGTCCAGACCTCGTTTGGGCTCGTCCTCAGCCAGAGCCAAATCCATATCAGTTGGAATGGGAACATCTCGTCGAGGCAATCCGCAACGACAAGCCTTACAACGAAGTCGAGCGTGGTGTCATGGCCAGCGCCGTAACCTCTCTCGGACGTATGGCCGCTCATACCGGCCAGGAAACAGAGCTCGAGACATTCATGAACAGCAAGCACGCGTTTGCTCCAGGCGTCGATGACCTGACCATGGATTCTGATTCTCCTCTCATGCCTGACGAGAACGGCCTCTACCCGGTGCCAGTGCCAGGTGTGACGAAAAAGACCGAGTTCTAATCCACTCTGCTGTCTTCAACGCATTCTACAAAGGCTGTCTCGTTTACGGGGCAGCCTTTTTTTGTTCTCCCGAATGCTACATTGCCTTCTCATTTTGATGACAGGCCTGAAACAAAAAACAGACCGCCTTTACCTTCCACTTTTCGGGCATCCTGCTAGCGTCTGCGGCGCACAGGACATACCTATTTGAACCATGAGCCAATCACCTACCCTTTCTCCAACTGAGTTGACCGAACTCGCAGCAGGACTACACCGCCTTGCCCGCAATCTCTGGTGGACCTGGGATCAGGACGCCCAAGAAATTTTTGAGGAACTTTCCCCAAGGGCATGGTCGACACTTTATCAGAATGCAGTGGCCGTGCTGCGTGAGATGTCGGACTACGAATTGAAGGTTCGGCTTCTCGACGCATCCTTCGCGGCTAAGGTTGTGCGAACTCTCGAACGCTTTGAAAGCTACCTCTCATCTGAGGATACCTGGGCCAACGAGAACGCAGCACACACGCTCAAAAATCCAGTCGCCTACTTCAGCGCGGAGTTTGGCTTCCATGAGACGCTACCCATTGCCGCGGGTGGATTGGGAATGTTGGCCGGCGATCACACCAAGGCAGCAAGTGATCTGGGACTGGGTTTCGTAGGCATCAGTCTCTTCTACCGAGAGGGTTATTTCCAACAAGCTATCAACCACGAGAACTGGCAGACGGAATACTACACGTTGTTGGATCCGAAGAACCTGCCGGTCGAACCAGTACTCGATGCCAAAGGCGAGCCAATCATCTGCTCGGTTCGCATCGCGATGTCTACGGTAAAGTTCCGCGCCTTCCGAGCCAATGTAGGTCGTGCACCATGCTATCTCCTGGATACCAATCTTCCGGACAACGAAGAGCGCTACCGTGACCTGACTCTTCGTGTCTACGGTGGTGACAGCACCACACGGATCATGCAGGAAATCCTGCTCGGTGTCGGAGGTGTCAGACTCCTTCGGGAACTGGGACTACAGCCATCGACCTATCACATGAACGAGGGCCATGCGGCCTTTCTTACACTTGAACTGATTCGAGAGAAGCTGGCCGAAGGCAAATCCCTTGATGACGCAAAGGGCGCAACAAAGGAACAATGTCTCTTCACCACCCATACTCCCGTCCCTGCAGGTCACGATCGATTCAGCGCAGACCTCATCGACTACGCCGGCAACAAATTTCTCAAAGGACTGAACCTTTCTGTTGATGAATTCATGGGCCTGGGTCGCGTAAATCCAGACGATGAGAACGAAGCCTTCTGCATGACGGTGTTGGCCCTCAGGTTCTCCCGAGCAGCAAACGGCGTCAGCGAGCTTCATGGCGAAGTCAGTCGGGAAATGTGGGCCTGTATGTATCCGGACCGCGATGTCGACGATGTCCCGATCGGACACATCACAAATGGAGTCCATCTTATGGGATGGACCAAAGGATCAGCCCGGAGTTTCTGGCGTCGCAAGCTCGCTTCCAACGAAGACAAGAGTGCAGAAGACATTCATCTCGAGAACTATTGGAACGATGCTTCATTCTGGAAAAACATGGAGGATCCTGAGTTCATTTCAGACGAAGAAATCTGGGCCATGCGCTATCGCCTCAGACGTGAGTTGATCGAGTTCGCGCGTCGGCGTGTCCTGCTCCAAGGCCACCACGATGAGACCAAAGACTTCATCACCTTTGATCGTCTTCTCAAACCAGATGCGCTTACCATCGGCTTTGCCCGGCGCTTCGCCACCTACAAACGCGCACCTCTAGTCTTCAAGAATTTCGAGAACATCGTGCAGTTGGTGAAAGATACAGAACGCCCAATTCAATTCATCTTTGCAGGAAAAGCCCACCCGCGTGATGACGAAGGCAAGCGCTTCATCCAGCACATCATTCACCTCAGCAAGTTTTCAGAACTCAGGGGCAGTCTTGTCTTCCTTGAGAACTACGACATGCAGGTGGCACGACACCTGGTATCCGGTTGCGATATCTGGTTGAACAATCCCCGGCGCCCACTCGAGGCGTCCGGAACCAGTGGCATGAAATGCAGCGTCCACGGTTGTTTGAATCTCAGCATTCTCGATGGCTGGTGGCGTGAAGGATTCGACGGAGACAACGGATTCGGCATCGGAGACGACAGCCATCCGGATTCCATCGAGGAACAGGATCAAGTCGATGCCGACAACCTCTATCAGACGCTCGTCGACGAGGTCATTCCTTCCTTCTTCAACCGTGACGCAAACGGAATCCCCCGCCAATGGATTCAGAAGATCCGTCACGCCATGTCCACGCTCGTTCCTGAGTTCACCACGATCCGCATGGTTCAGGAATACAGCGATCAGTTTTACAAGAAGTAGAAATGCCAGACGTCAAAGACCTCAACCGCGATGAAATCCGCTCCGCTCTCTCTGAGCTGGCGCCAGAAAAATATCGTGTCGATCAGATCCTCGACTGGGTCTATGCAAAGAATGTGACGTCTTGGGATCAGATGACCTCCCTGCCAGCCAAGCTCCGCACCCAATTGGCTGAGGCACTGAGTATTTATTCATTTGAACCGACCACCGTTACAGGCTCCGTGGACACCACGCGGAAATTCCTCTGGAAACTCGCTGACGGGTCCTATGTCGAGAGCGTGTGGATTCCTGCCAATCCATCAGAAGATGGCACACAGAGCACACGTCGTACGCTCTGCATTTCCACACAGGTTGGTTGCGCCTACGGATGTAAATTCTGTGCAAGCGGATTGGACGGATGGAAAAGGAACCTTCACGTGCACGAGATCGTCGAACAGATCTTTGCGATTGAACGTTGGTATGCGAATCAGAGTGAACTCCCGATGGAAAAGGGCCAACGCGCCGTCAATAACATCGTGGTCATGGGGATGGGAGAACCGCTCGCCAACTACAAGAATCTCTACAAAGCACTCACCATCGTGAATGCAGAATGGGGTGGTAATATCGGCGCCCGGAAGATCACGATTTCCACAAGTGGCCTCGTCCCAAAGATCAAAGAACTGGCCGATGTCCCTCAGCAATTTGGATTGGCCATTTCCCTTCACGGAGCCACGAACGAAGTCCGTGCAAAGATCATGCCGGTCAATCGAAAGCACCCATTGGAGGAGCTGACGGCTGCCTGTGAATACTACCGAGATCAGAAAGGCAAGGTCATCACCTTGGAGTATATTCTGATCAAGGATGTGAATGATTCGTTGGATCAGGTGGCACCGTTGGCGGCACTGGCCAAGAAGCTTCATGCAAAAGTGAACCTCATCCCCTACAACAAGGTGGATGGCCTCCCATGGGAACGCCCAGAGGTTGCAGTGCAGAAGGAGTTTTACAGACAGCTTGGACGCTTGGGAACCAAGGCCACACTACGCCGCGAAAAAGGACACGATATCGACGCCGCCTGTGGTCAGCTACGATTGAAGAAAGAGCAATCAGAGCGCCAGGCAGGCTGCGCCTGAGCTACTCTTCAAATCGAATCGCCGTCCCCCACCCCATGCGCCTGCCCACTTTCAGCGCATAACGCCAATCCTCTTTATCACCATCTTTCATCACGAAAGCGTGACGTTCTGAGGCCATGGATATGATCTCAGGCATGTTCATGAAACGAAGGATGTTCAAGTAATCAGGACCATCTTGAATATCTGTTGGCAGCCCCTCGACCTGCAACTCTGCCAGACCATCAATATAGAGCGATGCGATCGTTGCATTCGAAGCCATTTCGCCAGCAGCAGAAAGCACCACACGAGCCTTCTCTTTTCGCTCCACCGCTCTGGCTGCCATCACGATATCCCATACTCGCATTCCGTCCATTGTTTGACCAAGAAGTTGATATCTACGACGGGTCTGAATCCGCTTCTTCTTGGATCCCACCAATTCGGTGAGACCAACTCCGCGTGGAGCAAAGAGATAGAGCGTGCCATCAAGATCGTCCAATAACCCATTTCCTGTGTCTCCTTGATCATTTGCACTAAGAGGGTATTCGAGGAGCAGCGCCACTGAACGGGGATCATTCAAGAGCCTCATCCACTGTTTCCATTGTTCCTGATCCAAGACCTTCAACATCACCCTCTCATTCTGCTTCCGTTTACTCGGAGTGATCTTATATAGCCTTAGTTTCACTGAATCCTGTGTCTCCAGATCGAACACTTCCAATTTCATGTTCTCATCACTCGAGTAACCGAACATTTTCATATCGGAGTTATTCGCATTCTTTGGCCATCCACCGAAGACCTGCTCAGAAAGAAGCTTTCTCCAGTTCTTCGTCATGGCTTCCCATTCCGCCTCGTTCTTAGGAAGGCGAGGCTTACCTGCCTTGGCTACAAAGGAGTCATGAATACTCGTCGTTCGTTCCTTTGCTGGCAGTTCCTCAAAGACTTTCAATTCTTCCGGTTGAAACAACTTTTCCGCAGCAACCGTGATAGTCGGTTCCTCCCCTTTCAGATGCCTGTTGAACCAATGAAACGCAGGCACTCGTAGCTGCTGTGTATCTGAATGAGGTCCTTCTGTGATCAGCAATCCAAGATTCTCTGTCGCGCCCAACGCATCGTAGACACGTTTCACTTTCTCGTGCACACGCCCAACTCCGCCCAAGGGAAAGATCCGGTCCTTATCCGTGTTGGCAATCAACAGGGGCCGTGGAGCCACAAGCGAGGCAACCATCGCATAATCCCATTGATACGTATTCACCATGAACATGCAGTCGCAATGTCCCTCGACACAGCCATCCACAACGTAATTTTCCAGATCCGTTATACCCGCCACCGGCACCGCCGCTTTTACCCTCTCATCCAGAGCTGCAGTCCACCAACTGTAGGCACCTCCTCCTGATCTGCCAGTAACCCCAAGTCGTTCACCATCCACCTCTGGCCTGGACTGGAGATAGTCCAGCGCCCGAATACTGTTCCACGCTTCAACGCCTGCGGGTGTATAGCCCCTGGAATTCCACCACCACATATTCAGATGATGAGTCCCATGATGGTGCCCCTCCAGTTCTCCCAGCTGAATGGTATCAATCGTCAGGCAGACATAGCCATGTCGCGCAAACCACGCACCATGATGCTGATAGTACGTCTTGTTCCCGTAACTCACTCCATCCTTCTTCACCCTCCCATGCCCGCACACATACAGAATTGCAGGCAATCGCTCTTTGACCTCTTTCGGCCGATAAAGGTTTCCTGTCACGTAGAGTCCCGGACGCGACTGAAAGTGGATATTCTCCACCACGATTCCTTCAGACTCCGCCGTTCCAGTGATCTCAGCATTCAAAGGTGTGCGCTCAGGCTCCGGCAAAAGGCCAAGCATCTCCTTCAGTTGATCTACTTTTCGGGCCCGATCTTCTATCCAGTCCTTTCCATCGATCGGATTCTTCAAGGTCTCATCAGCAAGACGTTTGGTTTCTCTTTCGAAATAGGCATCCAGCCAGTCTTGACCGGTTGTCGCCCAAGGTGGATCAGCGGCAAGAAGGTGATGCGCCGACACACCAAAAAACAGACCGATGAGCAGAAGGGATTTCATGTCAGCTAGTTGACGTAAAGGCGTCAATCTAATCAAGCATCCATCCCTTCTTTGCTGGCAATGGAGGAACACTCTGTTTTTACTGTCTACATGTCCAAGATCACGAGCCTCGCCATTCCACTACTGATCGTGGGACTTCATCTGCATGCGGCAGTCCCTGCGGAAATTCAGAAGAACGCGGAACAACTCATCAACGCCGCCCAGAGCTCGAATCACGCCTACACGCGACTCACCGAACTCTGTGATCGGTTCGGACCTCGCTTCAGTGGATCAACCAATCTTGAGCACTCGATCGATTGGTGCCTAAGCGAACTCAAGAAGGACGGCTTTTCCAACGTACATGGAGAAAAGGTCATGGTCCCTCATTGGGTTCGAGGCAAGGAATCAGCAACACTCATCTCTCCGCGGAAAAGGAATCTCCCCATGTTGGGACTTGGTGGAAGCATTGGCACATCTGCCAACGGCATCACTGCAGAGGTCCTGGTCGTGCGTAGTTTCGAAGATCTCGAAGCCAGGGCTTCCGAAGCCATCGGCAAGATCGTCCTCTTCAATGCTCCCTTCACTGAATACCGCGATACAGTGATGTTCCGCGTCAACGGAGCAAAGGCAGCAGCCAAAGCAGGAGCCATCGCCAGCTTGATCCGCAGCGTCGGCCCCTTCTCGATGCAGACGCCACATACGGGAAGCATGTACTACGAAGAAGGCACTCCGAAGATTCCTCATGCGGCAATCACCCTTGAGGATGCAGAAATGCTCTGGCGCATGCAGGAACGCGGCGAGACACCAGTCATTAAACTTGAGATGGAAGCTGAGACACTCCCTGATGCCGTGTCCAGAAACGTCATCGCTGAAGTTCCGGGGAGTGAATTCCCTGAACAGATTATCATCGTCAGCGGACACATCGATTCATGGGATGTCGGCACGGGAGCAATGGATGATGGCGGAGGATGTATGGCTGCGTGGGAAGCAGCCCGACTAATGATCAAACTCGGCATCCAACCCAAGCGCACGATTCGACTCGTCCTGTGGACAAATGAAGAAAATGGGATGAACGGAGCCAAAACCTACAGACGAGATCATGAGGACGAACTGGATGATCACGTCATCGGAATCGAATCAGATGCTGGTGTCTTTCAACCAACAGGATTCGGATTCTCGGGAAGCACCAAGGCCATGCCGATCCTGCAGGAAATAGGCTCGTTGCTGAAAGAGGTAAAACGACCTGTACTGGCTTGGGGTTGCCGGGGCGCGGATGTCATGCAACTTCTCGAAGGCGGTGTTCCGGCCATGCATCTGGAAGTAGAACGGGACAAGTATTTCTGGTTCCACCACACAGACGCCGACACCATCGACAAGCTATCCCCTAAGGAAGTCCAAGACTGCGTGGCCTATATGGCAGTCATGAGCTACGGAATTGCCGACTGGCCAGAGCGACTACCCCGTTAGTAACTTTGTTTGGCCATCACTCGTTCTTATCCCTGACACTCAGCATCGTTAAGGCATGTTTAATCGACACATCTTCATCACGTTAATGATTCTCATCTTCAGCAGTCTTCCACTCTGGTCTGCGCCTGAGATCGAAGCTGAGATCACCGACGTCGAACGAGCCAAAGCGGCCAAAGCATTTTTGTCATCGGAAGAAAATGTGGTGACCCTCTACGCCAAGGATCTCACCTGTGAAACATGCGCCATCAGCATCCGGAAGAAGCTGACCACACTTAGATTTGTTGACCGCAAGCGATTCAACAAGGGAGTCGATCTGGACGCCAAGACACAACTCGTTTTGATCGCCCTACGATCGGGCAAATCTGCCAATCCTGAATCCCTTTCCAAGGCAGTCAAAGACGCTGGCTATAAACCCGTCCGCCTTTATGAATGGGAAAAAGACGCACTGAAGACCACCTCTCTAAAATAGAATGCCCTTCATCGGAAATTGACCTTTGATCACGAAAAGCTAAACAAGAGCCATACCCAGCACATGCTTATGAGACATCTCGCACCATTCTTATTGTCCTGCCTCGTTGCCTTCTCAGCCACCGCCGACAACTGGCCTGCTTGGCGAGGAGACATCGCCGGATCTGGTATCACCAAGCAAAAGAATCTCCCTACCAAATGGAGCAAGACTGAGAACGTCGCATGGCGGACAGAACTACCCAACCGAGGGAACAGCACGCCAGTCGTCTGGGGCGACAAAGTCTTTGTCACCCAAGTCGTTGAGGCCAATGACTTCCGTTCGACCATGTGCTTCAGTCTGAAGAACGGCGAATTACTCTGGCAGAACGGCGTTACTTTCTCGGAGGAAGAATCCACTCATCGCACCAACCCCTACTGCTCAGCTTCTCCAGCGATAGATGGAGAACGTGTCATCGTCACTTACGGCTCTGCAGGTGTGCATTGCTATGACCTGGATGGAAAGGATCTTTGGAAGCAGGACCTTGGGCCACAGAAACACACATGGGGAAACGCTTCCTCACCCGTCCTCTTTGAGGACCTGTGTATTCTCTATCACGGTCCCGGCCCACACGCCCGGATGGTAGCCATGGACAAGAAGACCGGGAAGATTCGCTGGGACTGGAAAGAACCAGCATGGGACACCACAGGTCGCACCGACGGATTCAAAGGCAAAGACAATGACGGTGTGATCGGTTCATTTAGCACTCCGATTATCGTTAACACAGGCAAACGCCACGAACTCATCATGAGCTTTCCACAGGAAATCAAATCCTTCGATCCAAAGACAAGCGATGTCCTTTGGACGAGCAAAGGATTGAATCCACTCGTCTATACATCTCCTATTTTCGACAACGGTATTCTTACAGCGATGGGCGGCTATCACGGCAACTCCATGGCCATCAAGATCAAGGGCAACGAGTCTGGAGACATTACCAAGAACGCACGCCTCTGGCATGAAGTCCGTGGCAAAGGTGGTATCGGAACGGGCGTTTCACACAAGGGACACATCTACTTCCTTACCAGCAGTGGCATTGCATCCTGTTTAAATGCCAAGACTGGTAAAGTCATCTGGGAAGAACGCGTTGGAAAAGGCAATCGAGGCAGTTCCTCATGGTCGTCATTTCTCTTGGCCGGAGACGTCATTTACAGCGTTCATCAAAGCGGTGACGTAACATTGTTCAAAGCCTCTCCTGAGTTCCAACAGATCGGAGTCAACTCGGTGGGTGAACAGACCAATTCATCACTCGTTCCAGTCAACGGCGGCGTCATTCTTCGCACACATGAAGCGCTCTGGCTCTTCAAGGGGTGATTCCGTTTTATTCTTTTTCGATCCATCAAGAAAAGCCGAATACCATTTCCAAAACACAGTCTCAAAAAACATGCTCAGATACAGAACGCTAACCACGCTCCTACTCACATTCCTCTTCACCGCCCTGTCCCATGCCGGCGATGCCAAACCTCTTTTTGATGGGAAGACCACCAAGGGATGGAAAAACCCATACGATTGGGGTGAGGTCAAAGTCGAAGACGGAGCGATCGCACTCAAAGCCAACAAAAAATTCTTTCTGGCAACCGAAGAGACCTTCAAGGACTTCATTCTCGAGGCCAAGGTCATGCTCCCCCCTGAAGGAAAGAGCAACTCAGGCATCATGTTCAGGTGCCATGTAAAGAAGAACAAAGTGTTTGGCTATCAGGCTGAATGCGATCCAACCGACCGGGCATGGACTGGCGGACTCTACGATGAAGGTCGCCGCAAATGGCTTCACCCAACAAACGCAGAACGAGGTAAGACCAAGCTCTACCAAGCACCTCTCGGCGAGTGGATCCAATACAAGATCGTCTGCAAAGGAGATCATCTCCAAATCTTCATCAATGGAAAGAAGACCACCGATTTTCACGACAGCATGGACGCAGAGGGCCACATCGCCATCCAGCACCACGGTGAAGACGGTCAGGTTTATCGCTTCAAGGATATCAAGATCACCAAGCTCTAAACCCAGACTGGAATCAACTTCCACCAAAACGGCACTGTCAATCGGCAGTGCCGTTTTTTTGTCGGCCTCTATCAAGGTCGAACAAACCGATCAGCAAGCTCAACAAGTCTCTTTATCAATAGAATTTGAGAAGGACACAAACTACCTTCTTGCATTCGAAAGGTGTCCGTTGAAGGATTCGGACATTCCCTTTTTGACATTCTATCATGCCTACTTCTTCTCCGAACAAACCGAAGAAATTCAAGAAACTACTGATCGCCAATCGCTCCGAAATCGCCATCAGGGTGATGAGAGCCGCTACTGAGCTGGGAATCCGCACAGTAGCCATCTACGCACAGGAAGATCGATTCTGCCCACATCGTTTCAAGGCTGACGAAGCCTATGAACTTAACAAGGACAAGGGACCGCTTGGTGCCTATCTGGACATCGAGGGCATCGTGGCCCTCGCTAAGGAAAAGGGAGTCGATGCGATTCATCCTGGATACGGATTTCTGTCTGAGAACCCGGATTTCGCCAATGCCTGTGAGGAGGCTGGAATCACCTTCATCGGACCAGACTCGTCTATTCTGGACATGATGGGTGACAAGACTGCCGCCCGAGGCATCGCACTGAAGCTCAAGGTCCCTGTCCTTCAAGGCACTGATGATCCCATCGCTGATAAAAGTCAGGCCGTGGAAACCGCAAAGAAGATCGGTTTTCCCCTTATCATCAAGGCAGCTTTTGGTGGTGGCGGACGCGGAATGCGTATCGTGCCAAAGGAAGAGGATCTGGAGGGTTTGCTGGAAGAGGCACAGACTGAGGCTGAACGCGCATTTGGCAATGGTGCAGTCTTCCTAGAGAAATTCGTAGGCAAGGCCAAGCACATTGAGGTCCAGATACTGGCGGACAAGCATGGGAACGTCCTTCACCTCCACGAGCGTGATTGTTCCGTTCAACGCCGTCACCAGAAGGTGATTGAGCAGGCACCCAGCTACGGACTAAGACAGGAGATCATCGATGGCCTCTGTGATGCTGCCCTCTCACTGGCAAAGGAAGTGAAATACACTCATGCCGGAACCGTGGAGTTCCTAGTCGATCACGAGACTGGCGAATGGTATTTCATCGAGATGAATCCTCGTATTCAGGTGGAACACACCGTGACAGAGGAGATCACCAGCATCGATATCGTCCGCAGTCAGATCCTGATCGCGCAAGGCCACAAGCTGCATGAAGATCCGCTCGGTCTTCCGAGCCAAGAGAACATTCAAAAGACCGGGTTCGCCATTCAGTGTCGTATCACGACGGAAGATCCAGAGAACGGGTTCACACCAGATTTCGGAAAGATCCTGACCTATCGGAGCGCAGGAGGTTATGGAGTGCGACATGATGGTGCCCTTGGTGCCACCAACGCAGTTATTACGCCCTACTACGATTCCATGCTGGTGAAACTGACTGTCTATGCCAGCTCGTTTCATCAGGCACTTGATCGCATGAATCGTTGTCTTCATGAGTTCCGCATTCGCGGTGTGAAGACCAACATCCCCTTTCTGCTCAACGTTGCTCAGCATGATGAGTTCCGAAGCGGCAACGCTACCACCCGGTTCATCGACAACAACCCGAACCTCCTCAAGTTCACTGCTCGTAAAGACAGGGCGACCAAGCTCCTCAACTATCTGTCTGACGTTATCGTCAATGGCAACCCTTACGCCAAGGGACACAAACCTGAGGCTGCCTTTACTGCCCCCCCAGCTCCTACCTTCGACAGACATCAGGCGCCAGCCAATGGCACCAAGCAATTGCTGGAGGAAATGGGACCGGAGAAGTTCTGTAAGGAATGGGTATCCAATCACAAAGGATTGTTGCTGACCGACACAACCATGCGTGATGCGCATCAGTCTTTGCTGGCAACCCGTATGCGCAGCTACGACATGTTGGCCGTTGCTGACGCGGTTGCGAGGCGTACGCCGAATCTGTTTTCTCTCGAGATGTGGGGAGGAGCCACCTTTGACGTAACCATGCGCTTCCTACGTGAAGACCCTTGGGAACGTCTCCGGCAGATCCGGGAGAAGGTACCAAACATTCTTCTTCAAATGTTGTTCCGCGGATCCAATGCCGTTGGATACAGCAATTACCCTGATAATGTGGTTCGCGGCTTCGTTAAACATTCCGCCGAAAACGGTATGGATGTGTTCCGCATCTTCGACAGTCTCAATTACCTTCCAAACCTGAAGGTGGCAATGGAGGCAGTCCGAGAGGAAACCAACTCCATCTGCGAAGGCACGCTCTGTTACACCGGTGATATCCTCGACCCAGATCGTGACAAATACGATCTCAAGTATTACGTCAAACTCGCCAAGGAATTGGAGAACATGGGCGCGCACATTCTAGCCATCAAGGACATGGCCGGACTCTGTCGACCACTTGCAGCACGTAAGCTCGTGGAGACACTGAAACAGGAAGTTGGCATTCCGATTCATTTCCACACTCACGACACAAGTGGACTGAACGCCTCCAGTATCATTGAAGCAGCCATGGCTGGGGTGGACGTGGCTGACGCAGCCATTTCATCGCTTTCAGGCGGAACCAGTCAGCCCAATCTGAATTCGATTTGCGCTGCCCTGAAACATTCCGAACGCGACACTGGCATCGATGGTGAAGCTCTCCAGGAATACAGTGATTACTGGGCCGCTGTGCGCAGCTACTACAAACCATTTGATACCAGCGAACCCTATGGCACTGCGGAGGTCTATCTACATGAAATGCCCGGTGGTCAATACACCAATCTCAAGGAGCAAGCCGCAGGAATGGGCATGGCCGCACGCTGGCCCGAGATCGCTCGCGCCTATGCCGAGGTCAATCAGCTCTGTGGCGACATCGTCAAGGTGACCCCTTCCAGCAAGGTTGTGGGTGACTTGGCAATCGAATGTGTCGCTCGCGGGGTGAAGCCCCAAGACATCGTCAACCTAACCAGTTCTCAATGGAGTCAGGACGTGACCAGTATGTTCGAAGGATGGCTGGGTGAACCGTTCTATGGAATGGAACCAGACAAGGCCAAGGATTCGCGCTCGAAGTGGGATTCTTTGGCCGATGCGATTGTTGGAAAAGATGGCAACCGTATCAGCGGTCGCCCCGGCGAACAGGCAGAGAAGATCGATCTGGATGAAGTGCGCAAGACATTGGAAACCAAACTTCGCCGCAAGCCAACCGATGACGATGTCTGGAGTTACCTGATGTATCCGCAGGTCTTCCTGAAGTATGCCGATTTCCGGCGTCAGTATGGAGATGTCTCCGTGCTCCCAACGCCCGCCTATTTCTATGGATTGCAGGAGAAGGAAGAGATTTCAGTGAATCTCGAAGCAGGAAAGACCCTCTTCATTCTCTTCCTGAATCTCACCGAGCCAGATGACAAAGGCGTTCGCACCTCCATCTTCGATCTGAACGGCTACCCACGTCACACTCATGTCGTCGACAAAGAATTGGCCAAGGAAGGTTCCTCTCGTCCAAAGGCTGATCCAGCAGACACAAAACAGGTCGGCGCTCCAATGCCAGGAATGGTGGCAAGCGTCGCGGTCACCATTGGCCAGAAGGTAAAGGAAGGCGATACAGTGCTGACACTCGAAGCAATGAAGATGTTTGCAGCTGTCGTTGCCTCTCAGGACGGCACCGTTGCTGCCATCGAGGTCAAGGTTGGTGAAAGCGTGGAATCCAAGGATCTGATGGTTCGCTTGGAGTAAGAGATCGATCTCCTATTTTCTACGTTTCTTCTTACGCTTCCCTGCTTTGGCTCGTTTGCCAGTGCGGACACCGTGAAGTGGCTTGAGTGTGGAGGCCTTCGCTGCCATTTCCTCACGAGTCTCTTTCACCGCAGCCTCGTAGTAACTCATATCAGCCATCTCGACGGTATCATCGATTTCAGAGGGTTTGGGGATCTCGACTTGAGGAGAAGGTTTCGCTTTCGGCACAGACTCTTTTTGCTGCGAATTCTCCTCCGTCTTGAAAGGCCTTCTGACAATCTTGCGATTCGATAGAACCTCGAACTCCTGATCCTTCCGCGGTCGCCCCGGACGCCTGTAACCCTCAACTTGGCCGGAAGCCACATGAACAGGTAACCCGTTTGTATTTGCCAGATACTCGTAGACCGCAGGCATGGAAACATCCTTTCTCTTCAGGTGAGAGTGAATGAGATCACGCACGGTAACCGGCACCCATTGATCTCCTTCGATCAGTAACCCATATTTTGAAGGGGCCCCTTCTTTCAACAACACGCTGACCTGCTCACGAAGATCATCTGGCAACGGTTCAATTGGTCGTTCGCTTTGCTTCTCATACTTGAAGCGTTCAGGGTCCTTCCTCTTCTGAATCCAAAGGCTGACCGCCGCCCGTGTGATGCCTAATTCGCGCGCTATTTCGATCTGCTTCTTTCGTCCCGAATCAATATCATCAAGAGCCTTCTCGATGATGTCCTTTGGTATGTTGGGACGAGCGCGTCGGGCCATGGTGCGATACCTGTTTAAAGCGGCAAGACATCGAATCCGTCAGGACGATCCTTAATCTGCCAACCTGCTTCCGTGACCTGATTACGAAGAGCGTCTGCGTCTGCCCAGTTCTTGTTCTGCTTGGCTTCCCAGCGATTTGACGCCAGTTCAAGAATCTCTGAGGGAACCGAAACTTCCTGTTCTTCCGGGAGACTGATCCCAAGTGCAGAAAGAATAAAGTGAAGTTCACTACGCATGGAGGCAGCCTCTTCCTTCTGGATGTCACCAGCACTTAGACGACGCTCTATTTCCTTGAGCTGAACAAACATCTTACCAAGTGCAGCCGGTGTATTCAGATCTTCCAGCAACATGCCAAAAGCATCGCCAAACCACTTGAGCGGTTTTCCGGCAAGGCTCAGAGCATCTTCATAAGAAGGAGCCGATTCCTCATTCGTGATCGCCGCCAATCCCTTGTCCACCTTTGCCAATCGACCCAATGCCTGCTTGGCTGCATTGAGCGTGTCCAAAGTAAAGTTGAGCTGTTGGCGATAGTAACCTGAGGCAAGCACGTAACGCACTTCACCAGCGGTGTGTCCTTTCGCTTCCAAGTCCTCGATCGTGTAGAGGTTGCCAAGACTCTTGGACATCTTGCCTCCATCGACCATCAGATGCTCAATGTGGAACCAATGCATGGCAAAGGTCTTGCCTGTCGCAGCCTCTGCCTGAGCAATTTCGTTCTCGTGATGAGGAAAGATCAGATCCACCCCACCTGAGTGCAGATCAAAGGAATCGCCCAAATGGTGGATGCACATGGCGCTGCACTCGATGTGCCAACCTGGACGGCCCTGCCCCCACGGACTTTCCCAGTAGTTATCTCCGTCATCTTCCTTGCGTGATTTCCACAGAGCAAAGTCGGCAAGCGATTCCTTTTCATATTCATCAGAATCATTCGCAGACTGCCCACCACCCATGCGCAACTCACGTTTATCCAGATGCGATAGACGTCCGTATTCCTTGAAGGAGCCCACGTTGAAATAGACCGATCCATCATTCCCCTGATAAGCATGGCCCTTCTCGACCAATGTCTCGATGAGAGCAATCTGCTCAGGGATGGTCCCGACTGCACTTTGCTCGACATGAGGCTCCAAGAGATTCAGCTCTCGGCAATCCTCATGAAAACGATCCCGCCAATGATCAGTAAAATCCTTAAGAGACTGACCTGCCTTCTGCGAATCGCGGATAGTCTTGTCATCAACATCGGTCAGATTACGAACGTGCTTGGTCTGAGTCCCCGAAAGCTCCAGAACGCGACGAAAGACATCCTGCAAGACAAAGGTGCGGAAGTTCCCAATATGCGCCGGACCGTAGACAGTGGGACCACAACAATAGAAGCGATAGGTCTGACCATCGCTGGGAGTGAGATCCTTGATCGAGCGGGAGAGTGTTTCAAAAAGGCGCATAATCATCTTCAAAAGCCGTCCGTTTTACGGAGCGCCGCGAAGTTTTCAACGAATTAACCTGTCGAAGCCACATTTACTGAGGCTGGGATGCATCACTGAAGAGCAGGATTCTGCAACAATGACTCCATTTGCTTGAGGACAACGACCTGCACGAGTGATTGAACATTGTCGTGCTTGGTCCATCCCTCAGGTGCTTCGAACAACTTGTCGCTAGGCTTCTTCATGGTAACGCGCCCAAGTTGAATCCCAGAAATCGACGCATCCTTGTCCTTGATCATGAATTTGACGGGTAGCTCGTTGAGTTCCTTGGCATTCCAAACCAATGCCTGACGCCCTTTGTCCGATTCGTCATCGCTTTCGATCAGATACTTCTGGCAGTTCCATGCTGCCACCTTTTCAGGCCCGATCAATCGCTTCTTCAATCCGGACACTTTTTCCTGTGCATCCGAGGTCATTCCCTTCAGCTCCTCAGTCGGAACCTCTACATAGGCTTTCATGGTAGGAATCAGGATCAATCCCGGCTTCCCTTCTTCCAGCACCACAGCTGCTTCTCCAATACCAAAAGGGTCATCACCACCAGGCATCAATTGAAACCGAAATCGCCCTTGAGAACTGGCAATGGCAATCGGCACAGGATCCCTTCCGGAGGAAATGACAGAAGCAGTCGCGGTAAAATCCCGTGAATCAGAAAAGAATTCCGACATCGCGGCAGCCATGAATCCAACCTTTCCCTTGATGTCACCCAGCAGCAGCCCCGAAGGAAGCCCTGGCATCCCTGCGCCTTGTTGAGGAGCTGCCTGTGCAAAGGCCGAGAAGACCGTAGCTATGAGAGAGGCGAGGATGGAAAGGGTTTTCATAACAGCTGAACCTACTAGTAGGACCACAATTTTCTGGAAAGCACCAGCAAGGCTACCTATGTTTCCACTAAATCCCAAACGGAATCAAACACACCCCATGGACATCAATTTTATTTGTACCTCCTGCAATCAGGAGCTTTCAGCAGACGAATCCATGGCCGGCTACGAGATCGAATGCCCGGCCTGCCAGTCCACCATCGCTATTCCTGGTGGAGAAGCTGCTCCTGCAGCTGCAGCACCAGCTCCGACATCTTCACCTGACTCCGGCGCGCCACGTATGGCCATTCAGCTGCAATCAGGATCCACTCCCTCAGAACTCATCAAGAAATCACAGGCTCGCCGATTGAGCGTGGCAGCAAAGGCCGAATTGAAGGTCTACTGCAAGACCCTCCTGCGCGGTGAATTTGATTCGAACGATGCGTTTGACAAGGCTACATCCGAATTCCTTTCCTCCGGCGACTACACGATCAGAGAGATTCACCCCATTCAGAGTAACGGGGACTACGGACTTCTTGTCATCTATGACAAGTAATCAATTCCTCTCTCAACCGCCTTTAACCGAAAAGCTCTTCCCTTCTGGGAAGGGCTTTTTTTGTCGATTCACCATCCTCAGAAAACAAAAAAGCCCACCCCGGAAAAGGGCAGGCTTTCTCGAAATTGATGAGATCCGATAAATCAGAACTTGTAGGAAATTCCGCTGACCAATCGAACGTCATTGTTTTCCCTGCCCGGAGTAGGCTGGGCGTCATAACGATCTTGGAGGACGACTCGCAATGCCATCTTCTCTGTAAGATCAGCTTCAACCCCCACTTCAAAGTTGAGCAGGAAGTTACCGAAGTCGCCGACTTCAGGGAGCAACTCGGCGGTCTGCCAGAGGCGGGCGCGTTCACCCATTTTGCGGGTGAATTTCTCAGCGACACGAAGCGTGGCAAAACTATCATCTCCGGTGCCAAGTCGCTCAAACACGAAGGAAGGACCAATCTCACCACGGAGTGTGGTCTTGTCATTATTGATGAAGAAGTAACCAGCACCTGGACCAATCGTCAGACGCATCTCAACATCAGCAATCGCATCATGAAGAACCTCAGTGCGAATGTAGCCAAACATCTTCTCGCTGAAGAGTCGGTCATACTGTCCGAAAGCCCCAAACTGCTCATTGTTCACCACGCTGTTGTCTTCACCATAGGAAATGTTGGCTCCCACATTGACCTCGTTCTTCTCCCATTTTCTTACGCCCAGTGCATTGGCCGTAAATAGAAGTGTATCACTATTACCGCTGGTTACAGTCAGTCCGACAGCCGCGCTCTTCTCCCATTTTACAGGTTTGGTCTCTTCGACTTTGGATTCTGCTTCAGCAGCACACAAGGCTCCGACCGAAGTCAGCGCCAACAACAAGGCTAGTTTGAGTTTCATCATTGCTTCTCTGGGTTGGTTGATTGCGGCAGGCAGCCGCAGAGTCCCGAGTTGCTCTTTGGGCGACAGGGGCGTGAAAGATTACGATATCTGAGGAGAAGGCAAGCTTCTGATATTCACAATGAACAACATTCTATTTCCCTGCTCTAATTCTTTTGTGTCGATCATTGGCAGAAAGGACGAATCCATTGCGATTGGAACACCAATTTCTGCCAGAATGAGAACAAAAACAGCTCAAGCGGGTTGTTCTGCGCTCACCAGGAACTGCTCTGCCACCCAATCTGCGTAGAGCATTCCTTCTCGGCTCAGATGGAACCGGTCCTGAGTCAAAATCCCATGCCCCAGTTTGACCAGTTCTTCCACTTGTGGGCCCCACTGCTTAAGCAGGTCGTGACCAGTGACAGACTTAAACTCATCCAAGCCCCAGCCTACATTCATCCTCAGTCCCACTCCGGCCGTCTCACCGGCCCGCGCAAGTCCCGGGAGTTCATCTACAGATTCAACCGGACGCTTCCCCTTCTCTACCAAGGAGCAATAGGCATCGGTATTCGACCAGTTCTTGAGTCTGATGCCTCGTTCATTTCCCGCAGCGGCCGGACCAAGTCCATAAAAATCACCACCGCGCCAGTAATTGATGTTATGCAATGAGGCAGAATCCGGAACCAGTCCTTCCTCAGGCGTCCCTTTTGAATGCTTGGCAAAATTGGCCACTTCGTATTGATGAGAGCCCGCCGTCTCAGCCCGCTCCAGAAGGCGACCATGCATCTGCCCGGCCAACTCTTCATCGATATCAATCTCACCAGCTTGAAGCTGTTCGTATAACGCGGTGTCTTCTTCGTAGATCACTTCATAGCAGGACAAGTGATCCGTGCCCAAAGCCAGCGCTTCATCCAGCGTTTCATCCCAAATATCCATGGTCTGCCCCGGAATGGCAAACATGAGGTCGATGTTGATGCGTTCAAAACCAGCCTTTCGCAGGATGTCATAAGATTTGAAAACCATCTCTCGCGAATGAATCCGTCCCAAGCGGTCGAGCAGCGACTCATTCAAAGACTGAACCCCCATCGAAATCCGATTCACTCCCCGCTCCTTGAGGAGCTTGGCTTTGTCCAAGGAGACGGTTGCTGGATTGCACTCGATGGTCCATTCATCCGCGCCAGTGAGATTCATCTTCTCCATGGCGTTCAATATAGTCTCCCATTGAGTCAGGTTGAGAAGGGACGGAGTCCCGCCTCCAAAGAAAATGGTCTTGGGATCAAGATCATGCGCCACCATCTCCATCTCTTTCACCAATGCATCCACATAGCGATTGACCAGCTTCCCTTCAGGCGTGCCTGAGTAGAAGGCGCAATAGTCGCATTTGCGCGCGCAGAAGGGCACGTGGACATAGAGTGATGTAATAGGCTTGATCGTGGACATCAAAAAAGGGGCTGCACTTAGAGGCAGCCCCGTAGAAAGAATCAATCAGGAAATAAAGACCGGTAGGCAGGTCTTTATCCCCTGATTGTGTAAAAGAGAACCAAATGGAGTCTTCGCAATCGCCTACATGGAGGCCTGATTGCGGTGCACATTCTGTGCCTTACACCCCTTATCACCGGTTTCCATCTCGAACTCGACGCTTTCCCCCTCATCGAGGGTCTTGAATCCATCTCCTTGGATGGCTGAATGATGGACGAAGATGTCTTGGGTATCACCATCTTGAACGATGAATCCGTAACCCTTCTTATTGTCGAACCACTTTACTTTTCCGCTGGCCATAATGCTTGTCTTGGTTTGGTTTGGTTTGGTTTCGATTGGCAGCCGCCGGAGAGTATCCAACAAAAAAAGACGCAAAGACATTGCTGTCCGCGTCTTACTCAAACTGTCTGATACGACCACATACGACTTAACTTACTTATAGTGATTTAAGGTCCCTCCCTCCTCTCGGTCAAGTCCGCAGCAATCACCCATTCGGGTGATACCGGAGCGCAGCCAATCCATTCGTGAATGAATGCTTTCTTGCGCCTTTGACGCCCATTTCCTAGAAGCAGCGCTGTGCCTGATCCACAATCTGTAAAAGCCCTCATCAAGGCGGGCAAACAACTACGTGACGCCTGTGAAGAACTAGAGTTCGCATCACCAGTCACCCACGTCTACAACCCATTGGAATACGCATGGAAAGCTCATGAACTCTTCCTGGAGGAGCACGGCGCCAGTCCCAAAAAGGTTATTTTCATGGGAATGAATCCCGGCCCTTTTGGCATGGCGCAAACGAGCGTCCCTTTCGGGGAAATCGAGGCTGTCAGGGATTGGATCGGCATCAACACCAAGGTGAACAAACCTAAAAACGAACACACAAAACGCCCTATCGACGGTTTTGACTGCACCAGATCCGAAGTCAGTGGCCGACGTCTCTGGGGACTATTTAAGGAGCGCTTTGGCACGGCACGTAAGTTCTTCAAGAATCACTACGTGCTCAACTACTGCCCTTTGGCGTTCATGGAAGAGACTGGACGCAACCGCACTCCCGACAAGCTCCCTGCGTCAGAGATCGCTCCACTGACTGAAATCTGTGATGCCCACCTACGCAAAGTCATCGAGATTTTGGAGCCCGAGTGGTTCATCGGTGTAGGAGGCTATGCTGAAGATTGCGTCAAACGCGTGATGAAGGACGACGAATCCCTCAAGATAGGCAGAATTCTTCATCCCAGCCCTGCCAGTCCAGCGGCAAACAAAGATTGGGCAGGCACCGCCACTCGACAGATGGTTGAGCTGGGCATCTGGAAAACAAGGTCATAGATCACCCGCCTCAATCAATTTCACATTTGCCAAGACAGCTCCCCGAGTGAATCTTACATCCCGTTTTGAAAGACCTCCCTTCACCAGATTGCCATTACCTGTCCGCCGCACTTGGCTGGGCGGGTTTGGGTAATTTGGAGGAAGCCGAAGCAGAGCTAGACAAGGTCTCCAAAGACAACCGACGCAATCGGGACATCCTGAGCCTGATCTGGGATATCAAGGGTAAGAACAACAAATGGGAACAAAGCGTCAATATCGCCGAGGAACTTATTGCAGTCGAACCAGAGATACCTGACGGATGGATTTACCGTTCATTCTCTCTTCACGAACTGCAACGAACCGAGGAAGCATGGGAAAACCTCATCATGGTTGCAGACCGTTTCAATGACAATTGGACGATCCCTTACAATCTCGCTTGTTATGCCTGTCAACTGGATCAACTGGCCGACGCCCAAGAGTGGATCGTAAGAGCCATGAAGATAGAAGGCGTGGAAACCATTCGCGAGCGCTCCATGGAAGATCCCGACCTGACTCCCCTTCAGGATATCATCCGGACCCTCAAGCCCTAAGTACCCTATTCTTTTGCTGGTTTTACCTTGGCAGGCTGTTTCGTAATCAGCCCGCTCAAGAGTCCGCCATAGCCGTCACCGGACCACGTTCCAGCGTAGGTATCATCATACACCACCACCCTGGCTGAGTATGTTCCCACTCCGGGAATGAACATCTTGTCCAATGTAATCACCGGAGTATCCCCTGCCCACTTCAACTGCACAGGCACCGGCACGGTCACATCAGTCTTACCAAACTGCATGCGCGAAAACACAACCCACTGGTCGCCCTTCATCTTTTTTGCACCGGTGATTGTGTATTTCTCATCCTTATGTGGTGTCAGTTTCCCATCCTTCACCAGACACCAACGGCCTACGAACAGGCATTTTTCCAACGTTTGTTGAAACTCGGTCTCCAGCTCATTCATTACAACAGCCTTCTCATCCACCGCTTGAGAAAAGGCGTTGAGGGTAAAAACGAAAGCCAGCAGGCAAAGAATTGTTTTCATAATGGTTGTTCAATGGACGCGCAATGACCTGGCGCATTCAACCCGTAAGCCGCCACGCTGGCAAGTGACAGATTGAACTTGTGGCATGGCCTTCCTCTTTTGATGCTCTCCTCATGGGCAGTGATGAACTCGAAAAGGTCCGCATCGACAAATGGCTTTGGGCTGTCCGGATCTACAAGACCCGCACATTGGCCACTGAAGCTTGCAAGGCAGGCTCAGTGAAAATCGAAGGCACCAACACCAAGCCAAGTAGAGACCTCAAGATTGGCGAAGTCATCAAGATACGAACTCACAACTTGACCAAGACGGTAAAAGTCGTCGGACTGATCGATCGCAGGATAGGAGCAAAGCTGGTTCCTGAATATCTGGAGGACCTGACACCAAAAGAGGAGTATGAAAGGCTTAAGGAGAAGCGGGAAAACTCCATTTGGAGAGAGGCCGAGACCAATGCCCGCCCGACGAAGAAAGACAGACGCGCTCTCGACAAATTCAAATCATGACTGAAGACACCAAGACCTACGCCGCCGGCATCGATCTCGGAGGCTCGAGTGTAAAATCGGTCGCTGTCACTGAGGATGGAACGCTCCTTGAGCAGCGAAATGTCCCTTTCGAACCTGAAGTCCACATGGATTGGGGAACGAAGATCAGGGAACTGATCGCGGACTACAGTCAGACTCTGGGTTCGGCTCCCGCACATGCTGCAGTCTCAGCGCCCGGATTGGCAGCCACTGACTATAGCGCCATTATCAACATGCCCGGAAGGCTTGGAGGACTTGAAGGACTCAACTGGCAGGAATACTTGAATCACCCTAGAGCTGTCCCCGTCATCAACGATGCTCACTCTGCCTTGCTGGGCGAAGCATGGCTCGGTGCTGGAAAAGGGCGCCAGCATCTTGTTCTCCTGACATTAGGCACTGGTGTGGGCGGAGCTGCCATGGTCGATGGAAAACTATTACTGGGACGTTCCGGACGAGCCGGCCATTTCGGCCATGCATCACTCGATCCAGAAGCAGCCCCCGACATCTGTGGAAGCCCCGGCAGCCTGGAGGTTCAGATGGGCAACTGCACCATTCAGGAGCGCAGTGATGGAAAATTTCCCACCACCCACGCATTGATCGAGGCCTATGAGGCTGGTGATCCTTTTGCAGCAAAGGTATGGCTGAAGTCCGTTAGGGCATTGGCTGCAGGCGTTACCTCATTCATCAACATCATGGACCCGGATGCAGTTATCATAGGAGGGGGGATTGCACGGGCGGGCGATGCACTGTTCAAACCATTGAAGGAACGTGTGGAAGAAACTGAATGGAGCCCCTCCGGATATGTGACTGAGATCCTTCCTGCGCAGCTTGGTGAGTTGGCTGGAGCCTATGGAGCGGCCCGCCTCGCCTTCGACAAAGGCTGAATTAAGCCAGAACCTCTTTTTCGATGGGACTGCTCAGAGTGACACGCTCCGTCCCAGCCTGAGAAACCCATGTCACCTGATTCCCATCAGTGTCCCAAACCAGGAATGATGGAATCGGCCCCAGCTGCTTTCCGGCATTGAAAGTGAAGGCTCCTTCCTCTTCATGAATCCATGAGCCACCATTTCTGAACGGGGATTGATGAACATGACCACAGAAAACCATCTGCGGCTTAAATTCTTTGATCCATTCATTGAGATAGGTATCCCCGAAGTGGGTCTTTCCTGTCCAACTCACTGGAGAATCCTGCGGAGGTGCGTGATAGATCCAGATCCAGTTCTTCTTCTCTTTAGCCGCATCTGCCTCAATCTGTTTTCTGACCAACTCACGCCCGTGTTCCCCATCCCACCAAGGACAGACCGTCACCAGCATGTCGTCTATCATCACGGAGTCACCATCAACTGCGGTCATTTCACCCCGCCCCTTCTGAAGCCAGAGTGCAGCCTGCTCTCTGTCTTTCAGTTCTTCCAAACAATCATGGTTCCCTGATGATACCACCAGACGCGCTCCTGCCTGAATCTTGGAAAGGTATTTGAGAGCAATCACAGACTGCACCTCTCGATCCACAATGGAGGACAAATCAAGAAGGTCTCCGGCAATGATGACGAGATCGAATTTCTCAGACATCTGAGTCACCCAGTCATACTGCTTCAACGCATAGTGTAGATCTGAAACGATTAGTACCTTCATGAACGCGGTATCGACAGGCTAGCCCGGCAGCTGAATCAAAGGCGACTTTTTTCTAATCAAGCAGCAGTCGAAACGATGAAATGTTTTCATCTTGCAGCACGAGGGCCCAACACGTCCAATGGGCGCGCAACGCATGGGATCTCAACCACAGACATTGGGCATCATCGCAGGAAGCAAGTCGCTCCCGATTGAGCTCGCAAAGAATGCCAAAACGGCCGGAATTGGCCGCATCGTTACGATTGCATTCAAAGGTGAGACCAAGAAGGAGATGCAAGGACTTTCAGACTCGATCCATTGGCTGAATGTGGGGCAATTGGAAGAGATGATAAGGATCTTCCAGTACGAAGGCGTCTCCCAATGCGTGATGGCAGGCCAGATTGCGCCAAAGAATTTGTTCAGACTAAGGCCCGACAAGCGGGCACGACAGCTCCTGATGAATCTGGAGAAAAAGAACGCACATACCATCTTTGGCGCCATCGCTGATGAACTGGCCAAAGATGGAATCGAGCTCATAACAGCCGTCCCTTGGCTCAAAACCATGATGCCTGGCGCGGGATTTCGCATTGGCCCCGAGCCATCCCAACAACAGCAAAGCGACGCGGATTACGGATTCGGAATCGCAAAGGAAGTCTCCAAGCTGGAGATCGGGCAGACGGTAGTGGTCAAGGAAGGGACGGTTCTCGCGGTCGAGGGATTTGAGGGAACGGACGCTTGTCTGAAGCGTGGAGGCAAGCTCGCAGGCCGTTCTGGAGGCGCTCTCGCAGCCAAGGTCGCAAAAAAAAATCATGATCTACGATTTGACATTCCATGTGTCGGTCCACAAACAATCAAGACGTGCGCGCGCCACGGGATCAACACCGTTGTTATCGAAGCCGAACACACACTCCTTCTTGAGCGGGAGGAAATGACTGCCCTCGCTGAAAGACGTGGCATCACCCTGCTCACCCTTGCCTGATCCACCCGATCAAATCCGAGCAACAAAAACGTACTTAGTTACGAAATCTTATCGTTCATTAGAGCATGTTATCGTTTAACGAACTCATTGGTTTCATGTCTGCCGAACTGGCAGACGAAATCGTCACATCCACTTTCGAAAATGACAAAGACCTCTACCGCGCCACACTGGCCGCTGTTGCAGAGGCCAGAAAAGTCCGCGTCATCTTTCTTCAGCGCAAACCACGCCCTGAGAGAAACAAGGTCATCTTGAATGCACTCGGGAAACCAGCCATGGCTGCAGCGTCAGGTAATTTGATCCGCGGCTGGCTGATCCATCAGCACACAGACATGCTGGGTGATTTCCTTGATGCCATGGGGATCGAGCACAAAGAGGGCATGGTCGAAGAGCTTCCTGAGCAGATGGAAGCCGACACCTTGAAAAAGGGAGTGGAAAAGATCCTTTCGAAATACCGCCACGACATCGTCGCGGTCTACCTCCACACGTTCAACAGTATGAATGACACTCGTTGGGATAGTCTCGACGAGCTCTTGGATGCAGACGAACGACTCCAGTTCGCCTGATCTTCCAATTGATTTTCTCCGATTTGAAAAGCGCCCCTTCGCGGGCGCTTTTCTATTGTGGAGAGCTATTGTTAACGATTTGTAAGGAGCTAATCCGATTGTAAGGAAGTTGTTGGAAGTGAATGTAAGGTGAGTAAAAAAGCTTTCATCTACGTATGGAAGTTACACAATCCGAACACAAGCAGATCTTCAACCTGATCAAAGCCCATGAAGGATCCAAGGATAGCCGATTCACATACCATTGAGATGCGTCTCCCTGTGAAGGCGCGTGCACGGACTGAAAGGCAACACTATCTGGAACATCAACAAGGAGAGGGATCTCCACAAACAATCCATCTCGGAGTTCATCCGTTGATCTTGGGTCGCGCAGGGTTCGCTGACGTAGTGATCAAATCCGCGCAAGCATCTCGGCAGCATGCCATTGTCCAACAACGCAATGGAGAATTCCAACTGATCGACAACGAGTCGAGAAACGGAATCTATCTCAATGAGATCAAGATCAATTCCGCCATCCTTCGCGACGGCGACTTGATTCAAATTGCTGAAGATGTGTTCATCTACCACGAAGGCTGATCATGGCGCTCTACGTAAGATTTTGGGGAACAAGAGGCTCGATTCCAACTCCGGGAAGCTGGACTCGCATCTATGGAGGCAACACCCCATGCGTTGAGATCCGCACCGATGACGCCCTTTTTATCTGTGATGCGGGGTCCGGAATCCGTGAATTAGGTAAAGACATCCTCCACAGAAAGGCCGTCCCATCTGAAATCCACCTCTTTCTCTCCCACACTCACTGGGATCACATTCAAGGGTTTCCATTCTTCCATCCAGCCTATCGGGAGGAAACCAACATGTTTGTCTATGGACTGACAGAAGGCGACGATCAGAACTACCGCCTCCTCTCTGGGCAGATGGATTCCAAATTCTTCCCTGTAGACTTCACTGAGATCGGCACGCGTGTGAAGCCTGCCCATTTGAACGACGGTGAAGGCATCATTGCTGGCGTCAGCATCAAGTCAGTTCCATTGGTCCACCCAGGAGGTTGCCACGCATTCATTTTCGAGAAAGACGGAACGAAGATCGTCTATGCATCCGATCAGGAGATTGTCCCTGCTGACTCAGATCTCTTTCCTGATCCCAACAATATGGGGCCACTACGGACAATCCCTCAGAACCTAAAGGACGCCTTCAGCGGAGCAGATCTGCTTATCGTAGACGCTCAATATGACGACGCTGAATACCTGAGCAAGAAGGGCTGGGGACATATGCCAGCCTTTACCGCAACAGATCTCGGAATCCAGTGTGGAGCCAAGAATGTAGCTCTCTTCCATCATGATCCAGAGAGCACCGATGCAGCAATCGACGCCTTGGTCTCTTCGTGCCGGCAACGCGCGCTCAGGCATCAATCGAGAACCAAGATCTTTGCAGCTCGCGAAGGGATCGAATTCAAATATCAGAAAGTAGAAGTCAGCTGATGCTGCTCCAGTGCCATAATCCTGAATGCAAAACATCGATGGACCTCCAGAATGCGGAGGAAGGCACCGAAGTCCCCTGCCCGCAGTGCGCACATTCAATCAAGGTTGAAGAACCAGGCAGGGCTGGACTGACTCTGGGTGATTTTAAGATCGTTCGCTCAATCGCCAAAGGTGGCATGGGGGAAGTCTATGAAGCCATTCAGACAAGTCTGGACAGGCGCGTGGCGCTCAAGGTCTTGGACAGCAAACTGGCCAACAATGAGTCATTCATTCAAAGATTCGAACGCGAAGCCAAAGCTGCAGCCTCTATAAACCATCCCGGCCTTGTTCAGGTCTATCATTTCGGGAAAGAAGGCGACGTCTACTTTCTTGTGATGGAATACATCGACGGACAAGACCTGTCGAAGATCACGCCTACTCTGAAAGATAAGCGCTTTCCGCGAAACGAGGCCATTCGCATTGTCAAAGACGTTGCAGAATCCCTTCGCGAAGCGCTTTCCTTCCGCATCATTCACCGGGATATCAAGCCGGCCAATATCCTTCTGACCAGCAAGGGCCGCGTAAAAGTTTCCGATTTGGGACTGGCCAAAAATGTGGATGATGATGTGGAACTCACCCAGACCGGAGTGGGTATCGGATCTCCTCACTTCATTGCTCCGGAGCAGGCAGACGATGCACGAAACGTCGATCATCGGGCAGACATATACAGTCTCGGGATCACGCTCCTTTATTTGATCACAGGGAAACGTCCCTACGAGGGGACTTCTGCTTTTTCAGTTGTGTTGGCGCACGCCAACAAGAAACTGCCAACCTGCGAGGACCTCGGCTTGGAATTGGATTCAAACGATCAGATCGAACAGGTCATCGAGTGCATGACGCGAAAGGATCCAGCCGGGCGATATCAAGATTACGGCCTTCTCATCCAACACCTCACCTGCCTTGCTCAAGGTCTCCCCATCAACTGGGATGATGAGGATGCGACCATCGCGGCAACAATGGAGTTTCTGCAGGATCAAGACGCCGCTGGTGAATCACAGACGTTTGTTGAGAATGATCATTCCAAGCTCCCGCCTGAGACACTTTTCAAGGAAGAGCCGAGCACCAGCGTCGACCCGCAATCTGCCGAGATCCGCAAAAGTGGAACCATCATGATGGTCGCAGGCATCGTCCTGGCCCTTTTCGCCGTGGTCGCAGCCGTAATCATCCCCCCACTAATGTCCGGCCGAGACAATCAAGACGATCGCGGGTCTCTCGCCGACCAGCAAGATAATGCCCCTTTGGAGAACTCCAACACAGGCATAGAAGCGAACACCAATCCAGAAAATCTAAACGGTGGAGGACGGGCTCGAGGAAATCAGCCGCAGCATCCTCATGCTGGCGGCGCTTTTAGTGTCCGTCCTATGGAGGTTCAGACTGCACTTCAAAGTCTTCCTGGTTGGTTCTATTTCCCTACCCCTCCCCACCCCCAGCATGGACTCTTTGTCGACGGTGATATTGAGACGCGCTTCAACGCTGCCAAGAAGTGGGCCAGCGAAAACCCCGAGGAAATCATCCAGAATTACACCAGTCATCACGATCTATTGGTCCAAAACATGCCAAACGATCTCTACAAACAGATTCAGGCCGAAACCAAGCGTCACGAAAAAATTCTGAGAGAGGAACAAGAGCTCTATTTTGAACTCTTCTTCAACTCGATGAAGAACCATTTGGATAAGGAAGAACCGAGATTGGCGTTGGAGATCTGGGAAAACTACCCAAGACATGTTCTATCCCCCGATCATGTCATTAAAGTGATTGGAGTCATCAAACAGCACATCCCTTCTCCGGTATTGGAATCCATGCCCCGCCCCAGCAGACGGATGAACAGATCTCCCTCACTCCCCCCTCCGTGAACCTTCTGATTCTCAAGGGGTTATGCAAATAACTAAACTTGGAGTATGCCCCCCAAACTAGCTATCGACAGACAAGCCTGTCTCCCCCCACACTCATGCCCCGTTTTGGGAGTTTCAATCTAATCTGGAAACCATCCCAAAATCAGCGTATGCGCAGATCGTTTCAAACGTCTGAACACCGCTCCGAGATTTTCATAAATAACTGATACGTAACGAAATTGATGCAATCTGATTCTCAAAACGCTCCCTCCCAAGGCGCCAAATTCGATGGTGCATGCTCCGTACTCGGATTGGACATCGTGGGATTCTCCACGATGAGGGATGAAGATCAGATCGATGCCATTCAGCACCTATACCGTTGGATAAACGAATCACTGGCCAACCACAGCATCAAGACCGAATCCTACCGCTGGAGCCCGGCAGGTGATGGTGGGTATTTGACTTTCAATGGAGCTGCTGCCTGCAAGAAAGCGGTCGATGTAGCCTTTACTCTTTGCGGTAAAATCAAGATGCCTGATTGGCGCCCACGTTCTGGCACTCCGTTTCAACTCAGACTTGGACTCCATTCCGGACTCGTAACTGAAGACGATGACTTGGGCTGGAAAACCAACATCTGGGGCGTAGGAATCAACACTGCTGCACGTATTCTGGCAGTTTCAGCAGCCAACCAGCTGCTCGTCTCCAAGCAATACTACGACAATTACATTGCCGGAGTGCGGGATAACGATTTTGAGATCGGCACACTTCACTGGCGCACCGTCAAGCATGGGGTGGGAGTAGAGGTCATGAACGTCAATCGCCACGATCTCTGCCTGACGGAGGTGGAGGCTGAGAACCGCCGTTGGCAGGCTGTAGGCGGGCTCTGGCAGAAGACCATTCAGAACTACACCTACCTCATCCATGATGCCATGAGGTCCGCAGACCCTATAGCTGCGCTGGCTTGCGCGAAGTTTCTTTTGGAACTGAATGCGAACGAACCCGTTCATGAGCTTTGCCACATGATTGGGCGCTCCGACATCAAGCCCAGCAAGGACTACCCAGCGCAACATCACATCTTGTTCAGCCAGATGCCTCCAGATCTGCTTTTCAATGTGATTGAAGCCTCAGAGCCGAGACTCTTCAAAGCTGGCGAAGCATTGTTTGAGGTGGGAGATCCTGCGAACAGTTGTTTCTTCCCAGTTTCAGGCTCATTGGTTGTGGAGATTCCGGGTCACCACGAACCCATCCCCATTCCAAAAGGCCAGATGACCGGTGAATTCACCCTATGGATTCCAAACATCAACCGAACCGCTCGCGTCAAAGCGCTGGAAGACGGCCTGATGCTTGAGCTTCCCAACCAGCGCTTCAAACAATTCCTCGATGAAACCCAGGACGTGGCAAACGTCATCTACGGTATCATCCGCCAGCGTATTGTTGAGAATGTCCTGACTTCAGACCGAATTTTCCCTGATCTCAAAACGGCGGTCAAAGGAGACATCAACAAGTTCCCTGCTGTTTGCTCACGGTTCGAAAAAGGGACTGAGCTCAACATCGAGAAGACCACCTACATCATTTTCAACGGCACGGTACAGATCACCCCCGAAGAAGATTTGAATCTCACGGTTCAAGCATCCGGAAACTTCGGCGATGAATCCGTAGTCGGCATTGTGTCAGAGATCGGTACGCCAGATGGCAACAAGGCGGTCGTAATGGAGGAGACGGTTGCGGTAGCCATTGATCATTCCATCCTGGAGGAAACCTTGGAAAATTCCGATGACCTCATGAATGCATGGAATGCGGTCTGCGGGCAGCGATTGGGAACCATTCGCCGAGCCAAAAAGGCCAAGTGAGCCCACCTAGGCTTAGCCAAAGTATTCGGCCCCAAGCTTCAAAGCACGCTGTCCGGATATCCGCAGCTTGAACGCTTCCCTGAGAAGCCCCCTTCTATTCTTGTTCACCTCTGCGAACTCCTTCAGAGCAACTGAGAAGTCGGTAAGACTCGTCGCTTCCGCCAATTCCATGATCAATTCGCGGTCCTTTTTGAAGTAACCCGGGTAGAAGACATTGATCACCCGGGCGAGAAAGACAGCCCTTTGATGCATGCAACGCCACAGGACCTTGTCCATGTAGGCGCTTGGTATCCATCCATTACGCATGCAGATGGCGTTCTTAAAGTTCCCAAGATTCTCTGCCATAGTGTGAAAGGTATAATCGCGGCCTGCACCAACTGTCCACGAGATTATGAGAACAACTGTCCAGTTTACCGCCCCACTCTAACGATGTGATCTCATTCTTTCACCTTGCTGCGTGATCAGTCTCGCAGTCTAGAATCCTTCCTTAAATCACAGGTTGCCCAACCCACTGGCATTGGCTACCCTTCGCGCCCTTTATGACGTTAACGGAAAAAGTGTTGGCAAGGGCAGCCGGTAAGGCCCAGGTGCAGGCAGGAGACAATGTGTGGGTCAATGTGGACACACTCATGACCCATGATGTCTGCGGCCCGGGCACCATCGGTGTCTTCAAACGTGAATTCGGCGAAGATGCCAAAGTCTGGGACCGCAAACGCGTGGTCATCATCCCGGATCACTACATCTTCACCAGCGATTCCCTATCAAACCGCAACGTGGACATCCTTCGCGACTTTGCTCGCGAACAGGACCTGCCATACTTCTACGACGTCATCGACGACGCGAACGGGAAGTGGCAATTCGACGAGTCACAAGGACTCCTCAAACGCCAATACGGCTCCAACTACGCCGGTGTATGCCATGCTGCGCTTCCACAAAAGGGTCACACCCGTCCGGGCGAAATCCTTTTCGGAACCGACAGCCACACTTGCATGGCTGGTGCCTTCAACCAATTTGCCACAGGGATCGGCAACACCGATGCTGGGTTCGTCATGGGAACAGGCAAGCTCCTGATCAAGGTCCCTGAAACCATGCGCTTCCGTTTCGAAGGCTCCTTGCAGCCTGGAGTCATGGCCAAAGACATCATTCTCCACATCATCGGTGAGATCGGATTCGATGGAGCCACCTACCGCGCCATGCAATTCGATGGACCTGGCGTTGCCAGTCTCACCATGGATGATCGTATGACTATCACCAACATGGCCATCGAGGCCGGCGGTAAGAACGGCATCTTTGAGTTCGATGATCAGACCAAGGCATTCGTCGATCACCGCACCAACCTGAACAACACGGTCAAAGAGTATGAACCAGTGGTCGCAGACAAGGATCAGAACTTTATCTACGATTCAGTCATCAATCTCGACACCTTGGAGCCAACCGTCGCATGCCATCCTGATCCAGGTAATCGCAAGAAAGCCAAAGAGCTGGTAGATGTGAAACTGGACCGCGCCTATATCGGTTCATGCACAGGTGGTAAGACAAGTGACTTCCTCGAGTTTGCTCGTGTCCTTCAGGGGAAAAACGTCAAGATCGACACCTTCGGCGTTCCTGCATCACCAGAGATCGTAACCGATCTCCAGTCATCAAAATGGGAAGGCACCAGCGTTTGGGACATCCTCGTCAGCGCCGGCGTCAAAATGACAGAGAACGCAGGGTGCTCAGCATGTCTCGGCGGGCCAGTCGACACATTCGGACGCATGAACGAGCCGCAGAAATGCATCAGCGCCACAAACCGTAATTTCCCCGGACGCATGGGTCACAAAGAGTCCCAGGTCTTCCTCGCCTCACCTGCCACCGTGGCAGCAAGCGCCTTGACCGGGCACATTACAGACCCCCGGGAAGTTTAAAACTTCACCTTCAGAAAGACCGCGCCATGGACGCCCTACTACGCAAGGTGACATTCTTGTCCACCTTGTTCATCGTCCTGAGCGCGGTCTTTTTGTTTGGTGCACGGCATCAGGACTTCTTGTCGCTGATTCAGCTCGCTCTGATCGTCCCTCTTGTTTTGTGGGCAATCAGAATATTTACAAACAAGGACCAATCTCTCAACTTCGGGCCTGCTCATTGGTGTTTCCTGGCCTTTCTGGCCCTAGTCATCTTCGGCTACTCAAAGGCTCCGGTCGAATTGGTCGCCTCCTTTGAACTCTATCGATTCGTCTCCTACTTCGCTGTCTTCCTGATCGCTTCCAATCTGGACCTGAAACGAAAAGACTTTCGTTTCATCATCTATGCCTTGGCCGTCATCCTTGCGATAGAAATCATGCTTGGTGTTCCTCAGGGTTTGAAGCACGAGGCAAGCATCCTCTGGTTGGAGCGCTCACCCAGATATGCCCTGAGAGCCATGGGTTCTTTTACGAATCCGAATCATTTTGCCTTCTTTACTTCAGTGTCGAGCCTGACTCTCATCTCTTTCGCGGCATGCTCCCGGATGTCCCCGCTGACAAAGGCTATCTTCTTCTATCTCGCCTGTGCCGGAATCGCCGTTGTCTTACTGACCCGATCCCGAGGTGGAATACTGGCTCTGGCCGCAGGTATCATCCCTATCCTGCTCTTCACTCTCCAACATCATCGATACAAGCGCGCGATCTATGTTCTGACCGGGCTTGCAGGAATTGCGTTGGTTCTACTCCTCTCCAATTCGCACAGTCTAAGTGCCAGATGGCGCAGTCTCGCCAGCGACAGCAAGGAAGTGGACCCTAGAGTCTACGTCTGGTATGCGGCCAACCAGATGTATCTAAAGAGTCCGGTGACAGGTGTAGGTCCAGGACATTTCGACGTCCACTACAACCAGTATCGGGAAACAAAAATTCAGACCAACCCTGAGTTCACTCACAACGACTATCTGCAGATTCTCACAGACTATGGAACCATTGGATTCCTGATAGCAGCAGTTGGATGTGGATTCCTCATTCGGAGAATACGAACCCGATTCACCGAACTCTTGAGGAAACATCCCGGAGCCGCAGACAAAAGCGATCGGGTCGCCTTAACCCTATCCGCTGCAGCTGCTTTGGCTGCTTACCTCACCCATGCGTTCACAGAATTCAATCTTATGATTCCAGCGAACGTTTTTCTCTTAATCCTTCTTTTCGCACCTCTCTGGTCATCATCAAGAAAGAAGGTTGTCTCACACCCTGCCCGTTTCATTGGGGGCAGCTTGGCTCTCGTGATGGCATTTGCCATGGCCCTTCATGCATGGCCACGATGGAACTACGCAAGGACTATGGGAGAGTTCCACTCTTCCGAATCAACAGCTGCGGCAGTCAAGCATCTCGAGCGAGCCCTTACTTTTGAGCCGCAAAGCGCTGATGCCTTGTATCGATTGGGCGAAACCTACCGCAGATTTGAGTTCGCCAATCTCACACATGATGACAGCTTGATGATTGTGGCCTCAACCCACCTCGCCAAAGCCATCCAATCCAATCCCTACGAACCCCGATATCATGCCAAACTGGGAATGTGTCTAGATTGGCAAGGGCGCCACAAAGAATCAGAGTTTCACTTCCAAAGAGCGTTAGAACTCGGAAAACACAACTATCAGATCGAATCTTACGTGGGGTGGCACTACATTCAAACAGGCAATTACACGTTGGCTTTCAACCACTTACGCACTTCAATTGGACTGGAATTCTACGGTAATCCCTTTGCTCGAGATTGGTATGATTTCGTCAAAGAGACCTTGGAAGAAAAGAGAGCCCGCCATTGACAGCTCGTTGATCATTCAGTATCTACATCTTGCACACAGCGTAAGCTAGAAATACAACATCCATGAAACGAGTCCTTAAAACCACACCTGGGATCCTCTCGATTCTAATGCTCGCCATCACAATGATGGCAACATCAAGCAGCTTCGCTGCAGCCAAACCCTCCACTACAGCCAAAGGAACTGTTGTTTCTGTATCCGGTGGAGCTGTGGTTGTCGACGAAGGAGGGAAGAGCACGCCAATCAAAAAAGGTACGATCATTCGCGAAGGTCACACCATTCGCACCGATACTAAAGGAACCATCACCATCGATCTCGATGCAAACGGTGAAGCACTTTCAGTTAGGCCAGCATCAGAGTTAAAATTTGAGGCACTACGGTCCTCCAGTCGAGGTGGCCAGAAAGTTACCGACACGAAAATCGATCTCCGGAAGGGATCGATACTCGGCAATGTCAAAAAGCTTGCGAGTGCTTCAAAATACGAAGTCAAGACAGCCAAAGGTGTTGCCGGAATTCGCGGAACGTCTTTTGAGATCTCCGCAGTAGGCATTGTAAGAGTAGCCACCGGCGAATTGGTCTTTGTGACCATTCCATTAACAGGCGGCGGACCAGTAAAAACTTTCACAATAGCTGCAGGTAGCAAACTCAATGCAGGTGGACAGACTCCTCAAGTTCAACCAATGAGTCCAGGTGAGTTGCAACAGGTATTGACTGATGCCAATGGTGCTGCCGAACTCGTTGGAATCGCATTCGTAGTTGCTGGTAGTCCTCAAGAAGCAGCTAAAAAGGCAAGTGACCTTCTGGTCGCATTGGAAAACAATCAGACCGATAAGGACCAAACCAGCGCTGATGACGATATGAGGAACATGTCTGACAACGATCCAAAGCGGGCTCCTTCCGGTATTTATATCAATCTTAACTAGCCTTAATCGTCCCAAACACAACCATTTCAAAAAGCGGTGCCTAAAACGGGCATCGCTTTTTTTGTACACTAATGCAGCGCTGCTCTCAGCTCCAGCTTCTGAATCACCTCCCCTTCACCTTCGTTCAGTTCGTTCAATCGCTTGTAGACCGCATCTTCTGGGAAGTATTCGAGTGCCATTTTGACGAAGACGTTTCCATGCTTTGCTTCACTCACCCATAGGCGGTGATAGAACTCCTTCAGCTCAAGATCATCATCAATCGCTTTCTCCACCAATCGAAAGCGCTCCGCGCCGCGACATTCGATAATCGAAGCAAGGAGGAGACGATCTAGAAAACGTCGTTCTGAATCGGAGTGACAAAGCTTCATCAGTGCGTCGATATAAGGATCTCGTTGCATTCCTTTCGGCAGATGGACTCCTCGTTTCTCCATGTGTTCATACACATCTCTGAAATGCTCCATCTCTTCCAAGGCCGTTTCAATCAGTTCAGGAATGATCTCTGTTCGATTGGGATACTTGGCCACAAAGCTCATGGCCATGGCTGAGGCCTTGCGTTCGCAGTCGGCATGATCCTGAAGAAAGGATGGGAAATCAGCACGAACTGCATCCACCCATTCCTGTGATGATTCCACGGTAAGATCCAAAGAAAGTTTCATCTGCGGGTATTGAACCTCTACCCACATTCGATGACCAGCTTTCATCACCCAAACAAGTTATCCACAAAGGGTTCTGCAACATTGATTCAGCCCCTTGAAGTCCCTTCAATACGCGGATGTCGAACGCGGACTTCGTACACCTTCACCTACATACAGAATACAGTCTCCTTGATGGAGCCTGCCGCCTCGACAAGCTGATAGACAAGGCGGTGGAAATGAAGTTCCCCGCCCTGGCCATGACAGACCATGGGGTTATGTACGGCGCTATTGATTTCTATCAGATGGCCAAGAAAAAGGGGATCAAACCCATTATCGGCTGTGAAGTCTATGTAGCGCCAAAGAGCCGCTTCGAAAAAAGCAGCACCTCTCGTAGAGGAAAGGACGCTTACAATCATCTCGGTCTTCTGGCTCAGAACGAAACCGGCTACAAGAATCTCGTCAAACTCTGCTCTGCAGGTTTCTTGGAAGGATTCTATTACAAGCCACGTATCGATAAGAAGCTTCTGGAGCAACATAGTGAGGGGCTCATCTGCATGTCTGGTTGTCTGGCCTCGGAGATACCTCAGAAGATCATGAAGGATGATCTTGATGCGGCGCGCGATTCTCTTGATTGGTTCAAGCAGGTATTTGGTAAGGACAACTTCTATCTGGAACTTCAAAACCATGGCATCCCTGAGCAGGCAGCCGTGAACAAGCTGTTGGTCCCTTGGGCCAAGGAGTTCGATCTCAAGCTGATCGCCACCAACGATGTTCACTACATCAACAAGGAAGACAGCTTTGCTCACGATTGTCTGGTAGCCAACGGAACACAGACCACGATCAATGATCCGAAGCGAATGATCTACGCTGAAGAGCAGTTTTATCTGCGCTCGGCTGAGGAGATGAAGGCCCGTTTCCCAGACCAACCAGAAGCAGTTCTCAATACCGTGGAAGTCGCGGAGAAGTGTCATCTGGATCTCGTCTTTGGCGTGGACAATTACCCGCTCGCCACAGTGCCTGAAGGACAGACTCGCGAGGGAGCTTTGCGCGAGCTATTGGCAGGCACACTTCACATTCGTTACACGCTTCACGTCACTGCTGAGGGTAAAGATTTCAAGGTCCATTCGATTCAGGATGCACGGCTTCTTCCCATGTTTATGATGCCGGATTTCGACGATTCCGAGTATCCTGAAGGCCCCATCACTGACATCCATCACCCACAGGTCGCGGAAGCGATTCAGGAGGTAATCGACCGGCTTCAGACTGAGTTGGGAGTCATCGAGAAAATGGGGTTCGTAAGTTACTTTCTCATCGTGGGTGACTTCGTCCGCCATGGGCGCGATATCGGAATTTCCTGTGTTGCTCGTGGTTCTGCTGCAGGCTCGATCGTGGCCTATCTGATGGAGATCTCGAACGTGGACCCACTCAGATACGGACTCCTCTTCGAACGCTTTTTGAATCCAGAACGTGTCAATCCACCTGATATCGATATCGACTTTGCTGATGATCGCCGTCATGAGGTCATTGAGTATGTGAGAAAAGTCTACGGCGATGATTGTGTGGCACAGATCATCACCTTTGGAACCATGGGAGCAAAGAGCGTGGTACGTGATGTAGGCCGTGCCATGGGTGTTCCTCCATCCGAGACAGACAAGTTGTCAAAGATGATTCCAGCCGAACTGAAGATGAGCCTGAAGAAGGCGCTTGATCAATCGCCTGATTTTAAGTGGGCCTACGAAAACGACGAACAGGCCAGTGCGATCATCAACACATCCTTCACCTTGGAGGATCTCACCCGCAATACATCCATTCATGCTGCGGCTGTCGTGATCTGGGATCAACCCATCGTCAATCTGATGCCTGTCAAACGTGACGACAGCGGCACGTTGATCACTCAGTATCCGATGAACCCAGTAGGCGATCTTGGATTGCTCAAGATGGATTTCCTTGGGCTCAAGACGCTGACGGTCATTCGAAATGCCTGCGAGATGATCCAGAAGAACAAAGGGGTCGAAGTAGAGATCGAGCGTATTCCTTTAACTGACGAGAGCGCATACGGACTTCTCAACCGAGGCGACACCGTCGGCGTGTTTCAGCTGGAATCTGGAGGCATGCGCGACCTTTGTAGAAAGTTCCAGATCGAATCGATCGAGCATATCACGGCATTGATCTCACTCTATCGTCCGGGCCCGATGGATCTGATCCCCGACTTCATTGAGCGACGTCACGGAAGGCAGAAGATCGAGTACGAGCATCCTTTGCTGGAACAAATTTCGAAAGAGACCTACGGAATTTTGATCTACCAGGAACAGGTGATGCTCGCGACGCGTCTTCTGGCTGGCTACTCATTGGGCAAGGCGGACCTTCTTCGTCGCGCCATGGGTAAAAAGAAGATCGAGGTGATGGTAGAGCAACGTGCCTTGTTTGTGGAAGGATGTAAGGAGGCCAACGACATTGACGCAGTTAAGGCCAACAAGATCTTTGATTTACTGGAGAAGTTTGCTGGTTACGGTTTCAACAAATCACATGCTGCGGCCTACGCTGTAGTCGCCTACCAGACCGCTTACCTCAAAGCAAATTACCCCGTTGAATTCTTCGCGGCCATGTTGACGAATGACATGGGCGACACCACCAAGTTGTCCATTCTGATCGAAGAGGCAGCGAACTATAAGATCAAGGTTCTGCCACCAGACGTGAATGAGTCCGAAATCGTGTTCGCCCCAGCACAGGGAGGCACTGTGATTCGATTCGGAATGGCGGCCATCAAAGGTGTCGGTGAGGGCGTGGTTGAAAAGGTCTTGGAAGCCCGTGATGAAGGTGGACATTTCCCAACCCTCTCCGACTTTTGTGAACGTGTGGACCAGAAGGCACTTAATCGGAAAACGCTGGAAAGTCTTGTACGTGCTGGGGCCATGGATTGTTTCAAGGAAACACGAGCCACTCTCCTCGCATCCTTGGACGATGCTCTTTCTCATGCCTCTGCTGTGGCCAAGGACAAGGCACGCGGCCAGGCTTCCTTATTTGGAATGATGGAGGAAGCCGATGACAATGGTGGAGTCGGAGCAGCACCTTTGAAACGAGTTCCGGAAATGCCTGTTCTCGAAATGCTAACTGCTGAGAAGGAATTGATGGGCTTCTACATGACGGGCCATCCCTACACTCCATGGAAAGCAGTGGCGGAACGCTATATCACCTGCTCGGTAGAGACACTAAAGGAGAAGGAACCAAAGACGATGGTTCGAGTGGGAGGACTGGTTGCTAGTGTGATGAAGGGCGTCTCCAAGAAAAGTGGTAAAAACTACGCCATGGGAACACTCGAGGATGAGGAAGGCAACTTTCAGGTTCTACTCATCAATGAGAACTACGACAAATACCACCACTACCTCAACACAGGTGAAGCATTGATGATCATTGGTGAGGTAAACAATCAGGAAGAACCACCAAAGATCTTCCCAGTTGAAATTCATCGCTTGTCCGAAGCACCAGCAAAATACACGAAACAGATCCAGCTCCACCTAAGGGAAGATCAGCTGGAGGAAAGACAGCTTCAGGAGACTTTTAATGTTGTAAGCGAGCACACTGGGAAAACCCCTCTCTATCTCTGCCTACATAAGAACAACGCAAAAGTCTACGTCGAGGTTCATGATCTCTTTCATGTCCGGCCTTCAGCAGATTTCGAAAAGGCCGTAACCGAAACGTTGGGAGATGAGGCGTATTTCGCTTCCGTTGACCTGAGTCTCCCTGCCCCACAACGGCGATTTGGAAAGAGGAAGAAGGAAGACTAATCGTCCGGCTGCTCAGGATCGCTGGGGGCTCTGCATTCTTGAATCAATTCCATGGCTTCGAAATGACCCGGAGTTAATTCCAATACTTGCTCGAGGCACTTTTCAGCATCTCTGTAGCGCTCCATCTCCATATAGATCCTTCCAAGCAGCAGATGATGCATCGAAAGTTCGGAGTCAATGGACACGGTATGCTCCATCATTTCCCTTGCTTGAATTAACTCCCCTTCAAGCAGGAGGTTTCTGGCGTTCTCATACAGGGTCGGCGTCAAGTCTTGGAGGTTCGTCAGTTTATCACTTGCCACCTTTCCACTATGACGAATATTCAAAACCAGTGAGATCAGAAAAACCACAGATACGCCTATGGCAACTGCCGCCAACTTATGCTGGGCAAGCAGCGTGATCAGACCATTCTGATAATGCGACAGGTCCTTCTGCAGGTCCTTGATCTTTTGATAACGATCATCAGGATCCGTGGCCAACGCAGTCATCGCCAATTGCGAAAGCGACTCAGGTATCTGATGGCCCGGACAATGAGGAAGATTGATGGGGTTCAACGTCCGTCTCAGCTTCTTCCCTTTACCTTTCTTGCCCTTCGTCTTCTTCCGGCGAACTGTTGTAAGCAGACCTGATTCTCCATAATAGTTGTCCGGTCTCGACTTGTTGAAAAAGATCGGCGGAGGAATGAACCCCTGTTTCTTCTGCTCCAAGAGTTCACTGAAGGTATTTGCTACAAAGGGTGCTTGAAGGGTCAGAATATTATAGAGGATCCCACCCAACGCAAAGATGTCCGTACGCTCGTCCAGCTCTCGATTGCGTCCCTCTGCTTGTTCCGGAGCCATGAATTGGGGCGTCCCCATGATGTCGCCCAAAATCGTCGCAGAGAGTTCGACGGCCTCCACCGCGGCTGGCGGCCTACCACGCTCAGGTTCGTCTGCTACTTCGTCGCGAATCATCGCAAGGCCCCAGTCCATCACCATCACCTGACCGAACTCACCAATCATGATGTTCTCAGGTTTCAGATCACGATGAATGATCCCTTTGGAGTGAGCATACGCCACTCCGTCACAAACCTTCTGAAAGATGGTGAGCAAATGTCCGAGATGATACTTGCGAGCCATTTCCTCATCGCCTCCACTGATTTTGGAAAGTAGCTCGTGGAGCGTAACCCCTTTCACAAACTTCATGGCGTAAAAGACCTGATCCTGGGAATTCACGCCGAGTTCATATATTGGAACAATATTTGGATGATCCAACTGAGCCATGACCTGTGCCTCGCGGATGAACCTCAGAATCATTTCGCGTGGAGGGGCCTCATTGCTCAGAATCACCTTCATGGCAACCGAGCGACCAAGCCTGCTGTCCTCAGCCACGTGAATAGCCCCCATGGAGCCTCGCCCGAATTCACCTCCGATTCGATAACCTCCACTCTTCAGCGCTGAAACAGGAGATACCGGGACGGACTCAGGAGTCTTGGGTGCGCGTGTTCCAGCGACGGTGTCTGACATCGACTGCGTTGCTCGATCGCGAATCTCAACCACAGCTGTCCCAATTCTCAATGTTTGCGGCATCGTTGCCTTCACGGCCGCTTCAACCCTCTCCGTCCCAATCACTGTCCCGCAGCTGCTTCCCAAGTCCTCAACCAAAAGTCCATCAGATGAAATCGTGATCTTTGCATGCTGACGGGACACTCCATCCAGATCGATCAGAATATGGCTCTCGGCATCTCTACCAATCAGATACTCACCTTCCGGCAATTCCATCTGCTGGAGCTGATTCTCACCGAACCAAACTGTTAATTCTGCCTGCATGTCTATGATCTGCCCCGACTACCAAACTACTCTATCATGAAACAGAGACGCTGCATATTACGAATTGGTTTCATAGGGTCGCAATGCTTTCTTGATGGTCCTTTATTGTGGCTCGCTGATTTCTGAGATACCTCAGGTAGCTCACAAAGACGTTCCGTGGGTGCACAAAATTCTTTTTTTCTTCTCCCCTTCGCCTCAATCCCTTTCACTTTCACGAATGGCCGTATCCGATGTTTCAAAGCCCATTCTCAATGAAGAATTCGATTATGAACCCATGCCAGATGGGTGCATCCTGTTCAAACAGGCGTCAGGCCAGATCATCTCGCTTAATCCACCTGCCGAACTGATTCTCTCCTTTTGCGACGGAGAGACTGATATCGCTTCCATTTTCACGCTCTCAGGAGACGAAATGGAACTCGATCGAGAAACCTTTGACGAAGTGATCAACAGCCTCTTTGAACAGAAAGTCCTCTTACTTCCTACTGACTGATGGAATCGGTCCGCTTCGAAGTTCAGGGGCAAAATGTCGAACTCAAGGTTCATGCATCTGAACTTCTTCCCTTGGCAAAAAAGCTCCACAGTGCAGCTCAAGAGCCAGACTCCGAGATTTCCAACGATCCAGATCTCGAGTGGATTCCTGCAGGAGGCTCAAATTATCTGATTCACCTGAAGGGCTCTCCATGGGAGTCCCCCATGCCTGAATCCGATCTTTTCCTCCAGAGCGAGAATCTGGTCAACCAACTTTTCAGGGAGAAACTCGGTAATCTGGCTCAGATTCATGCAGGTTGTATTACCAGCCCCTCTGAGAAATGTTTTCTCATCTGCGGACAATCTGGAGCAGGAAAAACCTCTATCACCTTGGCATCGATACTGAATGGATGGTCATGGCTGAGTGATGAATACGCTCTGATTGAGGAATCGGCACCGCGGACCATTCTTGGGTTCCCCAGGAATTTCAATATCAAGGAACGCTCATGGGAACAGTTTCCGGAGACCGCCAAAAAGACCTCAACCGTCGAGTTGTATTCAGGGTTTCATAAGAAACAGGTCCGATTGTTCAACCCCAATGAATTGCGCACCGAAAGTCACATTCGAAACGCCAGTCTGAATGCCATCATTTTCCCTTCCTATTCTCCTGAAGAGAAAACTCCGACAGTAAATCAGATACAAGGGATCGCAGCGATGAGCAGACTCTTGCCGGAAGTGCAAAATGCTCCGGCATGGATAATGCAAGCACTGACAGACTGGGTCCAAGACCTTCCTTGCTACGAGATTTCCTACCATGATCCACGTGAAGTCCCCCCTTTTCTGGAAACTTTGATCTGAGTAAGCTCTCCAAAAGCCCCACGCCCATGGACGACGAAAAATACTACGATATTGTCGCGCAAGAGATCCGCGAAAACCGGATCAACGATGCCCTATGGACCAAGGCAATTGCCAAGGCCATGGGAGATGAGAACAAGACGAAGGCAGTCTACATCCAACTACGGGTCGAACAGATTATCCGCGAAGAGAAAGAAGCCAGCCGCGAAGCTCAGATCGCCGGCGCCTCTGAACAGGGGTGGGATGAGATCGAGTCCGATTCAATGTCCGAACACAACAAGAAGGCATTGATGCAATGGGGGAAATTTCTCGGCGAAATTATCATTTTTGCGTTCGGAGTCTTTGCAATTTACAAGTGGCTCTGGCCATGGCTCCGATCCATCAGATCGCAGATCATGGGCTGACATACAGACAGTGACAGCCCCTGATCGATCACCTCCTCTCTGGATTTTCCTCGCCCTCTCAACAACCGCTCTGGCAGCGTCCTTATCGTGACATTGGAGATGACATGGGTATTCCTGCTCGTGCTGCTGACCTTCGGCGGCATGGTCTGGGAGCGTATCTCCGCCGACATGGTTGCCATGTCAGCATTCGCCCTACTGTTGGTGACCCGCGTTCTTGAGCCAGTAGAGGCGTTTGCCGTCTTCAGCAATGACGCTGTGATCACTGTAGCCGGGATGTTTGTTCTCAGCAAGGCACTCGAGCGAACAGGGTTCATTACCGTCATGGGTCAAAGGCTCCATGCAATGGCAGGAAAGACTCATGCTGGCCTCTTGATTTCGATTCTCCCTGTCGTCGCGTTGCTCTCGGCCTTCGTGAACAACACGCCAATTGTGGTCGTGTTCATGCCGATTCTGATCACCCTTGGCCTACAAAGGGATTTCAAACCCTCCAAGCTACTTATTCCTCTTTCATACGCCTCCATCTTTGGAGGACTCTGCACACTACTGGGAACCTCAACCAACATCCTTGTATCCTCCACGGCTGAAGGACTTGGTCAGAAAACGATCGGAATGTTTGAACTCTCCAAGATCGGAATCATCCTCGGACTTGTGGGAATGACCTACCTTTTGACGATCGGACGCAAACTCCTTCCCGAGCGCGAAACGTTGACCTCACTCATCGAATCCACCGGAACCAAGCAATACCTCACCGAGGTTGTCGTCACCAAGGGATCTCCACTCATCGGCAAGAAGCTGAGTGAGACACTCCTTAAGACACTTCCGAAGTCCAAGGCCCGAATCATCGAAGTCATCCGTAGAAGTGTTCCGCTCAACACTCCACTTCCAGAGATCGAACTACAAATAGGCGACCGACTCAGCCTGAGCACCGTGGTCAGTGCCGTCATGGAGATTCAGGAACTTGATGGCTTGGAGATCCTTCCCGGTCACAACCTTGGATTGGAATCCCTTGGAATGGAACGCGCTGCTGTAGTCGAATGTGTTGTTGCTCCAGATTCAGAACTGATTGGACGCACTCTAAAGCAGATCAATTTTCGTCAACGGTTCGGAGTCCTCATTCTCGCCGTTCACAGAAAGGGCGTGAACATCCAAAGCCAACTGGGAAAGACTCGTCTCGAATTTGGCGACACCCTCTTGGTTCAAGGAAGCCAGACTGCAATCAACCAACTGAAGGAGAACATCAACTTTCTGATGCTTCAGGATGTGCCTGACGATGTCCGGACGAGGAAGGATAGGATGTGGTTGGCCATCGGAGCGATTGCAGCAGTCGTAACCCTCGCGTCTCTTGGGGTCTTCCCCATTTCAACACTGGCAATTCTGGGAGCGCTAGTCGTCGTCATCGGTGGCTGTATTGAACCGGACGAAGCCTATAGGGCCATCAGTTGGAGACTTGTTTTCATGATCTTCGGAATGCTCTCCCTCGGCATCGCCCTACAAAAGACAGGTGCAGCCACTCTATTGGCTGAGACTCTGATCAATGGCATTAACTGGGTACCATCAGACATTCGACCTTTTGTGATGCTATCCCTGCTCTATCTGTTGACCAATGTCCTCACAGAATTCCTATCCAATAATGCCGTGGCCGTCCTGCTCACCCCGGTTGTCATCAATACAGCATTGGGACTCGGCGTTGACCCTCGTCCGTTCATCGTCATGGTCGCGCTCGGAGCCTCGGCCAGTTTCGCAACACCGATTGGCTACCAGACCAACACATTGGCCTACGGTGCTGGAGGCTATAAATTCAGAGACTTCATCAAAGTGGGAACCCCGCTAAATCTGATTTTCTGGATCCTCTCATCCCTACTAGTTCCATTCTTCTGGCCACTTTGAAGCAGAGTCGTGCTTCCCTTTTGTTGTTGAACACGACCAGGGATTAGAGCCAACCTCCATTCCTTCAACATGTCGAAGAAAGCACTCATTACTGGAATAACGGGACAAGACGGTTCCTACCTCGCTGAACTCCTTCTGGAGAAAGGCTATGAAGTTCACGGAATCATCCGTCGTGCCAGCACATTCAACACCGGTCGTCTCGACTCTATCTACGAGGACCCTCATGCATCACAAAAACGTCTTCATCTTCACTATGGGGACCTTTCCGATGGAACTTCCCTCGCAAGATTGATTGCCAAGATCGAGCCTGAAGAAATCTATAATCTTGCCGCACAGAGTCATGTCCGCGTCAGCTTTGATGCTCCGGAATACACAACCGACATTACCGCGACAGGAACACTTCGTCTCCTAGAAGCCATCAGGGAGACGGGGATCCGACCACGCTTTTACCAAGCATCATCAAGCGAGATGTATGGAATGGTCAGGCAGGTTCCTCAGAACGAATCGACACCATTCTACCCTCGTAGTCCCTACGGCTGTGCCAAGGTTTTTTCATTTTGGGCGACTATAAACTACCGCGAGTCCTATGGAATGCACGCAAGCAACGGGATTCTTTTCAACCACGAGTCCCCCCGCCGTGGTGAAACATTCGTCACCAGAAAGATCACTCGAGCAGTTGCCCGTATCAAGAAAGGGCTTCAAGAGAAACTCTACCTCGGTAACCTGGATTCCAAACGTGACTGGGGATACGCCAAGGAATATGTCGAGGCCATGTGGCTCATGCTTCAACAGGAAGAACCCGATGATTACGTCATTGCGACAAACGAAACTCACTCGATCAGAGAGTTCCTGACCGAATCATTTGAACACGTCGGCCTCAATTGGGAGGACTACGTGGAAATTGACCAGCGCTACTACCGTCCTGCCGAGGTTGATCTGCTGATAGGAGACTATTCCAAGGCCAAGAAAAAGCTCGATTGGGAACCCAAGACACGCTTTGCAGATTTAGCGAAGTTGATGGTCGATGCAGACGTCAAACTGCTGGACGACGAACTCTCGGGCGCAAAGGCCCGCCGCCCAAGTTGATATGCCGAAGGCTCTCATCAGTGGCATCACGGGACAGGATGGTTCTTACCTCACCGAGCTTCTCCTCGAGAAGGGCTATGAGGTTCATGGCTTGGTAAGGCGAACCAGTCTGCTCGAGCGCTCCCGCCTGCGACATCTCTTCCAAGACCAAGAAGTCTATGGCAAAAGCCTTCATCTCCACTATGCCGATCTTGACGATGCCACAACGCTTCGCCGTCTATTGAACAAGATTGAGCCAGACGAGTTCTATCACTTGGCAGGTCAAAGCCATGTGGGACTAAGCTTTGACATCCCTGAATCAACCTGCGAACTCACGGCTATGGCCACTTTGAGGATTCTTGAAATCATCAGGGATCTTCGGACTCCACCGAAATTCTATCACGCATCGTCATCAGAGATCTTTGGATCGCCCTCCTTATCTCCTCAGTCAGAAGAAACTGCCAAAAAGCCAGTCACACCGTATGGATGTGCAAAGGCATTCGCCAGTAATCTGGTCTCTGTCTATCGGAAAAGCTTCGACCTACATACTGTCAACGGTATCACCTACAACCACGAATCCCCAAGGCGGGGTGAAAACTTTGTCACTCGAAAAATTTGTAAGGCTGCCGCTTCTATAAAGAAGGGGCATAGCACTCAACTCAGTCTTGGTGACACCAGTGCACAAAGGGACTGGGGCTGGGCTCCGGACTATGTGCAAGGCATGTGGCTGAGCCTCCAGCATGATTCACCCGGCGACTACGTATTTGCGACAGGTATGCTTCATTCGGTCCAAGATATCGTTGAGGTGGCATTCTCAAGTGTAGATCTCAATTGGCAGGATTTCGTTGTCACCGACAAACGCTTTTTGAGAAAAGCAGATCCTTGTCATTTGGTTGGAGACCCTTCGAAAGCAAAAGACACCTTGGGCTGGGAACCTACAGTCTCCTTCAAGGAAATGATTCAAAAGATGACCGAAGCGGAAATGGTATCTTGATTCTGAATCACTATTTCCGTCTCAGTACGTTCATCTTCCACTCAATCAGATCGTCTGCATTGAAGAACTGAGTTTCCCCATCAGGCCAAAGGACTTCCACTTTGACAAGTGTTTCATCCTTCGTGAACCCGATGTGGGTTTCGGCTGGCCCCTGACTCATGAAGTTATTTTCTTGGAAGTGCTTCCTGTAGATCTTCCGCTTATCCGTGTGGGCGATAATACGTGCGCCTATGCCGCTGATGTTCCCTTTAATCTCATCGCGCAACTGAATCCCAAATCCAATGCCAGTACCTTCGATAGCATTGAGGAACAGCCTTACTGGCCCGCCCCCTACATTGGATACGATGATATCTTCTTTGCCATCCCTATCAAAATCAGCATGCACCGCTCCTCGCGTATCTGAATCCAGATCAACATTGGAAGCAAACGAGGCATCGATAAAACCGTCCTCACCAACATTCAGATAAAGTCGATTGCGTTCGTAGGCACTGAGATTCTCTCCGGTCTGAGCAATCATAAAAGCGTTACCGACCCAGAACTCTCCAGCTTCTCGATCAAGTTGACCGAGCTCTGGCAGCGAACATGATCTGTCAAGGGGCTGTGACACGACAGACCTCCATAAACACGTTCAGCCATCAGGCTTTCCGCGCTCGAAGCTTAGAAAGCCCGTCGCTGCATAAAGATCAAGCAATCCGTCTTGATCCACATCAACCATCGCCGGTGCATAGGCCCAACCAACACCATTGATTCCCAGATCCTCACTCAGGTCCTTGAACGGATCGTCAGGACCCGCCATGCGATAGAGTCGGTTACCGGCACATGAACCAACGATCTGCTCATAGATTCCCTCTGGGTAATCGCTCTTCTCAATCTGCTCGATAATTCGCCGCCCCATCTTTGAAAACATGTTTGCAACATAGAGTTCATCGTGCCCGTCATTATCCAGATCCCCACTGGAGACGCCCATACTGGTCGCATAATCACCACTACCAGATTTGATGGTCACATCCTCAAACGTTCCATCTCCCTTGTTACGTAGCAGCATGTTCTCACCAAAATCATTTGCAATGTAGACATCTGGAAAATGGTCATCGTCATAGAAAAACCAGGTCGCAGCGAACGAGTGTCTCAAGCCGCCTCCCGCATTCGATTCCAATGTTACGTCAACAAAACTTCCGTCACCCTGATTCTGCCACAGGATATTCAAGCCTCCTCCTTCGTTGTCGCCAACCCATGGCACATGCTCCGTCTTCTTGGCTTCTTCGGGCGCTGACTGATAGAGAACATAAAGATCGAGGTCCCCATCCAAATCGTAATCAATCGGCGTTAATCCCATTGGTTCCTGACGAAAGGTGAGATTGGACTCCTTGGTAACATCCACGAAACGATCCCCATCGTTTCTGTAGAATCGATGCCCCGCCAAGAGATCTGGGTCCCCATCATTGTCATAATCAATGAATCCAGTCATATAGGAAAACGGAGCTCCCTCTGGGTCTTCTGGCATATGCTCTTTAACTCCAAGTTCTTTGCTCACTTCAATGAACTTCTCGCCACCCTGATTTGCATACATCAAAGGAGGTTTTTCTCCATCGAAGACCACTACGTCCAACCATCCATCCATGTTGAAATCCGAAATCGCCATCTGAAAGCGATATTGATCCGCCTCGTCAGGTGCAATGGTCCAGTTGTCGTCCAAGAGAATTTGATCCAATCCAACATTCGAAGTGATTTCCTTCATCAAGCTGCCCCCTGCCGTCCGGAAGACTTCCTTCTCAATCTTCCAACTGGATATATTATGACCTGCGATCACCTGCTCCTTCGCATTGGAAAAGTCTTCGATCTGAACTCCAAATCGGTGAATTCCTAGATATTCCAAAGGCTTTCCCTCAGCAGAGCTTCCTATGAAATTCACGTAGGCGAGCGTGTCCCAATTCTTCAGGTCCTTCGATGGGTTCCATATCTTGAGCAATTGAAACTTACCCTTCTTCATCTTCTTGAAGTCAGCAATGTGCTCCTTCATTTCCTCCACCATCTGCATTCCTCCGGCCTTTTCCATTGAATGGCCTTCCCCTCTTCTCTTCTCAGTGATCCCAATATGAGTAACTGTCTTTTGCCAGCCGTCGACAAAATGACTTCCTTCAAAGTCATCTGTTAACCAACTCTCGAAGCTGTCCACAGTTCCATTGGCGATATCTCCCATCAAGGGTTTGCCAAAGTGAGCCTCTATCAAAAAGGTCATGTGCTCGGCATCCCAAATAAACTTCTGCTTATCTTTGTCTAATTCCGCCTCCTTGATCAGGTCAGCAATGGAACGAGCTTCTCTCGTCGGTCGCTCAGCACCAGCTACCGTGGTCCCTGAACTAGAAACGTCCTTATTCTCTGTTTTACTCTCCGCCGCAGTCTGCTTGTCTCCACACCCGCTCAACAAAAAGACCAGCCCAACCGTCAATACGGACAGGAGATACCATCTGGACTTGTTATATGACGTAGCCATCAGCTGCTAAATGTCCTACAAGATTAGGACAGAACCTTTCAACCTTCAATGGGCCGGATGGACCAAAACTCTAATACAGATCCCATTGACGTTTGTTCAATCCTCTCCTATTTGCTTCTGCATGCAATTTGCACGTTCCTTTCTGATCTCCGCCATGCTGCTGGTTGCCATATCGGCTTCAGCTGCTGATTCGTTCACCGTGTCCGAATTCTCATTTGAGAAGCCATCGGACTGGAAGAAGGTCCAGCCGGCTTCTTCGATGCGCAAGGCACAGCTGGCAATCCCTTCTGCTGCAGGGGCTGACGATGGCGAAGTCGTTTTCTTCTATTTCGGCAAGGGACAAGGTGGTGGCATCCGTGCAAATCTCGACCGCTGGATCGGACAATTCAAAGAGCCAAAGGACCAATTGGGCATCGAAGAAGAGTCCAAGACCGTCAACGGCACGAAGGTCACCTATCTTTCCGCCAAAGGAACGCTCATGACCGGACGCCCATTCGGCCCCAAAACGCCAAAGGCTGACTCCGCCATGGTGGCCGCCATACTTGAAGGCAAGGAAGGAAGCGTCTTCATCAAGACCACCGGCCCGGCCAAGACAGTTATCGGTGCCAGAGACACCCTTAAAGCAATGATTGAAAAGGCTTTGAAATAGGGTCCCTAGCCAGAATTCTGACCTTTCAAAATCCGGATTCGAGGAAGTCCCTCGTTCCGGATTTTTCTTTTGGCTGAAACCGCGGGATTTTCTGTTTGAATTCCGCCCTTCGATTCGCAAGATGCCCGTTCGCTTTTGCCCAAAAGGGGCATTTTTCGCGATTTTTTACATGAAAAGAACGCATCATTGCTACGAACTCCGCCGCGACCACATCGGACAGGACGTGATCCTTGAAGGTTGGGTTCATTCCAGCCGCGACTTGGGCGGCGTGATCTTTATTGATATCCGCGACCGCGAAGGCCGCACCCAGACCGTTTTCGATCCAACTGAAGTCCCTGCTGATCTTTTCAAAGCCGCCGAATCTCTGCGTGCTGAAAGCGTCATCCGTGTGGAAGGAACTGTCCGTCAACGCCCCGATGACACCGCCAATAAAAAGATCCTTACCGGCGACATAGAGATTCAAGCCAAGGCTCTCACCGTGCTCAACCATGCAGAGGTGCTTCCTTTTCAGATCGATGATCCTGAAGCTGCAGCCAAGGTCAGTGAAGATCACCGGTTGAAATGGCGTTATCTGGATCTGCGTCGCCCAGACATGGTGCGCAATCTCAAGATCCGCAGTAAGGCAGCGACCGCCACACGCGTCTTCATGGAAGATGAAGGCTTCCTTGAGATCGAAACTCCGACACTCTTCAAATCGACTCCTGAAGGTGCCCGCGAATTTCTAGTTCCCAGTCGCCTGCATCCCGGCGAATTCTATGCGCTGCCTCAGTCCCCACAGCAGTATAAGCAGATCCTCATGGTCTCAGGCGTGGAGCGCTACTTTCAATTGGCACGTTGTTATCGCGATGAGGACCTTCGTGCTGATCGCCAGCCAGAATTCACTCAGGTGGATATCGAAATGTCTTTCATCGATCGCGAAGACATCTACTCCCTGATTGAGGGACTGCTCAAGCGCATCTGGAAAACCACTCTCGACCGCGACATTGAAACACCATTTCCTCGCATCTCATTCGAGGAAGCCATGAACCGCTTCGGTATCGATAAGCCAGATACCCGTTTCGGAATGGAGATCAACGACTTCACAGAAGACTTCGCTGCAAGTGAGTTCAAAGTCTTCAGCGGTACCGTCAAGAAGGGCGGCGTCGTCAAGGCATTGAATGCAAAGGGATTTGCCTGCGTGACCCAGGGTCAGATGGAAACAATGACCGAAGTTGCCAAAAGCTTTGGTGCCAAAGGACTCGCCTACATCAAGGTGGAGAAAGGCGAATGGAAATCGCCGATCGTGAAATTCTTCAGCGATGCCGAAAAGCAGGCCCTCACTGAAAGACTGGGAATCGAAGAGGGTGACCTCATTCTCTTTGCTGCGGATGAATGGCTCAATGCCTGTGAAATCCTCGGTCGCATCCGTCTGTATGTGAAAGACAAGTTGGTGGAAATGGGCAAGATGACCATCGATCCATCACAGTTCAATTTCCTCTGGGTAATCGAGTTTCCTCTGCTCGCCTATGATAAAGAGATGGAGCGTTGGTATTCCAGCCATCACCCATTTACAGCACCGGTTGAAGAAGATATCCAGAACCTGAAGGACAACCCAAAGGCTGTCCGTGGGCAGCATTATGATATCGTCGTAAATGGTGTGGAGCTTGGTGGAGGATCCATACGTATTCATCAGCCTGATGTTCAGAAGACCATCTTCAAGGATGTCCTTCAAATTCCGGACGATGTGATTGAAGAACGTTTCGGATACATGCTGGAAGCCTTCAAATTCGGAGCACCACCTCACGGAGGAATCGCCCTTGGATTCGACCGGTTGATTGCACTCTTGTGTGGAAGCAACAGCATTCGTGACGTCATTGCATTCCCGAAAACCGCCAAAGGAAATGACCTCATGGCAGAGTCCCCCGCACCGGTTGATCCGAAACAGCTGCGCGATCTCTACATACAGTCCAAGGTTCCCAAGAAGGAAGCTGAAGAAGAGACCAAGGCATAAAAATCTTTTGAACGTCCGCGGGCTCTCACAGTCCCAGATGACATTTCATTTGATGCCTTCAATAGAATTTGACCGATAGAACGCCTTACTAATGAGCGAAGACAAACAGACAAACGAAGATGAAGAAGTTCCAACGCCTGAAGCTGAAGCCTCTGGCGACGTAACAGCCGAAGAATCAGGCAATGAAAGTGCCCCGGAAGAAACCGAAGTGGTAGAAGAAATCCCGACGGATCTTTCGCCAGAAGAAATCAAAACACTCCACGAGCAAGCTTCCAAAGCCAAAGAGAACTGGGAGAAAGTCCTTCGCCTCACCGCTGATTTCGACAATTTCAAAAAGCGCGCAGCCAGAGACCGACTGGAAGCAATCAAGTATGCCAATGAAGCCTTGGTGGAGAGGATTCTCCCCATCATGGACAATTTCGAAATGGCACTCATGGCCGCCAATCAAGAAAACACATCCGTCGACAGCCTAAAGGTCGGTGTGAACATGATACACACCCAGTTGAAGAATCTTCTAGGTGAGTCTGGATTGGAAGAAATCGACGCCCTTGGCAAAGATTTCGACCCGGCCATTCACGAAGCAATTTCACAGAAAGTCACTGAAGATGCGCCTGAGGGCCAGGTCCTCGAACAGACACGCAAGGGCTACAGGCTCAAGGAGCGGCTCGTCCGCCCTGCCAGTGTGGTGGTAGCAGCCAAGGCCAGTGACGAGACTGCAGAAACTGAAAAGGACGAATCTTAATGGCCAAACGCGATCTATATGAAGTCCTCGGAATCTCGAAGGGAGCCAATGGCGACGAAATCAAAAAGGCCTATCGCAAGAAGGCAGTAAAATATCATCCTGATAAGAACCCTGGAGACAAAGAGGCAGAGGAGAGTTTCAAGGAATGTAGTCACGCCTACGAGGTCTTGAGCGACGCACAGAAGCGCGCTGCCTATGACCAGTATGGTCACGATGCATTCGACCCTCGCGCACGTGCCGGTGCCGGACGCCCCGGAGGCGGTGGCGGTGATCCATTCGATATCTTCCGCGAAGTTTTCGGTGGCGGAGGCGGCGGTGGAGGTGGTGGAAGCATCTTTGAAGATCTCTTCGGAGGCGGTGGCGGCGGTGGCGGTGGTCGCCGCAAGCCCGGTGGACCAGAGCGCGGAGCTGACCTCCGCTATGATATGGAGATCACCTTTGAAGAGGCCGCACTGGGCACTGAAAAGGAGATCACCGTGAACAAGCCTGCGACCTGTGGTGACTGCAGCGGCTCAGGGGGAGAAAAGGGCTCCAGCGCCAAGACATGCGGCACTTGTGGTGGTCAGGGTCAGGTAATGAGTTCTCGTGGAATTTTTTCCATCGCACAGACCTGTCCGAAATGTAAAGGAGCGGGAAGCACGGTCGACAAACCTTGCAAAACCTGTTCTGGAGAAGGCCGCACCAACAAACGCTCCAAGATCAAGATCCGCATCCCGGCTGGCGCAGACACAGGTGTCAGACTGCGCAGTTCAGGAAACGGTGAAGGCGGTGTAAGAGGCGGATCAGCCGGTGACCTTTATGTCATTCTCCATGTCAAAGAACATCGAATCTTTGATCGCGACGGCGATGACCTGATCTGCGAAGTTCCCATTACGTTTGTCCAAGCTGCTTTGGGTGCTGAGATCGATGTCCCGACCCTCACTGGCAAAGCGGGCATTCGTATCCCGGCAGGAACACAAAACGGAACGATCTTCAGACTTCGTGGCAAGGGAGTGAAAAACATTCAAGGCCAAGGCCATGGTGATCTTCATGTGCGCGTTTCCGTGGAAGTTCCGACCAAACTCTCAGGAGATCAAAAGACGAAATTGGAAGAGTTTGCAGACGCTTGCGATTCCAGCGTCTACCCGAAGATCAAAGACTTCATCGATCGCGCAAAGAAGTTCTTCTCCTAACCCCACAGAATCCGGAGCCATGCATCGCTTCTTCCTTTCACCAGATTTGTGCAAAGGAGAAACGATTGCTCTCGATCGCTCAGAGTCTCATCACGCGGCAAATGTTCTCCGGGTCAAACCCGGGCAGACCGTAGAGGTTCTGAATGGACTGGGACTGCGCCTGATTTGTGAAATCAGCACGGTCGAAAAACGTGCTGTTTCACTCCGGGTGTCTGAACGTATCGAATCCCCTCCACCAGCATTTGAAGCGCATTTGTTTCAATCTGTGATCAAGGGAAAAGGGATGGATTTCCTGGTCCAAAAAGTCACTGAAATCGGGATCACACACATTCACCCCATTCTTACCCATCACTGCGTCGCGCGACCTGACAAGCATGATGAGGACAGAATAGAAAAGTGGAGACAGACAACGATCGAGGCGGCCAAACAATGTGGGAGAAGTTTTCTTCCGCAGATTTCTCCAATCCAAAATTTTCAAGAAGCCATCAGTCTGGCGGACAAGGAAACACCTCATCTCTACGGAGCATTGAAGAGTGAGACCAAGAAGATTAGTGAGGCGATTGGCTGCCACACCACCCTTTCCAATCGAGCCGCTATATGGATCGGACCTGAAGGGGATTTTTCAGAAGAAGAATACGAAGCTTTTTCCAATGCCAAATACCTCCCAGTGACTTTGGGCCCTCATGTATTGAGAGCGGAAACAGCGGCAATCACAGGGACAGCGCTCCTAGTTGACGCATTAACGAGCGCCTGACAACTCGCCTAGTGCACCTTCTTGAGTGACACCAGTTCTTCCGCCATCTCGATCAAGCGCTCTGGACTGTATGGCTTCTTCAGAAAACCATCTGGTTTCACCGCATGGGCTCTTAGATCGCGCTCTTCGACCTTGCCACTGAACAGGATGGTTCTCACATCCGGGCTCAATTGCTGAAGTAATTCAATCAGTTCCATCCCATTCATCTCTGGCATATGGAAATCGGTCACGATCACATCTGGAATATCTCCATAGCGAACACAATCAATCATATCATTGGGATTGGTGAAATGACGGGACACAAACCCAGCCAACTCCAGCACTTCCCCCGTCATTTCAGCGACCAACGAGTCGTCATCCACGACGAATACCGAACTGGCAGGTTTCGATGATTCGGCAGTCTGATTGTTCATAATGGATACATGCGCTGTCATGCTTGGATCAAGTAGGCACAAACCATGCCAGTCAAAATCCACAAATCCGTTTCCACCCCGCAGATTCCCCACTTTTTCCGCCGCCAAACAAAGACAGCCGCGTTCAATTACCAATTCTTTACAATACTATCAGCCGTCTTCTACCAATTCTCATTACAACGAAAACGTTCAAAACTCGGATCTGGTCACAAATAAGACACCTCTCCAAGCATCATCCAAAACGGAATATTTTGCCTCAAATCAAGTCATGCTAGATCCAATGCGGAAGAAACATCCTATTCGCAATACACAGAACTCCATGTCCTTGAAGGAGTTCCATTCGCACGAACACAAGTCAGACAGGACAAAACGGGGTGAACAACACAAACTTTCCCTCGCCAAACGGCCCCTCATTCTCAACTCTCTTGGCCCTGTCGTTGGCCTCCATTACCAACGCATTGAAGTAACATGTTACAGGATACGTTCAACGCCGATCATTGGGCCGCAGTCCCTTTTCACTACTGGACCTTCGTCTTCTTCATGTTCGGCTGCATCGTCGGCAGCCTGCTGAACGTCTGCATCTACCGGATGCCCCGTGGCGAAAGCATCGTCTCACCGCCATCGCACTGCCCTGCCTGTGACTATCAGATTCCATGGCATCTCAACATTCCGCTGATCTCTTGGACACAATTGAAGGGCAGATGCGCCAATTGCGGTATTTCCATTTCGCCCAGATACGTCTTGGTGGAGCTGCTGACCGGAATCTTGGCCATGTGCGCTTGGCTGGCGTTGGGGCTTTATTCTGCGGGTATGGCTATCGCCATTTCAGCGCTCCTGTGCCTATTCATCGTCGCTACCCTGATTGACTTTGAGCATCTCATCATTCCTGACGAGATCACCTTGGGAGGCGCAGGCGCCGGCATCGTCTTCTCATTCATCTTCCCTGCTCTTCATCGTGCAGACCGCCCAATCGACGGATTGATCGCCAGCGTCATTGGAGCTGCTGTCGGCGCTGGAATCGTCTACGCCATCCTGATTCTCGGAAAATGGCTATTCGGCAGAAAGTTCATTCCATTCGATGAAGAACAAGAAATCACGTTCACTGAGGAGGCCATTCATACAAAGGACGAGATCTATCCTTTTGAAGACATGTTCTACAGAAAGAGTGACAGCGTTCTCTTCAAAGCCAACAAGCTCGAATTGGCGGACCGTTGCTATACGGATGTCGAAGTGTCGCTATCCCCAGAGAAACTGGAAATTGGCAAAGAAACCTTCGATCCCGATCCCATTCGTTTCATGCGCGCCACCGCCTCAGACATCACCCTGCCACAAGAGGCTATGGGATTTGGCGACGTCAAGTTCATGGCCACAATCGGTGCATTTCTAGGTTGGCAGGGTGCCATCTTCGCACTGATCGTCAGTTCCATGATCGGTGCGATCATCGGCATTGGACTGATTCTGATCGGCAAGCGCCAGTGGTCTACACACCTTCCCTATGGTCCCTATCTGGCGTTGGCCTCTGTCATCTGGATCTTCTTCCCATACGACAGCCAGACTCACTGGCTCGGCCTGCTGGACGACAACCTTGCATTCTTCAGCGATCTCCTGAGTTCAAAAAATTAGCCCGTCCCTGATAAAAGGAACGGGCTATGAAATTCCGTAATGAATCGGAAGGCCGTCTTGGTCAACTACCAGACTTCTTCGCGTAGTAGTTATCCACCTTGTCTCCGACATCCCTATAATCGATGTCTGCCTCGTAGATAATCTTGTATTGCTCGATGGCCTGATCTTCCTTCTCCATGGACTCCAGAATCGTTCCATAGGTGTAGATCAGGTCTTTTTTCACATCGTCGAATTCTTTCTTTTCTTCAATCGCTGATTCCAACTGCTTTGCAGCCATGTCATGCATGTTCTTCTTGGCAAAGCACTTTCCCAGATAGAGATAGGACTGAATCCTGTTCTTCGCATCACGGGCTGAGCGCTGGAATTCCTTGGTAGCCTCCGTAAACATCTCTGCCGCGAAGTAGCACTTGCCCAACTCAAACTTCAGGCCGAGTTCATTCGGATAACGATCCACCTTCTTCTTCAAATCCTCCATCTGGAACTCAGCACGCTCCTTCTCAATGGCCATCTTTAGATCTTCGTAATCTTCAGCATTCTCATCGAGATTCTCCAACTGCTGATCGAATCCTTTGAGCGTGCAGATAGAGACCAACTTGGCCAACTCTGGATCCGATGCGTCGACCTCAATGATCTGTTTGAAGTACTTGTTGGCGTTGGTGTAGTCCTTCAATTGATAATAGATATCAGCCACTTTGCGTGCCTGCTCAATCGAAGGCTCAGCAGCAAGCTTTCCATACTCCTCCTCCAACATCTGGTTAAGAGTCTTGTCGTCCTTGAAAGTACGTGCTTCCTGCTCGAGCTTCTTGGCTTCGCCCTCATCCTTGAGAGCACCGCGGAAAGAGGATCCCTCTTGCCCAAATTTGTCATAACCACCTTCTCCCAAAGTTCTGTTGGCTGACAGAGTCCGATAGCGCTTCTCCAAGTCACTGTCGTTTTTGTGCTGTCTCATCAGATTAGTGAGAGCACCGTCTGCCTTTTCACCCTGACCATTTGCCATATAAGCATCCACCAGCTCGAGCACCATTTCCTTATCATCCGGCTTCGTCCGAACAGCACATTCAAGCGAAAGAACAGCGGTCTGAGGCAGGTTGAGAGCCTTTGCCGCATCTGCAACAATCTTGTGCGCGGACGCATTGTTTGCATCAGAGCAAAGCGCCTTTTCCGCAAGGAACATCGCCTCGCCAGAATTCTTACCCAAAACGACTTTCGCTTTGGCCAAGTTCGGATTGGCGCCACCAAGAGCCTTGGAAAACAACCCCTTCTTCTGCCCTGACTTTTTCAGCTGGGCTTTACGCAATTCCTCACGACATTCAAAGAATGCAGGATCCTTCTTCAACGCATCGACAAACAAATCCAAGGCATAGTCCAGATTGTCCCTTTGGACAGCCTGTTTCCCCTTCTCAAACAAATCACGCAACGGACGGTCTATCTCAGCAGTCTTCTTCTCTGGCATGGGGAAACCTTAGTCAGCAGACCGGCAATTTTCCAACGGGAAAAATACTGAAAATGTCACTTCCTACTCCTGCTTCCCCATTTACACCCTGTGTAAACGATTCTTGATGAACCGCATCCTTTCAGTCCAGATTCCTCCCTTCACCCAGATAAAATACCCTGCCCATCAAAGGGCATCTTTCAAAATCATTACATGAGCAAGAAAATCGGATTCGTCGGAGTTGGCCGCATGGGCGCAAATATGGCACGCCGCCTCAAGGATTGTGGCTTTGATGTCAGCGTGGTTTACGACGTAAACAAGAAAGCCGCAAACGCGCTCGCCAAGGAGATCGGTGCCAAAGCCACTGCCAGTCTTCCCAAGGTCACTGAACAAGCTGACATCATCATCACCGTCGTCACAGACGACGCAGCAATGGACGCCATCTTCAACCCAGTAGGCAGGAGCCTCCTCACCAAGGCTGAAGGTCGCATCTTCGTCAACTGCGCCACCGTAGCACCAGCCACTCACGTAAGAGTCGAGAAACTCGCTCACGCTGCCGGTGCAGAATCTCTGGAAGGCTGCATGGCATCCAGTATCACCCAAGCTCGCGATGGAACTCTCTACCTGATGCTCGGGGGCGAAGAATCCACCTTCAAGAAAGTCCGTCCCGTTCTCAGAAAACTGGCCAAGAAAATGATCTACATTGGCGAAGCCGGACGTGCCGCTCAGGTGAAGGCACTCGTGAACATGGTGATGAACATCAACACTGCAGGTCTAGCTGAAGGACTCGGACTCGCTGATTCACTGGGATTGGATATCGACAAGGTCATGGAAGTATTCTCACAGACCGGTGCCAATTCACGCGTCTTGCAAACCGATGGTGACGACATGAAGAACCGCGATCATGAGTGCTACTTTTCTGGTGCTCACGCTGCAAAAGATTCAGGAATCGCGTTGGCATTGGGAAAACAGCAGAAGATCAAACTTCCCTTGGCCACCGCCACCAAGAAGCAGTTCGACCTCATGGTTAAAAAAGGACTGGGCGAATTGGACAAGTCAGGTGTCGCTGAATTGACCTTCAAGGGACGCAATGCCTGATCTCGGATCACCGATTTGATTTCAAGAGGGGGAATCTGGCATCTGACAGATTCCCCCTTTTTTGATAACCTCGTATCTCATGTCGCACCGATTGCAACGCAGCTTCAAGGACCGTCTCACCTCTCTGATTCCGTTTGGGATCGGTCAGGTGAAGCCAAAGCACTTTCGCGACATGTTCGAGATCATCTGGCGTAACAGGGACAATCTTCCCTACGCTTGGAAGATACTCACACGCGGAGTCTGCGACGGCTGCGCATTAGGAGTAGCAGGTTTACACGATTGGACCATCTCAGGTGTCCATCTCTGTATGACCAGGTTGAACCTTCTGAGACTGAACACGATGCCGGCCCTGGACATCAAACAACTCAGGGATGTGACATCACTGGAAAAAATGAACAACGCCCAGTTGCGTGAGTTGGGCAGGATCCCCTATCCAATGATTCGCAAGAAGGGAGACAAGGGATTCAAAAGAATCAGTTGGATGGAAGCGACCAACAGAATTGCAGACAGAGTTCGCGAAACAGATCCCAAACGCTTTGCCATGTTTGTCACCTCACGCGGAGTGACGAATGAAGTCTATTACATGGCCCAGAAAGCCATGCGCTACATGGGGAGCAACCACGTGGACAATGCAGCGCGGCTCTGTCATGCCCCCTCATCGGTCGCGATGAAAAGAACACTCGGAGTCGCCGCCACCACGTGCAGCTACAAGGATTGGTATGGCACCGACCTGATTATTTTCTTCGGATCCAATCCGGCCAACGATCAACCTGTTACAACCAAGTATCTGCATGAGGCAAAACAGATGGGCAGCAAGGTCGTTCTTGTGAATCCGTATCTGGAGCCAGGGATGAAGAAATACTGGGTCCCATCCACAACCAGCAGTGCCTTGTTCGGAACGCAAATTGTCGACTACTGGTTCCCTGTTTCACAAGGCGGCGACATTGCCTTCATCTATGGTGTCCTGAAACATCTCTTCGAAAACAACTGGGCAGATGATCAGTTTCTAGATCAGCATGCCGATGGCGCAGATGCCCTGCGCGAGAAAGCTCTTTCCTTGGACTGGGACGAGTTGGAGACACAAAGCGGTTTGAGCCGTGCCGGAATGCTCGAATTCGCCCAACTCATCCGAAAAGCAGGCAAGGCCGTGCTGGTGTGGAGCATGGGAATCACGCAACACGCCTACGGTGTGGATGCAGTTCAAATGGTCCTCAATCTGGGATTGAGCAAGGGATATGTCGGGCGGGACAAATGTGGACTCATGCCGATCCGTGGGCACTCATCCGTTCAAGGTGGCGCAGAAATGGGCGCTTACGCCACGGCCTTTCCGGGTGGTAAACCCGTCAATGCAGCAAACGCCCGAGCACTATCCAAAGAATACGGATTCAAAGTTCCTTCGTGGAAAGGAATGAACACTCCCGAAATGGTCGAGGCCTGTGGCAATGGCGACTTGGATGTCTTTTACAGTCTGGGTGGCAATTTCCTCCGCACCCTTCCTGATCCAGATCATGTGGCCAAGGCATTGAGCAAGGTTCCCCTACGCGTTCATCAGGATATCATTCTGACAGACCAGATGTTCATTGAGCCGAAAGATGAGGTCATCCTGCTCCCCGCCAAGACCCGATACGAACAGGATGATGGAGGCACCGAGACCATCACGGAACGCCGGATTGCCTTCAGCCCAGAGATCCCACGACAAGTCGGCGAAGCCATGGCGGAATGGAAGATACTCAGAGAACTCGCACTAGCTGTCCGACCTGACAAAAAAGGCATCTTTGGCTGCGAAACAGGACAGGAAATGCGAGATGAGATTGCCCGCGTCGTCCCCTTCTACGATGGATTTCAACATTTGCGAGACACAGGGGACGCCTACCAATACGGAGGCCCGCATCTATGCGCTGATTGGAACTTTGCCACGGACGACGGAAAGGCTCATCTCTTCACACCAGATCTACCTGATATTTCCAGGCCAAAGGATTCATTCGAAGTCAGCTCAAGACGCGGCAAACAGTTTAACACGCTGATCTACGCAGAGACCGATCCACTGAACGGAGCCCCACGTGATGCAGTTCTGATGGCGGCTTCAGATGCGGCACACCTGAATCTCCAACATATGGATCCGATCGAGCTATCCAACCGCTTCGGCGCCATGCAAGGACGCACCTTTATCGCCCCTATCGCTCCGGGCAATCTTCAGGTCCACTGGCCCGAAGGAAACGGGATCGTGCGCAAGGATCTCGCAGACAAGCAGTCAGGCGTCCCTGATTACAACGCTCAGGTTAAAATCAAAAAACTAACCACACTCGATTCATGAACAACGGAGCACCCAAGTCCGTCCGTTCCGTCTCCATCATCCGCCATGGTATCAATGGCTCCAGCAAGAAGGTCGACGACCAAGTCTCAGTCGAAGAGCCCCTCGAGATTAGAATCAAAGGAAAGAGCATTGCCATCACCATGCGAACACCCGGCAATGACGAAGAGCTCGCGCTCGGTTTCCTATTGAGCGAAGGAGTCATTGAATCTCCGAACGACATCATCGAGATCGCGCACTGCCCTCGGAACGATGGTGAGTCCGCAAACAACATTATCAACGTGTTCCTCGCTGATTCGGTCACAATGGATTGGGACGCGCTCACTCGACACGTCTTTGTCAGTTCGAGTTGTGGGATCTGTGGCAAGGCGAGCATCGAAGCAGTTCTTCAGGAAACAAAGAGCATCGAATCTACCTCAGAGCTGCCCAACTCGCTGATTCACTCCATCCCTGAAAAACTTTCCAAAGCTCAGAACGACTTTTCCAAGACCGGAGGACTCCACGCCGCGGCACTCTTCGATGCATCAGGAGATGTTTTGTGTTGTCGGGAAGATATCGGCAGGCACAACGCAGTGGACAAGGTCATTGGTTGGAAGCTGCGTCATGCAGAAGCCACTCCTGCACTTCTGGCTGTCAGTGGAAGAGCATCTTTTGAGATCGTTCAGAAGACGGCCATTGCCGGAATCCCTTACTTGAGCGCGGTCTCTGCTCCATCCTCACTTGCAATTGATCTCGCTCGCTCCAGTGGAGTCCGATTGATCGGATTCAATCGTGAGACCGGCTTCAATCACTACTAGCTCCGAGTTCATCCCAACAAAAAAAGGGCACAACCATGTGTGCCCTCTCGTTGATTCTTGATTGATAAGAAATCGTAGGATCTGTGATTTAGTCGGAGAACAGATAATCCAGATCGCTCTTCGAAAGACTCTTTGCAAAGCCTTCTTCACCCAGAACGTCCTTGATGGTTTCCGACTTCTTCTGCTGAAGATCCCAGATCTTTTCCTCAACAGTGCCAGGGGTGATCAAGCGGTAGGCGTTCACTGTCTCGGTCTGTCCAATACGGTGAGAACGGTCAATCGCCTGAGCTTCAACAGCTGGATTCCACCACGGATCGTAGAGCACCACGTAGCTCGCATTCGTCAGATTGAGTCCAGTTCCAGCGGCCCTCAATGACAGTAGGAAGACGCAGGCATTATCATCCGCTTGGAAGGCATTAACAACATCCTGACGGTTCTTGGTCTCACCAGTGAGCATATGCGTGGGAATATCATTGATAGTGCACTCCCTTTCGAGAATACGAAGCATCTGAACAAACTGACTGAAGACGAGGACCTTCTGTCCTTCAGCCATCAATGGTTCCAAAAGCTCCATGAGGGTCTCCGTCTTGCCTGAAGGCGAGTCATTGCCAACCAATGTTGGATGACAGCAGATCTGACGCAGACGGGTAAGAGCAGCAAGCACGTGCATCTTACTCTTGGCCAGTCCCTTGGTGCGAACGACCTTCTCCACTTCTTCACGACTACGGCGCAACTCAGAGAGGTAAAGTTTCTTCTGCAGATCGCCCATCTCACAATCACGACGTTCCTCAATTCGATCAGGAAGGTCTTTGGCCACCTGTTTCTTGAGACGACGCAACATGATCGGACGCAGCTTGGCCGACAGACGACGGCGTGCGGTCTTCTGTTCCCATTCCGCATTCTCGCCCTTTGGCTCATAGACCTCGTTGAAGTCGGTTAGACTTCCCAAGTAACCCTGTTGGACGAAATCCACGATACTCCAAAGATCCGTCATACGGTTCTCCAGCGGAGTTCCCGTCAGTGCCAATCGATGACCGGCGTTGAGCTGTTTCACCGACTGGGTCACCTGAGCCTGAGGGTTCTTGATGTATTGGGCCTCATCGAGGATCAACGCACCAAACTCGAACTTCTCCAACTCCACCAGGTCACGACGCAAAATCGCGTAATTCGTGATGATGATATCAAAGTCAGGAATCTGCTTACGAAGGTTGTGACGCTTGGAGCCGCTTTCCATCACCATGACCTTCATGTCAGGAGTAAATTTATTGGCCTCCCGACGCCAGTTGTGCAGAACCGACGCAGGCGCGATTACCAAAGCCGGTTTGGATTTCTTGCCTGAAGTCTGCTTCAACCAGGCTAGATAGGTGAGTGTCTGAAGGGTCTTTCCGAGTCCCATGTCATCAGCCAAGACTCCACCCAATCCGAGTTTGGAGAGGTGGCATAGGAAATTGAAACCATCCTTCTGATACGGACGAAGCTCGGCATTGATTCCCTTTGGAAGACGGGTATCCGGAATACCATTAAAGTCCTTGAGGCGTTTCTTGAGGGTCTTCAGTCGGGTCTGACCACTGAAGTATTCCATCGTATTCTCCGTCGCCTGGCTGGCATGGAGCATATCGATCTTCTGAAGATCGGCTGCAAGTCCATCGACTCCCAGATCCGCCATGGCCTCATGTGCTTGGTGGACAGCTTTTTCATCCAATTGCACCCAGCCACTGTCAGGAAGTTTCACAAACTTGCCGGTGGAACGCTGCAGCTGAATCAAGTCGTTCTTGGTAAGTTTAAGAGACTCCGCTTCCCATTCGGTGGAGACGGACAACCAATCAATACCACTGCCCTTCAAGAGGACCTTAGGCTTGATAGGCTTGGCATTCATGAACAAGCGCTTGAAGCCATCATTACCAAGGTATTCAGCCTCTTCAGGACGGTCAGGCCAGGCCGAGGCCAACATGTTTAAGAAATTTTCCGTGGCATCACCCACCCAGAGACCAGGCTCTGGGGTGAACCAATCAAGTTGACGCAACCAAAGCACTGATGGCTGCAAGCGCTCATCATCAAGCACCTCAGGCTTTGCAGACTCGCGCTCTTCTTCCCCATCATATTCCCAGTCGTGCCCATTCCAGAGCCAGATACTTCCGTCCTTATCGCTCTTCGCACGAAGCCTTAAACGCACCGTATCGTCTTCAAGCTCGAAGGTGTAATGAGGCTTTGCCGGATGCGTCTCACAGAGTTCGTTCCAGCGCGGATCATCAGCACCAATCGTACGTCGGAAATGCATCAGAAGCGACTTGCTCAACTGGAGAACAGGCACCGATGGATTCTTGAACCATTCCACAGCGAGATCTGCAGACGGAGAATTACGAATGCAATAGAAGGTCTCGCCAACAAGGGCAATCATCGGGCGGCCATCAAAATACTTTCCTTCGCTGATCTTGATCTCGCGCTTGTCAGAAAGTTTCAGAGCCTGTGTGAACACCAGCTCAGTTCCGTTATCTTCAAGATGGGGTGCGATCTCAGCAATCTCACCGTGGAACTGAATCGGCTTGTCTTCATCAAGTGAAAATAGACGTTCACTATGTCCCCATTGAGTCAGCCATTGCAGCAATTCGATCCCCTCAAGAACGAGGTTGTTACGTCCCTTTGCAGTGGTCTTGTAGGTTTCACCAATCCACTCAACAAATTCCCAATCAGCTGCGGAAAAATTCTCTTTCTCAGCCGCTGCTTTCTGAGCAACAGAAACAATATCCTTCAGCTTCTTGGAACGAGATGCGCCTTTGCCCTTCTTGAGCTTGATGTCGACATTGAGTTTAAAAAGCGAGGAATGCTCTTCAGAGGCTTCAAGCATGCATACAACCTCCAATGTCGAACCAGGCTTCTGATCAGGATCATCGATCGGAGGCAGCATCCATGAGGCAAGCTCTACTCCGATGGCCTTCTTGTCTTTATCCTTCGCAGTTGCTTTGGCGCCCTTGGTCGGAGCTGGCACTTCCTGCCCTTGCTCCTTGAGGTACGTCACCAATTCAGCAGGAAGGAGATGCACCGGGATCACTGGGTCCTCGACCCATTTGCTTGCGAGCGCCACCTTTGGTGCACTACGCACGATGTAAAATTCATTATCGACCAGAGCCAGCATCGGACGTCCGTCAAAGAAACGAACCTGTTTCGCCGGCATGACACGACCATCAGACAAGGTGATCTGTTGCACCATGCACTGATGCTTCCCTACCTTCTCATAGCTATTGGTCAGTTCCGCAGTTTCTCCGTGAAACTCCAGCGCTTTCTCTGATTCTGAAAATTCCAACTTGTCGGTGTGCCCCCACCGCGTAAGCCAGCGAACCAGTTCGATGCCATCGAGAACGAAACCTTCGTGATCATCTGCATGGTCACCGTAGGTGTCTGCAACCCATTCGATGAACTCCCAATCCTCGGTTGGATAAAGCTCTTGCTCATGGGAACTCCGCCGCGCCAGCTCCACAATCTCAGCAAGCGTCTTGGGACGCATGCCTGTCCGCGGACGAAAAAGACGCATCTCAACAGCGACCTGCCTCAAAGGCGCGTTGTCAGCTGATTCCTTTACAGTGCAATGAACACTGAATCGCGCACGGGGTGAATCCAGATGGCGCAATGACGGAGGCAATAGCCACTCCTCGAGTTCCCCAACAATGGCGGAGGTCTGCTCCTGTTTCGCCATCGAAGCCAGACGCTCCCAGTTGGCATATGGCATCAACTCGGTAGGAAGCGAACGCCCACCGCGCAGAAAGAGAAGCGCGACTTCTTCCAACCTCTCATTCCCTTTGGTGGCCAGTGCCCGATCCCACCATGTTTCGTCTGAAAAATCTTTTCTCGAAAGAGACAGCTTCTCGAAGAAGTCCTCCATGAGCAGCCATGCTTTCTGAGGGTCCTTACAGGTCGCGAAACTTTCCAAAAGCTTGGTGCGTTCCCCGACTGCATCACGGGAATCGGCGAGTTCACGCCTCAGGTCAGCCAGATCTCCATAGGTCTGACTCAGCACTTTATGATGTGCATCATACTTACTGGAAGCAGCTGATTTGTTGCTTCGTGTCGATTTAGTCGCTTTCTTTGCCATTCAGTTGTTTCTCTTTGAAACGGATCTCAAATTAATGCGGGCTCAAAAATCAGAATCTGAGCCACAGTTTTAACGGCCAGCCATCCTTCAGGGATGGCCACCGAGCCATGGCAGGCATTGGTTTGTCTCTGGGTTTGGACGGATCCCGCTTGGTTGGCAGGCGGGTCATCCGCTGAACCGGGCTTACGCCTCGGCAGATTCAGCAGATTTCTTTTCGTTGTACTTTTTCACCCATGCTTCCCAGCTCTTGCCCGCTGCCGGGTCTCTGCCTGAGAAGTGGATGGAAAGAATACTATCAATGGCCACAGTCCGCTTTTCATTGTCCTTGGGCCAAAGCTCTACGATTTCACCATCATACTTGGTCAAATATCCTTCGACCTCTCCGTCGCGGGACTTGATGGTAATATTTCCTCTGTAATTGAAGGCTGCGTCCAATGCCTTCTGCAATTCACCATTGGTGTCTGCAGTTACAGTAAGTTCGAAGCCTTCGTTGAAAGCCTCTTCTTCTTCAGCAGCTGCAGAGGAAGCAGCAGCAGGAGCTGTCGTTGCAGGAAGTTCTTTAAGCTCTGGGATGTCAGGCATACCAAGAGTTGCCTTCACAGTGGCGAGGAATCCCTTGGCTGTGGAGAACGTGTGATCAACAGCGGTGGCTTCATATCCACAATGCACCATGCAATCACGGCATTCTGGATTACCACTCTTCTTGCCGTAGTCATCCCACTTGGTCTCTTCCATCAGAGCTTTGAAGGACTTGGTGTAGCCCTTCTGTAGAAGGTAACAAGGCTTCTGCCATCCAAAGACGTTATAAGTCGGGTTGCCCCATGGTGTGCATTCGTAATCCCACTTTCCTGCAAGGAATTCGAGGAACAGAGGCGATTGATTGAACTTCCAGCTCTTCTTGGCTTTGCCGAGGATGCGCTGAAACAAATTGTTGGTGGATTCCTTCCTCAGGAAGTGACTCTGATCAGGTGCCTTGTCGTAGCTGTAGCCGGGAGACACCATCATGCCTTCCACACCGAGTCCCATCATTTCGTCAAAAAACTCACGCACACGCTCAGGCTTGGCACTGTCGAAGAGAGTAGTGTTGGTAGTGACGCGGAAACCGCGCTTCACTGCTTCTTTGATTCCGCCAACGGCCGTCTTGTATGTTCCTTCACGGCAAACTGCAAAATCATGCTCCTCTTCGAGTCCATCCATGTGAACACTGAAGGTGAGATACTTGCTCGGTTTGAACATATCGATCTTCTTCTCCAACAACAGAGCGTTGGTGCAAAGATAGATGTATTTCTTCCGAGCAATCAGTCCTTCAACGATCTTATCGATCTCAGGATGCAACAATGGCTCACCACCGGGGATACTCACCATCGGTGCCGGACATTCGTCAACAGCAGCCAGAGCATCTTCGACACTCATGCTTTGTTTCAGGATGTGTGGTGGGTATTGGATCTTTCCACAACCGGCACAGGAGAGGTTACACCGGTATAGCGGCTCGAGCATTAGAACAAGTGGGTAACGCTTGTTACCTTTGATCTTCTGCGAGAGCACGTAGGACGCAACGGTCCACATTTGTGAAATTGGTACTGCCATGAGTCAGAGTTACAATCGGTCAGATTTTTGGTCAGAGCATCGCCAACGTGGACGACACGTCAGCAATAAAGTGCAAACTTATGAGGATTTCGCCTTTGTCCGTCAATGGCAAACAGGACAAATCGCCGCTTGCCTATTGGTCAGCAACGCAATAATGGCGTAAAAAAGAGGGACTAAATCTCCTGAGGCTTAGTCTTGGCGGCTTCATTCTGAGTGACATCTTTCGTCGCATCATCTTGATTTTCATCAGGATGCACCTTACCTAAACCGAAACCGGGCATTAAGAATGTCGCGGGAGAAACAGAAGGGCTCGCAGAAAACCCACCGCAGCCTGTAAACACAGCTACAGCACATATTGCCACGATCAAACGAGCCTGTTTTGAATTAAAACGCACATCAGGAGTATATTTCTTAAGAACACGCCCGCAACGACGAAATGCCTTATCCGTCCAACCAGTTCAACTTCCTCTCCACGGCGAAATGGTCGCTGATGATGTTGTTGCTCTGCGCATTCGCTTTCGCTTCATCTGCCAAGGACTGGGACATGCACCCTCCAGTAACATCAGAGACAAAGGCGCGAGAACTCTACGAAGCGACCCAAAAAACATGGCAGGCGAATCCCAAGTCAGCAGAGACATCCGTTCTCTTCGCAAGGGCCTGCTTTGATTTGGGCGAGTTCATCACCCATAAGTCGACTAAGGCAGATCTGGCCAAAGAAGGAATTGCCGCAGCTGAAGCTTCTCTCGCCATTGAGCCCAAATCTGCACACGCACGTTTTTACCTTGGAATGAATCATGGGCAGCTCGCCCGCACCAAGACACTGGGAGCACTCGCCGAGGTAAAACACATCGAATCCAATCTCCTGAAAGGAATCGAGATCGATGAGACATTTCAGAACGCGTGCAACCACCTTTACATTGGAATCCTCTACAAGAACGCACCAGGCTGGCCCGCCAGTGTTGGCAGCAGGAAAAAGGCACGCCATCACTTCGAACGCGCCGTCGCGCTGGCTCCCAACTATCCCTATAATCATCTCCGATTGATCGAGGCACTTATTGAATGGAATGACGACAACGATGCAACCAAGGCCTATGCGACATTCAAAAGGATGCTACCTGAACTCAGACAGATCTATTCAGGCGAAGAATGGAACGCAATCTGGAAGCAATGGGACCAACGGCTCAGCAATATCGAGAAGGACCTGAACTAACGGCTACATGACCTACCTCCGTTTTCTCATCCTACTACTGACCTTGGCGATCCTTTCGGGGTGTCAATCCGACCCGAAGAGTTCCCAATTGGATTCGCCGGGCAAGGAGCCAGCCGTCGCCCCGATTCCAACCCCATCTCAAGCACAGCAGTGGGCCAACGGGGACCAGGCGGCTGAATCCGTAGATACCGCCGAGGAAGAGGACCTGATCAATCGCCCTATCCGAGGAAAGATCATCATGGTCGAACCTCGATTGAAATACGTCGTCGTGGATTTCGGAATTACACGCCTTCCCAGGCCTGGCCAATCGCTCCCTGTTTATGAGGACAGCAAAAAGACCGGAACCATCCGGATCACAACACAGCCGAATCAGTTTCAAGGGAACAAGGTCGTTGCAGACATCACCAACGGCGACGTTCTCCTCAATCAACTCGTCTATTCCGCAGAATAAACCATGTCAGGATTGATTGAATCAAGCGAGCACAGAGTCATCCTCTCAACTGCGCCAAGTGCAGAAGTAGCAACGTCGCTGACAACCGGAGCACTCGAGAAGCGACTGGCAGCCTGTGTCCAACAACTTCCCGGCATGCAGTCCCACTATTGGTGGGATGGTGCCATTCAGTCAGATCAGGAGATCCTACTACTCTTCAAGACCCACATTGACCAGACAGAGGCACTCGCCCAATTCATCAAAGAGGCGCATCCATACGACACTCCTGAATTGATCGAAATTCCAATCACTAAGGGCAGTCAGTCCTATCTGGATTGGATTACCGAGAACGTCAACGGGACTTAGTTCCCTGCCCCCTCTTCAACAGATTGCCTCTCCCGCTGCTTTGGCCTAAAAGAAGCGAAACCTTTTACACAACCCATGTCACTTTCCATCAACGGTCACCTCAACGAAGACAACGAATCCCTGCACCTCCGGGTCAGTGGGCCAGATCGTCCAAACGTGATTTCCGACGTCACAGGACAGCTGGAGAAACATTCGCTCTATGTGGATTCGATCACCTTCAACCTTGTGATGCCCTCTCAGGATCAATTTCAAATGGAGGTATTGGCCAAGGGTGACATCCAGAATCTCAAGCAGATCCAATTTCTCATCGATTCAGGAAAGTTCTTTGAAGGTGCTGCCGATGATGCCGCCTATTCCCGCCCAATCACATGGGCTACTGCAAATCTGTTTCACATCGCACTCTACACACCAGACCAGGAAGGACTCACAGCAGGCATCTCGAAGGTCGTTGGTAAACGACGCGAAGAAGCGGCAGAGAACACCTGCCCTCATGGTAACTTTGTCCACCTGATCGGATCAACCCACAACGCAGGTGGAGCCGAAGGCGCAACCCCCTATTACAGTCTCCGCGCAAACGTCGCAGCTGAATCACTCGCCATCCAACACGCCATCATTGAAGACATTCAGGCGTGGGCCCGCGAAGAAGGCATCGACGGCGACCTCTGGACACGGGATCTGAATCTCTCCTCGTAGCCACGTGCTGCTGGCCTTCAACAAACCTTTCAAGGTCCTCTCCCAATTCACCTCAGATGGTTCTCCAAACCGTCCGTTGGCCGAATTCGGATTCCCCAAGGACGTCTACGCAATCGGAAGATTGGATGCGGACAGTGAAGGGCTCCTCCTCTTCAGCGATGAGCCAGACCTGAACCAACGACTACTCCACCCTCAGCATGCCCATCAAAGAGAATACTGGGTGCAGGTGGAACGCATTCCTGATCAAACTGCGATCGACCAGCTCTGCGAAGGCGTTGTGGTCCAAGGCCGAAAGACACTCCCCTGCAAATGCAGGACGCTGGATCCGCAACCAGATGTCCCTCCTAGAGATCCACCCATTCGTTTCCGAAAAAGCGTCCCTGATTGCTGGATCTCAATGGAATTAAAGGAAGGAAAAAACCGGCAAGTCCGTCGAATGACTGCATCCGTTGGCCACCCGACTCTGAGACTCATGCGGGTGAGGATCGGTCAATTTCTTTTAGCCGATCTTCCACCTGGCGAATGGAGGGAATTGAACACGTCCGATCGCAAGCTCGTCCTCGCTTAGCAAGGGAGTTCGACTCCCCCCTTCTGGCATCGGCGACGGGAGAGTCAGCCCCCCTGTGCGCACCTACTGATACAGAAGGAACTCCTGCCGTCGCTTGATAAACGTCTTCACATCAGCCAACCACGCATTCCGAATCACACCAATCGACGTTCCTCGATCAACAGCATCATAAGTAGCTGGATGGAAGAGCAGCCGGTGGAAGCGCTTCAATTCATAGTCGTCAGGATACAGCTTGTGCAGAGTACTGGCCAAAGCGATCCCGATATCCACCACCCGACATTTTTCTCTGTTCGTGATGACGATATTTACTCCTTCGCAAACCTCGTCCTTGAACTTACTGGCATCTGGAGTGAAACGAACAGGAATGAAACCCACACCCTCGATACCCAGGCGATTCAAAGCCCCGGCAAACTCCAGATCATTAACATAAGGAGCACCAACAACTTCAAACGGAGTATCTGTTCCACGGCCAACAGAAATATTCGTGAACTCGATCAATCCGACTCCAGGATAGAGCACGGCTTCCTCAAGACTTCGCATGTTGGGAGAAGGATTCGTCCACGGGAGTCCGGTCTCATCAAACCACATGGATCTCTTCCACCCCTTTACCTTCACGACCTCCAACCGGACCGGAATCTTCTTCTCCTTCTGAAACATCAAGGCCAGTTCGCCAACGGTCATCCCATGTCTCAGCGTGACATCGTGCCACCCAACGAAATCTGTTTCCCCCTCAAGCACGGGCCCATCAATCTGAACTCCGGTGATCGGATTCACTCGGTCCAGCACAAATAATGTCAGGTCATTCTCCAAAGCTGCATCCATGCATTCCTTCATGGTTCCCACATATGTGTAGAAGCGACATCCAATATCCTGGATATCAAAGATCAAAGCATCCAAGCCCTTCACCTGCTCCGGCAGTGGTTTTCTGGTCTTCCCATAAAGACTATAGACCTTGAGTCCGGTCTTCTCATCCACTCCATCATCGATCTTCTCATCCTTGTCACCGCGAATTCCGTGTTCAGGACTGAAAAGAGCGACCAGTTCCACGTTCTTGCTTGAGTGCAGAAGATCTATCGTGGCCCGCCGTTGACGGTCATGACCGGTGTGATTGGTGATCAGCCCCACCTTCTTTCCTTTGAGGCGGGCAAAGTCCTCCGCTACCAGCACATCGATGCCATTCAACACCTGTGCCGAAAGCATTCCCTGCCCCAGAACAAACGCCATCAACACCCAACGGAGCATTCTTGAAACATTCATTGTGCTGAATCATGGGAAGAGCCCAAGAAAAACGGGAGAACATTCTACCGACCAAAAAAGCCTAGCCGCTGACCCATTGCTTCCCTATTTTCCGCGCTTTGTTTCGTCGCCATACCAAAATTGGCGGCCAGATTTGGAAATAGAAAACAAGCACATGTCCGAGAATTACATTCAAAACCTCTTCGCTGAGCGTATCGGCGGCAAGATGTATGGCAAATCCACCGCCATCTACAAATTCGCCAAAATCAAGATGGCCAAGCAGGAAGCACTTGCTGCCAATCCAGATGGTGAAATCATCGACATGGGTGTGGGTGAGCCTGACGAAATGGCATTTCCCGAAGTCATCGACAAGTTGACTGAAGAGGCAAAGAACCCAACCAATCGCGGTTACGCCGACAACGGAGATGGCGCCCTGCTCGAAGCTGCAGCACGTTACATGAAGAATGTCTGTGGTGTGGACGGAATCGATCCAACGACAGAAGTTCTACACTCCATCGGAAGCAAGGCAGCCGTTTCAATCCTCCCTGGTGTCTTCATTAATCCGGGCGACTACGTTCTGATGACCACTCCTGGGTATCCTGTCTTCGCCACACACGTGAAGTATTACGGTGGCGAGGTTCACAACATGCCGATCAACGCAGAGAACAACTTCCTGCCTGATCTGGATGCGATCCCTGCGGACGTCGTTGCCAAAGCGAAGGTGATGGTCATCAACTATCCCAACAACCCAACAGGAGCCAGCGCCACTCCAGAATTCTTTGCCAAAGTTGTCGAGTTCGCCAAAGCAAACAACATCGTGGTCGTTCACGACGCTGCATATGCCGCACTGGTGTTCGAAGGCAAGCCTCTGAGCTTCCTTGCAACTCCAGGGGCAAAGGATGTCGGTATCGAGCTGCATTCCCTTTCCAAGAGCTACAACATGACTGGTTGGCGTATCGGTTTCGTCGTCGGCAACCCGCTCGTCGTGAAAGCTTACGGAGATGTGAAGGACAACACTGATTCAGGTCAGTTCCTTGCAATCCAGCACGCAGCAGCCTACTGCCTCGATCATCCGGAGATCACTGAGAAGATCGCCGCCAAGTATTCCCGTCGTATGGACGGATTGGTTGAAGTGTTGAACAACGCAGGGCTCAAGGCATCCAAGCCAAAAGGATCTTTTTTCCTCTACTGCCCATGCCCGAAAGCCGCAGTGAAACAGGATGGAAGCCGCATCGAATTCGACAGCGCAGAGAGCGCATCACAATGGCTCATCAAAGAGAAATTGATCTCCACAGTTCCTTGGGATGACTCAGGCGCATTCCTTCGCTTTAGCGTCACTTTCGCTGCACCTGGCGGCGAAGAGACTGAAAAGAAGGTGCTTGCTGACATCGCGTCACGTCTCGGCGATGTGACCTTTGAATTCTAGTCCTTCGACCAACTAGCAAAACGTTTACATGCCCCGTGCCTCCCAGAGGTGCGGGGCATTTTCGTTACTTGGGAGTGTCACCCTTCATGACAAACCAATCGAAACCACCCATGGCAACAATCTGTTCGTCCTGATTGCGGACCTCGATGGCGATCGATATCAAGGCCCGGCTCTTCTTCGCCAAGGTCTCGTGGAAGGTATCCCAATCTTCTTCCACAAACTTACTAGTCGTATAAAGCGCTCCCTCAGCTGGTTTCCTGTATTTGATATCAGCCTTCCTTAGCACCGGCAGGACCTTCGCCTCATCCTCTTTTAGGTGGTCGGCAAGAAACTGACCGCTGGAAGCTTCCGCCAAGCCATACAATGCGCCCGCGTGGATTGTCCCCACGTGGTTCAAATGCTGTCGTCCACTAACCAACTCCAAAATTCCATCTTGGCGAGAATCGCATTTAGTGATCCCGACAAGTTGGTTAAAAGGCAATTCCGTGACATCCAGTGACGAAAACTACTTTCTCAAGAGCCCAAAGGTAACAAGAAAATCAGCTCAGAATTCACCTCTTGCAAATCTATAGACTTTTTGCTTTTTACATACACATGTCCCGCAACCAATCCGATATTGCCTATGACCACCTAAGGCAAAAGATCTTCAACCGTGAGTTGATCCCGGGGTCAAAAGTCCGCTACGGGCCGGTGGGAAAGGAAATAGGAATGAGCGCTACTCCAATCAGGGAAGCGATTGGGAGGTTGGCCATGGAAGGTCTCGTTGAACTCGTCCCCCAATCAGGAGCCATGGTTAAGAACCCGACAAGAGAGGACGCCACCGAGGTCTATGAGATGCGCGAAGCAATCGAGCCATTTGCAGCAGCCAAGGCCTGTCCTTTGATCGGGGTCACGCAAATCAAGAGCCTTCAAGCCACCCTCACTGAAATGAAGAAAGTCATGACCCGGGCCAAGCCAGGGAAAACGATCCGTCGCCAAGATGCAGCATCGTTTGATCAGGCAGATTTGAAATTTCATCTTACCATCCTAGAAGCCGCCAATAATCACCGAATGTTCAAGGCCGTCGGAGACTTTCATCTCCTGACTGGAATCATTGGAGCAGACCGCCACGACTACGATACCGATGTTCTCGAAATGACGATCTCTGATCACACCGCCATTCTCAAGGGGCTCACCCAACGCAAGCCCGAGCAGGCGCACAGTGCCATGCAAACCCATATCAGAAACAGTCGCCAACAAGCCCTGAGCGTCATGCTTCCCGGTCCCAAGTCCTCCTTCACCTTTCCCAACTAGAGCATGTCTTCTCATCCAACAATCGCGGGAATCATTCCACCAATCGTGACGCCCCTGATTAAGCAGGACGTCATTGATACAGAGGGATTGGGGCGTCTTCTCGATCAGCTGGTTAGTGCAGGCGTTCACGGGATCTTCGCTTTGGGAACAACGGGCGAAGGCCCCAGTCTCAGTCACCCAACACGAAGAAAGATGGTTAGGGAAACGGCACGACTTCTTAACGGACGCCTGCCTCTTTATGTGGGGATCACCGATACATCCATGGCCGAATCCATGGAGCTCGCCAAGGTGAGTGCAGACAACGGAGCAGCGGCATTGGTGGCGGCTCCACCTTTCTACTTCCCAGCCGGACAGGAGGAGCTTCAACATTGGTTCAACACCATGCTAGCCCAACTACCGCTTCCCCTAATGCTCTACAATATGCCCGGATGCACAAAGACCGTTCTGGAGCCTGAGACCATCGCGGCATTGATCGATCACGAATCTGTCATCGGTCTCAAAGATAGTTCCGGTGATCTCAACTATCTGGAGACTGCTCTCGACATCGCCGCACGACACCGGCCCGACTGGCCCATCCTTGTTGGACCAGAACATCTCCTTATCAAGTCACTAAGAATGGGCGCCGTTGGTGGCGTAGCCGGTGGTGCCAACCTTGCACCAAGATTGTTCACTGAACTATACACAGTATTTCAGAATTCAGATTCTTCCCGGCTTTCCGAACTGGAAGAAACACTCAACCAACTTCAACAACTCTACACCATCGGTGCGCACGGATCCGCATTCTTGAAGGGCGTCAAATGCGCGCTGGAGCTATGCAATGTTTGCTCCGGAAACCTCGAAGAGCCCTTCGATGCCTTTCACCCCCCCGAGCGCAAACGAGTTACGGAATTTCTCTCATCCTTCTCTAAGACTGGTTTTCTCCCTCAGACCTACCTACAAACATCCCCTACCCCATGAAGCATCTTACACTACTGATTTCCCTGCTGGCATTCAGTGCAGCCGCAGCGGATGACTGGAAACTACTTCCGCTGAAATACAACAACCCTGGTCTGAAAGTGGATCTGGGCGTAGGGCTCTGGGCATGGCCCATGCCTCTGGACTATGACAAGGACGGCGATATGGATCTACTCGTCGCCTGTCCCGACAAGCCATCGAATGGGGTCTATTTCTTTGAGAACCCCAGCCAGGATCCAAATGACAAATTCCCAGTCTTCAAGCCAGCGGTTCGACTCGGCAAGTGCACCCACAACTTTCAGATCAGTCACGTAGGCGATGAACCGCGCATCCTGAAACCAAGCTACGAATACCGTCCTGATCCAAAGACCGGCAAATTCGATTTCAACAAACCCACCAAGATCTACAACAAAGCAAATCCCCACGACAAAGGCGTGCGTGCCAACATGTGGCGTTACGTGGATTACGATGGAGATGGCGACCACGATCTCGTCGTCGGTTCTGGAGACTGGACCGATTACGTATGGGACCACGCCTACGACCGCCAAGGCCGCTGGCACAACGGACCTTTGCACGGATTCGTGTATCTGATTCAGAACAATGGAACGGATTCCAAGCCGTCGTTCTCAAAGTCTCCCCACCGTATTCAAGCTGCGGGTAGTGACATCGATGTCTATGGTTGGCCGTCACCAAACTTTGCTGATTTCGATGGAGATGGCGATCTCGACCTGCTCTGTGGTGAATTCCTTGATGGGTTCACCTACTTCGAGAACACCGGCACTCGCAAAGCGCCTGTTTACGCTGCAGGCCAGAAGCTTACTGGTTCCGATGGAAAGCCGCTGGTGATGGATCTCCAGATGATCACTCCGACTGCGATCGATTGGGACAAGGATGGCGATCTTGATCTGATCGTGGGCGATGAAGACGGTCGCGTTGCCTTGGTTGAAAACACGGGCCAGCTGCATTCACAAGCCCCCGTCTTCAACCAACCTGTTTATCTTCAGCAAGAAGCCGACACTTTGAAATTCGGTGCACTAGCTACACCCTTTGCCTGCGACTGGGACGGAGACGGCGATGAGGACATCCTCGCAGGGAACACAGCCGGATACATCGGTTACTTTGAGAATCTTGGAAAAGCTCCCAATGGACTCCCAAAGTGGAACGCTCCCAAGTTGCTGGATGCAATCGGTCCGGCAGGTAAAGAGAAATTCCGCATTCTTGCCGGCCCGAGTGGCTCCATTCAGGGACCATGCGAAGCCAAGTGGGGCTACACGACATTGAGTGTGGCCGATTGGGATGGAGACAACGATCTCGACATCATCTACAACTCAATATGGTCCCAGATCGGAGTATTGGAGAACCGCAATGGTACCCTTTACGATCGCCCGTTGGATTGGGCAAAACGCGAACTTCCTCCAGCATGGTATTGGTGGAACACACCAAGTTCATCAAACCTCACCCAATGGCGCACGACGCCAGTGGCGGTCGACTGGAACAAGGATGGTAAAACGGATCTCGTCTGCCTCGATCAAGAAGGCTACCTGACTTTTCGACCAAGAAACGGAGCAGCTCAACGGATCTTTGTAGATGAAGACGGAGCTCCCATTCAGCTCAATCCGGGCAGCGCCGGACGCTCAGGCCGCTACAAGTTGGCTGTTGCGGACTGGGATCAGGATGGCCGCCTTGATGTCCTTGTGAATTCAGAAAATGCCACATGGTATCGCAACTGCGCTGACAGTGGATCCAAAGTCATTCTCAAGAAGGTCGGCAACCTCGCCAAACGAAATGTCGCAGGACACACCTCAAGCCCTGCCGCCTGTGACTTTGATACAGATGGCAAACCAGATCTCCTCGTCGGCGCAGAGAACGGTCGACTCTACCACCTTCCCCACAACGCTGGAGTGAAATTCACTAAGGCACAGGTGACACATCGCGCTCCGAAGAAGATCCCGGCACCGAAGTTTCCTGGATTCGTCAGTGAAGACTTCGTTTTCACGAAGGCCAAGTTCCCGCAATGCCATGCGTCTACCATCCTCAAGACGTCACGCGGATTGGTCGTTGCGTGGTTTGGCGGCACCAAGGAAAAGGCAAACGATGTGGGCATCTGGACCAGCTATCACGACGGCAACAAATGGTCTTCACCAAAGGAATGGGCAAACGGAGTTCAGTACGACGGTCATCGCTGGCCCACATGGAATCCGGTCTTATCTCAGCCCACTGAGGATGGTCCCGTCATTCTCTTCTTTAAAGCAGGCCCTGATCCTCGTCATTGGTGGGGAGAAATGATGATCAGCTATGACCGGGGACGCAGCTTTCGCGACCGGCAGCGCCTGCCCGAAGGAATCGACGGCCCCGTCCGCTGCAAACCCATCGTCATCGACAACGGGCAAACACTTCTTTGCGGTTCATCGACTGAGACCAATGGATGGACCGTTCACTTTGAAAAGGTGGCATTGAAAAAAGGCATTCCTAGCGGCACGTGGAAGCGCATCGGTCCAATCAACATGCCAGATGAGTTCAACGCAATCCAACCCACCTTCCTTACTCACAAAGACGGGACCATTCAGGTCTTATGCCGAACTCAGGAAAGCGTCATTTCCACAAGCCAATCCAAAGACGGAGGAAAGACGTGGTCGAAGATGGAAGCCACCAATCTTCCAAACCCAAACAGCGGGATTGAAGTCGTCACGCTTCAGGATGGCCGTCATCTGCTGATCTACAATCACCTTGGTTCCGGCAAGACGGGTTGGGGACGCCGCGGACTCCTGAACCTAGCCATCTCGGAAGACGGCAAGACCTGGCGCAAGGTGGGTGTCTTGGAGAAAGAGGAGAAACAGGAGTTTAGTTATCCTGCAATCATTCAGGCAGAAAATGGCCTCGTCCATATCTCCTACACATGGAAACGCCAACGCATCAAACACGTGGTCATCGATCCTTCAAAGATCGTCCCCGGAGAAACCCTCAACAAAAAGCCATGGCATGAATAGAGAACCAAATCACAGCGGTATCATTCTCCGGAGGCAGTGGACTGCGGGAGTCCCGCAAAGCGGGTCCGCCGCTCGAAGAGTTCGTTCAACTGCAGCTTACGTGACGGGATCATTAAGCAAGGCCCCCCTGCACACAATGCTCCTTATCACACTGCTCTTTCTCCCAACATTCAGCACCCTAGCGGAGACCAAACCCAACGTTCTTTTCATCATTGCCGACGATCTCAACTGCGCGATTGGCCCGTATGGTGACAAAGCTGCGATCACACCAAACCTGGATCGATTGGCATCGCGCGGCCTCACCTACGATCTGGCCTATTGCCAGCAGGCTGTTTGCAATCCATCACGCTCCTCATTCCTCACAGGGCTACGGCCGCATACAGTCGGTGTGGATGATCTCCGAAAAGGGTTTCGCGACACAGCACCCAACGGCAAGCAACTCGTCACCCTCCCCGAACACTTCAAGAATCACGGCTACTTCAGCCAGAACATCGGAAAACTCTTTCACAACATGGGCGAAACTCAGGATCGCCGCTCTTGGTCCATTGATGAAGTCCTGCACAAAGGAACACATGCAGCTGATACCGTTTTTGGGAACGCCCCAAATCCAAGAGGAAAGAAACTCCCTTACAAAGCTCAGGTCACTGAGGCATTCGAAGTTCCGGACACAGTCTATCGCGATGGGCAGATTGCCAATCTTGCAGCGTCCATGCTTCGCGATCACCAGAGTGAACAACCATTCTTTCTCGCAGTAGGATTCTGGCGACCTCACCTGCCCTTCGTCGCCCCCAAGAAATACTGGGACCTTTACGAGCCGACCAAGATCCCACTACCAATTACCACATCGTCACCTGCCGGAGTCCCGGACATTGCACTCCATCCTTCGCGTGAGATCAAAGGATACGGACTCACTCCAAAAAAAACCCCATTCACTGAAAAGGAGATCCGGCACTATCGCCACGGCTACTACGCATCGATCAGTTTCATGGACGCCCAGATCGGTGAGATCCTTGACGGTTTGAAAGAAGGTGGACATGCCGATGATACGATCATTGTCTTCACCTCCGATCACGGGTTTCACATTGGGGAACATGCTCTTTGGGGCAAGACTTCGAACTTCGAACTCGATGCCCGTGTGCCGCTCATCATTGCATCCCCCAACCACCCAAAGAGTCACAACAAACACAGTCGAAGCCTTATCGAACTACTTGACCTGTATCCCACTCTCACTCAGCTGGCAGGCATCCATTCAGACATTCCAACCAATCTGGAAGGAACCAGCCACGCAGGCACTTTGAGCCAACCACAAAAGGCTGTTGAGGACATCGCATTCACTCAACATCAACACCCCTTCTACGGAAGCCCCAAGAACTGGGAAGCATGGGGCTACTCGGCAAGAACTGACCAATGGCGCTACACGGAATGGCATTCGATCAAGGATGGCTCCGTGATCGCTCGCGAACTCTACGACCACGCAAACGATCCAAACGAAACCAAGAACCTGGCAGGTTTGAAGAAACATCAGGCAATCAGCCATAGACTTTCGAAACGGTTGAAGGAAATCATCCCATGAAGAGAAAGAAAGACAGAGGAAACATCCTCAGAAGGCTGCGGACTGCGGGTTGCGACTCAGAAGCCCCACTGCTTCCAAGCATGTCACTGGGTGTATTCGCTTTCGCGGTTTTGCTCCTCGCTGCGTCCTCGACTCAGGCAGCACAACGCCCAAACATACTTTTCATTCTCGCCGACGATCTTGGTTGGAGTGATCTGGAATGCTACGGAAACCCATGGTTCAAAACTCCTCATTTGAACAAGCTCGCATCAGAGGGCACTAGATATACCAACGCTTACACGCCTGCTCCAATCTGTTCAGCAGCTAGAGCGAGTTTTCTCACTGGCAAAACCACTGCGCGACTCGGATTCGAGTTCGTGGTCAAGAATGAGGAACGGCAGACCAAACCCGCTCCACTCCAGACTCCCGACTTCACACCAGGCCTCGCGCTCAAAGAAACCACGATTCCAGAGACATTGAAGGAAGCCGGTTATGACACGGCTTTCTTCGGCAAATGGCATCTAAACAAACACCATCAACGGTATCTCGGATGGAGCCCCACACACGGCCCCAAAAATCATGGATTTGACGTCGCTGAAGAGGATTTCGGAAATCATCCCTACAGCTATTGGGGCAAGAAGGCGGAACGTAAATTCGCGGATGTTCCAAAAGGCAAATTTCTCAGGGACTCCATGACCGACAGAGCCATTTCCTATCTCAATGAGCAGCATCAAAACCCGTTCTTTCTGATGGTGTCCCATTTCTACGTTCACACACCAATTCATACCCGAAGCAAATGGCTCTACGACTCCGTCCTAAAACGCATTCCAAGCGATCATCCACGCCGGGAAAAGCTCGCCCATTATGGTGCCATGGTCGAGACGCTTGATCATCATGTCGGCCAATTACTTGGAGCACTTGATGATGCGGGACATCGCAAGAACACCTTGGTCGTGTTCACTTCCGACAACGGAGGCGATCCGAACTATTACGGCAATGCGCCCCTTCGCGGGAACAAATGGAATCTTTATGAAGGAGGAGTAAGAGTCCCTTTTATGGCTCGGTGGCCAGGCAAGATTCCAACAGGGCTTTCCAGCAGCATCCCAGTAATCGGTTATCAACTACACGCAACGTTTGCCGAGGTCGCAGAGACAAATCCCCCGACAGGCATCGATGGCATTTCCATTCTTCCTGCTCTGCTGAATCCAAAAGGGAATTTCCAATCACAAGATTTCATCTGGCATTTCCCCTACTATCATCCTGAAAGAAATTTTGAGAAATCGCAGGACACGATCGGCATTGACGACGGAGTAACAACCAAGACTCGCCCCATGTCAGCAATGCGGATCGGCGACCACAAGGTGATCTACTTTCACGAAAACAAACGGACAGAAATCTACGATCTGAGCAAGGATCTTTCTGAACAGAACAATCTCTACAACGATCCAAGCCTGCGCACCTCGCCACTTCGGTTCAATGTTCCGGTCAGCCTGCAACACCACAACGCACGCCTGCCTGAACCCAATCCCTCCTGGCCCAAGAAATGAGTTCATCACTCGATAGCATCGTTCTCGTTCTCTACCTGATCGCGGTAGTCGCCTTCGGATGTTGGTTCGCTAAGCGTAGCCGCACATCAGGGGAATTCATGGCAGCAGGCGGGCGTCTACCAGGTTGGGCTGTCGGTCTTTCCCTCTTCGGCACCTATCTCTCAAGCAACACCTTCATCGGTAATCCAGGAAAGGCGTTCAGCTCGAATTGGGGCGCCTATGTATTCACGCTTACCATTCCGATCGGTGCATGGGTTGCCGCCAAATGGTTCGTTCCGTTTTATCGGAAGAGCGGAGAAATTAGTGCCTATCATCACCTTGAGAAACGCTTCGGCGCGTGGGCTCGAATCTACACCGTTATCTGTTACCTACTGACTCAGATTTCCCGCTCGGGAACCATCATGCTTGGAGTCTCCATCGGTATGCACGCCGTGACCGGCTGGGATGTGAAGCTCATCATTTTGCTCACCGGAATTCTCGTCACCATCTACACGCTCGTCGGAGGCATTGAGGCCGTCATCTGGACCGATGTGATTCAAAGCATCGTCCTCACTTGGGGAGCCCTTCTTGTCATCGGCCTCCTGATGTTCGGCGACCAAGGAGGCAGCGCGCTTATTGAAACAGCAAAGGCCGAGAACAAATTCTCGCTCGGAAGCTTCTCACTCGGTCTGACTCAGGAATCCTTCTGGATCATCTTCATCTTCGGAGTCTTCATCAATCTCACCAATTTCGGTATCGATCAGAACTACATCCAACGCTACCACACTGCCAAATCCGAGGCGGACGCCAAACGATCACTCTGGCTCGGTGCCGTGGCCTACATTCCCGTCTCCGCTATGTTCTTTCTCATCGGCACCCTGCTCTATGGTTTCTATCAGGCCAACGCAGAGGAAATGACAGCCATCCAAACCATGGCGACCGACCTTGGAAAGAAGGAAGGCGACATGGCGCTTCCACACTTCATGGCAAATCATCTTCCTCCCGGTCTTGGTGGAATTCTAGTCGCAGCCCTTTTCGCCGCGGCCATGAGCACCATTGACACCAGCCTCAATAGCTCAGCAACCATCACACTCAAGGACATCTTCAGAAAGGCAGACCAATCAGGCGACGACACACGGCGTATGAAGATTCTTCGTAATGCGACCATCTTCTGGGGAGTCATAGGCACCACGGTCGCCATCATCCTCACATATGACAGCCGCAATATCCTTCAAGTCTGGTGGGATCTATCAGGTGTTTTTGCTGGGGCAATGTTAGGACTCTTCCTTCTGGGAATTATTTCCAAACGAGCCACCAATACCTCGGCAATGATCGGCGTCGCCATTGGCGTCATCATTATCTTCTGGATGAGCTTTGCCAACGCCTCATGGATGCCAGACACCATCCGCTACCCACTGCACAAGTCACTCATTGTCGCGATAGGAACGCTGAGCATCTTTCTGATCGGTTCCCTGACAGCACGAAAGAATTAGAAACGAGAGAGAAAGCCCATGAGTGCTCACGCTTCAGCCTGTTTTCTACCACTGTTCACTCAACAGCCTGAAGGCTGAACTCCAACATCGCTTGGGTCGCCCTCCCCCTGCCCATGTTTGCCCTGATGTAATCAAAGTGCTTCCTCCGTTGATTTTTTTGAACAGCTTTTCAATGATGACGTCCCTCTTACCCGAACCCTTAGAAACAGAGACTTAACCCTACTCCATGAAGAAACCTGTATCGACGTTACTGACGCTACTGACTGCCGCCTCTCTCCTGTTCTCATTCCAAGGCTTTGCCGAGGATAAGAAGGCCCAGCCCAAGGTGGAAAAGAAGGAAGAGGCAAAGAAACCGGCTCCTAAGAAGGCCGCACCAGCTGAGAAAAAGGCCGCACCCAAGAAACCAGCCCCGGCAAAGCCAGCTGCTAAACCTGCTGCTAAACCAGCTCCGAAGCCTGCACCAAAGCCTGCGGCGAAAAAACCAGCTCCTGCGCCCAAGGTTGTATCCATTTTTAAGGACAAGGCACTGGAAGAAGCAGTTCGCCGTTATGTCTTCTCCAAGCGCAACAGCACGGAGCCATTGACCGCAAAGGACGTTGAGACCATCTCCACCATCAAAGCCACCGGCAAAGGGATCAAGTCCCTCTCCGGACTCGAGCATTGTGTCAGCTTGGCCGCTTTGAACATCGCGACCAATTTTGTCACCGATCTTTCGCCAATCAAGAATCTGAAGCGCATTCAGACGATCACGTTGAATGACAATCTGATCACAGACATCAAGCCACTCGGCAGTCTCAAGGGACTTCAATACATCGAATTGAGCCGCAACCGCGTCAGCGACATCTCCCCTCTGGCAGGGCTTACCAACATGTCCGCCCTCTATCTTGAGGAGAATGACGTGACCGACATCTCGCCAACCTTCGGCATGAAGAAGCTTTCCAGCCTCTATCTCTCCAAGAACCGCGTGAAAGACATCTCAGGAGTGAATCAACTCCGTTGGCTCTCAATCCTCGACCTTAAGGGCAATCGAGTCACGGACATCACCCCGCTTCACGGATTGAACAACCTTTCATTCCTCTTCCTCGAAGACAACCTTGTGAGCGATCTACTTCCGTTGGTGGTGATGATTCAGGAAGACGCTGACGGCGAGAAGCGCTTCTCTCCCTATGTGAAGGTCTACTTGGCCAGCAATCCTTTCGATCAGTTCCGCTCCCGCCTCCATATCAACATGATGAAGAAGGCCGGTGCTCGTATTTTCATGGAGCCTACTCCGTAAGCGGAATCGACAAACTTCCTTAAAAGCGCGTTGAGGTTCCAACTTCAGCGCGCTTTTTCTTTGGCTCAGCGGATTTGACGACAACGGGCCGCCTCTTTACGCTACGCCGATGATTGATGCGAACGATGTTCCAGCTGCTGCTGTAAATGAGTATGGCCTACGCACGCCCATGCCCAAAGAGCGGTTCGATCCCCTTGCCCGCGAGATCCAACGACTAAAGAAGGAACTCAACGCCGTCATTCTTGTTCACAACTATCAGGTTCCTGAGATTCAGGAAGTGGGCGACTACATCGGTGATTCACTGGGCTTGGCTCAGCAGGCGGAAAAGACCGATGCGGATGTCATTGTCTTCTGTGGCGTTCACTTTATGGCTGAAACAGCCAAGATCCTGAATCCCAACAAGACTGTTCTCCTTCCCGATCGCGATGCAGGGTGCTCGCTCGAAGAAAGCTGCCCGGCAGACAAACTCAAGGAACTTCAGGATACCAATCCCAATTTCTACACCGTCACCTACATCAACTGCAGCGCCGAAGTAAAGGCACTCAGCGATGTGATCTGCACCAGCGGCAATGCAAAAAAGATCGTCGATGCCTGCCCTGCGGACAAAGACCTGCTTTTTGTCCCCGATGAGAATCTCGGTTCATGGGTGATCGAGCAGACAGGGCGCCCCATGACACTCTGGAAAGGTAGTTGCTATGCTCACCTGGAATTCACTCATGAGAGTATCACCAAGATTCGTGAAGAGTATCCAGACGCCCCAGTAGTCGCTCATCCTGAGTGCACAAAGGCAGTCCGCGTATTGGCTGATGAGGTATGCTCCACTGAGAAGATGGTCACCTACTGCAAGAACAGCGACGCCAAGGCCATCATCATTGCCACCGAATCAGGGATGATCCACCGCCTCCAACGCGAATGCCCTGACATCACGTTCATTCCCGCCCCAACTCCCAACTGCCGTTGCAACGAGTGCAAATTCATGAAGATGAACACACTCGAGAAACTGCACGACTGCATGGCCAATCAAACACCACAGGTCGAAATGACGCCTGAGGTCATCGAGCGGGCCCGCCTCCCTATCGAGCGCATGTTGGAAATCTCCGCAAGATAACAGGAGCCCGGACGCCCACGTCCGGTCGAACGCTCTTGCAAATCGCTTCACTCGCGGATGTAGGCATCCGCGCTACGCTTTAAGCAAAAAGCCCGAAGGTCTTTCGACCTTCGGGCTTTTTTGGAATCTAGATCCTGATCGGAATCAGCCGATGATGTTGTCACCACGCATTTCTTTCTGATGAAGCGTGAGTGGCCATCCAGGAAACTGGTTACCGGCCTTGCCATCCTTCGCATCAATCAGGAAGCGGAAGCTATCAATGAGATAGGTCTTCTTCTTGGTATCGACGGTGACGAAACCAAAGCCACTTCCTTTCTGGTGAGCGCGCTTGTAACGATTCTTCTCCGACGCCACCTCTGGATTTCCGACTGCATACATATACATCAGGTTTCCAAGACCATCTTTGTATTCACCAGTGAACTCTACACCGTGCTTCGGACGGTTCTTTCCTTTCATGCCCACTTCTTCAGGACGCCACCAGCGTGGATATCCGGCAGAGATCGCAGGTGTGCAGAATGACCAGAAACTATCACGCTGCTTCTTGATGCCATACTGAACCATGGAAGCCAGGTGTTGATCTCCATTGATGTGCAATGGTACTGCTTCACCAATGATCTCCAAAGCGCGATTCCTTGCTGTCTGAGGCCAACCTCCGCAATCCAGATCCGCCTTTAGATAGCCATTCTTTCCGCCATGGTGGGTGGCTGCACCGGCAAACAATGTCTGGCTGAGAAGGATCTTCATCTTGTGTCCACGCCAGTCTGAGGCCCATTCCTTGAGGAACTTCTCCTGTCGCTCACCAAGCAGAATCAATCCGGGTTTATCCAGCGTTGATGTATCAAAGTCTGCATCCTCAACGTGATCCGCGCGGCCTTTGCCGGTGCTGACATTCTCGGGGCCACTCTTGAATTGGCGATCGCCGAGGATGGCAAAGCCCACATCACCATAAACCATGTCACCGTAATAGACCGTGATACCCTGCAAGACTGGAGTTGGATCGTAGAAATCCGGATGGTGCGCAGCATTCGTCTTATGAACCACGTTCACCATACGCGCAGGCTCGCGATAACCTGAGTTTGAAGACGTGCCATTGGTCACATCCATCTTTTTACCACCGGCACCCCAGATGTTTCCGTGAAAGACATCGTGATCATCGGGAATACAAATCGTCGGAGCGTTGCGCATGGCTTCACCAAAGGCCCATCCATGCTGATAGTATTTCCGGAGGTAATTCAGAATGGCAGGTCCTGCTGGTTCACGGATCAGGCCGAAACCACCGTGACCTTCGTAGAGCTGATCTCCTGAGAAATAGACAAGATCGGGATCCATCTTCACCACGTTGTTCGCAACTGGCTCATATGGGAATCCGTAATCATTTTGGCAGGTCAATGCTGCGATGCGAAGTGGTCGACCGGTCGGGTTGGCCTTGATCTGTCCGGCGCGTTCGTAGGTCTTGCTGCTTCCGTCGCGAAGACTCTGCTTGTAGACCAACTTGAAAGGGGTCTCTTTCTTCTCATCCCAATTTGGAATGCGAAAGGTCGCCGTCCATGCTTCAGGGTCCAACTCGGCAGAACCCAGATTCTTCCATGAATTTCCCTTCTTAACATGCAGTTCCACATTCTGATTGTCCCTGGCTCCAAGTGGTCCGGTCAGGGCACTGATCTTCATGACAAAGCCTTCTTTGGAACGAGAATCACTCAGGGTGTACATGGACCACAGAATCGGACCGAACTTGTGATCCTCGGTAATCGTAAAGGCACTACCTCCAACCGCCCAATCACTGAACCGATAACGCCCACCGCCTGAGCGTTGCTTGTCGTTGCCTTCCATGTTGCTCGCGATGGCAATGTTGCCTGCCAAGGAATCCTTTTGGACCTTCTGGCTAAGCTTGCCCAATTCCGCACCGCGTCCGTCAACGGCTTTGAGTGTCAATTCGTAGGCATCCCCTGCAGGCTTACCACTAAGGTGCAATGTAATCCCCTTATCGATGCTACCTGAAGCCAAGGCCGACGTCTTGCGACCGATCTTCAGCTTGCCATCCACAACACCAATGTTGAGACCGCTTCTGGTAAGGCAGTTACTGCGATACTCATTCAGATCACTATGGACACCGATTCGAAATCCGCCGCCAGTATCCTTCTTCCCTTTCTCAACACGCTGCACGTGCACCGCCATTTCCAAATCACCAGATGAATCAGTAAACTGATGGGTCACCAAATGGACTGTGCGGCCAAAGCCACTGGTATTGCATTCGACAGCACCATCACGAACCACCCAATCCTCCATCGGATTGGCCCAGAAATCTTCACCGATCCAGACTCGGTCGTGAGTGTTTCGCCAATTGGAAACAGGTTTGAGTTTGGCGGTGCCTTCCTGTGCTTGAAGCCCCTTTGGAAGGGTCAGCAATGCTGTTCCCACACCAAATACCTTTAAGGCTCCACGTCTTGAAATACTGTCGTTCATTAGGTTTTAACTGTTTAACTAATCCAAAAGCAAAGAGACGTCCGTCTGGCTATGAAATTCAAACGGAACGCCCGTTGATAGCCGATTTCCCCGATTCATCACAACAGAACATTTCGAGAAACCACCCTGGCCCCAAAGTACATCGATCAGTATTCCTCTGTGTTTCAGGATTGGCACTTGCGTTGAGGAAGACGGGAAAGGCATTAAAGGCGCGTGCCGATGTCATACAGATGTTGGGCCGAGGTCAGCCTCGATGCCTTGCGTAACAACCTCTTGATCCTCCGACAAATGGTCGGACCTGAAATCCAGATCATGACGGTGGTAAAGGCAGACGCCTATGGCCACGGCCTCAGACAAACGGCTGCCCTTCTCATGCAGAGCGGTACCGATATTTTCGGAGTCGCCAACCTCACGGAAGCACGCAACATCCGCAAAGTCGGCAAGGGCTGGCCAATCCTCCTTCTCGGAGCATGCCTTCCATCCGAGTTGGAACAAGCCCTGAAGGATGAGGTCATGCTCACTGTTTCCAGTGAAGAAGAGATCAGGCGGATCGCAGAGATCGCATCCAAGCTCAAGACACGGGCCAAGCTTCACCTCAAGGTCGACACGGGAATGAGCAGACTCGGATGCCCACCAGCTCAGGCACTCGCACTCGGGTCACTGATTCAATCGCTATCATGGCTACAGTGGGTCGGCATCTTCTCTCATTTCTCATCCATTGATTCCGATCCCCGTTTTTGCGGCACTCAACGAAAGCGATTTCAGAAGATTCTGTCTCAGATAGAAGATGAGGGAATTACTCTGAACTATCGACATCTTCATAACAGTGGCGGCGTGATTTGGGAAAACCGTGATGGCGTAAACCTGGTTCGCCCAGGGTCGCTGGTCTACGGTGTCATTCCTCCAAGCCCGCGTCCATCCCCTGCTGGATTGAAGGAACAGCTCATTCCTGCTCTCACATGGAAGTGTCGGGTAGGGCTCGTGAAGAAGGTAAAGAAAGGCGCTTCTGTAAGCTATGGGCGCACCTTCACAGCTGAGACTGATATGACCATCGCGATCCTTACAGCCGGATACGGAGATGGATACATGCGGGCTGGAAGTGGTCGCTCACACGTTCTCATTCAAGGGATTCGATGCCCAGTGATCGGACGAGTCACCATGGATCAGATCATGGTCGATGTTTCTCAACTGGAGAATGTAGATGCGGAAGAAGAAGCCGTTCTGATTGGCTCCCAAGGCAGCGAAGAAATTCACGTCGCAGAGTTGGCCAAATGGAGCGATTCAATCCCACTGGAAATCCTCACCAATATCACCTATCGCGTCCCCCGCATTTACCGGGGCGCAGGCGCATCGTAGTAATCACTCAACCCTTCCCGTAGTGAGGTGGAGGCTGGTTGTTGTTGCGAATTTCCTCCATTTCAGAATCCGCCAACATGTCCACCAGCTTCTCATTGTCCTTCCGCAAGCGATCCACGGTCATTGTCTGGTCAGTAACCACCTGATTGAGCTTCTCCACCATGTCCTCCATATGGGCCAAGGTGGATTCGATCTGGATCAATCTTTTTTCGATTTCTTCACTCATGGTGCGTCAGGTAATTGATGGATCGTTCCAAAGATCTCAGGACGCAGGCGATCTCCTTCTGCGGTTTCCAGATTGCAAACAATCCGGATCTGCATCGCTTTCCGAAGTCCGGGAACACTCAACTTTACTTCTTTTCCATCGGAAGAAACGGTGGCCTTGGTGATATCCAAGTTCTCTCGGGCTTTGACGCCCATCTGGTCCTTGGACCATTCACCCTTCTCATTGCGCTCCATCTTCGCCTGTTCTCCAACGGGAATCTCAGGCGAACCATAGGAGCGAGACCACACGTAGTCCCAATGACTGACGGAAAAACTCTCTACATCCTCACCTAATTCACGATCAACAGGTTCTGAAAAGCGTAGCGTCAGTTGCCCTTTTGCGACCGAATAACCGAGTGGCAGATTCAACGGCTCGTCCTTAAGGCGGACACGCTGTAGACACCCATCAGCAACCGCGCTGGTTTGCCAACCTTTCATCCCTACCAGATACATCTGACCATCCTTGGGATGCATGCGCCCACGCATCACACCACTTTGGAATTGAGCTGGGATCTTCACAACACCACCTTGGACAGCACCATTCACATCCTGTGGCAACACGAGATAGAGTGAGCAGGTTCCGTATGACAGATGAAACAATCGGTCTTTGAGAACGCCCCATTTATCCGATGCCGCCCAGAGTTGTCCACCTCCAGAGTTATCAACGCTCTTGGGCAACCAGCATAGTGGCGGATCATACGTCGTCGGCTCCGTTTCACGATGCGCTAGGTCGACCACTCCATAAAAACCGCCCGGCTTAACCCAGTTCAACCGACAACGAGGCGTCCAGGTTCCTTCATTTTCTCCGGTCGTGATTTGCCCATCGGGCCCAACTCCCATGCCATTGGGTGCGCGAAGACCAGTGGCTACCACAGTCAGTTCCTTACCGTCAGGAGTCAGCTTCATGACGGTGCCGTGATGCTCCACAATCTCTTCAAATCCACGTCCCCCCTTTCGCACAGGCCCCGCCTTGGCGAAGTAGAAATTGCCCTGTGCATCTGTGTGTAGATCCATGGTGAACTCATGGAAGTTTGTGGTGATCTTGCAGTCGTTGTTGAAGCAGCCATAAAAGTCAGCCTCCCCGTTTCCATCCACATCCTTCAGTCTGGTGATTTGATCCCGTCCGGTGACATAGACCTCATCATTCACAATCTTCAGGCCCAATGCGTGATAGAGACCGCTAGCAAATCGCTTCCAGGTCACATTCGCCATGGAATCATCCAGACCGGAAACAACCCAGACATCACCGTGAAAGGTGCATACAGCAGCCCTACCATCTAAAAAGAAATCAATGCCCGCCAAGAACATGACCGATTCGTACGGATTCGTGAAAGGCACACCAAAGGTATCCACAACAAAGGCACCTGACCCACCAATTGAACGCCCACGGGTTGTCACGGTTTCCTTCCAGCTCTCACCTCCGCCACGAGTAAACACCGCTGGATCCATGAATGGAGGGTGATTGTGAAAATTCTCAATGAAGCGGGACATCTTTTCCTCATCCTTCCCTGCCCATATCTGCAACTGAAAAGCTCCCTCTTTTTCACGGGCTGGAAGTTTCAGATAGAGGTGTTCCTCATGTATCTCGAACGCGGCCTCTTTGGGCCCATCGAGAATACCCACAGCCACCATGTTCGTTCCTCCTTCATTCAACACCACATAACCATGCGCGCCATTGCCAACCTTCTCCACGATCCCTGCCTTGGTTGGAAAATCTTTCGCGACAAGCAATCTCAGTTCCTTGTCTGATGAGGCCACCCGGAAGGTTCTGTGATACACCCCGTCCAGACCATCATACCAGGGATGCTCCAACACGCCGACGCCTCCAATTTCATAGCTCAGCGTGATCCGATTCTCAAAACGATGGAAGCCACGGAACTGCACATCACTTCCAGGCAGCACCGCCGTCTGTCCCTCTTCAACTTCTGCGACGTTGCCAGATAGACCGCCCAAGCGGGCATCGTTCCCAAACTCAATCTTACCTTGGGCTACTGGATAATCGCCGCGGGACATCAGGCGGATGGGATTGATGAATTTATCCTTCCACACACCAACCAATTGCATGGTCTCTGTGTCGTAACAGAACGATGCTTTTTGGCCATCGCCTGCCTCGATTGCGAGCCCCTTCAAGACGGTCTGTTCGCCCACCTTGATGGTGGCAGCCTGGACTACTTTTGGAACCTGATCCTTCGCCGCATGCAAACTGGATGTAAGAACAACACCCATTGCCAAGAGCAAACCGATACAATTAGTCCTCAAATTCTTCATTCTAATTCAAACTGAGCACCTTCTGGAAGTCGGGCGCCGGCCAAAAAATCGCGGGTGAGCATCCTTCGGCTCCCCTGTTTCTGCAATTCATCAATAACCAAGGCACCTTCGCCACAAATCACCATAAACTGGTCGTCCTTAACAACGACATTCCCGGGGGCACCATTCAAAGTCTCTTCCGCCAAATGGCACTTCCAAATACGGATCTCTCCAAAATCCTTCACCGTTGAAAAGGCTCCTGGCCATGGATCAAATGCACGCGCCTGATTCCAGATCTCTCTCGCTGGGCGTTTCCAGTCGATCAAACCATCTTCACGTTGAATCTTACCAACATGAGTGGCTTCAGCATCGTTCTGTTTTTCGAGTTCAGCCTGCCCAGCCAAGACCTTGGGTAGAGTTTCTAGAAGCAGCGTTCCTCCAAGTTCAGCCAAGCGGTCATGTAGACTCTGAGCAGTATCGTCATCACGTATGGGTGTGGAGACCTTTGAAATCATATCCCCCGTATCCAATCCCACATCCATCTGCATGATCGTCACACCGGTCTCTGATTCCCCGTTCAGGATTGCTGATTGGATCGGACTGGCTCCACGATATTTAGGAAGCAACGATCCGTGAATGTTCAGGCAGCCAAATCGGGGAGCATCCAGAAGCCGTTGCTTTAAGATCTGACCGTAGGAGGCCACGATGGCTATGTCTGCCCGCAAGGACTCAATAGCGGAAATGAATTCAGGATCGCGCGCCTTTTCAGGCTGAAGCACAGGTATTGCAGCAGACTCTGCCACCACCTTCACCGGTGGAGGTGTCATCACACGCTTTCTACCGACCGGCCGATCTGGCTGGGTGACCACCGCAACCACATCGTATCTCAGACTCTGCAGCAAGGCTCTCAGTCCCGGGACAGCAAAGTCCGACGTCCCCATGTAAATCACTCTCGCAAGATTACTCATGTGCAAAGAAAAAGGGTGGAGATGATCTCCACCCTTTGAAACGAAAAACTAACTGAAACAGACGTTCTATTCAGGAGCGTCGCGATGTTTCACTTTGATCTCAAGTAGATCGGTGTAAGGGATGGTTTCATCCACCGTCGCACCTTCTGACTTCTGAATCTGAATGGTCATGCCTTCATCTGGCATTTTTAGGATATGATTGGTGATGAACTCACCACGGGCACTCTTGACGACCATAATCATCTCTTCCTCTCCAGCCGGAAGCGGCTTGGTAAATTTCGCGAAACGATGCTCAACAAATCGGCGATTCAAATTGAAATCCCCACGCTTGAAGACCTGAGTTTCAGGATAAGTTGGAGCAGCTGGAACCTCTGGTTCCGGCTCTACATATTCCTCCTCCTCTTCTTCCTCCTCCTCTTCTTCCTCTTCTTCCTCCTCCTCTTCGTCATCATCTGTCGGAATGTTGATCCTCATACGGCGCGGTGGAAGGAAATACATGACGATTGGTCCAAGGAATGGAACAGCCGCACCGATCCCAGCAAAAACAGGCTTTGGATAGCGCTTGAAATCACCCATGACCCAACCGGCCCAGCCACTGGCGCCCGCCATGAGAAGCATGAGAATCATTCCTCCACCTGAGAAAAAGCCAGCAATCAGGCCAGTCGTTGGTGGCACACCGGGAGAAACCTCATTGGAAACATTCACAGGAGGACGCGGGGCGCGTTCCGGGATATCTGGAACAAACTTACCGGCCTTAATATCCTCTTCCTTAATCTCAATCAAAACTTCAACAAGCGGCCGTATTTGAGGGTCAGCGTGGAACTGCCTCAATGATTCTTGTGTAAATAGCGTCCAAGCATGCCTTTTTGATAACCGACCACTGGGTTGACGAATCACGATCCCTCGTGCGCTTGGACTTACAGTCGTGCCCTCGATGGATTTCAGCCCGGTTTCTTTAATTCCTTCCTCATTGAAGAAGAACTTACCCGTCAGTTCCGCCTGAGCAGAACCAAGAAGGACCCCGTACAATAACACTATCGTCAGAAGAATTCTCATGGACAGGAGAGGTGTATCAAAGAGGCCAACAGAAGAAAACCAGATTTTGGAGCAATCACAATCCTCCTCAAACACCTAATCAGCCTTCCCTCAAACACTTCTGAGGCTGCGAATCCCCTACGTCTTCAGGCAATCAGTGATTTCACCACTTCACCATGAACATCCGTGAGACGAAAATCTCGTCCAGCATGCCTGAATGTCAGGCGCTCATGATCAAAGCCCAACAAGGCCAGCATAGTGGCATGAAGATCGTGCACATGGACCGGGTTCTCCACAGCCCTGAATCCAAATTCATCCGTGGAACCATAGGCCTGCCCCCCTTTTACCCCGCCCCCAATAAGCAATGACGTAAATCCATGGTGATTGTGATCCCGCCCGGAAATGGTGCCCTGATTGGATCCGGCTTTGGGAAGCTCGACAGTCGGCGTCCGCCCAAACTCTCCTGAAACAAGGATCAATGTCTCATCCAGCATCCCACGCTGCTTGAGATCTCCGATCAACGCTCCAATCCCTTGATCGCACTCTGACGCAAGGCGACGGTGATTCTTCTCGATGTGATCATGACTGTCCCAGGGCTGACTTGCCCCATGCCATAGCTGCACATAACGGACGCCTCGCTCAATCAACCGACGAGCGATAAGGATTTGCCTCGATTGAACCGTGTTGCCGTAAGCCTCTCGGATCGATTCCGGTTCTTTGGAAACGTCAAAAACATCTGCCGCCTCCATCTGCATGCGATAGGCCAGTTCGAACGACTGAATGCGTGCCTCCAGATTGGAATCCTCATTCCGTGCCTTGCGATGATCCTCGTTGAGCCCTTGAAGAAAATCCAACTGCTGACGCTGCGTATCCAATGAAATGCCGGAATTACGGATATTCTCGATCAGTTTCTCAATCCGTGTGTGCTTGGAATCAATATGCGTTCCCTGAAACACACCTGGCAAAAACGCTGACTGCCAATTCTGAGACTCCGCAATCGGATAACCACCCGGGCAAAGCACGACAAATCCAGGCAGGTTCTCATTCTCCGTTCCCAAACCGTAGTTGATCCATGAGCCCATGCTTGGACGGACCAAACGTGATTCGCCACAGTTCATCAGCATCAGCGACGGTTCGTGGTTCGGGACGTTTGCCCTCATCGATCGAATCACCGCGATATCATCTATGTGCTGCGCTGTATGCTTGAACAGCTCACTCACAGGCAGTCCGCTCTGCCCATATTTCTTGAACTTGAAATGAGAGGGGTAAGCCGCGCCAGTAGGACGCTCCGTCCTAAGTTGAAAGTCCTTGGGCAGGTTCTTGCCTGCGTATTTCTCCAGTGATGGTTTGGGATCAAACGTATCCACATGAGAGCAACCTCCGTTTAGGAAGATATGGATCACATGCTTGGCCTTGGCCGGAAAGTGTGAAGGCTTCGCACCCAAGGGACTTGTAAATCCTGCCTGTGCCTGAGGAGCCAGCATTCCTGACTGACCAAGCAAGCCTGCCAATCCCATGGTCCCCATGCCCATCCCCACACGATTCAACAGGTCACGTCGGCTCAGTGTCAGATGCTCCAATTGGAGTTTATGCGAATCTGAAGAGGGGATGTCAGATGGATTTGTCATGATGCAAAACGGAACTGACGCCAACATGACGCCTACATTCAATTCACGTCAATGTCTCTCGAATCGCCTTTCTCATCACTCGGACCATTTTCCTCAATTGTGAATCCGTAGTGCAATAGGGAGGCATGAGCACTATGACGTTTCCTACAGGCCGTGTCATGACGCCCATGGTCGCCATCGATTGGCAGATTAGGACACCTGCTTTCTCGCGCCAGTCATAGGCCTCACGTGTCTTCCAATCTCTTACCAGTTCAATCCCCGCAACCAAGCCTTCCTGCCGGATATCACCTACGACATCCAAATCCCAAAGTCCCTTCAGCTCTTCGGACATGAGCTGCTCCAGTTGCTTCCGCCTCTTGATCGATTTCTCAGACTCACAAAGGCTCAGACTCGCCAACGAGGCTGCAGATCCCAATTGATTCCCTGTATAGCTATGACCGTGGAAAAAGGTTTTCAGTTCTTCGTAATCGCCTAGAAACGAATCAAAAACTCCCTGAGTCGTCAGCGTCGCCGCCATTGGCAGATAACCACCCGTCATTCCCTTGGCCAGACAGAGGAAGTCAGGCTGGATCCCTTCCGCATGTATGGCAAAGAGACTGGGCGAAGTGGCAACCTTCGTTGACCGCCGTTCCTTTCCAGCATGGTTCAAGATCCCTGTTCGTCCGAATCCAGTCATCACTTCGTCAGCAATAATCTGAACTCCACCCTCTTTGGCAATCTGTCCAATGCGTTTGAGCCACCCCTTGGGCTGAGCAATCATTCCGGCTGCCCCCTGCATCAAAGGTTCCACGATAACACTCGTGATAGGCTTTCCGCTCTTCTTTGCTGAATCCAGCTTGGAAGAAAAATCATCCACACACTCCCAGTTACACTTCCGGTAGTCTCTGCCATCCGCCCGCTCAGGCTTTGCTTTATTGAAGGGACAACGATAGCAAGCTGGGCTCATGAACTTCTCGGTCTTAAAACACAATCCCCGAAACGAATCATGAAACATCCCTGCCTTGCCAAGGCTCACGCCACCAATCGTATCGCCATGATACCCTCCATCCATGGAGATAAAACGAGGCGACTTGATTCCCAAGCTACGGCGCTGATGCTCATATGCCATCTTGAGGGCTGTCTCGATCGCGGTTGAGCCATCATCTGAATAGAAGACCTTTTCCAACCCCGCCTGCCCAGACCGCTTCACCCAGGACGGATTCGATGCCTTCACCAGCCCCTCAGCCAACATTGCCGACGGTTCGTTGGCCAATCCCAAGGCCGAAGAATGGGAAATCCTTCCCAGCTGATCCGAGATGGCTTTGTTGATCTTCGGATGCTGATGGCCATGGAGGTTTGTCCAGATCGATGAATTAGCATCCAGGTACTTATTACCCCGATCGTCCCAGATCTCAGTTCCCTTGCCCCCACTGATCACGACCGGCCGTTCCGCCATCCAATCCCGCATCTGAGTAAAAGGATGCCAAACATGTTTCTGATCCAGATTTCCGTGATCGCGCTGCACGGATTTGTATTAGAGGGATTATGCAGCAAAGACAGGTCTTTTCTAAAATCACCTCCAATAGGCATCTTTTTTCTCATTTTACTTTGATCCGTATTTCAAATCATTTTCTTTTGCAAAACAATTGCGCCTGCAAGCTGTTTGCATTAAATCAAACGCATGCAAATCAACAACTCATCATCCAGGAGCCATAAGTCGCTATGAGCTTGAGTAGGTTGATACCAGTTTTCAGCACCTCTGCCCCCCTTTCAGCGGGCACCTCCAGCAGATCCTCGGTGATCTTGGACAGAATCGGGATGGGAGCATCAAAGATTTGTGCAATCCATTGCCTAACACTCCCTTGGCTCATGCTCGCGATGCCTTTTCTCGCTGATTCGATTGTAGCCGACCGAATGGCTGAGAGATGGTTTGTTGGAATTTCCGTATTGATGGCGGCTGCCTGCACCTTTGGAGGTTGCAGAATCCATCGTAAATGGTGGCTCTTTGGGTTGATCACGGTTGGAGCGGCGGCGTTGATTGGATCTCACGCCACCGCTCCAACTCTCTGCTGCGCAAAAGAGGCCAGTCTCCCCCACCAGCTCGCAGCAGCCTTTGGTGGCGGTATCCTCGCCACCACCCATCTGCTCAACCTTAGGCTCCGCAAACTCACACCATCATCGTCCGCGTGCTGCGACAACACTGCATGCTCACACAATTAACCCCAAAGCCCTTATGAAACGTCGTTCTCTCATTCCCGCACTCTGCCTCTCCTTTCTAGTCTTTATGGTACAGGCAGCAGATAGACTGAAAGTTACTGTCACTACCCCTGATGTGGAAAGTCTCGCCAAGGAACTAGGAGGAGACTTGGTCGAGGTCTTTTGTTTCACTAAAGGGCCTGATGATCCTCATGTCGTGGAGATTCTTCCCAGCTACGTCAGACGACAAAGAGATTCCGAACTACTGATCAAGGTCGGGCTAGGTATCGAAGACGGATGGTTGGGCGACCTGAATGCCAGTGCCCGTAATTCAAACATCAAAAAGGGAGCTCAAGGTTATCTCAATCTGGCTTCTGGTGTGAGACGGCTAGGAGCAGGCGATGGTCCAGACGCGGTCGAAGACAGTCAGCATCAAGAAGGCAATCCTCACTATCTCCTTGATCCTGTTGAAGGACTCAAAGCAGCCAAATTGATTTGCGACAAATACATCGAACTCCGCCCCGGTAATAAAAAGGAATTTGACCGTCTTCATTCAGATTTTGTCAAAGCATGGGCAGAGGTCTATTTTGGAAAATCCAAGATCGCTAAACTCGATCTTGAAGCACTCGAGGATTTCGAAAGCTCTGAAGCCCTTGAAAAGGAGATCACCAAGCAATCCGAGAATGCAGGACCAACTGATGGAATCGTTGGAATGATTTCGCCTTACAAAGGCTTTTCTATCGTTGGAGATCATGACCTTTGGCCCTACTTCGCAAGGCGGTTCGAACTGAATGTAATTGGTTATCTTGAAGAAAACCCAGGGGTCATGCCTTCCACGAGGCATCTGGGAAAACTGATCGGGAAGATGAAAGAACATGAGGTAAAAGTTATTCTGTCCGCTCCGTATTTCGATCCCCGTCACTCAGAGTTCGCCCGCAAGCACACAGATGCCAAGGTAGTGGAAATGTCTCATCAGGTAGCAGCCCAAAAGGAAACTGGCGACTACCTGAGCATGGTTCGATTCAATGCAGAACAGCTAAAGAAGTCGCTTTCAGCCACACGATGAATCCCGTTCTCCAAACCCTGAAAAACGACACTGAGGTCGAGGAAGTCCAGCGAGAGTTGCCCGTACTTGCAGTGGAACGAGCCAGCCTCGGCTATGGTCGCAACGTGATCCTACAAGATGTATCGGTAGAGATTGGCCAAGGCCAGTTCTGGTGCCTTCTGGGTTCCAACGGAGAGGGAAAGAGCACTTTCATCAAGGCACTGCTAGGTGCCATACGCCCCTTTAAAGGTTCCATCGTACTGAGGCGAGACTTCGCCAACAGAAAGCGTCTCGGCTTTGTTCCACAGGAATGCGACCTCAATCCGTCAGTTCCAACCACGGTAAATGAGTTTATCTCGGGAGGATTCGTCGGCCTGAATTTGGAATCCAAGCTCAAGACCAGCAGGATGAAACAAGTCCTGAACATGCTGGGACTGACGCTACTTCGGGATCGGAGTCTTTGGACATTGTCAGGCGGGCAACGCCAACGCTGCCTGATAGCAAGAGCTCTGATTCGCGATCCGTTATTGTTGATTGTAGATGAACCCACCGCGGGGCTCGATCTCGCTGCCGCTTCAGGGCTGCTGGAGATCATCACCGACCTCAGCGAAAACAAGGGCATCACAGTGATCTTCGTAACGCATGATCTTTCCATTGCTGCCGAACGTGCTTCTCACATCGCAATGTTTCGCTCGGGCGGCGTCAGAGCAGGTCTCAAGGAGAAGGTCTTCAACTCACGAAATCTCAGCGACACCTTCCTCGTCCCCATCGACGTAACCGAGTCACCGGAAGGCAAACTCAGTGTCAAAGCCCATCCCCCCAAACTCACCGCATGATTTCAGAATTCATAAGTTCTTGGAGCCTTTTTGGAGTCGCCTACCTTACAGCAATTGCTGGAGCTGTGGTTCTTTCGCTGGTGGGCGTTTATGTCATTGCGCGGGACCAACTCTTCATGGCGGCAGCTGTATCACAGAGTTCCATGTTGGGGGTAGCCACCACTCTCTTTCTAGGTAAAGGAAATCCAGCACTGATCGCCGTGTTGTTCTCCATAAGTGCGGCAGTCCTCATCAATTTCAAATCCAGTCGCAACGGCGTCACCCATCAGGAATCCACAGGATGGGTATTTCTGGTCGCATCAGCCCTCTCCATTCTCCTGTTGGTCAAACAACCATTCGGACTGAAGCAGGTCCAATCCATGGCTGCTTCATCCATGATTGGATCTACTATTCAGGAAGCCATTGTTTTCGGCGTCCTTGGTCTGGCATGCCTGACGTTGGTCATGGTTTGCAAAGGGAAGATAACCCTGTGGCTCAGCGATCCCATCATGGCAGCAGCAGTCGGGATACGAATTGGTATGTGGTCCTTGGCCGCTGCTCTCTTGCTTGGACTGACTTCTGGCATGATGATCCGATCAACTGGCCTGCTCTACACTTTCGCCTGTCTGGTCCTACCTGCATTATCAGCGAAGTATTTGTCCCGAAATATAGGGACCATGTTCTGGTTGGCCCCGCTCATTGCCGTCATTGGTGTTTTACCAGGATTGATCATCGCCCACGGTTTTGACTTCCCTCCGGGGCAGGTCGTTGTAATCACGCTGGCCGTTTTGACTGCGTTGGCATCTCTATTTAAAAAACAGTGAGTGATTATACGCCAAGATCATGAAACCCAAACAAGAGGTCACTGCAGAAGAACGAATCCATCGATGCATTGATCTGCTTCGTATCAGGAAGATCCGGATCACTCAGGCCCGCAGAGCGATTATAGGCACGCTCTGCAAGTGCACCGTCCCTCTCTCGGTCCACGAAATATTCGATAAAGTCTCAGCCGTCATCACCACTGACATCTCCACCGTCTATCGGTTCACCAACCACCTTCTCGACAACGAACTCTTGAAGGCCATGCCTCATCCTCGCTTGGATATCCCCGGGTATGTCATGCATCTCCCTGGTGAAACAGAAGACTATGTCGCCTGCACCGATTGCGGTTCGGTTGAGTGGATTGAGAACCTCGCGGAACTGAAAAAGATCGAGCAAGAGCTCATGCAGAAGCTGCATTTCAAAGCCACGTCCCACGAGCTCAGACTTACAGGAGTATGTGAACCCTGCCAGAAATCAAATTCAGAGCCTGAGGTCTGAATCACTTATCCTCCAGTCATGAACAAGCCTTACGTAGCTCCACTGTTTTTGATCACCGGATTTTTGGGGGCAGGAAAAACCAGTCTGCTCAGAGAACTAATTCCGCTACTCGAGAAAAGAAACCTTCGGCCTCATGTCATCCTCAATGACTACGCCAATGCAGATCTCGACAGCGAATCACTCAAAGAGCTGGTCGACGACGTGAAAGCAATTTCAGGCAGCTGCGTCTGTTGCGGTTCATTGGATGAACTGCTCATGGATATTGAGGAGATACAGATTGAGGAGCGTGACGTCATTCTCGTGGAGACAAATGGGACCACCGATCCTCTACCTCTCATTGAAGTGCTCCTCGTCGCAAGAGCCGGCGAACGAATCAAAGCCCTGTCACAGATACACCTTGTTGACGTCAAACGATGGCAGATGAGGGATCAGAGCAACGCTTTGGAAATCCGCAAGACACTTGCCGCAGTTCACGTCCTATACACCTGGAAAGACACCGTCGACAGCGAGCGATATCAGAAAGTGCGCAAGGAAGTGAACACCCTGAATCCAAGGCAGCAAGAGACAACAGTAGAAGCGATTGCAGATGAATTACAGGCTCTCATTGAGACCGGAGGCAAAGGGATAAGCGATTCCATGGTCTCCTTCTACCGAACGTCCAAACCTGATCCTTGGAGTATGAAGGATCCGAACTTCACTCCCTCCCTACCCAAGAAAATGCCCTCAGGCCATGAGCTAGCCCATCGCTACATAGCAGTTCAACTGGAGCTACCAAGGCAGTTACCAAAGAAGGTGCTTGTGGAGTGGCTTGATTCCCTACCCAGTGCCGTTATTCGAGCCAAAGGGCTCGTAGAACTCGCTGAATCACCCGGCTCATTTCACTACTTTCAACGAGTGGAACACGAACTCAAGATCCAGAACTTTCCAGGGACACCGCCCCAAGACATGACACTTTCCTTTCTCGTTGGTATCGGGCTCGACGCCGAACATCTCCGCCAATCAATGGAGAAACACCTCAACCCAGATCCTGTAGAAAACGATTCAGGATACTGGTCTTGATCGAAAATCCAACAATGACCGCTCAAACCACACTCTCTCTTCGGATCGCATTGCTGCAATTCAGTTGCACAAAAGCATTTTCAAGCGAAGCCCATGATTTTAGCTTCCTCAAACGCTCGTTGCCGTTTCAACGTCAGATCTAAAATACGATTCATGATTTTCCCGACTCATCGGTCGACCTTCCATACCCAGAACCAGAAACGTCTATGTGACTGGTTGATGGTAAGTCTCCTATTTCTCATCCCTCTCTGCCTTGGTGCCGACGAGGTTCAACAAGCCAAGTCTCAGGTCGAACGTTGGATGGAAGTGGAGAAAAACATCCAAAGCACACGCACCGATTGGAAAGAGGAACAGGAGTCACTCAAGCTCTCGATCAACCTTCTCAAAACAGAATCGGAACGACTGAAAAACAAGACCGGTGAACTCAGCAACCAGTTGGAAGACCGGAAGCAGGCACAAGGCAAGGTCTCCGAAGAATTGGAACGGTTGACAGCAGTCGAAGAACACCTGCGAGCGCAGCTGGTTCCAATCGTCCAGCGACTGGTAAAACTGGAGCCCGCCTTTCCCCAACCTCTGAAGCAGAAGCTCCGAAAAAGCCGGGCCGCCTTCAGTGATCCGTCAACCATCAAGGATGCATCCAAGATTCTCGACGCACTCGTTACCGCTCTCACCGAGATTGAACAGTTCAACGATTCCATCACGGTCTCCGCAGAGCTCATGGACATAGGAGGCAAACAGGTGCAGGTCGATACCGTCTATCTCGGATTGGCCCAAGCCTACTATATCGATCGCGCCGAAACGCGCGCAGGCGTCGGTATCCCCAGCTCCACTGGTTGGGATTGGGAGGAACGCAATGATCTCGCCTCCGCCGTTTCTCGTGTCATCCGAATTTCCAAGAATGAACAGGCCGCTCAGTTCGTGCCACTTCCCGTTTCCATACAGCCATGAACCGCCTGCGACTACTTATTCTCACGCTGACGTTTTGCGCGCTTCAAGGGCTGCATGCCCAAAGGGCTGAGCAGACCGATGCGGACTTCTCTTTGGCTACTGATTCTGTTTCCAACGACCTGAATGCCGCTCTTCAACAATTGAGCCAACTCTCCGACTCCATTGCCGAGGAAAAGATCCCCCTCGCCCGCGAGCTGCGGGAATTGGAGGAGCAGATTTTGCAAAGACGCGACGACGTACGACAACTTCAGGCAGACACCGGCCTGATCCAGTCGGATTCGCAACAACTGAGCAAAGAACTCGAAGCGAAAGAGAAGCGCCTCGGCAATCTCTTTGAACAACTTGATGACTACGTCCGGCTTTTCGAATCGCGAATCCATATCAGCGAACTATCGCAATACAAAGACGTGATCGAAACTGGTCTTGCCGCAGGACGTGAGGAAGCCATGACCAAGGATCGTCTGTCACCACAGCTCAAGACAATCGAGGAATCATTAAATCGTCTTGAGTCGCTGCTCGGCGGCATACGTTTCGACGGATCGGCCCTTTCCGCCAATGGCACGCTTGAGAAAGGCAAATTTTCCAAGATCGGCCCCATCACTCTCTTCGCCAGCAGTGAAAGCACGGAAGCCGGATTGGCCCGGCATGAGATCAACTCGATGGAAGCCAGCCTGCAGTTGGTTCCAGAACCGCATCAGGCACCTGTCCGGTCAATCGTGGAAAGCGGCAACGGCATGCTGCCTCTCGACCCCACTGACGGAGAAGCCTTTGAAAACGCCAGCACAGAGGAGACACTGATCGAACATCTGGCGCGTGGCGGAATCGTGATGATTCCCATTTTGCTGTTGGCGCTTTTGGCTGCCCTCATAGCCATCTGGAAGACCATTGAGCTGTCCCGAATTCGTTCTGTTGAGGCTTACGATGTCCAGTCGGTATTGGATCATCTGTCGAAGAAAGAGAAAGAGGAGGCGGATCAACACGCCAACAAGATCGGCGGCCCAGGCGGACAAATCCTCTCCATCGCGATTCAGCATGCCAACGCAAGCAAGGAACTGTTGGAGGAGGTCCTTCTGGAACAAATCCTCCACATCCGACCTCGTCTGGAGAAAATGCTCCAATTCATCAACCTCACCGCTGCGATCGCCCCCTTGCTGGGACTGCTCGGTACGGTGACAGGTATGATTCACACCTTTCAGTTGATCACCGTCAATGGCACCGGCGATGCAAAGACACTTTCATCCGGAATCTCTGAAGCACTGATCACCACCGAGATCGGATTGATCGTGGCTGTGGGAGCTCTGCTTGTTCACGGCATTCTTTCCCGTCGAGTCAAGAACACCACGGCCAGTTTGGAAAGAGCCGCAGTGTCCTTCGTCAATGGACTCGCCCTTCAGAAAAGCGCCAAAGCTCCCGCCTGATGAACGACCACCATCATCACGATCACGGCACGCATTTCCATCATCATGGTTTTGATGATCTGGGCCACCTTCTTTGGCACGAAGGCGGATGCGTGATGCTGCCATTGTTTCTGGTGGCAATGTGGATCGGTTACATGGCGGTCGACATGTTGATCTTCTTCACCAGAAGCCCGTTGAAGAATCCAAAATCTGATAGATGGAACCTCTGGATCAATTCCCCACAAAATGCAGATGGAGAAGCCGGCAAGATCATCCGTTTCACTCAATCCGGAGATCACAGCTACGAAGACATCCATCGTAGATTTGTCGAAGTCGCCGACAGCATCATCCCTTGGATTTCAGGGCGGATCCAATTCATGACCATCCTTGTCACCTCTGCCCCTCTGCTTGGTTTGCTGGGCACGGTCTTCGGCATGTTGAAAACATTCAGTGCCCTCGGCGTATCAGCTGGCGATACTCTGGAGCGCATTTCCCTCGGTATCTCAGAAGCGCTCATCACCACCCAGACCGGACTACTGATCGCCCTGCCCGGCTATCTGGCTATCTATCTGGTGCAGCGGAAACGCAATCAGCTTCAGGCATTCCTCGCACACTTGGAATGCATCACTCTCCAACGCTTCCAACGCAATACCACCCTCGCTCATGCTTAGAGAAAAACTCTCAAAACCTGAGGACGAACGAAGCGAGATCAACATCTCACCGCTGATCGACATGGTGTTCATTCTGTTGATCTTTTTCATCGTCACCACCGTCTTCGTTGAAGAAACCGGAGTGGAGGTCAACAAGCCCGATGCAGCAACCGCACAGGACTTGGAGAAGGAAAGCATCCTCATTGCACTCACCGCCAATGGTGAGGTCATCCATGGAGGAAGAAACATCGGTATCAATGGGGTCCGCTCCGTTGTTCAGCGACTCTCAAGCAAGAAACCACTCCCTGTAATTCTACAGACTGATGAAGCCGCCCGTGCAGATGTGATCGTACGCGTCATGGACGAAGCCCGACTCGGAGGAGCCAAAGCCATCAGTATTTCTGCAGACCATAAAAGCTGAATGGAAAAGCCACCCTCCAGTCTCAATCAGGTTTATCATCCACCCGCCAAAGGTGCACGGTGGCAGCAGCTACTGAGTCTTGTGCTTGGTGCTTCACTGGCCATCGCAGTGATGTTTGTGCTCCCTTTCACACAGGCCATGAAGCCACCGGGTGATCAGATCAAGGCAGCACAGGAAGTGACCCTACACACGCCTCCGCCACCACCGCCCAAGGATAAACAGGAACCACCACCACCTGAGGAATCCACCACCATCGAAGCACTTGAGCCCTCTCTGGAACCACTTTCTCAAGAGATCGACCTACAGCCGTTGGACATCGCGTTGGAACCCGAGATGGGCGATGCAATCCAAGGCGATTTCGCATTCAACTTCTCAGTCAACGGCCCCGTGATTGCCAAGTTCGAGGTCTTCGAATTGACGGATGTCGATCAACCACCACGCGCCGTCAATCGCCCTTCACCCGTCTATCCGCCCTCACTCAGTCGCGCCAAGATCGAAGGCATGGCAGAAATTCGATTCATCGTCGATGAAGCAGGACGCCCAAGAAACGCAGAAATCATTCAGGCAACACATCCAGCCTTCGGCACAGCTGCCATGGATGCCGTCAATCGCTCCACCTTCACGCCCAGTCAAAAGAACGGCAAAGCTGTTGCTGTCTGGGTGCAGATCCCATTTCGCTTCGCTCCATGAGTCCTTTCCAAATCATGCTCCGCCCCTCCCATTTCGCCGTATGGATCGCACTCCTGATTCTCCCGGCCAAGGTAGCCGGCATTCAGGATCTGTCCGCACATGACCACTGGAAAGATCCCTCCTTCATCCAGCATTTCATGGGCAGCTACGGCGTTCAGTCTGAGACCGAACCCACCATCTCTGTTGAAGAAAAGGAGCTCTTTGATCAACTGATTAAGACCGCCGCAGAGGATACCTCTGCTGCAATCACCCTCCTCACGGAAGCCCTCACTACGGAATCCAGCGCAGCTCTGGATTTCACTCTCGGCAATCTGAACTTCCAACAGGACCGCCTTGAAGAGGCAGCCAACAATTATCAGGACGGGTTGAAGAAGTTCCCGAACTTCCTTCGCGCTCACAAAAACCTCGGCATGACACTGTTCAAATCAGGCAGACAGTCCGACGCCATCCCCTCTTTCACCAAAGCCATTGAACTCGGGGGCGAGGACGGCAATCTCTATGGGCTGCTCGGACATGCCTATCTCCAGAAGGGACGCCATATCTCCGCCGAAACAGCCTTCCGCAAAGCCCTCCTCTTCATGCCCGACTACGAGGCCTGGCAGGAAGGACTCGCCAGCTGCCTCCTCCAACAGGGGCAATTCGCCGAAGCCGTCTCACTATTCAATGAACTGCTGGCCACCAATCCAGGCAATCCAGTCTACTGGCTCGCTCAAGCAGACGCCCTTCTCGGCAAAGGTGAATCCAAGAAAGCTGCCGTGAATTACGAACTCGTTCGTCGCATGGACAAGGCCACCCCATCCAGTCTCATGAACCTCGGCGATATCTACCTCAATCAAGATCTACCCGCTCGAAGTCTCGAGGCCTACGCTGAGGTATTGAATCACCCGGAGTCCGTCGATCTCCAACGCTTCTTCAATCGCCTCACCATCGTCGCCGACAAAGCAGAACCCCAGGACGTCCTTGATCTTTTCAAATCAGTTCAGAAACAACTTGGGGACAAACTCAGAAACGATTTTGATCTCAAACTCCTCCGTCTCAGATCCCGCGTCCTTCTCGCTCAAGGAAAGACAACGGAAGCGATTCCCGCTTTGGAGAAAATCCTCGAACAAGATCCAATGGATGCAGAGACACTCATCATTCTGGGCGATCATCACAGTGACAACGGACAGCCCGAACGCGCCGACCTACTCTTCCAACGAGCTGGTCGAGTCGACGGCTACGCTGCAAAGGCCCTTGTGCGACGCGCACAGATTCTGGTCAAAGCTCGCAAGTATCAAGCTGCCCTACCGCTACTCCGACACGCCCAGGCCATCCAACCCAAGCAGAACGTCGCCACCTACCTCGATCAGTTGGAACGCCTGGTGAAAGAACGGGAATAGGAAACAGCTGCAAACCAAGACCAAGGAGTCGAAATGCATGACCACAATCTGACAGAATTGAGTCACTCCCACAGTTTCGGTCAGGATAAGAAGCGCCCCGGTGAGAACCGCACATTGATCGTCATTGCCATCACAAGCGCGATGATGGTTATTGAGATCACCACAGGAGTCCTTTTCGGATCGATGGCTCTGCTTGCAGACGGTCTCCACATGGCCTCCCACACAGCTGCCTTGACCATCAATGCTTGGGCATATGTCTTCGCCCGTCGTCATGCCCATGATAAAAGGTTCAGTTTCGGCACCGGGAAAATCAATGCTTTGGGCGGATTCACAGGTGCCATTCTCCTTGCCGGATTTGCTCTCTTCATGGTTTGGGAAAGCTTCCACAGACTGATCGACCCGGTTGAAATCATTTTCAATCAGGCGATCCTCGTCGCTGTGATTGGCCTGCTCGTCAATGGTGCCAGCGTGTTCATTTTGGGAGACGAAGGGCATCATCATCACCACGATCACGATCATGACCACAGCCACGCCCATGAACATGGACATGATCACCACCATGATCACCACCATGAAGACCAGAATCTGAGATCAGCCTATCTGCACGTCTTGGCTGACGCTCTTACTTCGGTACTCGCTATCGCAGCCCTACTCGCGGCGAAATACTTTGGATATCTTTGGATGGATCCGATGATGGGAATTGTCGGTGCCATATTGGTGGCGAGATGGTCTTGGGGCCTGTTGAAGACTACGAGCCTAATACTTCTCGATCAGCAGGGATCAGATGATTTGCTTGAAAAAGTTCACGAATGCATCGAACGGGACGGCGACAGTCACGTGACCGACCTCCACTTGTGGTCAATAGGTCCAGGCATCTACTCCGTGATTATTTCAATCGTCGCGCAACAACATCAGACGCCTAGTGAGTACAAGAGTAGACTTCCGCAGGACTTGGGACTGGAACACGTTACCATCGAAGTGAATCAACGTCCCAGCAACGAAGCTGCCCCTGAATAGGCTGGCGCAAGAGATTGATGCCAGAGTTCGACAACCGGTATCAGAATGTATTTGGAAGAAGGTCTTCCCGACTCGACCCTCCTTCACTCGCACACGGTCTCTTCTCCCTGAACTTAGAAATGCACAGTCATGCCCACAGTCACGTTCCTTCCCGGGAGTGGCGCTACATCCTTGATGACTGAAACGTGATTCCTGGCTTCGGCATTGGCGAGATTGGAGCCCTTTATGAAAATCGAGGTCGCTCGTTTCCCCCATTCATGCGTCCAACGCACGTCGGCATTGAGTATCTGATAACCCTTTGTGGCAGTTTCAAAAGTGCGCTGCAGGCGGCTCATGGGTTCCACGCGTCGCCATTCCATCCCGAAGTGCCATGGCTTGATGTCATACTCAAGTCGCCCTCCCCAGCGGACGGGAGGAGTGTGCGGAAGCGGCGTGTTCTCGGTGATATCATCAGCTTGAACGGTGTCTACCATCATGGTGATATGAAGATCCGCAATGTGGTCTTCTGGCAATAGATGAAAAGTGGTCTCCATTTCCAATCCACGAAACTTGGCCTCGCGTTCAACGTGGCGATAAATCGGCAGACCACGGATCTCCCAACCGGGACCCAAGCTGGATAGAAAGATGTAGTTGTCGAAGTTATATTGAAAGACTGTGAAGGAGCCCGTCACGCGGCCTTTGGATTTCTCCAAGGTAAACTCCAGGCTCTTGGATTGTTCGATATCCAATCCGCCACCTTCGGGCAGGCCGGGCACATCGTAGTAGCCACCAATTTCGTATGTCCCTGTGGCAAGATGAGGTCCATTGGCGAAGAGTTCTCCTGTCGACGGAGGACGCTGAGCAAAGGTCCATGAGCCAGTAACCTTCCAACTGTCCGTAAAGTTGTAGCTGAGCCCCACGGCGGCACTCAGCGCATCGTAGCCCACGTTGATTCTGCGATTCCTGCGGCCCACCACTTCCACGTCCTGCATCTCTACCCGACCACCGGCCTGAAGATGCCATTTTCCAAGTTCGAAATTCTCAACCTGATAGAGCGCAAAGTTTCGTGTGAAGCTTTCAGGGGTGTTGGTCTCTGGACCAGATGACTCAAGGTGATTTCGAGTCAGGCTGGCTCCGATGCCTCCATAGATACCCTTCACAGGGGCATGGTCGATCTGAATGCGATTATCAAACTCCTCCTTTTCGAAAAAGGTTCCCAACAGCTGCCCCTCCAATTCCGCGTGTTCGTATTGGGAAACACCTGCACGATAGGTAACCTTCTCAATGCCCTCCACTGGCTTATACAAATCGAAATCGATATCAAAACGACGCTGACTCAGATCAATGCTGACATCCGGTTCAACCGGCGGAAGCAACACGCCCAGATGCACATGCGCGCCTCCATGAAATGGCACGCCATAATTGGAATCAAAGACGGTATAGGACACGCCGATCCTCCCCTTTTCGAAGAACCAGGCTCCACCCAACGAAAGAGTGTCTGTGTTGACAAAAGTGTTCGGAAGTTCTCCTTTGGGATTCATGGTCCCAGCTGCAGAAGGAGTCCGGGCAAGACCCGGAATCTTATAATCCTCTGCCCTTCGCAAGAGTCCGTTGACCTGAAGTGCCACATGTTCATTACCAACCGTCGTGGCGATCACGCCTGTTCGCTCATTGGAAACACTGCCATAACGGAGACTGGTGGCACCCTCCACCGTTCTGGCGGACGGAGTCTTTGGTATGTTCTTCGATTCCACGTTGACCACACCACCGATCGCAGCGCCACCATGAAGTAACGTTGCTGGTCCCCGGATGATCTCCACATTCCGTGTCAATAACGGTTCGATACTCACGCCATGATCTGGACTGGTGTCTGAAATATCACCAGTGCCAATACCGTCATTCAACACCTTCACACGGTTTCCACTAAACCCACGAATGACCGGTCGGCTGGAGCCCGGACCATATGAGCTCGAGCTGACTCCCGGTTCCCAAATTAGTGTGTCGCCAAGTGAAGACTGCAGCTTCAACTGCAAATCTTCCTCATCCAACAGGGCTCTCGTGAACACGAGGCTCTCTGCCAGCGGCGCAGTACCGGACGATGTAACGACGACCACATCCATAAAGAAGATATTTGTAGACGCCGGTCTTCCTTCCTGTCCCAAGCTATTGACAACAGGAAGGATAAGCATGCACAACAAAACCACCCACCGCCTCGCTATGAGACGGTTCTGCAACCTTCTGATGGTTGATCTGATTCCGAAATCCATGGATGGCCCGTATCTTGCAATGCGCAAAGACAGACAACTAGTTGCATATCATTTGCAAAGAAGCTATCTCTTTTGAAAAGAGATTTCACGATTGAGATCCGCCAAAGCCATGAAGTCGTATCGCCTCCAGATTTCCAAAGCCCTTCTTGTCACCAGTCTGATGACCGGAGGCACACTCGTTCCCTCCGAATCTCAAGCAGCTGAGCTGAAACTGGGTGGTCACTACGACCTCAATATTGGTTTCGAAGATGGCGTTGGCTGGCAGTTCAATCTCTTCGACTTCGATGACGATTCGAGAATCAACACTAGGCTGTTGGATCTGGGCGTCGCAGAGGCAGGCAGAGGAACAGTCCCTGCCGGAGGGGAATGGAGCCCCTTGGGTGAGCCTACAGGCGAAACCTTCTTCGTGATTCCACAGTCTCTAACACCTGACGTCATGTTTCTCGGTTACCGTACGGAAGACATTGACCCAGACCCGTTTCTCCCGTTCTTCGGTGATCCATCCATCGCGCTAAAACTGATCGACGTTCGCGGCAGCGGAATGGATCGAGGAGGCGAATTCTCCATGTATCAGACCGATTCCTTTGGCTCCCCTGATTTTCAGTTCACAACTTCAAACGGCATCGACAATAGCGATATCCGTTCGCCCATTCCTGTCCCTGCCCACGCCCATTTCAACTGGGCTTTCACCCGCCCCGGCGAATACCACGTGACGTTTCAATCTGAAGCCGAAATGACTGAACCTCCCAACGATGGCACTATCACAAACGGAGTCGGCACATTTACGTTCTTTGTTCCGGGTGCCACCAATCTCTACCTTCTGGATCAGGGTGAGATTGATCTCGAAGTCGAATTTGATTCAGGCAATTTTGAACCCGTTGTCGCCCTCAGCGACGAAGCCGGCACCCAGCCCGTTGGCAATCTGTTGGTGCATGCCCGATCCAATGCCAAGACCACTCTCCCCGCAGACGCTGCCTTCACTTCACTGGGAAGCGCCGGCTCTGATTTCTGGGTCCTGCCACAATCAGAGACAGCAGGTATCGCAGCTATCGGGATCGATACAGAGGGAATCGCCACAAGTGTGCTTGATGGTGATTCACTGCAACTCAAGCTGATCGATGTCCGCGGCCCATCCGGTGGACATCTTGCCATTTTTCAAACAGATACCTTCGGCGTCCACACCGTCCATATCAATTCAGGAGACGGCATCAGCGCTGCAGATCAACTTCCCATCGCCGTGAACACACACGGCCACCACAGCTGGGGCTTCAATAAGACAGGCAACTACGAAGTCACGTTCACCCTAGTGGCAATACCTGCAGGCGGTAGTGAAGTGGAAAGTGATCCATTCACGATTCAATTCGGCATAGAGTCCATTCCCGGATTTGTAGACGCGGACGGCAATGGAATAGACGATCACTGGGAATATCGTCACGGTTTCACCTCACCGGCAGTCGCCACAGACGACCCCGAAAACGATCAACGTAACAACCTACGGGAATTCCTCCATGACACCTATCACGACCAAATGGATTCCGATGTTACAGGCCTCACACTCATTACAGCTACGACCGGACGCGTAGAGGTAGAATTCCAGACACTTGAAGGTCGTCAATACCGCCTCATGTATTCCGACGATCTTATCACCTGGCATCCAGCCAGCGGACGCATCATTGGCGGCCGCAGCACTTGCCGGATAGTTGACGACGCCCAAGGCGTTTCCATGACACCACCTACCACTGGTCGTTTCTACAATCTCGAGATCCAGTCGCCACAATAAGACTCTGGAACGAGGCGATACGGAGTGATGTAAGCAAACGTTGGAGTCCATTCTTCAGAATGTCCAAGCGAGTAAGCGTCAGCGAAACGAGCGTCCCTCATCATCACAACCAGACTACAACCAATAACAGACACTAAAGGTCCCTTAACTCCTGCACCTCATGTTCAACCATGGGAACAAGGAATATCCTGAAAGGATGATCTGCAGGCAGAGAAGATTTGGTGTTCTTGATCTTGCTCTTCCCCACACCACAAAACAGCGAGGTATCTGGAACCTTTTATCTCCCCCGAGATCTCGGAAATTACTCCCATCTTCCTGCCTCCTTCCCTTTCCGCCACCGTTCATCTGAAAAATTTACAGATGGATCTTTGCAAAAAAATACCAGGTCCTGACCTGCACACGATTTAAGGTCAGAACCTGGTCTCCCCATCACTCGATGGGGAGGAAGAATGTTTGCGTATGCTACTCGACGGCGATCACCGGCCCCTGATCAACCACACGGAAGACCTTCAACATGTCGGCACTGATGCTGACATCGACTTGAGTCATCTCTCCGCTACCACTGAATGGAGCGCCGTGGTTCTGCCACATGCCGGGAAGCGTGGTGGTTTCCTGAACCTGATACATATGATTGGCCGTCGATGAAAAGACGATGGTCAACGTATTGGTATCTTTCTTGTAACTCGACAGGCGAAAGTCCAGCAGCTCAAAGGTCAGCTCCACAACTTCGCCGGTAACGGTTTGACTGTCGCTTGTTTTGACTCCTTCTGCCTGCACTTGAACCTTGTAGATTCCCGGTGCGCTGAACGCCCAATTTGCATGCCCATGTGATCCCACATCAACGGAGAATACATCTAATCCATCAATCCCATCGGCGGAGTTAAAGAAAGGTGCATTAGGCGCACCAAATGTATCCTCAGTGTAGAGGAACACATCACCGGGTCCCCGGACACCGACAAGCTTCAGGTTCACTGATTCGCCTTGGAAGAACGACGTAGGCAGCTCATCGCCGGCAATACCTAGAAAGAGCAGTCCGTCCACCTCGGACTGAGGAAGGATCCATACTGGGTCACCTGGGGAACCCAGAAAGGAAAACTCAGTCGCCATTGGGACTGTGTTTCTCGCAGAAGGAAGTCCCTGTAGAAGCACTCCAGATGGCTCGTGTTCGGTCTCGGTCTCTTCTTCAAGAAATTCGATCTCAAAGGCTTCATCAAAGACTACTTCAAGATCTAGTTCACCCGTGTTGAAAATACGGGGGGCTTGAATATCAAACAAGAGAGTGACTGGCTCACTACTTACCTGCCCTCCCGCAACAAGACTCCCTGTAACCCTGACTCTCACCTCAAAGATACCTGTGCCTGAGAAAGCAAAATTCTGATGACTGTGAGCGCCGACAGCGACAGGAAACACATCTGAACCATCTATACCGTTACTGCTGTCGAAATAGACCGTAGAAGAGCCAAGGGTGTCCACTGAATAGAGGAACACATCACCATCGCCCTTTACATCCACGAGTTCCAATTGAACGGTATCTGAATCAAAGACTCCTCCAGTGAGTTCATCTCCGGCAATTCCTAGAAACAACAACCCCTCGTTTTCATTCTGCGGAAGAATGTGAATTCGACCACCGGCCATTCCGAGGAACTGAAAATCCATTCCTGCGGGAACAGGCTCCAACGCAGCTGGTCTGGCGCGCAGGACAACTTCGTCGGTTTCCAATTCACGCATGCCCTCTTCGTCCAGAATCTCCAATTCAAATTCTCCGTTATCGTAGAGCACTTCAATATCCAACTCGCCGGTTTCAAATACTTCCCGTGCCTCAACAATGAACGTGAGTTCCACGGTTTCGCTTGCAGATAGCATACTCCCCGCAGTGAGAGTTCCTTCAGCTTTGACCGCCACCTTGTAGAGCCCAGGGGCAGTAAATCCCCATGCCTGATGACTGTGTCCACCTACTGCAACCGAAAAGCGGTCCATACCGTCAATCCCGTCACCTGAATCAAAATGCACGGTTGGTGCTCCAAACGAATCCAGTGAAAAGAGAGACACCTGACCCGGCCCACGAACACCCTCCAATATCAAATCCACTGATTCACCATTGAACGTTCCTCCCGGAATTTCATCACCGGCGATTCCAAGATAGAGCAGGCCTTCTTGCTCATCCTGCGGCAACACCCAGACAGGCGTTCCCGGTGAACCAAGAAAGGCAAAGGCCGGATCATTCGGAACAGGGATTTCACTCTGAAATCCTGCTTTCAACAATGCATCCGCCACCTCGACCTCGCGCTCATTCTCTTCGTCGAGAAGTGCGATCTCCCATTCGCTGTCTTCATAGACCACTTCGAGATCCAGTTCACCTTCGCTGAAGACCTCCGGTGCCTGCACCCATACACGCACTTTTTGAATATCACTAGATGTTGGCTGCGCTCCAGAAACCAGAGTGCCTGACGCCTGGAGACTCAGCACGTAGAGACCAGGTTGGGTAAAGGCCAGGTTCTGATGGACATGACCTCCGACAGCCAGATTGAAGACGTCGGCACCGCTCAGCCCATCGGCTGAATTGAAATGAACCGTCGGATCACCAAAGCCGTCCACGGTGTATAGAAACACATCTCCGGGGCCCTGCGCACCAACCAGAGACAAGTCTACGGTATCGCCCATAAAGACACCTGTCTGAATCTCATCGCCAGCCAGTCCCAGGAAGAGAACACCCTCCTTTTCGTCCTGTGGAAGAATGTAGATCGGAGAACCATTTTCACCTAGGAATGCAAACGCTCCACCAAGTGCTGTTTCAAGACTTGCAGGAGCGGCTCTGAGCAAAGCTTCGTCCACACAGATCTCTCTTTCCAAGGCCTCATCAAGCAGGGCCAGTTCCCATTCACCGTCTTCGTAAAGAACCTCCATATCAATCTCGCCACTGCCGAGAGTCTCAGGTGCCAACACCTCAAACAGGAGTTCTACAACATCACTGCTGGATGGGCCTCCTGCCACGAGATTGCCTGATGCTTTCACACTTACACGGTAAATGCCCGGCTCAGAGAACAACCAATTCTGATGGGCATGCCCACCGACACCCAGCGGGAAGCGATCGTTAGATGAAATGCCGTCTGCTGAATTGAAATAGACGGTCGGTTCGTTAAAGGCAGAAACTGAATAGAGAAACATCTGACCCGGGCCATCAACTCCGGTCAATTCAAGGGAAACCTCTTCATTCGTGAACACGCCTGCGGATATTTCATCCCCGGCAATCCCCAAAAACAATACACCTTCCTGCTCAGCCTGAGGCAAAATATAGGCGCCCTTTGTCAAATGGCTGAGAAACTCGAATCCGCTCCCATGCGGGACTGGTCCAAACGAACCTGGAACTGCATGCAGCGCAGCCTCGTCCGCCTCCAGTTCACTCATCTTGGCTTCATTAAACAGAGCCAATTCCCACTCCCCGTTTTCATAGAGCACTTCCAGATCGATCTCACCGTCCTTCAAGGCATTCACCTCGAAACGACAAGTAAATTCAGCCCCCGTCGCCGTGCCCCCAGCCTGTAGGTCCCCTGATGGTTGAAAGGAAACGAAATAGGTCCCGGGACGATCAAATCCGATGTTCTCATGAAAATGTCCACCTGATCCAAATCTGAGCGAGTCTGAAGCATCGAGGCCATCCTTGGAATTCACCTTTAAATCCACGGTTCCCGTACCAGTTGTCCAAAGAAAGATATTTCCAGGGCCCTGCACACCAGTGATTCTTACGTTGAATTCATCGCCAACAAAAATGCCGTTGGCCGTATTCTCTGCGTTGAACCCCATCCAAGGAATCATGGTGTTTTCAGTCTGAGGAATCACCCAGATCGGATCCCCTGGAATGCCCAGGAAGGAAAAAGTTGCACTGGCCGGAATTGTCATCTTGGCCAGATTATTCAACCTGATCTCAACAGCCGAAGGTTCCAGAGCTGAGGGAGTCAACTCTTCAATCTTGGGCATAAACTGACCACCACTATAGTTGATTGCGAGATCACCGTGTCCAATGGTCCAAGCGGTTCGTTCGCCGGCCTCAGCGTTGGGCATGAGTCCTGTAGACAAGCCAAGGAGGAGCAAGCTCAGTTTCAAATTCTTCATAATTCGTCAGTCTCTGGGGATGAATCAGGCATTCATCGGGTTATTGATTTTTCAAATCATTTGCATTTAAAGCCCTGGCGGGTCAAGTTCTCTTTTGCAAAACCTTTGCATAAACAACTGATTTGCATCAAATATGACCAAGCAAGAACCCATCCAAATCACTGTCCCAAGCCTGATTTGCTTTGTGATGCTTACTGCCATTTTGAGCCTGAGCGGTCCTCTCATGACTTTTCAAGACCGCTTGGAATTAGAAAGATCAGAAAGCGAGGTTGCACGTTCAGCACGGACACTTCTGGCAGAGTATTGCTTCACCAAATCACAGGCCTACTTCCACAGTGGGGCCTATTTCACGATCTTTGATCATGAGATTCGCAAGTCCCTGAACTGTGCCGAAGATCAATCGCATGCGAGTCACCCAGAAGAGAGCTGGCGACAAGAAAGCCCTTTCACAGGTCCCGTTCTCGATCCGCTGGATCAATTCGCGCGTCATTTCTATCCAGTCCGCCATACTCACCTCAGCTCAGGGGGAACAAAAGAGGGAGCAGGCAGCCAAGTCCATGAGATGCTTCCATGGCTGGAACTATCCATTCTCATTGATCCCTACCACATTGATTCCTACACCGAGGCCGATTTTTGGCTCAGAAGGCATTTGAGAAGACCGGAGGATGCCGCTGGCTTTCTTCGCCGGGGCCTTCTTCACAATCCTGAGAACTACGAAATCAATTTCCTTCTCGGCCAGGTAGAGGCTGAGAAAGATCCCAAATCGGACATCGCATTGCGTCTTTGGAATCGCGCCCTGACATTCTGGAATCAGCAGAACATGGACGCTGAAGAACCAGACACGTTCGCACTGCGTAAGATTACCTCGAATTTGGCCACGCTGGAGGAGCGTAGAGGAAATTTGAAGGAAGCCAGAGACCTTGTTCAATGTCTTGTGAATTGCCGCACTGACAGCAAGGGCCCCGCGCAATGGTTGAATGAACTGGATCAACAGATCATCGCCCATCAGTAGGAATCGAGTCCCCGAGAACCATGGAATACACAATCTCTGTCGAAAACCTCGTTGTAGAATATCAGAAAGAAGATGAGCGCAATGAAGCACATAGAGCCGTAAATAATCTCTCTTTCAACGTCGAGCGAGGTCAGGTCTTTGGTTTCCTCGGTCCCAACGGAGCAGGAAAGACCTCGACCATGAAAGTCCTGCTGGGCTTCCTTCCACCAACCACCGGCCGCGCCAGTCTGTTTGGTGAAGACGTCAGTAATCCAGCCGCCCGCATGCGCATAGGCTATCTTCCCGAGCTGACCTACTATTACAAGTTTCTCACCGTCGAAGAACTACTCCGGTTCTACGCCACCATCTTTGGAATCGATAAGAAAGAAACTGAGAAACGAATCGACGAAATCCTTCGTTTGGTGGAACTCGATCACGTACGGAAGAAACAGATCAAAGGCTATTCAAAAGGTATGCAACAAAGAGCCGGGCTTGCCCAGGCTTTGCTCAATGATCCTGAGCTATTGATCCTCGATGAACCCACAAGCGGTCTTGACCCACTTGGCAGACAGAAAGTGCGAAACATCATTCGCCGATTGAAAGATCAGGGAAAAACCGTCTTTTTCTCCTCACACGAGCTGGGTGAAGTAGAAGCCACCTGCGACCAGGTAGCCATTCTCAACAAGGGCAGACTACAGGAGACAGGTGGAGTCGAGGACCTCATGAAACGCTACGGCATGACCATGGAGAACCTGTTTCTCCATATCATCGAGTCAGATCAATCCACCACCAGTCCTGCCTGATCGTTCGCCAAAGGATTCATCATGCCCTTCTCTCTTCCCCGCATTACCAATCTCAAGGCCATCGCTTCCCTGGTCCTCAAGGAGCTTTATCGGCGTAAGGACTTCTATGCCCTGTTCATCATGATCGCAGTGATCACCTTGGGGTTTGCTTCCTTCAGCTTCATAGACAACGGCCGTATCGTGCGTTTCCTAAAAGAGATCTGCTTGGGGTTGATCTGGATATCCTCCCTACTGATAGCCATCACCACGACCGCCCGACAGATCCCATCTGAGTGTGAATCACGGACCATCTTTCCTCTCTTGGCCAAACCCATCACCCGCACAGAAGTCATATTGGGAAAGTTCTTCGGCTGTTGGTTCGCGAGCGGCATTTCCCTACTCCTCTTCTACATCTTCTTCTGTGGCGTTGCCATCTCGCGAGAAGACGAATGGCATCTGCTGAACTACCTCCAGGCAGGGCTCATGCACTGGTTCATGTTAGGAATCGTCATTTCCATTGTCCTGACCGGCTCCATGTTCACCTCTGCCATTTCATCCAATATCACCATTTGCTCACTGATCACAGTGGGCATTCTTCTGATGGGTCGGTCTCTCAACAAAATCGCTTTGCAGCAGGACGAACCCGCCCAGTCGATCATCTACGGGCTCTACTACATCATTCCTCATCTGGAATTCTTCGACCTCAGAAACATCATCATTCACAACTGGCCACTCGTATCATGGTGGGCCTGTGGAGCAGCTGCTCTGTACGCTATGGCCTACACCTGCATCTTTCTATCGGCTGCATGTATTCGCTTTCACCGGATTAGAATCCAATAGGATGTGAGACGACCCCATTAGCACGCTTGATCTTCGAATCAGACTTCACTCTCGCGAACACCGGCCCTCAAAAGCAAAACCTCACAATAGGGCAACGCCGACAACGTGCCGTTTCATGGACTGCAAGATCACCTGAAACTTCCGGTGGAAGAAGGACGAGGATACGATTGCGGGCGAGACTGCTAAATTCTACATCGTTGAAAATATCAATACAGAACGAGGAGCTTTTTGCACTGTCGAGTTCATCGCAAAGGCCGGCACGTTCTCGTGTCGGCCTTTTTTCGTATCTGAATCAAGATTCTTGTTCATTTCCCCAACATCTTTCTTGAAAACTGGCTCAACATCTGTGAGCAAGTCAGGGATCACTATGTGCCAACCAATTGATTTCAAATCCAAGATCCAACTCGGCGTTGTGCCGACCCATGTAAAATTCGTCGGAGGCCTGGTGCCAGATGATGAAGGGCGCCTCCCCCGCGGGGAAGATGGCAAGCTCGTCGTCCTGACTGAAATGGCTCATTTGATCGAAATTTCTCCGGTCAAAATCGCCAGTGTTCAGATCCCTGCCTTCCCCGGTGTTCATGATGGAGACAACGAAGAACTCATCGTCGGGCTTAAAGACCTCGATCTCGTCGTGCACCTGATCATGATGGTAGGTGGCGCAGACCCAATGAATCCCGATGACGAAGATGCCGTGGTAGGAATGCTTGTCTCTGGACTTGAACTAGCCAAGAAGTTCGGAATCGAACAGGTCTCATCCACATCCGTTGAAGAATGGATGAAGCCAGGTGCTCAGCCTCGCGAAGGCGACGCATTCGAAGCCGCCGTAGCCCAGAACGTAAAGGTTCACACACGTGCCGTGAAAGAAGCCGATGCACAGAATAGCTGCATCAAGGCATGGCACATTGAATTCCTCCGTGGCGGTGAGTTCCAAACCTTCACCAGCCTTAAGAAGATCTGGTCCGTCGTCAAAGCCGCCAACGACGCCCTCGGCAGCAACTTCTTCAAGGTCATGGTCGACGCCGCTCATTGTGGCGACTCCGGACTCTCGATTCCTGAGAACGAAGAAATGATCAAAACGATCTCCGACGGAGGCGCACTCGGTATCTATCACTGCTCAGCCAAAACCACACGTGGTTGCCTCTCCACGGACGATGGCTGGATTGGAGCCCTCATGACCGCCTGTGCCAAGACTGGCAATCTGGAATTCGCCTTCGTGGAGCTCTTCCACCACGAAGACCCTGCCCTCCAAGGCCTGCGCGATCTGGATTCTGGACATGGTCTTGATACCACCGACGGACGCACTTACAGCGAAGCAGTGGTCGATGGCCTCATAGACGTCACCCGTCGCCTTAACAACATGGTCACCAGAGGCATCCTCCCTGGCGCCTGAATCTGAAGACTCCTACAATCTTAGAGGGCCGATACGCATCCAGGCGTGTCGGCCCTTTTATTTTGCTTGGATTAGGATGCCACCATCTCCACTTTGGCCCTCAAGCTCATGAAGGGATTTATACTACTGGTTCTTTACTCTCTCAGTCTTCTGCACCTACAGGCATCACCCCAGCCCAACGTCCTCTTCATCGCCGTCGATGACATGAACGACTGGATCGGTTGCCTGGGCAAAACGCCGCGCGCTCATACGCCAAATATCGATCGACTCGCAGCCCGCGGCGTCAATTTCTCCAATGCTCACACCGCCGGTGTCTATTGTGCGCCCTCCCGATCCGCGATCTTCACAGGACAGTATGCATCTACGACCGGCTGTTATGAGGTCGCCAATTACTTTTTCCACAAACCGGCAATTCGCCCACTGCAGGTCAGCTTCGCAAAAGCGGGTTACCAAGTCTTCGGATCAGGAAAGCTGTTTCATCATCCTGCTGGAAATATCGATCGGCGGGGGTGGACCGAATTCTTCCTGCGTAGTCAGAAACAACGGGAAACCGGTTGGCCGCTGGACTCATGGATTGATGTTCCGCTTCCAGATCCCTTTCCCCACAGCGTTTACAACGAGGGCAGACAGGTTAAGCCCGGTCTGTTTCTTGACTGGGGCACCGTTCCCAACGACAAGGAGGAAGAACTGGTGGACACCATCTGGGCCAACTGGACGATCTCCAAGTTGAAGGAGAAACACGACAAGCCCTTCTTCCTCGGCATGGGACTCTTCGCCCCTCACTACCCTAATTACTGCCCTCAAAAATATTTCGATCTCTATGATCCCGATGAGATCAAACGACCCATCTACAAGGACGATGATACAGCCGACCTTCCACCTATGATAAAGAGAAAGATGCGCATGCGAGGGACGGTCCACAGTAGGATGGTCGAACTCGACGCTATTGAAGACGCCATTCACGGATACCTCGCCTGCATCAGTTATGCCGATGCCATGATCGGACGCGTTCTGGATGCCCTAGAAGCCAGCCCTTATGCCGACAACACCATTGTGGTCCTCTGGAGTGATCACGGTTACCACTACGGAGAAAAAGGCCAATGGGGTAAGCACACCCTTTGGGAGAGAACTTCCAATGTGCCCTTCGTCTGGGCCGGCCCGGGCATTGCCAAAGGAAAGAAAACCGATGTCACGGTCAGTCTCATCGACATGTATCCAACCTTCACCGAACTCTGCAGCCTACCCGAGCCGGGTCATCAGCTTGAGGGCCAATCGATTGCCACCACACTCGCTGATCCAGATTCCGCCAAGGATCGAACGGTATACCTGCCCTATGTGACTCCCGATGAATATGCTCTCATCAATCGTGATCTACGCTACATCCACTACAAAGATGGAGAGGAACTCTATGATCTCACCAACGATCCCAACGAATGGAACAACCTCGCCAGCGAAACAAACTACGCCGACAAAAAGGAGCAGATCAAAAAACTAGCCCCAACGAATTTTGCTCCAGCCGCTCGCAAACTGAGTATCAATAGGAACCTCTTTTTCGAGGGAGAAACATTCCACTGGAGAATCAAGTAGTGAGGGACCAGAATTTCGCTTTCTCCATTTCGGCTATGAAGAGCGAAGCGTTCTTTAGGGATAGGGGAAACGAAGACAGGAAAACACTCTCTCGAGCAAAAAAGGGAAATTGACCTCCAGGTCGTTACATAAAAATGGCTCCGGAGGTTGGGCTCGAACCAACAACCTAGTGATTAACAGTCACCCGCTCTACCATTGAGCTACTCCGGAAACCTGTTCTTAACGTGGTTTGAATCACGCAAGAGGCGGGGAAGGTATGGAGTCACATCGCAGTCGTCAATACGTTTTGAAAAGATTGTTAAATATTTTTTTTAGAGTCCCTCACAACGGTTGATTAGCAACGGTTTCTGACATTCGTTCCGACACCTTGGAAGCCCCCCAAACGTGACAGAATCGGTCGCCATCCATACTGATAAAACGGACAAAGCCCTCAATCCTCCGGATAGGCATTGAATATTGTCCCTTTACTACAGTCTGGTGCTGACCTAACTTTTGCCGCTCGAAAACGACTTTTGATTTATGAACACAGCAATCCTAATGGCATGGATGATCGGCATGCCCGAAGCCTTTCTTATTCTCGCCGTTCTGCTCATTCTATTCGGTGCCAAAAAGCTTCCCGAACTCGCAAAGGGTATGGGACAGGGCATCAAGGAATTTCGCAAGGCCAGTAAGGAAATCACTGCTGAAGATGCAGATGAGAAGAAGGAGTAAATTCTTATGAATCTACATCCCTCCATGGCAATGATCGGCGGACCAGAAGCATTGGTCATCGTTGCCGTTGTCCTCGTTCTCTTCGGTGCGAAGAAGGTACCTGAATTGGCGAAGGGCTTCGGACAAGGCCTGCGCGAGTTCAAAAAGGCCACCCGCGAGATCAACGAAGACATTCGTCAGGCCATGGAAGAGGAACCTCCTCCACCTCCGGCTGCTGGCAAACCTCACTGGACTGAAAAGACAGTCGATACGGTTGAAGAACCTGAGGAAAAGGATTCTGAGGCTCCAAAGGCCTAGTCTCCTCTTCCGCTTTCCATCTCAAGGCATTGGAATCCCCCTCTCAGAAGTCTAAGGCTGACGGTGAATCCGTCGACCCGTCTGGCGAAGCATCTTCAGATGCAGCCAAGGAAACGGACGTCAAACCAGCGTCTGACGCTCCTCAGCAAGCATCCAACAAGGAAGCGCCCGCTGCGGAATCATCCGACAAAATTGAAACATCGACTTCCTCAGCAACTACTGAGTCTGAGCGGGATCCCACCATTGCCCCGCCCGCCAACCGGGTGAACGAAGAAGACGATCGCATCCCTAAAGACACCGACCTTGCTGATGAAAATCAGGACTGGGATCACGATGAATTTCATGAGTGGCACGGGCATCGCGAAGAGGATGAATGGAGTGAGTATCATCACGACGAAGATCACCACGACGATCCCCATCACTACGAGTATGACGAAGACGCCAACTCGGGCGTAGATTCATACAGCGCCCGAAAAGAAGGAACCGCAGCTGCCTCGACCGCTGCATTGGCGACCACTGCATCTTCAGGTGGAGGCGGTGGAAACGACGACTCCGGTGACACGGAAGACGACGAGGACGACGAATTTGGAGGACCAATCAAGACCTTCTTGGAGCATCTGGAAGATCTCCGCTGGACCATCATCAAAAGCGTGGCTGCTCTCCTTTTGGGAATGATCGTCTGCTTAGGTGGTGCGAACCAGCTGACAGACCTTCTGACACGCCCTTTGGCAGCCGCCGCCGCAAGCGCCAAGAAACAAGCAGAGAAACAGAACGCAGCAATTGCGGAAGGTTCAGTTCCCATACTGAGACTTCAATGGGATACCAATGAAATTGATATCGCATGGCCAGAGGGAGAACTCCAAGGCTTGAAGATCGAGCCGGGCCAGGCTCTTCCGGTTGAAGTGAAACCAATTCCAATGGGTACAAACGTCCTTATGGCTCTCCAGCCTGCTGGTGTTATCCAAAGCTCCCAAAAGAAACTACCGACTCCAAAGTTAGTAGTTCTCGGTGGCCCGATCGGAGCCTTCATGGTTGGCCTCAAAGTAGCATTCTTTGGAGGCATACTACTAGCCGCTCCTTTCATCCTCTTCTTTATCGGACAGTTCGTTGTTCCTGCACTCAAGCCCCTTGAAAAGAAGCTCCTAAGGATCGGTCTGACGGTCGGTGGGTTCTTGTTTATGGCAGGTGCAGCATTCGCCTACTTCCTCATAGCCAAGATCACCATCAATGCATCAGTGATTTTTGCCAACTGGTTGGGCTTCAGTGCTGAGATGTGGAACGTCGGTGATTACGTTGGATTCGTCTGCAAACTGATTGTTGGTGTGGGCTTAGGCTTTGAATTGCCGGTGGTGCTCCTGACCTTGGTAAAAATCGGTCTCTTGGATTATAAGAAACTCGTTACATTAAGGCCCTACTTTGCAGTAGCCATCTTGGTAATGAGTGCAATGCTAACTCCTCCCGACATCATTTCCCAAGTCCTGATGTCTGTGCCTATGTTCCTTCTTTACGAGGTCAGCGTTTGGATAGCGCGATTCTGGTATAAACGGGATGAAGCAGCGGCAGCCGCAGCAGCTTAAGAAAGCCTTCTTACTTCCGTTTCCGGTATTTCACTCGATTCTTTGCAGCCAGTAGTCTGCTTGCTGAGCTTCCCGATTCTTCAGGCGCTTCTTCCGTCGCCTCCTTGAGCTTGGCATCTTCTTTAGCGGGCACCTCAGGTTTCTTCTGCCCTGGAAGAGGAGCCGTCGATCCAGATGTATCGCTTGGAGTGAAAAGGTCCTGCACCGGAGGCGCCTCGTTCTTCATTGATTCACGAGTCTTTTCCTTTCGTGCCAACAAGGCGGCCATGCTTTCCTCACTCTCTGATACGACCTTCTCTCGCCTCCAGAAGAAGATCAGCCTGCGCAACGATTTGGTCACGCGATTCCACTCCTCCTGATCGAGCTGAATCCTACGTAAGGCGACATCCAACGGAAACAAGCACACAGCAATCTTCAACATAAGCTCCCAGAGATTGATCGGATGATGAGTCGTCATTCGATCGTGAAGAAACGGATTATCATCAGGATTGCTCGGATCGAGCACGCGCCCCCCACCAAGCTCCGCAATCTTCTTCAGCCGGCTCATGTTTGGGCGACTGTCATTGAACTCAGGGGAATAGTTCACGCTGGCTCCCAAGACCTGCCCAGAAACCGCTTCGCCATTCTCATGGTTCAAAAGGTTCAGCATATAGGTTCCAACCTTTCGGGTATCAAAACGAGCCTCGTAACGGCCTGGTCCTTTCTGTTCCAAATGCACCATCTCCTGCTCTCCCTTGGGATTGACGACCATGGTTCTCAGATCCAGAAGGTTTCTAAAATTACCTTCACCATCCAGCGCCTCAACAGACAACACACCGCGTCCGTTCTCCACCGACACTTGACTGGAGAAATCACTGGCATCCAATCGCCGCAAACTCCACTTGGCAACCTGAGACCAGAACTGTTGATACTGTCCCCAGCTCAACCAGTTCTTCGCCCACTTGGAACGCGCGTCTGAGGTAAACGCAACTGATCTACCAAGACCAAAACGCCAGTGCGCCAAGAGTGGATCGCCCTTATCCGTGATCAATGGAAGTTCCGCGCGCGGCTTCGGTGACGTAGCCACATAACCACCCATTCCTGGAAAGTCCCCAAAGCCTCGGACAAGTTCGGTTCCTGAAACCAACTGTGGTTTGAATGGTTCCTCAAAAATCGCTGACTTCAGAATGACTGCCGTCTCCTTGATAAACACCTGAGGCAGATCCGCGGGATTCAGGATATTGTAGAATCGACCATTCCCCTTGTTGGCAATATCGATCATTGTCTGCGGCCCTGCGTGACCGGAAATAAGCACCGTGCTGACCGTGATATTTGCTTCACGCATCTTGGTCATGAGCTCGTCTGTCGGTGCTCCCGGATCACCATCGCTGAAGATGATCATATGTTTCAGATTGGCATTCGACTTCTTCAGTCCCTCATAGCCCATTTCCATCAGGTTGTGAAAATTAGGCAGATCGCCCTGATTCATTCCTGCAATTTGTTTGGCCAAGTCCGCCTTGTCACCAACCTCGGTCATTTCGAAAAGCCAGCGTTCATTACCGTCCCAGAGAAGCACGCCCATCTCATCCCTTGGTCCCAGTGCATCCAAAGCACCCAAAGCAACATCTCGAGCCACCTGATTCCCGTTATTGAACTCCATCCCATGCATCAGCATGGCCAGAGCTCCTTTGGGAAGAACCTTTTTGCTGTCGAGATTCATGTTCACAGGAAGCGCCTCCTCAAGCGGCGTATCGCGATAAGCACCAGCGGCATAGGACTGATCGCCACCCACACAGACAAGCCCCACTCCAAAGTCACGGACCGCACTGGCCATCAGGCGCATGCGATCACGCCCTAGGTCACCGGCAGCAATATTGCAGAGAAAAACTGCATCGTAAGACTGAAGCTCGGCAAGATCTTCAGGGAAGATGGATACATCACCCGCCCTGACATCCAGATCTGCAGTGCGCAATGCCTGCACCAACTGAGCATCCTGCTCCGGAAGATCCGAAACGACCAAGACACGCGGGTCACCACTGACATTGACGAAACTCGTTGCACGATTGTTTTGGGGAAGAATATCTCCAGCTACCTCCACCTCTACTGAATAGGAATAGAAGCCGGGATCATTCAGCTGTTGAGGAAAGGTAAACAGATTCTTCCCCGCGCTGAGTTCCACCTGCTGTTCACCCAAGAACTGCTCATTTTGAAAGAGTCGCACCACTCCTTGCTGCTCCTTGTCCGACTCCACAAAGATCTTCGCCTCAAAGGTCTGACTCTTCTTCAAGACGGACGGCAATCCCAGTTTCTGCACAGCAACATCCTGCGCCCGTGCTGCGCCAACCGGCAGCACATCAACGGTCACACCCAACGGTCTCGCTGCTGACACAGCATCAAGCGCACTACCATTGTTCTCATTGCCGTCTGAAATAAGCACCAATCGCTTCTGTCCCGCTTCAGGCAACGCCGCTGTTCCCAATCGAATGGCGGAGGAAATATCCGTCATATCTGTATCCACCACAGCCTGAATTTTTTTGAGATCCACGATCTGATTGGGAACATTCTCAATCGCAGCCTCTGAGCCGAAAACAATGATTCCCCCGCGATCAACCAGCTTCTTTTCAGCGGCCACCTGATTAACAAATTGCCGGGCCGATTCCTGTTGTGTTGAAGGAACACTCTGCGAGCGGTCCAAGAGGAAAAAGACATTCATTCCATCCCGGGCTTCTTTCCGTTGGACACCTGCCAGAGCAAGGCCAATAAGAATCACCACTGCAGACCGGATCAGTGTGGAAGCCCATCGACGCCAAGGTGATATCTGGACGTGCGTCTTCACCGTCATTGCGATCACCCAGATCAACCCAATGGGGATCGTCCAAAGCCACCAAGGATGAGTGAACGCTATATTCATGCGTCGCCCTCCTTATCCGTCGCAGTATCCTGGCTCACCGGTCTTGAACCAAAGAAGATGCGCCCTGAGCCTCCCTTTCGGCGAATCAGCTTCTGCACTCGATGATTGGCAGAATCCGCCACATAGAGATTCCCATCTGAATCGAGAGCCAGTGACCACGGGTTATGAAATTGCCCCGGCGCATTACCCGGGCCTCCGATCGTTTCCAACGGCGTGTAGTCCGTATCGAAGATCTGAATCCTGCTGTTGCCAAATTCACATACGAACAGATGCCCCTCAGCATCGCATCGGACATCATACGGGAAGCTCATCTGTCCCAGTTCGCTCCCTGCCCCTCCCAATGTCTTCAACCAGGTTCCATCCGGACTGAGAATCTGAACACGATGATTACATGAATCAGCCACCAGAATATTTCCATCAGGATCCATACTGAGGCCTTCTGGACGATTGAATTGCCCCGGTGCCAAACCACGTTCGGGACCACCTGACAACAACTGTCCGTCTGTCCCTTTTGTAGAGAACCTTTGGACTCGCTCCTGTTGAGAATACTCAGCCACCAACATGCGTCCCTCGGGGTCACACGTGACTGTTCTCGGAAACACCAAGCGCCCTTCTTCCGTTCCAAAATCTCCCCATTGAAGCAATAGCTCACCTTTATGTGAAAAGTGATTCACACGAGCGTAATGAGGCTCCACAACGACCACATTCCCATCCGCATCCAGACACATCCCTTTGGGTCTACCCATCTTTGTCTCAGGCATCTGCCATGCAAGAATCCAATTCCCTGCCGGATCAAACTTCTGCACGCGCCCGGTCATATCCACAACATAGTGATGATCTTGAAGGTCCACCGCGATGGATCTCGGCTTGTTGAACTCACCCGGACCGACTCCCCGACTGCCCAAGACAATGGCCTTCTCAAAAAACTGGCTACTCAACTCTGCAATCGAGTCATCACCTGTTTCTCGATCAGAACTGCCACACCCCAACGTGCCAACTGCGAGCAATGCCACCATGGCAAGTTTCACCTGCCTCTGACGGTGCCTGATTGTGTTCACCACCCAGATCAACACCAATGGAAGCACGCCTACTCCGATCAGCAGCAGACACAGCGCATTCACCTGTTCGTTGTGCCCATAGTGAAGCAGATTAAAAATCCGCAGCGAGAGGGTTTCACCACCAGCTGGCACAATCATGACCACGGTCTCTGCATCCCAGAGTGAAAGCAGATATACAGCGATCCCCACCGCCAAGAGCCCATTCCTGCACTGAGGCCAAATTCCGTGACACCACTTCTGAAACAGACTGGCTCCATGCATCTGCGCCCATTCCGAAAGTGATTCATTCATTCTTCCACGCAGCCACCGTGCCCCCAGCCAGCCCAATGCGAGATAACGAACAAAGACGGCACAGACCATGACACCACGTCCAACATACAACCATCCCATGGATGGCCTGTTCAACGCGGCGATCAGAAACATGCCAACAAACACGCCAGGAAGCAGAAACGGAAACCACGTCACAACCCCGATTCGATATTTGGAAAGCATCCACCCTGCCCCCATCACGAGAGCAGCAGATACCACCCCAAGAGTCAGCGTTGTAGCCACCACATCCTGACTTGCCTGAAAAGCCCCGCCCAGTTCCGACCATGTCAAAGGAGATGTCATCAAGTGCACCAAAGGCAGCCCAACGGATCCGATCATACAAACTCCCCAGCAGATACGCCCCAAGGCGAGGATGCGATTCCCGAGAAAACGATTCATCGCCTCAGAATTCTCTCCAGATATCGCCAGTTGCATTCTCCCCGTCTGTCGCCGAACCGCCCAGATCAGAAGGAGGAAAGGAAAGACAACCAATGGCCAGCAAAGCAACAGTGCCCCCTGCGCATCGAAGTAAGTATTGAAGCGCAGCCAGACCTCGGTGGTGAACACGCTCGTTTGAAGAATCACAGGAATGGAAAAATCATTCAGCGACAGAACGAAGCAGACCACCCATGCCAACAACAGCGCCGGACGAATCAGCGGCAACAAAACCTTCCTTACCAATGCTCTCCCTTGCAGTCCTCCATCCAGTTCTAGAAGACTCTTTGGCAAAGCCGACAAAGCAGACGACGCAAACAGGGTCATCACCGGCCAATAGGCCAGAAACAGAAGTAACACCGTCCCGCTGAATGAATAGATTTCAAAAGGGAGCCATGCTGACAACCAACCTTGTTTCCCCGCCATCCCAATCCATGTGCCCACCAACAGGAATGGAGGGAGCATCAATGGCAACAAGGATGCCGCCCAAATCAGATTCCGGCGTGCCCCCCTGAGAGAAGCCAGCCAGAGTGAGGCGACACCTCCGAAGATCACGCACAGGCCCGACGCCAAAAGCGCCAACAACACACTGTTCATGATCAGACTCAGATCCATATCAGTCGCGTAAAAACTTTCCTTTCAACATCTCGGCACCTTCATCGAGTCGGCCAACCAACCGGCTCCAATCAGCCTCAAGGCCAATCCCATAAGGTGAGGTGCTACCTTCCAGGGCATGCACCGCAATCAAGCGATCCATTACAGATTCCCCTGACAAATAGGCGACCAGTTTTTCAGCCTGAGTCGGATTGGGGCCACCTTTCACAATGGCAGTGGCATTCGGAATCAAGAGCGTTTCAGAATAATCAGCAGAAGCGATCGGTAGTCCATTAGCAAGACCTGCATGGATGTCGTCTGAATCAGTGAGCCCCAGCACTGCCTCTCCGCTACCAACCATACGAACAACAATTGAATTACCATCCACCACCTTTGTCTCATTCGCCAACAAGCCATCGATCCATTGCTCCCATTTCTCATCTCCCCACTCTTCACGTAAAGCGAGCAAATGGGTCGAGGTGGTGCCAAACAGCGGATAGGCCATCACAACCTTGCCCTTCCACTCAGGCTGCGTCAGGTCCTCAAGTGATTTGGGCAGATCCGATGCACTCAATTGTTCCGTGTTAAAAACAAACTGACGAAGACGATACCCAAAGGTGGCAATTGCCGATGCTTCAAACACACCTTCCTCTTTCAACTGATGCGCACGAAGAGGTTCGTTACTCCAAAAGACATCACAACGTGGGCGATCCTTCTCCGCAATCAGTCTGTTCGCCAGCCCTACGGTCTTGACCAATTCACTGTCGTAAACGGCCTTCACCTTGATTCCCGTCTCCGACTCAAAGTCCGTCAGAATCTCAGAGGAATAAACCTGATCCTGAGAGGTGTAGACCACCACCTCGTTCGTTGGCTGAGCTCCACAGCCCATCAGGAAGACAAGAACGATTGGAACGATGAGTCTGAGAACGACTCTGCTCATGCTGTCCTCCTGTGATAGAACCACCATTCAAACATCAGTACCGCAAAAGCGAATGCCAGAAACCAACGCCAAATCTCAAGATCAGCTCGCGCATTGGTAGAAGCCTCCAAAGTGCCGTATTTACCAAACTGAATCTCCTCAACAGGCATCAAGCGGCTTTCTGCGCTATCGAGAATATTGGCACAAAACAGCGTCTCATTGGTGCCTGAAACCAATCGGTAAACACCCTGATCCACTGCTCCGCCAAAGACCACCTGCCCGCTGACTTCGTCCTTCTCAACAATCTGCTCAGAGCCGTCAGGCATGATCACCTTGGCTGGTTCACTCTGATCCGCCAAAGGCAACCTAAACGCAGCGCCTGCGCGTATGGAAAGATTCTCGGAACTACTCAATGCCGGATTCAACCAGTCCATGGCATTGGATACAAAAATCGGAAAGGACACACGCAAAGGCCAGGTGCTGTCGAGCGCATCAAACGCCACCCAGATCACGTTCTTCTTATATACCTCACCTGCCACGATCAATGGAGACTGCGGAGCTTCCACAATCGGAACACCCCATTGCACATCGCTGACCGCTGCGGCCTCCCGCACAGCGACATTATCCATGGTCATGAATCGCATGAGTGGATGCGTGTTTCGCCATGAAACAATCCGCGGGCCTTCAACCATTCCCACTTGTCCAAACCAATCTGGAGGCGTGACCTTGAACATCAAGGTATTCACAGCCGGCCATGTCGAGGGAACCAGACTGTCCACCACAACGATGTCGTGATCTTTGCCTTCGCTGATCAAATCCGTCGCCTTGGTCACCTCGACATTTCCTGACGCCCTCAACGCCTTTTCCAGAAAGCGATTCCCCTGAGTCACCAGAAGAACTTTGGCCGGCTGAGGCATCAGGCTGGGAATGGAGGCCCTATTGTCCGCTTGAAGAATATCTTCCGCCTCCAATCTCACTTCGAACACACCCGGCTCAAACTGATCAGCAAGAAACACAACCGGCACAGATTCATCTTTTGGAAGCTCAACGATCTTGGTCTCGATCAATCCATCATTGAAATAGAGTTCAATTGTGGCGTTCCGGCTCTCCTCACCGTAATTGACGACACTCGCAAAGATCGCACGTTGACTCGCGTCTTCGGGATTCATACGCACATCCATCGTCACGACAGCCAGATTCTCTGACGATTCTCCCAGTTTGTGAAACTCAACGGGAAGGTCCTGAATGTGAAAATCTTCAAGCTCCCCCCCTGCACCATCGCTAAAGAGATGAATCTCCGTATCCGGCCGGTTCATGATCAGGGTCTGCGCCAGTTTCAATGCCTCAATGAGTCGCGTTCCTGAGTCGGTAGGTTCGCATGCTTCCAGGGCATCCCTCAGAGTTCCTTTGTTCGATGTGGCCGATTGCTTTACCTGGGTGTTTCCACCAGCAAGGAGAAGAATCATCTCCGTCTGATCACCAAGGGATGAAATCAGCTCGTCCACTTCCTCCCGAGCAGATTCAAATCGTGTCGGCTCCACATCCGTCGCCTTCATCGATGCGGAGGCATCCAGGATGACAACCACCAAGCCTCCTTGAGACAACTTCCCTTCCAGATAAGGCCGGCCAAGAGCAAGAATCGCCAGAATCAACATCAACAACTGAAGAAAGAGCAGCCAGTTCTTTCTCAGTTTTTGAAACGGCGCACTCGCCTGTGTCTCTGCCAGAAATTTTTGCCAGAGTAAGGAACTGGACACCACTCTCACCACGCGCCTCCGCTTCAATAGGTAAAACAGAACAACGATGGGAATCGTCGCTGCAAAAACGAATGCCATGGGAGTCAGAAAATTCATGATCAGCCAAATACTCCCGCTGCACGCATTTCCTTCAGGAACAAATCTTCAAGACTCGCAGCCGAACTCACATTGAAGAAAGAAATCCCCCGGTTCAGACAGAATTCGTTCAATCGCTGACAGAAATTCCGCACTGTCTGCTGATACTGCTCCAGTCGGTAATGTCCAAAGGTGACCTCCGTCTCCATCGCATTCTCAGAATCCACAAGTCGCAGATCTCCATAGGTGGCTGGTTCGATCTCTTCTGGTGCCAGAATCTGTATGGCACTCACTTGAAAGCCACGACTGATCAGCGTGTTGAGTCCCTTCTCATAACCCTCCGGATCAAGAAAATCACTCAACACAAGTGCCAGTCCTGAAGACCGACTCTCAATGGCACCGCGATATAGGGATTCGTTAAAGGATGCGGTGTCCCCAGCTGTCAGCGAATTGAGACTCTGGAAAAAGCGCATGGCTGATTTCCGTCCTCGGACCGATCGCAAATCAGCTCCAGCCAATTCATTATCCTTTAGTGCAGGAAATAGTCTCACTGACACCCGGTCGTATCCGGCAAGCGCCACATAGCCGGCGGCTGCGGTCACCTGTCTTGCGAAATCAAATTTACGAGGATTGCCAAAAGTCATCGACTCACTGCAATCCAGAAAGACGGTGACCGGTAATTCCCGTTCCTCTTCATAGAGCTTCAGGAACAGGCGGTCCAGGCGACCATAGAGGTTCCAGTCCAAGTAGCGGAGGTCATCTCCATGAGAATAATTTCTATGATCGGCAAACTCCACGGACAGACCACGGGCGCGGCTCTTCCGCTCACCCTTCATCGTACTCTTGGTCTTACGCTTGGCGATCAACTCGAACTGCTCGAGCCGTTTCAGAAGTTTGGATGTGATCAGGTGCTCCGACATGCCCTGTCTTGAAGATGCTGCATCAGGCAGTGGCTTCTTCTGGAGTCTTCTCCACCGACGCCAGGATCTCTCCGATCACGTGATCGGTATCAATCCCTTCCGCCTCGGCTTCAAAGTTCAGAATCATACGATGCCTCAACGCCGGCTTCGCCACTTCCTCAATATCGTTGAAGCTCACATTGAAGCGTCCTTCCGTCAGCGCTCTGGCCTTGGCGCCAAGAATGAGAGTCTGTGCTCCACGTGGACTCGAGCCAAAACGCAGAAACTGATTCGTGATAGGAACCGCGGTATCCGTGCCCGGATGGCCCGCAAGAATCAACCTGACCGCGTAGTCCTTTACATGACTGGCCACTGGCACCTCACGGACGAGATCCTGAAGCTCCTGCAATTCCTCCACGGTCAAAACCTTGTTCACCTCCACATCCACACGCTCAGTTGTGCGGGTGAGCACTTCACTCAAATCTTCCCGCTTGGGATAACCAACAACCAGTTTGAAGAAGAAGCGGTCAAGCTGTGCTTCCGGCAACGGGTAGGTTCCTTCCTGATCGATCGGATTCTGTGTCGCCAACACAAAGAAGGGTTTGGGCAGGGGCCGTATCTCTCCACCTGCTGTCACGCTCTTCTCTTGCATCGCCTCAAGCATGGCAGACTGGGTCTTTGGCGTGGCGCGATTGATCTCATCGGCCAAGAGTAGATGAGCGAAAATAGGGCCGTGCTGAAATTCAAAGGCACGCCTTCCTCCTTCACTCTCAACAACGAGATTCGTCCCTAAAATGTCCGCCGGCATCAGGTCTGGAGTGAATTGAACGCGGTTGAAGGAAAGGTCAAGCACCTCACTTAGAGTGCGGACAAGAAGCGTCTTTCCCAGACCGGGAACACCCTCCAACAGCACATGACCGCCCGATAAGAGCGATATCAGTGTGCCATCCACAATATCTTCATGACCGACAATCACCTTGCCGATCTCCTGTTTCACCGCGGCGAATCGCTCGCGGAACATACCAATTCTTTCCTCCGTATTCATAAGGCGCTTGAGACGTTTGGGAACTGTCAGGAAAGTGGACGAACCTGCCTTGGATTACAAGTGGAGGATTTAGGGAATCTGCATCTTCACTCCGATCAAAGTCAGCGAGACTTCCTCACACCGGAGTTCATCCATCTTTGCTGTCCATCCTCCAGATACCGTTCCAATCTGCTGGTGGATTATTGATCAGCCGACTGCATCTTGACGCCAGCACAGTTGAAGCCTTGTCGCCAGTCTCCCCAGCAAGCTTCTCAAACTGTTCGGAAGCGGACTCAAAGTCCCCTTGCGTATAGACATCCCATGCATCCTGATATTCCTTACATTTTTCCGATGGAAGCGTGGGAAAGTCTGGCGTGAATACTTCGAAAAGATCCACGGGTTGTGCAGCACCTTTGACAATCACTTTGTCCAGAAGGCGATGTTCGGGCTTCTTCTGCATCAAGTCCAAGACATCGCCTGACACGATCAGACGCACGCCATAAAGCTTTGTAAGCGACTCGATCCGGGCTGCCACATTGATCGTCCTTCCCACGAGCCCATAATCCAATCGCTGTTCAGATCCTTTATTCCCCACCAAGGCGTCGCCGTAGTGCAGCCCGACTCCATAACCGAACAAGGCTTTGGTTTCCTCAGGCAAATTCCTTTTGAAGCGTTCCAACTCGCGGATCAGTTCCAATGCCGAAGCCAGTGCCTGATCCGGCCCGTTAGGCTGTGGCTTGGGAGCGCCCCAATAACTCAAGAATTGATCCCCAAGAAAATGTTCCAGACTGCCATCTTGAGCCATCACCGCTCTGGTTTGAATTTCAAAGATCCCATTCAGTAGATCAAACATCCCGGCCGGACCAAGCAGCTCTGCCAGATCAGTGGAGTTTCTCAGATCGGTCAGAAGCAGAGTGACATTGGCTTCCTTGGCCGTCATGGCTCCGGGATTCTCCAGCACTTCCTGCAATACTGAAGGAGTAAAGTAGTAGCCCATGGTTGTGTGTAGCTTCAGTCGATTGACCTTCTCCGCTACGAAGTCGTAACCAAGCACCATCACTCCGGCTGCATTCAGAATCATCAACGGCACAGCCACAGGAACAACGAGGTTCAAATGATCGTAAACCACTTGGCTCAAGAAAAGATAGCCGAAGGTTACTCCAACGAATCCAGCAAACCGGATTGCCATCCTCTCGATCTTCCAAGCCAGGAACGCAGCAACAAGTCCCGCCGCCACCCAAACAATCACCTTCCCTGCACCATCCCACTCAGACAGAAACTCTTGCTGAATGGCTGCATTCACAAAGTTCAAATGAATCTCCGGACCTGGCATGTATTTCTGCGGCCTTTCAAAAGGAGTCGCATGCTCATCCTGAAAGAAATTTCCGATAGGCCCTATGAGGACGATCTTGTCTTTGAAGAAGGCACCACGCTCATATGTGCTGTTCCAGATTCGTGGATGAAACACATCCTCGATCAGCAGAGGTTGAAATCCCAGCCCCGGTCCACCTGCATATCTGAACAGATGCCGGTCGGTCCCTTCTGGAATTCTATCTTCCATTCCTGCCTGCTGAAGCATCCGCGCCGCTAGTGAGTGCTGAACTCGATCTCCCTGTTCCGTCTCCGCAACCCAATCCTCCATTTGAAAGATTTCAGTTTCATTCACTCTATAAACGACTGTTCGATGCACACCATCGTCGTCACTCCAAATATTCACAAAGCCAACACGCGGGTCATCAGCTGCCGTGCCTCCTTCTGCAGGTTGAAGAATCCATGGATTGGGAAACAGCTGATCTCGTCGTATCTCTCCCCGCGCTCCCTCGACATCAATCCGACAACGGACACAATCAAAGGGGTATGGGAAAAGACCCAAGACGGACTTACGACCAAGAAGCCTGAAGCAGCAGCCCGAATCGCTATCCCAGTTCAACCGGGCCAACTGCAAGGTGACTACGACCTGAACTTCAGTTTCACCCGAGCAGGCAAACCACAGGCAATTGTTGCTGTTCTACCAGTGGGCAATTCCACCATGCATGTCAATCTGGGTTCATTTGCTGGAGAATACGATGGCATAGGCATCATTAACGGCGCACCTATTCCATCCAACGGCACAGGACG
>CBFHTT010000037.1:0-82231 GCA_965658675.1 Limisphaerales bacterium
AAAGTTGAACGAATGTTTGCATGGTTTCAAAACTGTAGAAGACTGGTCGTCCGCTGGGAGTATCATGCTCAAAACTTCCTCGGATTCCTCCATCTCGCATGCATAAAAATACTCCTTAACCATTTATGAGATAGCTTCTACTGTGAGAAAGACTTCAACGATCGTCAGTTGCCCGGCCTCAGTGAGGCCGAACAATCCTGCCAGCAGCAGGAAGCAGCCACTTATCAGATACAGAATGCCGACGCTCTTAATACTCGCTTCGTGTTTGATGTGAGCCTTGCGAATCTCCTCTTCGTTGGTGACGCCCTCATCTCCTTCTCGGATACCTTGAAGAACAATTGGTTTGCAGGTGGCGCAAACATTCTTTCCTTTGATGGGGACCACTTCATCGGGAGGAAAGGTCTGATCACAGTGTGCGCATGGAACTTCACCTGAACTGCTTAAAGCAGCGGATGTCGAGATACCTGGTAATGAAGAGACGTTGTCGGGAAACTTCTTTGAGAAGGGCTCCCAATCATTCATGCCCTCGGACCATACCTTGGTTGATGGTTGGATTGTCCCCTTGTCGGCGAGCCTGATCAGTTCTTCCTTATCGACCGGGCCTTGTTGCTCCGTACCCACTGCATAATACCACTTCATATCTTTCGAATGTCTCCTTGGTTATTGTTTTGAAGGAGTTTTTATCCGCTCTCAAATCAATAGTCGAACTCGATTGTGGAGCGGCTGCCGTTCTTGCGGTCGCGAATCTCAAGTTCTTCAACCTTATACTGTCCGTTGACCTTCTTGAAGGACTTGGGGCGAAACTCCTTCCATTTGTTTCCCTCCATGTCGTAGGTGTGCACTTCAACCGGCCCGAGTGTATCAATGTCGATCCACGACACGGCTCTGGCGTATTCACCGACTTGTTTGGAGTGGTGGGTGCTTTCTAGTACGTAGCATGATTGTCCGCGACGCAGTTCTTTCTTCAGGAGTTTCTGATTCGGCCAGATGAAAAAGGAGCACTTGGGGTAGGCGAGATCAGAGGCCCAGTAGGCTGAACCGGCGAAAGGGGAGTGGGACTTCGAGAAAGGGAGTGGTTTCGGCCCGGTATTGCCTTTTTCTGTCCTGGCGAAAGTCAATCCACCATCACGGCTGTGATGAATGGCAATGGATTCGGTGCCCTCGTCAGATGTTGACGTATAGGAAGTGATCCAGCCGTTGGTGTTGAGCTGGACGTTGAATCGAATGTTCGAAACCTTTTTGCCTGCTTTGGACTTGGTGGTCAGCGTGCCATTGAGGGATTCCGAGGCCTCTGGCTGCTGCATCAAAATCTTGCGAGCGATCATGGAACCCTCGAATTCTGAGTTGCTCGGATCAGCAGCCTGAAGCGATAGGGAGAAGAGCAGGGAAAGAATGGTGATGAGTAAGACGTGTTTCATTTCTTGAGAAGTGCTTCGGGCAACACATCAAGGACGTTGCGAACGAAGCTTACCTTCAATCGTTTCCGTGTTTCCTCCGGAACTTCCTGCCAGTCTTTCTTGTTATCCTCAGAAAGTAGAATGCGTTTGATGCCGGATCGATGCGCTGCCAGCACCTTTTCCTTGATGCCGCCTACGGGCAGGACGCGACCTCTCAGACTGATTTCTCCCGTCATGGCCAGATCAGACCGGCTTCGACGTCCGGTAAACAAGGAAGCGAGAGCGGTAAAGATGGTGACGCCTGCGCTGGGGCCATCCTTGGGTGTGGCTCCGGCCGGGACGTGGATGTGGACATCGGTTGTGTCAAATACCTCTGCAGTCAGTCCGAGCGAGTCTGCATGGCTGCGTAGAAGTGTATGTGCTGTCTGGGCGCTTTCCTTCATCACATCCCCTAGAGAACCGGTGAGAATAAGTTTACCTTTGCCCGGTACCTTGGTGGCTTCAATGAAGAGGATGTCCCCGCCTACGGGCGTCCATGCGAGACCGATCACGATCCCGCAATCGGTGATCTTTTCGGCCATCTCGTTGTGGAAGCGAGGTGTGCCAAGGAAATCGTTCAGATCCTGAGGTTGAACCTTCACCGTTTTGGTTCGCCCACGTGATGACACGATCTTGCGGACGCTCTTCCGTGTCAGTGATGCGATCTCACGCTCCAACTGACGACAGCCGGCTTCGCGAGTGTAGCCATCAATCAACTTGGCCAGGGTCGCTTTAGGGAGTTTCAGTTGGCTTCGTTTTAACCCGTGTTGTTCCAGTTGTCTCGGAACCAGGTGACGGGTGGCAATCTCCAGCTTTTCAGTCCGTGTGTAACTGGGAAGCTCAATGATCTCCATTCGATCCTTCAATGCAGGGTGAATGGGGTCCAGCCAGTTTGCGGTGGCGATGAACAACGTCTTTGAAAGGTCGAAGGGCAGATCGAGATAGTGGTCGGTGTAGTGTTGGTTCTGTTCTGGATCCAGGACTTCCAACAAGGCGGAGGCAGGGTCGCCTCTGAAATCAGATGCCAGCTTGTCGATCTCATCAAGCAACACGACGGGATTGTTTGTCTCTGCCCGTTCGTATGCCTGCAGTATCCGACCAGGCATGGCACCAATGTAAGTGCGTCGATGTCCACGAATCTCAGCTTCGTCCTTCACGCCACCAAGTGCCATACGGACGAATTTTCTCCCGAGCGCCTTTGCAAGTGAACTGGCCAAGGAGGTTTTGCCAACTCCGGGAGGTCCGGCGAGACAGAGGATTGGGCCGCGGAGGCTCCCTTTCATCTTGAGCACGGCCAAGTATTCCAAGAGGCGGTCTTTGACCTTCTCCAATCCGAAATGCTGTTCATCCAGAATGCGCGAGGCTTCTTTGAAATCGATCTTGTCAGTCGTGGATTTGTCCCATGGAAGACTGAGGATGTGCTCAAGGTAATTGCGAATGACGGTGTATTCAGCAACCGCAGTGGGCGTCTGTTGGAGGCGCTCCAGTTCCTTGTTCGCCACCTTCAGGGCTTCTTCAGATAGTGGGGTTTCATCGATGCGATTCTGAAACTCCATGATCTCATTCTGCGATGGATCAGATTCTCCCAACTCCCGTTGAAGCGCGCGGATCTGTTCACGGAGAAAGACATCACGTTGTCCGCGTGACATGTTTTCAGCGACCTCCTGTTGAATGCGCGAACCGATGTTGAGCACTTCGCGCTCACGGTTCAGAAAAGGCATCAACTTGGTCAGTCTTTCAACGACATTTGGTGTCGCAAGCAGGTCCTGCTTCTGTTCCAGATCGATATTAAGATTGGCGGCAATCAGGTCAGCCAGTCGTGCTGGATTCTCGATGTTGATCGCAGCGACTTTGACCTGTTCATTGAGCCCAGGGGAAAGGTTTGTGATCTCTTCAAAAATCTCTCTGGCCCCGCGACAGAGTGCGGTGAGTTTTGGAGAGTCTTTCGCCGGCTCGTTCAGATAACGGACCTTGGCCTTGAGGTAGGGCTTGCGCGCTTTGAATGTTCCCAACGTGGCCCGCTTCACTCCCTGCACCAATACTCGAACGGTGTTGTCCGGGAACTTGAGCATCTTCAGGACTTTGGCAACACAGGCGTGAGTGTAGAGGTCCTTTGGGGCGGGGCTGTCGAGTTCCGGATCCTTTTGAAGTGCCAGTGCCACGAGGCGATTGCCGCCAACCACGTCATCGATCAATTGGATGCTGTCGGCTGTATCGACAAGAAGAGGAGCCACCATGCCCGGGTAGATCACGATGTCAGACAACCCGAGTACCGGCACTGTGTCAGGTAGTGGTCCGCTTTGACGCGTGGAACCACCCTCGCTGGACGAGGTGTCCTGAATGCTGATGAATTCGGTTTCTGAATCGCCCATGGCCAATCACTCAACAAAGTGGTGCTCCGCTGCAGGTGTGAGACAGCGAGGCTTCGAAAAAGTTCACTGGATGAGTAGGTCGGGGATCAGTTGATCTGGATCCGACGTTTCCTTGGAGTCTTGGAGTGATAGGGGACTTCGACACTGAGAAATCCGTTTTGATAAAGAGCACGGGCCTTTGCCAGATCGCAGTGCTCGGGAAGCGCCACAGTCCTTTCGAATGGTCCGTAGTGAATCTCCATCACCTGAAATTTGCGGTTGGATTTGCGGCATTCATCAGGGCGATCTCCCGCGATTGTGAGAAGTTGACCGTCCACTGAGATATCCAGGTTCTCCTTGCTGATTCCAGCCAGTTCCATTTTCACGACCACGCCATCCGGTGTGGCATAGACATCGGTGTTGGGCTCCCAAGCGGAATGATCCCCTTCACTCATTGAGTTGGAGGATTCCTTTTGAGAAACGAATAGGGAAGTCAGGCTGGACTTACTCATCACTTACTATGAAGGAACTATGTAGACAAATGGAGCCAGCACAAGCAGTAAAACGTGGGCTTCAGTTCACCAGAGACCGGGAATACAGCGCCATTTGACCTGTTTTATGTAGGCGGTGTAGTCGCTGAAGGAACCAAGGAAACGTTCCTCTGTATGAACCCGTAGTCCGTAGATGACAGCGAATCCCGTCAGTGCGAGGGCGTTGTGCATGGATCCGAGCAGGGGAAGCCATTCAAAGAACCACCCGAGGATCTTGAAGGTGTAGAGCGGGTGTCTGATGAACTTGAACGGACCGGTTGTAACGACGCTGCGGTAGGTGAGATTGGAATAGCGCCCTTTCATTGACCAGACGCCCCATCCGTAGAGGACGAAGAAGCCAAGGCCCAATAACTGCGATGCCAGAATGGCAGGAGAGCCAGTAGAGAAAAGGAGGTCATGTTCTGTTCTGCTTTGCGCGAGGAAGAGAACGGTCACCATCAACATCGGAGGGTAACACGGTAGGCAGGCTGCCCATGAGGAGGGTTTTGTATCCACCGCGCGGATGCGTCCGCCAATGCTCTTGTTCTCCGAAAGGTATCCGAGAGAAGCCATGATTCCATCGAGCAGGAGGATTCCGTAGGTCACTGGGTAGTGGATCAATTGGTGCCATGGCATCATTTGTCCCCCTCTTGCCATGATCTCTCCGAGTTCCCTCCAAGTGATGCGTTCGAGAAGGGCGTTCCAGACTCCGAATGTTTCAGAGACTGAGCCCCATGTCTTCAACGCTCCGATGGAGGAGCCGATGGCGATGGGAATGAAAATGCCTTTCAGGAGCAGTAGGACCCAGCGCTGCTTGTGGGCTTTCAGATAGGGAAGCGGGCGCGTTGTCTCGTGGCGCCTCATTATGGCGAGGACCGCCAAGGCGAATCGGTTTTGTCTCAGGATCTGAAATGTGGATTTTGATCGCCTGTTGAGTGGAATCCAACCAAGCAGGGCGTAGATTGGAGCAAAGACAAAGAAGATCGGAAGCCAGGAACTGAGAAAGGAGATGAATCCCACCACTTGGTCGGACGTGAATTTCTGGGCGTTTACCAGTTGATTGGCTGTCCAGTTGGCACCCTCTGCGAACAGGATGAAGAACAACGCCATAATCATGAGCAGCAGGCAGTGACACAGATGAACACTGAGCCATGGCGGCATGGTGTTCTTTTGGGTCGATGGTTTCTGTGTTACCTGCATGAAAGAGCAGAGGAGCCTGAACGGATTTTGAATCGGTTTCAATTCAAGGAGTAAACAGATGTGATCGTTGGCGTGGTCTGGACTTGGAGGTGGGTCTTTGTGATGCTCCGCGCGTGCGGGACGAAATGGCATGAATAGAAAAGTTTGGATTACCCTCCTGATAGGGATTTTTCTCTTCTGTGGTGTCTTGGCATGGCAGGGGGTAGGCGCTGTGATGGCGGGACTTAAAGAGGCCGGATGGAAGGTCCTGCTGCTTCCTCTGTATTCTCTGATCCCACTTTTCTTTGCGGTCATGGCATGGAGCACCTTGTTCAAGGGCAAGGAGAAGGAACTCCCGGTTCGCAAGGCCTTCTTTCCCGGTGTGGTCGGACTGGCGATCAATTGGCTTTTGCCCAGTGCTCAGGTCGGAGGCGAGGTGGCGCGGGCTCACTTGAATGTGCAGGCAGGCTATTCAGCTCATCAGGCTGTGGCCGCTGGAATGGTGGATAAGACGATGCAACTGCTGACCCAGGTCTTGTTCACGGTGGTGGGACTGATCCTGATATTGCTGGAGTATTCAGGTGGTTCCGTCGCAGTCGGCATCACTGCGGGTATCATTTGTTTCTCCGGGGTTGTCGCAGCCTTGTTCTGGGTGCAGAACCGGGGAGTCTTTCAACTCTTGGCCAAATCGGGAAACAAGTTCCGGTCGATCACTGGAGATCTGTCAGATCAGCATGAACTCTACGATGGCGAGGTAAGAAGTCTCTATGCCAATACGGCTGCGGTGATTCGCTGTGGTGTGTTTCGTATGATTTTCAGGATACTGATGGTGGGTGAAGTCTGGCTGGCCATGCATTTCATTGGTCATCCTGTAGGACTGAAAGAGGCACTGATTCTGGAAAGTCTGGCGCAGGCGATTCGCGTAGGGGCGTTCTTTATACCTGCGGGAGTGGGCGCTCAGGAAGGGGGCTTGGCTGTGCTGGGTGTGATACTTGGACTCACTCCCGAGGCATGCGTCACCCTTGCACTGTGCAAACGGGTGAGAGAGCTGATGGTGGGTGTGCCGTTCCTGCTTGTGTGGCAGTCGCAGCAAGGGAAGAGGATTTTAAAGAAGGTGGCCGGGCCAAAAGGGGCGGATTAGCCGCGGTCCTTTTTTGCGATCAGGATGTTCTTATTATCGATCCGGCGATACCAAAGACTGCTCATGGTGTTCTTCACCAAGTGGATGCCCAAGCCCCCGATTGGGCGATCTGCAGCTTCTGAAGTGGTATCGGGATTGGAATCCCCGGTCGGGTCAAAGTGCTTTCCGTCATCCTCAATCTCCACCTTGATCAGTTGTTCATCACAGGTGAGACGGACATCGAAGGAGTGCTCTTCCTCGGTCGACCAGGCGTAGCTGATAATATTCGTGGAAAGTTCCTCCAGGCAGAGATGGATGGCGTTCTGCTCTTCTGCAGTAAATCCGTTGGTTCTTCCGAAATCTGCGACCAGCTGGCTGAGTCGCTCCAACTCTGCCAGATCGTTCTTTAGCGAAATACTTTCGGAAACACTCATAGGGAGAAAGAGATTCAGGCTCCCTTGACCGCTTCCACAGCAGCATTGTCGTCGTGCTTGATTGGAATGATCGAATCAACACCGGCCAGTTTGAAAACTTCTTCCACCATCTTCTGAGGGCGGAGAATCACCATTCGTTTACCTTTGGCGCTTAGCTGTTTGATGTTGGTGAGAAAAAGGCGAATTCCAATGGAAGCGATGTAGGATACCCCGGACAGATCCACGATGATTGATTGGCCGCTATCTGCAGCGTTTTTGTTGAAATCTGACTCCGCCTCCTGCGTTCCTTTCATGTCCAGACGTCCGCTCAGGCGGATTACGGGCACATCGGAAAGGGTATCTGTTTGAATTTCCTTAGTATTTGCGTTTTGGGTGTGCGTTTGAACGACCGCAGCGTTTTAGGTAATGGTTTGATTCAGTGCAAGCACTCAGACCTGCACTTGATTTATTGGGGAGGCTTCAGTCATCTTGTCGGGCCATGATTCGTTGCCTCTCAATTTTGTTTCTTGTGCTGGGCGTCGGCCTTGCTTCCGCGGCGGAAAAACAAGTCCGTCCCAATTTCTTGTTCCTCCTTGTTGATGACCTTGGATGGACCGATTTCGGCAGTTTCGGAAGCGATCTCTATGAAACTCCAAACATCGATCAATTGGCAAAGGAGGGTATGAAGTTCACCCATGCCTATGCCGCTTGCACCGTGTGTTCCCCGTCCCGCGCCGCTGTTCTGACCGGGAAATATCCGGCACGCCTGCACCTTACTGACTTTATTGCCGGGCATCCGTTCGTCAACACGCCGCTTACCATCCCGGAATGGACGAAGTATCTGAAACATGAGGAAGTGACGCTTGCGGAGGCTCTCAAACCAGCCGGATACAAGAGTGCCTCCGTTGGTAAATGGCACCTTTGCCCCCGCGATGGAACGCCTCAGCCTGAATTCTGGCCTGAGACTCATGGATTCGATGTGAATATCGGTGGTAATCAGCACGGTGCTCCCGGTAGCTACTTCTGGCCCTATGGTCGTGGAAAGGATAAGAAGGCAAACCGTGTGGTGAATCTTCCGGAAGGAGGCAAGGAAGGGGAGTATCTTACTGATCGATTGACCAATGAAGCCATCAAGCTGTTGACCAAATGGAAGGATGATCCGTTCTTTATCTACATGCCTTATTACACCGTTCACACGCCGATTGAGGCAAAGAAAGAGTATGCCGAAGATTTCGCAAAGAAGGTCAAGAAAGGTGGGCGACACACGAATCCCGACTATGCTGCCATGGTAAGAAGTCTCGATGAGTCTGTCGGACGTCTCATGGCGCATTTGGATGAATTGGGGATTTCGGACAATACCGTCATCTTTATTACAGGCGACAATGGAGGACTGATCAACAATCCGGGAAATCCAAAACGAATCACAACCAACAAGCCGCTTCGAAATGGGAAAGGTTCCATCTACGACGGTGGCGTCCGCGTTCCGGGCATCATCAAATGGCCAGGCGTGACCCGTGCTGGAACCGTTTCTGAAGAACCCATCATCTCCATGGATTATTATCCCACCATTCTTGAAATCGCCGGAGTCACAGGTGATGCAAAGCACAACAGGAACGTGGATGGAAAGAGCCTTGTTCCTTTGCTTAGAGGCGATTCATGGAGATTGGCCCGCGAGACGATCTATTGGCATTACCCTCACTATCACAGTGCTGGAGGGATTCCTCATACAGCCGTTCGTTGGAGAGATTGGAAGGCCATTGAAGACCATGCCACCCGGAAGGTGCAGCTTTTCAATCTGGCCAACGATCCGGGAGAAACCAAAGACCTAGCCGGCATTGAGCCCAAAAAGGCGAGTCAGATGCAGAAGATGATTCAGAACTGGCGACGCTCAGTAAACGCACAGATGCCGACCTACAACGAGGAATACAACCGTCATGAACCGACTGGAGTCAAACGGGGCGACAAAATCAAACCGGCTGAGCCTCCGCATCGCTTTTAGTTCAGACCGGTTACCAGATGCACAGACGTTTTAGGCGAATAGGATCACGGATCACTGCGTCTGATTCCCTTATCCAAAACTGAAACGTATGGAATTGTCCGCCTCGACCAACTTTTCGATTAGACATCTCAACCCGATTGATCAATTCATGAAGAAATCTCTATCTCTGTTTATTGCCACAGCGCTCCTCTTGGGTGGCGTCTCTCAAGGATTCTCTCAGGAGAAGAAGAAACCTCAGACTTGGGAAGAAAAGGCGGCGGCGCGTCTGAAGCCTGTGGACGAGGCGAGTAAGAAAAAGATACTGGCTGCATTGTCAGACAAGCCACTGCGCAAGCCGGGCAAGGATCGGAAGGTGTTGGTCTTCTGGCGTTGTGGGGGATTCATTCACACCAGTATTCCAAATGGAAATTTCTGTTTGGAGCAGATGGGGATCAAGTCCGGTGCTTTCACTGCAGATATCTCAGACAAGTATGGCGTATTCACCAAGGAGAACCTGAAGCAATACGATGCGATCATTTTCAACAATACGACACATCTCGTGCTCGAGACTGAAGCACAGCAGGATGCCATCGTGGATTTCCTGAAGCAGGGCAAGGGCGTCGTTGGTATCCATGCCGCAGGTGATAATTTTTACAAATGGGCTGTGGGTGCAGCGATGATCGGTGGTCAGTTCAATGGACATCCATGGTCAGCCGGTGGTAAATGGGCATTCAAACTGGATGACCCTGATCACATCTTGAACCAAGCGTTTCTCGGAAAAGGCTTTTGGCACAAGGATGAGATCTATCAGTACAAACCATCGACCTATGAGGGCGAAGAGAATCTGCGGATCTTGGTGTCACTGGACATGAGCAAGAAGGAGGTCTCAGGAATCTTGGACAACCCAAAGTTTGAAAAGTATGCGAAGCAGTATGGCAAGGGCCCGCGTCAGGTGCCTGTTTCATGGTTGAGAGAGTTCAAAGGAGGACGCGTGTTTTTCTCCAATCTGGGACATCGCGAAGATACTTTTTGGCAACCAACTGTCCTCCAGCACTTCTTGGATGGAATCCAGTACGCGCTCGGAGACTTGGATGCCGATGCCACTCCTACAGCAAAGACCGCCAAGAAGAAGCCTGTGTTGGCGCCGGCCAAATAGTTGGCAGGCATAACCTCTATTTCATGACAAAGCCGCTCTCGTTTTCGGGAGCGGCTTTTCTTATGGCAGGTGAGAGAAGGTTTGGGAAATCAGGGAGATGAATGATCGTTTTAGTCCTTTAACACACCTTCCAAGACGGTCCAGACATTCTCAGCCACGATGTCGTGACCTTCGGCAGTTGGGTGAATCAAATCTGGGAGATTGAGTTTTGGGTCGCCTCCGACTCCTTTGAGCAGAAACGGAATTAGAGCAGTGTCCTTCTCCTTGGCTACTTCAGGAAAGATCTTTGCGAATGCTGCAGTGAAGTCCTTGCCCATATTTGGCGGCATCTGCATCCCTGCGAGCACGACTTTCACCGATGGGTTCTTTGCTCTGACCTTGTCGATGATACCGATGAGGTTGCGTTTCGTTTCCTTGGGAGAAAGCCCTCTGAGTCCGTCGTTTCCACCCAGCTCCAGCAGAAAAACATCGATTGGCTGCCTGAGTAACCAATTGATGCGCCGCAGGCCACCGGCGGTGGTATCGCCACTAACACCTGCATTGATGAGCTGATAGGGCAGTCCTGCGGTTGTGATCTTTTTCTGCACTTTGGCGACGAATCCCTCCTCCTTCTTGATCCCGTAAGCGGCGGAGAGACTGTCTCCTATCACGAGAAGACGCTTGTTTTCTGCTGATGCCGGAAGGATCAGAACTACCAGCAGAGCAAATATGGCCAGACGATGGATCATGAAAGGAGATTAGTTTTACTTTGGGTTGGAGGCAAGTAACAGAGGGGCGGGTTGGTCTGGGAGGCGCTTTGGAATCGACACATGAACCATTTTCTCTGGTTTTCCGAAAAACGGGCCTCTAATCTCTCGGCTGTCTATGAGCGATCTGACACAAGCCGGAAATTCAGGAGAAGCTGTTACACGGGACCTTACCGTGGAGAACAAGCTGGGCATTCATGCCCGTCCTGCCGCCATGTTTGTAAAGATCGCCAGCCAGTTTGACTGTGAGATCTACGTCGAGAAGGACGGTGAAAAGGTGAATGGCAAGAGCATCATGGGCCTCATGATGCTGGCTGCCGGACCTGGTTGCACACTGACCGTGGAGGCTGATGGCCCGGGTGCCAATCATGCCTTGGATAAGCTCGAGGATCTCTTCAAGCGCAACTTCGACGAGGAATAATCCTCGTCCTTAGCAGGCTCCATTGCTGTGTCTGATCGTAGCCTGACCATCCTCATCCCCGCTTACAACGAGCAGGACCGACTTCCTCCGGTCCTTAAGGGTTACGCTCTCTACTTCCGTAAACACTACCGTGGCGAATTCCGTATTGTGGTCGTGGTCAACGGCACTCGAGATCGGACCATGGAGCTGGTTCATGAGGCAGGTGAAGATTTTCCTGAAATCGACGGTATCGAGTTCAAGGCTGCCATCGGCAAGGGCGGGGCGCTGATCGAAGGACTCAAACTGGCTTCTGAACGCGAGTTGATTGGATTCATCGATGCCGATGGAGCAACGGGTCCAGAGTCCTTCATCCAATTGGCCCGACGTTGTGGCGATCACTGTGACTGTGTTATCGGGTCCCGACGCGTCGATGGCTCCGTGATCCATCAATCTCAGCCCACCAAGCGGCTCTTCGCCAGTCAGGTATTTCACCTGATTGTGCAAACGCTCTTCGGAATGGATATCGCCGATACCCAATGCGGAGCCAAGGTCATGCGCCGTGAGCTGGTTGAGGAAATTCATGACGGCCTCCTGACGGCCGACATGGCCTTCGACATCAATCTCCTCTATCTCATCCACAGGGCAGGAGGGAAGACGGTGGAATACCCCATCGAATGGACGGATGTCATCGGGACAAAGGTGCAATACTTCCGCACCAGCTTCGTGATGCTGCTGTCCGTCCTGCGTCTGCGTCTCATCTACTCACCCCTCTATCGGTTGATGGAACCGCTTCGCCCGCTGGAGGCATGGATTTACCAGAAGCTGAGAAACCCCGTTCCATTGCCTGCCAGGAGGGTAGGGAAAGAGAAGTAGGAGACGTCTTCCCATCAGATCCATTTCACAAAGAAACAACTTGAAACCCCGTCTGTATTTCATAGATTTCTATCAAGACTGAAATTAAAGAAATATGGAACTTACACCCGTTCAGGAAAAATTCATCGTCCATTGGGGAGAAATGGGCACTCGGTGGGGGATTAATCGCACGGTGGCTCAGATCCATGCCTTGATCTACATCTCTCCCAAGCCACTGAACGCGGAGGAGATCGCAGCCGTTCTGTCTGTTGCCCGTTCCAATGTCAGTAACAGCATCCGTGAACTCCAGAGCTGGAGATTGGTCAAGACGAGTCATGTCTTGGGTGATCGTCGGGATCACTTTTCCACCATGACCGACGTCTGGGAGATGTTTCGCGTGGTCGCAGAGGAACGCAAACGCCGCGAGATCGATCCCACCATTGAGCTGCTGAATGAATGTCTGGCAGAAGCCGAGGCAGAGAAGGACAAGGATCCGGCCACTCTCGACAAGCTCACCAGTCTTAAAGAATTTTTTACGCTCACTGACACCTGGTACAAGCAGCTATCACGCTGGCCCACCGAGGCATTGGTCAAGTTCACCAAGCTCGGGGACAAGGTGCTCAAGCTGCTGAAACTCGGGTAGACCCAACTCCTTTCCCCGGCTTCTGACACGGAGCCGGGTTTTTTAGAAATCCAAAACTCTCTAACGACAGAAATGAAGAAAACAACAAAAAAAACGAAGGTGGTTTTCTGGCTGATTGGGTGGAGATGGGCTTTGTGCACTATGCCGTCGATCCCGATACGATCCAGAGCCACGTCCCACTGCCATTGGATCTTTGGAAAGGCCGGGCTGTTGTTTCCTTGGTTGCCTTCACGATGAATCGTTTGAGACTGGCGCGGTGGCCGGTATTGGACTGGACGTTCCTTCCGATTCGCACCACGCGATTCCTTAACCTTCGCACCTACGTTCAGAACGATGGACCCAAAGGCATCTTCTTCCTCAAAGAATACGTCTCTTCACTCCTGAGCATTCCGATGGGAACCTGACATACGGCCTCCCTTATCACGCCGCCCGTTTGAACTACGATTGGACCCCGGACTGCCTGAAAGCCCAAGTCAGAGACCCAGCGGGAGATGGATTGCAAATGACCCTACGTCCCGAGGGAGAAACCGGGCACAAGGCAGAGGACAAATTCAGTGCCTTCGTTCTCGAACGTTACCTAGCCTTCACCAAATGGGCGGGATGGGTTCGTCGATTTGATGTCGATCACCCACCATGGAACGTGGCCGCTGCCGATCTGAGCCTTGGCGATCAAACCCTGATTGAGAAAGAACCCTGGTTCGAAAGTGCCGAATTGATCGGCGCCCACATGAGTCCTGGGCTGGAAGATGTAGGCATGAGCTGGCCCGCTGATGTCGTAGGTTGAAGGCCGTTTAGGTGTTCATAATAAGGTTGTTGAATCCGCCAAAATACGCCTCCGTAGCCGATTTGTAACAAAAAAGTTCCAAGCCGTGCTTGACGTTCGTGGTTGCTCTGACAGATTCCGCGACTCTTTTGCCGGGAGTAGCCCTGCATTTCGTATGAATCATATTCGCAACATCGCCATCATCGCGCACGTGGATCACGGGAAAACCTCTCTCGTGGACTGCTTGCTGAAGCAATCAGGCACTTTTCGCGACAACTCGTCAGAGCAGTCCGAGGATCGACTCATGGATTCCATGGATCTGGAACGTGAAAAGGGTATCACCATCAAGGCCAAGAATGCGGCGTTCAAATACAAGGACTACCACGTCAATGTGGTTGATACTCCCGGCCATGCTGACTTTGGCGGCGAGGTGGAGCGTATCATGAACATGATCGATGGTGTGCTGCTGGTGGTGGACGCCTATGAAGGCCCACAGGCCCAGACACGCTTTGTGTTGCGTAAGGCGCTCGAGAATGGCGCACAGCCAATCGTGGTCATCAATAAGATCGATCGCGAAAACGCAGATCCGCACAAGGCTTTGGATCAGGTCTTCGAATTGTTCATGTCCCTGAATGCGACGGATGAGCAACTCGACTTCCCGGTGGTTTACGCATCAGCCAAGGCTGGTATCTCCAAGTTGGAGATTGAGGATGAGGATTCTGACATGACTCCTTTGTTCGATGCCATCGTCTCTCACACTCCTCCTCCTCGCATCATGCAGGATGAAGAAGGCTTCAAGATGTTGGCCGCCAACCTCGATTACTCCGAATACCTCGGACGTATTGTTTTCGGAAAGATCCTTTGTGGTTCTGTGAAGGTGAATGACGCCATGGTCTGCATCCACGGTGATGGTTCCAAGACCAAGGCCAAGATCAGCTCAATCATTCACTTTGAAGGATTGCGCCGTATCGAGATCAAGGAAGCGCATGCAGGGGACATCGTTGGTCTCACCGGCATGGAAGGTGTCTTCATTGGTGAGACGGTGACGGATCTGGATACCCGCGAACCACTTCCGTTCACTCCAATCGATCCTCCAACCATTCAGATGGAATTTGCCGTCAATGATGGGCCACAGGCTGGGCGTGATGGAAAGATGGTGACTGCGCGTCACATCCGTGAACGTCTGTATAAAGAAACACGGACCAACGTGTCATTGCGTGTTCGTGATACTGACTCTTCCAATGTGTTCGCAGTAAGTGGACGTGGAGAGATGCAGATCGCTGTTCTCGTCGAGACCATGCGCCGCGAAGGTTACGAGGTGCTCGTGTCTCGCCCTCAGGTTATTTTCCGCCGTGGAGAAAATGATGAACTGCTTGAGCCGATCGAGAAACTCTTCGTAGAGACGCCTCAATCAGCCATGGGAGACATCATGGAGAATCTGGCCCGTCGTAAAGCGGAGATCACATCCATGGATCATCATGGTGATCATCTCACTATTGAGGCCATCATTCCTACACGTGGATTGATCGGTTTTGAGTCCGACCTCGTCAACTGCACTCGCGGTGAAGGTGTCATGAGTCATCTCTTCCATGAGTATGGCAAGGACCGTGGTGAAATTCCTTCTCGCAAAAATGGATCCCTTGTCAGCATGGAATCTGGTGATGCGACTGCTTATGCCCTCAACATGTTGCAGGAGCGTGGTCGCCTGATGGTGGTTCCGGGTGAAGTGATCTATCCGGGTATGATCGTCGGTGAGCATAGCCGCGACAACGATCTGGATGTGAACCCAACACGGCCAAAAGCGTTGACCAACATGCGTTCTTCCGGCGACGGAAAAGGCATCATCCTGGATGCCGCATTGAAGCTCACCTTGGAGCGTGCATTGGAATACATCGACGTTGATGAGTATGTGGAGGCCACACCAAATTTCTTGCGCCTTCGTAAGAAGATTCTGGATATCAATCTCCGCAAGCGAGCCAGCAAGAATCGCAATATTCAGATCGTCGAAGCCTGATCTGCGATCGAATCCATTTTCCGGCCCACAGAGGCCAATCACGAAAGCACAGCCCTCACCGGCTGTGCTTTTTTGTGAGAGGTGATCATGCCTTATCCTATGGCCTGCAGGTCGTTCGACCGGGTTATCATCACGCGAAATAGTTCCTGATTCTGTCTTCGAATTATTCTGTCTCCCTTCATTCCGTTTGACATCGGAAATCAATCGTGGTTTTGATTTCGTTGTGACTCACGACGCAGGGCAAATCTTGAAACCCCGCAATCGACGCAGCTGATAGGGCTCGCGTCGGTTCTTCCTTTGGTCACGTTCCCTCGCTCCCGTTTTTCTTAAACGCATGAAATCCTTTTTTTCTCCCATTGATGGTTCTGTCGTTGCCCCCGTTGGCTTCAATGCATCCGGTGTGTACTGCGATATCAAGCGCATCGGCACGGGGAAGGGATCGAACAAGGGCAAGAAGTTGGACTTGGCAATCATCGCGTCCGATGTGCCAGCAACGGTGACGGGCATGTTCACGACCAATCAGGTCTGTGCGGCTCCGGTGAAGCTGAGCGTGCCTCGGGCTTTGAAGAAACAGGCCCAAGCGATTGTCGTGAATTCGGGGAATGCCAATGCCTGCACCGGCGATCAGGGAATGAAGGATGCCAAGGCCATGGGTCTGTTGACTTCGAAGCTTCTTGGCGTGGATGAAGAAGATATCTTGGTCTGCTCAACAGGGCGGATCGGGGTGAATCTTCCCTTGGAGAATGTGAAGAATGGTATCCGGGCATCGGCTGCATCGTTGACCTCTGATGACAAGGGCGCCAAGCAGGCTGCTGAAGCCATCATGACCAGCGACTCAGTCACCAAGGAAGTGGCGGTTGAGTTCAAGTTGGGCAGGAAGACGGTTCGGATCGGTGGCATCTGTAAAGGTGCCGGAATGATTGAGCCGGGCATGAGTCCCAGTGGTCAACGGCCGGCAACGAGGCCTTTGCATGCGACGATGCTTTGTTTCATCACCACAGATGCGGCCGTCAGTAAGGCGTTGCTTCAGAAGTCGCTCAAGCAGGCGGTGGCTCTGAGTTTTAATCGGATCTCGGTGGATGGCGACATGAGCACCAATGACTCGGTGATCGTGTTGGCCAATGGTGAATCTGGGGCTGCACCGGTCAAGAAGGCGGACTCCAAGGACTTTGAAAAATTTCAGGAAGCGCTCAATCACGTCTGTCTGCAGTTGGCGCTCAAGATCGTGGCTGATGGCGAGGGCGTCACCAGGCGGGTCAACGTGCGGTTGAATGGCGGACGGACCATGAGGGAGGCGGATTTGGCAGCGCGGTCTGTGGCGAACAGTGAATTGGTCAAGACGAGCTGGTATGGCGGCGACCCCAACTGGGGACGGATCATGGATGCACTGGGCTACAGCCCGGCCAAGATCATCGAAGAGCAGGTGGACATTGGCTATTCCTTGCCGGGGAGCAAGAAGGTCCTTTACGCATTGAAGCAGGGCCGGCCTACCAAGACGTCGCTGGATACATTGCGCAAGGTCAGTGCGGGTGAGGAATTTGACCTGCATATCAATCTCAACATCGGGGAAGGCGAGGCGATCATTTACACCTGCGACCTATCCGAAGAATACGTGGACTTCAACAAGGGCGAATAGATCATGATGGACAAAGCCATTTCAAAGGCAGCAGTTCTGCTGGAAGCACTGCCCTACATCCAACGTTTCCGGGCGCAGACCTTTGTCGTCAAATACGGAGGCAGCTTCATGGACAGTAATGATCCAGAGATTCGGTCTGGTGTGGCGCGGGATGTGGTCTTTCTCGAATCGGTGGGAATCAATCCAGTGGTGGTGCACGGTGGTGGTAAGGCGATCACGCGGAATCTGGATGCAGCCGGGCTCAAAGGTGAGTTCATCAGAGGAATGCGCGTCACAGACAAGGCTGCTGTAGAAGTCGTGGAACGGACCCTTTCGCAGGAGATCAATCCGGAAGTCGTGCAGACTGTGGAGAGACTCGGCGGAAAGGCAAAGGGCTTCAGTGGCACAGATATTTTTACCTGCAAGAAGCTGGAGGTGATCACACCCGATGGTGAAAAGCCTGATCTGGGATTTGTCGGCGAAGTCATCCATGTGAACACCGCCCCGTTGCTGGAGTGCATTGAGCAGGGAATCACACCCATCATCAGCCCCACCGCACGCGACGAATCTGGACAGATCTTCAACTGCAATGCAGACGTGGCTGCCGCTCAGGCATCCATTGCCCTCGAGGCGCGGAGATTGGTCTTCATGAGCGATGTCCCCGGACTGATGCGGGATCCAAGCGATGTGGAGACCGTTATTCCTCATCTGCAGACCAGCGAGGTCGAGGAACTGAAACATGAGGGCGTCATCGACAAGGGCATGATCCCCAAGGTCGACGGTGCAGTGAAGGCATTGCACGCAGGCGTGGAGAAAGTCTCTCTCGTCGACGGGCGGGTTAGTCACTCCGTCCTATTGGAAATTTTCACCCACAAAGGCGTGGGCACAGAAGTAGTTTTATGAGCGCCGTTGATACATCAACAACCGAGGCGGCCTCCAACGCAGAGGCCATTACATCCCTATACGAGCAGTTCGTGGTTCCTACCTACGGACGCTTCCCACTTTGTATTGAGCGCGGTGAAGGTTCCCGCCTCTGGGATGTGGATGGACGACGCTATCTCGACTTCGGTGGTGGTATCGCCGTGACATCACTGGGGCACTCGCACCCGGAACTTGCAGACACATTGGCCACGCAGGCGCAGAAGCTCTGGCATTGCTCCAACCTCTATTACACAGAGGATCAAGGGAAGCTTGCCGAGAAGATCGTCAGTCACGTGGCCCCGGGAAAAGTCTTCTTCAACAACAGCGGAGCCGAGGCCAATGAGGCCTTGATCAAGCTCGCTCGGAAGGCAGGAAACGCAGAAGGGCGCTTTGAGATCATCACGGCTACCAACTCCTTTCACGGAAGGACCATGGCAGGCATTGCCGCCACAGGGCAGGACAAGGTCAAAGAAGGCTTCAGTCCCATGCTCCCAGGCTTCAGTCATGTGCCGTTCAATGATCTGGAAGCCATGGCAGGAGCCGTGACACCAGCCACCATTGCCATTCTGATCGAGGGAGTGCAGGGCGAGGGCGGAATCAATCCCGCCACGTCGGAATATCTCCTCGGCCTCAGAAAGCTTTGTGATGAGAAAGGTCTTCTCCTGCTCATGGATGGCGTCCAATGCGGATTCTTCCGGACCGGCAACTTCCAAAGCTTCCAGTCCATTCTGTCAGGGCAGGGCGATCAATCATTCCTGCCAGATGGGATCTCTATGGCCAAGAGCCTTGGTGGAGGCTTCCCCATGGGCTGCACCTGGATCAGTGAGAAGTATCAGGACCTGCTCGGTCCCGGAACTCACGGAACGACCTTTGGCGGCACGCCATTGGCATGCGCCGTCGCTCTCAAGATCTTTGAGATCATTGAACGTGATGACGTTGCTGCAAACGCCGCCAAGGTGGGCCAACATCTCATCGATGGACTCCTATCGCTCCAATCCAAATACCCGCAACTCATCAAGACCGTCAGAGGGATGGGAATGATGATCGGGACGCAGCTGCAGGCGGATATTCCCTTGCTCAAGGATAGCGGACGTCCTGCATCCATTGCCATGGTGCTCAAGCTCCATGAAGCCGGACTCATCACCATTCCAAGCGGACCAGCAACCGTAAGGTTCCTACCCGCACTCAACCTGACCATGGGCGAGGCCGATGAAGGTCTCTCCATTTTCGAAAACACTCTCAAAACTCTTCTGTCATGAAACACCTCCTCAGCCTTGAAGACGTGGATCAGGCCGCATTCGATGCCATCATGGCGTCCACTGCGGCACTGAAGGCCGAACGGCCGAATCACCAGGAAAAGCCACTGCAGGATCAGACATGGGCTCTGATCTTCTCCAAGTCATCCACACGGACCCGAGTCTCCTTTGAGACCGGTGTCAGTGAACTTGGCGGACGCCCCATGTTCCTCAGTTCACGGGACATTCAGCTCGGACGTGGTGAACCCATCAAAGACACCGCACGCGTGCTTGGTCGAATGGTTCATGGAGCCATTATCAGGACCTATGCTCAGAGCGACATTGAAGAGTTTGCCGAATACTCCGGCATTCCCACCATCAATGCCCTCACAGACTTCGGTCACCCGTGTCAGATCCTGACCGATATTTTTACCTATCAGGAAGCACGCGGAAGCATCGCTGGCAAGACCGTCACCTTCATCGGTGATGCCGCCTGCAACGTCTGCAACTCATGGGGAATTGCTGCAGGACGGTATGGCTTCAAACTACGTCTTGCCGCCCCTGAAAAATACCAACCTGGTGCCGACATCCTCGAGAAGGGCAATGGCAACGTCAGCGTGCACACGGACGTCAAAGAAGCAGCTGAAGGATCAGACCTCCTCTACACAGATGTCTGGGTTTCCATGGGTAAGGAAGAAGAAGCAGCAGAACGCATTGCCGACCTCTCCGGATATCAGATCAACAAGGACATCGTCTCCCTTGCGTCACCCGAAGCACTGGTGATGCATTGCCTGCCTGCCTATCGTGGTAAAGAGATCGATGAAGAAACCCTTGAGGCCCATGCTGATACGATTTTCACTGAAGCAGAGAATCGACTGCACACACAGAAAGCGATCATGAATTGGATCGTTTCCTGAGCTCGAAAAGAGCCCAAAAGCGCGTAAAAACAGGCACGTGAAAAGCCCGGAAAACAGGTCATCAAAAAGAATGAAAAAAAGTTTCGATTCTCTGTTGACCCTTGGGGCTAACTTCCCCTACTTTACGCGCTCCCCGTTGCGGGGGCGTAGCTCAATTGGTTAGAGCGCTGCCCTGTCACGGCAGAGGTTGCGGGTTCGAGTCCCGTCGCTCCCGCCATTTTTCTTCACCGAAAAATGGCGGTTTTTTTGTGCCCACCCAAGGCTGGTTTCCCTCTTATCTCTGAGTGTGGTGATTTGAATTCAACCACTTCCAACAACGATCTATTCCTCGCCAGCTGCCTTGAACCACTTCTGGATGCGGACGTAGTTACGGGCGGGTTGGTGATAGTTCAGTTTTGATTTAATCTCGTTGCGGTAGCCGAAGTCGCGGGATGAGAGTTCGTTCAATGCACCGTTCACCCTAACGAAGGGCATTGATGGAACTTTCCACGTGGTGGACCGCTCCCCATTGAGAGGACAGATGAAGCAGCCGGTGGTTCCAATCTCAGTGGCAATCTCAAGGTACTGGCCATCGTTGACGAAACGCTTCTCGGGGTCACTCCCATGCTCTTAAGCTCATCGACGTATTCTTTTTGGGATTCCAGATTGTTCATACTGTTGGGGGAGTGGTCGAGCCCGGCAGCAAAGTAGATGGCGACATTGTTGGCGGGAGAAACCGCCTTGGCTGGTTTGTGGAACGCGATTGCTCCACATGAAAGCAGAGCGAAGAGAATAATTTTTTTGAAGTTCATATTGAACAGCGGGTTTCTGTGGCGACTCAGTGTCTAGGCTCAAGAGGGTAAGCAAGCAAGGTTCAATATCAGTCTAACACCTGTCACCATCTACGATTTATCGTGTTTTGCAGTGCAGGGAATACAGCTACCCGAAGTGGAACGAATCTCTCCACCGCCTTGGCGGGGCAGGCACTGAGTCACGGAGATTCACAGAGATAGGAGTAGCGCAGTTCCCAAGTTGGAGTTCACGATTTATCGTGCTTTGCAGGGCAGGGAATACTGCAACCTGAAGTGGAACGAATCTCTCCACCGCCTTGGCGGGGCAGGCACTGAGTCACGGAGTTTCACAGAGATAGGAGTAGCGCAGATCCCAGGTTGGAGTTCACGATTTATCGTGCTACCTCTGCGTGTTGAACACTCCAAGTCGTAGTGAAGGGAAACCCACTCCTGCGACGCGTCCCTATCTCACACATTTTCAATTGCCTGCCAGCTCGTTCTCGGAAATGCGTCGTTGGACATTGCGGAGTACGGTTTCTTAGAATTGTTCGTCTGATATGGAAGCTGCCCATTCGAGAGCCTCAACTGATCGGGGCTGCCATGTAAACAACGTCTCAGTCGATCACTCCATCGATCTATACCAAACTTGACACCAACTCAAAGCCTGTGGCAATGGTGCCGGGAGCAGATTGTATCACCCTTCAATTTGGGCACTCCGAAATAACTTTCTAAGGACTTAATTTTGAATATCTACAAGATCTATGGTGCGATCTCACCCATATTCCGCAGGAAGAGGTTCGAAGCGTTCAAAGCGCGAATTGCGCCTAAAATCGCAGATTCTCTTCTCGATGTCGGTGGTGAACCAAGTTCTTGGACTGCGTATCAACCAGTTGTAGGGCGCATAGTGATGCTCAACGTTTATCCCCTAGAGCTTGAGAAGCAGCAGCAGGACAGTCATTCGCTGGAAGCGATCGAGGGTGATGGTTGTCATCTCCCATACAAGGAGAACGAATTCGATATTGTCTTTTCCAACAGCGTCATCGAACACGTAGGAACATGGGAAAATCAGGTTAGATTTGCCGCTGAGGTACGAAGGGTAGGTGAAAAGCTTTGGATTCAGACGCCGGCCAGGGAATTCGTCATCGAGCCCCACTACATTGCGCCATTCATTCACTGGTTTCCGCGGCGGTGGCAGAAGAAGCTGGTTCGTTGGTTTACGGTTCGGGGATGGACGGAAAGAATGAATCAGGACCAGGTGAACGCGATGGTAGAGGAGATCCGCTTGATTGGTTTTAAGGAGATGAAGGAGCTGTTTCCGGATTGTGAGATTATAAGAGAGCGGTTTCTCGGGGTGTTTACCAAGAGTTATATTGCAGTCAGGCATAGCTGCGAATAGGGCAGGCAGCTACCCGAAGTGGAACGAATCTCTCACAGTGCCACGGAGTTTCACAGAGCTAGGCTTAGTGCAGATCCCAAGTTGGAGTTCACGATTCATCGTGCTTTGTAGGGCAGGGAATACAGCTACCCGAAGCGGAACGAATCTCTCCACCGCCTTGGCGGGGCAGGCACTGAGTCACGGAGTTTCGCAGAGATAGGAGTAGCGCAGTTCCCAAGTTGGAGTTCGCGATTTATCGTGCCACCTCTGCATGTTGAACACTCCAAGTCGTAGTGAAGGGAAGCCCATCCCTGCGACGCGTCCCTATCTCACACGTTTTCAATTACCCGCCAGCTCATTCTCGGAAATGCGTCGTTGGACATTGCGGAGTACGGTTTCTTTGAATTGTTCGTCTGATATGGAAGCTGCCCATTCGAGAGCCACATCTGGAGCGGATCCCACGAGACCGTGTGCGAAACCATTGATCGCAAAGTCTCTGTCTATACCGCTTGGCATGCCGGTGAGATGCTCGACAACCAGATCAAGAGCGATTCCGCCTGCGCCTGATCCCAATTGTCCAAATGCGGCTGATATGGCCGTGCCTCGGCTTTTCTGGCTTTCCAGCGACATTGCTACCTCCAATGCCTCAAATGGATTGGCGCTGAATGCACCTGTTTCGATGATTCGTTGTATCGCGGCGCTCTGAACATTCGGATCTTCGATCTGATTGAACCATTGTGCCAGAGATTCAGGATCGTGATTCTTTACCAGCTCTTCAGTCAGTTCCCGCATCATGGCTTCTCCTTTCAAAGGGTCTTCATTCATCATGAACTCCACCAACTCAATGGCCTTCTCTTCAAAGGCAGCAAAGGCTGCAGGATCATTTGCGTCGGTTGATGTTTTCAGAGACTCGAGCATGCCCTCCGACAAGGTGTCCAAGAATCCATGTTCATCCAGATTTGCCGCGGCGAGATAATCCTGAATGCCCTGATCTCCGTAGACATCGAGTTGTCGTAACCACGCAGACGCAGCTGAGGAATCCATTTGAGCCCAGCCCTTCATGGCGAGGGCCGCGTTACGATCGGAAAGCTGCATCAACTGATCCATCATGCCCTGACCACCAAGCTTACCCAGTTTCTCATAGAATCTGGATTGATCTGCTCTTGAAAGCTTCACGCCCTTCAGTGCCTTGAGTGCTGTAAGCGAATTTGCCTGAGTCACCGAACTAAGGAATTCATTAAAAGCCTCCTTGTCGCCGTCTGCGTGGCGTTGGAGGAGATCGCTCCAATACAACTGCTGAGCCTCCTGCTCCTCTTTGCGTTTGTTTGCCTGTGCCCTTGCTTCAAAACGCGCCTTCTGTTCGCGGCTAGCATCGAAGTTTGGTGTGGAACTGTTGGACTCGACGATTTCAGGAGAGCTGCTATCGACGCTTGTTGATGCACGTTCCGTCTTTGCGACTGTTGATTCAGCAGATTCCTCAGAGCCCGTTCTACTCGCTGGTTTAAAGAAGGCCGCAATCCCAAGTGTTAAGGCACAGCCAATTACCAAGAGAGCCAGCAAGGGGGCATTCCCTCTGGGGCTGTCGTTGGTCTTGTCTTTGGAGCGGTTCATCAGGTCACTGTCTAATAGTAAGCAAGTTGGTTGGAGAACAAGCCCATGGTCAAGGTGATTGTGGGGTAGAAAAGGTCCTCTCCACCGCCTTGGCGGGGCAGGCACAGAGCCACTGAGTGACACGGAGAAAGCAGTGTTATCCCACCAAAGAAAAGAGGATCGCATTACCGTTGTCCTGCCCCCGGTTGCTATCTAGATTGGGGATCGCAATGCCATTTTCTACTTTAGGTCTATCCGATGTTTTGGTTAACGCAGTCAGTCTTTACGACGTTCCCACGGCCGTGCAGACCGCTGTCATCCCGGAAGTTCTAAAGGGTGGCGATGTCTTGGCTACAGCTCAGACGGGATCCGGAAAAACGACGTCGTTTGTGTTGCCTCTTCTGCAACGCTGGCTGGCAGCTCCTCGTGATAAGTCAGGAGGTATTCATACACTGATTCTCGTTCCTACTCGTGAATTGGCGGCACAAGTCAGGGAGGTGGTGGCGCAGTTTGCTCAGAGCATTCCCAAGCGGATCAAGATCGTCAGTGCCGTGGGAGGTGTCTCGATCAATCCTCAAATGATGGCGTTGCGTGGTGGTGCTGATTTCGTTGTCGTTACTCCTGGTCGCTTGCTCGATCTGGTGGACAAGAACGCGGCTCAGTTGTCTCGTGTCACCGCACTGGTTCTGGACGAAGCCGATCGAATGCTGGACCTGGGGTTTGCAGATGAGTTGGATCGCATCCTTTCGCTACTGCCTGATGGACGTCAGAATCTCATGTTCTCGGCGACCTTTCCGGCTGCGATTGAATCGCTTGCCATGGATTTGTTGAATGAGCCGAAGAGGATAGAGATCGAGCCTGATAGATCGACGGCAGCAGCAATCGAACAACGCGCCATTCGAGTCGACACCGATAAGCGTACGCCTTTGCTTCGCCATTTGATCAATACTGAGGGGTGGGCGCGGGTATTGGTCTTTGTGGGAAAGCAATACACCGCGAACCATGTAGCAGAGAAGTTGCGCCTCAATGGTATCGATGCCGAATCATTTCATGGTGATCTGAGTCAGGGAGCGCGAAATCGGGTTATTGCTGCTCTTAAGAATTCTGAGATCCAAGTCCTGGTGGCCACTGATCTTGCGGGAAGGGGCTTGGATATCGTGGAGCTGCCGGTAGTGCTCAACTATGATCTTCCGCGCTCTGCCGTCGATTACACACACCGTATCGGTCGCACTGGTCGAGCGGGGGAAACAGGGATCGCTATCAGCTTCGTCACTGCGGAAAACGACGCACATTTTTGCCTCATTGAAAAACGCAATCAGCTGAGAATAGATCGGGAAGAGATCGCAGGCTTCGAGCCTACGGAAGCAGTCCGCAAACCAAGTAGCGTCGGAGGGATCAAAGGCCGGCGGAAGAGCAAGAAGGATAAACTGCGAGAGGCAGCAGCCGCTGAAGCACGAAAGGCGGACTCAGCCGATAAGGAACGCTCGGCCCGCCGGCGATAGTTCGCGATCAGGTCATCAAGTAATGACTGCGCTCACTTGTCTGCGCCGTCATTGTTCGCGAAGAGATGGGAGGTTGTATCGGATCCGGAAGAAAGAAATCGCTTTAAGCAGCATTCCCTCCAAAGTCGTCGCTGCCTGATTGTCAGTGCCGCGACGAACTCCCATATGAAAATAACCGTAAACTTTTTAGAAAACCTCAGGGTTGAAGCAAAATTCGATGACTTTACGGTCATTGCGGATCAACCAATCCGCTACAAGGGCGACGGATCGGCACCAGGTCCATTTGATTACTTTTTGGCTTCTTCAGTTCTGTGTGCCGCCTATTTCGTCAGGGTCTACTGCTTGGCTCGTCAGATTCCTACAGACGATATCCGACTCTCGCAGAACAACATTATTGATCCCGAAAACAGGTATAAGCAGACGTTTCAGATACAGGTGGAGCTTCCGGAGCATCTGTCTGAGAAACATCGAGAAGGCATTCTCCGATCCATCGACAGGTGCACGGTAAAAAGAGTCGTTCAAGAATGCCCTGAATTCATCATTGAATCCGTTAATACCTTGGAGACAGATACCAGTCTCGCCTACGAAAGCGGATCGGCTCCAGGATCAAGCACCGTGGTGGTCGGTAAAGACCTTCCACTTGAGGAGACGATCAAGAACATGACCCAATTGCTGGCGTCCATGGGCATCGAGATTGAGATTTCTTCATGGAGAAACATCGTTCCCAATGTCTGGTCCGTGCATATCCGGGATGCAGCTTCGCCAATGTGTTTCACCAATGGAAAAGGCGCCACCCGAGACAGCGCCATCTGTTCTGCGTTGGGAGAATATCTTGAACGGACAAGCTGCAACTACTTCTACAATGATCACTACTTTGGAGAGGAAGTCAGTGCCTCCAGCTTCGTTCACTACCCCAATGAAAAATGGTTTACACCTGGGCCCGATGACGCGTTGCCAGATGGCCTGATGGATGAAACATGCTTGCGGCTCTACAATCCCGACAACGAGCTGAAAGCATCCAACCTTGTTGATTCCAACTTAGGACTTTCCGAGCGAGGCATCTGCGCCATTCCCTTTGAGAGGCAATCCGACAAGAAAACGGTCTACATCCCCGTCAACCTCATTGGGAATCTGTTCGTCAGTAATGGAATGAGTGCGGGCAACACCCTTCATGAAGCCAAAGTCCAATGCCTCTCTGAGATCATTGAGCGCGCAGTAAAGAAGCAGATTATTGAAGAGGAACTGAGTCTTCCAGATGTTCCGAAAAGCATCCTGGAAAAATACCCAACGATCATTGCCGGAATTGAAGAACTGGAAAGTCGTGGCTTTCCTGTATTGGTGAAGGATGCGTCTTTGGGTGGGTTGTTTCCTGTCATGTGCGTGGCCTTGATGAATTCCAGAACAGGAGGCGTCTTCGCGTCCTTCGGGGCTCACCCGAAATTTGAGGTGGCGCTGGAGCGCAGTCTTACCGAGCTGCTTCAGGGAAGAAGTTTTGAAGGACTGAATGATGTGCCTCCACCCACGTTCAACAGTCTCGCGGTCAATGTTCCAAACAACTTCGTTGAGCACTTCATTGACTCAACAGGAATTATCTCATGGCGCTTCTTCAGCGATAAGAACGACTACGAATTCTGTGAGTGGAATTTTGAAGGCACCACCGAGCAAGAGGCTGATTACCTCATGAGCATTCTGCATGAGTTGGACAAAGAAGTTTATGTATCCATCCACGAGGATCTTGGAGCCAAGGCATGCCGGATACTCGTTCCTGGATACTCAGAGATCTATCCGGTGGAGGATCTCATTTGGGACAACACCAACAAGGCGCTCGATTACCGGGAAGACATCCTGAACATTCACGATCTGGATGATAAACAACTCACAAGCCTTGTTGAACGACTCGAAGAAAGCCAGATCGACAACTACACACCCATTTCCATTCTCATTGGTATCGAGTTCGACGAGAACACGGTTTGGGGTAAACTCGATATTGGTGAACTGAAAATCCTGATCTATCTGGCTCTCAAGCAATATGAGAGCGCAGCAGAACTCATATTCGACTTCATCAACTTCAACGACAACACAGCCGCCAGAAAGATGTTCTATCAAGCCCTCAAGGCCGCGCTGGATGTCACGATGGATGAAGATGAAGACATGGCGGATTACCTACCAAACATGACCCGGATGTTTGGGGCTGAAACCATGGACAAGGTCGTCGGCTCTATCAGCGGGGATATCCGTTTTTATGGGCTGACAAAGACCAGCATGAAGCTCGAAGGCTTGGACAAGCATCTCAAACTGATTAAGAGCTATCAAAAACTTCACAAAGCCAGAGCCCGTCTCGCCCAACAATAACTTGGGGCTCTTCGATCCACTTCCGTCCGCGCGTGGTGCTTCACTGATCTCACCACCGCCGCGGCGGGACAGGCGCCAAGACCCGGAGACCCAAAGAAGAAAAAGTCAAAACACCTGAGAATGTGTAATCTCGAGCCCAGCGGGCTCTACGCCTTGAGCCCCGGATGCAATCCGGGATAACTAGTCACAATAAAACCAATGCCCTTGATAGGGTCTGCTAGATAAAAAGGAAGCTTACATCCGCAGGCTGATGTGTGGAGAGATGATGGACTGGATTTGAGTGGAGTCTTCGTCTGATTTCGGGGAAGCTTGGTCATTCCTTTGATCTATGGGCTCTGGATGCCCTTAATCCATGATGTTTTAAAAATGAACCGTTTTTCGATAATTCTGACTCTGTTTGTGGTTTCCCTTGCTTCAGCGGCACAGGATCGTCCCAATATTCTCTGGGTGACCAGTGAGGATAACAGCCACCACTGGATTGGTTGCTATGGCAACAAGGATGCCAAGACTCCCAACATTGATAGGCTTGCTGCAGGTGGAGTCCGCTACAAATACGCCTACTCCAATGGTGCTGTCTGCGCGGTGACTCGCAACACGCTGATTCTTGGCCGTTATGCTCCTTCCATGGGAACGCATAACATGCGAAGCCGGTATCCCATCCCTGAGCAGTTTCGCACGTATCCGTCTTACCTGAGAGAAGCGGGCTACTATTGTGTAAATCGCTCGAAGACGGACTACAATTTCGCCACGGACGACAAGAGTCATTGGGATGAGTGCAGCCCCAAGGCACATTGGAAGAATAGGAAACCGGGCCAACCCTTCTTTGCTGTTTTCAACACCACGATCAGTCACGAAAGCAATCTCTTTGCAAAGAAGATTGCCAGTAACAGAAAGAAGAAGCTGATTCCAGAAGTGCCTAGTCGTGACCCTGCGTCGGTCGTGTTGCCACCTCATCTGCCAGATACGCCTGAGATACGTCATGACTGGGTGACCTACATGGACACGGTCACGGCCATGGACAAACAGATCGGCGATTGGATCAATGAGCTGGATGATGAGAATCTGCGTGAGAACACGATCATCTTCTATTACTCCGACCATGGTGGCATTCTCCCAAGAGGTAAGCGCTACATCAACGACACTGGAAATCACGTTCCCATGATCGTTCATTTCCCCAAGAAATGGGCGCATCTCGCGCCAGGAAAAGCTGGCAGTGTGAACGAGCGTCCTGTCAGTTTTGTGGATCTGCCGCCGACGGTGTTCAGTCTTGCCGGAGTGGAGATTCCTGATGCGTTTCAGGGAAGGGCGTTTCTTGGAAAGGCTGCGCAGGAGGCATTGCCTTATGTGTATCTCTACGGTCAGCGGTTTGATGCGCGCATGCTGCGCTTTGTACGTGCAGTCACCGACGGACGCTATCGATATATCCGCAATTTCCATCCGCATCGTCATCGCGGAATTTTCTCTGGCTATCCGCACGGTCAGCTTGGCTGGCAGTCATTCCTGAAGGCTCGCAATAACGGTGAGTTGACGTCTGAACAGGAAGCGTTTTGGTCTATTCCGCAACCGGTTGAAGAGCTGTATGACACTCAAGCTGATCCTTGGGAGGTCAACAATCTGGTGAATGATCCTGAGCATCAGAAGCGATTGGCCGAAATGCGAAAAGCCACGCTATCCAAGATGAGTGAGATCCGTGACGCAGGATTGGTTCCCGAAGCCATGTACAACGAAATCTCAAAGAACAGCACGGTTTATGACTACGTGAACGACAAGGCATTTCCTTATGGTGAGATTCAAAAGACTGCGCTTCTTGCCGGCGATGCATCCAAGAAATCTGTCCGCAAACTGCGTGCAGCATTGAAGCACGAACATCCAGTGGTTCGTTACTGGGGGGCGATCGGATGCACCGTGCGAGGCAAAGCAGCAAAGCCAGCCGCCAAGGATCTGCAAAAGCTCCTCAATGATCCGGTGCCAGTCGTTCAGATAGCCGCAGCTGAGGCGGTGACGCGTCAAGGCAACCGCGATGCTGGGTTGAAGGCGCTCACTCGGATTCTGAACCATGCAAGCGACGACATGGTCGCGCTGGAAGCGCTCAACATGATTGATGCATTGGAGATGAAAGGGGATGTGCCTGAAGAAATCTACCGAAAGGCAACAGGCACAGGAAGCTACCCGAAGCGGATGTTGGATACCTACCCAGATTGATCGCAGATGCGTTTGGTTTGAAGCGCGGCGACTGCTGATTCGAGTCACCGCTTAACTTATCTATATGCGCTCCGGCGTTGGAGTTCTTGAATGGGCTGCTAGGGAGTGCGTTCTGTTACATTCATGCCAAAGATTAATGGTTTGAGGGCATTGGATGGGAATTTTTCTTGATTCGGAGGGGCTTTGGCTGGGATTGATTAACGTCCGATTCGTTGAATGCGCTTTGGCGCTCTGAACTACTGAAACTGAAAATAAATGTCTGAAAACAATCTTCTAGAAGGTCTCAAGAAACATTCCGTGATCGTTGCTGATACGGGTGACTTTGAAAGTATCAAGCAATTCCAACCGCGTGACGCGACCACCAATCCAAGTCTGTTGCTGAATGCAGCGTGCATGGATGAGTATGCGGAAATCGTGGATAAGGCGCTGGCTGACACCAAGGCAACCTCGACTTCATCGTCTCCTGACATCGAAATGGCAATGGACAAGCTGTCTGTGGCGTTTGGTGTGGAGATCCTGAAGATTGTGTCGCATCGCGTTAGTACTGAGGTGGATGCGCGTTTGTCTTTCAACAAGCAGGCTTCCATCGACAAGGCGCACACGCTGATCGGTTATTACGAGGAAGCTGGTATTTCTCGTGATCGCATCCTGATCAAGCTGGCTTCTACCTGGGAAGGTATCGAGGCGGCTCGTGAGCTGGAGAAGGAAGGCATTCATTGTAATCTGACTCTTTTGTTCTCGTTTGCTCAGGCTGTGGCTTGTGCAGAGGCGGGTGTGCAGCTGATTTCACCATTTGTGGGTCGTATCCTTGATTGGTACAAGGCGAGCACGGGGCGTGACAGCTATCCTGCAAATGAGGATCCGGGCGTGGTGTCTGTGACGAACATCTACAACTACTACAAGAAGTTCGGTTACAAGACTGAGGTCATGGGCGCGAGCTTCCGTAATGTGGGTGAAATCACTGAGTTGGCGGGTTCTGATCTACTGACAATCAGCCCTGGTTTGCTGAGTGAAATGCAGAAGACTGAGGGTTCTGTGGAGCTGAAGCTCTCTGAGGAGACTGCCAAGGCGGCTGATCTGGAGAAGATCGAGATCGACGAAGCCAAGTTCCGCTGGATGATGAATGAGGACCAGATGGCGACTGAGAAGCTTTCTGACGGAATTCGTCGTTTTGCTGCGGATTCCCGCAAATTGGAGGCATTCCTCATCGAGAAGATGAGCTAAGCTCCAATCACATGGTTTGACGAAAGGCTGTCGGATTTCCGGCAGCCTTTTTTTCGTGTTTGGGGCAGGTGGCGAAAGAATTTGGATTTAGAATTATTCTAAATCTTGACGGATCTGAATGAGGCTCTATTTTGTCCGCCCCGATGAGCGGTGAAATCGATCAGGACAAAGAAGTGACAGACCGGCTGGCAGCTTCAGGGCTACGGTTTACGCCCCAGCGTCGGCACATTTTCAATGTCCTGACGGAGATTAAGGACCATCCGACGGCTGAAGAGGTGTATTTCCGGGCGAAGAAGGGAAAGCCGGAGATGTCCATGGCCACGGTCTACAACACTTTGGATGTGTTGGTTAAGGCGGGATTGGTGAAGCAGGTGAATCACGACCGGCAGGCCACGAGGTTCTGTTCAAATCTGGATCCTCACTGTCACTTTTACTGCAATGACTGTGGGCGAGCCTTTGACATCGATCTGAAACGCACACCGCGTGTGCCTGAGGCAATGATGCCTGAGGGATTCAAGGCGGATGAGATCGATATCGCCATGAGGGGACCTTGTCCGGATGGGAGATGTGCGTCGAATGAGCAGTCTCACATCAGCAACAAATAGATTTTCGCAATGAGCAGCGCTACTGAAACGATCGAGAAGTTTGTCAGCCAGGAATACAAGTATGGCTTTGTCACTGACATCGAAGCCGATTCCGTTCCGCCTGGGTTGAATGAGGACGTTGTCCGTCTGATCTCAGCCAAGAAGAACGAGCCTGAGTGGCTGACGGAATACCGTTTAAAGGCATACCGTTATTGGTTGAAGATGACCCCGCCTGAATGGGCCCATGTGGATCATCCTCCGGTGGACTTTCAAGCTGTCTCTTACTATTCCGCGCCGAAGAAGCCGGACGAGAATGCACCCAAGAGTCTGGATGAGGTGGATCCAAAGTTGTTGGAGACCTATGAGAAGCTGGGTATCCCGCTTCACGAGCGTGCCAAGCTGGCTGGTGTGGCGGTGGATGCCGTGTTTGACAGTGTGTCTGTAGGGACGACTTTCAAGGACACCTTGGCGGAGCAGGGAATCATCTTCTGTTCTTTCTCAGAGGCGGTTCAGGAACATCCGGAACTAGTGAAGAAGTATCTGGGAACGGTGGTTCCTTATACGGACAATTTTTATGCAGCCTTGAACTCCGCTGTCTTCAGTGATGGCTCGTTCTGCTACATCCCCAAGGGCGTTCGTTGCCCAATGGAGCTTTCCACCTACTTCCGCATCAATGCGGCGAATACCGGTCAGTTCGAACGGACGCTGGTGATTGCTGAAGATGATTCGTATGTGAGCTATCTGGAGGGATGCACCGCACCGATGCGTGATGAGAATCAGCTGCACGCTGCGATCGTGGAACTGGTGGCTCTGGAGAATGCAGAGATCAAATACTCCACCGTGCAAAACTGGTATCCCGGTGATGCAGAAGGCGTGGGCGGTATCTACAACTTTGTGACCAAGCGCGGCCTGTGTAAGGGAAATCATTCCAAGATTTCATGGACTCAGGTGGAAACCGGCTCTGCGATCACATGGAAGTATCCAAGCTGTGTGCTCAAGGGTGACAACAGTGTGGGTGAGTTCTACTCAGTGGCGCTGACGAATCTGAAGCAGCAGGCTGACACGGGTTCCAAGATGATTCATCTCGGCAAGAACACGAAGAGCACAATCATCTCCAAGGGCATCTCTGCCGGGCGTGGCCAGAACAGCTATCGCGGACTGGTGCAGATGTCGAAGAACGCAACCAATTCACGCAACTTCTCCCAATGTGACTCTCTGTTGATCGGTGATCAGTGCGGGGCGCATACATTTCCATACATCGAGGTGAAGAACACGAGCTCGAGTGTGGAGCATGAGGCGACAACGTCGAAGATTGGTGAAGACCAGATCTTCTACTGCAATGCGCGAGGAATCGAAACGCAGGATGCAGTGAACATGATTGTGAATGGCTTCTGTAAGGAAGTGTTCAGTGTGCTGCCCGGTGAGTTTGCCGTGGAAGCGCGCAATCTGCTTGGTGTGAGCCTTGAAGGCAGTGTGGGATAAGCCGGCTGAACCGGATCATTTTTTGAAATTACGGACCTGAAAACGAACGATGCTGAAAATTGAAAATCTCCACGCTGGTGTGGAAGGAAAAGACATTCTCAAAGGATTGAACCTGACGATCAATCCAGGTGAGGTGCACGCAATCATGGGACCCAACGGCAGCGGCAAGAGCACGCTGGCCTCTGTCCTGGCTGGACGCGAAGATTATGAGATCTCCAAGGGATCTGTAGATTACCTCGGTAAGGATCTGCTGGACATGGCAGCTGAAGAGCGCGCCTGTGAAGGTGTGTTTCTCGCCTTCCAATATCCTGTCGAGATTCCCGGTGTGAACACCACTTACTTCCTCAGAGCTGCTGCCAATGCCGTGCGTAAGTATCGCGGTGAGGATGAGCTGGACGCAGTGGCGTTCCTCAAGCTGGTCCGTGAGAAGATGAACATTCTTGAGCTGCCAGAGAGCTTCCTCAAGCGCCCGGTGAATGCCGGATTCTCCGGTGGTGAGAAGAAGCGTAATGAGATCTTCCAAATGGCTGTGCTGGAGCCGAAGCTGGCTGTGCTGGATGAGACGGATTCCGGTCTCGATATTGATGCGCTGCGGATTGTTTCCGAGGGCGTGAACAAGCTTAAGAGCAAGGACAACGCACAGTTGGTCATCACGCATTATCAGCGTCTGCTTGATTACATCGTTCCAGATTTTGTCCATGTGCTTGTGGATGGACGTATCGTCCGTTCCGGTGGCAAGGAGCTGGCCCTTCAGTTGGAAGAAAAGGGTTACGACTGGATCCTGGATGAGCTTTCCCAACCTGCCTGATTGATGAGCGAAATGACTGAAACTCCCACGACTGTGAGTGACGCTGAAGACGCCCGGCTGGCGGCATTTGATGCGTTGGAGGCAGCGGGCGCTGCCGGTCAGCCACAATGGTTGGCCCAGCTTCGCAAGTCAGGTATCGCCAGGTTTTCTGAGAAGGGTTACCCAACCATCAAGGACGAGGACTGGCGTTTTACCAATGTGTCTGTGATCGCGGATATGGACTTTGCGCCATCCGTGGCGGCTGAGGCTGTTGACGCAGGTTACTTGGATTCACTTGAGGGAATTGAGATTCCTTTTCAGGGACTCGACTGCCACAAACTGGTTTTCCTGAATGGTCACTTTGCATCGCATCTGTCTTCAGTAGGCACGCAGGATGGAGTGATTCTCTCGACACTGTCTGAAGCAATCACTGCGCATGAGGACAAGGTCAGCGCGCGCTTGGGATCACGTTCCAAGGAAGACGCAAACGGCTTTGCCGGATTGAATGATGCTTTCTTGAGCGACGGACTTTTCCTACATGTGGCCCGAAACGTTTCTTTGGAGAAACCGGTTCATGTCATCCATGTGGGAACGGTGGCCGGAAGCGTTTCTCATCTGCGTCACCTTGTTGAGGTGGAGACCTCTGCCAAGGCGACGGTTGTTGAGACACATGTCTCCGCTGTCGAAGGTGTCTATGTGACCAACTCGATCAACGAGTGGTTCGTGGGTGACAATACCCAGGCCGAACATGTGAAGGTGCAGGATCAGAGCATTGAGTCGTATCACATCGCCCGCTTCTACAGCGACACCGGTCGTGACAGTCATCTGGCTCATCACTCGATTGCATTGGGTGCTGCGATTTCACGAAACGACCTCCGAACCTGCCTTGCGGGTGAGGGACAGAATTGCGTGCTCAATGGTCTCTACATCACCCGTGGCAAACAGGTGGCCGATCATCACATGGTGGTCGATCACGCATCGCCGCGCTGCGAGAGTCATGAGTATTTCAACGGTATTCTGGATGATGAATCCAAAGGGATCTTTCATGGACGTATCCATGTGCGGCAGATTGCACAGAAGACCGATGCGAAGCAGACGAGTAAGAATGTGCTGCTGTCTGATTCTGCCACGGCAAATGCGAAACCTCAGCTTGAGATCTATGCCGACGACGTGAAGTGCACGCATGGTGCGACCATCGGTCAGCTGGATCCACAATCGATCTTCTATCTCCGCGCCCGTGGTATCGGAGAGAAGCGTGCCCGGCAGATGCTGGTTCATGGCTTTGCGGGTGAGATCGTCGAGCGTATCGAATGCGAACCTGTCCGTGAGGAATTGGACACGTTGGTTTGGGATCGATTGGAAGATCAGAGTCTGGCCTGAAACCTTGTTTAAGAGATGTCCCGTTACGAATCCATAGAACTGACTCGAGATGTGGAAGCCACCGTGGTGCCTGTGGGCGATCGTGTGACTTTGCTCAAGGGCGAGGAAGCGACCATCACCCAGTCACTGGGCGGAACCTACACCATCATGGTGAATGGTAACATGTTTCGCGTGGATAGTCGTAATGGGGATGCGTTGGGGAAGGAAGTTGAACTGTCACCAGCGGAGCAGGCCGGTAAGGCTGATTCGAAGGAAGATCTGAGCAAGCAGATCTGGGATCAGATGCGCACCGTGTATGATCCTGAGATTCCTGTGAACGTGGTGGACCTCGGACTGATCTATCGCAGCGAGCTGAAGGAGATCGAGGATGGTGGTGGATACACTGTCGAGGTGGACATGACTCTGACTGCGCCCGGATGTGGCATGGGTGATGTGCTTTGTCAGGACATTCAGAGCAAGGTGCTCTGTGTGGACGGAGTAGAGCAGGTGGATGTGCAGTTGGTATGGGAGCCTCAGTGGAATCAGGACATGATGTCCGAGGCTGCGAAGCTTCAGCTGGGCTTTATGTAGACGCGGGTGACGGTGTCATCTTGCATGCGCTGATCCATGAGTTCCTTGACCTTCGTTGCAAGGTCAGTGAGAGCGAGAGGCTTCGAAATACCCCCCGTTTCTTATTGTTCTGGGCAATAAATACTCTGGTTGATCATGTTGACAGATTCGAGAGGAGCGTCACTTTTATGAAATGAAATCAAATTTCACAGATGAAGATGCCCCAAGGCATCTGGCACTGAAGGTGACACTGACTGTGCTCTGTGCCTTCGCAGCCGGGTTGGCGACGATGTGGGCCTTTGGCGTGATCTGATGGCGCTCAGGCGATCAACTCGTCGATGACGTAGCCATCACTCAAAGCGATCGGACGCCCTACGTGGGTCATGATCTCCTTGTCGGGGTCCAAGCCGTGAAGGTGCTGGACCGTTGCATGCACGTCCTGGACTCGAATAGGGAATTCGGGTTCTTTCTTTTCTCCTGTTGGGTCTGTAGATCCAAAGACTTTTCCTCCTTTGAAGCCTCCGCCAGCCACGGCCATGGAAAAGGCGTGAGGCCAGTGATCTCGTCCGTCGAGTGCATTGACCTTGGGCGTTCTTCCGAATTCTCCACCACACAACACAACCGTGCTGTCCAATAGGTCTCTGGCTTTCAGGTCCTTGATCAGGGCGGAGAAGGCGGGGTCGAGAATGGATATCTTTTCACCCTGACCTTCCTTGTTGTTCACGTGTGTGTCCCAACCGTTCAATGTGACTTCAACGCAACGGACACCGGACTCGATCAATCGGCGTGCTGCGAGACAGCCCCGGCCGAAGGCTGTGTCACCATAGGCGGCTCGTTCTGCAGCCGTGGCTTCGCTGACATTAAACGCCTTCAACTGATCGGAGGTCATCATCTCCAGTGCTTTCTGAATCGTTGTCTGATGAAGGGTCTTACCGGTCTCCAGATCAGGCAATCGGCCTCTTGCAAACTGCTTTTCAAGAATGGACAGGCTGTCCAAGCGCTTGCGTTGGCGATCGGCTTCGACCTTGGTGGAGACATCGGGAACCGGCTTGTTTGGGTCGCCTACTTGAAACGCATCAAACTGAGATCCCAGATAGCCGCCTCTTGCCGGCCACTGATCGGGGAGAATGGAAATGTGTGTCGGGATCTCGATAGCGGGGTTGGGAAGCTCGTGACTGAGAATGGCGCCAATGCTTGGGTGCTTGATGGCAGGGTTTGGACGGTAGCCTGTCTTTACGTTGTAGGAGGCGCGCTCGTGATCTCCCTCAAGGCTGGTGACTGAGCGGATCAATGAGACGTGTTCCATCACCTCTGCTGTCTGTGGCATGCCTTCAGCAATCTTGATTCCCTTCACGCTGGTAGGGATGGCTTTGGTGCCGTCGGATATCGCAGTCCCCGGATGCGGATCAAAAGTCTCCAACTGGCTTGGACCACCGGCCATCCATAGAATGATCACAGACTTGGCCGGGCCCTTTCTTTTCTCAGCGTCCACTGCCAATAATTGTGAAATGGGCGTCAGCCATGCCAGTCCTCCAGCACCTGCTGCCTTGAGAAGCGTGCGGCGACTGAAATGTGTCTGGGTGCCGCAGCCTGATGGATGGGTCTTCTTGTTCAGTGGTTCCATGAGAATTCCGTAGCGTTGATGAGTGCCCAACAGATGTCCTGCATTGCTTGTCCGCGTTCGTCTCCCTTCAGTCCCTCGAGAGTCGGTGCGAAGTGTTGGAGTTCCTCCATTGAAGGCAGACGTGTGAGAAGTGTGAGATAGGCAACCCGGACCGCCTCTTCGTCGTTGATGGCAAGGGCACCTATGCGTGTGGCTGCGTTGCCGACCATGTTGTTTCCGGTGCGCTTGTCAACGAGCTCACCGTTCATGAGCAGCAGGCGTTGAGGAATGGTTCCTGAGCTTTCGCCAAATTCATCTTCACCCATGTCTCCATAGCGTTTGAGGAATTCGCTCGTCTGTGTGAAGCGGGTGATCCGGGAAATGACGTGTGAGCCAGCGTCAATCGTTGAGAGCGAGGATGATTGGATCACGGCTCCAGCAACCTGATCTGGACGGAGCCGGGTCAGAGGGAAGGTGGCGTAGGTCTCTTCGTGTTGTTGAGTGATGACCTGATCAGGATCGGCAGAGCGGCTGTCCAATTGGAACGGGCGTGAACTGACGATCAGTCGAATGAGTCTTTGGAGATCGTATCCGTGTTGGATGAGGTCATCCGTTAGAATATCCATTCCCACCGGATAAGGTCCTTCGAGTGGGATGTCATCGATCGGACTGATCAAGGGCTGGTTGAAAAGCATGGCCCAGATGCGGTTGACGGTGGTGCGGGCGAAGGCCTTGTTCTCTGGATGCGTCACCCATGAGGCCAGTCGTTCACGTGGACCACCTTCTTCCGGAAGCAGCTTTGACTGAAACGGGACGACTTGAGGGACGGGCGCTTCTTCTGATTTACCTTTGTAACGATATTCGTAGTTCACCTTTTCATTATCGCGGATGCCGGTGATTGAGACTTCTGCATTGGCGAAGAAGGAAGCCAGTTGATGGAAGTCCTCCTGTTTCCAGCGATCGCCCATCTTGTCATCGTGGCATTGGACGCAATCGATCCGGACACCCAGAAACGCCCTCGTGAGTCTGGAGGCGAGTTTGACTTCATCGGGGCCTTTCTTGTCGTTGTTCTGATCGATGGAGACGGTGATGAAATTGACTTCAGGCTTGGACGTCCAAATGCCATCGGATTGGATTAGGGATCTGCAGAGCTGATCGTAAGATGTATTTTCATGAAACTGGTCTGAGATCCATTCAGTCAGGCGGCGTCGACGGTATTGGAGAAAGGGGCCTGCCTCTGTCCCTACGAAGACACGAGTGAAACGCTCAGCGAGATAGTCCGCACTGCGACGATCTTCAAGCACGTGACTCAACCACCATTGCACCTGGTTTTCTTCTGGCTGCATGTCCAGTGCCTTCAATTCCTGATAGGAGGGGACGGTGCCTGTCAGAGCGAGGGAGATTCGGCGTGCGATGGTATAGTTGTCAGCCGGAGCCGATGGACTGAGCGCGTGATGAGTCCAGTTGGTCTTGAAGGTGTGATTTAATCCAGCCAGTGCTTCCTGAAAATCGTCTGTAGGTTGAAAGGGAGTCGATACGGCGGGAACCTCGTGAGGTCTGAAGAACTGACCTGCAACCACGAGCGTGGCGATCGCCATCACCAATCCATATGCCAGATTGCGAAAGGCAGGGCGTTTGGAGGACTGGTTGGATGATTCGTTCATGGAGTGACGTTGATTGCTTGTGATGAAGGTGACGCCATGAGTGGGGAGTGGTTACATCCCGGTGCGAGGATGAAACCGGTTGTAACCACTGGACGCAACCTTCGTCATGGAAAGGGATGAGTTCATTCAGCCAATCAACGATGGAGCCGGCGGAGGAGGTGTTTCCCCCTGAATTGCCGACCGGTGAAGTGAAGGCTGATTCGATTCTGAAACGAGCATTCAAGAAAGCCGGTCGAATGCTGGACTGGGTGTTTGGGTTTGTTTCCATCATTGCTGGCGTGGCACTGCTTTCCGTTGTCCCCATTCTGAATTTTTTGAGCTTTGGCTACCTGCTCGAAGTCAGTGGAAGGATCGCAAAGAGCGGTAGATTGAGAGATGGGTTTATTGGAGTCAGAAAGGCATCTGTCTTCGCGAGTGCTGCCTTGGGAATCTGGCTGACCTTGTTCCCGATGCGTTTCGTGGCGAGCATGTGGCGCGATGCTGAGTTGATGTCTGGAGGGACGCCTGTTGCAGAAGGTTGGCGGATTGGCCTGATGGTCATCACATTATTCACGGCATGGCATATTTGTTGGGCACTGATCAGAGGTGGGAGACTGCGACACTTTTTCTGGCCCGCGCCGATCCGTTTCATGCGATGGTTGAACGAATCCCATAATCCGAGAGAGCAGGGTAGCAAGGTGATTGATTTCATTCGGAGCCTGAACTTTCCCCACTATTTCCAATTGGGTGCCAAAGCCTTTGTCGGTGCGCTCGCCTTTCTGGTTCTGCCAGTTGGGATTTTGATCTTTGCCGGATCATTGCCTCCGGGAGGAGGTGCATTCTTTTCATTGGTGGGAGCGGCGTTGTTGGTGCCTGCGGTGCTATACCTGCCGTTTCTTCAAGCCCGCTTTGCAGTGGATGGTCAGTTCAAGACGCTGTTTGAAGTCAAGAAGGTCAGGGCCTTGTTTCGTCGGGCGCCGATTGCTTTCTGGACGGCCTTGTTGGTCACACTGCTGTTTGCGCTCCCTTTGTATCTATTGAAGATCGAGCTGCCACCCAAGGAGCTGACTTGGTTGATCAGTCTGTTGTTCGTAGCGTTCATTCTGCCGGCGCGCATGCTGACGGGGTGGGCCGTGGGACGGGCTTTACGCAGGGAGAGTGAGCGTCATTTCCTTTTCAGGTGGTCTTCCCGATTGGCTTCCATTCCCGTCGCCGGGATTTACATCCTCTTCCTCTACCTGACCCAATACCTTTCATGGAATGGATCGCTGAGCCTGTTGGAACAACACGCGTTCATGGTGCCAACGCCACTGCTGGGACTTTGATGTGCCTCAGAGGAGATCTACTTGATGAGCACCATGGTCACACCTTGGAAGAGGCGTTGACTGATCCTCCAGCGAAGGAAGCGGGGAAGGACTCCGATCAATGACTCTGCTGTGAGTGTGATGAAGTTGAAGAATCCACTCATGCGGGCTTTCCCAAAACGGTAGGTATACCATTTACTGAAACCCGCCTTCTTTGCCGCTGCGCCCATCTCCCGGAATGTCCATTCCTTGAAATGAAATCCCTCAGGCTCGGTGCAGAAGTGTGCTGAGATATCGTGTGGCCCTGAAAATTTGTGCGGTGTGGAAAAGATGTATTTTCCGCCAGGCTTGAGGAGTTTCTGAGCAAGTTCCAGATGGAGAGGAATATCCTCGGGGTGAATATGCTCCAGAAATTGATAACTGAAGACCACATCGCCTTTGCCCTCGGGCAGGTCCACGTTGTAGCCGTCGTAGACAATGAGGTGAAAGTTCTCCGGGTTGCTACTGGTGTCGCCGCTCTGATCTGAAATATCGATCGCATCCACGCGTTTCACGTGTTTGCAGACCTCAAATGCCAAGCGACAATCTCCCGGGGCGAATTCAATGAAGGAATCCACTCCATCAAGCTGGTCCTTCAGCAGAGACATGCGGGAAGCGACTGCCTTTCTGGAATCCTCTTCAGTATCGCGGCGGACGAGGCGGGGGTGATCCGGTACGCGCTCAAAGAGTTCTCCATATAAGGTCATGAAGATCTCGGTCCGTTTTTCACGAGGCGTGTTGAGAAGGCGTTGCGCGAGTTCCTTTTCAACCTCGAAATGATGGCGGACGCGTTCGATGGGGCGTGGATCAACTCTCATCAGTAAGGAGACATCGGTTCAAACTGGCAGACCAGTTAGCGGGTCGTCGGTGAAGAATCACCTTCATCGGTCAAATTGGCAACCTCGGGCATGGGGTGTTCGACTGCTCTGCGTGCCTGACTGGTGCGTGTGGTCTTGCCTACACCACCAAGTAAAATGATTCGAACGGTATCCAGGAGGATGAAAAGGTCGAGGACCACACTCATGTGCTTCATGTATTAGAGATCCAGTTCCAGTTTCCTTCTGGCGTCATCTACAGATGCACCATAGGGGTAATTGACCTGAGCCCATCCGGTGATGCCCGGTTGTACCAGAAGTCGCTCTCTGAAGAAGGGAATCTCCTTCGCGAGATCATCTGTGAACTCAGGACGCTCAGGGCGGGGGCCTACGAAGGACATCTGACCTTTCAGGACGTTGAAGAGCTGTGGAATTTCATCGATCCGGTATTTCCTCAATTTGGCGCCACCCAGAATGACGCGAGGGTCTGAAGTGCCTTGAGACCATTGGGCGCCGCCGTTCTCTGCATCCAGTCCCATGGATCTGAGCTTGATGACCTCATACGGTTTTCCGAAACGACCGCTGCGAATCTGTTTATAAAAGACTGGTCCGGGCGAAACGATTTTCACCCAAAGCATTCCCAAAAGGAGTAGAGTTCCAAGAAAGAGCAGGCCAAGGAGGGACGTGATGATATCGAAAGCACGTTTGAGTTTTCTGATGTAGAAATGGCCTGGGCCGGCGCTGGTGTTGAGGAGCCACTCAGATGTCACTAGTTCCAGAGGGACCAATTGAAACGTCTCTTCGCAGAGATTGACGAGAGGCATGACGTTTACTCCGGCATAGCGAAGGCGGCAGTACTGATTGAACAGGGCTGGGTCATCCAGACTGAAGCTGGTACAAATTACTCGGGAAATCTTCTGCTGGTCGGCGATCTCCGACAGCTCTGCAATATCTCCCAAAATGCGAACATCGTGCTTTGGTTTGTAGCCTGCGGCTGTCACCACGCCGATCAGGTCCAGATTGACTTCACTCATCCGCATGAGAATTGGCAGCTCTTTCTCGTCTGCCTCGCAGGTGAGGACGAAGGTGATGCAATCCCGGATTGCTTTGAGCCTTCGGTAAATGGAGGCGTGATGGATCAGTGTCAGCAGGTAGGCAGCAGGGACACTGACCAACATAACGCCGCGTCCGATACGTCCTGAGTAGTTGCCGTAGAACAAGGCGAACATGAACCCGATGGAAAGACAGATACTCGCATAGAGCATGAGGGATCTGCGAAATTTTCCTGAGTAAACGCTGGTGGGTTCGTAGAGCCCGAAGACGTAGTTGATGCTCGAGAAAAAGGCGGCTCCGCAAAGGATGCTGGGGGCGTATTCACCGAGCTTGAGGAAGAAATCTGCACCTTCGAACCTGACACCTGTTCCCAATACAAAGGCAGTGACAACAATTACGGCATCCATCGCGAAGGCGAATGCCACTTGAAGCCAATGTTTACCAAAAATGCCGCCGGAACCCATAAACTCGATGTTTGGACAGAAGTGTCTTAAAATGAGACGTGATTCTGTCCACCGTGGGGCAGGATTCAAGCAGGAATCACTGCTCTTTTTGGGGGATCGGTCTTACTTGGGAAAGGAGAAGGAAGGAGTGTTCTACTCGGAATCATCCACGATGACGCGGATATGATCGAGAGTTGCTCCAGCATTCAGGCGAATAGATAGCTTGCGCTGATCCGGGGTAATCACGATCTGGTCTTGGGTGTCGATCGGGTCCTCAGGGGCGCCTGTTTCCAAACCGCGAGAGCCAGATATTCCCAGTCTTCGATTGATGGAACGGCTTGTATTGCCTTCGATACCAAAAATGGAGTCAGTCTGGATCAGGTCGTAGGTGCGAACAATGACACCAAGGATGGGGCGGTCAAAAGTGATGCCACCCCGGACTGCATCGTTACGGTCCTTTTCACCGATCGGATTGAACTGGATCAGGAAGCTTTTGACCTTTGTCTGCGGCGCAATGGTGGTTGTCTTCGAAAGATCAGAGAAATCGGAATGGATACCTGAGGTGCTGTAATTCACGTTCAGAGGATTCTCAAGGACAACACCTGTTTTTTCTGGAAACAGGATGATGTATTCGTCGTCCTCGTAGATATAGGGATCTATCGGTAGGCCGGGGCGAAGGTACTGCACTTTGCCTTGGGTTTTGGCAATCCCGGTGTTCATGCGCCAAGTGCGGGTATATGGCTCCGAACGGAAGGCAATGGTGGAAAGCCCTTTGCTCGAACTAGGAGCGATACGCATTGAATTGCCCCGTTTTAGGATTTTCCCTGCACCGCCGCGCCTGTTGTCGAATGCTTCGACCACTCCGTCAAAGACGCTGACCTCTGTGGTTCCGGCTGGATTGACGGTGACACCAAAAGCGGTACCCAGATCTACGACGTTCATCAGGTCTGTTTCAACCCGGAAACCTGTCTGGCTTTCAGGGACATGAACCACGACCCTGCCGCGTTGAAGTCCCACAAGGCTCTCTGACACGAGATTCAGTTCAGCCGGGCCCTCCATACTCATGGTGACACCACCTGGAGTGTTGAGCCGGACGAGTCCTGATTTAAGTTTGAGGACTCCGGAGGAAAGCCTGTCTCCCTCGTTCAGTCCGATGTGCTCTTCATGCCATTCTGCATTGCGGCTCTCGGAAATGGTGGCGACAGCACTGACACTGCGGGCCAGTGATGGAACATCACGCATGCCCAAAGCAACCCAAAGAGCAGCTGATATGGTAATCAAGCAGGCGACGAGTGCGGCGACATAGCGGTAATCAGAGCGCGGCTGCCTCTTGGCTGACAGGTCGATCACATCAGTATCACCATCAAACCCGGCTTCCTGCTGCTCCTCATCAACCCATAGGGAAGTGACCTTGTCGTTTAGCGCATTGGCAGGGACTTCGCGGATCATCTGTTGATCACGGCAAATCTCGATGAAGATCCGGCGCTTCAGTCCGCTGTTCTTCAGCTGTTCGTTGAGTTCCTTGAGATCTTCCCGTTTGGCTGTGCCATCGAGGTAGCGCAGGGTCAATTCAATGAACGGCTCTTCGCCCTCAGGGATCTGGAAAGAGAGAAAGACCTTGGTGTTCACGAGATCCCTCCTTTTGCCAGCTTCTTCATACGTTTCTGAATGCATTCGCGGAGTCCGACATGAAGTCTGGCGAGTGCTTTATAAATGGTATCCACCTTACGATTGAGAATCTCTGCCACCTCGATACCACCGAGTCCTTCGATGTATCTGAGGTTGATGATCTCTTTGCTGTAAGGGGTAAGTTTTTCGATGCAGGCCTTCAGGGCTGTGATCTTCACATGTGTCTCCTGAGGACGATCCTCTGGCCACTCCTGCTCGATCAACTCCAGGATCTCTTCGTCCAGGAGGATCGCCTGTTTGTCTTTTCTTCGGATCAGGTCAATGGCGCGGTTTCTGGCCACTCTGCGAGCCCAACGGCGGACATGGGCTTCATCATTGAAAGGATCCTTTTGCTTGAGCGCCTTGATACAGACATCTTGAAACACATCTTCAGCCATGTGCGAATCCCGGAGGATCGACGTGATGAAGGCAGTCAGCTCCATTCTGTTTTGCAGGATCAGTCTGGTGACTTCTTCCTGTTCCAGCGGAGATGAGTCTGAATTTTGTTTCAATTCGGGCACAATGAGTAATCAGCTATTACAACTCTATCAACGGAAAGGGTCAGCCTGTATGGACATCCGACTTTGTGCAAGTGGGAGTTCGAGGGCCTTTTCACGTGTTTTCATGGGAAAACATCAGTTTCGAGAGGATTATAGCCGACCAATGTGCAGTCCCACAGCTAGTCGATTGACAACTTGAAGTGGGTTCAAGCACTCTCCCGCGCATGGCGAAATCTGGTTTAGGACGTGGACTTGGTGCTCTTTTGGGCGGACGGAGTCCTGATGCTGCTGCAGCGGAGACGCTGCGGCCGCCTGCCAGTGCCAAGGAACCAGCTACAAAGCCTTCCAAGGAAAAGCCTTCTGACGGCATCAAGAAGGTGCCTGTAGACCGCCTGTTTGCATGTGCTTTTCAACCCCGTAAGGAGTTTTCTGAGGAAGCCATTTCTGAGCTGGCTGATTCGATTTCCCGCCAAGGGCTTATCCAGCCTCTGTTGGTCAGGCCCAAAGGGGTCCGGTTTGAGATCATCGCAGGTGAACGTCGCTTTCGTGCCGCTCAGCGGGCAGGGATCAAGGAACTTCCTGTAGTGATCCGTGACGCGGATGATCAGACCGTCCTTGAGCTGGCTCTGGTGGAGAATCTTCAGCGGCAGGACCTGAATCCAATTGAGGCGGCATTGGGCTATCAGCAATTGGTGGAACAATACAGCCTGACCCAGGAGCAGGTGGCCGAGCAAGTTGGGAAGAGCCGTGTGTCGATCGCGAATGCCATTCGTCTGTTGAAGCTTTCGCCTGAGACGCAGATTCATGTAAAGGAAGGGCGTATTTCAGTGGGGCATGCCAAAGTGGTGTTGGCGCTCAAGACCTTTGAGGAACAGAATCTGGTCGTGGAGAAAATCCTGAGGGACAATCTCAATGTCCGGGAGACCGAGGCATTGGTTCAGTCTTTCCAACAAAAGGGAAAGGCCGGTTGGTCCAAGGCTGCAGGTTCCATTCAGTCTTCCGAAAAGGATGCCCATACGGTCAAATTGGAAGATCGGTTGAGGGAACAGTTTGGTTCCCGCGTTCTGGTCAAATATAAGAAGGGCAAGGGGGCTGTTCAGATTTCATTCAGTAACGACGAAGAGTTGGAACGTATCCTCCAAGTTTCAGGGATCGATCCAGACTCACTTTAATTTCATGGTACTTCCGATAGTCAAATATGGAGACCCCGTGCTCAGGCAGCGTGGGGATCAGATCACCGAGATCACACCTGAGATCACCAAGTTGATCGATGATATGATGGACACGATGCGCGATGCCGAGGGGATCGGGCTCGCTGCACAACAGATCGGTAAGGCGATTCAGTTGACGGTTCTTGATGTGACCGAGGTTTCTGACCGGCCGTCATCCATGTCGATTGATGGCGAGGATGTGGAACTCAAGGATCATATGCCGATGGTGTTGATCAACCCTGAGTTGACGTTGACCGGAAAGCGGGAAGAAGGCCCTGAAGGCTGCCTCAGCTTTCCTGAGATCTATGAAGAAGTGATCCGCCCGGTGGACGTGGAGGTCAAGGCCCTCAACGGGAAGGGTGAGTCCGTTCATTTCAAGGCGGGTGGTCTTTTGTCACGTTGCATCCAGCATGAGACAGATCATTTGAATGGCATCCTGTTCATTGATCGCATGAGTCGCGAGGCGAAGTTTCATGTGAAAGAGGAAGTGGATCAGCTTTTCGAAGAGACCCGCGAGGAATTGGGCTTGTCCTGATTTGATGCCTCATGAGCTTCTCACGCGTCACAGTCTTGGTTCTGGATGGCGTGGGAATCGGTGAGGCTCCTGATGCGGATGACTATGGTGACGTAGGCAGTCATTCCCTTGCCAATTCAGCCCGTGTGGCGGGAGGCCTTCATTGCCCGAACATGGCAGCGATGGGACTTGGGGCGATTGAGTCGATCAAAGGTGTTCCAGTCGTTGATCAAGGCGCTGGTGGATTTGGAAAGATGACCCCTCACTCGGCCGGGAAAGATACCGTCACCGGCCATTGGGAATTGATGGGGATCCAATTGGAAAACCCGTTCCCAACTTATCCTGATGGCTTTCCTACTGAGGTAATCTCCGCATTTGAAGCAGCCATCGGGAGATCCGTCATTGGCAACAAGGCATCGTCAGGGACTGTGATCTTGGAGGAGCTCGGTGAGGAGCATGTTCGAACAGGGAGTCCCATTGTTTATACCTCTGCGGATAGTGTGTTTCAGATTGCTGCCCATGAAGAGGTCGTTTCCCTGAGTGAGCTCTATGAGATTTGCGAAAAGGCGCGTGCGTTATTGTCGGGGAGGCACGGGGTCGGGCGGGTGATTGCCAGACCATTCATTGGCAATGATGCAGGTTCATTCACCCGGACCGCTGGGCGTAAGGACTACCCAATGCTTCCTGAGAAGGACACGCTGATGGATCTGCTGATTGCGAAGGGGCTCGATGTATTGGCTGTGGGGAAGATCGATGACATTTTCGGCCATCGCGGAATCACTCGTTCCAATCATACCCCGGACAATGCCTCCAGTCTGTTGGCCACTGAGGCATTTCTGAAGGAGACCTTTACCGGGTTGCTCTTTGTAAACCTGATCGAGTGCGACATGATCTACGGTCATCGCAATGATCCAAAAGGCTACGTGAAGGCTATCGAGAACGTGGATGCGTTTTTGCCACGATTGATGAATCAGATGTCGGATGAAGATCTGATGATGATCGTTGCAGACCACGGAGTGGATCCTACGACGCCCGGGACCGATCACTCCCGTGAATACGTTCCTCTCATGGTTTGGTCGCCATGCATGAATGGAATGGTGAATCTTGGAACACGAGAGACCTTCTCAGATGTGGCTGCGACCTTGGGGGAGAACTTCAAAGTCAATGTGAAGACTCCGGGGCATTCATTCATGTCAGAAATACATTCCGCGATCAGAGACTGAAGCGGGCTTTCCAACTGGCTTGTCAGGACGTATAGGAGGGGCGGTCGCAATCTGAAAATTTACCATGGATACCAACACTACAGTTCTGCTTTTCGACATTGATGGAACCCTGACCGATCCGCGCGAGTTACTGGGCGAGGAAATGGCACAGGCCTTGGGGAATCTAAAGGTCCCGTTTCACGTAGCCGCCGGAAGTAATCTGGATCTTGTGGAACCGCAATTCCTGAAGCCATTGGAGAGCTTCGGATTCAGGAAGAACTTCCATGGCTTTGTGAACAATGGTTCAGCCCACTATCTTTGTAACTTTTCCGATGGATATCAGCTGGAGCCGATGGGGTCCTTCGATTTTGAAGAGCATCTTGGAAAGGCTGAGTTTGATCATCTGATGTCTGAATTATTAGGAGCCATGCAGCGTGATGAATTCAGGCTGCCTGATACAGTGAAGGTCATGGGAGAGCAGGTGAAGAACCGGGATTCCATGGTCAACTTCTCTCCAAGTGGAAGACCTGCTGCGGGCGTACTGAGCGAGGCTGCCTTGGCAAACAGGAAAGCGTTTGTTGAGTTCGATAAGAGCGAAGACTACCGAAAGAAGCTGATCGCCTATATGGAGGCCAAGTTTGAATCCCTGATTCGTGAGAAACAGTTGAGGATCATGCTGGGTGGCGAGACGTCCTTTGACATTGTTGTTGAGGGGCAGGACAAGACAGCACCGCTGCGCTGGCTGTTGGATGGCGGCGTGGAACGGATCGTCTTCATGGGAGATGCGCTATTCCCCGGGGGAAATGATTCGGTCATTCAGGACTGGGTGGACCGTTGGACGGGCGAAGGAGAATGCCCGGTCGAAGCCGTGATGGTGGATGGCTGGAAGGATACATTGGAGAAGCTTCGTGGAGGTGGTTTCCTCGATTGATCACCCATTCAATCAGTATGTTTTCCTGTGGGATCAGGTCCCGTCGTATCGATGATTTGAGAAAAAGGTAAAAAAAGATTTAAGGAGTCTCGGAAACTGGCCGCTTTAATACTCGGTTAAGGCAAGAAGAGACGAAAGGAAAGGCCCGCTCGGAGTGAAAACTCCGGCGGGCCTTTCCAGCGCCGAACCAAGCAGGAGAGTGTATTTACTCAACATGCGTTGTTTTTCTATAAGCAGGAGGGCTGCCATCAGCATTAACGAGAGTGATATTGTTTCGTTCTTTTGACTAAGAATGATGTAACTGGCTGTGATGGAGTGTTTTACGATGGTGTGAATCGGTGAATTCCGTACTGGAGAACTAGGGGCAGGTCCTTACGATGTTCGTATTCCAAGGTTCTCAGTTATCGGAATGAGTCATCTCCCAATCATCGAAAGAGAACTCCTCGTGGCCTCGAGGGCACGCGCCGGTCATATCTGGAGGGTCTTGTTTGGTCTCGCTGCGATTTGTGGACTTTGGATCGGTTTCGAAGAGACTCAACACAGTCGATCCGGTGGGGGAGACGAGGTTTTAGTCATCTTATCCTGTATTTCCATGGTCTTTTGCGGATTTTCAGGAGCATTTCTGACAGCCGATTGTATCAGCCGGGAAAAGAGAGATGGGACCCTTGGGCTTCTGTTTCTATCCAATCTGTCTGCGTTTGACGTGATTATTGGAAAACTCGTGGCTGGATGTCTTCGATTCACGGTCTGCCTCCTCGTGATTCTGCCGTTCATGATGGTGCCCTTGTTGAAAGGTGGTGTGGGCTGGATGGAGGTGAGTAGGAGTTGGTTTGGTCTGATTGCCGTTTTCTTCTTTTCCGCGTCGCTTGGAGTGTTTGTCTCCGTATTGGTGGTGGAGGCACGGACTGGAATCATTGCCGTGATCGTCTGGGTATTGATTCAGGCATTTCTTCCGTTTCTAGCCAGATTGATTCTCGATGAGATGATGAGTCATCGGGCAATCCTGGATCTTGTGTTTCTACCTTCGCCCGTGGTCCTCCCGATTTTCAGTATCAATGATCTCTACCTCCAGGAGCAGTATGGGCGAGCCCTCTATTGGGGGAGCAGCTTGATTCATCTGCTTGGCGGGCTATTACTGCTTTGCCTGGCTGCGTGGCGATTGTCCTGGCTTTGGAAGGAGACTCCCATCGTATTTGCACAACAGGCTGAGGCGCGACGCAAGGAACGCAAACGGTTGAAGATTCCTCAACTGCTGGGGCTGGATGAGAATCCCTATGGCTGGATGATCTGGCGAGGGTTCAGGCGACTGAAAATCATTCTTTGGTCAAAACGTCTGCTGGCGTTGGTTGGTCTGATTGCTTTGGCGGGTTCTTTGTTGGCGAGATCTGACAAAGAGGAATTCTTTGTCACGGCGATGATCGCCATCAGCATCTTCCATTTTATTTCCAAATTGGATCTACAGCTGGAGGCGATCAGGCAATTGCATGAAGATGCTCACGGTGGAGGAATGGAACTTCTGCTGGCCACTCCGATTGCGGGAAAGGAAATGCTCGAAGGCATGCGCAACGCGATTGGGCTACGAGCTAGAAGCGCGCGCAGATGGATGGTCTTTCTAAGGGTGTTGCTGCTGCTGGCAGTCATGATCTTCAATGAGGAACTCCGGATGCGTCGCGGAGATTGGATTCCATTTGCCGTGTTGTTTGTTGGAGCCATTGCGATGGCTATCTCGGATCTGCGAGCGTTGCCATGGGTGACTGCTTTTCATGCGATCAGAAAAAAGACACTTACTGGTGCGGCATTGGGATCAGGTATGTTGATTCATCTCGTTCCCTGGGTGTTTGCGGTAATGGGGATGCTGATCGTTGCGACCTCTCGGGGAATTGACTGGGAGGAAGTCGCTGTCATTTTTGGAGGGTGGTCATTTGCATCTGTACTTTGGGTGGAGTTGGCGGGACGAAGATATAGGAAACGTCTGACGAAGGATCTCCGGCTACTGGTTGCTGAAGGATGAATCCATTTCCGATCATTGAGCGAGAGCTGCGCGTCGCTGCCCGGGCCAAGTCCGGGCACCTTTGGCGTGTGTTGATCGGTGTGGCTGGTTTGATCGCGGCGGGACTTGGGTTTGAGGAAGTCCGACATCAAACTGTGGGTGGGGGCGATGAGATTCTGGCGTTCATCACAACGGCTGCTTTGATCTTTTGCGGTTTCTCTGGTGCCTTTCTTACGGCGGATTCGATCAGTAGCGAGAAGAGGGATGGAACGTTGGGCCTGCTCTTTCTATCCAATCTGACGGCGGGCGATATTGTTATTGGGAAGTTGGCGGCCGGGGCGCTGAGGTTTCTTGCCTGCCTGTTGGTGTTGATGCCCTTCATGATGGTGCCTCTCTTGAAAGGGGGGGCGACATGGACTGAGGTGGCGAGGTGTTGGTTGGGTTTGGTCGTGGTATTCGCCTATTCTGTTTCCTTGGGTGTGCTTGTGTCTGTATTCATTACCGAGGCAAGAACGGGTGTGATCACGGTGATTGTCACCATGCTTGCTCAGACCTTTTTGCCATTTATCGCTTTCGTTATTTGTGTCGCAGTTTTGGATATGGATCAGGAAGAGATTGGTCTGATTCTGGTTCCATCACCCGTCATTATTCCCTTCTTCAGTTTAAACGATCTATACGATCAGGATGCATCGGCTCGAATGATCTATTGGGGATGCATGCTTTTTCTTTCGATTGGCGCAGGAGTGTTTCTGAGTGTGGCTGCAGCCCGGTTGGCTCATTTGTGGCGGCGTACTCCGGCGGTGTTTGCCGAACAGGCAGAGGGGCGACGAAAGGAAGGCAAGAGACGAAGACCTCGCGTTCCGTGGGTCGTGGAACTTGAGTGCAATCCATACGGCTGGATGATTTGGAGAGGGTTTCGGAAGATGAAGATCATGACATGGACCCGAACGCTGCTCTTCATGTTGTTTCTATTCTTCCTGTGCTGTGTGGCTACTTCGAAATCGTATGACCGCTCAATGTTCTTTGTGTTCGCGATTGGATGTGTTGCGATTCTTCATTTCCTGTCCAAGCTCGATTTGGAATTGGAGTCGGTCAGGCAGATTCATGATGACGCTCACAAAGGTGGCATGGAGTTGATTCTGACGACGCCACTGGATGTGCAGGAGATGCTTGATGGGATGGAGTCGGGATTAAGACTACGGGCGAAGGAGCTTGGCAGAATGGTCGTGTTTACCGGGATCGTTCTCTTTCTGCTGATGTGCATCTTTCCCAGTGAGCTTGATTTTGGAAACGGCGACTCGATACCCATGGCAATTTTGTTTGCTGGTGCCACGGTGCTTGCGATTCAGGATTTCAAGACGATCCCATGGATTGCCGCGCTTCAAGCAGTGAAAAGGCGTTCCCTTGCTGTTGCCTCGGTTGTAACCGCGTTATTGATTCATCTGGTGCCAATGCTGGGATTTGTTGTCGTGACCGTAATTCTCGAGGGAATAGGGAATGTAACTTGGGTTGAAGTCTCCGTGCTGTTTTTCATCTGGCTGGTTTGCACCTTTTTCTGGACTGAGATTTTGTGGAGGTGGAGTCGCAACAAGCTTCAACATAACCTCCGCCAGCTGGCTTCCAGGTCCTGAAATAAAAAAGGACCGGTCATAGCGACCGGTCCTCTGAGGAAATAAGTAAGCCTGTTGAGTTCTAATACTCAGGCTCGAGTGGTTTGCGTGGCTTGTATTTCTTGGCCAGTGCAAGGCAGTCATCCACGGGAAGGATGCCGTCAGTGCAGGTCGGGGATGCCAATGATGCAGCAGCAGTGCAGACGCCGAGCAACAGTGCTTTCTGGTAATCCCACTCCTCATGGATGCCATAAATGACTCCAGAGCAGAATGCATCTCCAGCGCCGGCGCTTCCGACTATGTATTTGTTGGGAAGCTTGAGGGAGGTCTGCCAGTAGTCTTTACCGTCACGGGTGCGGGCAAAACAACCTTCAGGGAAGTGAATGACCACCATCTCTGAGACACCCATTTGCAGGAGTGCACCAGCGGAGTGTTTTACGGAGACGGTGTCGAGTTCGCCTTTATCATCGCGAATCTTGAATCCGGTCACCTTGCCGGCTTCGATCTCATTGATGATGCAATAGTCAGTGTGCTTCAGAGCAGGGGCCACAACGGTCTTGAAGCGGTCACTGTCTTCACTGACAACGTCGATGCTGGTCTTCATTCCGTTCGACTGTGCCTTGGCAAGCAGGGCTGCTGCCTTGTTCTCGTGGTTACGGTCCGTCTTCTCGAGCGCGTCGAGAAGGAGTAGATACCCGAGGTGAAAGATCTTTGCCTTGCTCTTGGTGAAATCGATGTCAGATCCGTCCCAGAGTGCGTTGGCGCCACGGCAGTGGAAGAAGGTGCGACGACCTGTCTTCTCTTCCGTCATCACATCAGTGTAAGAAGTAGCTGCTTCTTTGGTGCTGGAAAGGTGTTTGGCTGAGATGCCATTGGCCTTACAGAGTTCCAGGATCTCATTGCCCAGATCATCTTTACCAACAATGCCTGCACCGATCAGTGGGAATTTGGCTCCCATGCGTGCGAGATCGATAAGCACGTTGAAGGGGGAGCCTCCTGTGCCTTTGGATAGCGAGCTGATGTTTGCCAGCGACTCGGGTTGAGGCCAAACATCGATCATTTTCACCTGATCGATGATCCAGTTGCCTCCTGCGAGTACGCCTTTGCGATTGAGGGTTGGATTCTTGGGCTTGGTCTTCCGGGTGATGACTTTGCTCTTTACGGGTACCTTTTTTTTCACGGTCTGGTCAGCAGTTCTGAAATGTTTCGGTGATTTTTAGCGATCGAGCCCGGTTTTGAAACCATTTTTAGCGATTGAACGGATATTGGCCGGATTATTACAGAAAGTCATTGGTTGAGAGCGGGTTGAAGTCTGCTTGTTCACATTGGAGATTGTTCGACAAGGGGAGGGGCTTTAAAAAGGCCTGCCGCCGTTTTGACCGGGGGAAGTCGCGTCTTATGAGCAAGCTAACAGACCAATTGGATCGTCATCTCAAGAAACAACCCGTTTTGGGTGAGGGGGCCTACATTGCCTCCACCGGTGTGGTGATTGGTGATGTGACCCTGGGAGAGCATTCCAGTGTCTGGTACAATGCTGTTTTACGTGGCGATATCAACCGGATCGAAGTGGGCCACCATTCCAATATCCAGGACAATGCCGTGCTGCACCTTGCAGATGACTACCCATGCATCATCGGAAACTGGGTGACGGTGGGCCATAGTGCCGTGGTTCACGCTTGCACCATTGGCGATGAGTGTTTGATTGGGATGGGTGCCACGATTCTGGATGGCGCCGTGATTGGGGATCAATGCATCATCGGAGCCAATGCGCTCGTGACGCAGGGAAAAGAGATTCCACCCGGATCCCTGGTGCTGGGTTCGCCAGCCAAGGTTGTGAAGACGCTCTCAGAAGAAGAACGAGCCGGCCTCAAGCCATGGGCCCAGAAGTATGTGGAGAACGCAGAATACTGCCTCGCAAACGACATACAGGTCGGAGGCCCCCTGAAGTCCTGAAACAGATTTTAAACATGAGTAACGCAGTTGAAACCGTACCTGATGCAGAAGGCCACTTTGGTCCTTTTGGTGGTCGCTATGTGCCGGAGACCCTTTTCTACCCTCTGCAGGAGCTGGAGCAGGAGTATCACAAGGCGCAACAGGATCCTGAGTTTCAACGTGAACTCAGTTACTACCTGAAAGAGTTTGTTGGTCGTCCCACACCTCTATATTTCGCCGAGCGGCTCACCAAGAGTCTCGGTGGTGCCAAGATCTATCTGAAGCGCGAGGACCTGCTTCACACCGGCGCTCACAAGATCAACAATGCCATGGGGCAGATCCTTCTCGCCAAGCGCATGGGCAAGACCCGGATCATTGCTGAGACCGGAGCGGGCCAGCACGGTGTGGCTACGGCGACTGTGGCTGCCATGTTTGGATTCGAGTGTGTGATTTACATGGGCGCTGTGGATTGTGAGCGGCAGGCGTTGAATGTATACCGCATGCGGATGCTGGGCGCTGAAGTGCGTCCGGTTGAAGCAGGGCAGAAGACCTTAAAGGAAGCAGTCAATGAAGCCATGCGTGACTGGGTAACAAATGTCCGCAGCACTCACTACATTCTTGGAACAGCCTATGGAGCGCATCCTTATCCCATCATGGTGCGCAACTTCCACCGTGTGATCGGTGAGGAGGCACGCAGACAAATTCTCGAACAGGAAGAACGCCTTCCGAATCTGTTGATCGCCTGTGTGGGTGGTGGCTCCAATGCGATTGGTCTCTTTCATCCATTCATAGAGGACAAGGAAGTCGCCATGCTTGGTGTGGAAGCAGGCGGAGAAGGGATCAAGCCGGAGAAACACGCGGCTCGCTTTCAGGGTGGTTCACTAGGTGTCCTTCAGGGCACGCGTTCTTACATTCTTCAGGATGACGATGGTCAGATTCAGCTGACCCATAGTGTCAGTGCCGGACTGGATTACGCTGCTGTGGGACCTGAGCATGCATGGCTCAAGGACGAAGGACGTGCGGATTATACCTACGCCACGGACGAACAGGCTCTGGATGCCTTTCAGAAACTGGCGCGGCTTGAAGGAATCATTCCTGCATTGGAGAGCTCCCATGCTGTTGCTGGAGCCATGGTCAAAGCCCCTGAAATGAGCAAGGACGACATCATTATCGTCAATCTCTCAGGACGGGGCGACAAGGACGTCTCCCAGGTTGCAGACATGATCAAGCTGTAGAGGCTTGATCAATGAAAGCCTCAACCTCTGCGGATCTCTGAGCCTTGGAAGCGGATCTGAATGCGGAAGACGCGTTTTTCGCGGCAGGCGATCTTTCCACTGGTAGGATCGAAGAATTCCGGAATCTCGATACGATGCAGATCGACCACAGCGTGGTAACCGCGCTCTGAAAAGACGTCGATCAACATGGCGAGTGCTTCAGAGTTGTAGAGGATACGATCTTCGCTGTTCACGATGGCCAGTCCTGAGATGGCGTGGCGCGTCACGATGGGCATCAATCGCTCCTGAATGAAGTCGATGACACTGGCGAATAGCTGAGGATTCTTTGTCTCGTAGGAGTCGAGCCGACGGACGAGATCCTGTCTGGCGTGGATAACGATGTCTTTTGCCAAGGGCAGGGAACGCAGACGATCGTATGTGTCTGGCTCCAGCTCCAATGAACTCTGATAACGCAGCTCCTCGAGGATGTTTTTCTCAACCAGTTCGAATGAACCCTGTGCGTTGACGAAATGGTAGAAGAACTGTGCCTTGAGTGATTGGAGTGCGTCCCACGTCTTTTCCTTGAAGACGCGGTAGCGGTGCTTGGCTGCGTCCGGATCAAGATCGGTTTTGCGGACGATGTATGGTGGCTCATCGCCTTCTTCCACAGCCTTTTCATTGGCTTTGACCATCTCCTGTCCACGGGAAAGCTGGCGGTCCACACTGGTCTTTTCGTCGACGAAGAGAACCATGATGTGAACGGTGGGTTGGCGGAAGTGCTTGTGCAGGTCGGTGTCGAAATACTCCTGACGGAGTTCCTTCATCTTGTTGACCAGTAGCTTGAGGCACTCCACCTGAACCTTGGTCCTTGGGAATCCATCCAAGACAGCACCATCGCGATACTCTTCCTTGATCAGTTCGCGCAGGACGATGTCGATCACTTCCTTGTCTCCCACGATACCGCCACGGTCCTTGATGGCCTGAGCCTCAGGGCTGGTGAGTAGGTCGCTGACGACAATGGAATTACAGGTCAGGCCGCGGGCATTGAGGATGAACCGGGTATTAGTGCCTTTACCTGAGCCAGGCGCACCACCAAGGAGGATGATCTCTTTTGGAAAACGGAGGTTCTCCTTTCCGAGTTCGCTCTGTAGTTCGACCCAGACCTGATTGAAGATCAACTGTGCGTCTTTGATCTCGAGTTCATTGCTGTCGTCGGGTTGTTGTTCCTTTTCCGGAAGTTGCGGTGCAGGGAGTTCAGACATGATACGGCTTAGTGGAGTGACTGCAGGTAGTCGATCAGGGAGGCGAATTCGTGGATGGTCAGGTTGGCGGCGAGTCCGCTTGGCATCATGGATGTGGTGCGGGTGCCTTGGTTGACAACTTCGGCTTGTTTGAATCGTGTGACGATGCCGGCGACGTTGCGGACTTCAATCTCTCCGTCCTGAATTGAGGTGACGAATCCTTCGTAGGAGAAGTCATCGCTGGTCTCGAACCATTGGGTTTGGAAGCCCTGTGCGACGATGGCATTGGGCTCCATCACGGATTGAATCAGATCGAAGCGCTTCCATTTCTTTCCAGCATCACCGAGGTAGGGGCCTTTTGGTGCGTCGTCTGGATTGACAGTGTGACAGGCCACGCAGCCTTGGCGTGCGAAGAGCTGCTTGCCGAGTGTGGCATCGCCCTGGGTGTTGAGCGTGCGTTTGGTGGCCTCCTCGATGGAAAGATCGGCGACCAATGCACCAGATGTATCCTTGGTGGCTGCCAGTTGTTTCAAAACTTCGATACCAGCCTTGGCCAGGTTTGCTTTCTTGCTTTGAGCAGCGGCTTCGACATCTGCTTTGAAGGCGGTCAGTCCCATTTCGCCGATGGCGAAGATATACTCAGAGTTGTTTTTGTGTTTTGCCAGAGAACCGGACACCAGTTTCTTCATATAGTCATTGGAGAGTGGTGACTGACGGATGTTGAGGGCGATCATCATTCCGATGCGGCCTTGGTATCCTTTGGGTTTACGGAGCACATCACGGACGATCTTTGGCTTCTGTTGATGTTCGGAAGAGAAAATGAAGGATTGCTTCTCATTCTGAAAAAGCGTGTTTTCCTTTTCGCTCTCTTCCCAACCACTGAGGATGTCCAGCTGTGCCAGGAATGCCTCACGTCCGACGATTCGTCCGATGGTGCGAAAAGCCTGAAGGCGGGTTTCTGGATCGCGGGCTGTATCGAGTGCTGCTTCGGTGAGTGGGGCAATGGCGAAGCTGCCCGGGGTGGAGGATTCGATCAGGGCGATGACTTCATCAACCTGAACGTTCAAGGCGAGTTCGGTGGGATCGATCCGATTGCGGCGTAGTTGAACCAACAGGTCTGAGTGTTGTTCAGGCCTTACCTTGTTGAACCCTTCTTCAATGGTCTTCTGAATGGCTGGTGTCATGGCCCAGGTCTGAGGTGTAAAATAAGGACCACGATCATCAGGACGGGTGGTCCACCACTTGGTGCCATCCCAGACCTCGTCCTTGTGATAGAGACGGAACAGGGTTCTCAGAATACCGCGGGTGAGAAACGGATCATTGCTTTGGTCCAGTTTTGAAATGAGTCCATTCACCGTTGCGTCGCTGTGCATTTCCTGAAGTGCGGCGAGCGCGGTGCTGTTCTGAGCCGGGTTGTTCAGTGCTGATAGGCAGGCTTCAGATGCGTTCAGTGCCACGAGTGCTTTGACAATGGTGTGTGGAAGGCGTTGTGCGGGGGCTTCTTCTAGGAAATCGCTCTTGCGGGCTCCGAGTGAAAGAATCTCAGGCGCGTATTCCTTTTTGCCCAAGCGGACGAGTCCGATCACTGATTGGAGGACGATGCGCGGATCTTCGCTAACGAGTCCATCGCGGTAGAGTGAGACGTCTGCATTGGCGGTCTGACCAGGGATGTCAGCCATGGCGCGTAGGAGATACTCAGCGATGGTGTTGTCCTGGATACTACCGGCGAGAACAGGATTGGCGCGCTCGCCGATCCATTGCTTAAGGGTGAAAATGGCGGCCACGCGGGCTTCGATGGAAGCGTTGGTGTCGCGGATCAATTTGACCAATGGGTTGGTGCTTCCACTTGAAGGGCGGGTTAGTAGTTCGCGTTGAGCGTTGATTCTCAGAACGGCGCTCTTGGAGGCGAGATACTTGATCAGCTTGCCTGTAGAAGCCGATGCGAGATCTGGAAATGCAGGTTGCTTGCTGCCGAAGCTGATCTGATAGACTGCACCGACGTCTTCCTTGTCGAAGCGATAACCACCGCCGGCCCAGTCACAGACGTAGAGATTGGACTGACCATCCACATCGATATCGATGGCGCGAATGCCGTGGAATTTTTCCTGTCCAGCAATGAACGTATCACCCACTCGTTTCAATTCATGTTGATAGACGCCCTGTGTGGTGTAGTCGCAGGTGTAGAGCGTGTTGTTGTATTCAGCGGGGATGCCGGGCTCATCGAGAAACAATCCACCGGTTCCAGATCCTCCGCCGTAGTCATCAAGCGGTTGAATGATCTCATCAGGGAAGTTCTTATAGAGCCTTGGGTAACCGTGGTTTCCGAGCGCAGTGAACTGATGCAAACGAGTGTTCCAGCCCTTGCCATCATTGGTGTTGTCTCTGGAAAAGAGATCCAGCGTCGGGCTGATCGCCACGTCGTAAATGTTGCGTGTGTATTTGGCGAAGTGCTCCAGATGGCTGCCGTCAGGACGGACTCTTACCACGCCGCCGCCATGCAGGTGTGCGCTTGAGCCGTCAGTTCCCTCAGCTTTTACAAATCCGTAATCGCCGATCGCCATATAGAGCCATCCATCGATGCCCATGCGAACGCCATTGGAAGTGTGGTCTGCGCCACGAAATGACAGATCAAATCCCAGCCCTTTGACCAACACCTTCGTCTCATCGGCGACGCCGTCATTGTCTGTGTCGCGAAATGCAGTGAGGAAAGGAGGATTGACCACGTAGAGTGTGCCATGCACGAAACAGCTGCCACGCGGGCTGTCTATGTTGGGAACGTAGTCGGTGAACTTGTCCGCTGTGCCGTCGCCGTCAGTATCTTCACAGCGAACGATTTTTCCCATCTGTGATTGCTGATCCAGCGAGCTGTTCTTATCCACGCTGACATACACTTCACCGGTCGCGGATGCTGCCACACTGGTGGGATAAGTGATGTTAGGAGGGAGGGCAAAAGTCTTGATGGTTGCACTTTCAGGAAGTGCCCAAACAGACGTCATTCCCAATGCCAGAAGCATCAGGGCAGACAACAACGGTTTGATACGGGACAGATACATCTTCAAAGATCCGGGTCGCACGGTTCGAAAAGTCGGAAAAACAACCGTCAAAACGTGCTTTTGTCGATGTTATTTACTCCCTGCGATGATTCTTCGAAGAACCAGTCGTCCGTAAAAGAGGGTCACAATGGCCGCGCTCCAGGTCACAAGGAACACGCCCCACCAGATTCCATCCAGCTTCCAGTCGAGGTGAAACGCCAGATAGGAGAAGACGAGATAGGGTGCCACGATCTGCCGATAGAGCCCGATCCAAAGCGCATACATGGGGCGTTTGAGCCCTTGGAGCATGTAGACGGTCTGGAAGAGAATGACGTAGGAAGGCAGGGTAATTGCCGCGATTCTAAGGTATTCAGCCCCGATACGAATGACCGTCTGATCATCAGTGAAGGCATCCATCAGGGGCGTCGCCAGCAGCCAGATGCCAATCCCGCCAGCCACCATCATGGCGAGCCCATAGCCCATGGTCTTCTTCCATGCGGCGTTGATCCGGTCGAAGAGCTTGGCACCATTGTTCTGCCCTGTGATCGTCAACAGGGCGATGTTCAGTCCGATTGTCGGCATGAGCGCGATCTGTTCCACCCGGGTTGCAATTCCATAGGCAGCCACTCCCTCTTTTCCAAAATTGGCCGCAAACCAAGTGATGACAAAAATACCAATGGCCACCGTCATCGTATTGAGTCCGGCGGGGATGCCCTGCTTGGCGATGTCACCAAAGAATGATGCATGGGGTGTCATGCGAGACAGATCGAGGTCAGCCCAGAGCTTCGTCTTTCTCAATCGATAAATGAGGTAAATGCAGCCGACGATCTGGATCATGACTGTGGCCAGCGCGATTCCCCTGATTCCCATCGCAGGCAGGCCCAGCCCTCCATACAGGAACCATGGGTCGAGCACGCAATTCAGGAGGAAGCCTATGATCAGCAGATTTCGAAATGTCTTCGTATCGCCCTGAGCGCTGAGTGAAGCATTCAGGATCGACTGTGTGACGAAGAAGACAGCGCCGTAGAGAATGATCGTCATGTACTGCATCGAGATGACGAGGTATTCATCCGAGGCTCCCAAGAACTCGAATAGCGCGGGCGATGCCAGCAATCCACCGATACTCAGAACGACGGAGAGGATCAGGCCAAAACTGATTGCCTGAAGCGAAAAGGTCTGCGCCTTGATCTCGTCCTTTTCACCAAGCGCATTTGATATCAACGCAGTGGAGCCCTGAGAAATGCCTGAAGCCATCGCGATGATCATGAAGAAGATCGGAAACGACAGAGACATGGCCGCCAAGGCATCCGTGGAGATCTTACCTGCAAAGTAAGTATCCACGACATTGTACATCGTATGGAAAAAGATCCCGATACTGGCTGGCACAGCAATATTGCGAACGAGTTCTGGAATAGGATCTTTGGTGATGTCCATAAGGGACGGGGAGAAGAGCACGCCTCAGCAGGAAGGCAAGTCTTTCAGTTGGAGATGAGAGGAATGGAGAGCCTCATAGGACGGGCTAATGATCGGTGGAAAGCCGACGCGTCTTCCAAAAGAAGGTAAATCGAACTATTGAGGGACGATCTGTGATTGGATGCGTTGGATTTCGTTTGTGCTACCGGTGGCTGTGGCTTCTTTGATGGCCTGGAGCAGAACGATGTTTGCCTGATTCGTGAAGCCCTGTTCGCGAAAGCTCTTGGCGAGATTCTCGTAGGCTTCGAGGTAGAAGTTGCCGTGATTGATCGCCTCGGTCCAGTGGTGTTCGGCCTTGGTGAAGAGGGATTCCCTTGCGTAGGCAATGGCGAGGTTGTTGTGGGCTCGTGGATGATCTGGCTGGAACCTCAGGACATCAAGATAGGTGCGGATCGCTTGGGCGGTTTGCCCATTCTCCAATTGGCCATCCCCCACTGCCAGTTGTGTCTCTCTGTGGTCGATGGCGCGTTGAAAATACGGAATGGCCTTTTCCTTGTCGCCGTTTCGCGAATGGGCGAGTCCGATCTGATTCAATAGCAGCGGGTTCTCTCTGGTCGCGGCTAGGGCATGATTGAACAGCGTTACAGAGTCGCTCCATCGCGCGCTGTATTTGGAGGTGACGATAGGCTGAAGGAAACCACTGACAAACATCCCTGCCGCCAGGCAGATCCACGGCTTGCCCGATATCGCCATCAGGTGAATGAGCGCGTAGGCCAGTGCGATCATGCCGCCCATGAGAGGGAGGTAGCAGTAGCGATCTGCCGGGCCCTGAATGCCGATCTTTACCGCTCCCATCACTGGAACGAGTGTTCCCAGAAACCAAAGGATGCCGACCGTGATTTCCGGTCTGGAGTGTCTGCACTTGAAGGCGACGATCAGGAGTCCCTGAACGACTGCCAGTCCCGCAAAAAGTCTGCCCGTATCTGGATTGATGGGGATGGGATGGAAGATGGAATACTCGTTGATCGGTAAAGGAATCAACGCACGTATGAAGTAGTCGAAGTATCCACCCACGGCGATGGTAAGACGTTGATCTGCAGGGAAGAGGGATGTGGGTTTTACGGCACCTGAGGCGTCCTGCGAATAAAGCGCCATCCATGCTCCGAGCAAACAGATGATCAGGAACCCCAGTTTTTCTTTAATGAGCGGTTTGATGGTGGCTGATTCGAGTTTCTTGAAAGGCCAATGATCCAGAAGCAGTAGCAAGGCGGGGAAGGTGATCAACATGGGCTTGGCCATGATACTCAGTGCGAGCATGACGTGAGTGAGGATGTATGCCTTTCGATCGGGACTTGTTTTGTATCGGCTCCATTGGAGAAGAGCGAGTAGTCCAAAGAAGGTGCTGAGAAGTCCCTTGCGCTCGGAGATCCACATGACCGGTTCCACATGCAGTGGATGAATGGACCAGAGGTAGGCAACGAGGAAGGCAATCCAAGGAGACAGGGTCCATTTTCGGATCAGCAAAAAGAGCAGGAGCGCGTTTCCAATGTGAAGGAGCAGATTGGTGAGGTGAAATCCACTGGGACGCAATCCGTGAATAGAGGCATCAAGTCCCAGACTCAGCCAGGTGAGTGGTGTCCATGCGGAATATTCAGTTGAGGTGAATGCCCAGCCAATGGAGTTCAGAGAAAGCCCCTGTGCAATGTGAGGATTGTTGGTGACGTAGAGATCGTCGTCGTAGTTTAGAAACTCAGAGAAGGGAGCGCGCCAGTAGAGGATGGCAAGAGTGACGAACAACGCGAGCATCATGCGGCGGATGAGTGCCGTTTGAGGATCGTTGGTTGGTTGTGTCACGTGGTGGGAAATGGCGTTCTTTCAGTCAGTCGTTGACCTTGTTGATCGGTAAACCTAGGGGGCAAAGCCCGGTGTGTCGACTGGGATTCGGTGAGCGCCGGAAAGCGATTCTTTATCCTGCCTAACGCGTCGGGTTCTCGTACCAAAAGATGGCATTGAATTCCCGCTCTTCGCAGGTCAATGCATCCAGATCGCCGTCACCATCCAGGTCAATGAGCGGGATCAAATCGTGTTTGATACCTGCTGATCCTGAGATGTCATGGAAAGTCCATTTCTCGTCGGTTCCTTTGCTGATCCACGAAACCCCTTTCTTTGGTCCATCTGCACGTTCACATGAAAAGACGAGATCAGGCAACCCATCGAGATTGATGTCTCCAATGCTGACTGCCTTGGCTCCACCATGATCTGGAGGGATCGTGATAAATTCAGATTTCCAGTCATCGCCACATTCGCATTCCCTGAGAAAGAGTCCGATCCGGTTCGGGCGGATACCCATGACCACATCCGTCAAACCATCCAGATTGAAATCCCCGGTGCTGCAGAACATGGCCTCTTCGCCAGCGGCTCCTATTGGGCGCTCGATCCATTCGTATTCCAATGCCTCTTCATGACCGGGATTATCCAGCCAGGAACAGATCGAATGTGCGCCCTTGCGATCTGTGAAAAGGATGTCCTCGTCACCGTCGGCATCCATATCCGTCACGATCAAGGACATGATCCACCCAGCTTCCCGCAACTCATGCCATTCCCACCCTTCCATATCGCGCGGATTCTCAGGCGCAATCCATACACCGATCGTGCCATTGGGGGACTTGGATCCGCAGATCAGATCCAGACCATGTTTTCCATCCACCTGCATGGGCGCGCAGAACATCCACTTGGTTTTCTTGACCGAGCCGGGGATGACCTTGGTCCGCCACTTTGCTTCCTTCCAGTAATCATCCTTGTTTGCTGGTGCCCAATGAATGCGAAGGGACATGTCATTGCCCTCACAACTGGAAATCACATCCGCCGAGCCGTCTCCATCAAGATCTGCGAGGACAGCATCTTCGACAGCCCTGGTCTTACCCACGGTGACAAATGGCCATGGCTTCCTTGCTTCAGGTCCTTTTCCCGGATTGCGATAGACCCGCGTCACGTTGCCTTCCTCCCAGCCCGTGGCGATATCCAGCAAGCCATCGTTGTCTACGTCCATCATCCGGATGCCATCGGCCCCTTTGCTCGAGCGGTCGATGTAATGACGTTTCCACTGGGCGCCATCAGCAGGTGAAACAGAACAGCACATCAGGAGTGCCAGTGAACATAGAATGATCGGGCGCATGTGGGCAGAGTAGGAAGATGGCTGAAACTTTCAACCATGCGCGCTATGGTTCTTCCATGCGACCCCTGTTGGTCAGAATTCTGGATTGGTTCACGATTCACTACGCCGCCCTGAAACTCCCCAAGGAGATCGGGCTTCAATCCAATCTCGAGCAGGCTCAGGAGATCCTGATGAATCCTCATTTCATTCAGGCCCCGGAAGCCGTTGTCGCCGCCCCCAAGTTCGATAAGGCAGGGGGCTTCACCTTTGATTCATTGACCGACTACGGACCGGAGAACAATCGACTCGCCAATGGTGTGTTCTTCAAGGCCGGTCCATGGAACAAACATCCAGCCGTGATCCTCGTGCATGGCTACAACGCCGAGATTGCCTATCAGGGAGTCATGCGAGAATGGGCCGCGCAACTCAAGGCGCAGGGAATCAACGCACTGATGTTTGAGCTGCCCTTTCATGGGGCGCGCAGACCCGTCGCAGGCGAACCAATTCGCAACTTCTTCTGTGCCGATCTCCTGCATGTCGGAAGGGCATTTCAACAAGCCTTTTACGATCAACAGGGTCTGATCCATTGGCTCAGAGAACAAGGCTGCCCATCCATTGGTCTATGGGGAAATTCCTTGGGAGCACTCATCTCAGGGAACCTCAGCACGATCGAGGGCCTGGTCGATTCAATCGCACTTCTATCCCCAGTGACACGGCTGAAGCCCGCCCTCAGAGACCTTGCCTTTGCGCACACCATGAAACGCTCCATCGGCTCGCGAGAATTTCCACTTCAGCAACTGGATCTTCCAACCAAAGAGCCCGCCATAGCAGGTGAAAACATCTGCGTGGTTTCTGGTAAATACGATCTCTTTGCCCCATTTCATTCCCAGCGGGAACTCATACGCGCGTGGGACTGTCCCAATCACCAGATCCACCCCGAAGGCCACATCAGCATCCTGAAGAATCAATCCGCAGTCACCGACGCCATCCAGCACTTCAGAAACGTCCTCCAAGGCAGCTGATTCCCAGCATGCCATCCAGCGCGATCAGAATGATGGAAAGCAGGTTAAAAATGCCTGAAAAACGGTGTCGATAGAGGCCATTGGAAAAAAGTTGGAATTCTATCAGAAAAAATCTTGCGCAGGAGGGGAGTCACATGGATAGTCCCCGGCCCGGTTCGGAGAGTAGCTCAGCTTGGTAGAGCACCTGCTTTGGGAGCAGGACGTCGCAGGTTCAAATCCTGTCTCTCCGACCATTTTTTTGTACCGATCTCATTTCGAGTAAATCGTTTCCCCCTTCAGCGTTCTTCAGTGTGTTCCGTTGGCATTCCATCTAAAGCGCCAACTGCATAGTTGCTGACTTTGGAGTGTTTGATCCTTCGGCCCTACAGGCCTTTCCCAATCCATAGGCCCGTCGATTAACTTCCCAATGCCTGAGCGACCAACGATAGAAAGTAATCTCACAGAGCCACAGAGGATCACGGAGAAAGGGCAGATGCATGCATCTGTCCATGCAGCTCACTCCGTGAATCTCCGTGTCACCGTGAGAGAAAGAATCAGTCCTCCCAGTCCGCCCCTTTTCTGAAGGATTCAGAGATAGGTGTCATCACTGCAGACCGGGACAGGCGCTCAGCCGCAGAGCTGCTTCAAGACGCAAAAATTCAAAAAAGGAAAAGAGAGGGGTAATGAGATTTTAGTGTTTGTGTTTTGAACGGGCTGTTAAGAAAAACGCCACTCGTTTACCCACCATGAAGAAACTCACTTGCTCTCTCGTTGTTTTCGCCCTGTCGGTTCTTGTGTCTGCTGCGGCTTCGCTTTCCAAAGAAGATGCGGTTGCATTGGTCAAGAGGGTCGAAGTGCTTCAGGAAAAGGTTGCCGTTGGAGATGCGGATACGATTCTTAAGGCCACACATCCATCTGTTTATCCGATGGTTGGAGGCAAGGAGAACTACGAGTCGATGACCCGAAAGTCGCTGGCCTTTATATCGGAGAATGTGACGTTCACGGAGACCGAGGTTTCTGCTCCCGCAAAGCTCTACATGGCAGGTGATAAGGAGGTCTGTTTCGTTCCTGTTTCCGCCATGATGGAAGCACGCGGGATGAAGGCCCGCACCACTAGCTTCTCCATCGCCATTCGCGATAAAGGTAGCAAGGAATGGAAGTTCGTCGATGGAGGCTCCGTCGCCAAAGATCCGACCCTTGTTAAGAAGCTTCTCCCCAAGCTACCTGAAGACATTGTCCTTCCTCCATCGAAGATCGAGGAGCTGTAGGATTTGGAGGCTCGGATCGCTTCTGATGACCGACTTGCTGCCCGCATTCTGATGAAACTCGCGCTTTACCTCGTTTCGGGTGGTTCCGTATTCTCCCGCGCCTATGAAGAAAGGTCCTGTCAGTAAATTCATCGAGCATCATTACCGGCATTTCAATGCGGCGGCGTTGAATCGTGCAGTGGATGGGTACGTGAGCCATTTGGATAAGGGTGGTAAGATGTTTGTCACGCTGGCTGGTGCGATGAGTACGGCTGAGTTGGGATTGTCTCTGGCGGAGATGATTCGTCAGGACAAGGTTCATGGGATCTGCTGCACTGGTGCGAATCTGGAAGAGGATGTTTTTAATCTGGTGGCCCATGATTACTATGAGTCTGTGCCTGAGTATCGTGATCTCTCCAAAGAGGATGAGCAGGCGCTATTGGACCGTCATCTGAATCGCGTGACCGATACCTGTATCCCTGAAGGTGAGGCGATGCGTCGGATCGAGAAGGCGGTGCTTGCTGAATGGGTGAAGGCGGACAAGGCAGGAAAGCAGTTCTTCCCTCATGAGTTTTTCTGGAAGGTGATTCGCTCAGGTAAGCTGAAGAAGTATTACCAGATCGATCCCAAGGACAGCTGGCTGATCGCGGCCATGGAAAAGAAGCTGCCGATGTTTGTTCCGGGATGGGAGGATTCCACTCTGGGTAACATGTTTGCCGGTCACTGTATTGAGGGGAATATAAAGAATGTGCACACGGTGCGGACGGGTATCGAATACATGATGTCTCTGGCTCAGTGGTACACGAAGGTGACGAAGAAGAGTGAGCTTGGGTTCTTTCAGATTGGTGGCGGCATTGCCGGTGATTTCCCCATCTGTGTGGTGCCGATGCTGCATCAGGATCTGCAACGCACGAGCGTGCCACTGTGGGGATACTTCTGTCAGATCAGTGATTCCACCACGAGTTATGGTTCCTATTCAGGCGCTGTGCCGAATGAAAAAATCACCTGGGGTAAACTGGGCGTGGATACGCCGAGTTACATCATTGAATCCGATGCCACGATTGTGGCGCCCCTCATGTTCGCCCGCATTCTTGGCTGGTAGTCAAGGAACGCGGATGCCCACATCCGCGAGAGGGATATGGGATGGGGGAATGTCTAATGACGAGATTCCCAAGCTCTAAGGAATGTCGAATTGTGCAATGACGAATTCCTGTCTTGCTGAGAGAAATGAATGCTCTGATGTGCCTCCCCTACGGGCATTGTTTTCTTCCTCCAATTTTCCTGCTCTAAATATTCCTGCCTTCTTTTTCTTTCTCATACACCTTCTTGAAGAATTCGTGTGCTCCGATCCAGCGGATGACGGATGCCTGAAGCGAAGGGAAGAGTTCTCCCATCATGAAGAGTGGCTTTACCGGAAGGGGATTTACGATGACTTGGGGGCAGTCGTTGTTGATGGCTTTGACAACGGCTTTGGCAACCTTATCCGGTTTGCTGGTGCCAAGGAGCGCAGGGGCCTTGAGCCCGGTGCGACTGGTGAATCGTTCGTAAATACCCGCTTCCACAAATCCCGGACAAATTGCAGAGGCACTGACCCCTGTTCCCCGATAAGATGCACGAAAGGATGTGGTGAATCCGACAAGGCCTGCTTTGGTGGCGGCGTAGGGTTCCTGGAGTGCAGGGCCGCTTTTTCCAGCAAGTGATGAGATGTTGATGATGTGGCCGCGTTTGCGCTCAAGCATTTCGGGAAGCACCAGCCGGGTAAGTCGCATGGGGGCTTCCAGATTGAGACGGAGGACGGATTCGAGTTCGTCCTCCTTCAACTCGTGCATGGGACAGGTGTATTCGACACCGGCGTTGTTGATAAGCAGATCAATCCCGCCTAGGGCGTCTCTTGCTTCATCGACGGCGCGTTTCTGTTCCTCCGGGTCGCGAAGGTCGGCACAGGTAAAGTGCGCGTCGACACCGGCCTTGCGCGCATTGTCGCGGAGTGATTCGAGTTCCTTACCGGGGTAGGCAACGAGTGAAAGATCGACGCCGTGTTTGGCAAGCTCGAGGGTGATGATCGTTCCCAGACCGCCTGAGGCGCCTGTGACAAGTGCTTTGAGTCCGGGTTCCAGTTTCATGCTGATAAGAGAGGGGGGATTGCGGGCTTATTCCAGACCTTTGTAGAATGCCTTCGCGGTTTGGCAGGTGGCCTTGCTGAGTTCATCAACGGTGATACCACGGGCATCGGCAATGAACTCGGCAGTGTTTCTTGTGAAGGCTGGTTCGCAACGTTTTCCACGGTGCGGCATGGGAGCAAGGAAGGGGGCATCTGTCTCACACATGAGGGAATCCAGCGGTGTGGCCAACATGGTTTCCTTTACTTCCTGTGCGTTCTTGAATGTCACGATTCCGGTGAAGCTGACCAAGGAATTCAAAGCCAGCACTTGTCGCATGCGCTCAGGTGTATCAACGAAACAATGAAAGACTCCACGCACGCGATCGGCAAAGGGCTTCAGGATTTCAATGGTGTCGTCAAAGGCACTGCGCTGGTGAATGACCGTGTTGAGATTCAGTTCGGCTGCGATCTCAAGATGTTGTTTGAAGATGCGCGCCTGCTTGTCGATCAACACGCGATCATCCTCCACCGTGCCTTCCTCGCGCTTGGAGGGAAGGTGATGGTAGTCCAGTCCTGTTTCACCAATGGCGACCACCTTGGGTTGCGAGGCGAGTTGTCTGAGTTCGTCGCGCACGTCATCTGAAGCCTCCATGACGTCGCAGGGATGCCATCCAATGACGGCGTAGACCTCGTCATACTTGGCAGCCATGGCAATGGCTTTCTCGCTGCTTTGGCGATCAGTGCCGATAGTTACGAGGCGTGTGATACCGGCTTCTTTGGCGCGCTTGAGAACATCTTCCAACTCAGATTCCAGCTTTGGAAATCCAAGGTGACAATGCGTGTCAAAGATGGGGCAGTGATCGTAATTCATTTGGAGATACGTATAAGTCTTTGGTGGCGGTCCCGCTCAGCGGGATTACCACTCTGATTGATCGGTTTCCGATGGGAGGGATGAGCCCACATCGGGAAAGTTGGCTTACTCTCCAGCCATGGCCCTTGCCGCTTCTGCTGCGGCGCGGCGTTTGGAGGCAATGCGTTTGATGATTTCGTCGGCACTGACACCGGCGAGAATGACACCGCCGATGATGGCGTATTCGATGTGGGTGGGGATCCAATCCACAAGGATGATCATGTTGCGCAGGACCTGCATCAGAGCGGCACCAATAACGACACCGATAATCGTTCCAGTGCCGCCTCTGAGACTACAGCCTCCCAGCACTGCGGCTGCAATGGCGTAGAGCTCATAGAAGTTACCAAAGTCACTAGGCTGAGCTGAATTGATATCCATCACAAACAGCATGCCTCCGAGACCTGAGAGCGTGGCGCAGATGACATAAGCAAGGATGATCATCCGGTCTGTGTTGATACCACTGTAGCGAGCTGCCTCTTCATTACGTCCGAGCGCCATGAGGTAGCGACCATAGATGGTCTTGTTCAGGAAGATGGCTGCTGCAACGGCGACGAATATGAGAATCAGGCAAGGGGCAGGTAGCTTAAAACTCTCAATGCCCGGAATGGAAATGCCTCCATTGGCCCACCAGCGGAGCTTGGTAAATTCGTTTCCAAATCCTTGAATCTGATCCTCCGTATATCCACGTGTCAGACCGCGATAGACCAGCAAACCGCAAAGGGTCACGACAAAGGGTTGGAGCTTCAACTTGGTGATCAACGATCCATGAACGAGCCCGACTAGAACAGAAACGGCAAGGATCGTAGGGATGGCCAGCCAGAGCGACCATTCATGTTCGATGGCAAGGAAAGGCAGGCCGCAACCAACAAGACAGATCACGGAACCGATGGACAGGTCAATGCCGCTGGTGATGATGACGAAGGCCACACCGATACTGATGATACCGAAGAGGGAGGTTCTCCGGATCAGGTTCTCAATGTTGTAGGCGGAGAGGAAATTATTGTTGAGCAGGGCGGTCATGGTGCAGACCACGATCAACAGGATCAGAATGCCGAGAATCTTTTTCATCAGTTGGTAATTCCGGTGGCGAGGCGCATGACGGCCTCTTCGCTAAGTTCATTTCGTTGGAGTTCGCCGGTGAGACGTCCCTCATGCATGACCAGTGTGCGGTCTGACATACCGAGGATTTCCTCCATTTCGCTGGAGACAAACAGAATGGCCACGCCGCGTTCTGCCAGTTCCTCCATCAATTGATAAATCTCTTCCTTTGCTCCGATGTCGATGCCACGTGTGGGTTCATCAAGGAGCAGGATGTCCGGCTCCATGGTCAGCCATTTGCCGAGCACGACCTTCTGTTGGTTGCCTCCAGACAAGAACTGAACCAGCTGCTCAGGTCCCGGAGTCTTGACCCTCATTTTTTGGGTCATTTCCTCGGTGATTTCATTTTCCTTACTCCGATTTAGAAATCCCTTTTTCTGATCGCGCCCGAGGGATGCCATGCTCATATTTTCACGCACGGACATCTCAAGAACCACGCCCTGTTGTTTGCGGTCTTCAGGCGCAAGCATGATGCCGGAGCTGATAGCCTCGATGGGACTACTGATCTTGGTGGAGGTTCCTTTGACTTCGATGGAGCCCTCCAGAGGCGGGGCAATGCCAAAGAGCGACTGCAACATCTCTGTGCGGCCGGCTCCCACCAATCCCGCGACGCCTACGATCTCACCAGAGCGAATACTGAAATTGATCAAATGAGCCGGGTTGGCAGGAGTGCGGAGATTCTTTACCTCAAGCGCGACATCGCCTGGCTCATGGGCATTGCGTTGGTAGAATTGTGAAACATCGCGACCCACCATCAAGCGGACCATGGCGTCGTGATTGATATCAGCCACATCCAGATCGCCAGCGTTCTCTCCATCCCGCAGGACGGTGACGCGGTCTGAAAGCTCCTTCACTTCTCCCAAGCGATGAGAAATGTAGATCACGCTCACACCTTTGGAACGCAGGTCCTTGATCACCTCAAAGAGGCGCTTGGTCTCATGCGTGGAGAGACTGGAGGTAGGCTCATCCATGATGAGCACTCTGGCGTTGGTGGAAAGGGCCTTGGCGATCTCGACCAGTTGCTGCTTACCGATAGGGAGTTCGCCCACCAGCATGTCTGGTGATGCATCGAGTCCCACCGCTTCAAGGTATTTGACCGCGTCCTTTCGAATCTTGGCGTCGTCGATCAACCCGTATTTGAGAGGCTCTCTTCCGAGAAAGATATTGGCACCAATGGTGAGATTGGCGGCCAGATTCAACTCCTGATGAATGAGTGAGATGCCCTTTGCCTGGGCATCTTGAAAACGTTGGATCTCGAACTCTTCTCCATCCACAAGCAATTGTCCCTCGTCCTGCTTGTGGACGCCGGCAAGCACCTTCATCAATGTGCTTTTTCCTGCACCGTTTTCGCCGATGATGGAAAGCACTTCACTCTTGTGAAGCTTCATGCTCACGCCTCTCAATGCACGGACACCGGGGAAGGATTTCACGATACCTCGTGCTTCCAGGAGTGGCTTGGAGTCGGTCATTTAGGGCAAAAAAGCAGGGTGGAGAAACGGATAAACCCAGCGGCCGTTTCAGAACCGCTGGGTTTGAGAAAAAGAGGTATGAGGATCAGCCTTCGCCAACCTTGGTCTTCAGGTCGTCCCAGAATTCAACGACGTTGTCCTTGCGGATCTGACGGGCTGGGATGTCGATGAAGCCACCTTCTGGAATCACGCTGTTGTTTTCCTTGGTGAGTTCCACGAGCACTTCAACAGACTTGCGTCCGTACTCGTATGGATTCTGAACGACTGTTCCGTGAACATGACCATCCTGGATGCCTTGGAGCGTGGCGTCATCTTCATCGAATGCGACGATCTGGACCTGACCCAGTTTGCCGGCTGCCTTCAGAGCCTCGACTGCAGCAGGAGGGTTGTAGGCGAAGAGTCCAACCATGCACCCGATGTCAGGATACTTGGCGAGTGTGTCCTCAGCATTGCCTTTGGCGCGTGCACGATCGAACTGATCGGTCAGTGTGCCGAGGATCTGATATTTGTCGTTCTTGAGGACTGCGTTTGGTGGATCGAAATTGCTTGGGTTGTAGTCGCGGCCCAGAACTTCATCGATGACTCCCTGACGACGACGCTTCGCATTGTCCTGCTCCATACGGCCGACAAGAATCATGATGGTGCCGCCATTGGGAAGCGCTTCCTTGACCAACTCACCGCACATGCGTCCGGCCTTGTAGTTATCCATGCCGATGTAGCAAAGGCGGTTGGATTCCGGGGCGTCAGAGTCTTGTGTGATCAACTTGCAACGCTCGGCAGCCTTGTTGAGAAGATCGGTCTGGTTGGCTGGATCAATAGGGCTGATGGCCATGCCTTCAAATCCACGGATGAGAAGATCCTCCACCTTCTGTTTCTGGTCTGCCAGATCCTGAGGCATGATGACCTCCACATCTGCATTGAACTGCTGTCCACCGGCTTCAACGCCCTTTGCGGCAATCGTCCAGAAGGATGCGACGCCATTACTGATAAAGGCCACCTTGGGCTTTTTGGCGCTGCTGGAGTCGTCTGGATATGAACCACCACCAGAGCTGGTGTCACCACCGCCGGGACCACATCCTAGAGTGAATGCCGCCAAAGAGGCAGCTGCTGCAAGAGAGAGAAAACGAGCCGTATTCATAGGGATGCGGACGTTCTAAACAGAAACCCGGAGTTTGTCCATGGGTGACCTCAGTCTTTTCCTGTGAGAATGCGGTCTATCGAGGCGGGGAGTCTCCGCTGCCAACGGTATCAGAGCCCCTTGAGGATGGGCGCCATGATATCCACTTGCCATGGCATGATCTTCTCACTTGCTCGCTTCCAGTCGTTGGCCAGTGAAATGAGGATGGCTTTGCTGGCGATGATGGTGGGATCAATCTCCAGCTGGGCTGCGACACCATCGCGGTGCTTTTGAAGGATCTCAAAGCGGTCCAATTCCTCTTTGGTCGGGCGGGCATGCCGCACCTTGGGCGGGTGCGTTGGAAGCTGGTCGTCTGGAACATCGAGCCCCTTCTGGACTTCTACCATGAATTCATCCTTGCGGTGCTGTGGCCATTTCCTTGGGAGGAGATGTTCGCACTCCTTGCCCTCAGCAGCTGCGCTGGAGACTTTGAGGAGCGTGTCGTGCTTCAGGATGAAAAAGAGCGGGCGATTTGCCTGGATGGCCTGCTTTTCACGCCATTGCCAAACATGCTTGAGAACGGCCAATGCGCGCTCACTGAGCTTGCTGGAGCCTTTGATCCTCCAAAGTGAATCTGGATCAGGCGGCGGGGTGTTAGTGCAGTCATTGATGAGCTTGTTGCACCATTGCTCATGCCATTCAAGACGTCCTTTGATATCCAGCTCACTGGCCAACTCGTGTGCAAGTGGCTGTAGGTAGCGGGTGTCATTCATCGCGTAGGCGACCATCTTCTCCGTCAACGGACGTCGGGCCCAATTGGCTTTCTGCGAAGATTTTTCAAGGGTTTTGCCCAATTTGGCTTCGACGAGATTGCCCAGCCCCAGCTGTTTGTATCCCAGCATGGAGGCTCCAAGCATGGTGTCGAAAATGGCATGGGGAATGAACTGGTAAATGCGTTTCATCAGGCGCAGATCGTAGTCTGCACCGTGCAGGATCATGGTCCGTGATTCGAGCGCAGCCCACAATGGGTCCAGATCTACACCGGCTAGTGGATCAATGAGGGTGTCGCCTGAAGGGAGGCTGAATTGAAGAAGACAGATCTTTTCCGGATAGGCGTGGAGGCTGTCTGCCTCCGTATCCATGGCGATCCATGAGGCGTCTTTGAGCCTCGCCAGCCATTGTGCAAGTTCCTTATCCGTTTGGATCATTCGGAAGAGATTCTTTCTCTAGGGCCAGATTTGAAAGGGGATTTTTCAGGAAAATCCAATTATTTGCGCTTCCAGACGCTGGCGAGGGCCACACTCCACTGGTATTTGCGGGCGTGCTCACGGATGAGAAATGGCATGTCACGAGTGCTCTTGAGCTCAAAATTGGCGCTCAGTTGTTCGCTCAAACCTTCCAAGGTGCTCTTGGGGCCATCGGGAAGCCCACCGAGCCAATTGGCGCTGGGGGTAAATTCCTCCAACCAGGTGCAGGGCGTGCAAAGGATCAGTGTCCCACCGGGATTGACCAGTTCAGGTAGACGGTTCAGGAGCTTCAGTGGTTCAGTCAGCCGACAAAGCAGATTGGCGGCAAGGACGATGTCGAATGACCCAAGGTCTTTCCTCAGGTCCATCGCGTCTCCTTGTTCGAACGTGACGCGTGAGACATCGATCTGATCTGATAGGGAGGCGGTTGCCGATTTGGTGACCTTGCCTTCCTCTAGAAACTCGTAGGGCAGACTGCCATTTGCCTTCAGGTCGTTGGCGGCATCGATGAAGCGTTGCGAGTAGTCGATACCAATGACCGATTGGCAAAGCGCCGCCAGTTCAAATGTGGATCTGCCAACCGCGCAACCGAGATCGAGCGCCTTGGCATTTTCAGGGATATCCTCTGTTGTGAGATTGTGGCGCACGCACCGCACCGGATAATCCAGTGCGGTGGTGGGGCCAAACTCGTGAGGAAGGACATCTTCCGGACTGCCGTAGTGAAACAGCAGGTATTCGGAAAGCGCCTTGTCCGACTCGTAAAAGCTCATGCGTCCAGAGCTTTTTGCAGGTAGTCGGTGATCTCGAAGTTCTCAATCACGACGATGGATTCACCATCTTTGAAACGGCGCACCTGAGGCACGTTGATCTCAGGTGTCTTGCTTGGTGAGAAGAGGATGTCGTCGTGTGTGGCGTTCTGATGTTTGTTGAACAGGTCTGGTGTCAGATGACCACCGAGATGATCACTGCGTCCTGTGGCCACATGCATGGTGCCGCGAATTTTTTCATCCTGAATGTCGCGCCCAGAGACGGGGAGTAGCTGTGTGCCAAATCCCAGTTCGCCGAGGTCACCTGTGACAGGATCATCAGAGAGTTTTGCGTTGTGTGCATCGACAGTTGCCTGATCGCCTTGGAGGAAGGTGGCTTTCTGGATGCGACCTTCAGCGACCTCCATAATACCAAGCGTGCCGTCCGAATACTTCATCGGAAACTGACCTTCAGCACCTTCAGGAACAAAGTAGACTTCACCGGCAGGAAGGTTGGCGACATCTGGCTTAGTGCCGTGACAAAGTCCATGGCTCTTCTGTGCGTCCTGCCCATTGGTGATGAGCTTGAGCGTGTATTTGCCATCGAGCACTTCGAAATCGATCTCGAACGAATCCGCCGTGGACATGGCCAGACGAAGTTTCTCCGCTTCTGCAGAGACATCGTTGTAATCCACGGACAATCCACTGCTGAGAATGATGTCGTTCATGCCGTGCAGTGTGGCGCCACGGAAACCAATCTTCTTGGCGTGAGCGGTCAAAGGCGCTGTGGCTGAAAAGGTGGTAATGGCGAGGATGATGTCGTAGTTCGGGTAAACATCCTTCTCTAGGCTGATTTGTGTGCCATCTGGAGTAAATGCCTCGTCGGGTAGATCCAGGTTGCTGCCACCGGTCACCTTGTAGGAGAAGATTTCACCGCCAGTCATGCCCAACTCTCCAAGGGCGCCATTCTTGAAACCTTCATAGAATTTCTCATAGGCGTGACGTTGGATGGTGAGATCTGGCTGGGTGAGAAAGTCGAAGCCTTTGATGTCTTCTGGATTCTCGAGATCGATGAGGATGCAAAGCTTACAACCTTGTGTAGGCTCAAAAACAGTTGTCATCAGCCGTGTAAGGCTGAACGGGGGGAATTCGGTCAAGTTGTTGGACATGTTCTTCTCTTGTATTTGCGGCGCGAATTTAACGGACATCGTCTGTTTATCAAATCGGGAAAGGGATTTTTTCCACTTTCCAAGTGGAATTCCCCCTAAAATGAATTGGTTGGAATCACGGGAAGTGAATTTATTCCGTGCATGCTTGAAGATTCGTAGGATCTGGCGAATCTGTCCTATCGCTCCAATCGTTATGAGAAACATGAAGAAGATTTTGCTCCTGATTCTTTCATTCAGTCTGCCTGCGCAATGGGCTTCAGCCGCCTCCAAACCGAACATGATTATCATCTTCACTGATGATCAAGGATGGGGCGATCTTGGATGTTACGGTTCGCCGAATATTGAGACGCCCAATATCGACCAGATGGCCCGCGAGGGAATGCGTTTCACCAGTTTCTATGCCGCTCCGTTTTGTGGACCATCACGGGCACAATTGATGACCGGAAGCTATCACGCGCGGGCCGGGCATTCATTTAATCCTGGGCCTGGATCTCCTTTTGGACTCCATCCCGATGAGATCACGATTGCAGAAGTCGCCAAGTCCGTTGACTACTCCACCATGCACATTGGTAAGTGGCATTTGGGAGATGCTGCTCCCTTGCTGCCGACGTATCAGGGCTTCGATTCCTTTTTCGGGATCCCGTTCTCAAACGACATGTGGCCATATCATCCGAAGATGGCTCCACGGGAGAAAGAGGATGATCTGATGAAGCAGATGCGCGAACGCGCCGCCTACACGGGCTATGCAGGTCAGGGGAGTTACTATCCCAAGGGCGGAGGGTTTCCCGAGCCGCTTCCACTCATGCGGAATGAAGAAGTGATCGAACTCAATCCAGATCAGACCAGATTGACGACCCGCTATACAGAGGAGGCGTTGAGATTCATCGAAACCAACAAGGAACAACCTTTCTTTCTTTACCTTGCCCATGCCATGCCTCACGTACCTTTGTTTGTGAGTGATAAGTTTAAAGGCAAGTCCGCTCGAGGCTTATATGGTGATGTCATCATGGAGATCGATTGGAGCTGCGGAGAAATCATGAAGAAGCTCGAAGCACTCGACCTCGATGAGGACACCATCGTTGTCTACACATCCGACAATGGACCATGGCTTGGCTATGGAGTGGATGGTGGTTCAGCGGGTCCTTTTCGCGACGGTAAGTCATCCACATGGGAAGGTGGTATGCGTGTGCCGGCCATTGTTCGCTGGCCGGGAACGATTCCTCCAAACCGACGCTCCGATGCAATCTCTGGAAACATGGATTTGCTACCAACCTTTGCAGATGCCGCCGGTGCCAAGTTGCCCACAGATCGCATACTTGATGGCAGAAGTCTGTTGCCGCTGTTGAAGGGAGAAACCACTCAAGCCCCACGCGACTACTTTCACTATTTCGCAGGAACACGTCCTGGAGGCGCGGCCAACTACAGAGGCATCCGCGACCAGCAGTGGAAACTCATTGTGCGAACCGACAAACAAGGCAGGGTGCATCCAAAGGAACTCTACGACTTGGGAGAAGACCCTTCGGAGAAGTTCGATCGCATGGAGCAGTTTCCGAAAGTGGTCGAAAGAATGATCACCGAAGCCCGAGAATTCCGAACAGCCTTCAAAGACCAACGCCGCCCGCCAGGTCGCGTAAACGGAAGATAAGTTGGAGACCCTAGCTACTTGGAAGACACGGAAGAAGGGCAGGAATCCCGCCTCGGCGGGACTGACAGGAATATTATAGCTGCAGATTTCCCTGAGCCCAACGGGGTATGCGAACGATGTAGAGGCGTATCTATGACCACCTCACTTTAATACCGATGGAGTGCGATTGGGACAGATTTTGAGGTCTCGCTTACCTGTTGGTAGAGGCCTGTAGGGCCGAAAGTTTAAATAGCCCAAGATCAGAAACCCTCCTCCCGAGCCCAGCGCGCTCAACGCGTGCAGGCTGTTCTGACTCGCTCCTTGTCTTTGCTCGGCCCACACTTGGCGCGTGTCTGAGTCTCGTGCGATGAGGGATCTGAAATGGACTGTTGAGTGTCCATCGCTCATTCGTGTGGAGACCGGGTTTGAATCGTTGGTGCGAGCCGACTTGATCGAACAGCTGAGAGGAGAAGATCAGCTTCAGGAGTTTCTTTCTCCAGCTTCAGGAACGGAGTCTCACTACCCGCGGGTGGGATACTACTTTGAGAGCCTTGTTCATTTCTGGCTCAAAGAAGTGTGTGGCTATGAACTCGTGGATCAGGGGAAGCAGATCATTCGCGATGGTGTGACCCGGGGAGAACTCGATTTCATTTTCCGCGATGCCTCAGGGCAACTCCACCACCTTGAAACCGCAGTGAAGTTCTATCTTCATTTTGCAAAGGAACACTCCTCAGGTAGTCATTTCATAGGTCCCAATTCTACCGATAACTTTGAGCGGAAGGTGAAACGTCTGCGAGAACATCAACTCCCCATGAGTGACGGACTCTACGAAGAGCCTCTCAGGAAGTGGGCGTGGGTGAAGGGGCGAATCTTCTACCATCCATTGGACATGGAGCCGGATGAAATCCCACAGGACATGAACCCTGATCACAGCAAGGCGCATTGGATATTTGCTTCCCAGTTGGATGGCTGGTCAGGCTGGTTTCCAGAGAAGCACTGCCGATTGGTGCGCAAGCCTCATTGGCTTTCACTGGAGCAGGGGGAAACGTCAGAACATGATCTGTCGGTGGATGACTCCATTGATCGCCTCAAGAAGCATTTCAAGGGATCAGATACTCCACGCCTGATCGCCTGTATGAAACAGGAAGAGGATTCGATGATGGAGGCCCGTCGCGTCTTTGTTGTCAGCGATTCCTGGCCTGGTAAGTAGGATTATCCCTGATTGTCTTCAGCTTTGTGGTCAGTTGCTTTCTGAAGGCACTTACACGGCTTGCGTGTTCAGGAGAATCAGCAAGATTTGTGTACTGCTTGGGGTCTTTACGCATGTCAAACAGCTCGATGCCATTCTTCGCGTCCTCACCATACTGAATGTAAGCCCAGTCATCCTGCCGGAGCAAAAAGCCCTTACGCATGGGAGCCACGCTGAAGGCCGTATCGTGAACCTCCAACGCTGGATTGCTGATCATACCTGAAATGTCTTTTCCCTGAACGTGCTTGGGCACGCCCAACCCGCATAGGCGCGCGGTGGTGGGATACAGATCCAGTAACTCCACCAACGAATGACTCACAGCCGGTTTCTGTCCCGGCACGCTCACGATCAGCGGCACCTGTGCGGATTCATCGCGCAGACTGACCTTGGCCCAGAAATCATGTTCGCCCAGATGGTATCCGTGATCACTGGTGAAAATGATGATTGTCTCCTCCGTTAATTCCGCTGCATCCAAGGCGTCCAATACCTTGCCCACCTGAGCATCCATGTAAGCCACCGATGCGTAGTAGCCACCTACGGCCTTACGTTGCTTGCGCAGGTCCATCTTCATGTTCTTGCTCGTCTTGTAGTTGATGCCTGCCTTTGGAATGTCATCCCAGTCCCCGTCAATCTTGGGCGGCAGCTCCATCGAGTCATAGTCGTATGGTTCGTAATACTTACGCGGTGCCACAAAGGGCACGTGAGGACGCACAAAGCCCACGCCCAACCAGAACTTACGATCCTTGTATTGATGAATCATTTCCACGGCCTTCTTTGCTGTCTTGCCGTCTGAATGCACCAAATCATCACCATCTGCCTCTACAACCACAAAGGTATTCCCTCCCACCACCGGGCGCTTGCCATCTGGATTACCCTCCAGCGTTTCACCATCACCGGGAGCCTTCCACTCTGGTCCCTGGCTGTTGAATCGTTCATTCCATGAGAGGGCATCATCCGCGCCGTCGTCACCCTTCTCGATCCCCCCAGGCACGCCCATGTGATAGATCTTGCTCACGCGTGCTGAGTGCCATCCGTTGTTCTTGAAATGCTGTGACCACGTAGGCAGATCTCCAATAGATGCCCGCGGACTCTTGTAACCCAGCATACCCGTGGCATGCGGATAAAAGCCCGACATGAAAGACGCCCGCGACGGCCCACAATAAGTCCCCTGACAATAGGCCCGGGTAAAGCGCGTGCCACGAGCCGCCAATCGATCAATGTTCGGCGTCTGGCATACCTTGTTACCGTAGCAGGACAGGGCAGTGAGGGTCAGATCATCCGAGATGATGAAAAGGACGTTGTAATCCTTGGCAGACTTTCCTTGAGAACACAGTGCAACTGTCAGGAAGCACAGCGCCAAGACGCGTCGGCTCAATCGTGATACATGGGACATGACCGATAAGTAGAGCCAGAAGCCCAAGTCGGCAATCGGAAAGGATTGGGGGGAGGGAAAGAAATGGTGCCAGAGGCGGGATTTGAACCTGCGACCAAAGGCTTATGAGTCCTCTGCTCTACCACTGAGCTACTCTGGCACAAATCGTTGCAATTCAATGACTTAAGCAAGGTTGAAAATCTGTCGATTTTCTCTCTTGTAACCCAGTTTTGTCACCCTATGTTGATTTCATGACTTCCAGATCATCAAAATCACCAGAAAAGGGAGACTCCGCAAGGTTTGTCAAAGTGGGAGAGAACCTCTACCGCTTGCGAACGACAGGTGGATATTACGGACTGATCAAGAAGGGGGGCAAGCAATTTCGACGATCTTTGAGAACTACTGATCGCGACCTCGCGAAACGACGCCTAAATGACCTGAAATCTCAGGTTGAGAGCCTGAAAGACCATTCTTCAGGCTCTATGCCATTTAGGGAATTTGGGGAAAGATGGCTTTCAATGACGGAGCACTCCTTGAAGAGTGCTACAATAACCCGAAGAAGAACCTGTTTGACCAATGTTTGCAAATTCTTTGGAGATGTCCCTCTGAGAAAGGTTACTGCCAGCCACTGTGAGAAGTGGCTTTTGGGGAGAGGCGGGGTGATATCAGCTTCTTCATTTGCCCAGGAATTGGGGGTAATGAAAATGATCTTCGATCATGCGATTGCTCAAGGCATCATCCTTGGAAATCCGGCTGCCCAGATAGGAAGGAAGAAACAGGAGAAGAAGGAAATGACCATTCCGACACGAGATCAGTTTCGGAGGCTTGTTGAGGCGATAAGGCATTCGGATGGCCGAAGCGATAGTCAACAAAAGGCCAAGCCTGGAGCTGATATGGTGGAATTCTTGGCTTACTCGGGTTGTCGCATCAATGAGGCGCGGCATGTCTATTGGAGGGATATCGATTTTGAGAAGGAGACATTGACGGTTCGCGGTGGAGAAGAAGGGACAAAGAATGGAGAAACACGTGTAGTTCCGATGACCTCAAGTTTGATTGAGCTTCTGAAACGGATGGAGACTGAAAAAGGGGTAGCGAATGAAGACGATGCGATTCATGCGATCGCAGACGCAAAAAAATGTATTCAGACTGCTTGCAGACGATTGGAGTTTCCTCGGTTTAGTCACCATGACTTCAGGCACTTCTTTGCCACCACGTGTATCGAGTCAGGGGTGGATATTCCGACGGTCAGCCGTTGGTTGGGGCACAAGGATGGTGGAGCCCTCTGTATGCGCACCTATGGCCA